>CAWAXV010000012.1:0-44112 GCA_963786095.1 uncultured Acidobacteriaceae bacterium | reverse complement strand
GGTCAAAGATGCAATTGAATCTCCGGCTGCCGCGCATTCATGCACGTGCCGGCGCGACCCCACCAGCAACTTCGCCTCGACCTGCCGGAACACGCGCATAGCAAAGTCGGTCGATGAGCCGTCGTCCATCGGAACGACGATCACTCCGCGTAGTACGCACCCGAAGAAGACCGCGACCCACTCCGCGCAGTTCTCGCCCCAGAGCATCACGCGATCGCCCTTCGCGATCCCCCGCGCCTCCAACTTTCGAGCAAAGGCAGAGGCCATCTCCATGATCTCGCCGTAGGTAAACGATTCGGTGCGATATCCGCGGCGCTGCCGGTAGCAGCGCTCGTGCCGGCGCGCCTGAAAATGCTCCACGAAAAACTCTGCCAGAGATTCGGCCATGACGATCCGAGCAGTCGTAAACGCCTACATCTGCCTGCTCTCTAATCAAGTTTAGTGGAAGCGTCCCTACGAGGAACGGCCGGCAGGACAGTTTCGAAACTGCACCAGCCGGAATGATAAAGATGTAAGCCGGCCCGCATTTACGAAATCCGGACGGATTACGCAAGGAACTTGCCGCCCGCCGCAGATTGTGCGACATAGAAGAATGCACATCCACAAGCTCTGGACTCTTCTCTTCTGTCTGCTGGCCGCAGCAGCGACGTTGGCCGCTCAGGAGAAGTCCGACGCCGCGGCCGTTCGTGCCCTCGAGTTGAAATGGACCGAGTCCTACAAGCAGCACAACATCGACATCCTGTCATCGCTGCTGGCCGAGGATTTCGTCATCACGATTGAGGACGGCAGCATCTACAGCAAGGCGGGATACATCACGCACAGCGCAGACTCCGCCACGCACGTGCAGGTAGCAGAGCTCTCAGACCTTAAGGTGCGAGTGCACGGCGACACCGCCGTCGTGACTGGCGCTTACCACGAGAAGGGGGAGTCGAGCGGCAAGCCCTACGAGTACCACGACCGCCTGACCGACGTCTGGATGAAAGTCAGCGGCAAATGGCAGGTGGTCGCGTCGCACTACAGCGTGCCGTATAAACCGTGAGGGGCAACACTACTCTCTCCCCACCCCCAATGCATCCGCCACGCGATTAATGTAGTTGAACCACGAGGCGATCAGCGTGATCTGCAGAATCCCCTGGTCGTCGAAGCCAGCCTTCCGCAAGCCCTCGATGTCATCCTTCCAGACCTTGGTCGCATCCTTGGTCAGCTTGATCACATAGTCGAGCATCACGCGGTCCTGGGACGAGATCGGCGCCGTCGCGTAGTCCTTCTCCAGCGCCGCGACCAGTCCCGCATCCAGCGTCACCCTACGCAGAAACTCTGCGTGTGACTCGATTCAATAGACGCACCGGTTGGTCACCGAGACCATGGTGGCGATCATCTCGTGCTGGGCGCGGCTGAGCGGCAGCTCCGGTGCCATCAGCGACCCGAACGTAGCGAAGGCATGAAACAGCGCGTCGGGAATGAGCGTATGCGATCCCACAATCGACGAGGCCCCCGACGGATCGGGATGCACCGGGTCGCCATACTCCTTGGGATAAAACTGCTTCTCTCCTTCAATCGCCTTGCGCAGCTTCTCGTCAGCCTCATCCCACTTCACGGTTCGAATCCAGGTCATAGCTGTCGGTGTCCCCCCATGCAGAGTTCCCCACAATTTCGCAGTTGGAAAAATACACTGTCCGCCAGCATTCGCCACATAGCAGATTCATACTAGAGGGGATGCAGGAATGGGCGCTTCACTTTTTTGTGCAGGATGTCAGTTTTCGGGTGGCTGACAGTTTCGCCCTGAGCGTTGTCGCACTAGTGCTTTCGCGGTTGCACACTATCGTCGCGCGCTCGCGACCTTGATGCCGTGGGAGCTGGCGGCATAGCGTGCAATGCCTTTGTACAGCGCTTCGGCAACCTGTTCGCGGTAGCCATCGCTGCGCAACTTCTGCTCGTCGGTGGGACTGCTGACGAACGAAACTTCCGCCAAGATCCCCGGCATCGCGCTTTCCGTCAGCACTACGAAGCTGGCTTTCTTGATACCGCGGTCGCGCAGACCCGGATTCTGCGCCGACAGTGTCCCGTACAGGGAGCGCTGCACACTCTCCGCCAGCCTTCGCGACTGCTCAACACGCTCTTGCAAGTCAGCAGGCGAAAGTGATGCTGTCACCGCATTCCTGGCACTGCCTTCTTCTGGCCGCACATCCACATCTTTTGAAACCGGCACTGTGAAGAAGTTTGAGTAGTACGTTTCCACCCCGCGCGCCGAGGGAAAATCGCTGTAGTTGGCGTGCACGGAAACGAATAGATCGGCCTGCGCCTGATTGGCGATGCTGGCGCGCTCGTCCAGAGCAATATAGCTGTCATCCTGGCGCGTGTAGATTACGTCCATTCCCAATCGGCGTTCGAGCAACATGCCCAGCCTCTGCCCAATCTCGAGCACCAGATCTTTTTCGAGCAAGCCGTCGCGACCCACCGTGCCACGGTCCCGACCACCGTGGCCCGCATCGACCACGATGCGCATCTTGGGCACACGCCGGTGCAGTTGCACATCCTCCTGGGTCGGCGCTGGAACCAGGATTGGTAGATTATTCTTCTCCGCTTCGGTTGCATTCGGGAACGGATTCACCGTGCCCTTGGGACTCGCCCTCACCTGGCGTATTTCGACCACCAACCGGTAAGGATTCGGCTCAAGGCTCACCGAGAAATCTGTCCTGGCCTTCGTTTCCAGCACCATGCGGGTCATGCCTGACACGGGCTGAGCCACGCGGATGCATTTGAGCAGTGCATCGTCCACCTCGATTGATTTCCATGCCAGGTTGGGATCCAGCTGCGTATCGTGCAGATCGAAATAGATGCGATCAGGATTGGCCAGGCGGTGCGCCTCATACTGCACCTGATCTTCAAGATTGAGAACCACCGTGCTCGAATCCGTCGACGACCAGTGCTGGATTCCGGTGACCATGGGAAACTTCGACAATTCCCCCTGTGTGGCAGATGCATTGGTCGTCCGGCTCCCATTGGAAGTCTCGCCCGGATGGGTGTTGGCGGGATTCGCTGCCGTCCCGGCAGATGGAGCAGCCGGCGCGTCCTCCGCCGCGGTGCCCATCGGCTTCGGCTCCGTATTTTCCGTCCGCACCTTCTTGTCGGCGAACTGCGACGGCTTCAGCTTCCACCAGACTGCTCCCGCTAGTCCTAAGGCAATGACGATGCACACGAGCGGAACCAACATGCCAGGCCGTCGGGTCAGGCCAGCCGGTTCCTCCGCTGGCATCTCGGGTTCAGCGACGGGCAAGGCTTCTGGCTCACTTGTCGCCGCTTCCAA
Organism: uncultured Acidobacteriaceae bacterium; assembly: GCA_963786095.1. Taxonomy (GTDB): domain Bacteria; phylum Acidobacteriota; class Terriglobia; order Terriglobales; family Acidobacteriaceae; genus Sulfotelmatobacter. Next base: position 40,805 of record CAWAXV010000012.1, on the reverse strand, counting down.
CTTCGTGGCCGCGACCTGCGCGGACCGTGCAAAGCGGTCCTCATCTTCCCGCGTGAGCGCTCCCATCACCCATTCAGCCAGCAGGGTTAGGTTGCGGATATCGCTGTCGTCGAATCCGAACGGTTGCACTGAAAACGCCTGCAGCAAGCCAATCCTGCCCCTCTGCCCGCACAGCGGCACCGCGACCATGGAGCGTGCGCCCAAGCGCTGGCACGCCTGCCGGTTGACTCGTGCATCCGTCTCGGTGTCGTCGCAGCTCACGATCCGGGCCGTGCGAAAACAGGCCCCGGAAAAGGCCGAATCACGGTCGATGCGCGCGCCCAAGTCGGGCCGGACCGTGCCCGCCGCCGCCCGCAAAACAATCTCGTTGTCTTCTGCCAGAGCAATCGCCAGGCCGTCCGCGCGAGTGATCTCCACGGCTCTGTCTGCGACGAGTTGAAGCACCTCATCCAGAGTGAACTGCGCTCCTTCTTCAAACTCCACCTCGGGAACAGTCCCATCGTCCCTGGGTTGTTGAGTTTCCAGGGTTATCCTCGTGCGCACCTGCTCATGCAGCGCCAAGAATCCTAGTAACGTCTGAAACGTGTTCGGCTGCGATGGTTCTTGCTGGGACTCCAAAGAATCATCGGTGGAGGAACCCGAAGCGCTCTTGCCCGCCAGGCGCAGGAGTCCCGCAACCCCGGCAGACGGAGTCTCACCTTCAAGGCTCGGGTTGATGGGCGCTGACGCCATTCCAAGCCCAAGTGCGCAATTCGGGCGATACAATATCTACACCGAGCAACGCAAGATTCAATTAGTCGCTTAGCCTACTCCATCTGGTGAATTGCGCCCCGTCGGGTCTTGATGTCTTCAATATCACTCCTACCCTAGGGGGGCACCGCGCGCTGAATGCGCGCTGGAAGAGATTTCCGAGCCCTCGGGTTAAGAGCTAACTCAACGGAATGCCGACATGGCTCCGGCCGAGTCACGCTAGTGCTTTTTCGGACGCGACGCCGGGATGAGTGCTTCAGGCTGAAAGAAGGTGTGAGGCGTCGCGTTCGAAAAAGCCGTCAGAAGGAAGCCGCTGGCGCGGCGGACGCGGAACCTATGGAAATTGAATGGAGCGAGGGAGGGGTGTAGAAGTTCGCGGGAGTCGTCAAGGCCGGCGGAGGAGGAGCTGAGGCAGCTGTGCAAAGACGAGGCGAGGGCCGAAGTGAACCTAGGCGAGGACAGGAAGAAGATGTCCGGAGGTAAGGGAGACACACTTCGGCGAGACGCTCTGCAGCGCGCCGGCAGTGCAGTGTGTGGGCGAGTGATTTCATGCAGCCGGGGCCAGGAGCGGTGGAGAACGGAGTTGGAGTTGTGCCGCTGTGAATCGTTCGACGACGGCCATCGGTCCGCCGCACTTGGGACAGCGCCAGAGCGGGTGCGCGGTAGGAGCGGTCGAAGTTTCCCATTCGTTTTTTGGTGGAGTGGCGCGGAGAGCGGCGAAGCACCGTGGCAGGAGAGCGGCGCGCCTTCGGTTGGCGAGGAAGCCGAAGTGGCGGATGCGGACGAAGCCCTTGGGGAGCAGATGAAGTAGGAAGCGACGGAGAAACTCATCGCGCGCCAGAGTCATCACTTTCTGCTGATTGTGGTCGGCGGAGTCACGCCAGCGAAAAGTAACCTGGCCGTCGGCCAACGAGACCAGGCGATGGTTGGAGATGGCCACGCGATGGGTGTAGCGGCCCAGGTAGTGCAAGACGTACTCGGGTCCGCCGAAGGGTGGTTTGGAGTAGACGATCCAATCTTTGCGGAAGAGCGGACGCAGCCAGGCAGCGAAGAACTTGGGATGGGTGAGCGGCGCGAGTTCTCCGGCCAGGTGCAGTTGACGGCGTTCGAAGGCCGACTTCAGGCCGGCGACGAACTTGCCGCGGAACACGCGCCGTAGAATGGCGATGGGGAGGAAGAAGCGTGGATGGGATCGAATCCAGCGGGCGTGATCGCGGGAGAGTCCGCCGGCGGGAACGACACAGTGGACATGGGGATGAAGTTGGAGTTTCTGATTCCAGGTATGGAGCACGCTGAAGAAGCCGATCTCGGCTCCGAGATGGGCAGGATTGCGCGCGACCTCCAGCAGGGTTTCTGCGCTGGTGCGAAGCAGCAAACCGTAGATGAGTTTCCTGTTCTGCAGAGCCAACGCAGCCAGTTGCGGCGGCAGGGTGAAGACGACGTGGACGTAGGGCGTGGGCAGCAGTTCACGACGACGCGCCGCGATCCAGCGTTCGCGCCCGCTGGTCTGACACTTCGGGCAGTGCCGGTTGCGACACGAGTTGTAGGAGATGGTGGCACGATGTCCGCAGTGGGTGCACTCATCGATGTGGCCGCCGAGAGCGGCGGTGCGACAGCGCGCGATGGCCCGGAGGACCTTAAGGTGGGTCCAGCGGAGCCAGCGACGGTTGCGCGCGATGAAGTCTGCTCCTGCACTGCGAATAATGTCGGCCACCTCAAACCGTGGCTGACTCATCTACTCCTCCTCGGACGACCTGCCTTTCTTCAGCACCAGCGCGTCCAGCGGACTGGGCGTGGCATGCAAGTGCCGTTGCGAGAGGTGGAGATAGCGAGCGGTCTCTTTCAGATCGTGATGACCTAAGAGGATCTGGATGGTGTGCAGGTCGGCGCCGGCTTCGAGTAAGTGGGTGGCGAAGCAATGGCGGAGCATGTGGGGATAGATACGTTTCTTAATCCCGGCGCGGCGGGCGGCCTCGACACACGCGTGGTAGGGCGTCTTGTCATCCGTGGGGTGATCACCGCTGTGCCAGCGGTTGCCGGGAAATAACCAGACGGACTTTTTGCGCAGACGTCGCCAATGAGAGCGCAGTTCCTCGAGCAGGACGGGGCTGAGCATGACGTCGCGGTCCTGCCGACCTTTGCCGTCTTGAATGTGCACGACCATGCGTCGGCTATCGATGTCGCTGACCTTCAATCGCGTGAGCTCGGTGCGGCGCGCGCCGGTGCCGTAGAGGGTCATCAAAATGGTGCGATAGAAGGGAGTGGGCGCGGCATCGATGAGCTGTGCTACTTCTTCCTGACTGAGAATGGTGGGCAGGCGATAGCGCTTCTTGGGATAGGGAGTGTCGGCGATGCTCCAGGGCCTCTTGAGCGTCTGGATGTAGAAAAAGCGCAGGGCGCAGAGATGGTTGGTCACCGAACCGGGAGTCAGTTTGTGCAGGGTGAAGAGCTGGGCTTGGTACTCGCGGATGTGCTGCGGTCCCAGGCGATCGGGCGAGCAGTGGAAGTGTTGGGCGAACCGCTCGATGAAGCGAATGTAACGCTGTGTGGTAGCCTCAGAGTAATGACGTCGCTGGAGTTCTTCCAGCATCATTTTGCGTAGATGGGTCACAGGACACCTCCTTGTGACCCACAATTTATCTGAGGGCAAGAATCACACAACTGCTGACATCACCCACGCGGCAGCGTCCGCCGCGCCAGCGGCTTCGTTCTGACGGGCTACTCGTAAGTTGACAGCCGGCGAAGCCCTCGGAGGTCACGCTCCCCGTGATTCCCTTGGTAACCCACTCGTACACTCCCTTTCGGTAACCCTTGGTAACCATGCGGTTCATGACTTCCAGAAGTACAATTGGCCTTGTCCGGTCAGTCCATCTGCCGATACGATGACATGACCTTTGCGACATGTACCCGGGACCGATTTCCCGGTGGGTTTTACTAAGACCAGGTTGCTGGAGTTCGTACTCTTATGGCGTTGTTCGGGTTCAACAAACAGAAAGTTCTCGCCAATGCGGAGAAGTATGTCCAGCAGGGCAAGCTTCAGAACGCCATCTCCGAGTACGAAAAGGTCCTGAAGAACGATGCCAAGGACCTCACTGTCACCAACACCGTCGGCGACCTTTACTCGCGCCTCGGCGAAGTCGACAAAGCCACCGACTGCTTCAAGACTGTAGGCGATGCCTATGCCAGCCAGGGTTTCACGGTCAAGGCCATCGCGATGTACAAGAAGATCAGCAAGCTCAAGCCTTCGCTTGAGAGCCTGCTGAAGCTGGCCGAACTCTACACCCAGCAGGGCCTGTTCAACGACGCCCGCGCCCAGTACCTGCAGGTCGCCGAAGAATTCCTCAAAGCCGGTGAACTCGAAAACGCCGTCCGCATCTTCCAGAAGATTCTGGAGATGGATCCGGAAAACAGCACCATGCGGGTTCGCCTGGCGGAAGTCTACATTCGCCTCGGCAAGAAGAACGAAGCCTGGCAGATTTTCTCTGCTGCGGCCGAAAGCCTGCGCTCCCGGGGATCGCTCACCGCCGCCGAAGAAGTTCTGCAGCGCATGCTGACGCTCGATCCGGGCAACGCTTATGCGCTGCTGATGCAAGGCAAGAACATGGTCGAGTCCGGTGACGCAGCCGGAGCCGTTGCCACTCTTTCCAAAGTCCCTGACATCGATTCCAATCCCGATGGCCTGCGCGATCTGCTCAAGGCTTATTTGCAGACGGGCCAGCTCTCGGAGGCCGGAACCGTCGCCAGCAAGCTGCTGACGGTGCACAACGATCTGACGGCCATCTCGAGCTTCGCCGATGCGCTCATGCAGGCCGGCCAATACGAGAATGCGCTCCAGGTCTACGACCAGCACGCCGAACGTCTGCTGGCGGAAAATTCAGACAAGGTGCTTGAGCACCTGCACAGCATCATCGGGCATGTCCGCGAGAATCCCGGATTCCCTGCAGAAACTGCTCGACCTGTTCAACAAAGCCGGCGAGAACACTCACGTCAGCGAAGTGCATCGAACTGCTGGCCCATGCCAGCGTGCAGTCGGGCGACCTGACCCGCGCCCGCGATCTTTATCAAAAGCTGGCTACCGATCGAACCGCAGAACACCCTGCACATGCAGAACTATCAGCAGGTGGTCAGCCAGCTCAGCGGCACGACGGGCACCAAACTCATCACTCCGGAAGAAGCGGTCGTTCTCATCGACGATCTGGAAGCCACCGCGCCGTCGGTTCATCAGCATTATTCCGACGAAGTCGCGCTCGCCATCCGCTCCGCTCTCACCGACGCCGAACTCTTCATTTCTTACAACATGCCGGCCAAGGCCCTCGGCCCTCTGGTCGGTGCGCTGCCGATGGCGCCGAACGATCTTGCGCCTCAACCAGCGTCTCGCTGCCCTGCATACGCGCGCTGGCCGCTTTGCCGAAGCCGCGTTGTGCTGCCGCACTCTGCAAACTGTTTATTCCGACGCGGACCATCCTGAGGAAGCCACACGCTACGGCGAACTGGCCGACCGCTATGAGGAGCGTTCCACCATTCCCGCAATCGGCGCTCCTGCGGAAGAAGAGCACATCTTCCTCGATGCGACTCCTCAGTCGGATCAAGCGGACGCCGCGGTACCGGAATTTTCTGTGGATGAAGCTCCGGTTGAGGCCAGCGCGACTCACGAAGTTGAAGCCGCAGAAGCGCCTGCTCCTGTTGTCGAGGCCGCTTCGCCCTGGCCCACCGCGGCAGAACCTGCGGAAGAGATCACGGTCGAGTCAGCCGACGAACCCGAGTTTGCTGTGGTCGATGAATCCGCTGCAGCTTCCGCCGAGCCTGAGGCGGCGTCCGCGGAAATCGATCTTTCTTCGGAATGGGACGACACTCTTACCGTCGAAGCCGATGAACCCGCGCCCGCACCCGCCAAGGTCGAGGTTGCCAGCGCGAGCGCGGGAGTCGAGGCTACCGAGTCCGGCAAGATTGACGAAGCAGTCGAAGAGATCCGTTTCTATATCGCTCACAGCATGCCTGAGCAGGCGATGGCGGCTTTGGCCAAGCTCCAGACCTTAACCGGCGACAAAGCCAAGATCGCCGAACTTCGCGCGGAGGTTGAGGCTGCAACCCAGGCTGCCGCCGAAGCAGAAGTTCCTGCCGCCGAAGAGCCCGTGGTTGAAGAGCTTGTTGCAGAAGACATTCCGTCGATGGAAGTTGAGGTCGAGGAAGAAGCTCCCGTCGCGGTCGAGGAAGCGGTCGCTGAAGAGCCGGTGGCGGTCGAGCCTGAAGCTCCCGTCGTCGAAGAGCTTCCGATCGTCGCGGAAATCCCTGTCGAGATCGAGCCTGAGCCTGAGCCCGTGGCCGCTGCTCCGGCACCACCAGTTTCTGTTAAAAAGCACCAACCTGCGCCAGTGGCTCCCGAGCCAGAAGCGGAACCGGAACCGGAGCCAGGCGTTCTCAAAGAATTTGTCAGCGATCTCGAGTCTTCGCTGGGCGATGGCTTCCTGCCCGGCACCGTGACCAAGCCGGCCGCGGCGCCTGTGGTGGTGAAACCTGAGGCGCCCGCGGTGACGAAACCCGCCGCAAGCCCGCGCATGCTCCCGCTGCACACACCGAGCCAGTCGTCGCTGCCGCGCAACCTGCCCCGGTTTTGGGAGAGTTTGTCGCCGACATCGAGGCATCTCTCGGAGAAGATTTCCTGAAGGCTGCGCCTGTGCCCGAACCGCAGCCCGCCGCTCCGGTAGTCGCCAAGGCCGCACCTAAACCTCCGGTCGCACCGCCCGTCGCGGCCCCTAGAGTCATTCCGCCGATGGCTGCCAGCGCTGCTGCATCCACTTCGGCTTCGACACACATGGCGCCGCAGCAGCAGAGTGCACCCGCTCCAGTTTGGCCCGCGCCGCCAGTCGAGGCGCCCAAGCCGCTGTCCGCGATCCCTGCTCCGCACGCGCCCGCGCCTCCCGCCCCTGCCGCCAAGTCTGTCCGTTTGGCGACGAAGCCGGAGTCGATCTCGCCGAGATGTTTGGCGAACTCAAGCAGGATCTGGAAGCCGATGTCGCCTCCGCCGACGAAGATCCCGAGACGCACTACAATCTCGGCATCGCGTTCCGTGAAATGGGACTGCTCGACGAGGCCATCGGAGAACTTCAGAAGGCTTGCCAGTCGTTCGATCGCGGACATCCTTTCCCGCAGATCATGCAGACTTACACCTGGCTGGCTCAATGCTTCCTCGAAAAGGGCGTGCCCGAGGCCGCCGTTCGCTGGTACGACAAGGCACTCGAAGTTCCCGGCATTGACGGGGAGACTCGCGTGGCGCTTCACTACGAACTGGCCGCCGCCTACGAGACCGCGGGCGACAAACCGTCTGCGCTCAAGCATTTCATGGACGTCTACGGCAGCAACATTGATTATCGCGACGTCGCCGAGCGCATTAAGGCCCTGAAGTCGTAGAATAGGCCGATGGGTTCAGTCCCCAATCTTTTCCTCGCGGCATCTTCCTCGCACGTCGGATCGTTTTCTCTCGCCCGAGCCACGCATTGGAGCACCATGCTCGGGTTCCAATCGCTGGGGTTCAAAGGCTCGGGCTTCAGAGGAATGACTGACCCCACCCCGTTGTCCGGCGCCTCCCGACGATGCGCCGCAGAATCGCCGCCACAAACCGAGGCGCGACACTGCGCTTCTCGATGCGCCGAGTCCCCTCAACCCTCAAGCCCGAGCGGCGTTCAGCTCTGGATGCACCGCATCTCCGTCTTTCTCTTTGTCCTGATCAGTGCGGTCGCAGGAGTGCTGCTGATCATTCTGCCCTGGACGCCGGAGTGGACCGACAACTACCTGCTGCTCTACGTTTCCCGGCCTGCGTCACCTCGTCGCCAACGGCTTCTTCCGCGGCATCTGTAGCGGCTTGGGCCTGCTCGACATCTGGATTGGTTTCTGGGAGGCGCTCCACTACCACGAGCAACAGTAGCCGGCGATCTGCCCGGAGTGCCCGGCGAACCATTCCCCGAGAACGCTCCGCTCCGGTATTCTGATGCCGCGGCACTCAGGCCCGATTTCCGATTGTGAGTTCTTACATGACTGACACATCTCAAATCCGCGCCCGTCGCCTATCAGAACGAACCTTTCCTCAACAGTCCCGACGGACGCATTCTGCGCATCCTGTCGGAATATCAGGAACCGCTTGGCCCGCTTTCGCCGCGAGCAGATTCAGGACACCGTCGTCTTCTTCGGTTCCGCCCGTTTTCAGGGACGCGAAAGACGCCGCGAAGAACGCTCGCCGACGATCAAGAAGAACAGCGCCGCCTCGCCCGCCGCCGAACTCGAAAAGGATCTGAAGCGCGCCCTGGCCGCCGTCGATATGGCCCGCTACTACGAAGACGCCCGCCGGCTCGCCCACATGCTGACGGAGTGGTCGATCCAGATTCCCGCGCGCCGCCGCCGTTTCGTCGTCACCACCGGCGGAGGCCCCGGCATCATGGAAGCCGCCAACCTCGGCGCCCACGAGGCCGGAGGCAAGACCATCGGCCTGAACATCCAGCTCCCCTTTGAGCAGAATCCGAACCAGTACATCACTCCGTCGCTGAACTTCCAGTTTCACTACTTCTTCATGCGCAAATTCTGGTTCGCCTATCTCGCCAAAGCGCTGGTCATCTTCCCCGGCGGCTTCGGCACCATGGACGAACTCTTCGAAATCCTCACCCTCGCCCAAACCGACAAACTGGCGAAAAAGATTCTGGTCGTCATCTACGGCAGCGAATACTGGAACCGCATCATGAACTTCCAGGCCTTTGTCGATGCCGGCACGATCTCCCCAGAGGACCTCGACCAGTTCAAAATCGTCGATACTCCGGAAGACGCCTTCGAATTCCTGCGCGACGGCCTGACGAAATACCACCTGGGCGGCACGCCGAAGAAGGAAGGCGAAGTCCTGCCAGAGATCGCGAAGACCAGACCGTAGGTGGGAGGAGAGTCCGCGAAATTTCGTTTAAGATTCTGGTGAAAGAGCGGCGCTTCAGCGCCGCGTCAGATCGCTTCTGAGATTCCGGGCTTTAGCCTGGTGGCGTTGCTAGCTGAAAGCTGATGCCTGAGAGCTGCCTCCTCTACTACATCACCGACCGCACCGCATTCGCCGCCGACGAACGCACCCGCCGCCGCCGTCTCCTGGAAAAAATCTCCGAAGCCGCCCGCGCCGGACGTCGACTACATCCAACTTCGCGAAAAAGATCTTCACCCGCGTGACCTGGAATCGCTGGCGAAAGAAGCGGCAAGCATCATCGCAAAACTGAGAACTGAGAACCCGGAACTGAGAACCGCCCTCCTCATCAACTCCCGCACCGACGTCGCGCTGGCCGCCGAAGCCGACGGCGTCCACCTCCGCTCCGACGACATCTCCCCACAAGAAGTCAGAGCCATATGGAAAGGTTCGTGTAGCGCGAGCGCTCCCCACCGCAAACTCACTACGAGAACCGCTGATCGCAGTCTCCTGTCACTCCCCAGCAGAAGTAGCCCAAGCCGCGGCGAACGCAGCGACCTTCGCTGTCTTCGCTCCCGTCTTCGAAAAGAAAGGCGCAACTCCTGCGGGACTGACTCTTCTTCGCGAAGCCTGCCGGGCAAATATCTCCGTGCTCGCCCTCGGCGGAATCACCCTGAACAACGCCCGCTCCTGCCTCGACTGCCGGAGCCGTAGGCATCGGCGCGATCCGCCTCTTCCAGGAAAACAACATCGCCGAAGTCGCGCAACGACTACGCAATCCCTAACTCTTCCTCTGTGGTCCTCTGGTGGTAGAGATTTTGGCTGTTGCTCAGCTGATCGCTTTCACCCCGTCCACTTCGCTCCGGTCTTCAACACCAGCATGACCTTCGCCAGCCGCCGCTTCTTCATCTCTTCCTGCTTCGCATTACGAATCGAATTCGCCATCTCTTTCTTGTGCGTGAATGCCAGCCTCTCCCATCGTTCCTGGGCTTTCTTGCTCTTGGCCAACTCCTTCTCAAGCTCAGGCGAAACCTCTACCGTGCGCTCTTCCTCATCCCGTTCCATCACGACGTCGACGGTGTCGCCCGGCTTCGCGCCCGCGCCCGAGCACAGAGCCTTGTTGACTGGCATCATGTGGCAGCCGCCCATGGGCATCAACGACGACCGGAACGGAAACCCGTTGATCGTTCCCCGCACCGGGACTCGCCCGCGCGTCCCAAAAAACTCCGGGTACGTCGACCGGTGGAGTAATTGCCGACACTACTCCAGCCTCTTTCCCTTGGATCTTCGCTTTGAACCTCAGTTTCTTCCCTGCCATCTTCGACCCTCCCACCATCGACGCTGGTAAACTTTAACCCTTGCAGACGCGCGGCGACAAGTCATGACATCTACGCAGCCGCAATCTCAAGCTCTGGCGATTCGAACCGGCCCTCGATCCAAATCCCCGCGGGCTGGTTCCTCATGGGCTCCGACACCGGTCAGGACTGCGAACGCCCCATCCATCGCGTCTGGATCGACGCCTTCCTCCTCGCCGCGACGCAAGTCACGAACGCAGAATACGAACGATTCCTGCGCGCGACATCAACGGCAGCCGCCGCCGTTCTGGAACGATCCAAATTTCAATCATCCCCAGCAACCCGTCACCGGAGTCTCCTGGCACGAAGCCGCACCGCTACTGCGAATGGCTGAGTTCGCAGACCGGCCGCGCTACCGCCTGCCGACCGAAGCCGAATGGGAACGCGCCGCCCGCGGCGGCCTCGAACAAAAGCAATTTCCCCTGGGGCGACGAGCCGCCGCAATCGCTTCCCGACTACGCCACGCGCTGGCAGACCGGCCCCGAGCCAGTCGCGACGCTACGCGCCCAACGCCTTCGGCCTCTACGACATCGGCGACAACGTCCACGAATGGTGCAGCGACTGGTACGATCCGAACTATTACGCCGCTCTCGCCGGAGCGCAATCCGCGCGGCCCCGAGCAAGCGGCAAGCCGCGCAAATCTTCCCGCGGCGGATCCTGGCGCCATCACATCAAAGTCGCCCGCTGCTCCGCCCGCTCCAGCATCCCGCCGGAATTTCAGTATGCCGACTACGGATTTCGCGTCGCGTGCGAGATTGAGTAATTTGTGTAATTTGCGTAATTGTGTAATTTGAATTGGCAGACAAGCGCTGTCAGGATTTTCCAATTACACAATTACTAAATTTCCCAATTACACAATCGAGGCCTCATGTTCCGTCCCGATCTTCTCCACTCCAAGCGCATCCTCATCACCGGCGGCGGCACCGGCCTCGGCAAAGGCATGGCCGCAACGCTTCCTCGAACTCGGAGCAGACGGTCTACATCTGCGGCCGCCGCGAAGAAGTCCTCGAAGAAACCGCCGCCGAACTTCCGCGCCAAAGGACCCATCCACGCCATCCCATGCGACGTCCGCAACCTCGACGCCGTCGAGCCGATGATCGATTCCATCTGGAACGAAGGCCCGCTCGACATCCTGGTCAACAACGCCGCCGGAAATTTCATCGCCCGCACCGAAGAACTTTCCCCGCGCGCCTGGAATCCGTGATCAACATCGTGCTCATGGGCACGCTGCACTGCACCATGGCCTGCGGACGCCGCTGGCTCAAGCCGGCACACGCCGGCACGGTCCTCAGCATCTCCGCCACCTACGCGCCGGTCGGCTCGGCCTACGTCGTTCCGTCCGCCGTCTCCAAAGCCGGAGTCGAAGCCCTCACTGCGCAGCCTCGCCGTCGAGTGGGGCAATCGCGGCATCCGCATGAACGCCATCGCTCCCGGCCCAATTCCCACGCAAGGCGCGTTTCTCCCGCGTTCTGCCGCGTCCGGAACTCGAAGCGCATCGCGCTCGATCGCAACCCGCTGCACCGCTTCGGCACGGTCGAAGAGTTGGCCAACCTCGCCGCGTTTCTGGTGAGCGACGGCTCCGCGCTACATCAACGGCGAAGTCATCCGCATGGACGGCGGCGAATTCCTGCAAGGCGCAGGAGAATTCAGCAATCTGGGACGAGTTCTCACGAAAGAAGACTGGCAGGCGATAAAGCCGCGAAGAAAGTCGACTCCGGGAGCGCATCGCAGCAGAAGCCGACACTCTGACGGAGCCGGCTTAGCGACTGCAGTGAAGGCCTTTTGGCTTAGCGACGCTATGCGGATCGAGATCATCGCGCCTGTCCTTCGGCGGCATCACAATCCCCTTCAGCACCATGTTCACCAGGCTCAGCACAATCGCGCCGATAAACGCCGCCAAGAATCCGCGCACCTGAAATCCCGGCGCCAGCAGCGCCGACGCCAGTTCCAGCATCAGCGCATTGATCACCAACCAGAACAAGCCCAAGCGTCAGCAGCGTCAACGGAAAGGTGATAATCTTCAGCAGCAGCGCCAATGGTCGCGTTGATGAACCCGATGACCAGCGCCGCGATCAGCGCCGCCGCTACTCCGCTCACGGAAATCCCGGTACCACCTGCGCGACAATCCATACCGCCAGCGCGCTCAGAATCCAGTTCAAAAGTAACCGCATACGAATCTCCTCGCATGTCAGAAGACTATAGGCGTCCCGCACGGAACTTGTCAATTCCGATCTCGCGAGAGCGAGAGTCGTGCTATACCGCGGAATTCGACTCCTGTCCCCGGGTCACACCTCGACAAAAAATTAACTGCACATTCGCCGCCCGCGCGCGCCCATGCGGTACACTACGCAATTCGACTTCAAGGAGGATTTCCCATGCCCGACCCCGCACTCAGCGGATCCGAATTCAAGAAGCAACTGCGCGCCGGACAGCCCAAGATGGGCTTGTTCCTGAACGCCCACAGCCCGACCGTGGCCGAACAACTCGCGCACAGCGGCTACGACTGGCTGCTGGTCGACACGCAGCACGGCCCCATGGGCTACGAAAAACTTTCCGCCATGCTGAGCGGCATCTGCGAACGGTGGCGCCAAATCGCTGGTCCGCGTCGGCGGATACGACGACCGCCCCGGCATCCAGCAGGCGCTCGACATGGGCGCCGACGGCGTCCTCGTTCCCTACATCAACACCGCCGAAGAAGCGCGCCAGGCCGTCAGTTGCACGAAGTATCCCACGGTCGGCACGCGCTCGGTCTACTTCCCGCAGCGCAGCATGAACAAGGCCGGACTGCTCGGCTACGCCGGCAACTTCAACAACGAACGGCATCGTCGCGCTGCAGGTCGAGACCGCCTCCTGCATCGAGAACATCGCCGAAATCGCCGCCGTCCCCGGCGTCGATATTCTTTTCCTCGGCCAGAACGATCTCTGCATGTCGATGGGCCTCTACGACAAGTACGAGTTCCCGCACATGTACACGTCGCCCGAACTCGACGCCGCCACGAAGAAGCTGGTCGAGCACGCGCGCAAGAACAACGTAATCCTCGGCCTCTTCCTGTTCGGCACCGCCCGCGTCGGCGAATTCCTGGAGAAAGGATTCACCTTCATCAGCATCGGCAACGACCTGCACCACGTCCTGACCCAAGCCGGAGCCTACGTGAACGACATGGAAAAGATCGCCGCAAGAAAAAGGCAAGTCCTGGAAGCGCCGCCCCACCGCGCTGTTCTAAAAGTCGTCGAGAAACCCGAGGGTGCCCCATTCTTCTCGCGCACTTTGTGCGACGAGAGTGGGGATTTTGACTTTCCCCTGTGTTCCTCAGTGACCTCTGTGGTGAGTTCTTTCTTTCGCAAGTAAAATTGAAACTCCCGACATGCAGTATCCTCACCGAAATCGAAGCCCGCGTCCTCGGCGCCCTGATCGAAAAAGACATCACCACGCCCGACTACTACCCGCTCTCGCTCAACGCTCTGGTCAACGCCTGCAATCAGAAGAATAACCGCGACCCAGTGATGACGCTCGACGAATCTGCCGTCCGCGACGCCCTCGCCAGTCTGCAAGAGAAGCGCATGGCCGGCCCCGCCAGCGGCGCCGACAGCCGCGTCACCAAGTTCGAACACCGCCTGCAGGAAGTCTTCAACTTCGACCGCCGCGAAATCGCCATCGTCTGCGTCCTTCTCCTCCGCGGACCGCAAACTCCCGGCGAACTCCGCAGCCGCACCGACCGCATGTATCACTTCGAGGCACTCGACGACGTAGTCTCCACGCTCGACCGTCTGGCCCAGCGCGAACCACCGCTCGCTCGCAGTCCTCCCCCGCCAGCCCGGCACGAAAGAATCCCGCTACACGCACCTGTTCTCTGGCGAACCGCCCGTACGCGGACGTAGAAGTTGAACAAGGGGCGCGGGCACTCATGCCCGCGACTGTCGGCACAAACCAGCCAGCCGATCGGCTAACCGCTCTGGAAGCCGAAGTCTCCCGCCTCCGCGAAGATCTCTCCGAAGTCCAGCAACAACTCGCCGCCTTCCGCAAACAATTCGAATAAATTCAGGACGGAGAGCGAAGGGATATGCGGGTTAGGAGGCGATCATGCTGGGAACTGTCGCCCTCGGCCGCCAGCGTAAGCCGGCTTCTTTCTCGCTCGCACCCACGGAACATTCCACCCTCCCGCTCCGTAGAATAATCCAGGGAGGTCTCCCATGTTCACGTTCCTGCTCTGGTGCATCCTGTTCGTCCTGTGCTGGCCTCTGGCCTTGCTCGCGCTGATCGCTTATCCCTTCATCTGGCTGCTCCTGCTCCCGTTCCGCATTGTCGGCGTGGCCGTCCACGGAGTGCTCGAGGTAATTTTCCTCGCCATCACACTCCCGTTCCGCCTGCTGGCCGCGCCATTTAGGATCTAGCCGGAATCGTCCGTTCCAGCCAGATTTTGGATTTGAACCGCGTCCGGCCCAAGACGCGCCGCTAAGCTCTCCTCGCTGCCCGCTTGTGTGTAGCCTCATAGCAGCGCCACTAGTCAGGAGGCCCTCATGCATCGCCGCGAATTCCTGATTCGCTCCGCCACCGCCGCCGGAGCTGCCTGGCTGAGCTCCAAAGCGATCCTCAACGCCTCGCCGAACAACGCTCTGCCGCAAGATTCGCTGCCTACGACACCGTCACCCTCGGCAGCACCGGCATCAAGACCAGCCGCCTCGCCATGGGCACCGGCACCGTCGGCTCCGGACATCACTCGCACCAGACCGCGCTTGGCGTCAAAGGCCTCGCCGCCCTTCTACTCAATGGATACGACCACGGCCTGCGCTTCTTCGACGCCGCCGACTCCTACGGAAGTCATCCTCACGTTGCCGAAGCGCTCAAGCACGTGCCGCGCGACAAAGTCACGGTGCTCACGAAAACCTGGGCGCGCGATGCAGCCGGCATGCGCGCCGATCTCGACCGCTTCCGCCGCGAACTCGGCACCGACTACCTCGACATCTGCCTGATGCACTGCGTCACCGAAGCCGACTGGACCGACCGCTATTCCGCGGCGTGATGGACGTTCTCTCCGAAGCCAAAGAAAAGGGAATCATTCGCACCCACGGCTGCTCCTGCCACACAATCGAAGCCCTGCGCGCTGCCGCCAAGAGTCCGTGGGTCGAAATCGACCTGGCCCGCATTAACCCGGTCGGCGCCTTCATGGACTCCGATCCCGCCACGGTCGTTGGCGTGTTGAAAGAAATGAAAGCAGCCGGGAAGGCCGTCGTAGGAATGAAGATTCTAGGCCAGGGCGCTCTGCGCAACCGTCAGGACGAAGGGATCAAATTTGCACTGTCGTTCGGCGTCCTCGACGCCTTCACCATCGGTGCCGAAAGCAAGCAAGAACAAGAAGACCTGATCCGCCGTATCGCCGCCGCATAGATCAGCCAGAAAGCCAGAAAGAACCGGGTGCCCCACAACTCGCGCGGTGTTTGCGCGAGATGTGGGGATTTTGACTTTCGTGGGGATTTCGATTGAGATTCCGTAGTCTTATGTGGGGACAGCCGCCCTCGGCTGTCCCAGTCGCGAAGCGGCGAAAGAATGCAGCCCACGGCGCAAGCCGTGGGTAACGCGTCACCTGTGAATCAGCCGGGGGCGAAAGGCGGAACAGATTGCGTTTACTAGCGACGAGAGATCGCTGCAAAGACGGCGACAGCTAGCAAGATCGAGAAGCCCAGCGTAAACAACTTCGATTCCTGAACCATCGCGGGCGTTACCGGAGGGTCGACCGCGATTGGACCCAATTCGATACCTCGTTGACGGAATTTAATCCAATCCAGAGCATGACCCCGAATCGCTTGCACCATGAACGCGACAGCACCGGATACCCATGTGACTGCAAAGAGTAGCCCCATCTCGACCATCAGCCCGTCTGACAACGCCTTCATGATGCTCGCCTTCAGCAAAGCGGCGCAGGCAGCTGAGAAGATTCCCAGTCCAAACAGCGATATAAACAGTCCAAACAGGCGCATCGGAATACGAGACCATCGATCGAGCACCATCCTCTGGTAGTAGCCTCCTTCGCCGGGAGCCAACAGTGACAACTTCATAGGATCGCGCATGACAACAAATCCGCAAACCCCAACGGCGAGACCAACAACGGTTCCGATGACTCCACCATAAGGCATGATTAACCTTCGACGGCGACTTAGCTCTCCATCACCTTCAACCCCGGACTCACAATCAACCGCGCCTCAGTCGCCCGCTGCACATCCTCCGCTGTCAATCCCGGCGCAACTTCCTCAAGCACCAACCCATCTCGAGTCACGCGAATGTAAGCCATCTCCGTCGCAATCGTGTCGACCACGCGCACTCCCGTCAGCGGCAGCGTGCACTTCTTCAAAATCTTCGGAGCTCCTTCGCGCGTCGTATGCTCCATCGCCACCACCACTCGCCGCGCGCCCGCTACCAGGTCCATCGCGCCGCCCATCCCCTTCACCATCTTCCCCGGAATCATCCAGTTCGCAATGCTCCCCGTCTCATCCACTTCCATCGCGCCCAGCACGCTCAAATCAATGTGCCCGCCGCGAATCATCGCAAACGAATCGGCGCTCGAAAAATACGAAGTCCCCGGCATCTCGCTCACGGTCTCTTTACCCGCGTTGATCAGATCCGGATCCTCCGTTCCCTCGACCGGATACGGCCCAATCCCGAGCATTCCATTCTCCGACTGCAGCGTGACCTCCATCCCCGCAGGCACATAATTCGCAATCAGCGTGGGCATCCCGATGCCGAGGTTCACATAAAACCCGTCGCGCAACTCGCGCGCAATCCGCTTCACAATCCGCTCGCGCTTATCGACATCTTTTCCAGGCTTATTCATTCGTCGTGTCCCGTCCCCCACCACCTGTCATCCTGAGCGAGGATTTTGCTTCGCTGAAAGCGAAGCAAAACCGCAGTCGAAGGACCTCTGTTCTCCGGCGCAACCAAGGACCCAAAGAGGAGTCCCCGATGACGCTGGCGCAGTAACTGAGTACTGGGTACCGAGTACTGAGTACCGGGTACTGAGTACTAGCCCTTCCTCACCGTCCGCCGCTCAATCCTCCGCTCGTACAACTCTCCCTGAAAAATCCTCTTCACATAAATCGAAGGCGTATGAATTGCGTCCCCATCCAACTCGCCGACCTCCACCAGATGCTCGACCTCAGCAATCGTGACCTTCGCCGCCGTCGCCATCATCGGATTAAAATTCCGCGCCGTCTTCCGATAAATCAAATTCCCCTCGCGATCGCCTTTCCACGCTTTCACAAACGCAAAGTCGGCCTTAAGCCCACGCTCCATCACGTAGAGTCGTCCGTCAAACTCGCGCGTCTCCTTGCCCTCGGCCACGATCGTGCCCACGCCCGTCGGCGTATAAAACGCCGGAATCCCCGCCCCGCCCGCACGAATCCGCTCCGAAAACGTTCCCTGCGGAACGAGATCGAGCTTGATCGTTCCGTTCAGCACCATCTCTTCCAGCAGTTTGTTCTCGCCGACGTAAGTCCCAATGTGATGCACGATCTGCCCCGCCGCCAGCAGCAACCCGTTGCCAACGCCGTCGATCCCCACGTTGTTGCTGATGGTCCGCAGATTCTTCGTGCCCTTGCGCGCCAGCGCCCGAATCAGATTCTCCGGCATGCCGCACGAGTCCGAAGCCCCCGATCATGATCGTCGCGCCGTCAAACACGTCGCGGATGGCCTCATCCGCATTGGCCACAACTTTATTCATAGCGTCAGAATTCTAACCGAATTTCACTACGCAGACACTCTCCGCCAAATTCGCCCCGAATTTACGCAAGCCGGAGACAAATCTTGACAATCTTGTGACACAACGACGCATCCAAACCCGCTCCCAATGCGTCAAATATTGCAGATGGAGAGCAACCGGAGGAACCTTCTCCCGCAGAATGGCAGCCCGCTTGCAAGTTCGGGCATAGAGGACAACATGTCACCACTGGCTGAATTCGACCGTAAGATGGAGGAGATGATACGCGAGCTCACGCTGCATATCGTCGTTCCCAACTGGAGCGAATTCGACACAGTGTGGGAATCTGCCAACAAAATCTGCGACCGGTACGATCTCAAGAAAGCTGCTTGAAGATTCCGCTGTAACCCCTACCGTTTCTTAACCGGCACCTTCCGCAAGGAATGCGCCTGCTCAAACTCCGCCGCCAATTCCCGCGTCGCCAGGTTTTCCCGGATGTGCGCCAGTCGCTGTTCCACTTTCCACAGCGCGGCCTCAAGATTTTTCTTGTTGCTGATCGCGATATCGCGCCACATCGAATACGGACTCGCCGAAATCCGCGTCATCTCCTGCAACGCGCGCCCGCCAGCCGGCAGCAGCGGAGCCTCATCCCCAAACTCCTCCACCAGCGCCGCTGCCAGCGCCGTCGAAATCATCTGCGGCACATGGCTGATCCATCCACACAGGCGGTCGTGCTCCTCCGCCGGCAGCACCGCGATTCGCGACCCAATCGCATCAATCCACCCGAGGAATTCGGCGAACAACCCGTCCTGCACGTTTTCACCCGACAGATTTTGCCCGGGCAGAGGAGTCAGGAACCAGACTGCCCTTTGAAACAAATCAGCATCCGCATAATCGACCCCACTCAACTCTTTTCCTGCCATCGGATGCCCCGCCAGAAATCTCTTCCCTGCATTCTTCCCGAACACCTTCACCGCGCGCTCGACCACCGCAGCCTTCGTACTCCCGACGTCGGTGAGCAAAGCCCGACTCGAAAGCCCTGGCCCGACCCGCTCAATCAGATCGCAAATCGCGAGCACCGGAGTCGCCAGCACCACCACCTGGCTGCCATGCACGGCGTCCCCGGGATTCGGCGAGCCGCTGTCGATTGCACCGCGCATCCGCGCGCGTTCCAGTATCCCTTCGCGATCGCACCCGATAATCCGTCCAGCAAACTTTTTCTTCCGGAGCGCCAGCCCCAGCGACCCGCCAATCAGGCCCGTCCCGATAATCGTGATTTGCCGAATCGCCATAAAAAATTGGTAATTGGGTAATCTTGTAATCGGGTAATTTAAATGCGAATACCCAGAAACTTTTAAATTACAAAATTACCCGATTACCAAATACAAAATTCAAATTTTCCGTCCCACCGCCGGCGCAATCATCCTCAACTCATCCATCAGTTTGCTGAACTGCTCCGGAAACAGCGACTGCGCCCCGTCGGACCACGCTTTGTTCGGATCGCAATGAACTTCAATCAGCAATGCATCCGCTCCCGCCGCCACCGACGCCCGCGCCATCGGCGCAACTTTGTCGCGACGCCCCGTCCCGTGCGACGGATCAGCCGTCATCGGCAGATGCGACAACTTGTGAATGATCGGGATCGCCGAAATGTCCATCGTATTCCGCGTGTATGTTTCAAACGTACGGATCCCGCGCTCGCACAGAATCACGTCGTAGTTCCCGCCCGCCATGATGTATTCCGCCGACAGCAGCAACTCTTCAAACGTGGCCGCGATCCCCCGCTTCAGCAGCACTGGCTTTCGCACCTTCGCCAGTTCGCGCAGCAAATTGAAATTCTGCATGTTGCGCGCGCCCACTTGCAGGATGTCCACGTAAGGCAGCATCATCGGAATCTGCGAAATCTCCATCACTTCGCTGATCACCAGCAGATTGAACTTCTCTCCCGCCTCCCGCAGGAGCTTCAGCGCATCTTCCCCATGTCCCTGAAACGAATACGGAGAGCTCCTCGGCTTGAAGGCCCCGCCCCGCAGCACTTTCGCGCCAGCCTTCGCCACAGCTTCCGCCGTAGAGAAAATCTGCTCGCGCGTCTCGACCGAGCACGGCCCGGCCATCACCACAATTTCGTTCCCGCCTACGTCGATCCCGTTGGGCAGCTTGACGATCGTCCCCTCCGGACGAAAACTTCGTCCCGCCAGTTTGTACGGAGAACTTATCCGGTGGACTTCCTGCACCCCCGGCAGTAACTCGAGAATGCGAATGTCAAAATCAATCCCCGACCCCACCGCCCCAAGCACGGTCATCCGCGCCCCAGTCGAGCGGTGTACTTCAAATCCCATCTTCACCAGGTGTTCAATCACCTGCTGAATCAGCCCCTCATCCGCGCCTTCCTGCATCGCCACAATCATAAGAAGTCCTTAGCTCCGAGCCCTGAGTCATGAGAAAAACCGCTACCCTCGCGGTTCAGGACTCACGACTATCAATCGTTCACTTCCGAATCAAACTCAGTCTCCGCCTTCGCCTTCTCGCCCTTCGTCACAATCTCTTCCTTCTGAATATTCCGCATCACATCAATGATGCGCTCGTAAATCCGCACCAGATCCCGCCCCGGCAACGGCCCCGGATTCACTTCCTGCACATTCGTAAACACAATCCGCTCACGATCCGGCTCATAAATCGGCATCGAAGTATTCCGCTTGAGTTTCCCAATCTCCACCGCAGCCCGAGCCCGCTCGCTCAAGAGCTGCACGAGCTTCTGGTCCAGCTCATCAATTTTCTTTCGCCAATCTTCGATGTCCATAAGAGCCCTGGATACTACCTCTGCACCGGGTGCCCCACAACTCGCGCGGTGTTTGCGCAAGATGTGGGGATTTTGACTTCGCCGGATTCCTCAATACACTGCAACTGCCTGAGAACTAATCAATCCCTTTACAAATTCCCCAACCGCCGCCGCTTCGCGCCCCCGATTCTTCTCAATCGTCTCCACGATCGCACTTCCCACGACCACCGCATCGGCAAATGAACCAACCTCATCAAACTGCGCAGCCGTAGAAATCCCGAATCCCAACGCCACCGGCAATTTCGTCACGCGTCGCAACCGCTTCACCAACTTCTGCGCATCTTCGGCCAACGACTGGCGCTGACCCGTTACGCCCGTCCGCGACACCGCATACACAAATCCCCGCGAGGCGCCCGCGATCCGCTTCAACCGCTCGTCCGGAGAAGTCGGCGCCGCCAGAAACACCGGAGCCAGATCATGTCCGCGCATCGCCCGCAGATATTCTCCGGCTTCTTCTACCGGCAGATCGGTCACCAGCGCCCCATCCACGCCCGCCGCCCGCGCGACCTTGCAGAATTTTTCCATCCCCATGCGCAGAATCGGATTCAAATACGAAAACACAATGAGCCCCGTAGACTGCGCATGCTGCCGCACCTCGGCAGCCAAAGTCAGCACCTGCGCGAGTGACGTGCCGTGCTTCAACGCCCGCTCGCTGGCCCGCTGGATCACTGGCCCATCCGCCACCGGATCGCTGAACGGCACCCCCAACTCAATCACATCCGCCCCAGCCTCAATGGCCGCCAACACGATCTTCCGCGTGGTCGCGAGATCCGGATCCCCGCAAGTCACATACACCACCAGCGCCGGCTTCTTGTAAAAAGTTAAAGGCATAAGAAAAGATTGCAGATTGATGATTTTCAGATTGCAGATTCAAAACCGCAACAACATCGTCATCCTGAGCGTAGCCGTCCTTCAGGCGAAGCGAAGGATCTCCCGCTCAACCAGCCAAGCGCGAAAGCCAAGACGCTCTCTGTTTCTCAATCTGCAATCTGAAATCTACAATCGTCAATCGAGTTTCAGATTCTCCCGCATAATCCCAATATCCTTATCCCCGCGCCCGGAAACATTCACGATCACGATCTCAGACTTCTTCATACGAGGTGCGCGCTTCACCACTTCGGCGACGGCATGCGCCGACTCCAGCGCCGGAATAATCCCTTCCGTCCGCGCCAAAAGAGTCGTCGCCGCCAGCGCCTCGGCATCCGAAGCCGGCACATACTCAGCCCGCCCCGCATCCCGCAACGCCGCGTGCTCCGGCCCGATCGACGGATAATCCAGTCCCGCCGACACCGAATGCGTCAGTGCAATCTGCCCGCCCGAATCCTGCAGCACGTACGAATAAGTTCCCTGCAGCACGCCCGGCGATCCTCCCCGAAACCGCGCCGCATGATCGCCCAAAGCCTCGCTGCGCCCTCCAGCCTCCACTCCAATTAACCGAACTTTCTTGTCATTCAGAAAATCGTAAAAGATCCCAATCGAGTTCGATCCCCCGCCCACGCAAGCAATAATCGCCGCCGGCAACTTTCCCTCAGCCTTCAGAATCTGCGCCCGCGCCTCGCGCCCGATCACCCGATGAAAATCTCGAACCATCGTCGGATAGGGGTGCGCCCCCAGCACACTCCCCAGCAAATAATGTGTCGTCCGCACATTCGTGACCCAATCGCGCATGGCCTCGTTGATCGCGTCCTTCAGCGTGCACGATCCCGACGACACCCCGCGCACTTCAGCCCCCAGCAACCGCATGCGGAACACATTCAGCTCCTGCCGCCGCATGTCCTCGGTGCCCATGTACACGACGCACTCAAATCCCAACAACGCGCACACGGTAGCAGTCGCCACTCCATGCTGACCCGCACCCGTCTCCGCGATCACGCGATGCTTCCCCATCCGCTCCACTAACAACCCCTGCCCAAGGCAGTTGTTGATCTTGTGCGCCCCAGTGTGCAGCAGATCCTCGCGCTTCAAATAAATCTTTGCCCCGCCCAATTTCTCGGTAAGTCGCCGTGCAAAAAACAACGGCGTCGGACGCCCCGCATAGGTCCTCAGCAACTCAGTCAACCGCGCCTGAAATTTCTTATCCTTCTTCGCCTTGTTGTATTCGCGCTCCAACGCCTCAAGTGCCGCCATCAAAGTCTCAGGAACATACCGTCCCCCATAAACCCCAAACCGCCCGGGTTCGTGTGGCGCGGGGGCCCCCGCCCGCGTTTGTGTAGGGGCGGACGCCTTCGTCCGCCCCGCCACGCGCAGCGAGGCGCCCTCTCTGACTCTCGTCTTGGGCACTGTGGCCATTTAGCCCGCCTTCCGATCAAATTCCCTGACCGCCCGCACAAAGGCCCGCACCTTCTCCGGATCTTTTTTCCCCGGCCGCGCCTCCACTCCCGACACCACGTCCACTCCCCAAGGTCGCAGAATCCCGATCGCCTCGCCCACATTCTCCGGCGTCAATCCTCCCGCGACCGCAACCTTCAGCCCGCCCTTCCGCATTCCTTCGACTGCAGGCTTCGCGCCTTCCCAGTCAAACGTTCGGCCCGTCCCGCCCGGTTGCCGCAATCCTCCCGAGTCCAGAAAATAAGTATCGAAACTCCCCTCCGTCGCGTTGGGCTGCCCCGTTCCCCTATGCTGCTGTTGCGCAAAGTTTGCCACCAACTGCGCCACCTGTTCTCCGTCTTCCATAAAAAATGTCGCCGGAAGCGCCATGAAGACCTTGGGCAGCGGCGGAAAAAGACTCGACGCGATTGCGTTCGCCCTGCGCGGACTTGGCTCCTCCTCCGATTCCACGGGCAAATAAAACTGCACCGCCGTTAACCCTACTCCCAGGAACTCAATACCCCAATCCACTTCGGAGCCTTCGACAAACACTCCCACCTTCTCCACGCTCTTGGGCAACTGTTCCACAATCTCCCGCGCCGTCTCCACGTCCACGCAGCGCGGACTCTTTTCGTAAAACACGAACCCCACCGCGTCCGCCCCCGCCTCGACCGCAACGAGCGCATCCTCCAAATTCGTAGTCCCGCAAATCTTCACCCAAGTCATTGGTCTAGTACTCGGTACTCAGTACTCAGAACTCAGTTGACAGCACCTCGGCTACGAACTGGGTACTGAGTACCGAGTACCGGGTACTCGCACTAATTCCCTCAATGCTTCCCCCGGACGCTCCGCCCGCATCAGCGACTCCCCCACCAGAAACGCGTCATACCCCGCCGCGCGCAATCGCTCCAGGTCCGAAGCCGAATGAATCCCACTCTCCGCCACGCGGACCACGCCGGCAGGAAATTTCTGCGCCAGCGCAAACGCCGTTTCTAAATCAACCTTGAACGTCCGCAGGTCGCGCGTATTCACGCCAATCAAATCGCACCCGACATCCAAAGCCCGCTGCAACTCCTCGCCGTCGTGCACCTCACATAGAACGTCAAGCCCATGTGCCCGCGCCCCAGAAGCCAGCGCGCTCAGCTCCGCAGAACTCAACGCCGCCACAATCAGCAACACCGCATCCGCGCAGTGCGCCCGCGCCTCCACCAACTGAAATTCATCGACAATAAAATCCTTGCGCAAGCAAGGAATCGCCACCGCCGCCGACGCCCTGCGCAAATTCTCCAGCGACCCCTGGAAAAATTCCGCATCGGTCAACACCGAAAGCGCGGCCGCCCCCGCCGCCTCCAACTCCCGCGCCAACTCCGCCGGACGAAACTCCGCCCGAATCAGCCCCTTCGACGGCGAAGCCTTCTTCAACTCCGCAATCACCGCAATTCTTGGTTGCCCCATCCTTGTCTCCGCGTTTTTTGCGGAGACAGGGTGGGTATTTTCCAGAGCCCTCCGAAACCCGCGCGGCACATGTAATTCTGCCCGCCGCTCCAGTTCGCCCAAATCGGCTCCACGCTTGGCTTCCGCCACTCGGCGACGCGTCGCACTGACAATCTGATCCAGAAAAGCAGCCATAGCTCAGCAGGACTCACAGCGCAAGGGAATCTTTCGATTATACGGGAAGCTCGCCAAGGCAAGGCCTCAGGGCCGGAACGAGTACGTGTACTTCACGACAAACCGGTGCTCGTAGAACTGCGCCGGATTCACCGCCGCCAGGCTCGCAAATTTCTGCCCCGCGGTGTAAATCACATACAGGTCGCTATCCGGACGATAATTCCACCGCAATCGGATGTTCGCGCTCGCTCCCTGCACATTCGCCGTGTCCATCTGCAGAATCGTTGAGAGCGATAAGAAGCGCGAGAACGCATAATCCGTCTCAAGCGTCCCAAACACCACAGAGAAATCGCTCGCTTGTGGCATTGCGCCAGCTGTTCCATCC
Source organism: uncultured Acidobacteriaceae bacterium (assembly GCA_963786095.1). Taxonomy (GTDB): domain Bacteria; phylum Acidobacteriota; class Terriglobia; order Terriglobales; family Acidobacteriaceae; genus Sulfotelmatobacter. Next base: position 15,946 of record CAWAXV010000012.1, on the reverse strand, counting down.
GTTGTCTGCAAATGAAATCGGTTCCACTGTTCGGCGAAACTAAAAGCCAGCCGGGAACTCGCCCGGTACGAAGCCCGGATCCGCGCTTCATTCAACGTTCCGTTGTAATATCCGCCAAACCTTTCGTAGAAACTCACCGTCGCCCTCCGGTCCTTCGGCGATCCGTAGGTGAACTGGTGACGCGCCCAGTTGTAGACTCCGACAGGAATAAAGAGACTCTTGTAAATATTGAACGGAATCGTCAGCCGCTGGGCGAACACATCCACGATGTCATCATCGGTGTACGACCCGTTATTGAATTCTGCGCGAAAGGTCGTCTGCCACTCCTGCGTCTGGACTTCTCCATGGGTATTCGGATCGTGCGCGAGAAAGCCCTCAAAGTTTAGTTCGCGCACACCCGCCACTTGCGGGCGCGTCTTTAAATTCGCATCGGCAAAGTCACAAACGCAGTCGGTCCTCTCCAGAAATCCGACCTCGGGATTAAAGTTCGGACCAATCTTCCGATGTTCCGCATAAAGGTCGAGCCAATTCGATTTGTAAATCAGCCCCGCTCCCAGCAGCGTTTGTCCGCCCTGGCAATCGCCGGGATTCAATGCGCACAGCACGTACCCGGGACTCCGCGTCTGGGCCGCGAACCCAACCAGCGTAAGGTCCTTCAATAACACCAGTCTTCCGTCCACGCCCTCCGACTGGTTGAAATTCCCTGCCGGATTCCCCGACCGCTTATCGATTCCCATAGCCCCGATATACGACCCGTTGCTGCCCAGGGAACGCTTCACCCGCACCACCGCATAATTCGCATAAGGATTCGGCCCGGAAGATCTGGTATCAACATCCATCACGCCGAGCTCGAATCCACCCAGCGAGCCCGTTAACCGAGCTCCTCCATTGATCGGCACCTCCTGCCCCGTCACCGGATCAATGCCAATCTGGCGGCTGAAGAACAGCTGATCCCCAGTCTCGATGCTCATCGGAAACGAGAACACGCTCGCGTTCTCTAGAAAAAACTGGCGCTTTTCTGGAAAGAACAGCTTGTAAGGCGTCAGGTTAAACGCCTGCACGTCCACGTCGCTGTCTGCGAAGTCGGTGTTGCCCGTCAGGTTTGCCACCAGGTCCGAGCGGATCCCGTACTTAATATCGATGCCGCCTGTGTGCAGCGCGCTCGTTCCCGGCGTCAACCCCGTACTCTGCGCGCTGGCCGGAAGATGGCTGAAACCGCCCAGCCCGTAAGGCTTCACCACGAACAGCCGCCCGCTCCCGATGTCGGTGATCCCCCGCAGTTCTCCGGCTTCGCTGATCTTGCTGACCCCGAACGTCCGCCTCCAGCCGCTCCACAGGTCTTCCTCATTCTTACGGCGAATGAAGCGCTTGAAGTTGATGCCCCAGACCACATCGCGGCTGCGCATGAAGTTCAGCGTCGAAAACGGGATATCAACCGTCGCCGTCCATCCGTCTTCCGAGATCCGGGCTTCCGAAGTCCACACGCCATCCCAGCCCGGGTCTCCGTCTTGCGTGTCATCCATTGTTGGTTGATCTGTGATCAAACCGTCGCGTTGCGTGCCCAGCGGATTGATCTGAAACAGGTAGGCATTCCGGCGGTCTCGCCTCGAATCGATGACGATCTCGAAATAGTCGTCAAACTCCTGGCTCACATCCCGCCGCAATTGCGAAGCCACCACACCATGCGGCGCCGAGTCGTGACACGCGATTCCGAAATACACATGGTCATGCGTGTATAGAACTCTCACTTCGGTACCTTCTGTCGCGCGTTGTCCTTCAAATGGTTCGCGCTGCCGGAAGTCCGCAATTGGCACAGCTTGTTGCCAGATAGGATCGTTGAGAGTCCCGTCGATCTTAGGCGCCCGCTCCACCCTTACCGCCCGAGCCGACCGGATGCTTTGCTCAATCGCTTCCGGCAACTTGTTCTGCGCAAAACTGCGCTGTGCGCAGCCTGCTCCAACTAAAAGCAGGCACACGCCGAGATGCCATCTTATTTCGTGCGTCGACAGGTGTTCCCCCAAGCACTAAAACACCAATATCAGATGAACCTGAACCATTCCTGAAAGTCAGCTCTCGCGGGATGCCCCATCGAAGCCGTGTCCTTTGCGGCAGGGCTGAGATCTTGACTTTGAAATTCCGGAGCCTGCAATTCCTACTCCATCCCCAACGACACCTTCACCGACTTCCCATACTCCCGCGCCTTCTCCAGCACCCTCGGCTCATCAATCGTCAACAGCTTCCTCTCCCGCATCACCACCCGCCCGCCAATCACCACCGTCTCCACGTCACTCCCCTTCAGTGAATAAGCAATCTGCGCGTAGACGTCATACATCGGCACCGCATTCGGCTCCTGCAAACTGATCAGCACCACGTCCGCCTTCTTCCCCGCCTCGAGCGACCCTATCTCCTTCTCCATGTGCAGCGCCCGCGCCCCATCAATCGTCGCCATCTCCACAACGGCCTTCGCATTCAGCGCCAGCGGATCCATCTTCGAAATCTTCGCCAGCTTCGCCGCCAGGTCAATCTCCTCCATCAAATCGAGATCGTTATTGCTCCCCGCCGGACCGTCCGTCCCGAGCCCCACCGCCACGCCCGCCGCCCGCATCTCCGGCACTGGCGACACTCCGCTCGCGATCATCATGTTGCTCGACGGATTATGCACGCACCCCACTTGCCGCGACGCCAGCACCTTCCGGTCCGCCTCATCCACAAAAATGCAATGCGCCGCCACCACGTCTGGCCCCAGCACCCCGATCTTCTCCAGATACTGCACCGGAGACATCCCGTTATTTTTCAAACTGTCGTCCCACTCCTTCTTCATCTCCGACACGTGAATCAAAATTGGCGCATGATATTTCCTCGCCAGCTCCGCCGCATCCTGCAGAGTCTTCTTCGAGCACGTATAAATCGAATGTGGAGCCGGTGCGGCATGGATCAGCGCATCCCCCTGCCACCGCTTCAAAAACTTCTCCGTATAGGCCAGCATCTCGGCTTCGCTTTTGTTATCGGGAGCCGGAAAATCAACGAACGTCTCGCCCAGCACCCCGCGCATCCCCGCTGCCTTCGTCTCCTCCGCAACTGCATCCTCGAAGTAGTACATGTCGGCAAACGTGGTCACGCCCGCGCGAATCTGCTCCGCTGCCGCCAGCCGCGTTCCCCACCGCACAAAATCCTCATTCACATTCTTCGCTTCCGCCGGAAAAATGTACTTGTACAGCCAGTCATTCAATGTCACATCGTCATGAATTCCGCGAAACAACGTCATCGGCACATGCGTATGCCCGTTAACAAACCCCGGCAGTACCAGCTTCCCCCGCGCATCGATGACCTGCGCCCCGCGGTACCGCGCCTCGACCTCGCCCCGCGGCCCGACGGCAACAATGGAATCGCCACGTACCGCGACGCTCCCATCCTGATAAATTGCCCGCCCGCCATCCATGGTCACGACGATCCCGCCGCTAATCATCATGTCGACATCCTGCCGAGCCTGCGAGAATCCAGTCGCACCCATCAGCAAAATCACAACCGTCAAACAGATCATTGCCCGCAAAGCAGCCCCAGCTTTTCTTCGCGACCTTAGCGTTCCCTTAGCGTCCTTAGCGGTTAAAAGCTTTTCTCTCGTCACCGTCTCCACCTTCCCGAAGTCGTAAGAATTATCGAGCTACCCGCTTCAAATAAAACTTAAAGAAATCTTCCGCATTCGAATCCAAACAAACCTGAGCATTCACCGGCCCCGGTTCCTCGCGCGTGAACCCCTTCTCATCCACCCGAATATGCAACCCCTGGACCGGACACAACTCCGGCTTCACGGCAAACGCTACCGTCATCGGATCAAACAACGTCGGCGTCTCCTGTCCCCATAAGTGATACAGCACCGCAAGTTGATCCGTCACCGCCGTCCCTTGGCTGAGCAAAAACGCCCGCTTCACCTCATCCAATTTCAATTGCGTCGAATCGAGCGGCATCACATACAACGGCACGCCCGCCGCAAATAATTTCTGCGCCGATGCCACATCATTCAAAATATTCCACTCGGGCATCGGAGGCACCGGCGCCGTGTATCCCAAATCCCCATACCCGCGCCGGATCGACCCGCCCATCAGCACCACCCGCTTCAACTTCCGAAACGTCGCCGCATCCTTATCAATCGCCGCCCCCACATTCATCAGCGGTCCAATCGCAATCAGCGTAATCTCTCCCGGATATTTCCGAATCTGATCCAGCAAAAATTCCACCGCGTCGCCGTGCGATGTCTTCGCGAAAGCGCCCCTCCGCATACCGCCGCTGCGACATCGGATTCTTGGTGGCAGTCGCCTTCCCCGCCAACACCGGAATCTCCCCCCGCCCCACCTCGCCCAAAAATCGATCCACTATCCGAGCTCGCGTCTCCGTATCGCCAAACGTCGTCGTCACTCCCAGAATCTGCAGCTCCGGACTCTTCACCGCCAGCGCCAGCGCAAACGCATCATCCACATCATCCCCAATATCTGTATCAATAATGACCTTCTCCACCACAGCTCCGGGCGCACCCTGCCCCCACGCGGTACTGCACAAGCAAACCGCAACCCACAACACCCCTCTCCAGGACAAACCGCCGCCCATCATCCCAACCTCCCGACCCGGACGATTACGATAACCGAAATTCCTTTCCTCCGTGAACTTCCCTGCCCTCTGCGGTGAAAGCCTCCTTCGTGTCCCCCCGCCCACAACGTGTCCCCGGCCCCACGTCCTCCACCGCAAGCGCTCACCCTAACCCCCGTCTAATCAACGCCCCAGCCCCTGGACCGCCCCGTGCATTCTCCATAGCGCCGCAAGTCGGCAGGAGGCAACCAATATGACCCGCATCAATGCACTTCGCAGCACCGCAACCCGCTCCGTAGCCTGGGGCAAAGAAGCTTCCCTGAAACAAACCTGGAACAACAACTCCGGACCGCTTATCTTCGCGGCCTTGCTGATCGTCTGTTCCTTAACCGTCGGCTGCTCCAGCAACAACGACCAGCCGAAGCCCGTAAGTTCCACCAAACAGATTCCTGTCACACAACCGCCGGCCCCGATCGCGCCTGCACCCATCATGCAGGCTGACAACAAACCGGCTCCCCGGAAAATCGTTCACAAGAAGCCAGCGACCGTGAACTACACCGACAAGGACTCCGGCGTAACCTTCGAATATCCGCGCCGCTATGCCATCGAGACCGGCAGCGCTGCGAGCGATCTCCTGGCCTCCACTACGCTCCCGATGAACTTCGTCGTCCCGGGTGGAGTCGCGCTCGCCACCGTCGAACTCCCCGAAACCGGATTCGCCAACACCGACTTCTCGTCCGCATTCTTTAACGTGAGCGTCCACAAGAGCCTCACCGCCGATCAATGCACCGAGTTCGCGGTGCCGCAGCCCAAGGCGAGCGCAATGTCCACGCCCGCCCCGACGCCCGCGCCTTCGACCGAAACTAAGCCCGAGCAGTCTGCCTCGGCGCAGCCCTCGCCAGAGCAGCCCGCCACCTCAAAGGCGCCGGATGCTTCCGAACCCCAAGGCTCGAAGCTGCTCGTCGGTGACCTCGAGCTCCGCGCCACCGAGGCCGTCACCGGCGAAGGCTCTCGCCAGAGCGACTCCAAGTACTTCCATGTCTTCCAGAATGGATCCTGCTACGAATTCGCCCTGAACGTCACTACCGACAAGTCCGCCGAAGGCGTCACGAAACACCTGGACCGCGACAAAGTCTTCAGCCGCCTGGAGCAGATTCTCTCGACGGTGAAGATCAACCCCGCAACCGTCACGCCCGAAGTGACCGCCGAAACCAAGCCCGCATCCGAAACCCCGGCTCAGTAAGTAACGATGCACCGGGTGCCCCATCCTAAAATCGCGCTTTGTGCGATTTTAGGGTGGGGATTTTGACTTTCAGCCCTTATCCTCTATTTTTTCCCATTGCACATTTCCACCCCCCGCAGTAAAGTTCCCACACCTTTCCCCGCGCGCCTCGTGGTCCCTTGCAAGCGGCCCATCGAAGCGCCAAGTTTTTCCCGAGCGATCTCGAAGAGGATCGTTACGAGTTTGTACGGCGGGACTTCCGAGTGCGGCGGATTTCCACATTTTGAGGGGGCCAGCAGTCACGGGCCAAGAACCGCCCCGAAATCTCCATCGAAAGGAAGGCATACCTCATGCCAAGAAAAGCGAACGCGAAACTCTCCCAGCCACTCTTCAGCGAACCAGTCTTCAACGAAGGCGTTCCCACTCCCGATCCCACACAATTCACCACGCCCGTCACCGACGACAGCCTCTACACCTCAGAACTCCAGAAACTTCTGGTCAAAGATGTCGTCTCCTTCGACCAGGCCACCGGCAAGCCGGGCGACGTTTTTTCTCTCGCCACCGCTTGGGGAGCCCATGGCGCCGAAGTCATCCAGTCCATCCAGGCAGCCAAGGCCGTCACCTTCCACATGATCGGAGACAGCGGGGCCTCCTCCACTAAGAGTTTCCCCTCCATGATCAAGGTCTCTGACGCGGTCGTGAACGACTTCCACGCCTCGACCGCTGCCAACCGTCCCGCGTTTCTCTTTCACCTCGGTGATGTCGTCTACAACTTCGGAGAATCCATCTACTACTACGACCAGTTCTACGAACCCTTCCGCAACTATCCCGCACCAATCTTCGCCATCCCCGGCAATCACGACTCGTTCATCGTGCCCAACACGCCAAAAGGCAGCGAGCCTCTCACCATCTTTACTCGCAACTTTTGCAACCCTTCGACGGTTGTCACGAAAGAAGCCGGATCCCTCCATCGCACCGCCATGACTCAGCCCGGCGTCTACTTCACGCTCGACGCTCCCTACGTTCGCATCATCGGACTCTTCAGCAACTCGCTCGAAGATCCCGGCGTCATCTCCAGCGAGACCGATACCAAGGGCAAAAAGAAGTGGCCCTCAGTTCCCGACTACCAACTCGACTTCCTCTCCGCCCAGTTGCAGAACATCAAGACCAGCAACTACCCCGGCGCCGTGATCCTCGCCGTCCACCATCCGCCCTTCAGTTACTCGCCCGCATCCGGACCCACCGGCGGCGGCAAGCACACCGGCAACTCCGTCATGCTTGGCCAGATTGACGCCATCTGCAAAACAGTGGGCGTCTACCCGCACGCCTTCATCTCCGGACACGCCCACAACTACCAGCGCTATACCCGCAGCGTGAATTTTGCTGGGAAGAAATTCACCGTCCCCTTCGTCATCTGCGGCGACAGCGGACACAACGTCAACCCTCTGGTCAACCCGCACTTCGGCAAAACCGCTCCTGAACCCGGTGACAAAGTCGACGTCGGCTATCTCGACGTCAACCCCGCCGTCGATGCCACTGGACTCATCCTCAACCGGCACGACCAGAAAGATTCCGGATACCTGCGCGTCACCGCCAACGCGACTCAACTCGTCATCACCTTCAACCCCGTCAGCAAAACCGGCGGCGCTGTCCCGCCAGACACCGTAACGGTTAACCTGGCCAATCACACCGCAGCCTGACCAGTTGAGAAGAACCTGGGTGCCCCATTTCTCGCGCGTTCTGTGCGCGAGAAGTGGGGATTTTTACGTCTTATCTCCTCGATTCAAGTAGCGTTGTCATTGATTCAAGACCTTTGTCATTCCGAGCGCCTTCTTTCTGGCGCGAGGAACCTGCTTTGCGCTGTGTACACGGAGCCGAATGCCCGAACTTTAGTCATCCCTCCTTAGTAATCTCGCCCATCCCACTCCCCCGCTCCATACTCTTCTCCATGGGCCTGGATCACGTGCTCTTCGATTTCCTGTCGCGCGCCGCCGTCGGAGCCGCCACCGTTCTCCTCGTCATTCTCGCAGTCGGTATCGGCATTCCGCGCCGCGCCACTGTCGCCATTCGCCGCCTCCACCGCTAAGTCTTCGTTGCTTGTCTTAAACCACGTTCACAACGCCTGTTCAACGACCTTGAAGCGTGGCCGGTGCCTTCGCCGGCGAGCGCCTGGCAGGTTAGCTGTCCGAGGGTTTTGAGTGCAATGGCCTGATTTTGCCAATCGAGCGGTGGACGGATAATAGAGCGCATGACGTTGACGAAAATCGAACAGTACGCATACGGCGGTAATTGTGCTCATTTCGTGGCCGCGTTCGACTTCGATGGCGAGTGCGTCACGGTCAGACTGAGCCCGGTGGAGAACGAGGGCAACGTGCCGGAGACCGTCCTGAGATTTCCGAGTGCAAGGATGCTGAATGATTGGACAGACGCCAGCGACGAAACGCATTGGCCATTAGACATCATCGGCTTTGACTGCGATCCGCAATCGGAGCGATGGAAATTTGTCCTGAACTGTTGACACGAAGGAATGGATTTGGGAATCCAACTGGCCCACTCTTGAGAAGCTCTCCGCTTGATAACTGGCGAAAAATCGCGATTACGCTCAAAATGCACGGAGCCCGATTCTGAGTGTACCGACCCACCCCCTCATTTGACCTCCCTCCCACCCGCATGAGATATTGACTCGCTCTACCCCATACCCACTGATTTGGAGCCCTGCTGCCCGCGATGACCCCTCTTATTCCCAGGGACAACAGCTTCTTCGACATGTTCTCCCAGATGTCCGAAAATCTGATCGCCGGAGCTCGCACCATGGTCGAGCTCTTCAGCCGATTACAGAGACGTTGAGGCCAAGGTTGCAGAGATTCGCCGCATCGAGCGCATCGGCGACGAAATGACTCACGCCGTTCTCACCAAGCTCAACCAGACCTTCATCACTCCTTTCGACCGCGAAGACATCCACCAGCTGACGTCTTCCCTCGATGATGTCCTCGATTTCATCAACGCCGCCGGCGCACGCATCCTGATGTACCGCATCACCAAGCCACCGGCCGTCGCCGTCGAGCTCTCGCGCGAATCATCCTCTTGCAAAGCCAGGAACTGCAACGCGCCCTCGCCCTCGTCCGCAAAAATGGCGACATCCTCGGCCATTGCATGGAGATCAATCGCCTCGAGAACGAGGCTGACGTCATCTCCCGCGCCGCCATCGGCCAGCTCTTCGATCAGGAAAAAGATCCCATCACCCTTATCAAGACCAAGGAATTGATCGAGTTCCTCGAACTCGCGACCGACAAAGCAGAAGACGTTGCCAATGTGCTCGAAACTGTGGTCCTAAAGAATTCGTAAGCTCTAAACATTCATCCTTGTAAAAGCATTCTTAATCTCGCGTCTAATGCCAACAGGCCAACTTTCGTGAAACCCGATCTCATCCTCTTAGTCATCACAGTTCTGGTCGCCCTGACTTTCGATTTTCTCAACGGATTTCACGACGCCGCCAACAGCATCGCTACCGTCGTTTCCACCCGTGTCCTCTCGCCCAAACTTGCCGTAGTGTGGGCCGCATTCTTCAACTTCGTCGCCGCCTTCCTGCTGGGCACCGCCGTCGCCAAAACCATCGGCAGCGGCATGATTCACATTGAGGTCGTCACCCAATACGTCGTCATCGCCGGACTGTTCGGCGCCATTGTCTGGGATATCCTTACTTGGTTGTGGGGACTTCCCACCTCCTCGTCTCACGCCCTCATCGGCGGCATGGCCGGAGCCGCCATCATGCGCGCTGGATGGAGCGTCATCATCACCGCCGGATGGTACAAGACTCTCATCTTCATCGTCGTCGCCCCGGTGATGGGACTGATCCTTTCGCTCACCTTCATGGTGGCCGTCTCCTGGATCCTGCGCAATAAATCTCCACGCCGCATCGATGCCTGGTTCCGCAAACTGCAACTCCTCTCCGCCGCCGCCTACAGCCTCGGCCACGGCGGCAACGACGCACAGAAAACCATGGGCATCGTCGCCAGCGCACTCTATGGCGCAAAAATCATTACCGCCTCCGAACTGCACGGCAGCTGGGGACGCTACCACTGGCCCATCATCCTCGCTGCCCACACCGCCATCGCACTCGGCACCTACTTCGGGGGATGGCGCATCGTTCACACCATGGGCTCCCGCATTACCAAGCTCAAACCCGTCGGCGGGTTCTGCGCCGAAACCGCCGGCGCCATCACCCTCTTCGCCACCGCCCTCGCTGGCATACCCGTCTCCACTACCCACACCATCACCGGAGCCATCGTCGGCGTCGGCGCCGTCCACCGCCTCTCCGCCGTCCGCTGGGGCGTCGCCACCCGCATCGTCTGGGCCTGGGTCTTTACCATCCCCGCCGCCGCATTAGTCTCCGCCCTCGCCTTCTACATCATCCAGCGAATCCACCCCGGCGCATAAAGCACCAGCACTAGCTTGCGGATACGTTGGCGAATACATTCACTACAACTACTCCCGATCCTTGCTGACCGCACCCCGTTTTCCGTGATACTCTTTCGCCCGTGAGAGTCTTTGCCCAAAAGCAAAACAAATCTCACGGCCCTGCTTCCGCCCACGGCCTCACCGACAAGTCTGCGCCCGCGTTAGCCCGTCCCAATCGTTCCCTCCACCTCTCGCAGCACACTCCCTCGGGACTCGCCCTGACCCGCGCCGATACTGCGATTCCCCTGCAGCGCAAGCTCGCCATCGGAGCCGTCAACGATCCGCTCGAATTCGAAGCCGATACCATGGCCGAGCGCGTCATGAACGACTCGTCCGTCCAACCACGCGCCTCCGCGTCCGTTCCTCCAAAGGTGCAGCGCAAGTGTTCTTGCGGTGGCTCCGAAGAAGAGTGCGACACCTGCAAAGCCAACCGCGCCGGCGCGCTCCAGCGAAAAGCCACGAACCCTGTCGCGACGTCGGTCGCCCCGCCAATCGTCCACAACGTCCTGCGCTCCTCCGGCCATCCTCTCGACTCCACCACGCGCTCTCTCCTGAGCCCGCGCTTCGGCGTCGATTTCAGCCGCGTCCGCGTCCACACCGACCCGCAAGCCGCCGAGTCTGCCTCAGCCGTCAACGCGCTCGCCTATACGGTCGGCCACAACGTCGTCTTCGCGGCCAATCAATATCAGCCCGCCACTCGCGACGGTCAACGCCTGCTCGCCCACGAACTCGCCCACGTCATTCAACAGGATGCCGCGCCGTTCACCGCTGTCCAGCGCGCCTGTCGCTCCGCAGCACAGTGTTCCGTTCCTAGTGCCGGTAGTGCCGGAACATTCGGAGCCACGGTTGAAGCCGAGAGCGAGGCCATCGCCGTCGCCAGCGGCGGCGTTACGGTCGGCGGCCACACTTCCTGCACGCTTCCGCGTCACGGAGACCGCGCCACCAACTTCGAGACTCTCGCCACAACTGCCGGCCTTGGCGCCACCATCGATCCCGGCATCGCCGGATTCTTCATCAACGCCTGCCTCTCGCCCAATGACGGGGCTACCAACGCTTCCTGTGGGGAGTTTCCCGGAGGCCCCCCCGCAGGCACCATCGCCGCCAAAAGGTGCGTGCAGTTGCACACGACCGATGAGGATAGTGCGAAGGCGCTTCTCGCCAAACCTCAGCCTCTCAGTTCCGCCGACAAGGAAATGTTTTTATGGATCACTAAGACCGTGGCTCACGAATCGCAGCACAGCCGCTTTGATCCCAAGGCATCGGCGGTCGTGACCGCCGCATCCACCTCGATCGAGTGCGATCTCGGTACGCCCATCCCCATCGCCGGCGGCAGGAAAGTTGAAGGAGCGCTCAGCGAAATCAGCGCCGAAACCGGGGAATTCGACGTCTATTATCGAGACCACAAAAAGTCCGGTGGTTGGGCTTTGCAAACCGAGGAACATAACATCTCTGTCCGCAATAAAGGAGAAAATATTCTCGGCAACATCAAAGACATCCAGTGCGTCTGCAACTGCGACACTACCGCAAAGTTCGTCAAGCAGGTCTTCGACGACGCAGCCGCCGCCTGGACCGCCCCCGACAAAGACGCCGAGAAGAAAGAGTTCAACATGGCCATGACCGACTTCATGCCCAGCTTCTGGCCCAAGTCTCTCCAGGTCAAAAGGCCATGACCGTCGGGTCGCCAGGCCTTTCCTTGGGCGCTGGCGCTACCACACAGTGGGTGCCCCATCCTTCGCGCACTTTGCGAAGGGTGAGTACGATGCAGCCTGCGGTGCCGCTTTTCTCTTCACACCCTAACGTTTCCGATCAGGGAGTGAATCGGTGTCACCGGCACCTTTGACACGACCTGCAGGCCTATCTAGACGTCGGATCGCACCGCCGCTATTTCTTCTTCAGAAAAATGTGCGTCGCATTCTCCCCCGCGACGGTCCGCGCCACCGCGAATCCAAGTTGGTGCAAATTGATCCCCGCAAACAGATGTTCCCCTTCGCCCAGCAGAACCGGCGACGTGGCCAAATGCATCTCGTCAATCTGTCCCGCCGCAAGATACTGGCGAATCGTCGACACGCCCCCGCCAATCCGCACATCCTTCCCCTTGGCCGCATCCTTCGCCCGTTTCATCGCCGACTCGATCCCATCGGTCACAAAGTAGAACGTAGTCCCGCCCTCCATCTCGAGCGGCGCCCGCGCATGATGCGTCAGCACAAACACCGGCGTGTGATATGGAGGACTCGGTCCCCACCATCCTTTCCACGAATCGTCGGGCCACGCCCCCCGCACCGGTCCAAACATGTTGCGCCCCAAAATCCACGCGCCCACATTCTCGAACGCCTGTGCAGCCACATCGTTGTCGATCCCCGTGGTGCCGCCGCCTTCCCCATGCATCTTCACGAAAGCTTCAGTCCGAAAGAACCATCCGTGCAACTCAGTCCCTCGCACGCCCAGCGGATTCTGCAAATCCTGCCGCACTCCCGCCCCAAACCCATCCACAGAAATTGAAAATGCCGCAACCCTAACTTTGCTCATGAAACCTCCCCGATCCGCCGATTGTATTCAATCTCCCCGCCCCTTAGCCAAGTCACCCGCGTCGGGGTCCTCATCCGAAAATCGCGGTCTGTGCGATTTTAGGGTGAAGGTTTTGACTTCCTCATGACTCGTGACGCCCGTCACTGATGCCCTTCTTCCCCGCGGCTATGCTTCGGCAATGAGCCCAACTTTTTCCCGCAGAAATTTCATTCATACCTCCCTGATCGCCGGAGCCGCACTCGCCGCTCCACGACACCTCTTCGGCGCCGCCATTTCGCCCGCCAGGCCCGCCTTCCCCGTCGCCGACTATCACGTCCACCTCAGCAACACGCTCTCGATCGAACAAGCTCTCAATCTAGGCAAAGAGCGCAACGTTCAGATCGGCATCGTCGAGCACCCTGGCCCCGGATTCCCCATCAACACCGACGCCGACCTCAAGCAATACCTCGACGGCCTCCGCAAATATCCCGTCCGCGTCGGTCTGCAGCCCGTCTATCCCGGATGGTCGAAAACTTTCTCGAAACCTCTTCTCGACCAACTCGACTACATCCTCATGGACGCCCTCACTCTGCCCAACCCCGACGGCACCTACCTGGCGATCTGGCAAATCGATACGCACGTCGACAACGAAGAGGCCTTCATGACGCGCTACATGACCTTCATCGAGCAAGTCCTGACCACCGAACCCATCGACATCTTCGCCTGGCCCACCTTCCTCCCCGTCCCGATCGCCCGCCAGTACGCGCAGCTCTGGACCGCACAGCGAAGGCAGCGCATTATCGACTTAGCCAAACAGAAAAAGATCGCCATCGAAATCAACGAGGTCGCCCACGTCCCCGACGAAACTTTCATCACGCAAGCAAAGCAAGCCGGATTGAAATTCACCTTCGGCACCGACTCTCGCAATCAAAACGCCGCTCACTTCTATTACGCCTACCAAATGGCCCAGAAATGCGGACTAACTGAAGCAGACATGTTCGTCCCCAAGCGGAAGTAAGATCAGGAAGGAAGGAACGAACCGCGAGCCCGCAAAATCCCGCCCCCTCGTCGCGAACGGCTCGACGACGTGAGGTATATTCCGCCTCTATGGAGAAGAAGCGACCTGCGTGACTATGCGACCGATGCCATCAAGTTCTGGGAGCCTTGGCGACTTCTTTACAACTTGGCCCTCGCGGCAGTTGTCGTCATCTATTTCGCAATTGCCTACCCGGCATCGAAGTCGGTCCTCACGGTTGATACTTGCCTGGGCCTTTTCTTGTTAGCAGTGATCGCGAACGTCTCATATTGCACAGCCTATCTTGTCGACATTTTTGCCCAAGCCTCCGGATTTCGCGAGACTTGGCGGCAATATCGTAAAGTGCTATTCGTCATCGGCACTCTGTTCGCTGCCATCATTACAAGATTTATCGCCCTGGGAATGTTTCCCAGCAGTCGCTAATCAAGAGCCATAACGGAATCACTTTTCTGTCCCGTGCGCAGGTAGTAATTGATACACGTCTCCCAGTTCCATGTCTAAGGGCTCCAGTCATCTGATCAAGAAGTATGAGGCCGGCCACGAGACATACACCTACGAAAATAAGCCTTCCCAAAATGTAGCCATGCCAATGAGTAAACCTCAGCACCACAGCGCAAACGGCAGTGAGCAAGCAATCCAACCAAGCAGCGATGCCAGGCTTTTTATTCTTTCGTGAGACCGTGTCGAGTCTTACGATCGCCCAAGCCACAAACGCGATAATCATTAGCACTTCCACCGGCAAGGCCGTAGAGAGGGCATAGAGGAGAACGCCGGCGGTTGCCCAGCCGATTATCAAAAGCACAAGGCGCGCGCAAATAGACTGCCCGGCACTACGATTCTCAAGAAACACGGCGATACCATGCTAGCGTGCACATCTCGGGGGCTGCGAGTATCCAAGGTAACCGGAGTAGTGCTAATTTCATGAGCGCAAAAGGAAAAGGCCAATCAGATTTCTCTGACTGGCCTTTATTTAATGCCGGCAACTACCTACTCTCCCACACACTTTCGCGTGCAGTACAATCGGCCCAGCGGGGCTTAACGTGGGGCGCTTAGAAGGCGTGAGCGCGCGTCTTTTGCGCGCGGGAGCCTTCTGCCGAAATCCTGAGCGTTCTTCGCGAAGGATCTCTCAATCCAACACGAGTTCCACGCAGTCCTGCTCTTCTTCGCCGCCCCGCCCGTGCTTTCGAATGATCTCGATCAGCCAATCAAAGGCTGGATAACCAAGCCGCGCCTTCGAGATGCTGTGGTTCTTCCACCGTAAGGTAAATCCCTCTTCAGGAGTTCCAAAACCGCCTCTGAGAATGTCATTAAAGGCATCCAGATTGTGTCCCCAGGTTTGCGGATGCATCACGCGATCAATCTCATCGTAAAACTCTTCGAGGGTATAGAATCGCTCGCCATCAATTTCGTAGGTAGTCACATTGAACTCCGGACACGACTCGAAGGAGTTTACACAAAAGGAAAGGCCAATCTGATTTCACAGACTGGCCTTTATTTAATGCCGGCAACTTGAGGCGATTAGAAGGCGTGAGCGCGCGTCTTTTGCGCGCGGGAGCCTTCTGCCGAAATCCTGAGCGTTCTTCGCGAAGGATCTCAAGGCCAAAAGGAAAAGGCCATCCAGATTTCTCTGAATGGCCTTTATTTAATGCCGGCAACTACCTACTCTCCCACACACTTTCGCGTGCAGTACAATCGGCCCAGCGGGGCTTAACTTCCGTGTTCGGGATGGGAACGGGTGGATCCCCCGCGGTAAGATCACCGACAACTTGAGGCGTCTAGCAGGCGTGAATGAGCCGCCGATCAGGCGGCGATTGGGAGCCTGCTGCCGAAATCCTGAGCCCGCGTTCTCTGCGGGCGAAGGATCTCTTTACGCCAACTCGCTGTCGCTTTTCAGCGACGAACTTGTTAAAGATCGTGAGGTTCGATACCTCACAACTGAATAGATTGGACGGCTTACTCTCATCTTTGCTTACTTCCGATTTCAGCCTTTATTACTTCGGCGTGCTTTTCACAAAGCTCATCGGCGCAACAGCCTCAGTCTTGCTTCTCAGTCGTCCAGGTTCGAACAACTTCCAAACAACATCACCGTTCTCGTTACGTTCTAACTGAGAACCGGCACTGAGTACGGAGTACTGAGTACTGAG
>CAWAXV010000011.1:0-38211 GCA_963786095.1 uncultured Acidobacteriaceae bacterium | reverse complement strand
GGTGCCGCCACGTTGCTCCCCGGAATGATTGACGCTCATACCCATCTGTTTCTCGACATCGTCGTGCCGCCCGAGGCGGAGAGTCAGCGCCATTCCAATGCAGAGTTTGCGCCGGGACTATTGCTGGCCATCGTGGAATCTCCGAGCAAGCGCGCTTTGATGGGCGCACAGTTGGCTCGCGAAGACCTGGAGAGCGGTATTACCACGGTCCGCAACCTCGGTCACTCTGGGATTGACGGCGACACTGAGTTGCGCGATGCGATCAATCGAGGCCGCATCCCTGGTCCAAGGATGCTGGCTTCCGGACGCAAACTGATCACGCGCGGCGAATATCTTCAGGACCTCAATCCCGCGTTGGCTCAGGCGATTCTCGAGCAGGAATTCCTAATCATTGGTGGGACAGACCGAGCGCGGGAAGCAGTCCGGCAGAATGAGTTTCAAAAAGTTGATGTGATCAAGGTCTCGGCCGATGAAAACCTCACGGTTCCGGAACTGGCGGCTATAGTCGAAGAGGCACACCGTCAGCACCTGAAGGTTGCCGTCCACGCAGCCGACACTGCCAGCATACAAACCGCCATCGATGCCGGAGCAGACTCCATCGAGCATGGCAATTTCGTGACCGACGAGCAGCTTAAGCAGATGCGGGACAAGGGTATCTTCCTGGTGCTGACGCCAACTCTCTATGGTGACTTCTTTCTCAAGATCACTGAACCCAGCATCGTGATGTCACCTGGCAAGCTTGCTGACGAGAAGGCCTCTGTCGAACGTCGCAATGAACGATATTCGCAGCTCGTTCAGCGAGTATTGAGGTCGGGTGTCAGATTCGCGGCTGGGTCGGATATGTGCTGGTTTTATCCTGGCAAGACACGCGGACAGGCGAGTACTGCGGCCCTTGTGAATCTGCGGGACGCGGGAATGTCGGCCCTCGATGTCATTCGTGCGATCACCATCAATGCGGCAGCGGCACTGGGCTGGCAGGACCGCGTCGGTGCGCTTGAACCTGGAAAACTGGCCGATCTCGTCGCGGTCAGCGGCGATCCGATTGCCGATATCACAGAGCTCGAAAGGGTTCGCTTCGTGATGAAGGATGGACAGGTGGTCCGAAACGATTTCGTCGTGCATTAACTGCTCGGAGAACAGGAGAGATTCGAATGAGCGCAAGAATCATTTTCTTGTCGTTGCCGCTAATGCTCAGCCTCTTCGTTTTTGCGCAAAATCCTCCGGCTCCGCGCACGACCCTCGATCTGAAATCTGCCGATGGTACCTTGCTCAAAGCTACCTACTTCCCCGCCGCCAAGCCAGGCCCCGGCGTCTTGCTCTTCCATCAGGCCAACCGCACTCGTACCTCCTGGGACGGCGTGGCACGCCGACTAGCGGCCGCTGGAATCGATACGGTCGCAGTTGACGGCCGCGGTCACGGCGAAAGCGGCGGAACACGCGAAGATGCTATCAAGAAGACACCGGCCGACATGGAAACTCTCTTCCAGTTCTTGATCTCTCAGCCTGGCGTCGAGCGTGACGTCATTGGCTTGGCAGGCGCCGGCAGCTACGGCGTTATCAATGCCCTGGAAACCGCCCGCCTGCATCCCGCCAGCATAAAATCCCTCGTCATGCTGTCGGGTGATTCCTTTCCTCCGGGCATCGAATTTCTCCACGAAGCCTCGCAGTTGCCCGAACTCTTCATCATTGCCGACACGGACGAATATCCCCCTACCGTCGAAACCATGCTGTGGCTCTACGCCAGAGCCTCCAGTCCTATGAGGAAGCTGATCCACTATTCCGCTGCGCAGGAAGCGCCCTGGCTCTGGTATGAGACCAGCGATCCTAGCAAAGTTCCCGACACCGGCAGCCACGGCACCGGTCTCTTTAAGACTCATCCAGATCTGCCCGGCATCATCGTCCAGTGGTTTGCCACCACACTCATCAAGACTCCAGGGCACGCCCCCGTCGATCCGCTGGCTGCCGCCGCCATCCTCAACCAGTTGGCAGTGGCCGGCGGAGCCGCCCAGGTCACGCAGCAATTGATGGAAGCGCGGAAGCATGATCCCAAGGCACAGTTGTTCCCTGAGGTCAGCCTGGACATCATCGGCTCCGGCTTTTTGTTCCAGGCCGAGACAGACGAAAAAGCCGGCCATCTGCGCGAGGCCGAAATGGAGATGAAAGTCGGCATTGAGATATTCAAGCTCAATCTGCTCGCGTATCCGGATTCGGCCGACGCGCACTACAATCTGGCGGATGCGTACTTACGCGTGGGAGAGAAAGCGCTTGCGCGCCAATACGCCGAGAAGGCGTTGGCCATGATCGATTTTCACACAGCGCCGTTGTCGTCGTGGTCCGACACCGAGCAGCGTAGAGCTGAGATTCGTGGCGGCGTTCAGGATTTGCTGAAGAAGCTAAACGCGACCGCAGTGACCACTTCGGGACGCGCCCGATAAATCGATCTCGGTAACTCACACATGACGTTAGGGCCCTATCGGGACTGCCCCGAAATAAGAAGTGTGGGGGTGCGCAGTGGTGTGGTCGGGGCAGTTTCGATAGGGTCGTTTGAAATGAGCCGCTGGCGTTTGCGGCGGACGCGGCGGGCTATGGGATTTCAATCCGTCCGTGCCGGGTGCAGGGCGTCTCTAAAGCAAGCAACCGAGACGAAGGGGAAGAGACGGCGTTGTTCTTGAACATCGCATTGGAGTCTTGACCTGTGACAGAAAGGGTGGTGTTTGGGGGACTCCGTCGCTGCGTGAGCAGACGAGGGCATGGCGTGTTGGAACACACCTACAACAGACGTTGATCGAAACAAGTTGCGCCATCGGTATCTCAGGAGGAGTCAAGGCTGCACCTCTGGGAATCAGGCATGGTCAGGGCCGATTGGAAATAAAGCTGGCTGTTGGTCAGCCGTTCAATAGTGAACATGGGACCGGCGCAAACCGGACAGCGCAGATGGGTTGTTGTGTCAGCCTCGCTTGGGCAGTGCGCGCTGAGCAGATTGCGGCAGCGTACGAGCATACCGCCGCGCCTGCGATTAGCGAAAAGTCCGAAGTGGCGGATGCGGACCAACCCTTTCGGGAGAACGTGGATCAGGAATCGTCGCAGAAACTCATCTGCGGAAACCGTCATGATTTTCTGCTTGCCGCCGTGCGTATAGTCTTTCCAGCGAAACGAGACTCGATCATTCTGGAACGCCACCAGTCGATGGTTGGAGATGGCGACGCGGTGCGTATAGCGGGCGAGATAGTTCAGAACATGTTCAGGACCTCCGAAGGGTGGCTTGGCGTAGACCACCCAGTTTTCGCGGAAGAGGAGTCGCAGGAACGCGTGGAATCGGCGGGGCTCAGCAAGACTCTGGAGTGAGCCATGGAACTGGAGCTTGTGCTGAAGAAAGAGTTGCTTCAGTCCGGCTGCGAACTTGCCCCGGAAGACGCGACTCAGCGCGGCGACGGGCAGGAAGAATCGTCTCGAGGAGGAGATCCATCGGGAACCGTCGGGTGCAAGACCGCCAGCAGGAACAACGTAGTGTATGTGCGGATGATGGTGAAGGTTCTGTCCCCAAGTGTGGAGTACGCCAAGAAACCCGATGTCCGCACCCAGATGTTTCGGGTCGCCGGCGAGTTCGAGCAGCGTCGCTGCACTAGCTCGGAACAGCAGATCGTAAAGCAGTTGCTTGTTCTGCAGGGCTAGAGCGGAGAGTTCGTGCGGCAGCGTGAAGACGATGTGAAAGTACGAGACGGGCAACAGCTCCGCTCTGCGCTCGGCTAGCCACCGGGAGCGTGCGTTTCCCTGGCATCGGGGACAATGCCTGTTTCGGCATGAGTTGTACGAGATAGCCTGATGTCCGCAGCGCACACACTGATCACGATGACCGCCCAACGCCGCAGTTCGACATCGGACGATGGCATCGAGCACCTTGCGATGCTGCCATGCAAGATGTGATCCGTGATGCTCCCAGAATCTGTTTCCTGCTGCTCGGACGATATCGGCCACCTCAAGGGTGGGCCGACTCATCGCTTGATCAGCCTCCTGGAACGCTTCACCTGGTCGGGACTAGACACCTCGATGGTTTCCAGCGGACTGGGAACTGCCTGCAGATGACGCCGGGACAAGTGCAGGTAGACAGTGGTGTCGGCGAGCTTGGCATGACCCAGCAGAACCTGGATCGTGCGCAGATCGGCGCCGGCTTCGAGCATGTGAGTAGCGAAACTGTGCCTGAGCGTGTGCGGAGACACATGCTTGCTCACCCCAGCATGCTTCGCGGCCTCGGCCACGGCAGTCCAGACAATCTTCTCCGTGATGGGTACGTCGGCCCGCCAGTTGTTGACCGTGCCGGGGAATAGATATGTTTTTGGTTTCATCCAGCGCCAGTACTCGCGCAGGGTCTCCAGCAGCTTCGGGGTCAACAGGACGTCGCGGTCACGGCCGCCCTTGCCCTGGCGAACATGAATGACCATGCGTTCGCTGTCGATATCGCAGACCTTGAGGTGGCATAGTTCCGCGCGGCGCAGGCCGGTCGCATACAGCATCATCAGCATGGTGCGGTGCATCAGGTTTCGAGCGGAAGCAATGAGCCGCGCCACTTCCTCCTGACTCAGTACTGTGGGCATCCGTCTCTGACGCTTGGGAAACGGAATGTGATCGGGAAGATAGGGCCGTCTGAGTGTCTTGACGAAGAGAAAACGCAGAGCAGCGGTGCGGCCTTCGATGGTCCCCGCCGAGAGTTTGCAGTCGCGAAACAGGTGAACCTGGTACTCGCGAATATGTTCTGGGCCGAGGCGATCTGGCGAACGGTGGAAGTACTTCGCGAAATCCTCTATGGCGTGGATATAGGCACGGACGGTGTTCTGAGCGTAGTTGCGACGCTGGAACTCGTCCAGCATCAGCTTCCTGAGTCGGGTCACAGTAACCTCCTTGTGACCCAAAACCTTACACGGGCAACAAGGCTGGCGACGACCACGCGGTAGCGTCCGCCGCGCCAGCGGCTTCGTTCTGACGAGCAATCGGGAAGTTATGCACAGGACGGACTTTCAGCGACGCTGGCCAGAGTCGGCTTCTGAGAGTCCACAACGTGCTCGGGTAGACGGCCCTCCCGAATGGCGTCGCAAGAGCGTCGAAACGTATCGCGGGCGATTCGCAGAAAAACTCGGCCTAACGTCGCGGGCTGATGGCGTCCGCTCCGCTCTTGAGATCGGGCTTCTATCGCCGGAGAAATTCAGCGCGCCGACCAGGCGGAAGAGAAAGGCTACCACGACATCTAAGAGCACAACCCCGTCTCGCCCCAGATGAAGGGATGCACTATCGCATTCCTGCAAGTTGAAGGCGTCCCGCCTGCTGTTCTCCCTCGAAACCTGCGAACTATTAATTTATTAATTGACAAGGCGAACCTCGCCGCGGTATAAAACGGGAACTATTAATTAGTTAATTGTTAATTCCCAAAGGGGACCACGTTGGCGAGAAAAAAATCACCGAACCTGACAGAAGGCGAATTGCGCTTGATGAACGTAATATGGAAGCAAGGGCCGGCGACGGTCGGAGATGTCGCGGCATCGCTCACCGACGATCCGCCGCTCGCCTACAGCACCGTGTTAACCACGCTTCGCATTCTCGAAGGCAAGGGATACCTGCGGCACACCAAAAAGGGTCGCGCCTTCGTTTACGAGCCTGTCATCGCCCAGGAAGAAGCCAGTCGCACCGCGCTCGGCTATCTGGTCAACCGCTTCTTCGGAGGCTCGAGCGAACTCCTGGTTGTGAATCTTTTGAAAGAAGAAACCATCAGTCGAGCGGAATTGCGCCGCATCAAGAAGATGATCGTAGAAAGTGAAGGAGTGCAGAGATGACGCCCATGAATATTGCGATGACCACTCTTCTGAATGGAATCTTCCTGGGAGCAATTCTGGCGGCAGTCATGATGCTGCTTCTGAAATTCTTTCCGCGATTGAACGCGACGACTCGCTTCACCGTCCTCTGGATGACCCTACTTGCCGTCGTCGCACTGCTCGCCACTCCGCTCACGCCTCGTCCGTCATCACAGGAACCTCGAATCGAATCGCCCGTCGTTGTCTCCCCAACTCCGGTCGTAATCCCGACGCCTGCGCCGGCACAAGTGTACCGGCCGGGACGCAAGATTCATCCTTCCCACGTCGACTCGGTTGCGGCGCAAAGACCAGCGTCAACATCCGAGCAACGTCTGGAAACGCCGCGTTCTCAGAATGCCCCCACAACTTTCTTGCCCGCTGGCATCGCCATCCGAACACTCTCTGATTCGCATTCACTCGGCAAAGTTTCTTCGTGCGCTGGCAATTGTGTGGGTGATGTTCTCGTTCGTGCTGCTTGCCCGATTGGCCGCGGGATATTGCGTTTTGCGAAGCCTGAAATCAAGCGCAAAGCCGGCGTCGCCAGATTGGCAGCTGCGCTTCAGTCGTTTGTGCGCGACCCACGGCATCCGCCGTCAGCCGCAATTGCTAGTCTCGAGCCATGTCAGTGGGCCGATGTCGCTTGGCTTCTTCCGCCCGACGATCGTGATTCCGCGGACGCTTCTCGAGACACTTTCACACTCCGAACTGGAGCAGATTGTCCTGCACGAACTCGCCCACCTGCATCGCCGCGACGACTGGAGCAACCTGGCTCAAAAATTGATTGAAGCCGTGTTTCCGATTCAACCTGCAGTTTATTGGCTCGGCTACCAGATGTCGCTTGCACGAGAAATGGCGTGCGACGATTGGGTCATCGCCGAAACCGGGACGCCACGGCCCTACGCCGCCGCTCTGACGAAAGTTGCCGAACTCTCCCAATGGCAGCGCGCCGGTGTTCTCGCCGCCGAAGCCACCGGGAACCGTTCGCAGCTCTTCCGCCGCGTCCGTCAGATGCTCGATCGTACGCGAAACGCAGCTCCCAAGCTTTCCGTCGTGCCGCTGGCCTCAGTCTTGGCCGTCGTCGTGGGGCTCACGTGCCTGAGCGCCCGAGCGCCGCAGCTGATTGCCTTTGCGCAAAGCGTCGCACCCGCCAGCAGCCCGGCGAAACCAATTGCACCCGCGACGCCCCTGGCCCCGCAGTCGCCACGGAGTCCCCTACGGACTCCGATGAGTATGGCGGTCGCAGCGTTGGCTCCTCGCGCCCCAATGGTCCCCGCGGCTCCGCCGTCCGCAATGGCGGTTCTAGCACCATCCGCACCCCTCGCACCGCAAGCGGATCTCTCGCCCACGTCACCGCCGTCTCCGCTATCGCCGCCGTCTCCAGCGAGCCCGCTATCTCCCATGTCGCCCCTCGCCCCGATGGCGCCCGCAGCGTCGCAACAGAGAGATGACTCTCATGTCCAAATCACCATGCGCAATGGGTGGACGTCCGTCAGTATAAGGATCGACGGAACGATCGAATTCACGGATGACGATGCCGATGTCAAATCTCTTTCTCCCAACGGACGTTTCCGGCTGGAAGATGGCGGCTTGCTCTCTAAACGTGTTTATGAAGTGAAGGCGGATTCGGCGGGCAATCTCACCCGGACCTACTCGGTGGGTTGGAGCACCAAGCCCCTGGACGACGAGGGCCGCGCCTGGCTGGCCCGCGCGCTCCCGCAGGTGATCCGCGACAGTGGCATCGGAGCCGGACCTCGCGTCGCCCGGATCCTACGTCAAGGCGGTCCGCCAGCAGTACTGACCGAAATTGGACGTATCCACAGCGACGGATCGAAGCGAGTCTATCTGGAGCAGCTATTCTCGCAAGCCTCTCTGAAACCCTCCGACCTCAAAGACGCTGCGAGGCTGATTCGAGGCATCTCTTCGGATGGCGACAAGGCGCAAGTCATTATCACGGTCGATGCGAATTACTTCGCCCCCGACCTGCGCTCCTGCCTTTTTGATGCTGTCGAAAGCATCAGTTCCGACGGCGACAAACGCAGGGTTCTCTCCGACATCGTCAAGAAAGACGGTGGAAGCTTAGAAACGCTTGCGAGCGTCGCAAGAGCCGCGAGACATATCTCGTCCGACGGCGATAAGGCAGAAGTACTCATCGAGATGGCGACTCCCTATCGCCCGGCAGGCGGCGTGGACATGGCTTATTTCGACGCGGCCAATTCCATTGCCTCCGACGGAGACCATGCGCGCGTTCTTTCGAAAATGCTCGCTTCGCACGGCGACGACCACAACACTTTGACTCGCACTCTGCTCTCCGCCCAACGGATCTCCTCCGATGGAGACAAAGCTCGCGTTCTCAAAGAGGCCGTTGCGTCTTACAACGAAGACGCGTCTGTCCGCAAAGCGTTCTTCGAGGCCGCGAATTCGATTTCGAGTGACGGCGATCATCAGCAGGTGCTCGTCTCTCTCGCACAAAGACAAGGAATCGAAGCTGACACTGTCGCCGGCATTGCCAATTCCGCGCAGAGAATTTCTTCGGCTGGCGATAAGGCTCGCGTCCTGATCGAACTTGCCGGTACAAACGTTGAGTCGGCCCGCGACGCTTTCTTTGCCGCTGCCAGTAGCATCAATTCCGATGGCGACCGGAGTCGGGTTCTGATGGTTGTCCTCGACAAGCCCGGGATTTCGAGTTCGCTGGTCGTTGCGGCAATCCAATCAGCCACCGGCATTTCTTCCGACGGCGACAAAGCTCGCGTGCTTCTCGACGCCGCCGAACGTTATTCGAGCGATCCGGCAGTCAATGCCGCTCTGCGCAAAGCCGTCGACAGCCTGCACTCGGATGGCGACTATCGAACCGTGATGTCCCGCATCGGACGTCACGAAGCCAGTCTGTAATCGGCGAGGGAGCATGCGAGCCGGGAAAGTCCCTTATTTCCTCGTCGGCGCGCTAGGCAATCTCTACAAGTTTTGCGGGCGCGCAGGCCGCAGGGTCTAATGTATCAAGTGTGAAAGATATCGGAATCTCCGCGCTATCAATGAGCATCCACATTGTGAATGATTCAGCCGCACGAAGACGTGCTGATGACGTCAGGAACTCCTGCGTCCCTGTGTGCAGAAAAATCACGATCCTGGGTGCTTGCAGCCACAATCCTTGGATCGAGCATGGCGTTCATCGACGGTACAGTCATCAACGTCGCTCTTCCGGCACTGCAATCCACGTTTCATGCCACGGTTGTCGACGTCCAATGGGTGATTGAGTCCTACGGTCTGTTTCTCTCTGCACTGATTCTAGTTGGTGGCGTGCTGGGCGATGTTCTCGGCAGGCGCGCCATGTTCTTGCTGGGCGTCGCCCTCTTTGGTGCCGCTTCAGCAGGTTGTGGGTTCTCGGAGAGCATCCGCACGTTGGTGATTTGGCGTTGCGTGCAAGGACTGGCCGCGGCTTTCCTAGTACCCGGAAGTCTCGCAATCATCAGTGCCTCGTTCAATGAAGAGTCTCGCGGCCGGGCGATCGGAACCTGGTCGGGATTTACCGCCATTACGACCGCTCTCGGCCCCGTGTTGGGAGGTTGGTTAATCGAGCACGCTTCCTGGCATTGGGTCTTCTTTATTAACGTTCCGCTCGGCGCCTTGGTCATTGGCATCTCGCTTAAGCACGTGCCGGAGTCGCGCAGCGCGCATGTCCGGGGAATCGATTGGCTGGGGGCGACGATCGCGACTTTAAGCCTAGCCGCGTTGGTATATGGATTCCTCGAGTCAGCAACGATCGGCTGGGTCCATCTTCGGGTGATTGGGACGCTGATTTTCGGCGCTGCGTCGATCGTTGGTTTCGTCCTGGTGGAAAAACGTGTCAACGCGCCGATGGTGCCGCTCGAGTTGTTCAGGTCGCAAGCTTTCAGCGGCGCAAATCTCTTGACGCTATTTCTCTATGCGGCGCTTGGAGCCTTCTTTTTCCTGTATCCGCTGGATTTAATCCAAATACAGAAGTATTCCGCCACCAAGACAGGAGCCGCCGCTTTGCCCGCAATTCTGCTCATATTCCTGCTTTCCCGCTGGTCCGGGGGACTGGTCGCGCGCTATGGTTCGAAGCGTCCGCTGATACTCGGTCCGCTCGTCGCGGCGCTCGGCTTCGGACTTTTCGCTATACCATCCGTGGGCGCAGACTATTGGCCGAGCCTGTTCGCGGGTTTTGTGGTACTCGGCTTAGGCATGGCCATCAGCGTGGCACCACTGACAACGGTCGTGATGAGTTCTGTCGACCAGGATCGCGCCGGGACGGCATCGGGGATTAACAATGCGGTTGCGCGAGTCGCTGGCGTATTGGCGATCGCGGTTTTTGGAGTCGTTATGGTGGCGGCCTTCGCTCACTCACTCCGAGAATCCATCACCAACCTGCATCTGGAACCCGCTGTGGTTCACCAGCTGGAGTCGAATGTGGCGAAGCTCGGCGATCTCGATGCTCCAACCAATCTCGATCCGCAGACCGCCAAGAGAATTCGCGATGCTATCGCCCATGCATTCGTATTTGGATTCCGAATCATTGTTCTGCTATGCGTGACGCTTTCGATCATGAGCGCGATAGTTGCATGGCGCATCATTCCGTCCCGAAAGATGCAAACAGAACAGGTCTACGGCAGAGCTGCCGCAGATTGAAACGTAGCGGCGTCCTGCGGCTTTGCAAAGTGTTTCCTAGGTTCTGCGAGGAATAATGATTTACGGTCAGCAACAGTCCGATCACGCCGTTCTTTAGGCAAACGTTCTGCTTCAGTTGACCGAGGATTACATCTTCGTCACTGATCACAACCGATAACCGGGGCTGCCGGGTTTAACCGGGAAAGAACGCACCGGCCCCGATCCACAATTCCGCAAGGGATTTGAGATTCTTTTTGTAAGTGCGGGTGACCGTGTATTCCCTTCCACCCTCGACACGAAGACAATATTCTCCTGTCGAAAGCGGCATGATTTCTTCTACAAACGAGGTGTTCACGAGCACAGATCGGTGGATGCGGATGAATCCATGGGTTTCGAGTGCTTCTGCCACCACCGAAATAGACTCACGTAGTAGATATGAACTCGCGTTCTGCTGGAGCTTCACGCATTTACCCTTAGCCTGAACGGAGACCACGTCGTCCAGATTGATGAAGAGAATTTTTCCCTTCACCTTGATGGCCACCCGGAGAGAATGTGGCTTCGCAAGCGCCTGCAACCCCGAGAAAGTCTCGGATCTCGCCGTTTGTTCTCTAGCGTCGCGTGCCACGACCAAGGTTGCACACGAGTGCTGCGCCCCGCGGTCGACGAGAGAATCGCCAGCGCCCTCTGGAATCGAGACTGCATGTCCGGCTGGACCCATCTTCAGAGTCTTCATCGTGTCCTACATTGCCGGGGCCGGCGTTCCGTCCGACCACATGGGAACTGGTACTTCGAACATGGTTTCCGGCTCCGGAAGCCCGAGTGGATTCATCATGACCGGGGAGCCATTAAGGTCCGCACCCCAGTTCGCGGGGTCTGTTTTTGGAATGTGAAACATCAAGTGGGGATACCAGTGCCCGACTTTGTCGTTAAGGTACGATTCCTTCGACAACATCATGGACATCGCGCCAGGTTCCGGCGTTGGCAGTTCCTTCTTGGCAACCGCGTCCTTGATGCGTTCGAGCATCTGCGCGTTGGTCAATCCGGACAACGCCAACTCAGTCCTCTTAAACGTGTACGGCAGGATGGATCGCGCGGCGGGCGGGTTGTAGCAGATGGGACTCCGGTTCTTGGGATTCCAAAACGCCGGGTCGTCGAGCGGCGAAGTCCATGCTCGTTCCACGATGCATACGAATCCGTTTGTGCCTTTAACGGCAGTTTCGTAGCCATGCCGGGTGAGGACCATGACCGAGGCGTCGGTGGATACGGATTTTGGGGCGGCGGTTCGCGCCAACGCGATCTCCGCCTTGGGGTCCGCCATCAGGTACTGCTCCAGCGGAGCCATGTTGGGATATGGCGTTTTGGCATCCTGTGCCTGAATCTGCCACGCCGCGGACAGCACGGCAACCAGCACGAGAGTTCCTGATGGGATCGTCCTGATTAGGTTCATTGGTTTTCTCCCGTTTGATATGAGCTTCCTCTTGAATTGAGCTTTGAAAAAAATAATCGAATGTCCTGCACCAATCAGGTCCGGTTGTTCGAGGGCGGCGAAATGACCACCCCTCGGCATTTCCGTCCTCTGCACGACGTTGTAGTACTGATCGATCCAACGCTCGGGCGCGGCAACGACTTCCTTCGGGAATACGGCGTAGCCCACCGGAGTCTTCATTTTGGGTGGAGTTTCGCCGCTGTCGGAGAGCCGGCTCTCGCAGTAGATGCGGAGCGAGGAGCCCACCGTGCCCGTGACCCAATAAAGCGTCACATCGCTGAGGAATGTGTCGCGATCCACCGTGTGCAGAAAATCTCCGTCATTGTCGGTGAGGTCCTGGAATTTCTCGGCGAGCCAGGCCATCCACCCCACGGGCGAATCGGTCAGGGCATAGGCGACCGTCTGCGGCTCGGACGACTGAAGGTTAAAGAAAGTACTTCGCTTCTCGTCCCACCACGCTCTATAGCGCCGATGCTCGTCGGGGGTCAGGTCTTTCATTGCATTCCCGCTGGGAGGCGGAACCGCAAATGAGGTTCAAATGGAGCCCGACAACACGGGTCGGGGCCTGGCGCGCCATCTCTTCTGCAATCGTGGAACCCCAATCGCCGCCCTGAACCCCGTATCTGGAGTAGCCCAGGCGATCCATCAGGACCATGAACGCTTTGGCCATGCGCACAGCGTCCCAACCGCGACTTGTCGTTGGTCCTGAAAATCCGAAGCCAGGAAGCGAAGGGACAATGACATCGAAAGCGGGCGTAGTGCTGTCGTTCGGATGTGTGAGCGGCTCGATCAGAGCAAAGAACTCGACGACGGAACCAGGCCATCCGTGAATCAACATCACGGGTATGGCATCCGCTCGCGGCGATCGCTCGTGGATGAAGTAGATCGTCTGTCCGTCGATCTCGGTGGTGAACTGATCGAATCGGTTGAACCGGGACTCCTGGGCGCGCCAGTCATAACCTTTCTGCCAATAGTTTGCGAGTTCGCGGACTTTGCTGATGTCAGCGCCGTATTCCCACGTTGTGCCCGGCAATTGGTCCGGCCAATTGGTTTCGGCTATGCGACGCCGCAGATCAGCGAGCACGTGATCCGGAATGTGAACCTTGAAGGGTTTGATTGCGGCAGGAGTTTCACGTCCCGTCCGACCGTGACTGTGCTGAATTGCAACGAGCACAACTAACACCGTGGCAACCGCACCAATTGTCCGACGTTGCAGGGTCATCGATTTTCCTTCCCCTTCGCGACAGAGCGGGCTGACACACCCGTTGAGGCTACCTTGGCGTTCCCCGTGCTCGAGTGAATCTCATCTGGTGTTCTTCATCGTCGCAAGGCTCATTCAAAGCGCATTCATCGAGCATACGTACCAGTTGGTATGTATCATACGTGAACTGTTAGTGCAGGATGCGATCACCCCCGCTTTCGGTTGCCCGGTGCACGCAGAGTTTGCAGCCAGCCCACGATGTTTCTGATCCCGGCTTTCATCATTTTGACATCCTGAGCATTCTTTGCCAGCGAGCCCCAGCCTTCGACCATTGCGATGAGAAAGCCAGCGGTCTCATCGGGGTCCAAATCGCGGCGAACGCTTCCGTCCTTCTGTCCCTTTCGCAAAACTGAGGCAACGCCTTCCCGCCAGTCCTGGAACACACTTGCCAGCCGCTTGCGGAATCCCGCGTGAAGAGGAGACATTTCCTGAGCAAGATTGTTGAGTTGACAGCCGCCCCGCACGTTCTCTGGCCGAACTGATATACGTTGAACACTGTCGATCAAAGCGTCGATAGGGTCCTGGCCCCCCTGAAGAGGACGCAACCACTTGGCGCGGACGTCGGGGGCGATGACCTCTTCGACGACAGCGAATCCCAAGCTTTCCTTGCTTTTGAAGTGGTGGTACAGCGCTCCCTTGGTGACCCCAGCTGCGGCCAGAATTGTGTCCAGACTGGCGCTCTGAAAACCCGATCTGTAGATCTCGGCGAATGCTGCCTCTAGCAGGCGTTCCCGCGTGCGCTCAGGATCCCGCAGTCTGGCCGCTCTGTGCTTCGGATTCTTGCGTGCCGCCAACATACCAACCAGTATGTATGGTAACTGTCGCATCGTCAAGCAACCTATCACGCGCTCAATTGCGCTCTGGTTTTCGGTAGACATCTATCACAAGCTGTGTAGTTTTGTAGATTCCCGCGTCAACTCCGCCACTCCGACGCTTTGCGCCAATGCGCTAATCATGTCCGTTGGTTGACTGCGTTTGTACGTTCGTTCCCGAGTTCACCATGTTCGTTGTTCAGCAGTTAAACGACCGCATCTTTGGTCAGCCGAATGCATTGCTGATGTCGTACTTGCTTGGAGAGTCCTAAATTTTTCGAGGACTGATCCCGAGAATTTCAATGAGGAGATACTTCAATGCGATTCAAGAAATCAAGTGAGCGCCTCGTGCTGATAGCGGCGATCTCTCTGCTATGCAGCTTGGCGCTAGCTGCCAATGTTTTCTCGCAAGAAACTACCGGTGGACTGCAAGGAACCGTGAAAGACCCAAGCGGTGCCGTGGTTGCCAAAGCATCGGTCGTACTGACCGGCAATTCACTGGGAGGTGCAAAGAGCCTGGAAACTGACGGCAGCGGTTACTACCGATTCGCCAACCTGCCTCCTGGCGTCTACACGGTGACCGTGAAGGCCGCAGGATTCTCCGAGCTGAAGCGCGAAGGCATCACCGTTGAAGTGGGACATCTTCCCAGTCTTGATCTGACTCTGGCAGTAGGCACCGCGGGCACAATCGTGGAAGTGTCCGGTGCGGCGCCGGTGATTGACGTAACCACAAACACGAACCAGACGAACCTCACACAAGACGTCATCAATGACATTCCTCATGGTTACTCTTTCCAGTCGGTCATTCAATTCTCCCCGATGGCGCGCAACGAACCTCTGATGGGTGGGACGGCGGGCATGACGGGCAACGCCGGCGGCTCCCTGCCCGGCAGCAATGGCAACGGACTCTCCGTCGGTTTCTCAGTAGGCGGAGGATCGGATTCGGAGAACCAGTACTTGGTGGAAGGCCAGGATACGGAAAACATCTCCGGCGGCGCTTCCGGTGCGAACGTCCCGTTCCAGTTCATTCAGGAAGTCCAGGTCAAGAGCTCGGGGATTGAGGCGGAGCATGGCGGAGCCTTGGGCGGCGTGGTCAACGTAGTGATGAAAAAGGGCCAGAACGCATATCATGGTTCGCTGTTCGGCACATATGAAGGCGACGCGCTGAACGGCTCTCAGAATGCCACGTTGCGTTATGATCCGCTTGGAGCCCCGTCCGGCGCCACTGCAGGTGGGCCTGGCTTTGACGACGATAGCCAGACGTATCAGCCAAAAAGAGATCATTACCGCATCGCGCAAGCGGGCTTTACGGTTGGCGGACCGATCATGAAGGATCGCTTGTTTTTCTTTCTGGGGATTGCGCCGCAATACAATTCCCTGGGTAGAGTTGTGGATTTCACGAACACCTTAAACCCATCGAATTTGGGTCTTGGCCTCGGGATCCAACACTTTACCCAGGACCAGCAGACGTACTTCAGCACGGCCCGCATTGACGCGGTTGTCACGCAGAAGATCCGTCTCTTTGGCTCGTGGCTATACCAGTACCAGCGCGCGAACGGCGTCAGCTTGCCGGGAGCCGATCCAATTGCGTCCTTGGCAGCCAATACGAATTATCTCAACTCGTTCATTAACAGCCCGATCACTCAGTATTCGCACGGTCTCGGTTTCTCGAACCCGAATGCGACGTACAATGTCGGCGCCGATATTAGCCTGACGCCGAAAATCGTCGCCACCACCCGCTTCGGCTATTTCTTCAACAACTATCACGACTTTGGCTGGCCTACCACAGGAGTAGACCTTAATTGGCAAACGAACGGCGTAGGCGTGAATGCGAACTGCACTCCCCAGCCCTGTACTCCGAGCACTCCGCTGCCTGCCACTCTGGCGCTGCCTTCCGGTACAAGTACGGCGCCTTTCGATCAATCCTACACAGAGGTCAATGCTAGTAAGCATTACCAGTTCAACCAGGACGTTGCATTCTTCAAGAGCGGCTGGCTGGGAACCCACAACATCAAGGCCGGCTACCAATTCAACAAACTGTCCAACGTGATTAATCAACACGGCAATGTTCCCTTCGTCTTCATGAGCGCTGGTACAGGGAACGGCTTTCGGCCAGGAACCGCCAACGGCGGCGCCAACTGCCTTACCTTGGAGGCGGCATGGGGAGCCTGCGCGGGAGAGTATGGCTACATTAATGTAAGTGACTTCGCCACTGTGCTGAAAAATGCCGATGGCGTGCCCGTACCCGCTACCGACCATAACCATGCTCTGTTCGTGCAGGATGCGTGGACCGTTGGGCATGGTCTAACTCTCAATCTCGGCGTCCGCATCGAAAAGGAAACCCTGCCTGCCCCTCCGGGAATCGGGATCGCCAGTATCAGGACCATCAACTTCTCGTGGGCCGACAAGATTGCTCCTCGTTTGGGAGCTGCCTGGGGATCGCGGGATGGCAAGATGAAAATCTTTGGCAGCTATGGCGTCACCAACGACGTCATGAAGCTATTGCTGGCCCAGACCTCGTTTGGCGCGCAGGGTTTTGATAATTGCGGCTATGCGCTTGGCCCCAATTCGACCGGCGGATTCAACAACTCTGATATAAGTCTTACCTTCATTAACGGCCGCGCTTGCCCGACGGGCATCGCCACCGATGGAGCCAACTTCGTTGGCGGCGTAACCCCGCCGTCTCTGATCGACAACGCCACTGGTGTCTCGCTCATTGAAAATACCAACCTTCGCCCGGAGGAACCGATTGCGCCAGGGCTCAAGCCTTACCGTCAGCACGAGATCGTTGCGGGCTGGGACTACCAGATCAACAAGAACTGGGCGTTCGAAGCTCGCTATGATCGCCGCCGCCTTGATCATGTGATTGAGGATGCTTCTTTAGCGGACCCCAATGCATTCGAAATCTACAACGTGGTCAATCCTGGCCAGGGCGTGAACAAGACCCTCAACGGTTACGCCACCTACCTGACCTCTCTGGGCGACGCTTACGGCCCCGGCACAGCCGCGTTTAACCCCACGGGCGCTTTTTGGACGGGCACTGGCCCAGGGGGAACTTGCGCCGGCTGCCCCAACAACCCCCAGGCGATCCGCAATTACGATGGTCTGGAATTGCGGCTGACCAAGGCGCAGAGCAGGGGTTTCTCCGGAATGTTTAGCTACACCTGGAGCCGGCTGTGGGGCAACTATTCCGGCCTCACTACCACCGACCAAACCGACGGCGGCACCACCGGACGCAACTCGCCCGACACCACCCGTTCGTTTGACGAGCCGTCTTATTACTTCCAAGCCAACGGCAAGTCCAGTGACGGAGTTCTGCCGACGGACCGTCCAAACGCGTTCAAGGCCTACGCGTACTACACGATGCCTTGGAGGGGCGGCTTAAGAAACAATTCCACCACCTTCGGACTCTTCCAGGTTGCCTACTCCGGCAGCCCGGTGAGTTCGTACACTGACGTGGGCCTGGCGATCGCAAATGGCGCGGGAGCCCCACCCCCTGTCGAAGCCGGGTATATCTTTGGCCGCGGCAATTGGGTCAACGTAACCCAGGACGGCTTCGGAAACATCACGCTCGGGACTCCCTCTGCGCGCCGCACTCCGTGGTATACCCAAACCGATCTCAACCTTCAACACTCCATCAAGGTTAACCATAACAATGAGGCCCAGGTGCTGAATTTCAACGCAAACTTCACCAACCTTCTGAACCAGCACTCCATCACTGCGTACTGGGCCGGATTCAACTCGACTTACCTGGGTTCAGCGTTGTTCCCGTTCCAGATCTTTAACGGTGCGGCGTTCTACCAGAGCGTAGAAACGGGGTACGACGCGCAGGCGCAGGCAACCGCAGCCGGGGTGGTTAAGAACTCACTGTACGGACAGCCGAACCTCTGGCAGATCTCACGCCACATCCGGCTCGGGGTGCAGTTCAGCTGGTAATGTTTTGCGTTGCTTCGCCATGCAAATGGCGAAACGACACCTCTGAAAATCTGCGAAGTGCTTCCCAAGGGAGCCGAGTTTATCGGCTCCCTTTTTTCGCTCATATCTCCAAATTGGGCGCTCGAGGGAGGAGATGTGAAGGTTGAAGGAAAGACAATAGCCTTCACTTAGGATTCGTGGTCATCGTAGCGCGGTGCCCGGTCGTGGTCGCCCAATAATCAATCCACCGCTGGCGAATCGCGTCAGCTCTTCCGATTAGATCGTGGCTTGGAGAATGCCCATGTTCGACCACGAGCACAATGCCAGTATTGAAGATCCTCTGCGAATGATCGACGTCGGGGACGCGTGGCCCCTCGGCCGCAATGACGTCCTGTATAGTCACCTTGATTCTGTCCGCTTTGAAGATGGGATGGCCGTTGGTGTCTTTCCCAGCGGGGACAAGATTTTTCAGGATGAAAAAGTCCGGCACCTCGGCGGGTGAGATCAATCCCATCAGGTACAAATCAAGATAGGAATAACCGGTGGCGGGCACATAGTAGTCGTCGTCGAGTTGCGTGAAGGTTCCGTCGAAGTTGTCTTGCCAGACGCTTCCTCCCATCGCCGAGGCCTCAATCGGCCGCTGATAGGGGAATGCAACCGGCGCTTGTAGCCCGCGATCCCAATGGACCGGACCCAACTCGATGGTTTCACCATTGACTTTCGCGTGTAAAAACGCAGACCAGCGGTGGCCCATCTCGTGGCCGATTTGCGACATCGCGTAGTTGTAGGGGCGCATTTTCCTGTCCGGAGAACTTTCCTCAAGCTGGTGAGTGTAGAAGGTAATGTCGTGACCGCCGCCAACTGGCGCTTCTTCCGGCGGCCATTCCTGCATTTGGTTTGATCCCACGTATACGGGTTGTACGTATCCCCACTGGAATCGGCCTTGCGTGCAATACGAGTTTAGGTCGTGTTGATTCTCGCCTGTGCCCAGCACATTGCCTCCCTTCGGTCCGTCGCTAGGAGTGCCCGCTTCCTGGTTATCGATTCGGAAATCGGAGTAGTAAGCGAGGAAGTCGAACTTGTCGCCCAGCGCCTTGATCACGGTGCAGGAAAGATCCTGCGGCCGCGACAGAGTCAGATAATGGAATGATTCGTAGACGACCGGAAACGGTCCATCTTTGCGGGTCAAAGAGGAAAGATGAACTTCAGGGTTGCGGATGCCAGTCAAACGAACGGTTTGTGGCGACAAGTGTTCTACCGCTTCGTGATTATCGCGTGTGGCGACTTCGGCAGAGACCGTGACTTGCGCCGTTTCTCGGAGTTCTTGCGGGAGTACTCCCTCGATAACGATCGAGTTCCCGCTAGTCTTTACTCGGTGTGAGGCGCCAGGACCGAATGCCAGATATCTGGAACGCCCGCGCCGCGCAAATCCCCTCACAGTCCATGAGATCGCCGTATGGGAGGGAGAACTGCCCGCCGAGACCGGTTGTTGAGTATCAAAAAGAATGCGATACACAACTCCATCAATGGCAGCGTCGCCTTCTGGCAGCAACGGGCCGCGCGTTTCAAAATTAACTCTTAGAAGGACTCCATCAACCACTGCGAGTTTGACATCACGAACATCCAGATGGGCAGGCAGATCGGGATGGGGCTCTGCGGTGAGTCGAGCCATCGATTTTTCCGGACCGTTTAATACGGGATAGATTCCGACGATCGCGTCCCTCGCAGCAAGCTCCTTGTAAGACATGTCGATAGATCCGTCGAGATGGAGCACCGCCTGAAAGCGATTCACCGTCCTGGACCAAGTGAAGTCCTGAATGTTTCCGAACGGCTCCGTGAGATCCCAGGTGATGACCACGCGATCCGGCATTTCTTTTGTGTAGTGAGGTCCGAACATGCGTGGCTTGAAGAACGCGCAAATCGCTGGAGCGCTATCGATCAAGGCCCCAGCCGCTTCAGCCAATGGATCGAAACGTCCGATCGACACGCCGCCGTCGCCTCGACCGTCAGCAAACGGATTATCTTGCTGTGCCGGCTCTCCAAACCGGATCGATCCCGTTGTGCCCACGTGGAAGGAATTCCATCGCTGATTGGAGAAGGGAAACGTAAATTGGTGAAGAGTGACGTCGGCGCCCTTGAGTTCAGATCCGAAGTCCGCATCCCATTGCAAAGCGCCATTCTCGATGTGATAACGGGGACCGTCGGGGCTGAAATGCAGCGTGTGGCCAATGAGATCGAACAGATTTGCCTTCCCTAGAGCTGCATCATTAAGCTCCAAAACGATCAAGTCGCCGTGCGTGGTTACCGTTCCGATCGGATGACCTTGCCGGACGGTTTCCTCATCTTGGCTAAACAACAGAACCGGAAGCAGAAGTAGGCTATACAAAACCAAACCAGCGCGGCTGGATAAAGGTAAGGACGAACTGCTGTAGAACCTCATACGACCTCCTATTAATAAAGGAAGAGGAATGTGTGGTTGAATCTTGTATACAATATCCTATCTGGCGTAGTCAGTCTTCCTGCCGGTTATACGAGAAAAAAAGATGAAATCCAGACTCGCTTTCGTGTTCAGTTTGCTGCTGGTCAGTCCGCTTGGATTGGCACAATCCCTCCTTCCTCCAGCGCCGCACCGTCGTGTCACAACAATCTCGCCTCCTGAGATTCATGGGAACGAACCATCGATCGCGGTGAATCCGAACAACCCGAATCAAATTGTGGCCGCATTTCAACCCGCGTCGATTGCATATTCCACGGATGGAGCCCTGACGTTCTCCTTAGCCGACCTGCCGCAAATTGAGGGGTGGCGTGGGGGCGGCGACGTTTCGGTTGCATTCGATCACAAGGGGAACGTCTATCTGTCTACGCTGCATTTCGACAAGCTCGGAAGCACTTCTTATTGGGGACACGGTGCGGGCCGAAACGGAATCTTCGTGCGCCGTTCGCACGACGGCGGCAAGACTTGGGATAAAGATGCTGTGCCCGTGAAGGCATTCGACAAAGCCGAAGGAATCTCGCAAATGGAGGACATGCCACGCGTGTTCGCGGACGCTCATGCTGACAGTCCTTATGCGGGGAATGTCTACGTCGGCTGGATCGAATGGCAGATCGACAAGTCGATCATATTGTTCGCGCGCTCGACCGACGGCGGAAAGAGTTTCGACACTCCGAAACGTATTAGCGCGCACGCCGGCTTGCCGCGTGACGATAACGGTGGTCTCGTGGGCTTCGTTGGCGTGGTCGGCGCAGACGGCACGATTTACGCCACGTGGAATGATGGGCTCACGATCGCGTTCACGCAGTCGCACGATGGCGGCAAGACGTTTACTCCTTCGCGTTCGGTGATCGATGTAGCGCCTCCTTATTTCGGCGGTGCAGGCGGCATTCCGGGCGTGTCGCGGGTCATGGGTTTTCAGCAAATTGGTGTGGGCCGGCGGAATGGCAAGCACGCCGAGCCGCTATATCTGGCGTGGAGCGACTACAGCAACGGCGACGTCGACGTGTTTTGCGTTTCTTCCATTGACGGCGGACGGACCTGGTCGAAACCCGTGCGTGTGAACAGCGATCCCGTGCACGACGGCATCGACCAGTTCTTCCAGTGGATGACGGTCGACCCCGTGACCGGCGATGTGTATGTGCAGTTTTATGATCGGCGCGAGGATCCGGGCAATCGCAAGACGGGTTTCACGCTGACGCGGTCCACGGACGGAGGCAAGTCATTCATGAACTACGCGTGGGAGGAGAATTCCTTTGAAAGCCATCAACCGGCATTTCTCGGCGACTACACCTGGCTGGCAGCGTTCGACCACAAGGTGTATGGAATTTGGACAGAAACGGTATCGTCAGCCGAGCCGGACCAGACAACCGGACGCCCGACGCATCCAGCCACGGTCGTGCGCGTAGGCTTCGCTGATTTTAGCGATTGAGAAATGGCGGACTTGGTGGGGATCCAAGTAACGATCTCATGAATCATCACATCTCTTGTGCGATTAGAATGCCGAGTTTTCGGGTTCTGTCATCCTCCGGGAGGTGTAAATGGGCTGGACATTGCCTTTGCCTACGGGAAATTTTGGGGGATTCGGCCGAGAATCCAGCCTTCATCGAAACGGTCCCGAAACGCGGATATCGTTTCATTGCACCAGTGAGTACGCCGGGACAACGTATTTGATGTCCGCCCAAGGGGGGCCTGCCCGCGACCAATGTTTTGGATCCTCGGCCCGTTGACCTGTCACCAGACGGATCTGAATTGCTGATCCTGTCTGGGGGCAGTGCGAAGAAAGAGGAACCCACCGGGGGAACCTTGTGGCGATGCTGAGGATTCTCGGATACCCGGCGCCTGACACAGACCTACAACAGGTCTAGCAGGATGCTGAAAAACGACTCCCAATCCGCAAGATGACATGTTAGTAGTGACATCATGCGAGGAGACGATCAGCAGCAAGATGGGATGTTCAGCTATATTTCACCCGACAAACGAGTACCGCAGGACCATCCGTTGCGGATGATTCGAAGCCTAGTAGACGGGGTGTTGGATCGACTCTCACCGCGGTTCAATAGGCTCTATGCGAGAGCGGGGCGGCCGTCAATCGCACCCGAGAAGCTGCTGCGGGCGTTGTTGCTGCAGATGCTGTACTCGGTGAGAAGTGAGCGGCTGCTGATGGAACAACTGGATTACAACCTGTTGTTCCGGTGGTTCGTGGGATTGAGTATGGACGATGAAGTTTGGGATGCCAGCACGTTCTCCAAGAACCGGGAGCGATTGCTGGAAGGGGACATCGCGGAAGCTTTCTTTCAGGGGGTGTTGGGAGAAGCGCGAGCCGGGGAACTGCTGAGCGACGAACATTTTACCGTGGATGGGACGCTGCTGGAGGCCTGGGCATCGCATAAGAGCTTCCGGCCCGTTGATGCTGTGGCCAAGGATAAGAAGGATAAGAAGGACGACGAACCGAAACCGCCGGCGCCGCGGTGGGACGAGAACAACCCCACGATCAACTATCGGGGAGAGAAACGCAGCAATCAGACGCACTGTTCGACGACGGATCCGGAAGCGATGCTGGCCCGAAAAGGACGAGGCAAGGAGGCAAAGTTGAGCTACCACGGACACCTGATGACGGAGAATCGAAGCGGGCTGGTAGTGAGCACACTTGTGACCACGGCCTACGGTGCGGCGGAATGCCATGCCGGACTGCTGATGGCGGAGAAGTTGCCCGGGCGCGGACGAGTCACCTTGGGTGCAGATAAAGGATACGACCAACGCGAGTTCATCGACGAGCTGCGACAAATGGAAATCACACCCCATGTGGCGCAAAACCAGAGTCGACGCAGGAGCCGGGTGGACCGGCGCACGACTCGGCACTCCGGTTATGAGGTAAGCCAAAGAAAGCGGAAGCGGATCGAGGAAGTCTTCGGCTGGATGAAGACGGTCGGACTGTTGCGCAAGCTGCGGCATCGTGGATTAGAGCGAGTGGGCTGGATGTTCACGCTGGCGGCGGCGACCTACAACTTAGTTCGCATGCGGACGCTGATGCCGAAGTGTGCCTGAAACTTTGGAAGAAGCGAGAGAATACTCACTGCGAGACCAATCTGGCAAATCTACAAGCTCCAGCCGCTCATAAAATCACGAACCAAGTGGACCGAATCGCATCGAAGCTCGATTTTTCAACGTCCTGCTAGATTCCTCGCGAATTTTGCCACTCTACCAATCGGTGTGACCTGTCGTGTTTGATTAGCGGCACTGTTACGGACACCCCGGGCAGACAGGGCTTCTCGCTTCGAAGTAACCGAAAGACAATTCACCTGAAGTCGCAGAGTCGGTTTCGATGAAAAAGACGAGGCTCGGATCGACCACGTAATATGCAAGAGAGACTGTATTTGGAGTGCCCGTCGGCGTGGGGAAAAAGGTATTGGCCAATGAACCGCTGGAACGCCCGCTACTCGGAATGGCGGCGAAGGTACCGCTGATGGGCGTATTTGGCTGAGGTGAAAAATTTAAGTTGGTGTCGACTATTCCCGACACGGTGTTCGATGTTCCATCTGCTGTAACTTGCCCCGTAGCCGTGTTTTCGGTGATGCCGCTACTCTGTATGTATTCCACTCCGTACTGTCCGCTAAACGAAAAAGGCGGTGTTGTTTGTAGGTGCGCAAATCCCGTTCCAATCGACCCGAGATTAGCATCCGCATCGAGGACCAGTGGGGGATTTCCATTGCCGGTGAGATAGAAAATGAGCTCCGGCCCAGCCCCGTTATGGCTGAAATTAATGGAGGAATCAACCCGGCCCGTGCCGCTGGGATCCACAATATAGGTTCCGATAAATGAATCGCTGAGATCGACACCAAGTCCGCTCAGAAATTCGTCATTGAATCCATTTGTGAGGTTGCCACTGGAGTCGGCGCTGAATTGTCCTATCGAAGCCAGGGAAGTCACGGGAAGCCCGCTGAGATCTTGCCCGACGATGTCAAACACATAGGTCCCAGAAAACGAACTATTGCTGGTAAACGTGCCCGTGGCGGAGCCTTGTCCGATTGCCATTCCTGCGGTGGCGCCGAAGCCTATACCTGGTCCCTGATTATCGCTCTCGATCAGCTTGATGTGCGTTGCGTCCACGATGTAGCCGGTGAATTGAAGAGACGGTGCAAACTCCGAGGTCAGATTGAACTTCAGCGAGCCGAGCGCGTCCGGGTTTGTCACGGCACCCGAAATTGTGGCATTCGGGGTCAGGGAGCCAGCGTCATCTAGATCGGCGACGCTGCCAGCCCCGGAAATTGTGTTGGGCGAATCTATCTTGAGAACGCCGCCCATGGCGATGGGCTGAGAATTGATGTCGATTCCATTCACCGCGAACGCATAACCTCCGCTCGGCACGGTTTGGCTGGTTTGCAGATCGAGTGTTCCTGAGGATATTTCGAAGCTCTGTTGCGGAAGAGTTGGATTATCGAGCGTCGCGATGAGCGCTCGGGAATTCGAAAGGAATACGAGACTCAAATTCTCTACGCCTTGCTGTCCAATACTTTGGTCGGAAGTGTTGATGGTTATCGTTCCGCGACCATCGGCGCCGATATAGTACGACCCTCCCGTAATCGAATCCGAGAGAGACACGAGAGAATCACTGAGGGTTTGCTCCCCAGAGGTGATTCCACCATTGCCATCAAGGACAATTACTCCTGCGAGGCTAAAGGGACTGTTTGCATCCTCTCCTTGGACTTGGAAAACGTAATTGCCTTTCAGGTTGCTGGCAAAAGCGGTGACGCTCAGCGAACTAATCACATTCCTGCTGTGATCCGCGGTAGCGAAAGCTTCAATCGTGACCGCCTGTGCGTTGCCAGAGATGGAAGTGGGTGGAGCATAGGTTGCCATTGCGCCGCTGACCGTGTGTAACGGACTCAACGTGCCGCAGTTGGTATTGTTCTGACACAACAAAGCCCAGTCCACTCCTGCATCGCTTGGGTCGTTGTTCACAACTGCGGTGAAAGTGGTCGTAGAAGCCAGGTTGAGGGAAACCACGGGGGCTGGTGTAAACGCGATGGAAATGGGAGTTGTCGCCGGAGCCGGGGGATTTTGTATATTTGTCGTGCTGCCGCCGCATCCCGTGGACACAGCAATCGCAACCACCAAAAGGAACAAAAGAATCCATCGAAGATCTGCCACAATCCGTCTCCTCATCAGTGTTCTGGCGATCAATGTCCCGTACCCCTCAAGTAGATGGTCTGGGTTTGCCCCACGGTGTAACCAATGGTGATGGTTCCTGTTGAAAGGACTGTGCTCCTGGGCTTGAACGTGACTGTCACCGTGCAACTACCTCCAGGCGGTAGGCCACCCGTGCAATTATCGGTTTCCGTGAAGTTGCTCCCTTGCTCAACATTGCCCGTGAAGTTTATGGTGGCCGACTTCGGATCGTTTGGGTCGTTGAATAAGTTAACCGTGAGCGGAGCGCTGGTTTGACCGATCGGCTGGCTGCCAAAATCTAAACCAGCGCCGGGCGTCATTCGCAGTGGGCTGGGGAGATTCGCCTTCAGTTCGACCGGAAAACGTCCGCTGTCGATTTCGCAGATCGAGGTTGTGCTGCTCGTGCATTGCAGGGTGTTCAACTCCAGAAAATAATCGAGTGCGGGAGACAAAGCAGTGCTCGGCTGCGGCGCGAAAGTGACTGCAAGGCTGCACGAGCCCAACGGCATGAGCAGCGTTCCCGAGCAGCTATCCGCGGAGATCTGAAAGTTTGGTTGGTGACTGGTGAGATCGCTGTCGCAGGTGTAGTTGATAGTGGATCCGTTGGGGGTGATGCTGAAAGTGTCTACCTGCAAACCTGCCACTTCGCCGGGTGCAAGTGGCCGCGGAAGAGTCAGGACGCCAACTGTGGGATTCAGGCAGGGAGTGCTCAGGGCAGGCAGAATCTGCACCGGACCGTCGCCCTGGTTGGTGAACGTGAGAGTTTGCGGCTGGCTCGTTTCGCTGACGGCCTCAGCTCCGAAGTCGAGTTCGGGAATCGAGGGCACAATCGCACTGAAAGCCGTGCCGGTGATGGGCACGGCGAAAGCGGTATTACTGTCCGCACTCGCCGGGCTGTTGACCGTTAACGTCGCATTCAGAGGAAGCGGACATGCAGACGGTGGCTCCCCTCCAAGCACGGTGGATGGCAGCCACGGGCAACTCTGCTGTGGTGAAAATGCGATTGTGATTGAGCAACTCTGCTGCGGAGCTAAAGAGAAGGCCGATCCCGGTATGCTGGCGCAGTTATCTTGTTCCGTGAAGTTCGGAAGGCCATTAAAATCGCTCACTCCAAATGGGCTCGTGCTTCCTGACTGCGGACTGAACGATAACGACAAACCTGAAATGGGAACGCCGGACACGTTGTTGTTGGTCAGCGTCAGGACCTGCGCGGTGGGGACCGATCCAACCTGCTGTGCGGGGAAGGTGATGAAAGCGGGAGTCAGCAAGATCGGTTGCGTACAACTGGTGGAACTTCCCAGAGCCAGACAGACATC
Organism: uncultured Acidobacteriaceae bacterium; assembly: GCA_963786095.1. Classification (GTDB taxonomy): domain Bacteria; phylum Acidobacteriota; class Terriglobia; order Terriglobales; family Acidobacteriaceae; genus Sulfotelmatobacter. Next base: position 11,298 of record CAWAXV010000011.1, on the reverse strand, counting down.
GCCGATGTCGCCCGCGAGCGTTCCGCCGGGACAAGCGTTCGTACTTACGCCATACCCATTTGTTCCCTGCAAAACAGATCCGGCAGTGGAGGTCATTAGAGATACAGGCGAAGGATTCGCATATCCTGCCGGCGCGCCGATTTGTCCCACGTTCAGTCCGCTTGTGGCGATGATTTTCAGGATGACAGAATTGCCGCTGATCGTTCCGTTGACAGAAGCGCTGGCCAGACAGGGATAGTTCTGAAAGTTCAGCGTGCCTGTGACGGTCGCATTGCTCGCTCCGATGTTCTCTCCTTGAGTGAGGGATCCGGTTACCGCGAACACCTGATTTTTCAGAAGCGGGTTCAGAACGCTGTGAAAGTTCCCTTGGATTGTTCCCGTGACCGACGGCACAAATGTTGCGCTCCAGGGCAGCCCGCTCTGAGCAGTTCCACAGCCTTGCCCATCGGTCGAGGTGTAGGTGCCCATCATGGTCGATCCGCTGGCACTGAGAGTGCCGGTCAGGTTGAACGTCTGCGGTCCGGCGACAGCAGTCAACGTTACATTTTGTCCGCTGAATGTTCCTGTGATTGGAGCTGATCCGCTGTTGCAGAGCGTCGGACTGCCTCCTGATTCCGCGGGGAGCGAGATTGCATAAACCGCGCCACCGGTTACGGATTGGTTGTTCTGCAGTAGAAAGCCGCCCTGTATGCCCCCGACGAACGAGCTGTCGGGCGGTGCCGACAGGGTGAACTGCCAATTGCCGGCAAGCGTTCCAGTCGCTTGGGGTTGACTAGAGCTGCGGCCTCCGCACGCTGACAAAGCCATTAGGCCGGTCCACAGAAAAAAGAGCAGCCAGTTAACTTTTATTCCTGAGGCGGACAGGGTAGACGCTGCATCGCTCGTGTGGTTCGGTGCAACAAGAAGAGTCGCTCTTTTCGATGATTTTCGAGTCATGGTTTTTTCGGTCGCCGTTTTCATGAATGATCCCTGCTTAGAACGCAAGCTTCAGACCAAACTGGATCGTCCGGGGCCGATGGGCATCGAGCGGGTGTAAGAAGGACGCTCCAGTGACACAGTCCGCTCCGCCATTCGCCTGAAATCCGGCAGAATAGAGAGGACCGGCGTAACAGCTCACGACATTATTCCCACTGCTACCTGGGTTGTCTGGGTCATAGAGGCGAAACTGAGTGTGGTTGAAAATATTGAAAAACTCGGCGCGAAACTGCATGTCCGTGGATTCCGTAAGCTTGAAGTGCTTGAGCACCGACATGTCGAAATTCAAGCGGCTCGGATTATTCAGGAAGTTCCGTCCGGCATCGCCAAAAGTCAGACCGCGCGGCGCCACAAACTCCGAGGGGTTTCCCAAGAGCGGGCCAACGCTCCGAAGGGTATTCAGTGGCCTTTGCAGTCCGTGGACTACATCCGGGTAGGAGGCCGCGATGCCAAGCCCGCTCGAGACGCCAGCATTGTCAGTGAGAGAGATGCCGGTGTTGCCGGCACTATTAATGACAGTAAATGGCGTACCCGACTGGTACAGAGTTACTCCCGAGACTTCCCAACCGCTGAAGACTGCGTTCAGCAATCGGGAACAACAATTTCCGGACGGGTGAGCATCTTGCGACTGATCTTCGAAGGTTGCATCCGCGAACCAACGCGCGAAATTAGGAACCTGATACAGGTAACTGAAATTAAGCAGATGGCGCTCGTCGAAATTAGAACTCGCCCGATTCCGACGCAGATTGTATGAATCGACCAGAACCGGATCGCTTCGATCGGAAGCGTCATCGATGGAATGGCTATACGTGTAGGAGAGTCCGGCGGTGAGCGGCCCGCGCGATCGTCGCAATGTGGCCTGGAATGCGTGGTATTGAGAATTGGCGACATTCTCCAGCGACAGTACCCGGCCCAGTCCGGGATAAGGACGCGGCAGTGAATTGACGTTGGGAATGAACGGCGAAGTACACGCCGCCTGCAAATGAACGTACGCGGGATTTTGGGGCGTCACAATCGTTCCGCTCTGCAACAAAAACGGAGTCGAACCATCTCCCGGATGTCCGGCTCCCGCCACGGGAGACACGTCGCAGTCGGACAACGTCAGCGGTTCGTTCGGACCAAAGGGATTCTGGCTGGCGGGCAGTGCTGGCAACTGGTTGAGCTGGCGCTCGACCGTCAAGTGAGTTCCTTTGCTGCCCACGTAGCCGACGTTGGCCACTACGTCCCGAGGCAGTTCGCGCTGTATGCCGAAACTCCACTGCTGCGCGTACGGCCAGATAGCCTTGGTCGGAATACCGGTGACGTCGAGAGGAAAGACCGAACCCGGCGGCGGAGTGGGATGCGATGGGTCCAGGGTGCAATTGCTATTCGAAAGATTGAACGTACTTCCATAGCCGACATTTCCAATGCATGGATAGTTGAGAGGTAGCGGCTGGCTCATACTCAGAACGAGCGGTGAACTCGCTTCCAGAGATCCCGTGTTGGCTTCATTGCCTGTGCCGTGCTCGAAGAAAATGCCGTACCCGCCGCGAATGGAGGTCTTGCCATCGCCACGCGGATCCCACGCAAAACCAACCCGGGGCGCGGGATTCAAAAAATGCCCTTTCATGCAGCCGGAGGGTGTGCCGCCAATTCCGCACTGAATCAGGCCGAGATCACGGACCACGCCCGAGTCCAATGCGAACGTGGTGGGATTGAACGGTACCGGAGTTGAATCGGCGTTCTTATCGAGAAGCACGCCATTGAACGGATCCACGGCAAATCGCGTGGCATTCATTCGTGCCCCTTCCCAGTTCCACGCATTGTGATACTTCTCCCGGTAGGTTCCGAACAGGCTAACTCTCAATCCGAGATTCAACGTGATCCGGGAAGTGACTCTCCAGTCGTCCTGGAGGTAAGGCTCGGCGATCTGGTAAGTCTGGTAGTAACGTCGCTGCGACGAATCCTGAGTAAAGCTTTGAATGAATCCCGTGGTTACACCGTTGAAAACCGCCTGAGTCAGGAAGTCAGCAAAGGCATTTCCCGTACTATGAGCCAGATTGCTGAACGTCAACAGCCCCTGAAGATCGCCGGAAGCAGCACCAATCGCGTTGTTGGTTTGATTCCGTTGAGACAGTACATACTGGCCTCCGAACTGCAGGGTGTGCTTCCCGATCGTTTTCCCTACGTCGTCGCGAAGTGCATAAGTCGGGTTGCTGTGGCTCCAGGGCATATAAGAAGGATCAGCGGCGAAGCCCCGTCCGCCGTATGCAGCGTTGGTGCCCAGGAAATTCAATCCCGGCATCTTTCCGCCGAAGCCATTGTTGAAGAGGTATCCGATTGCGCATTGGGGAAGGCCGCTCGTCGGATCCACGCTGAGTAAAGGGTTGCACTGTCCCGGCGCGGAGGGATCGCCTACCAGAGGCTGATCGATAGTCGCATTGCGCTGGAACTCGGATCCCGGGCCATTCTGGTCGACGAGCGTAATGTTCGAGTTGACATAGCTCACAACCAGGTCGTTCAGCAACGTCGGGGAAATCGTGTGGGTCAGACGAGCAACCAAACTGGTACCCGGTCCGTTAAACCGGTTCTGCACAGTTGGAAATGTGTTGCGCACAACGCCCCATTGTGGCGTCAATACCGTCGTGTCCCAGGAATCATGGACATAACGAAACGACACGCGAATTTTCTGTGTCACCGCATGGTCGATGCGAAACAACTCCTCGCGCCAATAGGTCGAGGGAGAAACCGCTGTGTTATAGCAGTGATTGGGATCGGTAGGATCCAGGTTTGTTACCGTGAAATTGCAGCCCGTGGGAGAGTTTGGAAGCGGAATCAAGTTCGCCTGCAGCAGCGCCAAGGCGTTCTTGTCGACACCGATGTTCGCCGGTCCGTTGAGCTGCTGACCCAGCAAGTTGTAAATCGGCTGAAGATGCGCGGGATCGCCGCCCAGAGAAGGGCAGTCCGGAAAATTCTGGCGACTAAAGCTCAGAGACTGAGATGTGCCCAGCAACGGACAAACGTCACTGAAATCGAAGACCTGTGAGACCATTCCGTTCTGGTTCGGAGGACTCAGATTTTCGCGGATCCCCTGCGGCGTCATTACAAGGCCGCGTTCCTTTAAGGAAGGTACTGCCTGGTTGTAGTCCGTGGGAGTTTTTTCGAGGCGAAACTCTTCGGAAAAGAAGAAGAATGTCTTGTCATGCTTGCTGTTGTAAACGTGAGGAATGACCAACGGACCACCGATCGTTCCTCCGAAATCCTGCCGACGATAGAGTGGAGAGTGGCCCGGCGGATCAAAGTAATTCCGGGTGTTGAATGTTTCGTTGCGAATGAAGTCGTACAGGTTCCCGTGTAATTTCTCTGTCCCGGATTTCGTCGTGACTTGCACCGTGCCAGATGCGGTGCGCCCAAATTGTGCGCCGTAGTTCGAAGTGAGGACCTTCACCTCCTGAATCGAATCCAGACTGGGATAAACCATCAGAGTGCTAGAGGCGCCGTTCAAACCGGTATTCAGCACATCGCTGCCATCCACTTCAAACGTGTTGTACTCGACGCGGCCGCCGTTCACGCTGTACTTCACGCTTCCGATCACTCCGACCTTGGCTTCGTCTTGGCCTGTCTGGTTGCTCACGCCTGGGGCCAGGGCGATGAGCTGCGTGAAGTTTCGTCCGTTCAGTCCGATTGATACAACCTCCTTTTCGGTGATCGTGCCCGACACGCTGGCGGTCTCCGTCTCGACCTTGCCAACGTCGCTGGACTCTACGTTTACCTCCGTCTTTCCACTCGCAGGGTCGAGGGGTTCGTCGAGAGTCAAATCCAGACCCACAGGCAGCGCGATGTTGTCCAAGCTCTTAACTGCAAAATTTGGTGCACTTATCGACAGGCGGTAAGTCCCCGCATCAAGGCCAGTGAAGGTATAGACGCCCTTTTCATCCGTGTGTGTTTCCTGCTTGAATCCGGCCGAGTTTGCTAGAACTACGGTTGCTCCAGTAATAACGGCCTGAGTTTGGTCTGTGATCGTGCCGCGAATAGCGGCCTTTCCGGCAGCCGCGTTTTGCTGCTCCTGTCCAACCGCCAGCCATGGCAACAGAACCGCCAGCACCAAGACAAGACTTTCGCGACAGAAATTGCGATGGAAGACGAGTCTCACGATTCCTCTCCGGAATTGATCCCTTGGAAGAGTTTAGGGAGCGAACGCGGATATTACAGGAAGGATGTGCGCCTGCTAATTAAGACAGTGTGAAAGTTATATGAACAGTATGTGACTAACCTTCCACATATCGACGATCTTCAGTCATGAACATTTCATTTGTTCTTAATCGTGGAGTAACAGACGAGCGGTTATTCTCCTGCTGACTTTGAGCGCAGCTTTTTCGTGGGGCTGTGTCAGTTCGGGGCGGCTGGTCATGCGACTGTGTCGATCGGTCGCTGTTGGAAATGCTGCGTTTGTGCGATCAGCGGGGTCGAACTCTTGCGTGCGGAAAAAACAACCGCATGTGCGGCGAGTAGTGTGCCTTCCAACCTTTGATCCAACCTTGGAGAGGATAAAATTTATGACACGAGTCAAATTAGTCTTCGCGGTGCTCCTGTTGACCGCGATGGTCAGCGCGGCGCCTGAGGCCGGCGCGCAAACTGTCAAAGTGGTACTGGCGGGTTCGTCGGCTATATGGCAATCCATGGCGCTGGCGGCTTACAACTCTGGAAAGTGCGTCTCCGGCGGAACCGCTCCATGTTTCCACTACACGGCAAAAAACTTTAATCTCTCAGACGGACGGCCGACCACAAAAGGCGGTTCGACTGCAGTTGATCTGGGAAACATTTGGGTCGTTTGGGACAGCGCCGCCACCACCAACGTGTGGGTATATATTAGGGTGGACTCTGGTGTAGGAGACCGCTGCTATTTTGCCCAGCCTCATTGCAATGTAAACATCACAACTTTCCCGGCGCCCGCCAATCTAATCACTTCCACTATCTGGGGTGATAGTTCGTCGGATTCGACGCCACCTTCAACGGTCACCGCCCTGTTCACCAGCGGAACGTTGTTGGTAACGGCGGCAGCCACGGATATTCGTCCGGAAGACGCATTGTTCGCCACTTGCCGTGCGAACTCCAAACTCGGCGGAGGACCCGACAGCCTGGCTGGCCTTGGTTACGGCACAAGCACCGCGGGCTCTTGTCCCGCTTTCGGATCGTCTCTGGCCGCGCTGGAGGGAACTGATATTCTGAGCGCTTACCCGGCGAGCACAAGCACCGCTCACCTGTTGGCCTTCACGCTTAGCGGGAAGGATCCTTTCACTGGAACGACGGTGCCTACGTGGACGTCGGTCTCGGTTGGGGCTGCTCCCATTGTTTTCATCACTGCAGCGTACAGGCGCTCTCGCTTTAGTGACGAATGCCACGGATTCACAACTGCATCAGGTATTTGGCGGCACGCTTTGCGATGCTAGTGCGTTCGGCGCCGCCGCGGCACCCATCCAAGCCTATCTGCGCGAGCCGGTTTCCGGCACCATGAATACCACTGAGTACACCGTGTTCCGCTATAAGGACTTTTTGGGCACAAGCCAGGAAACCGGCGTTTCGGCTCAGAACCCGCTGGCGAAACCGTGCTCCTCGGGTGGGAAGCGTTTCCGCTCGGTTGGGACGGGCGAAGAGGTTTCGTTTGTACAGAATTCACAGACGAACTTTGCCACAGACGGTATCGGCTACACCTTCTTCAGCTACGGCAACATTTCCAGCATCGCGAACAGCGCCAGCTATGGCTATCTGACCCTGAATGGGGTCGACGGCATCTTCCACAAGTACGGAACGACAGTCGACCCAGGACAACCAACCATCGCCGGTGCACTGCCGTCGGCGACGAATCTGCCAGCAACCTGCGCCGGCGGAGCAGGCGCTTTCCTTGCGCGGAAAACAAAATCTGGAGTGGCAACTTGTCATTCCCGAACCTGCGCAACGGTTCTTACCGGGCGTGGTCGGTGCTGCGCATTGTGAGCAGCTGAACCGCGCTAGCCAATGTAAACGTGTTGGTGACGGGATCACAAACGTTCGCGGTCAACACCGTTCCTGATTTCGTACCTGCATCTGAAGGTGGGAACCGGATCCGGGTCTTCAACTTCTGCGTTCGCACTACACGCAAGAGGGTATTGCTCCGGTCAACATCGCGACTACAGGAGACAAGGGTGGAGATGCGGGTGGTTGCATCCTGTCCTCGACTGGCACGGTTGCAACCTCTGACACCACAACCAAGCTGGCTCAGGAAGCCCCGGGCACCAGTCGCGTTTCTGTCCCGTAGGCCGGGCTGAGTACAAGCCATACCACACGGGGAGGGCGGGCGTCTCACGGCGTTCGCTCTTTCGAGAAGAGACGTGTTCGGAGGGCGAACTCTCAAAGAGACAGGAGTCCGCCCTTCGATTGTTCGACATTAATTCGCGCCTGTACGCTCCTTGAGGCTGCTTTGGGAAAGATGATCATCGAAAGCGTTCGCGATTTTTCATCATGAGAACTCTTAATCTGGCAATCCGATTCTTGCTCGTTCGCTCGATATTTCTGTCGCCGACCGCCGCTGCTCAATTCCTTCCAGCATCTGCTCCAATTGCCGATCCAGCCGACACTCGCTTCGAGGGCGTGAAGGAAGACTGGACGACGCCGTCGTTGACAAACAGCACTCTTAAGCAGATGCAGCCAATTGTTGGCTACACCAGTGAATATCCCGGGCTACGCCGTGCAACTAATCCGGTTGCAGTGGCGTTTTGGCGATCCCATTGACCTGATACGTGATGAAGCCGAAAGGCATCACGAAGCCTCCGGTGATTATCTATCTCTATGGCTATCCGGCTGGCACGGACCGATTCAAGGACGAAGGTTTTCAAAGCAGTGTGACGAAAGATGGTTTTGCCGCAGTCGGCTTTGTCTCGGCTTTGACCGGGCATCGTTATCACGACCGCCCGATGCGGGAGTGGTTCGTCAGTGAACTGCAAGAGTCTTTGGCGAAATCGGCTCACGATGTGCAGTTGGTGCTCGATTACCTTGGCTATGAGGGGTGATTTCGACATGAGCTCGCTGGGAATGTTGCCCAGGTTCCGCTGCGAGCATCGGCATTCTCGCGTCGGCAGTCGATCCGCGAATCAAGGTGCTGGATGCGCTGGATCCTGGGCGATTGGTCGACGTGGACGGCATCTTCTCCGTTTCGCGCCTGAGGAGGAGCGAGCCGAGTACGTCAAGCGGAATTCTTCGAAGAAAGCGTCGCTCCTCGATCCGGTTCATGGACTTGCGACGGATCAAGCCAAAGTTTCGCTTGAGAGATGCGATCTTCGACCCGACCACGCCCCAGCCTGCCAAAGAAAAACTCCGGAAGGCAGTGTCGGCGCCAGGAATTGAAGTCGATGCTACACAAAACTTCCTCGGAAGGACTTTAACGCGGTCGTGCGCAGCAAGAAGGATCTGGAATGGATACAGCGCGAACTTCAATCCTCACAAGACCTGCGGCAGGCGCCGGTCCATGGCTATGTGATTCCAGTGCCTGAAGAAGGCATTGTCGAGCGCCGACGGGTGCAGCTCTATCGAAAAGTAAAGCGGCAAGCTTCGGAACTGCACTTCCAAATCGAACGCAACTTGAGGACAAACTCACGGAAAGAAGACGCCGAATGTAGGGCTATACGCACTGGCCGCGCTATCCCTGGCCTTTACTTCCTCCGCCGGTTCACTCGCAAACAGCGGCCGTAACCGGCTAAACCCGCAGTGCCACTCGGTTACGACATCACTCAAAGAAGTCACGCTCTACGAAACTGTCGTCAGTGCCCCGACGAAGTCCTCCGCGGATGCAGTCGAACCGCATCCCAGTTCGTGCTCGCAACTCCTCGCTTACGGTGAACGTAAATCTGGGGATATTTAAGCGTGGAGAGAGCGCGATCTCCGTTGCCCCAGGCAAGCAAATCCGAGTCACCGGAGTGATGAAGAACCTGAAGGGGACGAGGTGTTGCTGGCACGCATCCTTGCAGCGTCGGCAATCGGATTTACGCAATTCGGAACGAGCGTGGAATACCGATAGCACAGCACCCCGACAGAAACTTCGCGTCGCAAAGAAGACTGCTCAGAACGGGGGCGCGCTATGAACCTGAAACCCACTGCTGCCCTACTAGCGGTGCATCCTGTGAGTTGTGGTGGCCTGCGCTTCCGGCCACCCTCCAAACTTGATAACTTCCTCCGTGGAAGCAGTCGCAGCGACGAGCGGAACTCCACAAAGCCACGCGCTTGGTCGGCGGAGCCTTTGCTGTGCCATTGGTGGCGGCTGTGACAGTCGAACGGATTGCCGGGCTAGAGGAGTGCAAGTAACCTTTACTGCTCCAACCACGGGACCCAGTGGCACTTTTGCTGACACCTCCACTAACACCACCACTAGCCACCGACTCCAATGGCCTGGCAACATCCCCGGCACTCCCCGCCGATGGGACGCCAGGCACTTAACATGGTGACCGCGCTTCTGCTCCGGGTGTGCAAGCACACAGCAGTTCCACCCTCACCAACACCACAGCGGCGCCCGCGGCGATCACTGCAACCGGAGGAAGCCTGCAGAGCGCGAGCCTCAACACGGCGTTTACAGCGCCACTTGCGGTCGCGGTCGTGGACCAGGATCAAAATCCAGTGGCGAGCGCAATCCAGTCATCTCTACAGGTCCAACCAGTGGCGCTGGAGGCATTTTCGGAGGCACCGGCACCAACACCGCGACCGCGACCACCAATGCAGCCGCTTCTGGGGTGGCCACGTCGCCGGTTTTCACCGCCAATGGAACGATCGGCACCTACGCGGTTTTGGCCGGTGGTTGCAGGAGTGTCACATCCGCTAATTCCAGTCTCACCAACGCTGCGGGTCCGTCGGCGATGATCACGGCGACGGCCGGACAACTGCAAAGCGCAACGATTGACCGACATTTGCGACACAACTCTCCGCCACGGTCGTGGACAGCTTCTCAAAACCCGGTAGGTGGCGCACTCGTCGACATTTTCCGGCACCCGCAAGCGGAGCCAGCGGCACTTTCGCCACACCGGACGAAGACCACTACCGCGGCCACCACGCCAACGGAACGGCCGTCGCGGCGGGATTCACTGCGAATGGCGCCGACGGCATCTATGTGGTAACGGCAACGGTGGCGGGAGTTTCCGCACCGGCTAAATTTAGTTTAAGCCAACGTCCCCCAAAACAGGGCCGCCTGCTGCGGATCGCTACCGCCACAAACCGGAGAGTACCCAAACAAGCGACGATCAACTCCGGCATTCGCAGTGCCGTTATCCGCCACGGTCGTGGACAACTTGGGGAACCCCGTGAACGGGGCATTGGTGACGTTCACCGCTCCCACAACCGGAGCCAGCGGCGCCTTCGCCGATACAGGTACGAATATCGCAACCGCAACCACAAACGTCAGCGAGCGTGGCGACGCCAACGACGTTTACTCGCGAAATGAACGAGCGGATCATATACGGTGGCGGCAGGCCGGTCACAGGATACCGTCCTCCGCCAACTTAAGCCTGACGCAACAGCGTCTCAGCGAAGACGTTATGTTTCAGTTGGATGGGCAAGAGTACCGGCCACAATCTTTACGCTCTCGCAGGTTCGGTACAGGTCGACTCCAACGGCACCGTCTCGCGGGGAACAAGACTATAACGACGGTTTGGGAATTACCTCACCCGAGCCTTCCGGCGATTCCATTAGCTGGGGGAACGCTTGCAGTAGATCCACGACGGGACAGGGCACACTCACTCTGAATACGCGACAACTTAAACCTGGGAGTCGAAGTGAAAGAGTCTACGGCATCCATTTGTGAATGCGCGTAATCACCGCCCTGGTTATACAGTTTGACGGGATCCGCAACGTCCAGTGGCAGTATGGATCTGGCAAGTAACGCCCGCAAGCGCGCCGAGTGGCGGCTGATGCCTTCACCGATGACCGGCGTGACCCGTTTACAGTCCAGTTTTCCGTTCGTGGCGTCTTTTCCGTCACAGGTGGGGACGACGTTGGAAAACTGTCTGCTGGATAAAATGACAGCGGGTTTGGGCTGTGCCTGCGCCAGTACGCCATGGAGTGGAAACGCTTTCCACGCCCATTCTGGGCGAGGCACCATTGTCGGGTTCAATAATCCAGTTTCAATTTCGCCAATATCACTACCGCCAAACTATTACATCGTTGGCACTGAGGCGTTAAGAATCATTGATGTCGATATTCTTCAACTCAGGAATCGGATCGGCATCGGGCAAGGAGCCAATGCTTCCGGTGCCCACCACGCAGGGCCCGGAAACTCGGTCTTCCGACTCAGCGGCGGCCCATTCCTGTTCAACTACGGGGCAGCCG
>CAWAXV010000010.1:0-158907 GCA_963786095.1 uncultured Acidobacteriaceae bacterium | reverse complement strand
CTGAGTTACAGGCGTGGCAGCCGCCATCGGCACGGCGTCCAATGAACGATGTCTGGCTGCGCCTTATGCGCATCTGAAGGACGTCGTCACGCTCACCCCCCATCACTTGATGCAACCCATATCCGAAGAAAGCCGCCGCCGAACCCCGCGCATTGCCTCTGCTTGGGCGTTCTGGGCATTCTGGTACCCTGTGGTCTGACATCCTGTTGCCTTCCCTCACGGCGATTCAGCAGGACCTGCACACGTCGTAAGCGACCATTCAAGCCGCCCTTGCGTCGTGACGCCGGAACAATTTCGTGGTGGAGGCAACAATGCCGTCGAAGTGTCGGCGAAGGCGCGCCACGGCCTTCATTGGCTCAATCATCGCCTGAGGGATGAGTTTGACGCCCAACGGTGATTAGAACCATGCTGTGGGACTCATCCCCAACGAAAGCGGCGCTTCCGGGTCGCTGGTGCATTCCGATCAACCTCTCCCAATGGCTTCCATATCTAACGAGGCTCCGCCTCAGACCGACGAGTTGTACGGGTGACTGCGGAGCGCTGGCGGTGTAAGGTGGCTCCGGTCGAGCCGGCTGGGACGTGCCCAGCGATGTACGAGCTCGAAGCTCAATGGGTCCGAAGACCCGTGGACGACCGGAGCCAGTCATGACGTTATCACAGAGTGTGTGCGAAGTTCTGCGCGCTCACGTCGTGCTCGAGAGCGAGTGCATCGACCGGATGTACCTGAACGTTTACGTGCCACAGTTGCAGCGCGTGGGCGGCGTAGTGTGGTACCTGCGGGGGCATCTCGGTCAGCGCTTCGCCTCGACCGCGACCGTGGCGCCCAAGACCGTGGCCTTCGTGGCAAGCATCGAGAAGTTTGTCGCCGAGCAAGGTGTGGATCTGGTGAGCTTTGGGAGGCACCAGCGCAAGGACGACATCACCCAGCAGTATCTGCAGCGGTTCGACGCCGACGAAGGGATTCTGTACGTCGGCCGCGCCCAGGAGAAGGCGCGCGTGGTGCGCACCGAACGGCGCCGTTGTGCACGCACCGGCATGAGCTATCCGTGGGTGGTCGATGGCAGCGCGATGGTGAACCACTACTACTTCTACTGCGTGGACGACGACTTTGGCCCGTTCTTCCTGAAGTTCTGTTCCTACTTTCCGTACAACGCCAAGCTGTGTATCAACGGCAACGAGTACGCCAAGTGCCAGTTGCGCAAGCGCGGCATCGCTTTCGAGGCGCTCGACAACGGCATCCTCTCGTGCGAAGACCCCAAGGCGCTGCAGCGAATCTGCGATGGGCTCGATGAGCGCAAGATTGATCGGCTGCTGCGCAAATGGCTGGCACGACTACCGCATCCGTTTGATCGGCGCGACCGGGCCGCCGGTTACCGCTACGCGCTGTCGATCCTGCAGGCCGAGTTCGCGCTGACCCAGGTGCTCGATCGACCGGTGACGGGGCGCATCTTCTTCGAGCAGGTCATCCGCGAGAACCTGGACATCGGACGCCCGGGCCAAGTGCAACTGATCTTCGATCGCCGCGTCAATCGGCGCACCCCGGGGCGCTTTCGCACCCGGGTGATTACCGAAGGGGTCACCCCTTCGCTGCATGTGGACTACAAACGTTCACGCATCAAGCAGTACCACAAGGAAGGTCAGGCGCTACGTACCGAGACCACCATCAACGACACCCGCGACTTTGGCGTCGGACGGCTGCTGCGCAACTTGCCCGAGCTACGCCGCATCGGCTTTGCAGCGAATCGGCGCATGCTCGAAATCGAGCAGATCAGCCACGACTGTGCATTGGGCGAAGACGCGTTTCAGGACCTGCAGCGTGCGCGCCATGTTGACGGGCAGCGCGCACCGGCGCTGCGCTTTGCCGACCCGAAGGTCCAAGCGCTGCTGCATGCGCTGGTGATGTTCATCTTCGTCGCACGCGGCTTTACCAATCAAGACCTGCGGCAAGCCTACGCCGTGCTGCTGGGCCTGCGACCCGGCGAAATCGGCCCCGGGCGCATGAGCTACGAGCTGCGACGCCTGCGCTTGCATGGTCTGATCGAGCGAGTGCCCAAGACCCACCGCTATCGGCTCACAAACCTTGGCCTGCAAACGGCACTGTTCTACACGCGTGTGTACTCGCGCATCTTGCGCCCGGGCCTTGCATTGGTTAGCCCTCAGGCGCCTGCGGAATCGCCAGCGTCTTTGCAGCGCAGCTTCCGCACCGCTGAGAAGGCCGTTAACACCTGGTGCGATCAGGTCAAAATCGCCGCGTAGAAAACTTGACTCGACTGCTACAAGATCAATTCAGTCAAGGAATCTAGCGGCTCCGAACCCTCGACGACCGAACTCGTCCTGAAAACCATCGCGCCGCGCGCGCCGCTCAACCTTCTCGTGCGGCCCCGGCTCAGCGCGAATGCCGAGCATTACCGCGACCGGCAGATCACGCTCGTGCAAGCGCCGGCCGGCTATGGGAAAACGTCGCTGCTCGCGCAGTGGCGGCGCGAGTATCTGGCGCGCGGGATCGCGGTGGCATGGCTGCTGGCCGACGAGCGCGACGATGCCGAGCGGCTCCGGCGCGGGCTCGTGCAGGCGGTGAGGACAGGGTGCGCGCGGGCCGGATTCGGCGCTTTGCTGCTCGACAGCGCCATCGCGTCGGTGGGTGAACTGGACGGCGCGACGGGCTGGCTCGCCGAAATCGCGCTGCTTTCGCTGGATCTCGTGCTGATTGTCGACGAGGCGGAACGGCTTCCCGCCGCGGGCGCCAACATGCTCGCCTACGTGCTTCACAATGCCCCGCAGAACTTGCGCGTCGTGGTGGCGGGAAGACGCGGATTCGAAGCGCGGCTCACCGATCTGCTGGCGTATGGTCAAGGCACGCTTGTCGGACCGGGCGCATTGCGCTTTCGCTTCGATGAAACGATCGCGTTGATTGGCAACCGCTTCGGCGAACGCGTGGATGCCGACGCGTGCGCGCGGCTCTTCGATGTGACCGACGGCTGGCCACTCGGTCTGCAACTCGCACTTGCCGCGATGGCGCATGCCGCGGACCCGCGCAAGGCGATCGAAACGATCGCGTCGGGCCCCGGCGGCCTGCGCGAACATCTCGTCGGCACATTGATCGCCAATCTCTCGCCGGAGGATGACGCCTTTCTCACCGGCATCAGCGCAGTGGACATGCTGCATCCGGAACTGTGCGAGGCGCTGACAGGCGATGCGCAAACGCCGGAGCGACTCGCGCGCCTCGTGCGCGAAACGCCCGTGTTCATTACCGTGGAGGACAGCGCATGGTGCCGCCTGCACACCCTCGTGCGCGACGCGCTGCGCGTGCGCCTGGCGCGCTTGCCTGCCGCCGAGCGCGAGGAGTTGCATGCGCGCGCCATGAGGTGGTTCGTCGCGCGCGGAATGATCGAGGAATTACGGTGACGACGGAAACGCCGACCTCGAAGATTTTTTTCCCTACACCATCCCCAAAAGTAACTTCCTCGCCCAGCCGATGGGTGATGCGAAGGCGTGAAACAGGGTACTATCGGGTTCACACGAACCAAAGACCATGGCCGAAAAACCACCTGTTGTGCTCACCATTGCGGGGTTCGATCCTTCCTCCGGAGCCGGGATCACCGCCGACATTAAGACGATTGCGGCCCACGGCTGCTACGGGGTGGCATGCATCACGGCCATGACGGTGCAATCGACCTCCGGGGTAAAGCGGGTGGAAGCGGCCGATCCAGCCCTCGTTACCGATACGCTCGAGGAGCTGGCGGCCGACCTTGAGATTGCCGCTGTCCATATTGGTATGCTTGGGTCCGGAAAGGTCGCCAAGGCGGTCGTCGACTTCTTATCCGGCTCATCGTCGAGCCCCTCGGCGAAGCGATCTGGAAAACCCGGCAAGGCCCGTCTGCCCAATATCGTCGTCGATCCGATCTTCAAGTCGTCTTCCGGGGCTGAGCTGCTCGACGCCTCAGGAACTCGGGTGCTGATCGAACGCCTCGTCCCTCTGGCCGATGTCATCACTCCCAACGTGGATGAGGCCTCGGCCCTCACTGGAATCAAAGTCAGCGACCTCGACCAGATGCAGGCCGCGTCGGCCAAACTCCATGAGATGGGAGCCTCCGCCGTGGTCATTACCGGCGGCCACCTGGAGAAGGCGATCGACCTGTTGAGCTTCACCACCAAGCGTGGAATCGAGCAGGAGATCTTCAAGGCTGAGCGACAGCGATCGAACTCGACTCACGGTACCGGGTGCGCCTTCGCGACTGCGATGGCCTGCCATCTCGCACTTGACCGTGGCCTGGCCGAGGCCGCCCTGCTCGCTAAGACCTACGTCACCGCCGCGATCTCCTACGGGCAACCGCTGGGCAAGGGGACAGGGCCGGTACATCATCTTTATCGGATGGGCCAGCAGCGCCGCGCCGCTGGTTCAGGAGGAAGCAGTTCTGGGGGAAGTGGACCGGGCCACGAATCGTAGATTCTTATGAAGAGGTCAGGGGTTTTAATCGTCTTCTGTGCGCGTGGGCTTCTTCAGCAAGATACCCGCAACGAACGCCGCCGTTGCCGCCAGCAGCCATTCCGCGCGATAGAACTGGATGGCCTGCCAATCCACAAAGGTCTTGGCCGTCAGCAAGCCGACCAGCAAGGCTCCCGCAACACACGCCACACCTAAGATGAACGCAATCAGGGAAGCCGTCGAAAGCCCACTGCGGCTCTTGATCTCGTGGAAGTGCAGGTACCGCAGCCATTCCGGGAACTGAATCTTGTTCCACGAGAACGTGGTGATTGCGGAGTGTACCCGGGCGACTCGCTGTTCCCAAAGGCCAGCCATATGGGCAGCGTCGGCCCGCGCGGCGGCGCTGATGGCTTCCGGACGCCGCACGCCGCAGGTATGGCAGAAGCGTGATCCCAAAAGGAATTCTGTTCCGCAACGCGGACAGGCTTCTGCCATGGGGAGGGCTTCCCGAATGACGACTGCCTCGGTTACCACCGGGACAGGCGGCCGCCAAAACTCTTGATGCGTTTCTTGAACTACTTCCGACATAGTAGATCCTACGGTGAAAACCTTAAAGTCCGTATGGCATTCCAAGCGCCAAAACCATGCGGCCCCTAAATGCCCGACTAGCAGATACTTGCAATTTCTTCAACCGGTGGCGTGTTCGCTCTGAAGGCAATAATTACTCGCGCCAGCGAGTAAAGATGCACCAGTTACGAAAGCCCATGAACGTATAGAGTAGCGACTGAAGCTGCGGGAGAGGCTCCTCATCTCAGGGAGCTCAAACGCACCCTGACGTCGCCGCCTCGCCGCCAACCGAGCTCCATTCGGTGGGCCAGAGACCAAGCCGTTTCGATCGAGCCTTCCCGCAATCTGGATCAGTTGATGCTGCGAAAAGTATAGGGGGAGCGCCGATCCTTGACAGTTGGCGAGGCGGGAACGTGGCTGACGCTCTTGGTTCGTAGTTGTCTTCCCGAGCGCTCGAGTCATCCTGTCGGATGCCCTTGAGCGTTCAGCAGGGCCGGCGCACATCGTTTAGACTAAAGCTATCGAGCCGTGACCATCCGAGCAAAAAAATCCCCTACGATCTGGAAACCGGGCGCCGTATGCCTCGCCGTTCTTCTAATTGTGTCGTGTGTCTCATTGCGCGCCCAGTCGAAGATCACTGCATTGCATGGGCCGCCCCGCGATCCGCAGACCGACGTCGCCTTCGACCACTTCTACAACATGGACTACGACCGCGCAACGCAGGAGTTCGAGAAGATTGTGGAGAAGCGTCCCAAAGATGCTTTTGCCATCAATCACCTGCTCACCAGCGTGCTCATGCATGACCTTTACGACACCGGGGGCATGAATACGGGAGACTACTCGAACGATAGCTTCATCGGGCACGCTCCCCGCCCGACGGACCAGAAGATTAAGGATCGAATCAAGGAACTCGTCCGCCGCGCTGACGTCATCGAAGAGCAGCAACTCAAGGCGAACCCGAAGGATGTGGACGCGCTTTACTGCCGCGGTGTCACGCGCGCCCAATTTTCGGTTTACACCGCACTCATCGAGCGAGCCTGGTTCTCTGCGCTGCGCAACGCCGTCGGCGCACGTCACGATCACGAACATGTTCTCGAACTTGATCCCGATTATGTCGACGCGAAGCTGGTGGTGGGCACGCACAACTACGTCGTCGGCAACCTGCCGTGGAGCGTCAAGGTCGCCGCCGCCCTGGCGGGATTGAGCGGATCAAGAGAGAAAGGCCTCGAATACCTGCGCGAGGTCGCCAAAAGTGATGGCGAAAATGCGGTGGACGCCAAGATCGTGATCACGCTGTTCCTGCGCCGCGAGCACCAGTACGACGAAGCCATCGGATACATGACGGAGCTCTCCACCAAGTATCCGAGGAACCATCTGTTCCTCACCGAAGTCGCGAACCTGCAGCGTGCGGCAGGTCGCCTGCCCGAGGCCGAAGCCAACTATCGCAAGGTCTGGCAGAACGGCCGGGAAGGGAAGTACGGCAACCTGCATTACGAAATGGCCGCCTGGGGCCTGGGAGAGTTGCTGCGCAGCAAGAAAGATCTGGCTGGCGCGGCGACCGCCTATGAGTTAGTGAACCAGGCGCCCAATCCCGATCCCGATATCCAGCAGAAAGCCAACCTCGCCGCGGGAGAAATGTACGACCTGCTGCAGAAACGCGATCAGGCGATGAAGAGCTATCAGGCAGTCCTGGCGGGCAGGACCGACTCCGGCCAAGCCGACCTGGCGAGGCGATACATCCGGGAGGCGTACCGGGAATGAGCTTCTTTTTGTGATAGAATCAATGCATCAATTGATTAATTGATTGGAAGGTCCCGATGAACCGTCGTGTAGATGCCCATCTCGCTCGCACTCAATTCGGCCAGATTATGGATCGCGCCGTGGAGAACAACGAGCGTTTCGTGGTCGAGCGGCGCGGAGAACCGGCCGTGGTCATCATGAGCGTCCAGGACTTTGTGCGGACGGCCGCACCGCCTCCCGACTGGCTTGAGAAAGCGTGGACAGGTGCCAAGAGACGGGGGCTCGAGAAACTCAGCGCTCAGGATATTGACGCGGAGATTTCCGCGTACCGTCGCGAGAGACGTAAGTGATTGTTGCTGTCATCGACACGAACGTCCTCGTGTCGGCGATGATCTCATCCGCGGGCAATGAAGCCTTACTCCTTACGGCAATTAATCAGGGATTAGTGACGCCATGTTTTTCGGAGGAGATCCTTCGGGAATATTCTGAAGTGCTACTTCGCCCGAAGTTTGGATTCTCCTCCGAAGAGGTCGATGCACTGCTTGCCGTTTTCCGTTTCAGGGGCAACTCCGTCGTTTCAAAGCCAGAGGGACGGTCCTCTCCTGACCCCGGCGACGAAAAGTTCATCGCTTGCGCGGTGGCCGGGGAAGCCGACTTCCTTGTGACCGGCAACAAGCGCCATTTCCCGGAAAGTCGATTTGGTGCCGCAAGAGTTGTGAATGCGGGAGAATTGTTGGAATTCATCACGCTCGGCCTGTAACTCTCAGTTCGGCGAAAGACCTGGACTTCTCGGTTCGGGCAGGGAACTTTCGGCTTACAATTGCGTACTGTCTAGTAGGAGGCGGAGCCATGTACTGCAACTATTGCGGAAAGGTCATTCAGGATGACGCGGCGGTTTGTGCCTACTGCGGCATTCGCGTGGGAGCGTCGCTGGCCCGCACCAAACTGGTGCGCCCGCGCCTGGGACGCAAAGTCGCGGGTGTCTGCCTCGGTTTCTCCGAATATTTCGACATCGACGTGACGCTGGTACGCGTCGTGTGGCTGATGACGGCGATCATGACCTGCATTGGCTTTATCCCGTATCTGATCGCTTGGATCGTCATGCCCGAAGAGCCGCTGCTGCTACCCGCGCCGGTCGTCGGGCAGGCGGTTACGAATTCGTAAGAGCGGGCGTCGGGCGTCAGGCGTCGGACTTCAGCCCTCAGACCTCAGACTTCAGCCCTCAGCCTCAGACCTCAGACCTCAGACCTTCAGACCTCAGACACTGTGCCTCGAAATGGATCTTTCCGCTTCCGCCCAAGGTCCGACGCCCGACGCCTGACGCCTGTGTTTTAATCACCTGCATGGCGCCCATTCCTTCCCATCGCATCAAGAGCGACGACGCCGAGATTTCCTACTGGACAGTCGGTGACGGCCCTCCGGTGGTTCTTCTTCATCCGTTTCCCGTCAATCATGAGTTCTGGTTGCCCGTGGCCGAGGCACTGTCCACGCGCTATCGCATAGTCCTGCCCGATCTTCGCGGGCATGGTGACTCTGGCATTGGCGAGGGTCCGGCCACGATGGAGAAACACGCCGCCGATATTGCCCGCGTCATGAACGATGCCGACGTGGGACGCGCCCCGCTCGTCGGAGTCTCGATTGGCGGCTATGCGCTGTTCGAGTTTTGGAGAAGGCATCGCGGCCGCGTTGCCGCGCTCGGCTTATGTAACACCAAAGCGCCGGCCGACGGTCCCGAAGCCCGTGCTGGGCGCCTGCAGGCGGCGAATGACGTCCTCGACCGCGGTACCGGACCATTTTTCGAGGGCATGATTCAAAAAGTGTTGGCGAAAACGACCCGTGAAATGCGTCCTGACCTGGTCGACGGCGCACTGCGCATGATGAATAAAATGTCGCCCGAAGACGTCGCGCAAGTGCAACGCGGCATGGCGGCGCGCCCCGATTCGGTCGAGACGTTGAAGACCATCAATGTGCCCGCTCTCCTCATCACCGGCGACGAAGACAACATGACCGGAGTGAACGAAGCCGAGCTGATGCGCCAGCACATTAGCGGCAGCCAGTTGAAAGTCATCCCCAAAGCCAGCCACTACTCGCCCTGGGAGCAGCCGGAAGAGGCATCGAGATTGTTGCGCCAATTCCTGGATGGACTCTAAGAACGGGAGATCACCCTTGTGAATCATCCATGTGCAACCGATTTATCAACAATTGGCCTCCAGGCACGACTGTCCTAAACTCTGGGGTGGCACGAATGGCTCGGGGAAAGTGAGGTCTACACAAACTTGATCAGAATACTGAATCTCCCTGTTGGGGTTTTTGCGATTTCTCTCGCAGCCCTGTGGCTAGCAGTGAAGGTTGGCATTGTTGCGAGGAAGCTGCGACCCGTGCAGGCCGACGAGAGAGACGACCTTGGCCTGGTGATCAACGCTAGCTTGACGTTGATGGCCCTCATCATCGGTTTCAGCTTTTCGATGGCTGTGAGCCGCTACGATCAGCGCAAGAATTTTGAGGAGGAAGAGGCGAATGCGATCGGTACGGAGTACGTCCGGGCCGACCTGTTGCCGACGGCTGACGGGGCAAAAGTCCGTCAGTTGCTGGCACAGTATCTCGATCAGCGGCTGTTGTTCTATACGATCCGTGATGCGGACCGGCTCGAACAGGTCGACAGCGAGACTGCAAGACTCCAGGCCGAGATGTGGGCGGCCGTTCAATCGGCCGCCACGGCGCAGCCAACTGTTCCGATCGGTCTCGTCGTTTCGGGGATGAACGATGTCTTGAACCGGCAGGGATACACGCAGGCTGCCTGGTGGAATCGCATTCCAGCTGGGGTTTGGAGTCTGATGATAGCGCTTTCTATCAGCTGCAGCCTGCTGGTTGGCTATAGCGCACACCGGACGGCGAGCCCGGTGTTTACGGTAATCCCGCTCGTTGTAGCGATCGCGTTCTTTCTGATAGCGGACATTGATAGCCCACGCGGAGGCGTCATTCGCGTACATCCACAAAACCTGATCAGCCTGTCGCAATCGCTACATAAATAGATCCCATGGGATCTGAGAGCGCTTGGTCTAGAATCGAGAGCGCCATGAAGAAACTGACCTTTGCGCTGTTCTCACTGCTTCTGCCTGTCTCCGTTCTAGCCCAAGCTCCGGCCGTTCGCCCGCACATTCTCGGCATCGATCACGTGTCGTTCTACACGACCGCGCCCGAAGGTGTGAGGAAGCTCTACGGGGTCGTGCTCGGACTCACGGCAGCCGATCCGGTCGAAAACGGAAACTCCATTCGTTATATGGTCGGCACGCAGTGGATCGGCTATAGCCCCGCTCCGGATCCCAAAGCGACCGATCGCATGGACCATGTGGCCTTCCGCACCGACAACATCATCGCGCTACGCAAATACTTGGTTGCGCAGGGAATCAAAGTTCCGCAGATCGAGGGGCGTTCCGACCACAGCCTGTTTTTCTTCGTGACCGATCCTCAGGGACACCGGATCGAGTTCGTCGAGCGGGGGAAGGGCGAGGCCGCACCGGCGACCGACTCCGCCGCGTCTCGCCACATGATTCACACCGGCTTTGTGGTCTATCACCGCGATGCCGAAGATCATTTTTACCGCGACATCCTGGGCTTCCGTCTCTACTGGCACGGACACGACAAACCCGACTCCTCGGATGACTGGGTCGCCATGCAGGTGCCCGACGGCACCGACTGGCTGGAGTACATGCTGAACCAGCCCGAAAAGATGGACCTGCAACTCACGGGAGTGATGAACCACATTTCGCTCGGGGTGGCCGATATGAAGAAGGCGCAAGCCATTATGGAGTCGCACGGATGGAAGGCGCACGGCGACGAACAGGCCGAGATCGGCAAAGACGGCAAGTGGCAGTTGGACGTCTTCGACACGGACTTGTCGCGAGTGGAATTGATGGAGTTCAAGAACGCGCAGAAGCCGTGTTGCAACGATTTCACCGGGCCGCATCCGACAGAGTAGTACAAATGCATTAGATGAACGATGAAGTGTCATGACAGTTGTGTATGTACACTTGATAAAGAAAAACATTTCCGAACGCCAAAGTCGGATTTTCAGTTCTCGGCGCCATTCAGAGTCCCCTTTCCCGCGTCGAAAACGGCACTGGCGTCGACGATCGGGTCACGGATTGAATCATTCCTCATTCGGGAAGAGATCGTCGCTCCTGCGGCCTCGTAAAGCTCCCTACGACATTTCAACGACTTACACCTACTCTCAATAACTTCCACCAAGACTCAACAACTTAGGGGATACGGTCGCGCCCGTCAGGATTTGGTACAATTCTCCCGCCATGATCGATGTTTCTCTGGTTCACGAAAAAGTTGTAGCCACCTGCAAGGGCGACGGCCCGGGTGTCGATCTCAGTCATGCCAGCAACCGCGTATTTCTAGTGACGCTCGCAATCACCAGGATCATCGAGCAGGAGTCGCTCGACATCAGCATCTTCGGTTCTGCGGATGGTGCGACCTGGGGTCCGAAGTCGATCGCCGCGTTTCCCCAGAAATTTTATTGCGGAGAGTCTCCGCTACTGCTGGATTTGACCGCGCACCCGGATGTGAAGGTCGTGCGCCTGCATTGGGAAGTGGCGCGCTGGGGACGCGGCACCGAGACCCCTATGTTCGAATTCGACGTCAAAATAAAGGAAGTGCCGCCCGATATTCTGCGAGAGGCGACCGCCGAAGCGAAAGCGCTGGCCTAGATCGCCCATTCATTTTTGATTGCTGATTTTTGATTGTTGATTGAAACCCACGGGCAACTGCTGGAACTTTGGATTCTCAATCAGAAATCAACAATCAAGAAATCAACAATTTAGGAATTGTCGATCCCGCGATCTGCCACTAGTAAAGACCTCACAATGAACAATAGCTCTCATGCAATCGTGCGTCCGGCGCGCAATGTGCGCGGCAGCTTGGCGCTGCCGGGGGATAAGTCCATTTCCCATCGCTACGCCATGCTCGCGGGAATCGCCGAAGGACCAACGCGGATTGAGAACTATTCCACCGGGGCGGACTGCGCCAGCACCCTCGGTTGCATGCGCTCGCTGGGCGTAGCGTGGGAACGCAAGAACAACGTCATCGAGGTGCAGGGACGCGGCTTGTCGCTCGCTGCGCCTACCAACCCTCTCGATTGTGGAAACTCCGGTTCGACCATGCGCATGCTGAGCGGCATCGTCGCCGGGCAAAAGTTCACCAGCGAGATGATCGGCGACGAATCTTTGTCGCGCCGTCCCATGGCGCGCGTGATTACACCACTCACGGCCATGGGAGCGCAGATCACATCGCACGAAGGCAAGCCGCCTTTGCGCGTTACAGGCGGGGCGTTGAAAGCGATCGATTACAAAATGCCCGTTGCCAGCGCGCAAGTGAAATCGTGTCTGCTGTTTGCGGGACTTTTCGCTGCCGGCGAGACGCGGATCGAGGAACCTCTGCGCACACGCGATCACGGCGAAGTGGCGCTGCGAGCCTTCGGAGCAAAACTTGATCGGGAAGGGAACACGAGTGCCGTGCGCATTCGCGGTGGCCAGCAGTTGCGCGGCATTGAAGCCCGCGTGCCCGGGGACCTCTCGAGCGCGGCGTTCTTCCTGTGTGCCGCAGCCTTGTTTCCGGGGTCGCAACTAGTCTTGTCGAGTCTGCTCATGAATCCCACACGCGCCCGATTGCTCGACATCCTCATGCAGATGGGATTGGGCATCGCGGTTACGCAGCTCGAGGAAGCGAACGGTGAGATGGTCGGCTCGCTGCAGGTGGTAGGCGCTAGCCTGAAAGGAACGACGATCGCCGGGGCCGACTCGGCGGCGCTGATTGATGAGATTCCGGTGCTGGCGGCGATCGCACCTTATACCGAGCGCGGCATCGAGGTGCGCGACGCCAAGGAATTGCGCGTGAAGGAATCCGACCGCATCGCCGCTGTCGCCAGCAACCTCCGCCTCATGGGCGCGCAGGTGGAAGAGCGCGAAGACGGATTGAAGATTCCTGGCGAGCAGACTCTGCATGGGGCAGAGCTAGACTCCTTCGGCGATCATCGCATCGCCATGGCCTTTGCTGTTGCCGCACTCCGCGCCGAAGGCGAAACCTTGATCCGCGGTGCAGAGGCGGCTGCCATCTCATATCCGGCCTTCTTCGATACCCTGGAGCAAGTGACGGAGCGATAACCGCCGGTAGTGACCCTGGGGGTCCTTCGCGTACTTCGCGGATTCCCTGACGCTCTTCGCGGTCCAAAGCTTTTAACCGCAACGTTCGCGAAGAGAGGCGCCCGCTAAGGACGCTAAGATCACACCTTCTTCCCCTGTTCCCGGTAACCTTTGCTTGATTACCGTCGTGACCTTTATTCGCCCCCACGAGCATAGAAAAATCTAAGCAACCGGGCGACTGTCCCGAACTGACTCCCTCGCACAGGGAGTTTCTACTCTGGGGGATTCTTATGCGTTCCAAGTGGATGTTGTGTGCTGTCGTGGGGCTGGCTGCGGTTGCTTATGCCAAAGAGCCCAAGCCGTTTCAAACCGGCAAACTGGTGCAGATGGATTCCGTTCCGTGCGGCACGGCGGAGAAGCAGGCCAACAGTCTAGCTGGAGAGGTACTCGGCACCGATTCCGGTACGAAGAAGACGAAAGAAGTCCTTTGCCAGGAATATGTGTTGCAGGCTGAGAGGACGATCTATCGCATCCGTCCGCGCGATGAGAAACATCCAGTGCTCCTGCCCGTCGGCGATCAGGCGCAGTTCCGGCTGGAGAAAGACAAGATGCTGCTGCGCGTGATCGATTTCGACAACAAAGAGCGTCAGTACGACGTAGTTTCGATGACGCCACGCTCCGATAGCAGCACGGCCGACGCGTCCCCTGTGCACCTGAATCACCTTCAATAAGTCAGTTCGTCACCTGAAAATTCTTACGGCGCGGAGTTGATCCGCGCCGTTTGTTTTGTGCAATTTCTCTGGGATTCGTTCTATACGCGAGCCTGGTGTTGCTGCCGCTTTATCTGCAGACGCTCATGGGATATCCCGCGTATAACTCAGGCCTGGCACTGTCTCCGCGTGGCATTGGAGCGCTGTTGTTCACACCGTTGGCGGGGCACTTGACCACCAAGACCGACCCGCGACGTCTGCTGGTGGTGGGTATCGGGCTGGGTTCGATCACCATGTTCCAATTGTCGGGGCTCAATCTCAACGCCGGGTTCTGGGATATTTTCTGGGCGCAGGTGCTGCAGGGCGTCGCGCTGAGTTTTCTATTCATCCCGCTGATGTCGCTGGCGATGTCGCGGATCTCGCCCGAGAAGATGGGGAACGCGACCAGCATTTTCAACCTGATGCGCAATATCGGCGGCAGCGTAGGCATCGCGATCATGACGACTTTTCTGGCGCGGCGCGCACAAGTGCATCAGAACCATCTGGTCGCGAAGGTCACTGCCGGAGATGTGCAGACTCTGAAGATGCTGCATGGCCTGCGAGCGAACTTTTACCTGCATGGCGCCGACGGCGTGACCGCTTCGCGCAAGGCCCTGGGTGCGATCTACGGCATGATGCAGCAACACGCCGCCATGCTGGCATTTGTGGAAGCATTCTGGATCATGGGCGTGGTGTTCCTCGTGATGCTGCCATTCCTGCCGTTGCTGCAGTATTCCAAGCTGAAGCATCCGGCGAAAGCCGAGCCGCAAACCGAGCCGGCCCGCGGCCCACTAGACATTCCGGAAGGCTGGCTGGACGACCTCGAGCAGGCTCATCGCGAACCTGATGGGCATGAACATGCCCACGAAGAGGGCCATCACTTTCTCCATCACTGAGGTGTTTGCCTTACTCGAAACGCCGCGTCCTTCGGCCTGTCTCGGCCGGCAGGATAGGTCGCTTCAAATTCCTACTGGTTGTGGGATGCGCTGCCTGCGCCTGTGGTAAAGTATCCCACTACAAAGGCTGGCCCGTGGGGCCACCCCAATTCCACTCAGGTTTCGCTCGCCGAAGGAGTCACGCATGATTACTCTCCGCGAACTGGTGAAAGACCGCAAAATTTATTCCGTGGACGCTGCCCGCACCGTGCTCGAGGCCGCGCGCTTCATGATGGAGCACAATATCGGCGCCCTGCCGGTAATGCGCGAGGGCGGACTGGTAGGCATCCTGTCGGAGCGCGACATCATGAATCGCGTTGTCGCCGTGGGTCGCACTCCCGGGACCACCGCCGTCTCAGAAGTCATGACGGCAAACCCGCGCGCCGTTGCGGCGGACGAGAGCATTGATGAATGCCTGTTCATCATGCAGGAATTCGGTTTCCGTCATCTGCCGATCGTGGACGGAAAAGAGTTGAAGGGCTTGGTCTCGCTGCGCGACCTGCTCACGCGGCAGGCAGCGGAAATCGAGCGCCAGACGCGAGGAGCGGCGTCGTAAGCAGGCGTCGGGCGTCGGGCGTCCGGTATCGACTTCGGACCTCGGACCTTAAAACCCTAAGAGTCAGACAGTCGTAGAGACGTAGCTCGCTACGTCTCTGCCGACGCCGCTAATAAGCAGACATTCGAGATGCCGCCAGCATCGTCTCTAAGGATGGCCATTTGTAGGGCCAAGGTCCGAGGTCTGACGCCCGTTCTTACTCCCGCTTCCGCAGTATCACTTCGCCCGGTTTGGGCGGAAGTTTGAAGGGGAATTCGAACATCATGCCGTTGAGCGGCAGGCGCAGGATGAATTCTTCCTGCTTCTTCCATGCGCTGATCCATTTGGTGTTGGTGCTGAACAGGACCCATCCGCTGGTCTCTTGAGCGCCGGGATTCAGTTGTGTGGGGCGCAGGCTATTCTTGCCGACGAACTCAAGCAGTTGGGCGCTGTCTTTCTGGAAGCCGCGTACGTAGGCCTCTTTCGCTTCTTTCTTCTCCGGATGTTTTTCTACTTCGCGCGCGGTCTCATGATCCAATTCGTCGGCATCGTTCTGGATTTTTTCCGCGAAGTCGTCGGGGTCGAGGGAAGTCTGGACCACTTGAAAATGCTTTACGAATTCCAGTGAGATGTTGTCAATGGCGACATCGAGCTTTCCTGGGCCGCGATAACGTACGTCGAGCAGCACGCTGAAGAAGGGCTCGTGGCGGCGGTGAACTTTCTCGAGTTCCTGGGCGTCGACGGATAGAGTAACGCCCACGTCGCCGGACCAGAGTCCGTAATGGTAGCGGCCGTCGTCGCTGCGGGAGAAGGTGCAGCCGGGACGCTCTTCATCCCAACGAATGGCGGGAATCCTGGTTTTCTCGCCGGGAGGGGTTGCTGAAAGAGGGCACGAAGAGAGCAGCGAACCCGCAGCCAGCACAAGCATCAGCCAGTCAGAAGCGCGATGCCAGATCCGGCGCATAACTCAGGGCTTCGGCGCGGAGGTCACCGTCAGGCTGACGGTTGGATTCGTGGTCGTAGTGCCCGTGCCGGTGTTGCTCGACGTGACCCCATTGGTGTCTACGCCGATGAGCGTGAAGGTATAGGTATTGTTGGGCGTTACGCCGTTAGGATTTGTCGTGGGAGTGCTGTTGCCGCAAGCGGGCGTCAGCATGAGCGCTCCGGTCATGATGAAAAGACCGAGCACGCCCCAAACTTTCCTCGCTCCCTTTCTGCTCGAGGCAGCGCCGAGGCCCACGAGAGCCAGCATGGGAAGAGGCAGCCATAGGGCGTAAAAAATTCGCGGATGAGCGACCGCGCCCGTAGGCACGGCGAGGCCTTGCGTGGTGATGGTGAGAACCGAGGACAAGGTGTTTCCCTGAATGGTGAGAAACGGTGGGTTAAACGAGCAGATGGGAGGGATCGTGACCAGTGGAGTAATCGAACGGCAGGCGAGAGTGACCATGCCCGTGTAGCCGTCGAGCGGATTGACGTTAATCGTTCCCTGCGCTCCGCTGCCGGCAGCAACGCTGCTCGGAACTACGGCGGCTCCCACGGTGACCGTGAACTGTGCGGAAACCGACAACACGGTAATGTTCAATGGCGCTAAGGAATGAGTGGTCGATGGCCCGGTTCCGGTGACGACGACGGTATAAAGTCCAGGTGTTGCCACGGGCGCCGTCGAAGTCGCATTGGTTGTGATGACGGCGATGGAACCGGCTGGCGGAGTGACTGTCGACGGGCTCATGATGCAAGTGGGAGCAGTGATCGTCGCATCCGATGGGGGCGAGACCTGGCAGGACAGCGTAACGTCACCGGTAAAGTTGCCGGTCGTTCCAACTGAGATGTTAGAGGAGGCAGTGCCTCCCGGGGTGACGGCGGTAGGGAAGAAGGGCGATTCGGATAGCGTGAAGTCCTGCGCGAAGGCTGCGGGCAGCAGAATCAGGAACGCAGCCAACACCCGGAGAACCGGGATGCGGGCATTTGAGGTGCGGATGTTCCACTTCGATGGCGACGAATCGGATTTCAGCATGAGCGGATTTCGGTTCAACTAGCTTCGATTCCGGGGACAACCCAAAGGCTGCCCGGCCGCGGTCTGGATCGAACGAGACTTCGACCATTTATTTTAGCGTATAGCAATACCGGCCCCGAACGCGGCACGGCTCCCAGGAATGACTCCCACGGAATCTTAAATAGTACCATCCCGGGTGCGTTTCGGTCGGCGCGGATCGCGACAACCTTGTGGAAGAACAGCTCGGAAACGAAAAGAACGGCCGCCTTCAGCAAGGGAAGACGGCCGTAGATTGCAATTCTAAATGTTAGTTGACGTTAAGTGTGAGCGCAGCCGAGTGAGTCAAGCTTGTAGTGACAGAATCGGTGCCGGTGACCGTAACGGTGTAACTGCCCGAGGGTGTACAACCCGTGCAACTGCCACCTCCGCCACCGCTGTTGCCACCGCCACCGCAGGCTGGCAGGAAGAAGAGCATCCCCATAACCAGGCCGAGAAGCAGGAAGCCCAGCAGTTTCCGCCGCCGGGAATCTGCCGTGCTGAAGCGCATCCCGATCAGTGAGAGACCAACGACCGGCAGCCACATTGCGTAGAGCATGTTGGACGGGCGGTCTAGCTGGGCGACCGCTCCCTTGACTGCGGTGACGGTCAGGCTGGAAGAATTTCCCGACGTCGGATTCAGGGAGCACGTCGGAGCTGGCGATCCTCCGCCCGTAACGGCGCAGGTTAAATTGACCGTGCCGGCATACCCATTGATCGGAGTGGCGGTGACGGTCGAAGTTGCCGAGGCCCCAGGAGCTACGCTTGAAGGAGATAAGGAAGTGGCTGAGAGGATAAAGTCCGGTGCCGTCGCGGGACTGTAGGCCGCAACAAAAGCGTCGGGGCAGGGAACGGGGTTGCCGATGTTATCCGAGCAACTTCCGGTACCGCCGTACGTACCATCGAGAGGGGAGACAGTTGGGAATGCGGCCGTCGTTCCGTTTCCGGAGTCCGTGTCGCCGGTTACATAAATGTTCTGAGAAGAATCGAGGGCGATGCTGCCCTCCAACTGATCTTCGTCTCCGCCTCCACCGAGGAAGGTGGAAAACAGCACGAGTCCCTGGCTGAGTCCGAAGACTCCAACGAAGGCATCGCTGTTTCCGCTCCCGGCTGCTTGCGTCGCATTGACCAGTGGGAAACTGCTGTCGGAGGACGTTGTCTGCCCGGTGATGTAGGCGTTCGGCGGTGAGGACGAATCCAGAGCTATTCCAAGACCAAAATCAGAACCGTTGCCGCCGAAGTAAGAACTATAGGAGGCTGCGGTTCCGGCGCTGTTCAGTTGCGCAAGGAAAGCATTTTGAGTGCCGAACTGCGTGGATTGGAAGGCCCCGCTAGTCGTGGGAAAGTCCGTCGAGGCCGTGGTGCCCGTGATATAAGCATTTCCACTGGAATCGGCCGCGATGGCGAAAGCATCGTCAACATCGCTGCCGCCGTAGTAGGTCAAATAGTTGTAACCGGAAAGGGTCGACTTGATCGAAGCTACGAACCCATCATCAAACGCAGTCGTTGAGTTGGCATTGCAGTTGCCGTCGGTACCGCAGGTCGGTTGTACCACTCCGGCCGTAGTAGGTAGGTCAGACGAAATGGTTTCACCTGTGACGAAGATCGTGCCGGTGCTATTTACCGCCACGCCCGTGGCCAAATCGCCGTCGCTGCCTCCCAAGTAGCTCACCAAGCCAAAGCTGGCGCCCGAGGCATTGACCTTCACGATGTAGCCGTCGTCGCCCGTAGTGTTCAACCCGAGATTGAGAAGGTTACCACCGGGCAGAGGATTTATCACTCCTCCGCCCAAGTTTGTTGAGAAGGTTTCGCCGACGACATAGACGTTGTGGCTGCTGTCCACAGCGACTCCCAATCCAGAGTCGCTGCCGTTCCCGCCGATGTAAGTGCCCCATGTAATGGAGGAGCCATTGAGGGCCATCTTTAACGCAAAGGCGTCGTTCGCTCCTCCGGTGATGCCGCCCTGGAACACGGTTTGGGCCGCGCCTCCAGTGACCGGGAAATCACTGGAGCCCGTGATTCCCGAGACGTAGATTCCCTGGCTGTCGATGGCGATGCCGCCCGGAAATTCATCCTGGCTCCCGCCGAAATACGTCGCGAAGATGAGAGTGCCGGTGGGGCCGATCTCAGTTACGAACGCATCGGAGCCAGTTGCACCGGTATTTGTGCCGAGGATTGACGCGGAATCCGTTGCACCGGCGACGAAAGCATCTCCGCTGGCGTTGACCGCCACACTGATGCCGTAATCGGCGCCGCTGCCGCCGAAATATGTGGAATAGGTTACGGTCGGGTCGATTACAAGCTCCCGATTGTGATCGTAGGAACCGAGCGCGAAGCTTACTTGATTCTTCGCATTCAAGACGAAACTCGCATCCACAAATTCCGGTGCGCCGTTCTTCGATTGATATGCAACGGGTTTATTCAACTGTACCGACCCGGAACTCGTTGCGAGAACCAGATTCCCTGCGGCATCTGTCTGGAGGCTCTCCGCACCCTGGAAATCGAGTGCGATCGCAGCGGCATCAGCTCCCGGGCTGACTACGTAGTCAAACTCCAACTGCTGGGACGCACCGTGAAATGCGAGATCGATTCCGGGATAGATTTTGCGATAGCTCACACGGCCATAGAGCGGAACGTTGGATTGCCACTTCGACGGATCGTTGCCCAGGAAGTAATTCACCGTGCCCGATTGCAAATCGTCGGCGGCGAGTTGCGACTGCGGATCGGCCCCCAGGAAGTTCATCTGAAGGGACGCCACTGGCGACACTTGCCGACTCTTCGCAGATTGCTTCTTCATCATCGCCTTGACGCTGGCCGCGCCGCGCCGCTTGTTCATCATCGCGTCGCGGACTGGGGAATAGCGGTTCCGGCCGGGCATGGACATGATCGCCTTCGATGAGGTCAGGAACAGTTTGTATCCGTTGCCCCGTGCCATGTATTTCACCTGCGGATCGGTCTGGCCCTGATTGGCCTCGAAGGCCAGGGGCAGCGCGGCATAGCGCGCTTGAACACGAGCGCGCGTGGCCGGGGTCACCGTGGTTGGAGCGGACAACGACTGGCTGGACGAGACCGCTGATCGGGTCGACTTCCCGTGCGTGGGCGACCCGGCACCGGACGCGACTACTGCGACGGCGGCCACGACGACGATCGCAACGATCCACCCGGTGGGCATGAAGGTTCTTGAGGCTGATGGCTTGGACAAGACGATCCTCCTGTGATGAAACGCTGAAACACCATTCTGTGAGAATAGACTCGGCCGAAGGCGAACTAGTCAAAGAATCGCACGCCACCCTGCTGGAGTCGGTAAAAGTGCAAGTTTATGCAACCAGTAGCGAGAGTATGGAGTCGTGAAAATGACCTTGTCAATCAAGGGTGGATAGCAATTTAGGTACCACCTATACATTTTCGAGGATCCCCAAACCTGGTTGGCAGCTTTGGGGCGGAGAGCGGTGCCTCGGCCTACCCTTGGGAGGGGCGACTACGGTACGGTGACGATGACCGCAGTGCATGGTTTCGCGCCGCGCCTGCGGTAGCTGTGCATGACGGCGGAATCGAAATAGACGGCGTCTTCGGCGTCGAGCAGGTACTCATCGCTGCCAATCTTGAGCGTGAGCGATCCCTTCAAAACGTAGAGGAATTCGACTCCGGCGTGCTGGTGGGGCTTGGTCTTGTCGAGCGGTTGCTCTTGAAAATCGGCCAGGAACGCACTTAGTTTGCGCTCGGTGGCTCGGTAATCGAGGCATTCGAAGAAGTAGGGCACATCCTGTGTGCCCGGTTTCTCGGGGAAGCGCACGCGCTCGGCTTTGCGAACCACACCCACAACCCGGCGCTTGCGTTCGTCGGTGAAAAAGTAGTCCAGGCCCACGCCGAACACCATGGCAATGCGCAACAATGTTGGCAGAGTAGGAAACAACTTTCCCCTTTCCAGCTTCGAAAGCAGGGCTGCCGAGAGGCCAGTATGCTTGCCCAGTTCGACCAATCCCATGCTCTTGCGCAGGCGCAGGGTGCGTAGTTTTTCGCCAATGGAGTAGCGGCCTAAGCCGTCGGAAATCGCCTCAGTGACGCCGGGCATATTTCTCTATAATAAAATTGTTATTCTCAACAGTAAATAGCTTGTTCCATAAAAAAGCCACGCTTGGTCGGCGTGGCCTGCAGTCAAATTCGAGGCGGGGAATCAGTGGGGCTTCTTCTTTAGCAATCCGCTCAGCCCGCTGATCGGATTGGCCGTATTGCCTTTGTTATTGAGAGCCCCGCTAAGCAGGCCGGTGGCGAGTCCCTTCACATCCGGAACGAACTTTGGATCGGAGGTCGTCCCGTGAATTGCGAAGGGGATGCCCATGCCTTCCATGGCGGCATTCATCTTGAAGGCGAGTTCGTTGGCGGGACTCACCGTTCCACTGCCGGTGACAACTCCGATGGCAGGGACCGTCAGGTTGATGTTGTTGGCCTGCGTGCCCTCGGGCGCGACGCGAACATCAGAACTGAAGTTTTGAATGGTGGTGTCGTTGCCCGTGTTCTTACCGGACAGGGCGGAGATGGCCGAGAGCTTCGAACCCAGATTGAAATTGGCCATGGTTGAATTTTCCAGGCGGACCGTACCAGTAGTAACGAGTTTGTCAACCGGACCGACGATCACAAGATTCGTGTTGAGGGTGCCGCCTTTTAGTGTTGCCTTCGGAGGTAACACCACTCCCAAGGCCGGGAGCATAGCTTCGAGATCATCCACTGGCATGGCGGGCCCGTTTAGCTTCAAGTTAATGGAAGTCACTTTCCCGCGAGCGTCGTAGGTGCCGGAGAGGTGGGCGATCGCCTTGCCCATGGCGATGTCCCCCTGGGTGATGCTGCCGGTTTCTTTGGCCAGATCATGGACCACAGTATAGGTGACCTCCACTGGTTTGCCGGCGGGCGATCCCTTCTTTACGACCTGTAAATGTGTGGCTGTCAGCTTGCCGCTAGTTTTGGCTTGGTGTCCGTCGGAGGTGACGGTTCCGTCGTAATCCGCAATTCCTGCGATGCCGGTGGCGGGGTCAATGAATCCGGATTCGCCCAGATTCATTTTGTTGATCGTAACTTTGGCCTCGAGCGGAGTTTGTGCGGCGTTGTTGGCGTCAACCGGCCCGGCTTTGCCGTCGAGCTTCAGGCTTCCACCTGCCGGCAAGTCGGCCTTCATGGTGAAAGGAAACGACGACGTGAAAGAGAAGTTAGTCACTTCAATATTAACTTTGTCATAAACCTTAGGTTTGCGGTCTGAGTTGTCCTGCGATATCGTAAGGCGTCCATCGTTCACGTTCAACTTCGCGACTGAAAGATTCGGATTGCCGCTGGAGGCGGGCGCGGCAGGTTTTGCTGCAGATGGATTCTTGCCGCCCAGGCTGGAGAAGTTCCACTTCTCACCGTTCTCCGATTTCACCAGGCCGATCTCGGGCTGGTTGAGCGTGAGTTCGGTGACGTTCAGCGTCTTCGAAAAAATCAGCGGGATCAATTCCACGCCAACCTTGAGCGATTTTGCCTGCACGAACGGAGACTTGCTGAAGGCCGGATCGTCGGCAATCGAGATATTGTCGGCAGTCACTCCGCCCGACAGCAGCGAGAGGGAAAGATTCCCGACTTTGACCTCGCGGCCGAGAGCCGCCGTGAGGTCGGATTCAAGTTCCGGACGGAAGGTATTGGCGTTGATGAAAAAGGGAAGCGCGATCAGGATGAGAATCAGGACGCCGACGACGATTCCCACAATTTTCAGAATTCGTTTCATGATTTGTACCCCCTGCCAGCGCGGCAATTAGTGGTCGTGTTTGCGAGGAAGACAACTGAGGCCGCAAGTGTATCACTCCGGGTCTTGCATTAGTTCAGGTGAGGGAAGGGCGCCTGACTCGACCTGCTTCTGGCGCTCAGCGCGGCGTTCGTTGTCGATGCGCACCGCCGCTTCCAGTTCCTTCTTGCCTTCTTCTTTGCGGCCCATGTGTACGAGCACCTGGCCTCGCAGGTAGTGGATGTCGGTGCGGGAGGGATCGAGCTTGCCGGCCGCATCGATTTCGGTAAGCGCTTGCGCATATTTTTCTTGCCGCTGATAAATCTTCACCAATCCGATGTGAGAATTCACAAGGCGCGGATCGCGGCGCAGCGCCTCGCGATAACTCTTCTCGGCATTGGCATCTTGTTGCATGAGCGAATAAGTGTCTCCAAGTTCGTCGTAGTTGAGGGCGAGATCGGACTCGACCGCGGCGTCTTTCAGGAATTCGTCGCGCGCGTGTTCGTAGTCTCCCTTCTTGAGATAAGTCAGCCCCAGGTTGAAGTGCACGAAGGGAAGCCTGGGACTGGCATCTGCCGCGGCCTGAAATTCGGTCAACGCCAGATCGTATTGTTCGAGGTTCAGATGATATTTGCCGACGAAAAGATGGTATTCCGGCGTGCCGTCACCGAGTTTGATGAGTTGCGCGGTGGCGCGATCGTCGAGATCTTTCATCTTGGCGCGGTGGGCCGCGATGGAGAGCACGTAGAGATAAGGCAGTTGACCGGATTCCTGCGCCCAGAGCGGCTCGAGTATGGTCGCGGCGTCGCTCCAGCGTTCGGCAAAGAAGTAACAGAGGCCGAGAAGATAGCGAGGCTGGAGGGCGTCCGGTTGCTCGCGCACGACGGATTCGAAGGGCGCCGTCGCCGCGAGAAATTCGTTCTGCCGGTAATAGGCGAGGCCGATATTCAAACGAATGCCGGGAACCTGCGGCAGAAGTTGCTCCGCCTTATGCAACGCTACTAGATGCCTTCGGCCACTGCTTGCGCCGCATGTAGACGACTCCGAGGTTGGCGTAAGCCCCGCCGGATTGCGGATCGATCGCCAGTACGCCGCGGAAGTTTCGTTCCGCTTCGTCGAGCCGATTGTGAGAGAGCGCGTCTTGTCCGCGCTGAAACAGTTGTGCCGGATTCGCCGGCTTGGCATCAGCAGATGCGGCGATGGGCGCGGTGTTTCGCGGCTTTTCCCCCGCGGCAGGTGTCGCCTGTGCAGAGGAATTTCCCTTCGCTGTGCTGGCCAGAAGCAGCAAAAAGAAACATCCCGACGTGATTCGTGCGCTTGACACTGGTTGTACTCTCTGCTGTAGTGTCCGCCAGTGTTCGCACGAAATTCAAGCGGGCATGGCGACCTCTGAAAATAAATCTTGAGATTTCTGCGGAACTGCCGCGGTTCTCTGTTCCGGTGCAAGGGCTGCGATGGTAACCATTCGTGACGTGGCGAAGGAAAGCGGTTTTTCCTCGACCACGGTGTCCATCGTTCTGAACAACGCGCCCCTGGCCCGCTACATTCCGCCGGCCACCAAGAAGCGCATCGAAAAAGCGGCGCAAGAAGCTCGGCTACCGTCCCAACCAGTTTGCCCGTTCGCTGCGCAGCAAGCGCAGCCACACCGTCGGCGTCATGGTGTTCGACATGACCGACCCGTACTGCACGCTGGTCCTGCGCGGCATTGAAAACACGCTGTACCAGTCGTCGTATCTTCCCATCCTCACCGACGTGCACAACGAGCGCAGCCGCTTTGAACGCTATCTGGAGATGCTGCTCGACCGTCGCATCGAAGGCCTGATCGTGCTGGCCAACTGGCTGTTTCTCGACATCAACCTGCTCGGCCGACCTGGAGAAGAGCAGCATTCCCACCGCGATGATCGGCTGCGAACTGAAGACGGACTCGATCAGTTCCGTCATCGTGGACAACGAAGTCGGCGGCTATCTGGCCCTCGAGCATCTGTACACTCACTCGGCCATCGCAAGATCGCATTCATTCGCGGGCCGAAGACGCTGACGGATAGTTCGCCGCGCTGGCGCGGCATTCGCAACTGCGCGAAGACTTGCGGCCTGGAACTCGATCCGCGCCTGATCGTGGACCTGCCGGAATCGCGCGATCCGATTTCGAGCTTTGAGGCCGGCTACAAACTCACGGAGGAACTGGTCAAGCAGAAGCGTCCGTTCACCGCGCTGCTGGCCTTTGACGACATGACCGCGTTTGGAGCGATTCGTGCGTTGGCGAAAGCCGGAATTCGCGTGCCCGAGCAGTGCTCGGTGATCGGCTTCGACGATGTGGCCACTTCGGCCTTGTACACGCCGTCGCTGACGACGGTGCGCCAACCCATGGAAGCGATGGGCGCGATCGGCGGTGGGCATCGTGGTCGATGGAATCAACGCAGTACTCGAAAAGCGGGAAGTCGGAGCGACGCACCGCAAGGTGGCCCCCGAATTGGTGGTGCGAGAGTCCACGCGCAACGTTTCGTAGGTTGTAGATGGCCCAGGGCGCAAATTTCAGGTTCTGTTTTCGTCGTGACACAGAACGATTTTGTGGGAAATTTAGCGTCCGAGGTAACAGTTGCCTCGCTTTTTTCTTGACAGTCGATACCGTATAAAAGCACTATTCATACGTTTTAATAACCCCATCAGCGGAGTTGTGTCAGTCCGAGTAAGGGGAAGTTCCCCGAGTCGCATGGCTCGGAAGAAACACGGCAAAGCCGATTGAACCAGCGCAGGTGATGGCTGCGCGAAACGGGAGAGCGTGACCATGAGATCTCAACGGGCGTTGTGGGCGGTGTTGGTGCTGGCGGTGATGTGCGGAGCGGCGTGGGCTCAGGATACCGGTTCGATTACGGGCACGGTGAAAGATCCCTCAGGCGCTGCAGTGGCAGGAGCCACCGTCGTGATCTCCAGTCCCGATCACGGCATCAACCGGCAGACGGTACCAACTCCTGCCGGCGACTACAACCAATCCGCACTGCCGGGCGGCATGTACGACATTGTCGTGACTGCGACCGGGTTCAAGAAGTACCAGGCGAAGGGCGTGAAACTCGACGTGGCCGAGAAGGCTCGCGTGGACGTGGCCCTGCAAGTGGGCGCCGCCACGACGGAGGTCACCGTCGAGGGCGCGAGCGTGGCCCAGGTCGAGACGCAGTCGTCGGATCTCTCTGGCACCGTGAACGGGAAAGCAAATCTCGCAGCTTGAACTGAACGGTCGCAACTTCACCCAACTCGTTACTCTCATGCCCGGTGTCAGCAACCAGACCGGACAGGACGAAGGCACGGTCGGCGTCTACGGCAACGTCAGTTTCAGCATGAACGGCGGACGCATCGAATACAACAACTGGGAGCTTGATGGCGGCGACAACATGGACAACGGCAGCAACTCCACGTTGAACGTCTATCCCAGTGTGGATGCGATTGCCGAATTCAAAGTGCTTACTTCGAACTACGGTGCTCAGTACGGCCGCAACGGGTCGGGCACCGTTGAAGTCGAAACCAAGTCCGGAACGAACGCGTTCCACGGCGATGTGTACGAGTTCGTGCGCAACGACGTGTTTAACGCGAAGAATTATTTCGATTCGAGCGTCCCGCCATACAAGAAGAACGACTACGGCTACACCATCGGTGGTCCGGTGTACATTCCGGGCGTCTACAACAAAGACAAGACCAAGACGTTCTTCTTCTGGTCGGAAGAGTGGCGCAAGGAGCGGGTTCCGAGCAACTTTAACCAGGCGGTTCCCTCTGCGGCCGAGCGAGCGGGTGACTTCAGCGACCTATGCCCGAATCTGCAGTCATCGACTCCCAACGATATGTCTGACTGTCCTCAGGACTCAACTGGGTTCATTCCGAATCTGAACGTTTTACCTGGATTCAATCCGAACGACCCAAATGTACAAGCCTTACTGGCAATGATCCCATTGCCTACCACGGGCACGCCCGGTGCCGAATTTTTTAATGTGGCCAGCGTTCAGCCGACCACCTGGCGAGAGGAACTGATTCGTGTCGATCACAATCTCAGTTCGAAAGAGCGGCTTAGCTTCCGCTTTATTCACGACTCGTGGAACACGGTGACCCCGACCCCTCTGTGGACGAATGCCGGAAGTTTCCCGACAATCCAAACCGCATTCAAGGGTCCGGGAGTAGCTTTGGTAGCGAGGCTCACTTCCACCTTCAGTCCGACATTGTTGAATGAATTCGTATTCAGCTATACGACGGACCACATCATTCTCAATGATACGGGTGCGTGGCAGCGGCCAGCGAACATGACAATCGGGGACCTCTTTGGTGGAAACGGCCACGGAGTTGTCCCGGGCATCAACCTTGTTGGCGGCAACGCTTATGGGGGCGGTTTCGGCCAGGACGCGGGTTACATTCCGAACGGTATTTACAACTCAAACCCTACTTACACTTATCGTGACAATGTCACCAAGATTGTTGGAAAACACAATTTGACGATGGGCGTCTACATGGCGTTCGCGCAAAAGAATGAATTGGGTGGCGAACTGGGTGCAGGCTCGGTCAATGGCTACCTGACGTTTGACAGTTCCAATACCCAGGTCACTAGCGGCAACCCGTTCGCGGACTTGTTGCTGGGAAATATTTCGAGTTTTGGACAACAGGACCGGTTCGTCAAATATTTCAACCGCTACAAACTGGTGGAACCGTACTTCCAGGACGACTGGCGTATATCGGATCGACTCACTTTAAACCTTGGCTTGCGGCTGAGTTTATACGGCACTTACCGCGAGAAGCAGCATCAGGCGTTTAACTTCGATCCCGCTCATTATGTCCAAGGCCAGACGACGGTATGTCCGGACTCAGGTCTAGACGGGTCCGGCAATCCTTGTATACCCGGAAACGTGGCGAACCTGGGTACTGATCCGACTCAGCCTGTGTCTGTAACTAATCTGCCAAACGGAATCGTTCAATGCGGTGTGACCTCGGGAGTGCCTGCGGGCTGCATGAAGGGGCATTTGTTCAATCCCGCCCCGCGTGTCGGTTTCGCTTATGATCCGTTCGGGAATGGAAAGTGGGCGATCCGCGGCGGTTATGGGGTGTTCTTCGAACATACCAACGGAAACGAGGGAAACACAGAGTCCCTCGAAAACTCTCCGCCGCTGGCCAATGCAGTTCAGCAAAATAACATTGTGGGTTACACCACTATCGGTGGTTCGGGTGGTTCTGGGACTGGTCAGTTGCCGCTGAACGTCAATATGATCCCCACCAAGGCCATCTGGCCTTACATTCAGCAATGGCACCTCGATGTGCAGCATGAGATCAAGGGAACAGTAGCAACCCTCTCGTATGTCGGGAGCAAGGGCACCCATCTGACGCGGCAGACGGATTTCAACCAGATCCCATCGCTACCTCTTTCGGCGAACCCCTATTTGCCGGGTGAATTCATTGACAGCGATGCGACATCGGCGACTTACAACACCAACTGCGACCCCACAAACTTGACGGTCAACGGCAACCCCGTCAGTGGACAGGCAGCGATTAACCTGAACGTGGCATGCGGGGCGAACCCGGATCAGTACCGTCCAATCCAGGGCTACGGGAACATCGTCCATCTCCAGCCCGCATCGTCGTCTACTTATCACGCTTTCCAGATGTCCGTTCGACGCACCATGGGTGGACTGACGGTGAGCGGCGCGTACACGTACAGCCACTCCATCGATGATTCTTCGGATCGTGGCGACGGCAGTTTCTTGGATTCGTACAATCCTTCGTCGAATCGCGCGAGTTCGAACTTTGACCAACGTCATATCCTGAACATCAGCTACGTTTGGGATCTACCGTTCTTTAAAGCCAAGGGACTGGCACACAACGTTCTTGGTGGCTGGCAGTACTCAGGTATTACGGCCTTCTCGACCGGTACGCCGTTCAGCGCTACCTTCGCGACTATTAGCGACAATGCAGGAGTTGCTAACGGCGTGGGCACCTCCTCACGACCCGATTTGGTCGGTGATCCCAATGCCAGCTTCACTCACGTAGCGGTGGCAGGACAGGGCCCGCAGTTCTATAGCCAGGACGCTTTCGCAGCACCGCGCGGGTTGACCTTTGGAGATGCGGGGAGGAACATCCTGCGGAATCCCCACCGTATCAACTTCGATATGGCGCTGTTTAAGCACTTTGCCTTCACGGAGCGTCTGGGCTTTGAGTTTCGTGCCGAAGCCTTCAACGTGTTTAACCACACGCAATGGGGAGGAATCGCTGGGGATGCTGGGTCTGCAGGCGGATCTGGCAATAACTCTTTCCCGAGCGACACCTTCGGGTACGTGAGTTCGGCTCACAACCCACGCATCCTGCAATTGGGCGCGAAGTTCCTCTTCTAACTCTGCTTTAACGAAAAATATCCCGGCCTCCGAGTGAGGCCGGGATTTTTTTGTGCGCCCGCATCCAACTCTGAAGCCAGAAC
This sequence comes from uncultured Acidobacteriaceae bacterium, assembly GCA_963786095.1. Lineage (GTDB taxonomy): Bacteria > Acidobacteriota > Terriglobia > Terriglobales > Acidobacteriaceae > Sulfotelmatobacter. The sequence continues at coordinate 129,592 of CAWAXV010000010.1, read as the reverse complement.
CTGAGAACCGCTTTATCCCACATGCACCGGTTGCTGCGATCCCATCGCCGCCAACGCGTGCTTCAGGTCGGCGATCAGGTCGTCTGCGTTTTCGATTCCTACCGACAGGCGCACCATCTGTTCGGTCACGCCCATCTCGGCCCGCTGCTCGGCGGAGATCATGGCGTGCGAGGTCAGCACCGGGATCGACACCAGCGACTCTACGCCGCCCAGGCTTGTGGCCAGCGTGAACAGGCGCATGGCTTCGCTCACGCGGCGGGCGTCCTGGCCGGTGCCTTCGACCTCGAAGGTGACCATGCCGCTGCCGCCGGTCATTTGCTCGCGCGCGATGGCGTGCTGCGGGTGGCTCTTGAGAAATGGATAGTGCACGCGCCGTACTTTGGCATGGCTCTCAAGGAACTCTGCCACGTGCAGGGCATTCTCGTTCTGGCGCGCGACTCGGACGGCCAGCGTCTTGAGGCCGCGGATGAGCATCCACGCGGCATGCGGGTCCATGCAGTTGCCCAGCGTTTTGCGGGAGTCGTCAATCTGGTCAATAAGTTCGGCGCGTCCGGCGACCACGCCGCAGGTCAGGTCCGCGTGCCCGCTCAGATATTTCGTGCCCGAGTGCATCACCAGATCAATGCCATAATCCGCGGGATGCTGGTTGATGGGCGTGGCGAAGGTGCTGTCGATCATGCTGATCAGGTTGTGCTGCTTCGCCAGAGCGGCCGCCTTCTTCACGTCGACCACGCGCAAGGTGGGATTGGTGGGCGACTCCACGTACAGCAGTCGCGTATTCGGACGGATCGCCCGCTTGTGCTGCTCAAAGTCGTTGGTGTCAACCAATGTCGTCTCGATGCCCATTTTCGGCAGCCACTGAGAGAAGAACTTGGTTACTCCGCCATAGATGTCGCGCTGCGCGACAATGTGGTCACCTGCCTTGAGCAGGGCGAGGATCGTGGTGGTGATGGCGCCCATGCCCGAAGCGAAGGTGCGCGCGGCCTCGACGCCCTCGAGTTCCGCGACGGTCTGCTCGGCGACGGTGTTCGTGGGATTGCCCCAGCGCGTGTAGTAGCGGTCGGTCGTAGTGACGCGCTCCTGTTCGTCGTTGTCGGTGACTTCGAACGTGGACGTCTGGTAGATCGGCGTGGCGACTGGACCGTTTTTCTTTTCCAGATCGGAGGCGCCGTGCACTGCGGCGGTTTCGGGACGACGTTTGGGGCGTTTCATGGGAACCTCGCCCATCCAGAGTAATTGCGCGGATTCGCGTGCGGCAAGCGAAACCGCGTGGCGCATCGTTCATGATTCAGGCTTACCATTTATAATGCCCGTTCATACTTCGACATGGATCTGGGACTGAAAAACCGCGTCGCCCTGGTGGCCGCTTCCAGTCAGGGAATCGGGCTGGCTACGGCAGAAGCGTTTGCCGCTGAAGGATGCCGCGTCGCCATGTGCGCGCGCAACGGGCAAACGTTGCAGGCTGCGGCGGAGAAGATCAGAAAACAACACAGTGCCGAGGTTCTTGCCGAAGCTTTCGATGTGACCGACGCTGGCGCTGTCGGACGATTTGTCGCATCAGCGGCCGCGAAGTTCGGCAGCGTGGATATCTGCGTCACCAACGCCGGAGGGCCGCCGGCCAAGGGATTCCTTGCATCGAGCCTGGAAGATTGGCAACGCGCTCTCGATGCCAACTTCCTGAGCACGGTCTATTTTGCGCGCGAAGTCATCCCTCACATGCAGCGGAAACGCTGGGGACGCATCGTTACGATTACTTCGATCACGACCAAACAGCCGGTGACTGACCTCGTGCTATCCAATGCGGTCCGCGCAGCGGTGGTTGGGCTGGTGAAGAGTCTGGCGAATGAGTTCGGCAAGGACGGCATTCTGGTCAACAACGTTGGCCCCGGCTTCACTGCGACGGATCGTCTGAAGGAGTTGGCAAAAGCGCGAGCTGCTTCGTCGGGGAAAGCCGAGCAGGAGTTCTTCGACGCATGGGCGGGCGATGCTCCGCTGAAGCGTCTGGGTGAGCCGCGCGAAGTTGCCGATACGATCGTCTGGCTGGCGTCTGAGCGCGCATCTTATGTCACTGGGCAAACGGTGCTCGTGGATGGCGGTATGTACAAAGGCTTATAAGGTAAACGGAGACTCATGCGATCGATCGCTTCAAGAATGTCGGTGATGAGCGGGGAAGGTGCACTCTCGGTCTTTGCCCGCGCGAAGGAACTGGAGGCTCAGGGGCGCTCCATCATTCATCTGGAACTGGGTGAGCCTGACTTTCATCCCGGCAAATCGGTGATTGATTCGGCGACCCGCGCGCTCGCTGAGGGCAAAGATCGATATTGCGCCGTGGCGGGCGTCCCGGCGCTGCGCGAAGAGCTAGCAGCCTATCTCGATCGGACCCGCAGGATCAAAGTTTCGCCGGCCAACATTGTGCTCGCCCCCGGCTGCAAGATCGCGCTGTTTCTCGGGATGATGGCTCTACTCGAACCGGGCGATGAAGTGCTCTATCCCGATCCGGGTTTTCCCGGATATCAGTCGATCGCGCTCGGACTGGGCGCGGTTCCTGTACCTTTTACGCTCGCGGCTCGCAATAACCTCCAGCCCGACTTGGCGGAGGTTGCGTCGAAAATTACCCCTCGCACGCGCATGCTGCTCACGAATTCTCCGGGCAATCCCACGGGAACGGTGTATACCGACGCGGTCCAGCGCGGACTGGCTGAACTCGCGGTGAAGCACGACCTGTGGGTACTTTCCGACGAAATTTACGCGCGCATTATTTATGGCGGTGAATATCGTTCCATGCTGCGCTATCCGGGAATGGCGGAACGCACGTTGATCATTGATGGGTTCTCCAAGAGCTTCGCCATGACAGGATGGCGGCTGGGATATACGGTGGCTCCGCCCGAAGTCGTCCCGGCATTGCTCATGATGGCGGTGAATACCTACACCTGTGTTGCCGAGTTCACGCAGTACGCCGCTATTGACGCGCTGCGCGATCGTGAGGGCAACACGGCGCACATGGTTGGAGAATTCTCGCGCCGCCGCGAACAGTTTGTGCGCGAACTGAATCGAGTGCCCGGTTTCCGCTGTTTGCCGCCCGAAGGCGCTTTCTATGCGTGGATCGACATCACCGGAACGGGCATGACTGCCGAAGATCTGTGCCACATCCTGCTGGAGGATGCGGGAGTCGCAGGCATTCCGGGCGCTGCTTTTGGGCCATCCGGCAAGGATTTCATCCGCTTTTCGTTTGCCTCATCCATGGCGACCCTGCATGAGGCAGTCGAGCGCATCATGAAAGTCTCTTCCGCGTGGCAGGGGACGGTCGCCGCTCGCTGAGCCCGAGTGAACCTCCGTTCAGGATGAAAATACCGTTGCAGTGGCATTTTCAAGGAACAACTATGAAGCGACTCATCGTGATTGTGATGGCATTCTTCATTGCGAGCTCTGTGCGCAACGCTGCCGCCCAGGCGCGGCCGTTTCCGGGGCCAGACGTGCAGCAGATCTACCAGCGACTGCTGCCGCAGATCGAAAAGATTCCAGCATTCGATCATCACGCGCATCCCGGATACGCCGACGATCCCGACGTGGACGCCATGGCCGCACCGCCGGATGCCAGCGAAGGCGCTGCGAACTCGCGACGACAATCCTGAGTTGGCCGTCGCGGCCAAGGCTCTGTTCGGCTACCCGTATACGGATCTTTCGCCCGAACACGCAAAGTGGCTGCTCAACAAGAAGACGGAACTGAAGAAGCAAATGGCTGGAACAGCCTACTTCAACTCCATTCTCGACAAACTCAATATTGAGAGCTCCGTTGCGAACCGCGCCATGATGCCCGACTACCTCGACGCCAAGCGGTTTCCCTGGGTTTTCTTCGGCGATTCGTTCATGTGGCCCTTCAATAACGAACGCGAGACGGCTCGCAATGCCGACGAAGGTGTGTACATTCCACTGCAGGAAAAAATGCTGCACCGCTGGATGCAGCAGGTGAACGTTACCAAGCTGCCAGCCAGCTTTGGCGACTATTTGAAATTTATCAGCCAGGTGCTGGAAGACAATTCGAAGCGGGGCGGCATTGCCATAAAATTTGAAGTTGCCTACTTCCGGCCCACTACATTCAGCGATCCATCTCGTGCACAGGCTGAGGATATCTACCAGCGCTTCGTGGGCGGCGGAATTCCAACGGAAAGGGAATACCGCACCTTCCAGGACTATGTTTTCCGTTTTCTCGTGCTGGAAGGCGGACGGTTGCACCTGCCAATTCACATTCACACCGCGGTCGGCATTGGCGACTATTTCAACTTATCGCAGAGCAACATCATGAATCTGGAAAGCGTGTTGCGCGATCCGCGGTACGCCTCAACAACGTTCGTGATGATCCACGGCGGATACCCGCTGGAGCGCGAGGCCATCTGGCTGGCGGCGATGAAGAATGTTTATCTCGATTCGTCGTTTGGCGAACTGGCGCAATATCCATCGGCCTTCAAAGAAACGCTGAAGATGTGGCTGGAAACTTTTCCCGACAAGATCACTTTTGGTACCGACTGTTTCCCTTACAATCAAGTGCTGGGTGCGGAAGAGAGCTACTGGCTGGGCAATTACTCGGCGCGCACAGCATTGGCTGCGGCGTTGGCGGAGATGGTTTCAGAGAATGAGATTACCGAGACCAGGGCCCTGGAACTGGCCCATGCCTACCTCCACGACACAGCGGTGAAATTGTACGAAGGACGAGTGCACTAAGACCATGGCGAAAAAGAAACTGAAGGCAAGACCAAAATCCGAGACTTCGGGCCGTGCGAAGGCGAAACCGGTTGCGGCCCACTCTCGTGCCAAGCGCGCCGTCACGAAGCATGCGGCGAGCCCCGCGGCGCTGCAGTACATTCCGTGGCATACGATTCCGCTTGAGGATCTGAACCCGCTGCTGCAGCGACAATTTGTCGTTGGCCAGGAAATCATGGTGGCGCGCGTGCTGCTGAAAAAAGGATGCATTGTGCCGGAGCACAGCCATCACAACGAGCAATTGACCTACATTCTCGACGGCGCGCTCAAGTTCTGGATTGACGGCAAGGAGATCGTGGTTAATGCGGGCGAGACTCTCTGCATTCCGTCCAACATGCCGCACAAGGCCGAGGCCCTCGAAGACACCGTTGATCTCGACGTGTTCGCTCCACCGCGCGCCGATTGGATCAACAAGACGGACCAGTATTTGCGGGGAAAGAAGTAGATCCCGCTCATGTCTCCTTCCACTTCTGCGCCCGGCGTGCGTCAAGCGGACTTCCGCTTTCGTTGCATCGCTTGCGGCGATCTCAGTGAGACGGCCAGTCAGGATTTTCGCTGCGCCCATTGCGGCGACCTGCTCGAAATCACGTACCCTCGCTGGAAAGAAGCGGAGCCTGATTCAGAAGAACTGAAAGCGGCATGGCGCCAGCGCCGCTTGTCCCAGTCCGCAGTGGATCTCAGTGGAGTTTGGCGCTTTCGCGATTTGCTTCCAGAACTTGGCGATGAGACCAACGCTATCACGCTGCGCGAGGGCAACACTCCGCTGTATGAACTTCCGCAATGCGCCCGCATCACGGGAGTGCCACGTTTGTTCGCGAAACATCAGGGAATGAATCCGACGGGTTCATTCAAAGATGCCGGGATGACGGTCGCCGCCACCTTCGCGCGCCGCGCGGGATTTCGCTGGGTCGCCTGCGCATCCACCGGGAACACTTCGGCGTCCATGGCGGCCTACGCGGCTCGCGGCGGCATGCGCAGCCTGGTGCTGGTGCCGGAGGGGAAGATCTCCTGGAGCAAACTTTCGCAGGCGCTCGATTACGGCGCCGTCACCTGCCAGTTGCGCACTGACTTCGATGGATGCCTGCGATTGCTGCAGGAACTTGTGCTGCGGGCTCCAGTCTACCAACTGAATTCGATCAATCCCTTTCGCCTCGAAGGACAGAAGACGCTCGCGATCGAATTGCTGGAGCAACTCGATTGGCAGGCTCCCGACCACATCATTGTTCCGGGCGGCAATCTGGGAAACAGTTCGGCGATCGGCAAGGCGCTGCTCGAAATGCGCGAACTGGGCCTGATTTCATGTCTGCCGAAGTTGTCGGTGATTCAAGCCGAAGGAGCGAATGCCCTGGTGCGCACGCTGCGCGAAGCCGAGGGCAAGCGCCTGGTCACTGTGCAGGCTGATACTCGCGCGACAGCGATCCGCATCGGGAACCCGGCGTCGTGGAAGAAGGCTGCCCACGTTCTCGAAGCCACGGGCGGCGCCTGCGAACAGGTGACCGAAATCGAGATCGCCCAAGCGAAGGCGGAAATCGGGGCGGAAGGCATCGGATGCGAGCCCGCTTCGGCCGTCACGCTTGCAGGCTTGAAAAAGTTGGTGAAGCAGGGCTTCGTGAAGCGGGAAGAAAGTGTGGTGTTGGTCCTGACCGGAAATCTGTTGAAGGATCCCGATTACACGATTGAATTTCATCGCGGCGAATTGTTCAAGGGCACTGGTGACGAGAGTGCGAGCGCTTCGCTGAACCCATTGCGGCGTCCACCAGTTGTTCTCGATGCAACGCTGGATGCGGTGATGCGGACGTTGGAACAGGCAGGAAAGTCCTAAGCGAAACCATGCCATCTCAAAGAAAGAACTCGAAGCGGCCGCTCCGTTTATCGCTTCCGGCCACGTCCGCGAATCTCGGTCCAGCATTTGACGCGGCCGCTCTGGCGATGGACTTCTACATCAAGATCAATGCCCGTCCAGCAAAAGAGTTCTCCATCAAGGCCTCGGGCCGTGACCAGGAAATCTGCGGGAAGGTCGAAAATCATCTCATCCTCAGCACTTACCGCGAGGTGCTCGAATCCGCGGGCGCCGGAGTCTCTCCGCTCGCTCTGAAGGTTGCAAACGATATCCCAATCGGCAAGGGTTGTGGTTCCTCCGCAGCAGCACGCCTGGCAGGCATCGCTCTAGCTGTGCATTTCGGCCGACTCGGCTGGACCGACACCCAGATCATCGGGGAGGCCTCGCGGCGCGAGCATCATCCCGATAATGCATCCGCCTGCTGGATGGGTGGCCTGACTGTGGCCCGCATGAGTGGAGAGGCGGAAGCTCAGGTGGTATGCGTGCGGCCGAAGGGAAAGTGGCCGCTACTGCTCGCGGTTCCCGAGCAGAGTCTTGCCACGGAGGAAGCCCGGCGCGCGCTTCCCGCGAACTATTCGCGAGCCGATGCAGTCACGAATGTGCAGAATTCGATGCTGCTGCTCGCGGCGTTCACGCAGGGGCGCCACGATTTGCTTTCCGCAGCCCTTGAGGATCGCATTCACCAGCCTTATCGTGCGCCCCTGTGTCCGGTGCTTCCGAGCCTGCAGGAATTAAAAGGGAAAGAGGGCATCCTGGGAGCGGCTCTGAGCGGCGCTGGGCCCTCGGTGCTGATCTTCCTCGATCCGGGCGCGTCGATGCAAAAGGTTCGCAAATTCGTCGCCGCTCATCTTGCAAAAAACAAACTCACCGGTGAGCTGATTCCTACCTCGATTACTTTGCGGGGGGCGCGTTCCTCCCGCTCAAGATCCTAGCCGGCGGCAGACTGCGGAGAACACCTTAGCCTTAAGGTGCCATTTACCAGCATACTCATTCCCGTTAAGTTGAACCTTCCCCTCTAGCGCAACTAATTTGTGACGGCTGTGTTTTAAAGAGGCGGCAGGCTCGGAGTCGCGGCAGTGTCTTGCTTGCGGACATCTTCGAGTCAGAGGGCCGCTGGAATGAAGGGTAAAGTGAGTCAAGTCCGGGGGAGTGAGGGCGAGATGTCCGCTGACGAACAAGTCCGAACGGAGATTCAGAGCTTCCTGCGAGCGCTCGATTCTTACCCAGACCGCTTCGCCCGGGAGCCCGAGATTACCTTCGAAGAGCACCGCAACAGCCTGGCCCAAACTACCGTTCGGCCCCGCCGCCGCGGCTAGTCGATTCTCTTACCGCCGGCTTGCTGGCGGAACAATTCCATTCATGCGCAAATAGACCACCATCTGCCCGTAGTGGTCGTACCCGTGCCAAGCCACACTCGTGGCCAATCCGAGGCGGCTGACTTTACCTTCTCCGAATGGGCTCCTTACGGTTTCGACCTCGTTCTTTTCATTGATGGTCGCGATCGCCTTGTGCACATAGGCGAACGAATCCTTCAGATACTTCAAAATCTCGGCCTTGGTCGTGATCGAAGCTGGCCCGGCTTCTTCCCCTATATCCACCGGAGATTTTTGTTCGAGAATCGCAGCACCCAGTTCGTAGTTGACCGCCGCCACATGCTTGATCTGCTGGGCAAACGTTCGTACTCCTTTGAACTCGCCGCCGCTGGGAGCGAATCCAAACTTGTCTTCCGGCATGGCCTCTGCCGCGGGAATAAATTCCTCTTCAAGATTGCTGACCGTATGATCCAAGACCATTGTTACTGTGCGACGTTCTTCCTTGGGCTTGTTTACCTGCGCGGCGGCTCCCACGGCCAGCAAGAGCATCCCGCACGCAATCAATCCCAGTCGTTTCCTCATGAATCCCCCTGTTAGTTTTTCCTCACGATGCTAATCCCGAACCACGGCAGGAGCCATTTTCAACTCCGCTGCCGTCAACCGATGCCGCCGGATGGTAGTTAACCCTACAACCATGGCCAGCGCCGACCAGGCCAGCGCGGCCGGAACGCCTTGACGGGCGGCCAACTCTCCCCATACTGCGCTGCCGATCGCCATGCCGCCCTGCAGCACCAGCAAGTACATGGATAGCGCCCGCGCCCGCATCCACGACGGGCACATGGTCTGCGCAACCACGTTAAAGCAAGCCAGAATGCCGATCCAGGCTGCTCCCGCCGTAAACAATACCAGACATAGTTCCTCAAAAAAATGGACCTGTCCGGCGGCGAATGTCATTGCGGCAAAGACCACCGTGGCTCCGGCAACCAATCCATCGACGGAATATCGAATCCGCAGTCGGGGCAGCACTGTTGCCCCGGCCATCGCGCCCAGTCCGAAACACGTCAGCAAGAAGCCATATCCCTGGGCCCCGTGCGGCTGGCAGATCACCGGAAGTAACGCCAGCAGCGAAGTCGCCCCAAAGCTGAACGCCCCGGTGCGAATCAATACTGACCGCACCTGAGGTGCGCCGCGCACGTAGCGAAAGCCCTCAACAATGGCGTCGCGCACGCGTCGTGTCGAGGATGGCTCAAGCGGCACTCTCCGCCACTTGCACAAAAACAAGATCACGCCAAAGAACGAAGCGGCGTTCAGCAGAAACGACCATCCTGATCCTGCGGCCGCAACCACCATTCCGCCCAACGCCGGACCCACTGCCCGTGCCACGTTGAATCCGGCCGAGTTCAGCGCCACTGCGGATGCATGTCGTTGCGCTGAGACAACCTCCGGTGTGATCGCCTGCCAAGCCGGATCGTTCATCACCGCGCCCAGTCCCAACAAGAACGTGAACGCCAGCAGCATCCACGGACTCACCGCATGCAGCAGTGTCAACACACCGAGTGCGGCGGAGGCCACGACCATCCAACTCTGCGTGAAGAGGAGAAGTCGCCGCCGGTCGACCATGTCGGCGAGAGCGCCTGCAGGAAGCACGACCAGAAACACCGGGATGGCGGCTGCCGCCTGCACCAGACTGACCATAAGTGGCGAAGCGCTGAGCTGTGTCATCAGCCAGCCTGCGCCCACGTTCTGCATCCACGTGCCGGTGTAGGAAATGACGGCGGCAATCCACAGCGAACGAAACAGCGGCTCTCCGAGAGGCGCCCACGCGGCGTCGGCCCGGCGACCATCGCGAGGTTGCACGACCGGAACTGAAATGTGATCCGCCATCCTCAGTGCTTTCCTCTGTGCTTCCGTGTGCCCGTAGCCTGCCCTGAGCGAAGCCGAAGGGTGGTTACGCCTTGATTGTTGCGTTCGCTGCGAATGGCCACTCCCGTCTTTCCAAGCCCGAATCATGTAAATCATGACGCCAGTCAACAAAATAACCACCGCATACCGCATTTCCTTCTGCCAGTTTTCCCGCTTAAACAATATGAAGAGAAACCCTGCGGTCGCCAGTAACGCCGGTAACGGATAAAGCCACATCCGAAAAGGCCGCGGCATCTCTGGTCGCCGGATCCTTAAGCACGATCACTCCCACCGCCTGCACCAGAAACTGCAGAATGAGCCGAATAACCACCAGCGCCGCGATCGCATCCTTCAGCCGCAGAAAGCAGAAAGCGGCAGCCACGACTCCCAGCGCCAGGAGCGAAACATGCGGAAAACGATACACCGGATGCACTTTGGCAAATGCCTTGAAATAATTGCCATCCTTGGCCGCCGCATACGGCACCCGCGAGTAGCCCAGCATCAGCGAAAAGACCGACGCAAAAGCGGTTACGATCACCAATCCCGTCACCAGCCGCGCAGCCCATGCCCCATAAACTCTCTGCATAAACAGGGACACAACATACAGGCCACTGTTGTTCTGTCCCGCTTTTAGCATCTCTCGCCACGGCACCACAGCCAGGATGCAGACGTTCATCATTAGATATAGACAGGCCACCAGCAGAATGGAAAGCAACAAGGCCCGCGGAATATTCTTTCCCGGGTCTTTAATCTCGTCACCGAGAAAACAAACGTTGTAATAGCCCCAATAATCGTAGGTTGCAATGAGCATTGCGCCGCCCAGCCCGGTCCAGAAACTTGGGAGAGAGTGAGAACGCGCCCGGCGGGAAATCAAAGGCCTGCGCGGCGTTGAAGTGGGTTAGGCCGGCGAAGATGATCCAGCCAATCGTTCCCATCACGCCAAACCAGAGCACTTTCGAAAGCCGTCCAATCGCCGTGATGTTCCGGTAAAGCAGCAGCACCGTGAAGAAGCAAATCAACACAGCAACGGCGGTTCCCGGCGTGACAATCCAACTGGCTTGCAGCGTTCCGGCCCACGGAATATGCAGCGCCGCATCGTGATGCGCATAGACCGTGTCCAACTCCGGCCAGTAATAGGCGGCGTATCCCGCGAGGCCAAGGCATCCGGTCGCAATCGATAGTGGAGCAGAAAAAGACACCTGCCAGATAAACAGGAACGAAATCAGCCGTCCCCACTTTTGTGGCCCGTACATCTCGCGGAGGTAGCGATAGGAGCCGCCCGATGCCGGGCAGTGCCGCGCCCAATTCCGCGGAGACCAATCCGTCACAGACGGCTAACAGCGCGCCCGCCAGCCATCCCAGCAACGCCTGCGGACCGCCCATGGCGCCACCACCAGCGGCATGGTGATGAACGGGCCCACGCCGATCATATCGATCATGTTCAGCGCGGTGGCGCTGCCGCAGGCCCATCCCGCGGATGAGAGTGGGCGAACGTGACTTGCGAGTTTGTCGGAGACTCCATGTGTTTTGAATGGATCAAACGCCACGGAATCTTCCAGGGCGCTTTTACTGGGAAACGCCTACTTCTTCTCGTGTCCCGCGCTCAACAGATTTACATACAGCCGCACCGCGCCCGGAACGCCCGCGGGCAACTGGCGGAAGAATGCATAAGCCGCGTAGATGTAAGTGCCCTTGCCGTACTGCGCCCGCAGCAAGCCGCCCTTCTGTGGATCTTCGCCCGGATCGTGACACGACAGCAGAGGTTTGAAATGTTCATCCCACTTGCTCCATGAAGTAAAGACCGCGCTCTTGCACCCAACCGTCGAAATCGCGCGCTGTGATTGTGTTGGGATAATGAAAGACAGGATCGTCCGGATGCCAGAATGTCTACAGGCGCTTCCTCGACCGAAACGCGCGCGCGGCTCAACTCTGCAGAATAAGGCGTGAAGTGGCCGCTGTTAAACTCTCCGGCGACTGGTGTTGTATTGCACGACGAGCGTTCCGCCAGAGGAAACGAAGTCGAGCAACTTCTTGTTGTTTGTCCGCGACTTCTTTCTGCGTGTCGTAGGCGCGAATGCCGAGCACGATCGTTCCGTATTTGCTCAGGTCTTCGCTGCGCTACCTTTTCCGCGGGAATCATCGTGACGTCCATTCCCACTTGCTTCAGCACCGTCGGAATGTCGTCGCCCGCGCCCATGATGTAACCGACCTTCAAATCGTGCGGCGCATGCACATCGACAATGCTCACGCGCTGCCGCGCCGGCTGGTAATAATAAAAGCTGCCGAGATCTTCGCGCGTGACCAGCGTGTATCCCTCGCTGTATTTCTCGCCCTCCGACTCCAGAACGGCGCGCAACGTGGCGCGACCTTCCTGCAGTCCGGCGGGGAAGACCTTGAACTGAAAATCCTGTTTCTCACCGCGGTGCTTGAAATCCACCGCCAACTGAGCGGGCTCGGAGCGCCAGCCCTGCCGGCAACTCCAGGCGTAGAACGCCGTGCGCGTCGCGCATACAGATTGCTGGTCACGCCCACCGCAACCGTGGTGGTGGATCCGTTGTGGGTCGAAATCACTTGCGTGCCCGGCTCGAGCATCACCGAAAATGCCGGCACAATCGCCAGCGGGCGCGTGCGCTGCTTTCCAGTGTCATCGAGGAAAGGCGTAACCACGACGGCGTTAATCCCATTCGTAGTTTTTGCTGCGCCACTGCGCCGACCGAATACTCCACCCGCGCCCGCAGTGCCGGAGGCGGGAAGGGAAGCGTCGCGTATTTCTCGTTGTCAATGTGATTCACCGCCTCGACGTCGGGATTGTCGCGATGCCAGTACGGCCGCGTGTACGCGGTATCTTTCGGCACGCGTGAGGCGGAAATCGGCATGGAGATCAGCGCCCGATTTAACGGTCTCCGGCTTTGTTTTCCCGCTGATCGTGTTCCATCCCGCAGGAACTTCCAGTTTAATGTGGTCGATCACCAACGGTTGTTTCGATCCGTTGTGAAGCGTAACCGCTATGAGAAATTCCTGCCCCGGCGAAACCGTCGTCAGCGCATCATCTTCCTTCAGCGGGTGAATATCGCGCTGACCATCGGAGGACACATCTGCCGTGAGGCCGACCCCGAGAGCCAAGTTCAGTGCCGTCTCCGCCTGCCGCTGCTTCTCCGCGATTCGCGTCAGCAAATCGACCTTCGCCGCCACACTCAATGTGCTCGATCGCACTCCCTGGTCCACGCGCTCCAGTGATGCCACAATCTTCATCAAAGGCGCGGCCGCCGGCGCTGCATCGTTCCCCTGTGCACGCTGTGTTGCATCTGCAACGTCCCTGGCAATTGTTTCGAGCTCCTGTCGCAGATGTGGAACTTTCTTTTCTTCTGCTCCCATGCCTGTCGCTAGTCCAGACCAGGTCGTATCAATCCCGTCGAAAAAGTTCTTCTCGTGCCCATCTTTCGCGGCCGACGGCGCCACCGACTGCACCAACCGGTAGAACGTAAATCGATCGCCCGCGTCTACCGATCTGCCTGCCAGGTCCTGTGACGCCTGATGCCGCAGCCCCTGCATCGCAAATTGCGCATACGTCATGCCCAATTCCGCGCTCTTCTCGCCCGTATTCAGCTTCAAAGTCCAATCGGCATCCGGACACGACTGCGCCATGAACTGGCAGACATTTCCGATGTACAGCTTCTTGGCCTGCCACGGCTGGAGTCCCTCCGCAATCTGCTCGGGAAACCGCTTGGGATCGGCCGCGGCCTTAAATGCTTCCTGCGTCAAAATGCTCGATGCCTGGTGATTTCCGTGCCCATCTCGCGTCGTCCCCGAGAACCGCGGCACCAGCACATCCGGGCGAAACGTGCGAATCACGCGCACAATGTCGGCCAGCGCTGGATCATGTCCGCCCCATTTTTCGAAAGTCTCGTCGGCGGTTTTCGAGAATCCAAAATCCGCGACGTGAGAAAAGCGATCCTGCACGCCATAATACTGATCGGATGCGAGCAGTTCTTCGGCCCGCAGCACGCCGAGCACATCCGACAAATTGCTGCCGATCTTGTTCTGCCCACCCTCGCCGCGATTCAGCGTCATCAGCAGGGTGCTCACGCCGTGCCCGCGCGCCTCAAGCGTGAGCATCCCGCCGTCTTCGTCATCGGGATGCGCGACAACCTGCATCAGTCGCGCGGTTGTGCTCAGCCGCAACAATTCGAGGCGCAGACCCGCAATGCCCTGGTCTTGCGGGATTTCTGCGGGGACGCCCTGATACAGCAACCCCGGGGGATCCGATGAAACCTCATCGTGAAAAGTTCGCGCTGCCGCGGCGTTCGCAGGCGCACGCTTTTCGCTGCCTGCAGCCGGGGTCTGCGCCGGTGCAGCCAGAGCTAGAAGGGTGAAAAAACAAATGAATTTCAGCCCAAAAGAACGCAAGTGCCGAATGATAGAGGGAATGCCGCGCCCCATGCGCCGCGGCCGGCTGGCAGGTTCGGAATGTCTCACGCTACAAGGATGGGGCCTACCCCTGCTCCGACGCAAATTTTTCCTAAGAGGTCTGTTGATTTAGACGCTCAAACCGGGTACTTGTGAGCCAAGCGGGCGTCTTCTACTGCTCTCCAACTACTGTCTTCCTTCCTTTAATGCCGTCTGGCAGTTGCTGGCGGCGGTCAGTATCTCATTGAATGCCGTCTCTTTCCGCAGGTCCTTCAGCAGCGGGTCGTCCAGCAACGCCGAGTAGGCGCAATAATTCTGCTGCACCGCAGCCTTCAACAGTCGCAGTGCAGGCTCATTCTGCCCGCAGTACGCCATCAGTGCGCCCACGTGATACCAGGCCTCGGCGATCCGGTTCCATCATCACCGACGGCTTCGTTCTCGCGCACAATCTTCGCCAAGTCCGCCGGTCGCTGCGGCGCGGTGCATGCTTCCATCAGATCGCGATGATAAGAGGATGCCCTTGCCATGTTCTTCGCGGCCGCCCGTGCCTCGGCAATATTGCCCTCCGCCAAGATTTACATACGGAGTTACCCACGCCGCCCACTCCGAGCCGGCATCGAGGTGCACGAAATCCATGGCGCGATCCGTCTTGCCCATCTCCAGGAACGACCAGGCGCACGAACGGAACGCAAAATTTCCCGGATCGAGCGCCCGCGCCGTGTTGCATTCCTGCATCGATTTGCTCGAGCATGCCTGCATAGCGCAGCACGTAGCTGAGCGCGAAATGAGCGTCGGCGCTCTGCGGACGCCGCCGCACCAGATCGGTCGCGGCATCGTAGGCGCGTCCCAGTTCTCCGCGCTCCACGCGGTTCGTAATCAGAGTTGCTGGCCGCCATCACCCGATTCGGATCCAGCGACACTGCCCGCTCATACGCCGCATTCGAGCGCTGGAACATCTCTTCGCCGCCACCGCCGTATAGCGAATCGAAGTAATATCTCAGTCCCAGTGCTTCCCAAGCGGGCGCGTAGCTGGAGTCGATGCCGACCGCCCACTCCAGCATCTTGATGGCTTCCTTATTCGGCGCCGGGATCGTGTGGCACGGCGACGCTGCGCAAATAGAAGTCGTATGCCTGCTGATTCTTTGGCCGCGATGCCGCTGCCTCCACCGACTCCGGCCGCGCCTCCGAGAATCGGCAGCAGCCCATGCTGCACTTGCGTACTCAATTGCTCCTGCAGTGCCGATCATGTCTTCAGCCTTGGCAGTGACCGTGCTCTGCCAGAGCAGCCGGTCGGTCGGCACATCGATCGCCTCGAGCGTCACCAACAGATCGTCGCCTTGCTTCCGGAACGATCCAGGAGCAACCGTCCCACGCGCAGTTCCTGCCCGACTTTCTTGGGATCGAGATCGAGCGCGACATATTTGCGCGTGACCGACGACGGCCGCACTTCTAGCGACCGCGAATACGTCAACACGCTCGAGAGCTCATCGGCCAGTGCAAAGCGTAAATAGTCGATGTTGAAGTCGCCGTTCATGTTCTGCAGGGGCAATACGGCAATCGCATTTCGCTGCTCTGCATTCGCCACTTCGCGATGCTTGTACCACCACGCACCGACCGAGGCGAGCACCGTGACCAGCAAGCCGGCCATCCCCAGCAGCAGGTAGTTCTGCAGCCGCGTGTTGCGTCCGAAAGTGTTCGTCCCGGCGCGCAGCCTTACCGTCGCCGTGCCACTCTTTATGCTTCCGGATTCGTGTTCGCGCTTGAGCAGCGCCAGGTCGGACCGCATTTCCGCCGCGCTCTGGTAGCGATGGTTGCGGTCCTTCTCCATCGCCTTACCGATGATGCCTTCCAGTTCGATCGGAATCTTCGGATTCAGATCGCGCGGCGGCGTCGGCTTCGAATGCAGCACCGCATCCAGCGTGACCAGCGAGTTGTTCCCCGTGAACGGCTTCTTGCCCGTGGCCATTTCGTACAGCACGACGCCGAAAGAAAACAGGTCGCTGCGCGCATCAATGGTCTCGCTGCGCGCCTGCTCCGGCGACATGTAGACGGCCGTCCCCGGAATTACGCCGACCGCCGTCAGCGACTGGTCTTGTCCGTCGTCTTCCCCCGGATTGTGCACGAGCTTCGCCAGCCCGAAGTCGAGCACCTTGACCTGCCCGCTCGGCGTCAGAAAAATGTTGGCCGGTTTGATATCGCGGTGAACGATTCCCTTGGTGTGCGACGCCACCAGCGCGTCGGCCACCTGCACGCCGACATCGAGCACTTCGTCGATCGACATCGGCTGCCCTGAAATGTGCTGCTTCAGGCTCTCCCCGTCGAGCTTCTCCATCACGATGAAGGGATGCCCGTTGTTGTCTTCAATGCCGTGGATGGTGCAGATGTTCGGGTGGTTGAGTTGCGATGCCGCCCGCGCTTCGCGCGTAAAACGCTCCAGCGATTTGGGATCGCCGGCCAGATTTTCTGGAATGAACTTCAGCGCAACGTGGCGCCCGAGCTTGAGGTCTTCGCCCTCATACACAACACCCATACCCCCGCCCCCGAGCTTTCCAAGGACGCGGTAATGGGATACCTGCTGGCCGATCATGGGAGCGGACGATCCTGCCCGGCGGTAATGTTAGGCTGTAGAGCGATTCCGGTCAACTTCATTGTTTCGAGAGGCCTACGGCGCGAATGGGACAACCAGGCCGCCCTGGAAAAGATACTGGAGATGTTCGAAACGGAGACTCGAGCGCCGGAGGTGAGACCCGAAAATGGCCTGCCGATTCTAACGCTTGGTAAAAGAACTGAAAGTGAGCGCCTCACGGAGGGAGGCCTAGCCTGCCTCCGCGCGGACGGAATGCGCACGAATAGTTTCCCGTAAGAGATCCCGCAGAGCTCGATTCCCAAACGTGGCCCTCCCTACGTCCTTTCGGTGAGATGCCACCGAGCGGGGCTGCGGTTTTCGCAATATTATGTGAGAGATAACCGTGCTAAGGCATTTGCCGCAGGAGGTATTAGTTCATGAACGCCGCTGCTCAACTCGAACCTGATCCCAAGTCTTGGCCGAAGCCTCCGGCCGACCAGCACGAGGCGATCCGCCGTCGTGCCGAGGAAATCTACATCCGCAACGGCAGAATCGCTGGCCACGATCTGGAAAACTGGACCCAGGCCGAGAAGGAAATCATGGCCGAAGCCGCCGAGCACGCTGCCGTACAGGCCTCGCGTCGCGCGGCAATTGTGGTGACGGTTAACGGTGTGAAATATGTTGGCGAGTACGATCCTGCGTTGTCGGATGGCTACACTCCGGGCGAGTTTGCGAAGGGAACGCCCGTTCGCGTTCGCTTTGATGGCGACAAGATGTTCGTGAAACGACCGAACGGCAAGGAACTGGAAGCCAGGATCGTGAAGACGAGCGGCTAGACAGAGGACTTCACTGAAGCAATCCGTTGAAGTCAGCTCGGACTCGCCTCGCGCATGAATCAGTCTCACGGCCCTTCATTCCTAGTCCTCCAAGTACAGGCCCGCCGACGCCCCTACCCACTCCATATTCTTGTTGTGATCCACGCCCATCATCAGCCCGCGCCCGGTGCGGATGATCGTCAGCACCGGCTTCAACTCGTCCAGCCACATATACATCACGCGCACTTCCGCCTTCGTCGCGCCGAAGGAGTCTCGATCACCGGCTCGAAATTCATCCGCTCCTGCAGAATGTAGTACGGACGCTTCTCCGCGGGAATCGCCGCGATGTCTTCTTTCTTCGGCGCAATCACCACGCCCAGCCCGGCGAAGGAATACAGCGGCTTCAGCGCATAATTCTCGAGATCGGCAGGAATCTCCTCCAGCCGATCCAGAAACCAGGTCTTCGGCACCGACGCATGCTTCAGGTAGGGAATCGAAAACTTGCTGATGCGGAAATACCAGTTCGGATGCCCCGCCCACTCGACATCAAGATCATCGCGCCAGTCGAAGGCGAGCTTCACATGCTTGCGCTCGAGTTCATCGACAATCGCGCGGTTATAAATCCGCTCGATAGGCACCCGCTTGCCGCCGCGCTCGTAATAGAGACGCGAGCCTTCTTTCTTGATGTCGACGATATCAACGGTCCGCACGCCGAGCATTTTCTCGGTCAGCAGAAAATCCGGCAGCGTCTTCTGATGCAGCGGATCAATCTCCATCAGAATCACATTCTCCGGATCGTGCTCGCCGACAATCGCCCGGCGCAGAAGTTCGCGATAGGAATCCCGTCTCCAGCCCGCTCAAGAAATATTTCAGCCGCGGCTGCTGGGAGCCTGACGCCTGAAGCCCGACGCCCGACGCCAGTTCTTGCAGTCCGTACACCTCGATATAAGCCTCCGCCAGCGGCCCCTGATAAGCATAAAGAGAAGGGAAGGCCTGCAACTCCACCAGCTTCGGCTGCAACTCGCCACGCGCATCGCGCACCAGCCCAAAATCCACCTGCACAAACATCGGATGCGGCGGCTCGTTCGGAACCTTGAACTCGGCCGGCACCGCCTCCTCCGACTTCGCGCGATACGCAGGATTGTCCACCAGTTGCCGAATCAACTCCTGCCCCATCCGCAGCCATCCGATCGATCAGCGCCTTCGGAAAAAAGCAAGGCGTCTCCGACAGCCGGAACTGCACATGCGTGCCGCACACGTCATCCATGCGCTGCAGAAACGTCTGATATTTTTCCGGAGTGAAGCTGTCGTTGAACTGCTTGCGCAAGGAGGGAATCATACAGAAGAAATCATACTTTCAACTTGTCATCCTGAGCGAAGAAAAGCGCTCACAACGTGAGCGCTTTTCGTAGTCGAAGGATCCCTACTATTGCAGAGCAGGGGATTTTGCTTTTCAATTACCAAATTACCAAATTACCAAATCCCCTTACGCCTCCACCAAAAACTTCCCCTCCCGCATGATCTGCTCATCGTCCACCCAGATATTGAACTTCCGCCCCACCACATCAATATGCGTCGTCGAATCCCAGTCCGCCCCGGTGTGCGCGCCATACGGATTGCCGAACGCAATATGCACGCCGGGATATTTCTCATCCTGCAGAATCTGCCCGATCACATCTTTTAGATCAATATTGGTTCCGATGGCAAACTCGCCCACGCGGTCGCTGTTCTCGTCGGTGTGCGTGTATTTCCAGAAATCGTTTTCCAGTTCGCGATTCTCCGAGTGCGCCTCGGTCAGCCGATTGCCCTTCATGCGAATGGTCAGCGGATTCTGCTTGCAGATTCCCGAACTTCGCGCACAGATAATCGCCGACCACGCCGTCAATCACAAACGTCCCATTCACTTCGCCCGGAGTCGTGAAAATTTCGCCGCCCGGCAGATTGCCCCACTTCTCCGGAGTAATAATCCCGCTGGTCTTCAGCCACTTGTAATTCGGATTCAAATCCGCCGTCAGATCGGTTCCGGCCGCCGTCGTCGCGCGAATCTTCGACGCCTTGCGCACCATCTCGACCACCTTCTGGCTGAGCCGGTCCACGCGCTGGAAGTCCGCGCGCATGCCTTCGAGCATGATCTGCCGGTTGATGTTCACCATGTGAGCGTGGCGAATCTTGCGCCGGTTCACCACGTCGGTCATCTGAATCCGCGAGCGCAATTCGTTGGTCTGCGCCTGCACCGCAAAAATCGAAACCTGGCTCGTCTCCAGATCGTCCAGAATCTCGCGCGGCAAATCCGTCAGCGGACGTGCCGCCAGCTCCTCCAGCACCCAGGCGCGATAAGGAGCGCCCAGTTTCTCGAGTTCGGCACAATCGCCGCCGCGATCTCCGATCGTCGCTTCGTCAGTAATCACGCACACTCTGTTCGCTCGGCTGGATGCGCAGGCAAACATTCACCGCGTTGCGGGCTCCCGGCGTGAATTCAGGATCGAATGCAAGTCTGGTTCGAGTTGTCGATGTGGATTGCGGACGTGACAGGAAGTACTCATTACCCTACTTTTCTCACGGTCAGCCGGCTCTTCCTTTCGCCAGTCCCGCTTCCGTCTCCTCAATGATGTAATCGACTACTTTCTTCAGATCTCCGGTCTCCTTCGAACACGCGCAATTGCCGGTCGGCCCCGCTGCCATGCTCGAGAATCTTGTGGATGTAATTCAGTTCCTCGCGCGAATCCAGTTCATCCACCACGTCGTCGACGAATTCCAGATACTCGTGGACCAGATCGCGCGCCGGAACTTCCGTCTGCTTGCCGAAATCGATCAGTCTTGCCGTCGAGCCCGTAGCGCGCCGCCCGCCACTTGTTCTCCATGATCGAGGCGCGCCGGTACAGCCGGAATCCCTGATTCTGCGTATAGAGCTTGTACAGCTTCGCCACCGTCGCCTGAATCAGCGCGGCCAATCGCGATCGTCTCGTCCGCCCGCATCGGAATGTCGCACACCCGGAATTCGATCGTGTTGAAAAATGGATGCGGCCGGATGTCCCACCAGATCTTCTTCGCGTTATCGATGCAGTTGGTCTTGATCAGCAGCTTGATGAAATTCTCGTACTCGCCCCAGCTCGGGAAATAATCCGGAATATTGGTGCGCGGAAATTTGTCGAACACCTTGCACCGATACGACTTCAGCCCGGTATTCATCCCCAGCCAGAACGGCGAATTCGTCGAGAGCGCCAGAATGTGCGGCAGAAAATACCGCGCATGATTCATCATGTGGATCGCGGTCTCGCGATCCTCAATTCCGATGTGCACATGCAAGCCGAAAATCAGGTTGGCCCGCGCGACCAATTGCATGTCTTCGACGATGTTCTTGTAGCGCTCGTCGGGATGAATTTCCTGCGTGCGCCAGTCGGAAAACGGATGCGTTGCCGCCGACGCCACCCGCAGCCCATTTTCCTTGGCCAGTCGCATGATGTCGCGGCGCAGCGTCTTGACCTCGGCCTTGGCGTCCTTGATGTTGTTGCAGATCCGCGTTCCGACCTCGACCACCGACTGGTGCATCTCCGCCTTCACGCGCTCCTGCAGAAGCATGTTGCCCTTCTCCAGCAGTTCGGCCTGAATGTGCGACCGCAGGTCGCGGGTGTCCGGATCGACGGTCTGGTATTCCTCTTCAATTCCGATGGTGAAAGTTGGCGCCATTAACTTCCAATTCCTTTGTCATCCCGACCCTGAGCAGAGCGAAGGGAGTAACCCTGCTGACTGCCGACATCGCACGGCCTGCCGACAAGTCCTAACAGTATAACGAATGAAGGGAGACGCGCCCGGCCATCGATGTTACTTGCGTACTTTCCCCACAATCTCATTCCCACTCCCTGTTTTCCTTGACCCTGGCCTTGACGATCTTCTTCACCA
The DNA here is from genome assembly GCA_963786095.1 of uncultured Acidobacteriaceae bacterium. Taxonomy (GTDB): domain Bacteria; phylum Acidobacteriota; class Terriglobia; order Terriglobales; family Acidobacteriaceae; genus Sulfotelmatobacter. Next base: position 108,091 of record CAWAXV010000010.1, on the reverse strand, counting down.
GCGAATCCGGCAGAGGCTCATCCGGCTTAAACTGAATCGTCCCCTTAGCAGGACGCTGAAAAATCGAGCTTCGATGCGATTCGGTCCACTTGGTTCGTGATTTTATGAGCGGCTGGAGCTTGTAGATTTGCCAGATTGGTCTCGCAGTGAGTATTCTCTCGCTTCTTCCAAAGTTTCAGGCACACTTCGGCATCAGCGTCCGCATGCGAACTAAGTTGTAGGTCGCCGCCGCCAGCGTGAACATCCAGCCCACTCGCTCTAATCCACGATGCCGCAGCTTGCGCAACAGTCCGACCGTCTTCATCCAGCCGAAGACTTCCTCGATCCGCTTCCGCTTTCTTTGGCTTACCTCATAACCGGAGTGCCGAGTCGTGCGCCGGTCCACCCGGCTCCTGCGTCGACTCTGGTTTTGCGCCACATGGGGTGTGATTTCCATTTGTCGCAGCTCGTCGATGAACTCGCGTTGGTCGTATCCTTTATCTGCACCCAAGGTGACTCGTCCGCGCCCGGGCAACTTCTCCGCCATCAGCAGTCCGGCATGGCATTCCGCCGCACCGTAGGCCGTGGTCACAAGTGTGCTCACTACCAGCCCGCTTCGATTCTCCGTCATCAGGTGTCCGTGGTAGCTCAACTTTGCCTCCTTGCCTCGTCCTTTTCGGGCCAGCATCGCTTCCGGATCCGTCGTCGAACAGTGCGTCTGATTGCTGCGTTTCTCTCCCCGATAGTTGATCGTGGGGTTGTTCTCGTCCCACCGCGGCGCCGGCGGTTTCGGTTCGTCGTCCTTCTTATCCTTCTTATCCTTGGCCACAGCATCAACGGGCCGGAAGCTCTTATGCGATGCCCAGGCCTCCAGCAGCGTCCCATCCACGGTAAAATGTTCGTCGCTCAGCAGTTCCCCGGCTCGCGCTTCTCCCAACACCCCCTGAAAGAAAGCTTCCGCGATGTCCCCTTCCAGCAATCGCTCCCGGTTCTTGGAGAACGTGCTGGCATCCCAAACTTCATCGTCCATACTCAATCCCACGAACCACCGGAACAACAGGTTGTAATCCAGTTGTTCCATCAGCAGCCGCTCACTTCTCACCGAGTACAGCATCTGCAGCAACAACGCCCGCAGCAGCTTCTCGGGTGCGATTGACGGCCGCCCCGCTCTCGCATAGAGCCTATTGAACCGCGGTGAGAGTCGATCCAACACCCCGTCTACTAGGCTTCGAATCATCCGCAACGGATGGTCCTGCGGTACTCGTTTGTCGGGTGAAATATAGCTGAACATCCCATCTTGCTGCTGATCGTCTCCTCGCATGATGTCACTACTAACATGTCATCTTGTGGATTGGGAGTCGTTTTTCAGCATCCTGCTAGAGGTCCGGTAGCCCTTCAGTTCCTTCTCGAACTGGTCGAGCACGCCCGACCCGGCAGGGAACAAGCTGCAATGCTTCTTGAACGCCGCATACCCGACGAGCATTCCGTTGAACTTGAACATCGGGATCCCATAGCTGATGACTTCGGTCGTTTCTTTGGGCACGACCGACCGAATCACCGCGCGGATGTGCTTTAACGTGCTGGATGCGGGTTCGGGCAAGCCCGCCAGGTATTCGTCGACAGTCTTCGCAGCAACTTTTCCTCTCATTTCAGAACCGATAATACCGAACTGACGTCATCCCCCGGTTCGCATTTCGATTTTGATCTCGTTCGTCGAGGGGTGGTGCTTCGATACGATGATCGTCCCGATCACGGACTGGAATCCGTAAAGCGTTGCTTTGAACCTGTAGTTGCCGTCGGGCAGGTGCGAGATCTTGAAATGGCCGTTCCTGTCGGTCAGAACGTGCCGCATCGTGCGTTCGTCCCCCGGGCCCTCAATCTCGAACAAGACGTTTGCTCGTCCAGCGTCGCCGGTCGCAGTGTTGATGGTTCCGGTCACCACCCTCACTCGGAACGGATCTTCGACTGTATCGACGCCATGTTCGCCGGCACTCTTTGTGAAGTCAGACAGATCAGGAGGAGGCGAAGTCTGTGCCCGCGCGAAGGCTGCGGACGCCAGCAGAGTGCCGATGATCCACCAAGTCCTCATGAGCGTTTATTTCGCGGTCTTTCCCCGCTTACGCGCCGCCACCCACTCTGGTTCGCCCTTGCGCGCAGCTTTCGGCGCAGGCGTGCCCGCCAGAAACCCTGCCCATCGCAACTCCTTCACCGGACTTTCACTACTCAATGCCATCTTCACCGCCATCTCCGCGACGGCATTCACGATCCAGTCGAAATTTTCCTGACCGACGGAAGTAATCTCTGCGTCCGGCGCCGGATTCAGGAAGTCAATCGCATACGGCACTCCGCTTTCGACCGCAAACTCGACCGTGTTTAAGTCGTATCCCAGAGCGCGGCACAGCGACAACGCATCTTTCTCAATCCGTTCGCGCAGCGCAGGCGTCGATGGCGGTGGATTCCCCTTCACATAGCGCTCATGATGCGGCGCCTTGCGGGTCGTACTTCATGATGTGCACTTTTTCCTGCCCCACCACGTAGCACCGGTAATATTCCTCAAACTCCACGCCATGCTGCAGCGTCATGCACAGATCGCCCGTCTGGTTGTAGTGATGGAAGAATTCCTCCGGCGAATGCACGTGATACACATGCTTCCATCCGCCGCCTGAATAAGGCTTCAGGAAAGCAGGGAAGCCGACGTAGTCAAACAACTCCTGCCAGTTCAGCGGAAAAATCAGATTCCGCATCGACTGGTCGGTCGTCCCCTCGGGATGCTTGTTGTGCGGCAGAATCACCGTCGGCGGAATCGCCACGCCCATCTTGTGCGCCAGCGCGTAGTTGAAAAACTTGTCGTCCGCCGTCCACCAGAACGGATTGTTCACCACAATCGTCCCGTGCAGCGCGGCATTTTTCAGATAAGCCCGATAAAACTGGATATCCTGCGAAATCCGGTCGATGATCACGGCATACTTCTTCGGCTCATCCATCCGGATCCCGCCAATCTTCACAAACTCCGCCTCGACGCCCTCAACCTTCATCGAGTTGATCTTCTCGACCAGGCCGGCGGAAACGTATTTTCCATGCCAAACAAAATCCCAATCTTCTTCATGCAAAACTCTCCGTCTTCAAAAACTCTTTGTCATTCCGAACCGGGCTGAAAGCCCGGTGAAGAACCTGCTATTCGGACTCCATTCACCAGTCATCCCGAGCACAGTAAGTGTGTCACGAAGCGAAGCACTTACGTAATCGAGGATACCTACGTGCTTACAGCATTCCCCCGCCGAAAGCGTTCTCGACTCCCACAGAGGCTGAAGGCACTTTCAGAAGGCACCTGTTGGCGACCATTCCTAAGTGGGAAACAATACCCGAAGGGTGACCTATTTGCCATTTCTGCGATGAGCTTGGTTCACTGCGCGACAATGTGTTTCCCCAGCCATACTTCGCCGCCGACGATCAGAAGCAGGAACAGCCAGTACAGAGGATCCGTATACAACACTCCCAACCCGATCGCTCTTGCGTTGTGGATCGCGCACAAGACGCTGCCGTAGACGATTGAGTATACGAGGATCGACACCACGATACCCACAATGAGCAGTGCGATCTTAATGGCGATCAGCATCGGAAGTGTTCCTCAAAGAATGGGGGTGCAACGACCGCTACTAAAAATGCTTCCCCGCCATCCTCAACCACAGCGGCCAGTCATGCTTCGAATTATCTCCCCAAACGTCCAGCCAGTGCGGAATCGCCTTCGCATTCAGAATCGCCGACAACTTCACGTTCTGATCGAGGCACATGTCCCAATCCGCCGAGCCCAGCACGATTTTCATCGGCCGGTAGCGGCTCAAAAACCAGTCGTCCGACATGTTCGGCAAAAAGTCCGGGGGATTGTTGAAGTAGCAATCGTTGTCGTAATACCCATCCAGAAATTGATGGATATCGAACGCCCCGCTCATGCTGACGCAATGCGTCACACAGTCGGGATGCTTCAACGCGAAATTCACGGCGTGATATCCGCCAAAGCTGCACCCGGTCACGGCCAACTGCGGCATCTGATTCTTCCAGCGTATAAACGGCAGGAACTCATGCAGAATGTAGCGCTCATACTGCAGATGCCGCAGCACTCGCACCCGCGGATGCACACCCTTGTTGTACCAGCTCTCGGTGTCCACGCCGTCGGGACAGAACACCTGCAGTTCGCCGCGCTCGATCTTCGGAGCCAACACGCCGATCATCCCGCGGTCTTCGTATTCGAAGAATTTTCCCATCGAAGTCGGGAAGACGAGCATTGGCGTACCGGCATGCCCGAAAACCAGAGCCTCCATGTCGCGGTGCAGTTCCTGGCTATAAGCCTTGTGATATTCGCGATTCATTGTGAGAGTGAAGCGGTCCGTTGTGGAGACGCCGTACGCAACGTCTCTTTTTGCAGCCGAAGTATCTTAAACGATGGAAGGCGGAAAACCCTAGAGTGACAAGAGAAGGGAGCCCGATGGGATAGCGGTGCTGGTGCGGACAAAGGCCGCCACTCATCCGGATGTTAAAGTAGTATCGCACCGCGATATATGTCGAACGTCCTGGCCAAACTCGTCCCACGCTCCGCCGTAGTCGTCTTACTCGGCCTGACCGTGGCTGCAGTTGCGGCGTTTGCTGCGGTCAGTCACCTAGTGAACCGCTTCAACGCTAACCAGCAGTCCCGTGGCCGCAGGCTTTACGCGCAAGGGATCAACGATATGAATGCCGGCAACCCAGGCCGCGCCGTCGAAGAATTCCGCGCCGCGCTGACCTGCGATAGCGGCAATCCCCAATATCAACTCAATCTCGGACGCGCCCTGCGCGATACCGGACGCCTCGACGAAGCTGAGTCTTATCTCATCACGCTTTGGCAGCGCACGCCGGAGGACGGCACCATCAACCTCGCTTTAGCTCGCGTGGCTGCCCGGCGCGATTCGCTCGACGACGCCATTCGCTACTACCACAACGCAATCTATGGCGTATGGGCCTCCAATGCCGATGTCAATCGCAGGACCTCCCAGGTCGAGCTGATCGAGTTTCTCCTACGAAGGAATGCTCGTCCACAGGCTCGAGCCGAACTGGTCACTTTGGCCGCGTCTTTGCCGCCGGACCCCGAACTTCATCTCGAGACGGCGCAGCTTCTCGCGAAAGCCCAAGACTATCCCAGCGCGCTCGGTGAGTACGAAAAAGCCGTGATGCTCGATCGCGGCAACGCGATCGCATTGGCCGGAGCGGGTGCATCGGCTTACAATGCCGGGCGCTACCGCTCGGCTGAGCGTTATCTGCAATCCGCTGTAAAGGCCGAGCCGCAGGACTCTGAATCGCGCCGCCTCCTGGAATCGGCCTCCCTGGTGCTCAGCGCCGATCCTTTCGTCCGGCACATCTCCGATGCCGAGCGCAATCGCCGCATCTCCGCCGCCTTTGCGCGCTCTGGCGAGCGTCTCACGACTTGCGCTCAGGAAAAAGGCGTCACTCTCGACGGCCCGGCCACTGCCGACGAAGCCTCGCCGCCGGCGCTTTTCGCGCTCCAATCTCGTTGGCTGGCCATGAAGCGCGATCTCCCTCACCTGCGTTCCCCCGGTGAGACAGATCTACCGGATGCCATCATGGATCTCGTTTTTCAGATCGAACACCAGACCGCCAAAGACTGTGGTGAACCGCAGGGGGTGGATCAAGCATTGCTACTGATTTCCCGCGACCGAGAGGCCGTCGACCAATGAGCGACCGGGTCACCGCCTCCACTCCAGCGCAGTCCGCTCCTGACCCTCCGCTTCGCCTCCGTGGCCCGCGCCGCCTGTTCAATGCCTTTGAAGAAGTTTTCGACGAAGAGCGCTACTTCCTGATCCTCTCCGTCTTTATCGGAATTTTTTCCGGCCTGGCGGTCGTCTGCTTCCGCCTCGCCATTGACTGGACGCACCTCGCCCTGCTCGGCCCCTTGCCGCAGACTCACACTTGGCGGCTGTTCGTAGTTCCGTCAGTGGCCGGACTTGTAATCGGCGCGCTGGTCCTTCACGTCTTTCCCGCCATTCGCGGCAGCGGTGTCAATCAGACGAAAGCTGCGCTCTACATCTTTAACGGCTACATCCCCTTCCGTACCGCGATTGGAAAGTTTCTCTGCTCGGCACTCGCCATCGGCGCCGGACACTCACTCGGCCCGGAGGACCCATCGCTCCAAATCGGCGCCAGCCTCGCCTCCGCCCTGGGACGCCAGTTGCAACTCTCGCGCGAAAAATTGCGCCTGATGGCTCCCGTTGGAGCGGCCGCCGGACTCGCCGCCGCTTTCAACGCTCCCATCTCCGCTGTCCTCTTCGTCATCGAAGAGGTCATTGGACGCTGGAGCGCGGGAATTCTCGGCTCCGTGGTTCTCTCTGCAGTAGCCAGCGTGGTCATCGAACGCTGGTTCCTCGGCTCAGAACCGCTCTTCCGCATTCCAGTCACGACTTTTAAGCGGCCGAGCGAACTGATCGCCTACGCGGTTCTCGGCATCGTGGGCGGAGTGGCAGCCGTCATCTTCGCCAAAGCTATCGGATTCCTACGCCCCCGCCTTAAAGCTTTGCCCCGCTGGACGCAATACTTTCAGCCCGCTCTCGCCGGACTCCTGATTGGTCTGATCGCATACTTCGGAGCCCCGCAGGTGATGGGTGCCGGCTACGATTTCATGGACCAGGCAATGCACGGGCAGTACGTCTGGCAAGTACTTGCGACCTTGGCCCTGTTGAAAATTGTTGCTACCACGCTTTCTTTCGTCAGCGGAACACCTGGCGGCATGTTCGCTCCTACGCTGTTCATCGGGGCCATGCTCGGCGGCGCCGTCGGCGGCATCGAGCACATCTTCTTTCCTCACCTGACGGGATCCACCGGGACCTACGTTCTCGTCGGCATGGGAGTGCTCTTTGCCGGTTTCTTGCGCGCTCCCATGACCTCTGTCTTTATGGTGCTCGAGGTCAGCGGCAACTACGAGATCATTCTTCCGGTCATCATCGCCAACACTTTCGCCTACGTCGTCTCGCGCAGCCTGCAGCCCACGCCCATCTTCGATCTGCTGACGCGGCAGGATGGCTTGGTGCTCCCCTCGCTCGAGGAAGAGCGCGAGGAAACCATTCTTCGCGTCGAAGATGCCATGTTGCCCGCGCCGGACATCATCCTCAGCGCGGGCGACTACATTGACGCCGCCGCTCGCCGCGTCGAAGACTCGACTCAAGGCGTCTTGCTCGTGCGCCTCGAGCCCAGCGGTTGGACCACCGTGCAGCGCGATCTGCTGCGGCGCCTGCTGCATGAGGGCAAAGGCGAACACAATCTCGGATCCCTCATTCCGCCACAACCATTGCCATCTTTGTTTCCCGACCTCCCGCTCGATAGCGCGCTGCGCTTCATCAACAACCATCCCATCATTCCGGTGGTGAACCGCGCAAACCCCAGAAAGCTCGAAGGCGTCATCTCCAGCCAGTCGGTCTTTGCGAAGTACGGTGCACCTCGCAAGCAGGATTGACAGCCCTTTCGCCGCAATAACGAAGGCCCGCTCCTTGCGGAGCGGGCCAACGATTGGGGGAAGACAAACGACAACCAATCAAAGACACTCTAGGAACCGTTCGAGCACACCGACAACGACGTATTGTGCTGGAAGCTCAGCCATCCGTTCACCGAGGTGCTGGTCGGCGCTCCGAAATACGGCAGCATCACCAGGTCCTGCAGGTTGTAGGTGAACCCGTGCAGCACGTAGGGGAAGCCGCCGTAGTTGGAGTCTCCCTCTTCCGGATCGCCGACCTCCAGAATTCCGCAAGGCGTATTGTTGCCGTTGAAGTTGACGGTCAGCGGATCGTCCGCCCACTCGCCCACTTCGTGCGACAGCGCCGACACATCCTGCGAGAACGCGCCGCATGGTCGACATACGTCGCTTCCGCATACGACTGCGGATTGCTGATGCTGCCTTCCGAGCTGTGGTAGCCGCCGATGCAGCAGCCGTTCTGTGTCAGATAAGTGTCGTAGAGCAGGAAGATGGGAAACTGGTTGGGTTGAATTCCCAGCTTGCTGATCAAGGTCGGAATCTGCGAGTCAAACCAGTTGATGTCTACCAGCGCCGCAGTAAAGCCAAACGGCGATCCGTCTTTCCGTATGTCCGCGACGGGCTCAAGGTCTGCTCCGCCAGCACAGTCGGCATTCAGCAGCAGGTGCGAGTTCGGATTCGACTGCACCGTCCCCCAGAAATTCGCGCGCTGGAATGCGTCAATGTACTGGGTCGTGCCCACATTCACTCCGCCCTGGGTATAGGTCGTCGTGGAATCGAAAATCGGCGACGTCAGCGTATTTGTCGTCACGGTATTTCCGTTCGAGAGCACGTGCGCGGATCGAAGGTGGTCTTGGTCCCGTTGCGGTTGGTAATCACGATCTTGACCGGGATGACGTAGGTCGTGACGTGGCAGTCGTGTTCGTGGAAGGTGCGGCACCCACCATGTTGTAGGTGTACGATTTTCCGCTGTAGGTAAACGATCCATTCCAGCTTTGCAGGGACGCCGGTGGCGGGGCAACATCAGGGCGGACGTGCGCGGGCATTACCGTATACATGGGCCTGGCCACTTCATTAACTTGGGCAGAATTGTCCTGGGCAATTAGGCTTCCGGCGAGCCCCATACAGATCAGCAAATACACGGCAAGGACGGACTGGGGGCAGAGAGTTTTTCTGGTCATAAACGATTCTTCTCCTTCGGGGATTTTTCGTTGCCACCACGGGTGCAACGGAACCGCTGCGCACTGGGCCAGCAATGACATCCAGACCTGGGTCGCCCGTAAACCGCTCCCGGACCTGGGTTCAGGGTCAGACTGTTCTACTGGACAGTAAACACCCAGTCAATGTGCAAATGTCTTAAGCCTTCTGTTTGTTCTGTTTTTGTAAATAGCCCGCGAAGTTTCGTTTTTCGTAAATCTCCTTTGGCGTTCAGATTTCCCTGCGCCCCCGAGAGTCTCGTCATTGCCGACAACCAATAAAAAACCCGCTCCCTCGCGGACGGGTTTTCGTAAATCAAGCGACTTAACTAGCCGCCGTTGGTGCAAACCGACGAGCGAAACGGATTGCTCTGGAACGTTCAGTTCGCCGCCAACCGATGTGGTATTCGGAGCGCCGAAGTACTCCAGAAACGTCAGATCCTGCAGGTTGTAGGTGAACCCGCCCAGCGTGTAGGGGAAGCCGCCGTAATTGGGAACCCTTCTTCGGGGTCACCCACTTCGAGGATTCCGCACGACACCGGGTTGCCGTTGGTGTTGACGACGAGCGGATCGTCCGCCCACTCGCCCACTTCGTGCGACAACGCGGAAACGTCCTGCGAGAACGCGCCCGCGTGAGTTGATGTAGGTGAAGTGCGAATACGCCTGCGGTGCCGACGTGCTGCCGTAAGAGCTGTGATAGCCGCCGATGCAGCATCCGCCAAAATCCGTCAGATACGCGTCGTAGGTGACGAAGATCGGCAAGGAGTTCGGGACGATCGTCGCGGCTGTACTTCGTCAGTAGGCCTGGAGCTGGCATCGAACCAGTTGATGTCCGCCAGTTCCTACCTGCACGCCGAACTCGGTGCCCACTTTGCCATCCGCCTGACGGTACCGTCAGGCTCAGAACCGGCATCACTTTCGGGTGTTCCCAGCAACAGGTGATAGTCCCGTATGGGAAGACACTGTGCCCCAGAAGTTCGCCGCGCTGGAAGGCGTCAATGTACTGCGTGCTGCCCATGTCGGTTTTATTCGAGACGAAATCAACGCCAGTCGGAAGATCGGCGAAGCGACGATGTTCTGGATCGCGGTCTGTCCGTTCGACAGCTTCTGGTTCGCGGCTGAACGACGTGCGTGCCCTTGGTGGTCACGTACGACAACTTCACCGGAATGATGAAGGTCGGGATCGTCGTCGACGTGCCCGTCGAGGGAGTGGTTCCTACCATGTTGTATTTGTAGGTGTGGCTCTAGGTAGGTGAACGATGCCATTCCAAGTCGTCAGCGGCAGTCGCCGGCGTCTTGACGTCGCTCCGTAGGTTCGGTTTGCAGGTGTCCATACATCGGCCGGGCCGGCATGGTGTCGTCCTGGGCGAGGGCGGTGCCTGTTACGCAGGCAACCACAGGCAAGCGCAGCGAGTAGGCTGAGCGCAGTGAATCGTTGCTTCATAGAGTGACAATTCTCCTTAGGGTCATCAACGACGTTGTTGTGGAATTCGAACAATAGATTTTTTTGAAATCCAGGATCGACTGGGAGCAGGGGAAAACAAATCCTTGTGATTCTGCTCACACTTGGCTGTAATGTCAACTGTGAATATTCGTGCAACCCGCGCCTGCCTTGCTGAAAATAGTTCTTCTAGAGAAATTAGTCTCTGTCCTCCCGAATTAGCCGAACACGTTTTCGATGTTTCGCGAGCCGGTTCACAATTCGAAATTCAGCAGAGAGGGATCACGGGCGAGGAGATTTTAATGGGGAAGCGGGGACAGAACAACACGTCCGCCCGCACATGGACGCGCGCACACGTGGGTCAAGGCTCGCGGAGGACTACCTTTTGTACCAGAAGATCGCCAACGCAACGAGGGCGACCGTGATGATCCACAGTACGATGTCTTTGCTGCGGTTTTTTTCTTCTGCCATAGACGCAGTACAGCATACTTGAAATCGAGGTTCAAGTGCCGTGCTGCATCCCTAGTCGTTACGGCTTCGGTGCCGCACTCCCGGCCTTTGCGTAGCCTTTGAATTTGATGATTTCGTGCAAGTGTACCGATTCCACTCGGAAGTGCAGGGTGTCATCGACCCGCACATAAGCGGGGAACCAGAATCCATCCACCGGTTGCCGGTAGCTTACAAACGATGGCCGCAGATCCATCGACTGGTGCTTCTTCACTTTGATCACGTCGGGCACGCTTTTGCCGCATAGTTTCACGATCTGCAAGTCATGGACATCCACCCATATGCGTCCCTGATAGTAGCGTTTGTTCTTTTCTTCTTTTTTCGGCTCGACGTGAAACACGTAGGTGTCAAGATCGTCTACGTGCTGTTGCCCCGCATAGGTCACGTTGTACAGCGGCAACTCATCCGTCGTCATGATCCACGGCATGAACGTGCGGATATCGTCCATGTCGTCCTGCGACAACTGCACGCCTCGTAGCGTGGACTGCTCGGCAAAGCTCACGTTCTCTTTGCGTTTTCCATTTTCGTAAGAGACGGTGGTGACCTCATGAAATTGTCCGTCTACCGCCTTGCCGTTGAGGGTCTGCACCAATACGTCCTGGGTAAACGTGTAGTGCGAGCGCGCGTCTCTGACCCTGTTCTCTTCCGCAGCGATCTTCTGGATCAGCTGCGGCACGGTGATATCTTTCGGCGGAGCCGTGTCGAGAATGCCGTTACCGTCGACGCAATCGGTTTGCGCCTGCACACCCTCAATACAAACTCCTGCGATCCAGACAATGACTGCCAGGAACGCCGCCGTGACGCGGGCGATCCTCCGGTTCCCGTGCATCCATTCTCGATCACACCCGCGCATGCGCTCCGCTCCGTTTGTGTTGTTCTATTGTGAGCGAAACATACACCCCGAAACGCATTCGGCGCAAACCGGGCTCGGACCTGGCTCTCGCTACCCGCCGGATCGTTGGCGCCCCCGTTACTTCATCGACAGGTCAATGAGCTAAATGTCCTCGATGAGAAGGACGGGCGGAGTCAAATGGATCATTTTGCTTTTTCGTCGGACAAGATTTTCCGGCGAGCCGCCACCACTGTCGCCACACTTCCATCCGCCCTCTTTGATGAGCGGTTTTATTCGCTCTGTGCAAGTTGGATGTTCTCGTTTCAGCCGGTGCTGACACTTGACCAATCGTCGAATTCACGACCCTCACCCTCGTTGAAAAAACGGCTTCGCAGTGTGGTCAATCCGGCTCAGATTGCCTTCCAGCCAACCGCTAGGCTGAGGGTTGGATTTCTTATCCTGAGGAGGACCACACAATGAAAGCCGGTTTCCGACGCCTGAGTTTTCTTGCCCTGACCGCCGCACTTCTCGCACCCGCGGCAATCACGACCCGCGCCGCCGCTCAAGACGACAAAGGTCAAGAAGAAAAACGACAGGAAGACAGCCAACGCAACGACAAGAACCACACCCGCGTCTACGATCGCACCCACAAGGACTACCACGATTGGAACGAGAACGAGGATCGCTCCTACCGCCAGTATGCGGGGCAAACTCAGCAGCAGTTTCGTGAATACCACAAGTTGAACAACGACCAGCAGGACCAATACTGGAATTGGCGCCATAGTCACCCAGATGGCGATCGAGAGAAGCACCTTGACGATCCAGACAAGCACTAACCAATCGTCGAGCCACGGTTGGGCGGCACTGGGTGCCGCCTAACTGCATCAAGATCCGTTTTTCTTCGCCGGGTGATTGAAATATCCTCGTAGCGCTCCAAAGGATCGACGAGTGGAGATGGCCTTCCATCCCACATGTTTCGTCAACCATTCAGGTTGATTTTCGCTTGCGGAAGACCATCCAAGCGTATCCCAAGGTGAGGCCGAGTGCGCCGTACGCTCCCGCGTTCAAAGGAGCGAGCAGGAATAAGGTGGCCAGCAGCGAGGGATCGAACGTCATTCTCACGAAATACAGGGGACACAGCGAGAACATCAGTTGGGGATCGAGATTCCAGCGATGCGGAGCGAGGTATGCGACGAATGCCAGGAGATAGGAAACTGCCGCGAAGCAACCGAGCCATTTAAGAGGCGCTAAAAACAACTGTTCATCGTCCCGATCTTTCTTGCACCTTTTCGCGATCAACGAGCGGGGCAGCACTGCAAGCGTCACACTGAAAAGGCCCACCGCACCCAGTGTCGCCACAAATACGACCCATTCGCTCTGAACCGGCAGTTCGGCGCCCCGCAGCCCCAGATAAGGAACACAGGTGAAAAGTGAAATTAGTCCGCAGAGGAAAAACGCGATGCGAGATGTAATTCCGATGGCGCGTCCGGACATGCGCGGATTCTAACAGCGGTTCCGATCGGGGAAAAAACCCGCACCGGCAGTTCTTGCCCGGTACTGTTCGACGCGGCGCGTTTAAGCCATCCGCGCGACCCTCCGGTGATGCGATTAGAAATCGCTCTTGGAGGGGGTAGTTGCGGTAGAGGCGTAGTAGCCTTTGCGTGTGTAGACGCGGAGTTTGTGACCGTTCTTTTGAGCCGTGAGCTCGATGGTTCGGTAACGGCCATCACGCTGGAACAGGGCGGGTTTATAGGAGACCAGATAGCGACCGCGGATGACCTGCTGCAAGTCGCCCAGGCTGCCTTTCAGGCGCCGAACTGAGCCCGGAGTAAGAGCGGTTCCGCCGGTGAGGTCTGCTAATGTCTTCAGGGCGTGGTCCCCCAACAATGCGCTGGCTTCTTCCTGCTCGTTTTCGCGGGTGCTGACGGTGTAGACCGCCACTTCCCCGTGTTGCGCACGCTCGAGAGCTTGTTTGAGAGTGGCTTCGCTGGAGTTGTCCTCGCCATCGCTGATCACCACGAGAATCCTGGCGACGGGCTGCTCTTCCGGTCGGCTGGCCAGTTTGTCAGCAGCGAAGGCAACAGCATCCCAAAGGGCGGTTCCACCCGAGGGCGCGAGCTCATCCACCGCATGGGAAATAAGCTTCTGGTCGCCGGTGAAATCCTGGACCATCAAAACCGAGTTATTGACCCCGATAACGAAAGCAAGATCATCTTTGCCGGTGACGGTTTTCTGCAGGAAGTCAATCGCCGCACGTTGCTCGAAGGAGAACCGGCCGGTGATGGACTGACTGATATCAATCACGAGACCGAGACGCAAAGGCAATTGCGCCTGGTTGCGGAAGCTAAGGATGGCCGCCGGAGGCTGCCGGTCGTCGCGGATCCCGACATCGGCTCCGGTCAGGTCCGTCACCGGTTTGCCGTTATCGGTGGCTGCAAAAAACAGAGCTACTTCATCCACCGATGCCCGCAAAACTCCAGCGCGATTCTGGTTGAGTTGCTTGGTACCTGGAACTGAGTTGGACGCGACCTCCGCCCTGGCGGGAGGTTGTGCCTCCGCGGGACCGCAGTTTTCACAGGCCGGCGGGTTTTCCGTCGCTTCGGCTTCCGCGATCTGCTGCTTCTGCTTCAAGTCCTGGATGATTCTCTGGGCCTGTCGTGACGCCTCCTCCGACGTAGGAACAGCACCCGCTTTAAAGGCGAACGTTGCGGGCTGGGCCGGATGCAATAACGCCTCGGCATGCCTAGCCTGCTCTGACTTGACTTCAATGAGAGATTGACGCGCTTGCGCCGCCACGACTGACTTTGGATCTTCTTTCAACAGAGTGTTCAACTCGTTTTGCGAATCGTCGTACTGGCCTTGCGCCTCGAATGCCCCCGCCGCGAAGTAGTGAACGACCGCAGCATTTTCGTGCTTGCGGCTGTGAACCTGCTTAGCGGTTGCCAACACTCCCGGGTAGTCGTGGTTCATGAACTGTCCGTATGCCAGCGCGGTCTGCAATTGAAGGTCGAGAGGGGCAATCGACGAAGCCTTCTTAATCGATTCGGCAGCAGCGGAATACTGATTCAGAACCAGTTGGGCACAACCCAGATTAAAATATGAGTTCGGCAGGTGATCGTCGAGCGATACCGCCTCCGCAAACTGACCAAGTGCTTCAGCGGTCTTTCCCAGACCCAGATACGCTGAGCCCAACGCGTTGTGGGCCGCTACGAAGCTCGGATAGATGGAAATCGCGATCTTCAGGTGCTCGACGGCGTTCTGATAATCCTTTCGCATGAGGAACTGAAAGCCCTTGCTATACTCCCGTTTGGCCTTTCCAGGCGCCTTCAGGTCAAGCTTCGAGACTGACGCACTGGGGGTCTCCGATCCTCCGTGGTTCTGCGCGTTGGTCAGCATCCCGAACAGGTTATTGGTCAACATCTCGGAGGAGAGAACTCCGAGGCCCACCGAACCACTCGCAACGCCCAACGAGGAAACGCCGATATTCCCAAAGCCCGAGGACGGGATGCTCATCACCTGAGCCACCGCCGTACAAGAAACCAGGATGAGAAGTGGGAACACCAACGCGCGATTGATCATGATGACCGCTCCTTAATCGACGGACTATCCGGAAGGAAAGACAACTTCACCAGGGGGTATGGCGGAGCCCGCAGTATCTTCTTACCACAACTACGACCGACAATCCATGATGCTCGTCACGTTAAGAGCCGGTCTTACTGCTTTCCAAGCCAGTTTCTCCGGGCTCGGCGCCCAGATGGTGCCGGGAAACGATCCTTCTAGCAGGGCCGCCATGGGGACCTCACAGATCCCTTGTCCGGTGCGCCTTTGCCTCCTCCAACGGCTGACTTCCCTAAATGTGCAAAGTCTTGCGTTGCGCTCTAACGATCGCCCGTAAGTGTATGACTGATAAGCCTATTAAGTTGGTCATGGGGATGCATCTATCCAGCGTGAAGTGGGGAACAAAACGCTATGAAAATCACACTCTTGATACTGCTCGTTTTCTGCACCGCCACTGTCTTTGGACAGACCGCTTCCGTGCTGTCCAGCCAACCTCAGATGGTTACGCTTCCCGAGCATCCACAGCACGCGGAACAGCACGAGTTGGCAGCTGAACGCCCGCTGGTTGGCGGCTCGCCGAACACTTACACTTACGCCCAAGGCGAGCGCCCGCTGTGGGAGTTCGGCCCTTCGTTCCCGCCGCCCACGCCTCTCGGCGATGTAGCGCGCGCCTATCGCAAGGAGAAGGTGGCCCTGAAAAAGGCTGAGAGAGTTCTCGACAAGCAAGGCTCTTAGGCCGGTTTTGTGAATCCAGCCGAGCCCGACTCGGCGACTGATGTGAGGCGGACAATCCTGTCCGCCTGTTTTTTTTCGGAATCCAGTTGAAGCGGAAATCTGCTTCGTTTCCGCAAATCCGGACAAATAACGGCGGAAATTTCAGCGACAGCACAGCAATGCTAGACTCCATGCATCGCATTTCCTCATGCCGTACCATTTCGAGTTTGACGTCGAGAACAAAATCCTGCTCATCCTGCCGGAAGGTGAGATTGGGGAACAGGACGTCGCGACGTTCAATGACGAAATCCGCAAACATGTGAGGGATCTCAATCCCTCCGGCGCGATCATCGACTGCTCAGCCGTCACCGCGTTTAATCCTTCCGGAGACGCGTTGCGCAAAGCAGCAATGCCGCCCGCTCCATTTCCTGCGGAGACTCCTCGCTTCATTGTGGCCCCAACCGATTACCTATATGGAATGTCGCGAATGTATCAGCTGGCCGCAAACCGGCCGCGTGAAATGCTCAAGGTCGTGCGCACCATGGAAGAAGCGCTCGCCGGCCTCGGGATTCAGAATCCGCGGTTCACTCGCCTGCCTTGATGGCCGCGCACCACACCGAATACTGATGCGTGCCGCCAATTTTCTTCAACCGGGCACACTCGCCCAATACATGCTCCAGCAGCGGATTGTGATAGAGCACGTACACTGGCCGGGGATGATCTCGGAGACTCTCCTGCAGGTTGGTGAGCACGCGCCTCAATACGGATTCCGGGAAGGGGTTGAACAGATACATCAACAATGGTTCGTTGGGCAAAGGGAGTTCGGCAGCATCGCCACAGAGTGCTTCGAGCGCGAAACACTTCTGCGATTCGCTCTTGTATTGGGCAAGGTTCTCCAGAGCAATCTGATGCAGGGCGGGAAGAAGCTCTACTCCGACCACGCGGCGAAACGGATAGTCAGACGCCATCAACAGCGTGCGCCCTTTGCCCGATCCCAGATCAATGAAAGTGAAGTCGCCGAAGTTCAGGCCTGCCTGGGCCACCAGAGCGTCGAGCATTTCGTGAAACAGCACGGGTTCGGTAGGTTGATACGGAGAATGGAACACGCCCAGCAGGCGATCGCGCCATCCGACGGCTGCGCTGGTCGTGTTAACGCGATGCTCCCAGTCGTAGTCAGCATCCCCATATCGCTGGCGCAGGCGCGCAGGCGTCGAGTCGCGAGCGAACTCCCACAGAGTTCTAAAAAGTGCGAGGGTAGCTGCAAAGCGGCCGTCCCGCGCCCTGGCGTCGTGCCACCAGCGGCGCGCTGCTTCGAGAACGCTGGGTTGCGCTTGAGGTGAAGAATCCATTTCGCGAGAGTCGAGAGAAGATGCCAGCCCATGATGATAAAGCAAGGACTGCGCTCTCCGAATCAACCCTTGGTATGGAATTTCGGCAGCCCCGTCCGCGTGTATCCCGGAGGCAGGCCTCTGGTGATGAAAGGAAAATCATCCGGATGTTCAATTAGCACGCGCCCATCCGAATCGAGTACGTAAGCGTTCCCATCCGGATCGACGGGAATGGCGGGCAAATGCTCTGCGCTGGCCAGTTCTCCCAAGCTGTAAGGCAACCGTCCAGTGCGTTCCCCGAAGCGCGTCACGCCGGCTTGCAGGTTGGTGATGTCTTTATCCACCTGAATGGACCGCAGATGCTCCATCGCGTTCTGCTTGATATTGTGCTCACTGCTCGATTCGAACGTCGCGCTCCACAGCAGGCGCGCGGTCGTGAAGTCGCCGGCATGCTCCGCCATCTGCGCGGCCAGCAACTTCATGAAGGGATGTGCGCCGGGAATATCCGATCCGCGCGAGAAAACTCTCCGCAGCCTTCTTGTAGTCTTTGAGTTCCGTGTAATAGACGAAGCCAAGATCGTAATAGAGTTGCCAGTTGTCGGGATTGTGCTGAATGCCGTACTCCATCAGTTGGATCGCGCGCTCGGGCTGGCCGGCGCCGTTTGGCGGCTTCGGCGCCAGGAAACTGGCTCCGAACTGATATGCCGGAAACATCTGCGGATCCAGTGTGGTCGTAATCTCTAGCAACGGGGCGAGTTCGTTATAGGTGTGCTCAAGATCGTGATGACGATGTCCGAAATATTGCACCGTCCGCGTCCAGTAAAGACAAGCCGCCAATCCGTCGAAGCCGAGGCTGGCGCGCTTCACTACTTTCGGTGAATTGATGTAAAGAACATCTTCGATGGTCGCCTCTGGCCGAATCTTGTCGAGGTGGCGCAGCAGGAGCACGCTTGCTGTCATCGAGACCAGAAGGCAACCTGTAGCGACGATGGTAGTGCGTCGCGTAGAAGTCATCTCCTGGACCTCGCGCATGAGCTTCGATTGAAAAGTCGCCGCATCATTTCAGGTTCCTGCGCTCGAAAATCAAAATCGCCCCGCTGAGCGCCATTGCGGTATAGAAAAGCGCATACAACGTGTTTTGCAGGATGAGTTGACCGGAGAGCGGTTGCTGATGTGCGACCGCGCTGATGACGTTGAGCGCCGAGAAATTGGGCACCAGATAGGCCGCGCCCGTCGCGATCCAGCGTGTGATGCCGTGGGTCAGAGCTGGCGAATCCGCGCAGATCATCCGCGAAGCTGCCAATCACGAACAGTGAAAAGGCAAATACCGCCGACAACAGCGGCGAAGAGAACGACGAGAACAGCAAAGCCAGCGAACAGATAATCAGAAACTCCAGAATGATGAAATACAGCGCGACCAGGATGAACGTGTCCGATCCGGTGAACTTGTGAGCCACGTAGAGCAGGGCCGCGAATACTCCAATGGCCATGAAGAACGTGTTCACGACTAGCGTTCCGGCCAGCCCGAAGAACTTGCCGACAATAAACTCCCAGCGGCGGACGGGGCGCGACAGCACGGTGTAGAGCGTGCGCTTCTCAATCTCCTTCGACACCAGGCCAATGCCAATGAAAATGGCGATCACCACTCCAAACAGCGATACGGCGGTGAGACCAAGGTTCACAACCACCAGGCGCTCGATATCGATCGAAATCTGGCCGACGAAAATTGCGGCTCCCGAAATCAGCAGCGCAAACGCGATCAAGTTGTAAAGCACGCGGTCGCGGACGGCTTCCCGGAAGGTATTGCTCGCAATGTGAGCGATGCGTGCGTTCATTTTGCGGTCCCCACGGTCGTGGCTGCAGCGCTCTGGGATTGCTGCATCTTCTCCACAAAATAGGCTTCGAGCGAAGTGCGCAGTGGCGTAATCGCGATTAACCGGATCCGTTCCCGGCGCAGCGCGTCGATCGCGGCATCTTGCTGGCTCTCCGGCAGAACGGCACGCACCGTGTCTCCGGTGACGTGGCATTCAGCGCCCATCGCCTTCATCGACGCTGGAACCAGCGTGCCCTGCCAGACGACTTCCACCTTCCCCTGCACGGTCGAGGTCAAGTCTTCGACTGCACCCACGCCGCGCAACTCGCCTTTGTTGATGATGGCGACGCGATCGCAAAGAGCCTCGGCGTCAGACAGAATGTGAGTCGAGAAGAAAACCGTTTTGCCTTCCTGCTTGAGTTGCTCCATCAGGTCGCGCACTTCGCGGCGCCCCAGCGGATCGAGCCCCGACATCGGCTCGTCGAAGAACACAAGCTTGGGATCGTGCAGAATGGCCTGCGCGATTCCCGCGCGCTGCAGCATGCCTTTCGAGAACTTGCGCAACTGCACACCCTTCACGTCCGTTAGGCCAACGCGCTGCAGAACTTCATCGATGCGGCGTTTGCGATCTTTGCCGGGAACACCCGAGAGCTGTCCGTAATAATTCAGCAATTCGTGCGCGGTCAGGTAGTCGTAGAAGTACGGCTGTTCCGGAAGGAATCCGATCTGCGCCTTTACTTCAGGATCTGTCCATTCACGGCCGAGAATGCGAGCCGTCCCCGCTGTGGGAAAGACGAGTCCCATCAGCATCTTCAATGTCGTGGTTTTGCCGGCGCCATTGGGCCCCAGGAAGCCGAAGATCTCTCCCTCTTCGACCGTCAGATGAAGCGGTTGCAAGGCGCGCTTGGGCTGCTTGCGCCAGAATCCCACCATGTAGGTCTTTTCCAGACCGAGAATTTCAATTGCGGGCATTGTGCGAGGACTGCCTTTGACAGAACGCCTCACAAGGCGTTTCTGGAAATGATTATAAGCAACAGCAACCGCATTGAGGATGCTCGCACCGGTTACGTCGGTCACTCGAGCATTCGAAAGCGAAACAGACAACGGGCCTCAGAAAAGGGGAAACCCTATCTGAGGCCCGCATCGTTCTCAACTTGATATGAGACGCTGATTCCTACTGAGCCACCGGATACGCCAAACAAGCCGCAGTAGCGGTTGCCGGCAAGTCGCCCGTGCTGCCCATCTGCGAGCGCAGCACACCATCATTCGTCGAACAAAAATCACGGTTGCCGGTAGAGTGGACGATGATTGGCGCCGCGCCCAGGACGTATGCGGTGTTATACGTCGCTCCACCCGTCATAATGCCGGTCGCCTGGTAATAGTAGCCGCTCTTGCCAACGCCACCCGGTGTGGCTGTGGCCAGGAAATTGTCAATAATGCAGGCTGTCGTTGAGGTGGGCGTGCACGGCGTGGCCCCGCCCAACGGTCCGATCGTGTTGGGATAGCCCACGGTCGGGTAAGCATTGTAGTAGGTGACCTCCGCGGAGGTCAGAGTGTGTAACGATCCTGCAGCTGAGGATTCGTTCGCTGCCAATCTAGCCTGCAGCAAGTTGGGGATGGCTATCGCCGCGATGATGAGGATGATCGCCACCACGATCAGTAGTTCGATGAGCGAGAATCCTTTTGTTGAACGCATATGCTTTTGCCTCAAAGCGCTACCCGAAGGTACGTCGCGAGCAACTGTCCCTACTTACATAGCAGTTTCAGCGCCATTCGATTTTCCCTTGCACCCACCTTGGTAATCCCGTAATCGGCTCGGTTTCAAGAGGTTAGCGACAGCATGGTGACGTTTCAAAACTGTGAACAGGATCACAGAGTGGGCAGTGACAGAAAATGTCAAACCAGGAACGCTTTTCAACCCAAATCGGTTCATTCTTCGGAGGGCCGATACTCAGTACAAAAACGAAAGAGCAGCGAACTTGCGTTCGCTGCTCCTGGCTTGCACCCTCCCCCGAAGGTACATCGCCAATGTTCAAGCTCACTTACTGGTTGAGTGGCAGGAATGCCTGACACGTAGCAACCGAGGTCGCGCCCACACCGGCCGGATCGACACGAACCACCGCGTCTGCGAATGAGCAGAACGCGCGAATACCGGTCTGGTTCAGGGTGACCGGTTTGGCGTTCGCGTAGTAGGACACGCTGGGCGTGCCCGCAACATTTGCGCTGACGAAGAGGTAGCCGCTCTTGGTGCCAGCAGCCAACACGCTATCGATCAAGCAAGCGGTGGTTGAAGTGGGCGTGCAAGGAGCGACGCCACCAAGAACCGCCAGAGACGCGGCAAAGCCGGTCGTCGGGTAGGTGGAGTTGTAGGTGATCTGAGCCGTGTTGATGGTACGGATGGACGCGACAGCAGACGACTCATTGGCCGCCATGCGAGCGCGCAGCAAGTTCGGAATAGCGATAGCTGCGATGATCAGGATGATTGCTACCACGATCAGCAGTTCGATTAGTGAGAAACCCTTCTGTTTCCGCATTGAAAATTGTTCTCCGTCTAAGAATTCGCGTCCGGGAGGAAGCATGATTTTCGGCTCCCTTTATCTAAACCCACTCTTCCATTGGCACGTTGTCGGCCACAATGAATGGTTACTCGAATGACCTTGGTGGAAGCTAAGCTTTTTGTTATCAGCGATGGATCTTTTTGGCGAAACGATTAAGAGACAATCGGAATGAGGCGTTGACACTCTTTGTCAATCGAGAACCGCGAAAGCGCAAGTGGTTGAGAAAACTGATTGAAGTGGTGGCCAAAAAAGAAAAAGAGCAGCGAACTCGCGTTCGCTGCTCCCTGGCTTGTACCCTCCCCCGAAGGTACTTCGCCAATTTCAAGCTCACTTACTGGTTGAGAGGCAGGAAAGCCTGGCAGGTCGCAACCGAGGTCGCGCCCACACCGGCCGGATCGACACGAACCACCGCGTCTTCAAACGAGCAGAAGGCGCGAATACCGGTCTGGTTCAGAGTGACCGGCTTGGCGGTCGCGTAGTAGGACACGCTGGGCGTACCAGCAACACCGGCGGCGACGAAGAGGTAGCCGCTCTTGGTGCCAGCAGCCAACACGCTATCGATCAAGCAAGCGGTGGTTGAGGTAGGCGTGCAAGGAGCGACGCCACCGAGAACCGCCAGCGAGCCGGCAAAACCGATCGTCGGATAGGTGGAGTTGTAGGTGATCTGAGCTGTGTTGATGGTACGGATGGACGCGACAGCAGACGACTCATTGGCCGCCATGCGGGCGCGCAGCAAGTTCGGAATAGCGATAGCTGCGATGATCAGGATGATTGCCACCACGATCAGCAGCTCGATTAGTGAGAAACCCTTCTGTTTGCGCATTTGTAAACTCTCTCCCTTTGGTTTCGAATCTTGCGGCCAATCATGTGGACGCCTGCTGTTTTCATTGCACGCCCTAGACCATATTTGTTGTTTCTCGAGCCTGAGCTAAGAGGTTCATTATCAACAGGAAGTTGGATGGTGGACGCGGCTTCATGAGGCCGCTCTCACGATCTGGCTGACACCTTCTGTCAGACTGCCACGAATTGGCAAACGGAAGGCAGCGCGGTAAATCCGTGCGCAAAAAGCGAAGGAGGCAGCGAACTTGCGTTCGCTGCCCCCAAAGTGTAGCTAACCTCGCCCGAATCAAACCAGCTTACTGGTTGAGAGGCAGGAAAGCCTGGCAGGTCGCAACCGAGGTCGCGCCCACACCGGCCGGATCGACACGAACCACCGCGTCTTCAAACGAGCAGAAGGCGCGAATACCGGTCTGGTTCAGAGTGACCGGCTTGGCGTTCGCGTAGTAGGACACGCTGGGCGTACCAGCAACACCGGCGGCGACGAAGAGGTAGCCGCTCTTGGTGCCAGCAGCCAACACGCTATCGATCAAGCAAGCGGTGGTTGAGGTAGGCGTGCAAGGAGCGACGCCACCGAGAACCGCCAGCGAGCCGGCAAAACCGGTCGTCGGGTAGGTGGAGTTGTAGGTGATCTGAGCTGTGTTGATGGTACGGATGGACGCGACAGCAGACGACTCATTGGCCGCCATGCGAGCGCGCAGCAAGTTCGGAATAGCGATAGCTGCGATGATCAGGATGATTGCCACCACGATCAGCAGCTCGATCAGTGAGAAACCCTTTTGTTTCCGCATCTCTATTTTCCCTCGTTTTTTAAACTCGATTTTGTCTGGTCACGGATGACGCAGTCGTGACTGATATTTGCACTTGCCTCGCCAAAACCGTTAGTTACCTTCGTTCCACCCACCCGTTCGCGAACGGCTTTATTTTCAGTACCGGGGCAAACTTCCGTCCTCTTGGGACTGGCCCCATCGCCGTTCTGATGGCAAATTACGTCGGCACCTCTGACATTTCGTGTCAGTCTGGGACTGGGATGAGTTCCATTTTAGAACGCAGGCGTGGCCTCGATTTGCGTCAGAAGTTCATGAATCCAAAGATTTTTTGTCGCACAGATTCGCGCCGGCCAATTCATCCCACTGACGCGTACCGTAGAATGTTCCGCGTAGTTCACGAATCATCATGGACATTTCTAAAGATGCTTTTCAGGTGGAGGCCGACATCGCCCGCGCCTGGACATTGCCCGGTCCTCTATATACAGACGCAGGCGTATTTGCCGCCGAGAAAGAAGAGATATTCTCGCGGACGTGGCAGGTGGTCGGCCACGCCAGCCAGGTTCGGAACCCGGGCGACTTTTTCACTTGCGAATTGATAGGCGAGCCGCTCGTATTCGTGCGCGGTCTCGACGGAAACCTGCGCGGCTTCTATAACGTCTGCCGCCACCGCGCCGGGCCTCCGGCGGAGGGGTGCGGATCGCGCAAGCTGTTTCGCTGCGGGTATCACGGCTGGACTTACGGGCTCGACGGTGCGCTTCTCAGCGCGACCGAGATCGAGGGCGTCGAAGGATTCTCGCCGGAAGATTTTGCGATGAAGCCGGTGAGAACCGAGGAGTGGTTCAACCTGATCTTTGTGAATCTTGATCCTGGGGCGCTGCCATTACGCGACAGTCTGGGCGAGTTGCTCAAGCAGGCGGAGAAGTTTCCATTTGCCGAGATGAAGTTGTTCGAGCGGCGGACCTACGACATGAAGTGCAACTGGAAGACGTACGTGGACAATTATCTCGAGGGATATCACCTGCCCAGCGTGCATCCCGGACTGAACCGCGAACTGGACTATAACGCGTACGTGGTCGAGCCATACGCCAGGCACGTGCGGCAGTTCTCGCCGATCCGTGGCGCACAGCCGGGCGATGCCACGCCGCGACGCTACCAGCAGTCGCGCGAAGACCTCACCACCGACTACTTCTGGATTTTTCCCAACTGGATGCTGAACTGTTATCCCGACAACGTTTCGCTGAATATCGTGCTGCCGGTCGAGCCCGAACGGTCGCTGGCGATCTTCGAGTGGTATTTACCGGAAAAGGATCACGCGAGTCCGGCGGCGAAGGCGTCAGTCGAATTCAGCGACCAGATTCAGATCGAGGATGTAGGGATCTGTGAGATCGTCCAGAAGAATTTGCGGTCCCGAAGTTATTCGCGGGGGCGATTCAGCGTGAAGCAGGAGAAAGGCGTGCATGCCTTTCACCGGATGTATGGCGAAATGATGCAAAAGTAGGGCACCCTGTGGAAATCTGTGGAAAACATACTATATGTACGTACATTGTGATAAGTACTTGAGGGATTCGGAGCAATCTGGGAACGCCAATTTTCCCCGGCGGCGATTTTGGCGCTCTGCATGTCGTCTCGGATGCTATTTCCTGAACCGGAAACGGCCCCAGCGTCGTCGATCGGTGTCAGACCTGAGCCAGACGTCGTCCGAAGAAAAATCTTCGTCCTGTGGCCTCCTAAAGCGCTTCTACGATTTTTCAATCACTTACACCAAGGCTCAATGACTTCCACCAAGGCTCAACGAGTTACGGGCCCTCTTAATTTCGTCAGGAAGTTTTCGTGTTATTCCGCCTTGATCAGCATGCAGGTGACGTCGTCGTGCTGAGGGGTGTTGCCGACAAAGAGATCGACTCCCGTCATCAGACTCTTGAGCATCTCGGCCGGCGTGAGGGTCTTGCCCGCTTCGATCGCGGCTAGCAGGCGGGCTTCGCCGTATTCATCCTGACGCGCATTTTCCGCCTCGACTAATCCATCGGTGAAGATGATCAGCCAGTCGCCCGGAGCGAGGGTGACGGTCGCCGATTCGTACTTCACCTCGGGTGTAATGCCGAAAGGTAAGCCGCCAATGTCGAGGCGTTCAATTAGTCCGCTGGCGCGCCGCAAAATGGGATTGTTATGGCCTGCATTGATGTAGCAGAGCGTGTGCCGGGCCTCATCGTACTCGGCGAGGAAGGCGGTGGTGAAGCGCAATCCGCCCTGGCTGTTGGTGCAGGCGTAGCGATTCATGTTGGAGGCAAGTTCGGGCAGCGGCACCTGCGCTGTCGAGAGCGTCTTGAGACTTGCCTGAAATGTCGCCATGAGCATAGCGGCGGGAATGCTCTTTCCGGCGACGTCCGCGACGGCGAGCACGACGCGGTTGTCTTCATTCGTGCGTCCGGGGCGCGGGAAGACATCGTAATAGTCTCCGGCCACGGTGTTGGCCGGGCGGGTGGTGTACGCAATCGAGATTCCCGGGATCTGAGGTGGAACGCCGGGCAGAAGCCAAGTCTGGATCTCACGCGCAATCTGAAGATCGCGCTTCATTACGACGCGGTCGGCGATTTCAAGAATCAAGACGAGGAGCAGGAGCAGCGCCGCCCAGAAGTGAAAGTCGAATTCG
Source organism: uncultured Acidobacteriaceae bacterium (assembly GCA_963786095.1). Classification (GTDB taxonomy): domain Bacteria; phylum Acidobacteriota; class Terriglobia; order Terriglobales; family Acidobacteriaceae; genus Sulfotelmatobacter. The sequence continues at coordinate 82,398 of CAWAXV010000010.1, read as the reverse complement.
ACGGCGTAGACTTTACCGGCCTCGCCGGTGTATTCGAAAGCGCCGTGCGGAATGATCAGAAGAATGAGAGCGACCAGAAGGATGACGCGGCGCGCCGGCGAGAGCTTCTCGAACACAGCCCAGAAGAATTCCTTGACCACATGCAGATGGCGGCCGCGATCGGTAAGACCCTCGGGTGTTTTGGCGGCGACGTCTTTGGAGTAGAGGCGGTAGCTGGCGCGCGCCTCGGTTTCGAACTGTGACCAGAGTTGACTGACCTCGAGCCCTTCAGTGACGCGGCGCCAGAATTGGTGCAGCCGCATGCCGAAAGTGACGGGTTGGGCGGGGTGTCCGGCGGGTGGGGAGGAGGTGGCCATGCGGGTTCAGCAAGATTATAGAGGAAAAGAAGGAATCGATTTTCGATTTCAGATTGAAGACTTCAGCGTGCAGCCCTTGAGTGGACACTTATGCTCTGGTCAATCTGCAATCTGAAATCGAATCTGAAATCTTCAAAACAGATTCAACTGCTCGTCGAAAGCCTGCACGGGCCACTTCGTGGCGTACGCTGGCCGGCGCTCCCGGGTTATTTTGTATTTTTCGCGAAGTTTCTTGACGAGGAGTGACAGGCGTTTGCCGTAAGCCGGGGGAAGAAAGGCGCGATCCTGATAGCGCTGGCGATAGTTTTCAGCGAGATGAGGAAAATTCTTTTCGAGGAAGGGAATGAATACGGCCGCCGAACACGGCTTCAGAAAGAGTGGGTTGGCGAAAACATAGTCTGCCCCCGCTTCGGCGGCCACTTGGATCAAGGATTCCAAATCCCTGGGCGAATCGGTGATTCCCGGGACTACGGGCGAGCAACTCACGCCCACGCGCAGGCCCGCCTGCGCGAGCGTGCGGACCGCGTCGATTCGAAGATCGGGGCGCGGCGCCCGGGGCTCGAGAATCCGCGCCAAGTCCACGTCAAGCGTGGTGACGGTCACATGCACGGACAGGCGATTCGTCTTCGCCACCTCTTTTAGCAGTTCGAGGTCGCGGACGATCAGGTTCGACTTGGTGACGATGCCCAGTTCGTACCCGCGGTGGCGGGCGAACTCTTCGAGAATTGCGCGCGTGACTTCGTAGCGGCGCTCGGCGGGCTGATAAGGATCGGTAGCGGTGCCGAGGGCAATGGCTTCGTCGGGTTTGACGCGGCGGAGTTCGTTGCGAAGCAGTCCTGCAGCGTGTTGCTTGACGTAGATTTTCTGTTCGAACTCCATGCCGTCGCGCATTTCCATGAATTCGTGAGTGTAGCGGGCATAGCAGTAACGACATCCGAACTCACAGCCGCGGTAGGGATTGATCGTCCATGTGAACGGCATGTTGCGATTGCTCACGCAGCGATTCAGCACGGATTTGGAGGGAAGGGTGAAGTATTCGACCTGATGGCCCTCGCGCAGGGATTCGCCGTCCGCAGCAAGGCGGGCGATGCCGATGAGGCGGGGCTTGTCGGGAAGAGGGAGAAGGAGATCGGTTTCCATCTATTTCGCCTTTTGTTCGCCATATAATACGCCAGCTTCCCTCGTTGTTAAAGGCTAGATCTGAGTCGGCGCACTTGGCGCCGCGCTTAGTCGCGAGAGAGGGAGATCCTTGCGCTCCGCCTGAAAAGCGGCTCCGCTCAGAATGACCGAGATGCGCGGGAAACGGCGCCGCTCAGGACGACGGCGCTGAACGAGAAAGGGAGAAGCGGTACTCCACGGCGATCCCTTTACTGTTGCAGCTTTCCGCGGCTTAGCGCACAATCTAGGGTCAAGTAGAACTCCCCATCTGGCTGGAGTGGAGCCACCCCCACTCGTAGGAGATTCCAAATGAAAAACCACATATTCGCAGTAGCGTTCTTATCTACCGCAATGGCGCTTCCCGGGTCCGCGCAGCAAACTAATTCCTCGGCGGCGTCTGGTCAAACCCCGCCTGCTTCGCAGACCGCGAGCAAAGATCCTTTGCAAGCGCCCGCCCACACGGATTTCTGGGACGGCGATGATCCGAATTTCGTGAACCTGGTGACGCATCCGTTTGCCAGTAAGAAATACGTGCTGCGGTTGACGCGGCCGATTCGGGATCGCATCAACGAATTGGACGGGATTACTGCGGACAACAGCAAATCGATCAAAGACGTGGATTCGCGCGCCCAGCAAGGCATTCAGTTGGCTTCGGAGAAGAGCAGCGTCGCTGACCAGCACGCGACAGAGGCTGGAACCAAAGCGCAGGCCGCGCAACTGGCCGCTTCCGACGCCAACACGCATGTTTCGAGTGCGGAGCAGATGGTGGGCAATCTGGATCAGTACAAAGGCAGCGCGCAAACCGAGATTCGCTTTCGCGCCGGGCAGACCGTGCTGAGCAAGCAGGCCAAGGATGCGCTCGATGAGATGGCCGCCCCGCTGAAAGACCAGCGCAGCTACATCATCGAAGTGCGGGGCTTTGCGGCGGGCAACGGTTCACCGGCCATTGCGGCTTCGCAGAAAATGGCGGATTCGGTGGCGCGCTACCTGGTACTCAGCCATCAGATTCCGGTGTTCCGCATTTACGTGGTTGCCATGGGCAATGCGGCGGTGACCGAGGGGACCACGGCGCGGCACACCAGCGGTGGACGCGTCGAAGTCAACCTGCTGAAGAACGATCTGACGGCGGCGCAACGCTAAAAACGGCTGTTGAGATCGTTTTCGCGAAGAATCGAGCGGGCGGGCCGAAAGCGGCTCGCCCGTTTCGTGTCTAGAAACTTTTTTCTCTAACTTTGGTTTTTGCGGTTTTCCGGTTGACCGGTTTCGCTCTCCCAATCATAATCAAGGGCACGAAGCCTGAAGTAGCCGACCCCCCTCGGCGGCCCGTTCCCTAGTCCAACGGCCGTTCTCAGCAGGCCCCGGAGGAGTCGATGAAGCCAACGTCACCCGTTTCATTTCTCGTTTTGCTGATGGCGGGAGCGGTCTCACTACACTCCCCGACGAGCGCCTCGAATCACGCCCTTCCGGTTTCCCCGGCGCAGACTTACTGCACCGGCACCACACCCTGCCTGCTGACCTACCACAACGACAACAATCGGGACGGCGTGAATCGCAATGAGACGGTGCTGCAAGCTGCGACGCTCACGTCGGCCAATCCGGCCCCGCAATGGATGGCGGTGGCTGACGGGCAAATCTACGCGCAGCCCCTTTACATTCATCAATTGCATGTCAACGGATCTCCGAGGAATGTCGTGTACGGGGCGACCGAAAATAACACCGTCTATGCCTGGGACGCCGACTCTGCCATCAGCACAGGAGCGGTGCTCGCGAAGGTGAATTTGAATGACGCGAGCGATCTCGGATCAGGCATCACGGAGATCGCGGTACCTTATACCGATCTGCCGAGTTGCGGTGATCCGAACATTCAGCCGGAGGTTGGCATCACGGGAACGCCTGTGATTGATGCGTCGGTCACGCCTCCTGTGATGTATCTGGTGAGCAAGCACGAGGACATTGACAGCACGGGAGGCAAAACCTACCGGCAGAAGCTGCATGCGCTGGCCGTGGATACGCTGCAGGAAATTCCCGGGAGCCCGGTTCTTCTGAACACGGCCTTCGCGACCAACAGCGCTCCGGGATTTGATCCGCTGCTGGACTTGCAGCGCGCAGGAATCGCTTTGTACAACGCCAGCGATGGCACCGCGAAGATATGGGTGTCGTGGGCATCGCACTGCGATGGCAGTCCGCACACCGGATTTGAGATTGGGTTTACCTACAGTTACCAGGCATCAGGGTTTCTGACCACGTACCACGTATTCAATACCGAAGCGGCGTGTACGAAGCAGCCCTGCATCGGCGGTATTTGGATGGCTGGCGCTGCGCCCGCCATCGACGCGAATGGGAACGTATATTTTGCGGTCGGTAACGGAGCAGACAAGTCGCAGGGTTCCGGCGATTACAGCAACAGCGTGGTCCGGCTGTCGGAAAGCGGAATTCAGGATTACTATTCGCCGCCCGACTACGATGCATTAAATCGCGGACACAGTGTGGTGGCGTGCACGAATCCGAATCCGCCAAAGTGCCCGACTCCGTGCTCGCTTGACACTACCGGTCACTATTGCCAACTCACTTTGACCAATGGCGATCTGGATCTAGGCTCCGGTGGAGTTGTGCTGCTGGCGCCCAGTTTCAAGGTGAATAATCCCGAGATCGTGGCGGCCGGCAAGCAAGGCATGGTTTACGTGGTGTACTCAAGCAATATGGGACACACCGACAAGCAGGCCGCCAATCCTTCTCAATTTGCCTGCACGACGGCCACAAGCCCTGCAGCCGGATCGATCGCGCAATGTTTTGCTGGCTTGCCGGGAATGGCGAACGATACCGATCGTGGAAGCCGCGGCGCGCCGGCATTTTTATCGGCTGCGGTGGGAACGACCCAATATAACTATCTCTATTTCGTTGGGATCACCGACAGCCTGAAGGCTTTCAAGTTGCAGAATGCGAGCGGAGTCGGAGTGTTTAACACGGTGCCGGCTGTGCCGACGACGGCGCATAAATTTGCCTTCCCGGGTGCGTCACCGTCGGTAACCTGGAATAGTGCGCAGAGCAGCAACATCAGCAATGCGATTGTCTGGACCCTGGACACGAGCACGTACGGAACATTCACGAATGCCGCGGGCGGTGCCGTGCTCTATGCGTACAAAGCGATTCCCACCGGAACGGGAGTCGGTTCGCTCGGGGCGTCGCTGTGGGATACGTCGGCTTACAACAAGACGATTCCGGGGAATCCGGGCAGCGTGAAGTTCATGGCTCCAACCATTGCGGACGGAAAAATCTTTGTGGGCGGCGGCGGGCAAGGGTATCAACCGAACACGGCGAATTGCCCGACGCCGAGCCTGACGACGCAACCGACCGCGTGCGGTGCGCTCACGATGTATAAGTAGGGAGCAGCGACCGCCTCACACGGTGTTACTTTCGTGCCCTAAAACCGCCTGCAATCGTACTGTTAACTATCCCGTCAATGTTAGTTTCATCTCATGAAACTCCGTTGGTCGGTTTCTCTTGTCGCTGCGGTGATTCTTTCCGCGATACTGTCGGGCTGTGGTTTGGGCTTGTCCAAACTGTTTCAAAGCACGAACAATCCGCCTCCGCCACCGCAGGTTCAGTATGCCTACGTGATCAATCAGACGACGAAGGACATTTGGGCCTACTCGATTGACTCGACGAGTGGCGCGCTCACGACGGTGGCCGGATCTCCGTTTGCGGCGAACGTCAGCAGCGCGGCAGTTGCGGCAGATCCATTGGGCAAGTTTCTGTTTGTGGCTGACAACTCGCTGAACGTCATCGAGGCCTACACGATCGATGCCTCTTCGGGTGCACTGACACAGGTTCCGGGGTCGCCATTTTCCGCCGGCAACGAGCCGGCTTCGTTAGCGGTCCATCCGTCAGGAAACTTCCTGTTTGCCGCGAACTCGGCATCATCCAACATTTCGGTCTACATGATAGATCGCTCGACTGGTGCCCTGGCGCAGGTTTCAGGTTCGCCATTTGCCGCCGGTTCCTATCCGGGCGCGCTCTCGATGCATCCCACCGGCAATTTTCTTTACGCGACAAACTATCTCGACAGTACGATCTCGACCTACAGTGTGAATAGCTCTACCGGAACGCTGAGTCCGATCGGCTCTCCCACGCCGACGGCGAGCGACCCGAAATGCAGCGCGATGCATCCCAGCGGAAAATATTTATATGTGGGCACGCTCGGAACTCAGACTGTGTCCGCGTTCAGTATTGACGCGACCAGCGGTGCGCTAACGCCAGGGCAGGTCACGCCGGTTCCCGCAGGCACCGGAGTATTCGCCATCGGCGCCGTGCCGGCCGGCCAATTTGTATTCACTGCGGATGAAGGGAACAGCAGCGTCTCTGGATACAGCGTGGACACCAGCACCGGCAACCTGACTTCGCTCGCGACATCGCCGGTCACAGGCGTCTCCTCTCCGTTTACCGCAGTCGTGGATGCGTCGGGGCAATTTCTCTATCTCGTAAATCCGGCGCAGAATACGGTGACCGCCTTCACGATTAGTGCGAGCGGAGGATTGACCGCAGTGGTCGGCTCACCCTTTGCAACTGGCACTGAGCCGTTGGGAATGGCACTCGCGACTCCGTAGATAGTTATTTCTGATCGCGCAGCTTCTTGAGGGCGTCGATGCCGCCTTGATTCTGCGGATTCAGTTCGACGGATTTCTGGTAGTTCTCAATCGCTAAGTCTTTCTGGCCTTCCTTCATGTAGGCCTCTCCAATGCTGTCGTAAGCATTCCAGAATTTTGGGTATTCCTGGTTCCAGCTTGAAGATCTCTGTATGAGTCCTCCGTAAGGCAGGCTGCGGCTTGAGGATAGACGGCGACACGGAAGGGATGTTAGCCGCGTGTCGGGCTCTGTGCAGTTTGGCTTACGCGCGAGGCTCGATGAGTGGGAGATCCTTCGCTCCGCCTGAAAAACGGCTCCGCTCAGGATGACACCCGCTTTAGAAGGTAAAGTGTGCTGTGGGTTAGTTCGCATCTTGTACGGTCTTCAGCACCATTGACCACGGGTTCGGACCAATATGCATCATGAAGAAGCGTTCGACCGATAGATGCTCGCGTTCGACCGCGCTCTCGAGTTCATAGACCGTTTGGGGATAGAAGAGTTTGCCGCCCTCCATTTGCTGAAAGGGATCGCTGCCATATAGGAGTTTGTGCTCCGGAAAGTAGACCATCATCTGGCGTTCGCTGGTTTCGCCATGAATGGGGTAGAGCTCGACGCGGTTTGCCCCGGTGCCGATTGTGGTCTTGGAGGACACAGGGCGAAGGTCGGCGGGGCGTGGCGCTTTGGCAAGGCTGTCAGGATATTTTGTGCGAGGAGCGCGCACAAAGCGCTCGATCAGCGGCACCGTGCGATCGAGAACGTAGACGGGAATTCCGCGAGCGACGTATTCACGCACGCCTCCGATGTGCGGCCAGGAATCGGAAGTAGTGATGACGGCTTTGATGGGCGCTCCGGGAAATTTGGTCTTCGCAAAGTCGAGTACCTTGGCGGAGTAACCGGAGGAGATGGGCGCTTCCAGAATCACGACTCCGTCGTCCTGGCGAATCAAGGTGGTGTTCCAGGCTCCGGGAAAAAACAGCACACCGGGCACGACTTCTGAGGCGGTAGCGACATTGGGAGCGCGGTCGTCCGCGGTTTTGGTGGCGCGGGCGGCGAAGGCGGTGCGGGTCTCCGGCTTGATGGCGAAATCGTCCGCAGAGAAACTGGGATTGAAATCAAGCTTTGTGATGCTTTCCGTCAGGTCGGGAAGGCCGTTGCGGAAAATATCTTTCTGCAGCGGATAGTGAATGCCGTTTTGCAGCCACCAGAACGAGTAGTAAACGCGGGTGCTGACGTCGCCCCAGATGCTCCAGAAGATTCCGAAGGGATAGGGCGTGGTCCATTCGACGGCGGTGGGCAGGTGCGGGTCGGCGTTCAGGAAAACCCGGACGGGTGATCCCTGCCAGGTGAACTCCACTTCGTGATGCGGAACGCTTTGCAGCGTGAGATCGGGGAGGCGATGCAGGTCAGTTGCAAGTGCAGTGATCATCACGCGCTCGGGACTGAGGGCCAAGGCTTCTGCCGCGTCTTGCAGTTGCTCTCCTGATGCCGGGCCCGGCTGGTTGTCGAAGGTTACCGTTGCTGCACCATCCGACACGGTCGAGGTCATCGCAAACTCCGGTTGCATCGAGACGTGGGCCTTGATCGTTTTCTTCCAGTTGCCGTGAGCGAGGTCGCGCCATTCTTCAACTTGATCGTTCTCAAGAATGTACGGGCCTTCGGGGCGCTCCGATTGTTCGAGCATGTTGCGTATGCTTGTGGCCTGGATGTGCAGCGTGTTCAGTGCGCGGATTTGCTTCTCGCCGCCCATCGCGGCCAAACCATCGTGCAAGAGATCCGCGGCCGATTGCGGTGCCTGTCCTGACGCCAGTAACGACAAGGCAAACAGAAGGCAGAATGAAGCCCGTACTTGCATTCGATGCACCTCCATGCGACACACCTCCGGAATTGACTTAGACGCTTCGAGTTGAGCGGAGTAAGCGGGGTAGATCCGTTATTTCAGAAGTCCATAGACTTCGACTTCGCCCCGGGCGGCGAAGTAGACGCGACCGTTGACCACGACAGGGATCACGAATCGAGTTGCCAACGCGGCGCGATCCCGCTGGGCGTTTTGTTCGGACGTATAGATCGGTTCGCCGAGTTTCGTGGCGTCGAAGGCGTAGAGGACTGCTGGTTTATTGTCGGGACCGTTCCAGCTTTTGGTGGCGATGGCCCACACGATGGCGTTCTTCTTGCCGTCGGCGGAGATAGAAGGAGTGGCGCCGGGATCCTTGAACCTCATTGCTGACGACGCGTGTAGCACGAGTTGGCCGTTCTTCACGGCATAATCGCGAAGATTGTCGTTGTTGGTGGCAAAAAAGACGTGGCCGTTCCAATAGGCCATGGCGCCTAAAGCCGCGCCGGGTATGTGAATCAACTCGACCAGCGCGTCCCTGTCACGCTGGTATTGTCCCATCTGGTCACGATCAATCACATAGATGGTCGAATCTTTCGTTGGCTGCAGCAGCAGATGGCGATGTGGCCCCGGCTGGTCGGGGAGTAACGTCGGGCCGCTGGAGCCGACATCGGAATCAGCCTCGCTGATGCGCGCCTGATCATGTGGCGTGAAATAGTCGCGGATGGCGAGCGCGGAACCGTCCAGCGATAGCTTCAGGACCGAGTCGCCGTAGTCGCGGCCTCCATTTCCTGCGCTGAAGGTGCCGTTGCCCGTCGGAACGTAGAGGTTGCCGTCGGCGTCGGCGGCGGGACCGGTGTCGGCCAGCCAGATGCCGGCCTCGCTGCCGTCTGGGGTGACATTGAGGGCGGCACGTTGCGCCAGAGTTTGCGGGTCATAGGCCATCACCCAGCCGTGATACGGGTCTACGTCGCAGGAGGATGCCCACGTGAGATAAACAACCCCGTTGGCGAGGGTGAGCGCGGCGCGTGGATTTTCTCTCAATGGATCGAATGCGACTACGCCTTTCACGGAACCCTTGCCGTTGCCGGCCACAGCGGCAGCGATGCGCTTGGGGCCTTCGAATTTCTCCGCGCCGGTCGTGATCGCGAGCGCGTGCAGGCGCTGGAAATATTCGTCGTCGCCCACCGTGTGCGGGATGATCGTGCGGGCGAGCACGTAGAGCGTGCCAGTCTTGAGGTCGATCACGGGCGTTGACGTGATGCCGACCTCAGGGCGAATGAACGGGCAGGCCACCTCGTCTTCGTTGACGACTTTTTCGCCTTTCGCTTTGTCGAGAAAGTTAACCTTCCACAATGGAGGGTCGCCGGGACGATTCGCGTCGAAGGCGTAGACGCTGTCGTGCTCGGTGGCGACGTAGAGAACGTCGTGTTTCCCTTTGCCGGGCACTTCGATCGCCGGAAGATACAGCGGCTGAGCGTAGACCGCTCCGTCCACTTTGAACACGCCTAGTTTTCCGAACAGTTGGGCATTGACGTTCTGGGGCGTGAGGATTTTTTCGTGGAGCGTTGCGCCCGTGCGGGCGTTGTCGTATTGCGAGGTCGTGACCTGGCCGACGGAGGCGTCTATCGCAAGCGCCATTGTAAGTGCTATATAGACAGTTGATAGCCGTTTCATGGGAATCTCCCACTAGAATGTGCCCAGGGAAAAGTACGCAGAAACTCAGTTTATTGCGGCTTCTGGACTTTTACCACACTGCCATGGATGGTCCTCGACCGGCGTACCTACGAGTTTGACTTCGGCCTTGTTGGGTCGCGAATCATCGGACGTACGCGATTTCCGCCGGAGGGGAGCCCCACCGTTCTAGCCCGACGCGGCGGGAATCACGCGAGCGCGCCCAGACAATTTCGTTGGATGCTTAGACACCGGGTCTTGAGCTAACGTTCCACCGAGTCTTTCTCTCTTAGAGTGACACCTGCGGGTCAGCCAGAAGCCTACTGCTTCTCGGATGCTGGGGTCTCGGCTGGCTTCTGGAAGAGCTTCGGATCAACCGACGGATTGATCTCGATCTTCTTGAATTCGGCGTTGCTGGTTTCTTTGCCGTCCTGCTTGTTTTGATGTTTGTAGGGCATGGTCAGGCCGTCGGCAGTGCGCCAGTCGGCGAGATTGGTTTCGCCCTCAAATGGGCCCGATTGTCCCATGGCCTTATATTTTTCGCGGAGAATGTAGCCGGTCTTGGGGTCGACATACCAGCGCAGCCAGGGGATCGATCCGCCAACGTCAACGATCGCAGCATCGACGTCCCCGATCTTTTCGGTTCCAGCCGCCGTGAAGGTGACGGCCGGATCGTCCGCATGTTGCGCGACGTAGACGATGTCGTGGTGCATCTGCGACATCATTTCAGTCTTCTGCGCAGGTGGCATGCTGCGTGTGCCCATGCCGGCCATGCTCATGTAAGCAGCCTCCGGAGAAGCCACGATGGTGAGAGCGCCCTGCGGCGTTTGCACTTCGACATGCATGCTGTCGGGGAAGACGAGAGTCACCTCCACCGGACTTGGCGGACCGCCTTCATCGCTTTCGGCAATGCTGATGTGCATGGTTTTGATGGACTGCAGTTTGGGCAAGCCTCCCATGGCGGCGGCGACTTTCGCGGCCAGCGCTTTGCCTTCGGGATTCGAAGCCGCAGCGGGCTTCGAGGTGCCTTCTTTTTCTCCTGGAGGTGGCGGAATCGCAATGTCGATTTCCTTCACCTGCCCGAGCGACGTGAGAGGCTTGTCGAATTCCTTCATATTGCCGACGACCAGCACGGCCAGCTGATCTTTGTGGAGATACTTGGCGGCGACGCAGTTTACATCCGCCGCGGTGACCTTCTTGATTTCCGTCTGATACTTGTCGAGCCAGTCAGGAGGATATCCGTAATACTCGTACGTCATGCGTTCGCTAAGAATCTTGTCGGGTGAATCGAGGCGGAAGATGAATGCGTTGAGGATGCCGTCTTTGGCATGCTGGATTTCGTCCTCGGTGATCGGTTGCTTGGCCAGATCATCAATGGCTTCGCGGACGGCCTGAATGGCTTCAATGGTGCTCTGGCTCTTGGTGCCCATCGAAATCTGCAGAATGCCGGGGTGTCCGAAGTTGGTGCCGACGCCGCCGCCTACGCCGTAGGCGAGTCCGCGCTTGGTTCGGATGTCGTTGAACAGGCGCGACGAGAATCCGCCGCCGAACGCTTCGTTGAAGACGCTGAGGGCGTAATAGTCCGGATTGTCCCGCGTGGTGCCCAGTCCGACCATGTGGATGTTGCTCTGATTCACATCGTCCTTGGGGACGAGGTAGTAGCCAGGCTTGGCCGGGGAATATTGAATGTCATTCTTGGGAGCGGCCGGGCCTTTGGGCCAGGACTCAAAGGCGGCGCGCAGCCGGGCTTCCATGGCTGAGGAGTCGAAGTCTCCGCTGACGCCGAGAATGATGTTGTTGGGATGAACGTATTTGCCGTGCCAGTCAAGCAAGTCCTGGCGCGTGACGGCGGCGACGGTTGCGTATTCCGGCACGCGTGCATATGGGTTGTCAGCCCCGTAGGCTAGCTTGACGGACTCGCGTTGGGCGATTTCACTGGCTTGATCGTTGCGCCGCGAGATGCCGTCGAACTCTTCTTTCTGCGCAAGGTCAATCTTGTCGGCGCGGAATTCGGGATTCCGCAGCACATCGGCGAAGACTTTGAAGACGTCGTCGAGGTCGCCCTTCAGGCACGACCAGCTGATTGTGGTCGAGTCAGAACTGCCGCCGGTCTCAACCTTCGCGGCGCGGACTTCGAGGAGGTCGTCAAGCTGATCTCCCGTTTGCGTTTTCGTGCCGCCGGTGCGCCAGACTTCGCTGTAAATATCCACCAAGCCGACCTTGTTGGCCGGTTCGTTGACCGAGCCGCCGCGGATGCGCGCGGTGCCGTCGATCAGCGGGAGTTCGTGATCTTCCTGCAGGAAAATCACCATGCCGTTGGAGAGTTCGATGCGTTTGGGCTGCTTCGGCTTGAAGGCGGGTAGCGGCGGGATGGGAATTTGTTGCCAGCTTGTGACTTGAGCTCCGGCCTGGGGCAAGGATGCGAGGCTCGCTACGAGCACTACCATCATCAGGAGAAGAAGGTTCAGCTTCATCGTGTGTGGCTTCATTGCGCACCTCCCGCATTGCCCGGGTCCTGGCCGCCGGGCTGGTCGTCCCCACCCGGAGCGCCTCCGCCGCCGGCATTCTCAATGATGCCTATGGTGCGATTCGTATCCACGAAAATCTGGTTGGCGACGCGGCGAATGTCAGCCTTGGTCACCTGGTCGATGCGATCCACGGATTTGAACAACTCGCGCCAGTCGCCGTAGCGGGTCTGGTAGGTCGCGAGTTGTGTGGCCAGGCCTTCGTTGTCGGCGAGACCGCGAATCAGATTGGCTTTGGTGCGCGTCTTGATCATCTTCAATTCGTCGTCGCTGATGTCGTCTTTCTTCAGGCGATCGATTTCCGCGTGGATGCCGTCGGCAACTTCCTGCGTAGTGTGTCCCGGAAGCGGGAAAGCATAGAAGGCGAAGAGGTGCGGATATTTCACCCCGGGAAGGCCGCTGAATCCAGCGGAGAACGAGGCGATCTTCTTATCGCGCACCAGCGACCGGTATAGGCGAGAAGTGCGGCCCTCCGACATCAAATCGGTGATGGCGTCGTAAATGGCATCGTCTTTGCTGCGATAGTCGGGCCGGTGGTAGCCCTCGAGATAGAGAGGCTGCGACTTCTCTTTGAGCACCACTCTGCGCTCGGAGTTTTGCGGAGGCTCGGTGGTTGCGTCCTCGTCGGGCCGCGGACGCGCGGGCAGCCGGCCGAAATACTTTTCGAGGATCGGCAGAGCCTGCGCGGCCTTCACATCGCCTGCGATGGCGACCACCATGTTCGAGGGCACGTAGTACTTCTCGAAAAACTTCTGTGCGTCGGTCGCGGAAAACGAGTTGAGATCGGCCATCCATCCTACGGTTGGGCGATGATAGGGATGCGCTTCAAATGCGGCGGCGATGAACTGCTCGAGCAGGCGTCCGATGGGATTGCTGTCGGTACGCATGCGGCGCTCTTCGATGACCACGTTGCGTTCCTTGTAAAACTCGCGCAGCACGGGATGCACAAAACGCTCGGATTCGAGGTAGGCCCAAAGCTCGAGCCGATTTTCCGGCAGGGAGTAGTGATATGCGGTCTCGTCGTAGCTGGTGTTGGCGTTCATGTCTTCGCCGCCGTTGCGCTCGATCAGCTTGCCGAACTCGTTGGCCTTGACGTACTTGTCGGCTGCGGCGATGGCGTCTTTCCAGGCTTTCTCGCGTTGCTTCAACTTCGCGTCGTCGCGGCCGACGGTTTTGTCGCGCTCGGCAATGTAGGCGGCGTAAGAGGTTTCGACCTTGGCCAGGGCGGGTTTTTCGGCGGCGTAGTCGGTGGTGCCAATCTTGTCGGTGCCTTTGAATGCCATGTGCTCGAACATGTGAGCGAGGCCAGTCGCACCCATCGGATCCTGGACGGACCCGGCGTCCACCAGCGTCGAGAAGGAGAAGACGGGAGCCTCGGGGCGTTCGCAAATGACGACGGTCAATCCGTTCTGCAGCTTTTTGACCGTGATGCGCTTCGCGAAAGACTCGACATCCTGGGCAACGCCGAAAACGCTGAAGACCAAAAGAAGAGCGCTGAGTTTTAGTGCGAAATGACTGACAGGATGGCGTTTCATCGGACCTCCGGGTTGGTCGGGCCTGGCATGGATATAGGTTGGACGGACATAACTTTAGACGAACATGCAGGGCAGAAGTTTGAAAGTACGTGGGAGGCAGGGAGGTTGTCAAACAGGGAAGGAGGCTTCGAGCAAGGCACGGGGGCCCGCCCAGACAGCGGGCCCTTGAGATGCATGCCCTACTTCAGAGCCGTTTCTTGCAGGTAAATGGACTTCCAGGCAGTGCCTTCGCGAACCCATATTTGGCTGAAGGCGCTGTTTGATTTTGAAACTTCGCCGCCAGCTTTGCCTTCATATTGCGCAAGGTAGGTCACCAGCACGCTCTGCGGTCCGAGCGACTTCGACGTGAAGTCCCTGAGAGTGTAGTTCATGAGTTCAAAATCTTCGACCGAGGCGATTTCAGATTTCTTGTCGCCAAACTTGCTGTCACCCTCTTCGACCTGGCGGTAGGAGTTGGTGAGCATCGCCCCCAAAGCTTCTTTGTTCTTGCTCTTGTAGGCTTCCCAGAACTTGCTGACTTGCGGTTCAAAGCTGGGAGTGGCGGCCGCGACTTTGGCCGCGTGTGGTTTTTCCTGCGCGGCAGCGCTAGCCATCATCAGCAGGCAGGTAGCCGCGATCACGGACAGTTTCATTGGATTCTCCTGGAGTTATACCGCGAGCGACACTAGCATCCGGGGAGAGGCAAAGTCAAAGCCGGGGCGGGTTCGCGGGCGACGGAATTCTTCAGACAACGTACCGCTTCCTGCTTGCACCAGACGTGGAAGCCCTTCTTGTTGCACAATGGCAGCCGGAGTTTTCACTTGACTGATTCAGCGGTAGACATTCAAGGCAGGCATCTCAAGCTCTCGAACCTCGAGAAAGTTCTGTATCCCGCGGTCGGATTCACCAAGCAGAAGGTGATCGACTATTACGCGCGGATTGCCCCGGCGATCATTCCTCATTTGGCGGGGCGGGCTCTGACGCGCAAGCGCTATCCCGACGGCGTGGAGGGCGAGCCGTTTTTCGAGAAGAACGCCCCCATGCATCGGCCGGAGTGGGTGAAGACGGCGCCGATCTGGAGCAGTCGCAACCGCAAGACGATCCACTATGTGGTAGCGGACGACCTGCCCACGCTGATTTGGCTGGCGAATCTAGCGGCGCTCGAACTCCATCCATCGCTGGCGTTGGCAGAGGATATTACTTGTCCCACCGAGATGGTGTTTGACCTTGATCCGGGTCCACCGGCGACGATTGTGCAGTGCTGCCAGGTGGCATTGTGGCTACGCGAGATCTTCGAGCACTTTGATCTGCAAAGTTTTCCGAAGACTTCAGGGTCGAAGGGACTGCAGATTTACGTTCCGCTCAACACACCGGTGACGTATGAATCCACCAAAATGTTTTCGCATGCGCTGGCGCAATTGCTCGAGCATGACCACAAGGATCTGGTGTTGTCGGAGATGAGCAAGCAAGCCCGGACCGGCAAAGTGTTTGTGGATTGGAGCCAGAACGACGAGCACAAGACGACGGTCGCGGTGTATTCGCTGCGGGCGCGGGAGCATCCGACGGTGTCGACGCCGGTGACGTGGGAGGAAGTCGAGCGTACGCACAAGAAAAAAGACGCAAGTCTACTGGTGTTTGAAGCGCCGCAAGTCGTGGCGCGGTTCGAAAAGATCGGCGACTTGTTCGAGCCGATGCTGGAATTGAAGCAGAAGCTACCTGACTTGAAGGCGGCGGCCGTAGCGAGAGCGCCCGAGATGATCGAGATCGCTGCGCAGGCGGATGAGGATCATCCCAAGGCGGCGAAGAAGAAATCTGCAGCCAAACCAACGCGGAAGAAGATGCCGCGCAAGGTATAATCCCGACCTTGCGGCGTAGGGCGCGAAAATTCCGCACTCTAACGTCGCAAAGTCCGCGACGTTAGAATGGGCCACCCCACATTTCTCTATGCCGCAATTCTTTGCAGGGACTTCCGGATGGGCCTACCCGACATGGAAGCCCGACTTCTATCCCGCCAAGCTGGCGCAGAAAAAATTTCTGAACCACTACGCCACGCAACTGAACACGGTTGAAGTGAATTTCACATTTCGGCAGTTGGTCAAAGAGACAACGATTCAGAACTGGCTCGCCGACACGCCTGCGCATTTTCGCTTCGGCATCAAAGCGCACCAGGTCATCACACACATCAAGCGGCTGAAGGGGACAGAGGATTTCGTACCGCGCTTTCTCGCGACCATTGAACCGCTGGCTGCTGCGGGAAAGCTCGGGCCGGTGCTGTTTCAGTTGCCACCCAACCTCAAAGCGGATGAGGTACTGCTCAAGGACTTTCTCGCGATTTTGCCGCGTACCGTGCCAGCGGCCTTCGAGTTTCGGCACACGTCTTGGTTTGCCGACTCGACCTGGGATCTGTTGCGGTCGAGCAACGTCGTTCTGTGCGTGGCCGAAACCGAGACCATGACCACCCCGGAAGTGGCGACTGCAGGTTTCGTCTACTACCGGTTCCGCAAGCCCAGCTACACGGGCGAAGAGCGTCGCTCGATGATTGAGCGCATCGGCCAGCACATGGCCGCGGGGCTCGATGTGTTTGCCTACTTCAAGCACGAAGAGACGCCGGAGGGCGCGCTGTACGCCAGGGAATTGCTGCGAGAAGTCAGGGGAGCGGTGGGCGCTTGATTCGCAGAAATAGTTTTCGCATTCTTGCTTGCCTCGTGAGTTTCTGTGCCAGCGTTGCGGCACAAGATTCAACGCCGCGCACCGTGCATGTCTTCGTCGCTCTTGCCGACAATCAACATCAGGGCATCGTGCCAGTTGCTGCGACACTGGGCAATGGCGAAGATGCGGCGCGGAATCTTTACTGGGGATCAGCCTACGGGGTGAAGACGTACTTCGCGCGATCCGCCGAATGGGTGCGCATTAGCTGCGGAGATAAACCGAAAGCCGAAATTCTCGAGCGCTGTGTGTTCAAGTACCGGACTGCGAATGTATATCTCGTTGCCGACGCGTATCGAGGAATCGAAATCCGGCAGGCAATTCTTGACTTTCTATCCTCCGCGGCAGGACAGGGAACGGAGACGATCAGCATACCGGGCACATCCAGCCTAAAATTGGCGGGCCGTGGAGGAGCGAACCTTGTGGCCTACATCGGTCACGACGGGCTGATGGATTTCCGGCTTCCGTTGTTGCCGCGGCAGAAGAATGAGACGCACCGCGACGCGGTTCTGCTGGCCGCGCGAGCAAGCAATATTTTTCCGAACCGGTGCGCGTTTCCGGTGCGTACCCGTTGCTTTGGACTACGGGACTGATGGCTCCTGAGGCCTACACCTTGAAGCGCGCGCTCGACGGATGGATTGCGGGCGAGAGCAATGAGCAGATTCGCGATCGAGCGGCTGGGGCGTATGACAAATACCAGAAATGTGGCTCGCGGGCGGCGCACCGTTTGCTGGTCAGCGGATGGTGACCTTGCTGGAAAGACGTAACAAGGTGCCTTTCTATGAATTGAAGCGCATCTTCCTCATCACTTTTCCCAGCGTTCGATAACGCGCATACTACATCTCTTCTGTATGGCTTCTGAGGCCAATTCGCGCGTGCTGTCGGGATTTCTGGACTATCTGCGCATCGAGAAAGGGCTGGCGCCGCTGTCGGTCAGCGCCTACACCACCGACATCTGCCAGTTTGCGGAGTTTCTTGAAAAGCGCAAACGCCTGCTGCTCACTGCTCGGCGTGGAGACGTACGCGAATTCCTGCAGCAGCTTTTTTCTAATCGAGTGGATGGACGCAGCGTGGGCCGCAAGCTTTCGGCCCTCCGGCATTTGTATCGTTACCTGCTGCTCGATAAACGAATTGACCACGACCCCACCCTGAATATTGAATCGCCGAGGCAGTGGAAAGTGCTCCCCAAGTCATTGGCGCGCGACGAGGTGGAGTCTGCGCTGGCCTCCCCACTTGCCAAGCTTGCGGGTGGGCATCGCGACACGAAAGACGCTGGGGCTTTGGCGGCTCGCGATCGCGCCATGCTGGAACTCTTATATGCCGGCGCGCTGCGGGTTACGGAACTGGTGACGGCTGCGCTTGAAGATTTGAAACTGGAGTCCGGATACATGCTGGTGCGCGGTAAGGGTGACAAGGAACGCATTGTGCCGCTGGGCAAGCCGGCGCAGGATGCGTTGTCGGAATACCTGGCGCATGGTCGTCCGGCGTTGGCGGCGATGAGGGCGGTGAAAAGTTCTCACGTCTCGCAAAAGACGCGAGACATGGGGCACCCGGCCTCGAAGAATTCCGCGCTACTTTTTATTGCTCGAGGGGGGCGCAAGCTCACCCGACAACGCGTATGGCAGATGGTTGGTGCGGCCTCGGTTGCCTCGGGCCGGCACGCATCGCCGCACATGCTGCGGCACTCTTGCGCGACCCATATGGTAGAAAACGGCGCGGACCTGCGCACCGTCCAAACGATCCTTGGTCACGCGGATATTTCGACGACGCAGGTGTACACGCACCTGGCCCTCGACCGTCTGCGAACGGTGTATCAGAAGCATCATCCGAGGGCAAAGGTGCGGGGATGAATTCAGATTGCAGATTTTAAATTTCAAATTGGCGACCGGCGGCGCCGACAATCCGTAATTCAAAATCGATATGGTTAAGGCAAACACAATCGTCGGCAAGGCCGTGGCGGATTTCCTCCTTCACCTGCGCGAGAGCAATGCCTCGCCACACACGATCAAAGCCTACAGCAGCGATCTCGCCAACTTCTCCGCTTATGCCGGTTCGCGTGGATGGAAGAGCATCGACCACATCGCCATTCGCGGATTTCTTTCCCAGCTTTACGAGAAAGGGCTGAGCAAGACTTCGGTCGCTCGGTCACTCGCCGCAGTCCGATCGCTGTATAAGAGGCTGGCGCGCGAGGGCGTCGTCGAGCAGAATCCCGCAAAGCTGGTGGCGACTCCGAAGCTACCCAAGAAACTTCCGCGGGTGCCGACGATCGAGGAAATGAATTCAGTGCTCGACGGAAAAATGCCCGAGGCGGCGGCTTTTCCCGAGCGCGACCGGCTGATGCTCGAACTGCTATATGGATGCGGCATCCGCAACTCGGAGCTCACTGGCATCAATCTCGACGACATTCGACTGAGCGCGGAGGCGATCTTGATTCGCGGCAAAGGGAAGAAGGAGCGCTACGTCCCCTTCGGCAGTTCGGCTGCCAACGCGTTGGCGGCGTATCTTCCTGCCAGGCAAGCGGCTCTGGGCGAGGCGCGAAAGAATACTCACGCGCTGCTCATCAACCATCGCGGCGGTCGTCTGACTACGCGTAGCGTGGGACGCATCATCAAGAAGATTGCCGTCGCTAAAGGACTTTCGCCCGACGTGCATCCTCATACGTTGCGTCATGCGTTTGGTACTCACATGCTGGAAGAGGGCGCGGATCTGCGCGCCATTCAGGAATTGCTCGGCCACGAACGACTCGCCACAACGCAGCGTTATACGCAGCTCTCGATGAAGCATGTGCTGCAGGTCTATGACCAGACGCATCCCAGAGCGAAGTAACGGCAGCCACAACGAATCCAAGCCACGTCCTGCCCAGCACAATTCTCATTTCGAATCTCTAACTGATTTCAGCTATTACGAAGGGAGTCTGCTCTTCGGTCGCCTGTTTGCCACCTTGTCGCGGCGAACGCGTCGTGAGGGTCAATGGTAAGGCCATCCCAATTACCTCCGTAATTTGGATTCCATAGACCCCCGACTCGAAAATAGTAGGACGGGAAAGCTTGGGAACTGGAGCGCCTGTTTCGTCAGCTCTGGTTTAGGTACCTTCTGCCCCCGGGAGGCACTGTGCGCAAGATCAATCCGGAGCTATGGCTCCTGCTGTTTCTAGTGCTAATCGCTGCGATGCTGAATTTTCTGGTTGCATCGCAGAAGATGGCACTGGTCTTTTACTTTCTGCCAACGCTGTATTCCGCATATCACTTTGGACGTCGCCACGCCACCCTCACCGCGTTTGCCAGCGTGGTGCTCGTGGTGCTGCTCGCGTACACAAATCCGGCAATGTTCTCGAGGCGCGTGGACTTGCCGTTTGACGCCCGCTGGTTCGACCTCATCGTTTGGGGTGGCGTGCTGATGGTAGCCGGTTATGCCACTGGCACTCTCTATGAGCGAAATCAGAAGACACTGCGCGAAATGGAAGAGGGCTATGACGGGATGCTGGTCATCCTGCAGAACTTCCTGGCAAACCAGAAATACAGTGAATCGCACGCCTACCGCATTTCAATGTGCGCCACCAAGATTGCCGAAGGGGTTGGTCTCGATGCGGGGAGCATTGAAGACATTCGCACCGCCGCTCTCCTGTTCAACATGAAAGAACTAGGAATTAACAATGAAGTGTTGTGCAAAGCGGCGCAGGTGTCGCAGGAGGACGTGCTGCAGGGAAAGGCGGCTGGCAAAACTCTTTCGAAGGCGGGCGCGACGGCTGGGTCGTTGCGGCGGGCCATCCCGATTTTTCTTGCGGAGCGGCAGTTACGGCAAACGGGCTCCAAGCCTGACGAAGCTTCGTTTGAAGTGCAAGTCCTGGTGCTGGCCGAGGACTACGAATCGTTGATCAGTGGCGAGCGAGGTACGAAGGTGTCGCCATCGCAGGCTGGGCAGGAAGTGATGAAGCGCGCGGGCGCACGTTATGATTCTCTTATCCTCGACGGCTTTGCCAAGGCATTTGGCGGACAGGCTGCCAGCGCAGGCGCATAACTTCAAGGCTTAACCGACGCTCATTGTCCCTTTCGCAGCTTCTCCCACATACCAACGATCCGTTGCTTTCAACTCGGCGGTGAGTTTTTCGTAGACAGCTTCAGAGGCTTCGGACTCCGGCGGAGGCGAGATCGGGTTGCCAATCACCATCTTCAGCGGCACGAAGCCGTGAAATGGCTGATTGCGCGGCCATGCGTCGTAGAAGCCCTCAATCGCGACCGGCACGATCGGCACCTGCAAGTGAATCGAAAGAATTGCCGCGCCCTTCTTGAAGATCCTGGGCATGCCGTCGATCGAGCGCTCGCCTTCGGGATAGAGAATCAGAACCTGTCCATGCCGCAGGCCGAAGGCTCCAGCGCGCATGGCCGGGACTAAATTCGCGTCAGGATCGAGGACCACGACCTTGATGGAGCGCGCCAGCCGGCGCATGAATCCTTTGCCGAAGATGTCGCTGGTGCCCACGGCAAACGCACGCCGAAACACGTCCGGCGGCAAAACGCTCGCCAGGATCAGGGGATCGAGATAGCTCTGGTGGTTCGACGAGAGAATGTAAGGACCGTTCTTCGGCAATTTCTCGATTCCACTGACCTTCAATTGAAAGCGGTCAAGAGCGATCACCTGGATCACCCGCGACACGAGATACCAGAATGTGTCGTTGAAGCGGTTGGGATGTGTCAGCGCGAGAACGTCGGGGTCGTCGGGATCTTCCGCGCAGAATCGCTTTCCATCCGGCGAAGGTGACTGCGTTCCGGCTTTGCCAGCGCCGCTGGCGGCGCTTTGCAGAACCGCGTCGAGCAGGTCGCGGACGGTGTAGATCTCCGCCAGTTGCGATTCTTCGACGTTGCCGCCGAGTTCTTCTTCGAGATGGCTGAGCAACTCGACGCGCTGCATGGAGTCGAGGCCAAGATCGAGTTCCAGGTTGAGCGTGGGCCGCATAGTCGGCGGAGCGGTGCGCGCAGCTTCGCGGACGATCTTCAGGCCGCGCTGCACGTCGGGCTGCTCGAGCCAGGCGGTCTCGTCGGCGGTCAACGGCTTCTCCGCGGGCAGCTCGGAATCGTCGGAGACTTTCCTGGCCTGGTTCGCCTTCACGCGCTTTTCAACTTCGAAGCGCTTGATCTTGCGCGTCGTGGTGCGTGGCAGATCGTCCTGCCAGATTTCGTAGCTGCCAATGCGCTTGGTGGAGGCGATCTGCGGCGACAGGCCTTCGATGTCGAAGCGGATGACTTCCTTCGCGTTGACGATCTTGCGCTGCCGCAGCACGTCGAAGTTCGGGACGATCACCGCGTGCAGGCGGTCGCCGCCCTCGCCGGGCTTGCCCTCCAGTCCCATCACCGCCATTTCCTTGATGAACGGCGACTTCAGGTAGTGCGCTTCGATCTCTTCGGGATAGACATTCTTGCCGTTGCTGAGAACGATGACTTCTTTCTTGCGTCCGGTGAGGAACAGGTTGCCGTGCGAATCGAAATAGCCGAGATCGCCGGTGCATGAACCATCCGTCGCGCATAACGGCGGCGGTCGCATCGGGACGGTTCCAGTATCCCTTCATCACCACCGCGCCGCGCACCGCGACTTCGCCGACGGCGGGGCCCTTCTTCCTGCGGCTGCGGATCGACGATCTTGCCTTCGACGCCCTTCATCGCCTTGCCGACCGAGCCGATCACGTTGTCGTGCGGCGAATTGACGAAGATCGCGGCGGTCGTTTCCGTCAGGCCGTAGGCCTGCAGCACGTCGATGCCGAGATCGTGAAAATCCCGCGCGATTGCAGGATCGAAGCGCGATCCGCCGGTCGCGAGGTAGCGCATCTTCGGCCCAAGCGTGTCGTGGATTTTGCGGAATAGAATGTGGGCCGGCGTTGATTCCAATCTTGCGCAGGATGCGATTGAGCGCAACCATGGCGCCGAAGACTCTTCTGCGTGACCGCGCCGCGCTTCTCGATTTCCTGGAAGATGCGCTCGTGAATCAGGTAGAAGAACTGCGGCACGACCGCGAACGCCGTGATGTTGCGTTCGCTGCAGCGCCCGCATGCAGTTCGGTGGTGTTGAGCGTTTCCAGATAGACGACGCGCGATCCCTTGACCAGCGGCAGCAGCAGGTTCGCCATCTGCGCCAGCACGTGAAACAGGGGCAGGACGCCGAGCAGCGCATCAGTCGGGCCGAGATCGACCCAGTTGAAGACGGCTTCGACCTCGCCCAGAAAATTGCGCGTGCGTCAGCATCACGCCCTTGGGATCGGCGGTGGTGCCGGAGGTGTAGAGCAGGGAAGCGAGGTCGTCATCCTTGGCGGAGCGGGCTTGAATTTCCCCGGGCCGGCGTCGAAGATTGCCGGCAGATTGGCCAGCCAATTTTGCTGGATAGAGTGATCGGTCATGCGGTCCGGATCCATGAGGATGAGGCCCAGATTCAGTTCCTTGGCCGCGCTCGCGCGCCACGGGAACATGTTTGGCGTCGACAGAAGACTGCCGACGTTCCGCTGTCTTTCAGAAGCTTTGTGACTTGATCGTCATGCAGGGCCGTATCGAGTGGCACGGCAGCGCAGCCGGAGGCGATGATTCCCAGGTAGGCGGCGACCCAGCGCGGATGATTGTCGGCGAGAATCGCCAGCCGCGAACCGCGCGCGAAGCCATTTTCGGTAATCCAGCGGCCGACCGATTCGGCCCAGCGATGGAGTTCGGCGTAAGTGCAGCTTTCGAGATGATCGTGGCGCTGTAATTCCAGCGCGACATTGTTGGGCCAGCGCTCGGAGCATTCGACAAACCGGTCGTAGAAAGTGGGCATGGGTCGTGGGGAATATACACGAAAAGCGGCATGGGCCGCAGTGTCTGAACGCTGGGCAAATCCTCAGGGCTTCTTACGAAGTCTTCGCTCGCTTTTCGGCGTCGGCGATGGCCTTGCGGAATTCCTCTACCGCGGCAAGCTTGTCCCCACGCAGACAATCCTTGGCAATGTAGCGCCAGACTGGCGAGGACTCGAGCGGACGTGCCAAGCCGCCGCGATAGACTTCGAACGTATCTTGGTTCGCGCCAATCTCATTGCTGAGTGCGTGGACCCGTGTTCTGCGGTCCCATGCCGGGGTCGTCCATCGGTGAAGGGGGATGGCCCTGCTGAGCGCCGATGCGAATGCTGCTATCCGTGGGCTGTCCGAGCCCGGTTCGATTGTCAATTGGGCTTCCCTTGATCGCTGCGCTGTACCAGTCTTCCGGTACCGGTCTTTACCGCAATAATCAGCTCGGGGTTCTCCCAGTCATGCACCGGGCTTTAGGCGGCCCCATTCCTCTATCGCCCGCTCGACATTCTCACGGGCGGTGAGGTTTGCCGTGGGCTCGTCCACGGGTTCCCCCGCGTCCGGGTTAATGACCACCAGGACGGTGGTGGCTCTCAACACATATTCCGGCAGGGAAGGCTTCTTCTTATCCTTCGCGTACAAAGGAGCAGTGAGCAGTGCGGCGAGAAGCAGGAGCGAGGAGAGGCGAGTCATGGGAGCCTCCGTAAGACCAGCGTCAGACGAGGCCATTATACTAGGAGGTGTTACGAGCGTGCGTCGTCGCGGACTGCGCCCGCATCGAATGTGCTAGGCTTTTAGAGATACCTTGGGCATGCTGCCCTCTGAAGGATTTCCGGTTGATTAATAAGCTATTAGGCAAGGTTTTTGGCACCAAGAACGAGCGTGTGATCAAGGCGCTGATGCCGAACGTGCAGGCTATTAACGCGCTGGAGCCGCAGATCGAGAAGCTCACCGACGACGAGTTGCGCGCCAAGACAGACGAATTCCGGCAGCGCATTCAGGAGCGCCTGAGTAAGGTCGCCAAGAGTCCTCAACCCGAGGCTGGCGGAGTCCGGAGCCGACGACGATCCCGATGTCGACCAGCAGAAGCAATTTGAAAAGTACGAGTACGACGCGCTGCAGGAAGTGCTGAACGAAATCCTGGTTGAGGCCTTTGCGGTGGTCCGCGAGGCTGGACGCCGCGTGCTCAAGATGCGCCACTTTGACGTGCAGTTGATCGGCGGCATGGTGCTGCACAAGGGAACGATTTCGGAAATGAAGACCGGCGAAGGAAAAACGCTGGTCGCTACCCTTCCGGTGTACCTCAACGCGCTTAGCGGTCGCGGCGTGCACGTGGTCACGGTCAACGACTACCTGGCCAAACGCGACTCGGAGTGGATGGGGCGGCTCTATCGCTTCCTCGGCCTGACTGTGGGCGTGATCGTCCACGATCTGGACGACGAGGAGCGCCGCGCCGCCTACGCCGCTGACGTGACCTACGGTACCAACAACGAGTTCGGCTTCGACTACCTGCGCGACAACATGAAGTTCGACATCAAGGATTGCGTGCAGCGTGGGCACAACTTTGCGATCGTCGACGAAGTCGATTCCATCCTGATTGACGAAGCTCGCACGCCGCTCATCATCTCCGGGCGCGAGCGAGGAGTCGACCGACAAGTATTACAAGGTCAACCGCATCATCCCGAAGCTGGAAAAAGGCGAAGAACTTGACGTTGCGCCCGGCGAACCGGCGCAGCTCACTGGCGACTTTGTGGTCGACGAGAAGCACCGCAACATCACAGTCACTGACGAAGGCTGGGTGAAAGTAGAGGGATTGCTCGGCATCGGCAACATTGCCGATCCTGAAAACTGGGGCTGGAAGCATCACGTCGAGACTGCGATCAAAGCGCACGCGCTCTATCGCAAAGACGTGGAATACGTCATCAAAGACGGCGAAGTCATCATTGTCGACGAATTCACCGGACGCATGATGCCGGGGCGGCGCTGGTCCGACGGCCTCCATCAGGCAATCGAAGCCAAGGAAGGCGTCAAGATCGAGCGCGAAAACCAGACGCTTGCGACGATCACCTTCCAGAATTACTTCCGCATGTTCAAGAAGCTGGCCGGCATGACCGGTACGGCGGAAACGGAAGCTACCGAGTTCGACAAGATCTACAAGCTGGAAGTCGTGGTGATTCCGACCAACAAGCAAATGTTGCGGTTGGAGCATCCGGACATCGTCTATCGCACGGAGAAGGAAAAGTATTTCGCCGCCGCGGATGAGATTCAGCAACTCGCGGCGAAAGGCCAGCCGGTGCTGGTGGGCACGACATCGGTCGAAAAATCCGAGCGGCTTTCGGAACTGCTCAAGAAAAAAGGCATCAAGCACGTTGTGCTGAACGCGAAGTTCCACGAGCGCGAAGCCGAAATCGTGGCGCAGGCCGGACGCAAGAGTGCCATCACGATCGCGACCAACATGGCCGGCCGCGGTACCGACATTCTGCTCGGCGGCAATCCTGAGTTCATGGCCAAGCAGGAACTCGTGAAGAAGGGAATCGCGCAGCAGTTGCGCGTGGCGCAGGGCAAGATTGAAGGGCCGCAGGAAGATGGCGAGGCGTCCATTTTCTACTACAACGGCAACGAGTATACGGTTCCGACTGACAAGTGGGCTGAAGCTCTGAACCGTTACAAAGAGCAGACCGACGTGGAGCACGAGGAAGTGATCTCTGTCGGCGGTTTGCACATTCTCGGCACCGAGCGCCACGAATCGCGCCGCATCGACAACCAGCTTCGTGGACGTGCTGGCCGTCAAGGCGACCCCGGTTCTTCCCGGTTCTATCTCGCGCTTGAAGATGACCTGATGCGCATCTTCGCCAAAGAGTGGATCTCGAACCTGCTCCAGAAGCTGGGCATGGAAGAGGGCGTCCCCATCGAATCGAAGATGATTACGCGCCGCATCGAGACCGCGCAGAAGGCCGTGGAAGGCCAGCACTTCGAATCGCGCAAACACCTGCTCGAATACGACGACGTGATGAACAAGCAGCGCGAGGCCGTCTATGGCCTGCGCCGCCGCCTGCTCGAAGGAACGGATCAGAAAGACCTGATTCTCGAGGACTATGTCTCGGCCATTCTCGGCGAACTAATCGAGCAGTATTGCCCGGCCAAGGCCCATGCCGCAGACTGGAATATCAAAGGCTTGAAAGACGCTGTATTTACGCGCTTCGGCGTGGATTTTGTCGCCGAGGGCGTGAAGCCTGAGTCGCTAAACCGCCAGGAACTCGGCGATGCGATCTTCGAGAAGCTCAAAGAGCGCTACGACGCCAAAGAAAAGCTCATTGGCCCCGAAGCGATGCGCCATCACGAGCGCATGATCATGCTGAGCGTGATCGACCAGCAGTGGAAAGATCACCTGCTCAGCATGGATCACCTCAAGGAAGGTATCGGGCTGCGCGGATATGGCCAGCACGATCCACTGGTCGAGTACAAGAAAGAGTCGTTCGAGATGTTCGAAGCGATGATGCAGCGCTTCCAGGAAGACACGGTTCGATATCTGTACCTGATGCAGATTCTGGAGCGGCCGCCGGATGCGGCCCCGCCCGCGCAAGGAACGCCGAGCGCGCCGGAGGCTAGTGCTCCCACGGAACACAGCGGCGACGGCAACGGACGCCGTCCTCCGCGCATGGTTTCGACCTCAGCGGACGAACTGGAAGAAGCTTTCATGCGCCGCAAGCGCCGAGAGTTGGAACAGGCTCGCATGGCCGGGGCAGGAGATGCGCAACCGGTGCAGCAGGTCGTGCGCGGCCAGGAAAAAGTGGGCCGGAACGATCCTTGCCCTTGCGGTTCGGGAAAGAAATTCAAGAAGTGCCACGGAGCCTAACCTAGATCCGTGAGCGTAATCCCTATTGGCAACGACTATAGTCTAGGATTGCGGGTGTGAGTGTGCTTCGTCTCCGCAAATGCGATCCACTCGGCATTTAGGATGACAACGACAAACCCTTGCGATCACACCGAACCGTGACGCCCGTCATGGGAGGGCATAGTACAGACGAGTAGTTTTTGATTGAGGCTCCGAGTCCTTCCTCATCCGCAAGCGGGCCCCGCAAGATCAAATCGACGCGACTCGGAAACGCCGGGACCTCCCAACCCGCATCTGCAGCAGTTACCGCTCTCCGGGCTGCCGAGAAAACCCCAAGAAGCCTACCAATTTTGTCGAACTACGCAATGTTGCCGGAAGGAGAAATGAGAATATGAAACTGTTTCCTTCGAAGATCACACTCGTCAAGTCATTTCCCACCAGTACAGCACTCATTCTCATCACGCTTGCGTTCTTGGTTGTGGCCGCTAACCTACCGGCCACCGCGCAGACTTACACGGTATTGAACAACTTCGACGGGCCCAACGGCAACAACACCTTCGCCGGATTGGTTCAGGCCACCGATGGAAACTTCTACGGGACAGGACTGAACGGCGGAAAGGGAGGGGGAACACTGTTCCGCATTACACCCAGCGGAGTGATGACGACGCTGTACAGTTTCTACGAAACGGATGGGCGGGGTCCTTGGGGAGGGATGGTCCAGGCGGATGATGGGAACCTCTACGGAACAACCGCGGCTTACGGTGCTCACGGCAAAGGTGGGACGGTTTTCAAAATGACTTTGAGTGGCGTGCTGACCACGCTTCACAGTTTTTGTGCTCTTAGCAACTGTGCGGACGGTGGCGAGCCCTTTGCTGTTCCCATCGAGGGCGCGGATGGAAACATCTACGGAACAACGATTGCCGGCGGAGCGAACCCTTATAACAACTGCGCCATTAACGGGACCGCAGGCTGCGGCACGGTATTCAAAATCACCAGAGGCGGCAAGCTGACCACGCTCTACACCTTTTGCTCTCTCCCCAACTGCATAGACGGCTTCTATCCGTGGAGCGCGCTGGTCCAGGGTCCCAGCGGGATCTTTTATAGTACGGCGTCGAGCGGCGGGGTCTATGGCTACGGAACGGTTTTTACGCTCACGCCAGCTGGCAAACTGACGACACTGCACGATTTCGATGGAACCGACGGGATCTCTCCCGAACAGCCATTGATCCTGGCGAATGATGGAAATTTCTATGGAGCAACAAATTCCGGCGGAGCGTACGGCGGAGGCACGGTGTTCAAGATCACTCCCGGCGGCGCATTCACCGTTCTGTACAACTTCTGTTCGTTGAGCGGATGCAGCGACGGCCAGGGCCCGCGAGCGGCGCTGGTTCAAGCCACCAACGGGGCCTTCTACGGAACAACATTGTACGGAGGAAACAGCATCAGCTCCGGGACGATCTTCAAGATCACATCCAGCGGCACGTTCACGACCCTCTACACCTTTTGTATGCAAAGCGGCTGTCTCGACGGCGCCCTGCCTTATGCACCGCTGATCCAGGGCACCGATGGAAACCTCTACAGCACGACGGCGTTTGGCGGCGCGGACGATGCTGGCGCGATCTTCAGCTTTTCCGTGGGACTGTTGCCGTTTGTCGAAACACAGCCGAGTCTGGGCAAGGTGGGAAGACTGGTCAACATTTTAGGCACGAATTTCACGGGAGCGACCAGCGTCAGCTTTAACGGTACTCCGGCCACCTTTACTGTGGTATCGAGTTCACTGATCACAACTTCCGTGCCCACCGGAGCCACCACCGGCCTGGTGACGGTGACCACTCCAGACGGCACACTAAGGAGCAACAAGCGATTCAACGTTCGTCCATAACGGAGAACCCGTGCTCTCAAATCTACGGTAGATTGCCTCAGTAGACGCCTGCTCAGTCTGTGCCGTTTTGGTTAGGAACGTACAGCCCGGACGCCTTGTCCGTCTCTCGATCGGAAACTACGGACAACAACTCAGCGCTCTACCGCCTTGAACGTCATCTCTTCGGCCTTGCTCTTTCTTTGCAGTTTCCACTCGGCGAATAGCGTGGCATAGTTCTGTGTGATGTAATCGGCTGCGTTCACGCCTAGAATCTTTGCGGTCGCGTCAATCCAGCGTGGCGAGCCTTCGATCTCGCAGAAGTTGCCGATGGGCGTTTCGTCGACGACCACTTGGCCCTTGTCATCAGCCCACTCTGCGCGGAATTTTTCGTAGCGGAATGTGGGCGCATAGCCCAGAGCGTGCAGTATCGCATCGAGCTTGTTCCCGTCGGCGACGGCCGTTTCTAACTCGACCCGGCTACTGTGCTTGCCGCGCTTGGTGCCGCTTTTATGGGTTAAGGTCCACTCGGCGCCATACTTTCGGATTCGCAGTAGTTCCTTGCGCTTCCGCAATACTTCGCCCGGCAGGTCATAGAGCGTGTTCATCTCATGGGTTCGCCGCGTGACCAGACGGAATCCTGCTGCTCGCAGCTTGCGTGCGAGCGCCCGCAGGTCCGCCACGCGAAACTTGATTTCGATTTCCTGCGCCATAAAGAGAGTTTATTACGGACGGGACGATTGGGGCGCCGGAGAGCTTGGGATCGCCAGCTTTGGCCGTACGTGCTTCGCCCAGTCCACTTCTTCGACAGGACCCACGACAAAGATCCAACTGAGTGCGCCGATCCAGCACATCGCAGCCGTAATACCAAATGCCCAATAGTAGTGGCCAGTACGATCGAGGAGGATTCCGGTTAGGGTGGGCGCTACCCACCCGGCGAAATTTCCAAAAAAGTTCTGCACGCCAATCCATCGGCCCACCATCTTTGGGCCGGCGATTGTCTGGGTGATGGCCCAGATCGTCGAAGCTTGCACGCCCATGGAAAGGCCGACCATGGCGAGCATCGGGACCACCAAATTGTCCGGCGCAAGAACTGCGGCGACCAGAAATATCCCCATTGCCGTTTTGCCGCCGACCGCCAAGGTCTTGCGGACTAAGGTCGGGGAGCCGCCGCTGGCAATCCAGCGGTCTGAAAGCTTCCCAAAGACCATGGATGAGATTGCGAACAACAGGAAGACCAAACCTCCAACGCGCGCCATGCGCGTCATGGGGAAGCCCCGGCCCCGTGTCAAGTAGTACGGCAGCCAGGTAACCAGAAAATAAAGCGGATAGTTCACTGCGAACTGGCAAATGCACGTTCCCCACGCCGACCGCTGCCGAAAAATTTCCAGAAAGCCTGGCCCCTGCGCGGGCATCACAAAACCGGGCGCCCGGCGCGGCATCCACGCCACCCACGGAACCAGCCACAGCAAGCCCGCCAGCCCGAGTGTGAGGAAGAATGGGCGCCATCCGAAGCGTGCCACTACATTTCCTCCGATCAGCATGCCGAGGGCAGGCCCGAGAGCCAGGCCGGCCATCGCCACTGCATTGGCAAAGCCTCGGCGGCTTTCCGTGAAGTAACTGCCAAGAATCTTGCCGAGAGAGGGGAAGGTGACGGATTCGCCCACGCCGAGAATTACCCGGATGATCAGCAAGGCCGCAAAACCGTGAAGGATTCCCGTGACCGCGGTCGCCGTAGACCAGACAAGAAATCCGGCGGCGAAGACCCACTTTACGTCGAAGCGGTCCACCAGCCATCCGGCCGGAATTTGCATAAACGCATAAATCCAGAAAAATGCCGAGAGCAATGCGCCCAGCTGCGTTCCAGACAGCCCGAGTTCGTCTTTAATCAGGGGGGCCGCGATGGACAGGTTGCTGCGGTCGATGTAGTTGATCAGGATCGCCAGGGCCAGCAGGAACACGACGTGGTTCATCCCACGTTGAGGTTCGGCTGTAGCCTTTGAGCGCGGCGTGTCCGCCGACAGCACTCCGGTTGCCGCGCGGCTAGCGAAAGGATTCATTGGCCTAAAGCCCGGCGATTATACACGCCCTTGTCCATTGTTCTAGCAGAATCCAGCCGTCGCCGGATGCTATGATTTCCGACGATCAACCCAACGTTCAGGGAGTCAGGATATGAAGAATCTATTTGAGCGGGAAGCCACCGACGAGGTTCTGTCGCGTATCGACATGCTGCAGCCCGCGTGCCAACGCCAATGGGGAAAAATGGACGTCGCACAGATGATGGCCCACTGCTCCGCAGCGCTCGATATGGCCTCTGGCCGGCTGGATCTTCCGCGCATCTTCATCGGCCGAGTCCTCGCCCCCTTCATCAAACCGATCTACACCAACGAGAAGCCGTTCTCGAGGAACAACCCCACTGACAAGAAACTTGTAGTCTCCGATCAGCGCGATTTTCTTCGCGAGCAGGAGCAACTCAAACTCAAGGTGTGCCAGTTTCACGAGGGCGGGGAAGGACAGTGCACCCGGCATCCGCATCCATTCTTCGGTGCGCTCACTCCCCAGGAATGGAGCCGTGGCATGTACAAACACCTAGACCATCACCTGCGGCAGTTCGGGGCGTAGTTTCTTATGCAAGTGCACATCAGGCAGCAGCGGTACTAACTGAACGTCGGCAGTTTCACCAGATCATCCTTGGGCACCGACTCCAGCGGCTCCCCGGCTTTGCGCCAGGCTGTCAATCCGCCAACGATCACGAACGTGTTGAATCCTTTTTCCCGCAGTAGATGCGCCACCCGGGCGCTAGTCGCTTCGCGTGCTCAAGTACAGTACAGATAAATGTCCTTGTCCTTGGGCAGAGTCTTGATCTCTTCCTCGAGGTTGTTGGGCTCGATGCGGATGCGATCCTTTAATGCGCTCTGCTCCCCGAGTCGTAATAGCCGTGACTGCGCACATCGACGATCTGCACCCGGCATGCATCTTCCGACGCCAGCCGCGCCGCCAGTTCCTGAACCTGCACCCGCGGCACGATGCGATACTTGCGGTACTTGTGAAACTGCATGAGGCGGTAGATCGCATAGGCGACGAGCGACGATCGCGATCACGACTTCCATGACGCGACCCGCCTGCGTGGAAGCCTTTCAGGGTGGCCGCGAGAAAGTCGCGCGACAAATATCCCACCATCATGTAGGCCAGGCAATACAGCAGCGCGCCCGCCGAGTCGAGACGCAGGAACTGCCCGAAGTGCATCTTCATGCTGCCTGCCAGCGGCGCGGCCATGGTGTTGAGGCCGGGAATAAACTTGGCAAAGACCAGTGTCAATTTGCCGCGCTTGTAGAACGACTCCGCCGACCGCAGAATGCAGGTCTCCGGGTTCATGGACAGCCGGCACAGGAATCCCAGCAAGGCCCAACCCGGAGTAGCGTCCCAGCCAGAACTGCGCGGTGTCGCCGATCATGAGTGCGATCATCGCCGACGAGAAGGACTCCCGGAGCCGACAAAGTGTGCGACGCGACCGCCGCCCCGCCCGCTACCAACGCGATCGCTGCCGGGAAGGGAAGCCCGATCGCTTCGGCAAACAGCAGCGCGAAAGTCAGGGCATATCCGTGCCGCGCCATCATCGAGAGCAGGTCATTCATAGCAATATTGGATGAAGCAGGTCCCCGACTCGCGGACCCAGGATTTGGGGCTTTGATTCGCAGAACCCAGGAAAGGGTTCAGTATAAACAAAGCCGGACATGTCCGAAGGGTTCATGTCCGGCTTCGCTGCACGGGGAGTGCGTCTCTCAGGAGGACTTTCCCCGTCAGGGTGAGCAAGATAGCGGCTTGCACTCGAAGTCTCTCCGGCCCTGTCCGGGCCGGCGCGTCGAAAAACCAGGGCGCCTTTCGTCTAAAGCTTCGACTGACGCCGCCATCTCTCGTTGATGGAACGTCCTAAGCGGACAGGTCCCTCGACGACTCTGCCTTTCTCAGAGTGCCGGGGGGAGAGGATGCGGTCGCGCTTGACGCGGCCCATCGCATGCCAGTGCGTCTCATTAGCCTTCCACTCTGGCGAAAGTCCCAGCAACTGGGCGGATTTTCTGACGGTTCAGGGAAAAAGTCTGTAGCGCCAGTCACCCATGAGAGTGACGTGGGTCAAGCGGTCTTTTAGGGGGTGTTTGTGTTCTGCCTCACAGGTTTGGCGCAGACTCGAACCGGTTCGCGAAGCATGTTCAAAGCCGCAAGTTGCAGCTATTTCTCTCTTGCCACCACAAAGTCCGGCGCCCAGAGCAGCGCCCGCTTGATCTCAGAATCCGGGAAGGTGCAGATCGCCCTTCGCGCCGATTCCGCGTATTCCGCCGCGCGAGTCGTCGCCGCGTCGAGCGATCCGTAGCGCTGCAAGATCGCCAGAATGTCCGCGTGGGTTACGCCGTTGAACGCCCGGTCGCGCAGAACTTTTTCGATCTTGTCCGCGCTCTTCCGGCGTGCAGCGCTCCAGCGCATGAATCACCGCCATCGTCACCTTGCCCTCGCGCAGATCGCTGGCCACGGGCTTGCCGAGGACGTCTTCCGACGCTGTCAGGTCCAGCACATCGTCCACAATCTGAAACGCCATCCCCAGATCGTGGCCGTACTTGTCCAAGAGCGGCTTCCTGCTCGGAGGTGGCTCCGCCAAGAATCGCACCCAGCCGCATGCACACCGAAAACAGGCACGCCGTCTTGCGGAAGATAAGATCGAAATGCTCTTCCAGCGTGATCGAGCTTCCCCAGTTTCTCCATCTGCAGCAGTTCGCCTTCGACCATCTGCTGCGTCAGTTCGATCAGCGTGTCGAGAATGCGGAAGTTGCGCTCCTGCACCGCGATCTTGAACGCCTGCATGTAGAGCCAGTCGCCCGCCAGCACGCACTTGGAATTCCCCCACTGCGTATTCGCCGCCGGACGTCCCCGCCGCGTCTTTGCTTCGTCGATAATGTCGTCGTGCACCAGCGTCGCAGTGTGAATAATCTCAACCACCGCGCCCAGTCGCACCGCGCCCTGCCCCTGGTAGTCGAGCAACTTCGCCGAAAGCAGCAGCAGCGCCGGGACGAATCCGCTTTGCCCCCGCCGTTCCGCAAGTACTCGCCAATCTCTGTGATCGCCGCACGCCCGAAACCGTATCCCGCCCGAACTCCCCCTCCAGCGCGACGAGGTCGTCCCGCAGCAGATCGAATACTTCCTTCCCGTTAATGGCGGCCGTCGCGCTCAAAGTGTTCGACCTTCTAAATCTTCTAACCCCGAGTACGCCAGGAGCGCCGAGAAGCGCTATTAAAAAAACCTACTTTAATTTCCTCTGCGTTCTCTGCGTCCTCGGCGGTGAAAGCATTTGACTCTAATTCGTTCTGAAATTCGTAAACTGCAAATCAATCCCGAAATCGTGCCCGCGCAGCAGCGCGATCATCTCCTGCAGCGTATCGCGATCCTTGCCGCTCACCCGCACCAGGTCCGCCTGAATCGAGGCCTGCGCCTTCTTCTTCGAATCCTTCACCAGCTTCACAATCTCGCGCGCCTTTTCGATCGCGATGCCCTGCTGCATGGTGACTTTGCGTTTCGCTGTTCCTCCCGCCGCCGGTTCGATGGCGCCATAAGTCAGCCCTTTAAGCGATACCCCGCGCTTCACCAGCTTCTGCTGCAGGATGTCATTCACCGCCTTCAGCTTGTATTCGTCGGCCGAGTGCAGCACGATGGCGTCTTTTTCCAGCTCGATATTCGACTTCGAATCCTTCAGGTCGAACCGCGTGTGAATCTCCTTCAAGCGCCTGCTGAATGGCGTTCGAAACCTCCTTCAGATCGATCTTGCTCACCACGTCGAAGCTGTTATCGGGCATATTTCTATTCTTTCTGAAATAAGGGAATCTGACTCTTGAGAGTACCAGAACCGCGGCTTTCAGCGGGCGGGAACTTTGCTTTCAGCGATTTCAGTCAATTTGAAAAAATTCGTAGAAATTGCGCGCGGTCTGTTCGCCCACTTCTCTCCACGACAGCCCGCGAAGTTCGCCCAGCTGGCGCGCCGTTTCCTTCACAAAAGCCGGCTCGTTCCGCTTGCCGCGATGCGGCACCGGCGCCAGATAAGGGCAGTCGGTCTCGATCAGCATGCGGTCGAGCGGCACTTCCAGCGCCGCATCCCGAATCTGCTGCGCCTTGGGAAACGTCACGTTCCCGGCAAACGAAATCATGAACCCCATGTCGAGCGCACGCTTGGCCTGCGCCCAGTTCCCGGTAAAGCAATGCAGAATGCCGCCCAGCCCTTGCGGCGCCCACTGCTCCTCGATCAGCCCCAGGCAATCGTCCCAGGCGTTGTCGCTGTCGTCCGAAGGCCGGCAGTGAATCACGATTGGCAGCTTCGCCGCCGCTGCCAGTTCCATCTGCCGGGCAAAGACCGTCTTCTGCGTCATCGCGCGGCGAATGATCGTAATAGTAGTCGAGCCCAATCTCTCCCCACGCAATCACCTTCGGATGCCGCGCCAGCTGCTCCATCTCCTCGTACGCGGCCATCATCGGCCAGCCGCGCCTCGTGCGGATGAATGCCGACCGTCGCGTACATGAACGAATACTTCTCCGCCAGTTGAATCCCCGCATCAAGCGTCGGCGGTCCATCGCCGTTCCCGATCGCGACCATGGTTTGCACTCCGGCCTCTCGCGCGCGAGCGATCACCTGCTCGCGATCAGAGTCGAACTGCTTGCCATCGAGATGTGCGTGGGAATCGACGAACATAGGAAAACGGGTTGTCCGGCTTCCGGCTTCAGGACCAATCAGCGAAGCCATTTCGACTTCGGACTCATCGTCCGGCGCTGACGCCCGAAGCCTGCCGCCGGTCTTACTTCAGCCTTGCCCCACCGGCACATCCTCCAAAAACCCCGCCAGCACCGGTTTCCCGCCTTCGAGCGACGCCGCCACGATCATTCCATTCGACTCCAGCCCGCGCAGCTTCCGCGGAGCCAGTTCGCCACGATCACAACTTTGCGCCCAACCAGAGTCTCCGGCGCATAAGCCTCGGCGATCCCGGCCAGCACCTGCCGCACTTCGGTCCCAATATCGATCTCCAGCCGCAACAGCTTGTCGGCCTTGGGCACCCGCTCGGCCACCTTCACCATGCCCACGCGCAACTCGATCTTCGCGAAATCGTCGATCGTGATCTTCCCGTCGTCGGCTGCCGGAGCCGCAACTGCCGGAACGCGCTGCCGGACTCGCAGCTGCCGGAGCCGCCCCCGCAGGTGCAGCCGTGCCGCGGCAGCTTCCTTCGCCTCGTCCACCACCGGACCCGCCTCTGCTCTTCCATCGCTTGCATCCTTTCGATCGCGCTCTTGTCCGCGCGCGGAAACACCGGGCTGCACTTCGCCGAGCTTCGTTCCCAGCGGCAACTGCCCCCAAGCCAATTCGCCAGGGCAAGTTTCTTGATGTCGCCCAACCCCATCTGCGTCCAGATTTTCGCCGTCGCATCCGGAATCACCGGATGCGCCAGCGCCGTCGCCACGCGCAGCGCCTCGGCCGACGTGTACAGCACCGTGGCCAGCCGCGCCCGGCTCTCATCATCCTGCTTCTCGCCCAGCGTCCACGGCTCGTTCTCGACAATGTATTTGTCGACTGCCGCGACCAATCCCCACGCCGTTTCGAGCGCGCGCGAAAACTGGAACTGATCGAACAGAACTCCGAATTCCCGAATCGTCTTCCGCGCCGTCTCCGCAATCGCACCGTCGCCGGCGGTCTTCGACGCCCCTGGCGACGGATACGGCACCTCGCCCTTGAAGTACCGGTTAATCATGGTCAACGTGCGGCTGGCCAGATTGCCAAGGCCGTTGGCCAGATCGGAGTTGTAGCGCTGCACCAGCGCGTCGAACGAAAACGATCCATCCTGCCCGAACACGACTTCGCGCAGCAGGAAGTAGCGCAGCGCATCCGCGCCCAGCACGTCGAGAATCGTCTCGGTGCGCACGATGTTGCCGCGCGACTTCGACATCTTGCTTTCTTCAAACAGCAGCCAGCCGTGCGCCACGATCGCTCTTCGGCAAGGGCAAGTCCAGCCGCCAGCAGAAATGCCGGCCAGTACACGCAATGGAAGCGCACGATCTCTTTGCCGATCATGTGCACGTCGGCCGGCCAGTATTTCTTGAACGCCTCTTGCGCGCCGGCGTGCGACGATCCGTAGCCGATCGCCGTGATGTAGTTGGCGAGCGCGTCGAGCCACACGTAAATCACGTGCTTCGGGATCGTCCGGCACCGGGATGCCCCAGGAAAACGTCGAGCGGCTGATCGACAGATCGCGCAGGCCGGACTTCACGAACGAAATCACTTCATTGCGCCGTGTCTCCGGACGGATGAACTCCGGGTTCGCATACAACTCGAGCAGTTTGTCCTGAAATGCCGAGAGCTTGAAGAAGTAATTTTCTTCGTGCACAGTTTCGGTGATGCGTCCGCAAGTCGGGCAGAGGTCGCCGGGCTGCGCACCGTCCACGTAGAGTTCATCCGACACGCAGTATTGGCCGGTGTACGTGCCCTTGTAGATGAACCCGTTGTCGCGAATTCTCCGGAACAACTGCTGCACACGCTTGGTGTGCCGCTCTTCGGTCGTGCGGATGAAGTCGTCGTTTGAAATCCCCATCCGCTTCCAGAGGCTGCGGAACTCCGCAGAAATCTCATCGGCATACTGCTGCGGAGTCTTACCCGCGGCCTCCGCTGCCCGCTCGATCTTCTGCCCATGTTCGTCGGTGCCAGTCAGGAAGAACGTGTCCGCGCCGAGCAGGCGCTGCCGCCGCGCAATCGTGTCGCACGCGAGGGTCGTATAGGCGTGGCCGATATGCGGGCGTGCGTTTACGTAGTAAATCGGCGTCGTGATGTAGAACTTTTTCGTCATGCGGATATTGTCTTCGTCATGGGTTTTTGCGCAAAAATGTAAGCTCGCCGACTTTGATATTCAATATCGGGTGAGTACGGCTCTCGTTCAATAATCTCCTCGATCACGAATCCTGCTGATCGCAAACAATCAGTTACCTGCCCGGTGCGAAAGAAATAAAAGTCCAGGCACACTTTGCAGCCCCACAGATCGTCCTGATGCACGATCTCTTCTCCGGTGTGGAAGCTCAGCAGCAGCAAGCCGCCTGGCTGTAGAACTCTGTACATCTCCCGCATCGCCGGCGCCAAGTCGTTCGGCGGAAGGTTGACGATGGCATAGAAAGCGGTGATCCCCGCCCATGCCGCGTCCACCACATCAAGTGACAGCATGTTCCCTTGCGTGAATTCGATGCCCGGATTCAAATGCCGGGCTCGTTCCACCATGCCGGGGGACAAATCCACGCCGCATGCTGCTACTCCATGATCGTGCAAATACCGTGCAACTTGCCCCGGACCGCAGCCGATATCGCACGTCAGGCCCGCGCCTTTTACGCGATCCCCAAATCGGCCGAGCAATTGCCGGTCGAGGGGCTTGTGCCGCAACTCGCCGTAGATATGTCGCGCGTACTCGCTGGCAACGGTGTCATAACTCGACTGGACCTCGACTGTTTTTTGCTCGGCCATCTCCCCAGTTCTGGAAATCTTCTGAAAATTCTCGTTGTGAAGTCTTAACGCCCGCCGTTCGTGTATGCCCGCGCCGCTTCCTGCATCACCGTCTTCAGAGGGACGCGATGTTCGGCCGCGATCCGCCGGCAGTCTTCATACTCGGGTGCATAGTTTGTGACGGTTCCGTTCATGCTTGCGATCTTGATTCGCACCTCGCCCCATTGCGTGCGCACATTCTCCCAGCGCCGAGACAGCGTCTGACGCACCTCGTCGCGCCGACGCACGCCGAGCGTCGTGGTCTCGGTGAAGATCAATTGTGTCAGTTTGCTCGCGTCTTCCGGCTTACAAAGCACGGTCAGCAGCGTTCCGGGACGATTCTTTTTCATCTGCACCGGCATCCCGAAGGCATCGAGCGCGCCTTCTTCCAGCAGTCGATCCATCACGTATCCGAACACTTGCGGATTCAGATCATCCAGATTCGCTTCCAGCACCGTCACCATTTCTGACGCGGTCTTGGCTGCCAGGGTGGAGGCAGCCTCGCCCATCGTCAACCGCACCACATTTGGATGCCCCGGAAAATCGCGCGATCCCGCGCCATAGCCGGACTTTTCAATCTTCATCGCCGGGAATGCGGTAAATCGTCGTGCCAGCGTCTTCACGATGGCGGCGCCGGTCGGCGTGACCAACTCCGCCTGTACGTCCGACGAATATACCGGCGCGTCTTTCAGCAACTCGACGGTTGCCGGAGCCGGCACCGGAAACGTTCCGTGCGCACATTTCACCGTTCCGCCGCCGACGTTCAGGGGCGAACATACAATCTCATCCACACCCAACGCCTCAGCACCGACCGCAGCGCACACGATGTCGACCATCGCGTCGACCGCGCCAACCTCGTGAAAGTGCACCTTCTCCACGGACGTGGCATGAATCTTAGCCTCCGCCGCTCCCAGAGCCTCGAAGATGGCAGATGGCGGTCTTCTTCGTTGCATCGCTGATCGCAGCCTTCCCAATAATCTCGCGAATCTCCGTCAACCCGCGCCCATGCTCATGGGAGTGCGAGTGCTCGTGTGGCGCGGGAGCCCCCGCTCTTGCAGTCGCCTCCGCAGAGGAATCCCCGTGGGCCTGATGATGTTCGTGACCGTGCTCGTGATCGTGTTTATGCTCGTGCACGCTTCTCGCGGAGAAGGACACTTGTGCCAAATCCTGTTGTGCCCAGTACTCCTCGCGGGGCAGATCCTTCTCGCCGTCCACCCAAACGTCCACCTTCGTCGCCGAAATCCCGCTGCGAACGACTCGTGTAATCTCCAGCCGCGCCCCGACTCCCAGCTCCGCGACGGTCTTCTGAAGCACAGACGCCGGTACTCCGGCATCCACCAGGGCGCCAAGAAACATGTCGCCACTCATGCCGGAAAAACACTCTAGGTAGGCAATGCGCATACGGAAAACCGTCGTTGGTCGTGAGTCGTTCGCCGTTGGCCGAATCATCATGAGCTACAGCACTATCCACCACCAACCAGACAGCACTCTGGGCCAGCGACCAATGACCGATGACCAACGACGGAACTTTCATCATAGGGAAGCTCCGAATCTCCGTCAAACGTGCGCCGGTCGCTCACTCTGATAAAATCACTGTTTCTTCAATAGCTTAGAGGTCTCCTTGTATCGTCTTCTCGAACAGCGTCTTGCCCAGCGCGTGCTGGAGTGTCTCGAGCGCCGCCATTCCGGCGTCGCTCTGCCCCGGGTCGTTGTAGATCAGCCTCCTAAGGTCGAACTCGGCGACTTCGCCATCCCCATTTTCCCTTTCGCCAAGCCACTGCGCTCGGCGCCGTTGAAGATTGCCGAGGCGATTCGCGCCGAGATCGGCTCAGTCGAAGGCATCGCCGAGATGCAGGTCGCTCCTCCTGGCTACCTGAACGTCAAAATCGACCGCGCGTGGATGGCCGCCGCTCTCGCCGCCGACAGAAGCCGCCCGCTGCGATTCCTCCGGGCAAGATTCTGGTCGAGCACTCGAGCATCAATCCCAACAAGGCAGCGCACATCGGGCACCTGCGCAACGCCATTCTCGGCGACACATTTGTTCGCCTGCTGCGCTATGCGGGAAGGGAAGTCGACATTCAGAACTACATCGACAACACCGGCGTGCAGGTGGCTGACGTCGTGGTCGGCTTCTTGCACATCGAAAAGAAATCTCGCGCAGAAATCGAAGCCCTCGCCCGCCAGCCGCGCTTCGACTACTACTGCTGGGATCTGTATGCGCGCGTTTCACAGTGGTACGCGGAAGACAAGCAGAACTTGCAGGTCCGGGCCGCAGACGCTGCACGGAATCGAAGACGCCACCAGCGAGATCGCGGCCATTGCCGAACTGATTTCGATCGCCGTGCTCCGCCGCCATCTCGAGACCATGGACCGTCTCGACATCGAATACGACTTCCTGCCGCGCGAGAGCGAAATCCTGCACCTGCACTTCTGGGACGCGGCCTTCACCAAGCTGAAAGAAAGCGGCGTGCTCACCTTCGAGAGTGAAGGCAAGAACAAAGGCTGCTGGGTGATGCGACGGGCGGGAACTGAGAACAGCCGAAAGCCGACGGAGGCCGTCGATAGCTCGGATGTTGCACGAAGACCTCGATGGCGTCTCCGAGGAAGACCAGAAAGTCATCGTCCGCTCCAACGGAACCGTCGGCTACGTCGGCAAGGACATCGCCTACCACATGTGGAAGTTCGGGCTGCTCGGCCGCGACTTCGGCTATCGCAAGTTCTACCGCTATCCGAACGAGCACGACTGCTGGATTTCAACCACCGATGGCGAAAAAGATCATCCCCACTTCGGCGACGTGGCCGAAATCTACAACGTCATCGACGCCCGCCAGTCGGAAGCGCAGAACACCGTGATCGAAGCTCTGCGCGGTCTGGGTCACGGACGAAGCCGCCGACCACTACACGCACTTTTCCTACGAGATGGTCGTGCTGACTCCGCGCTGCGCCGCCGAACTCGGCTACGACCTGAGCGAAGAAGACAAGACGCGTCCTTTCATCGAGGTCAGCGGGCGCAAGGGTTTCGGCGTGAAAGCCGACGATCTGCTCGACCAGCTCATCGCCTCAGCGAAGAAAGAAGTCGACTCCCGCCATCCGCAGCTCAGCGAGCCTGAGCGCCAACAAATTGCCACGCAGATCGCCATCGGCGCGCTGCGCTACTTCATGCTGAAGTACACCAAGCAGTCGGTGATTGCCTTCGATTTCAAAGAAGCGCTCAGCTTCGAAGGCGAAACCGGGCCCTACGCCCAATACGCCGTCGTGCGCGCGACCAGCATCTTCAGGAAGGCCGGCCTTGATCCCGATACTTTCAGTCGATGACGTAGCTGCGCAAGGCCTCATGCCGCAGACCTCTGGCAAGTATCTGACCGCAGACGACGCCAACGAAATCTGGGAACTCTGGCTGGCGGCCTCCAAGACTTCGCTACGTCGTCGACCAGTGCATCGCCACCACCGAACCCGCATACCTCGCCAAGCACGTCTTCCAGCTCGCACAGCTCTTCAACACCTTCTACCATCGCCATCCCATCCTCAGCGAGCCGGATGAAAAGCGAAAGCAATTCCTGCTGGCCACAGTCGCGGTCGTTCGCCGCGAATTGATCCGTACGCTGGCGGTCATGGGCATCACCGTGCCGCCCGTCATGTAGAATGCGGACAGTGCGGCGTGCGGCGCTTGCGTCCTCGCTGTCGTACTCAGAAATGCATAACGTCGCGTCCCCTTCAGCGCCGTCTCGCACCGTGGCTCCG
Organism: uncultured Acidobacteriaceae bacterium; assembly: GCA_963786095.1. Taxonomy (GTDB): domain Bacteria; phylum Acidobacteriota; class Terriglobia; order Terriglobales; family Acidobacteriaceae; genus Sulfotelmatobacter. Next base: position 40,235 of record CAWAXV010000010.1, on the reverse strand, counting down.
CCGCATTCTCCGGGTCCTGCTCGTGTGGCTTCGTGGTTCTGGCAGTCGCCGGATTCCTCTACGAGAACATCTCCGAGGCCCGCGACCGCCGTTTCAATCCCATGACCGGACGCCTCGTCGATGTCGGCGGCTGCAAGATGCACATCGACTGCACGGGCGAGGGAAGTCCCACCGTCATCCTCGACTCGGGCCTCGGCGACACCTACCTCTCGTGGCGCAAGGTACAACCAGAGATCGCGAAGTTCGCTCGCGTCTGTTCCTACGATCGTGCTGGACTCGGCTACAGCGACTCCAGTTCCCGCCCGCGCACGAGCAAGGTCGATCGCCGAAGAGTTGCACACGCTTGCTGCAGGCCGCGAAGATTGCGCCGCCCTACATTCTCGTCGGCCATTCCATGGGCGGATACGACGTGCGCCTTTTTGCCAGCCTCTACCGCAATGAAGTCGCCGGCATGGTACTGGTCGACGCCTCGCATCCCGACCAGGAAGAATCGCTTCCCGCCGGATCTGAAGAACATGGCCGCTACCCAGTCCGCGAAGACTGAATTCCTCGAATTCACGATGCCTTTCGGAGTTCCTCGATTGCTAGCTCTCTGCGATGACGAACCGTTGCAGCGGGCTGCCGAATGCAACTTCCACTGCTCTGCGCGAATCTGCTGCCGAGCTGAAGTCGTTTTCTGAGAGCGCAGCCCAGACCGCCGCCTCTGGAACGCTCGGCGACATGCCCTTGGCTGTACTGTCGCACGATCCCGACAAGCCCTCGGCGAGTCTCCCTCCAGATCTGGCCAAGCCCACCAACGACGCATGGGAGAAAATGCAGGAAGAACTGGCGCATCTTTCCACGCGCGGTACGCAGATGATCGCGAAAAACAGCGGCCACTACATTCAGAGCGACCGCCCCGAGCTCGTGATCGCGGCAGTGCGCAGCGTCGTGGAACAGGTGCGTGCGTCGCAGACGCCAGCGCCTGCCCCATCGAAGTAAGCTTGCTCTAAGCGCATAGTGCTGATTCGATTCACTCAAACCTGCTAACCTTTTTCTCTCACCCTGAAGTCGTGCAATTTGCTTCCGCAGCGCAGGAGCGCCCATGGAATCAGCACATCGCTTTGCATTCATCCGGTCGGCACTTATCGCTCTGCTTACAGCCACAAGCCCACAGTCGGTGCTCGCGCAGGATGCTCCTGCGCAGGCCGCGCCAACGGTGCTCGCTCCGCATCGCCCGCGCATCGGCTTGGCCCTCAGCGGCGGGGGTGCGCTCGGCCTTGCCGAAATCGGGGTGATTCAGTGGCTGGAAGAAAATCAGATCCCGGTGGATCGCATCGCGGGAACCAGCATGGGCAGCATCATCGCCGCTATGTACGCGAGCGGCATGACGCCGGCCGAGATCCAGAAGTTTGCCGAAAAGATCGACTGGGACGAAGCCTTTCTCCCCGAGCCCACCTACAGCCAGCTTTCCTATCGCCGCAAGCAGGATCGTCGAGACTTTCTGATCGAAGCCCCGCTTGGCCTGAAGCATGGACTCAGCGCGCCTAACGGTTTCAACTCCGGTCACGGCGTTGGACTACTACTCGATCGCATCGGTTTCTCGGAGTCCGGCGTTCCCTTTGACGATCTGCCGATTCCATTCCGTTGCGTTGCCACCGATATGCAAAGCGGAGAAGCGGTCGTGCTTCGCGATGGTCCCATTGCCCAGGCGGTGCGTGCTTCCATGGCAATCCCGGGCGTGTTTACTCCGGTGGAAATCAATGGCCGCGTATTGGCCGATGGTGGCATGGTGCAAAACATTCCCGTGGAGACCGTCCTCGCGATGAATGCCGACGCAGTGATCTCAGTCGAGTTGCGGCTTCCGCCCGGCGACCGCGCCGAGCTTCAGACCCTGACGGGCGTGCTGACTCGTGCTGTGGATGTCATGATCACCCAAAACGAACATCGCTCCATGCTGCTGGCCAAGGCGAACATCAGCGTGGATATGAAGGGCTACTTCGCCACCGACTACGCCCGTGTGAAGGACCTGATCGCACTGGGCTACCAGAGTGCGGCCAGCAAATCTGCTGACCTTTTGCCGCTTGCTATCCAGGATCCGGCGGAGTGGCAGCAGTATCTCGACGCTCGTGCCGCGCGGAAACATCCGCTACCGCAGAAGATCGAAGCCGTCGAAGTTACGGGCGCCAATCCCGACACCAATCGCCGACTGCAGAAGCGGATCAGCAAAGCGCTGAAAGGTACGCTCGATTTGCCCACTCTCGATACTCAGCTGACCCGCATCGCGGGAGAGGGCCAGTTCGGCCGTCTCGGCTACGAAGGCTTCACCCAGAACGGAGTGACGTCTCTACGGGTGACCGCGCACGACAAAACCTACGGACCACCATTCGTAGACTTGGCGGTTAACGTCACCGGCTCTGGCGTCGCAGCATTCGATTTTTCTGCTGGGGCGCGCGTGACCTTTATGGACATTGCCGGTCGTGGGGGCGAGTGGCGTAACGATCTTCTCTTTGGCTCGAGCAATCTGGCCGCTAGCGAGTACTACCAGCCGATTGCGATGTCGAAATATTTCGTAGCTCCCTATGCCTTCGCGTCCAAATTCGCCCGCAACTCGTTTACTGGGATCACACGCGTTGCCGTTTTCGGTGACGAGCGGGCTGGGGGCGGCTTCGATATTGGGCGCTCTGGACGCCGCAGTGAATTCCGCTTCGGTTACGAAATCTTCAGCGGCAAGCTGAGTCCGCTGATCGGCGGCGCGGGCCTGCCCATCGTCGATGGCAGCACGGGAGAATTCCGCGCGCGCTATGTCTGGGATACACAGGACAACCCGGCGGTCCCCAGCAGCGGAACTCGCATCGTCGCCACGCTCTCGCGTGTGCTGCAGAGTCCAGGCTTGGCCCACCCCATCGGCCAACTCGATGTGCAGACCTCAAGCTTTGTTCCCCTCGGCTTTAAGACGTCTCTGTTCTTCGCCGCCTCTGGTGGAACGACCTTCCGCGGCTCTGCGGGCCCGTTCCAGGTCTTCTCGCTCGGCGGGCCATTCCGCCTAGGCGCGTATCTTCCGCAGGAATTCCTCGGTAACCACTACGCCTACTCGTCGCTCGGCTTCCGCCGCGAACTCTACCGCCTGCCGGCACTCGTAGGAAACAGGATCTACTGGGGTGGATGGTATGAGGCCGGAAGCGCCTTCGGGAGTTCGTCAGGAGACCCCGGCCCAGTCGTGGTGCGCGGCACCTTTAATCTCGGAGTCATCGCCGACACCATTGTCGGTCCGATCGCCCTGGCAGCCAGTGTTAGCCCCACCGGGCAAAGCCGCGTGAACTTCTCGATGGGCCGCCTCTTCTAACGTGTTGCGCGCCCTGTTCGCAGAGAGGTTGTTCGCAGCATCCCTCAACGCGAGCACGGACCTACAGCGAAGCCATATCAATCACAAACCGATAGCGCACGTCGCTTTTCAACACCCGCTCGTAAGCCTCATTCACTTTCTGAATAGGGACGACCTCGATGTCGCAAGCGATGCCATGTTTCCCGCAGAAATCCAGCATTTCCTGCGTCTCGCGAATGCCTCCAATCTGTGATCCGGCCAGACTGCGGCGCTTTGCGGTCAGCGAAAATGCCGCGACGGGAATGTCTTTCGCCGGTAAACCAACGAGCACCAGGGATCCATCCATCGTCAGCAGGTTCAAATAACTGTTCCAATCAATCTGCGCGGAAACCGTGTTGATGATCAGGTCAAAACGGCCGGCCAGCTTAGTGAACGTCTCGGGATCGGAAGTCGCATAAAAATGATCGGCGCCCATCCGCTTGCCGTCCGCCTGTTTCTTCAACGACTGGCTAAGCACAGTCACCTCCGCGCCGAGTGCATGTGCCAACTTCACGCCCATGTGCCCGAGTCCGCCCATTCCAATGATCGCCACTTTCTTGCCCGGTTCGGCCTGCCAATGCCGCAGCGGCGAGTAGAGCGTGATTCCGGCGCAGAGCAGGGGAGCGCAAGCATCCAGAGGCAAGTTCGCGGGCATGCGCAACGCATAGTTTTCGTCCACGACGATATGGTCCGAATAACCGCCGTAGGTTGGCGTGCCTTCCTTGTCGCGCCCGTTGTAAGTCCAAACAGTTTGCACCGAGCAGTACTGCTCGAGCCCGCGTTTGCATTCGGCGCAGGTGCGGCATGAGTCCACAAAGCACCCGACGCCCACTTTGTCGCCCACTTTGTGTTTTGTAACTCCGCTGCCGACCGCGGTCACGACTCCCGCGATCTCGTGCCCCGGAACCATCGGGAAGATCGATTCTTCCTGGTAGTCGCTCCACTCATCGCGCGTCTGGTGAATATCAGAGTGACAAATCCCGCAATATTTGATGGCGATGACGACATCGTGCTTCCGTGGCTCGCGTCTTTCGAACGAATATGGAGCCAGCGCAGCTTTTGCGCTCAGCGCAGCGTAACCCTTGCTCTTGCTCATGATTGCTCTCTTTCTAAAAGTTCTGAACGAAGGATGTTTCTTAGATGATCGGGTTTCGACGCAGGAGTCTCGAGTACCGCACCGGCGGTTTCCCCAGCGTACCGCACATTGATATACTTCGCCCCTCAGTCTATCTCAACCTGAAAGTGCCCGGAGGAAACTGGTGCGCTCATCCACCCTGCGATTTGTTCTACCCCTGGTTCTCGCGATATCCGCCGCTGCTCAACAGACTCCGCCGCAACCCACCACGAAGCCCGTGTTCACAATCCATGAAGTCATGATTCCGGTCCGCGACGGCGTGCACCTTCAGACAGTGATCCTCACTCCGGTGGACCAGCAGGGCCCGCTCCCTATTCTATTTCGCCGCACACCCTACGGCGTCCCCGAGAAGGCGCCCGAGCAGATGCCGTCTTCCATCAAGGAACTCGCGCAAGACGGCTATATCTTCGTCATTCAAAACCTGCGCGGACGTTTCAAGTCCGAAGGCGTCTTCAACCTCTCTTCCTGGGTTGATCCGAAGGATCCCAAGGCGACCAACGAAACCACCGACGCCTACGACTCCATCGAGTGGCTGATAAAAAACGTTCCCAACAACAACGGCAAAGTCGGCATGTACGGCGTCTCCTACGACGGGCTGACGACCGCGCTCACACTCCTGCACCCGCATCCAGCGCTCAAGGCCATCAGCGAGCAGGCCTCGCCGGTCGATCAATGGATGAACGACGACGATCACCGGTTTGGCGCACTGCGCGAGAGTTACGACTTTGAATATGCAGTCATGGAGCAGGCTGACAAGAACAAGAACACTCATTTCGATTTCGAGACCTACGACACCTACCAGTGGTATCTCGACCTTGGTCCTCTCTCGAACATCAATACCAAATATCTTCACGGCTCGATTCCTTACTGGAACTCGAGCATTGATCATCCGGACTACGACGAATTCTGGAAGAAAGAGGCATGGGTAAATCAACTTCATTCCTCGACGGTTCCCAACTTGAATGTCGCCGGGTTCTGGGATCAGGAAGATCCCTGGGGACCCTGGCAAATTTTCCGCCACGCCGAAGAAAACGATCCCGATCACACGAATTTCATCGTCGCCGGTCCGTGGTTTCACGGCGAATGGCTGGGACGCCAAGGGCGAAGCATCGGTCTGATTCCGTTTGCTGGTCACGAAACCTCCCGCGAGTTCCGCGAGAACATCCTGGCGCCCTTCTTTCGCTATTATCTGCACGGCAACGGCGAAAAGCCGGCATGGCAGGCCAGCACGTTTCAGAGTGGATCGAACACATGGCACACCTACGCCGTATGGCCACCGAAAGAAACGAAGCCTACCAACCTCTATCTGCACGCCGACGGCACGCTTTCATTCACCGCTCCAGACGCCAAAGCCGACAAGGCTTACCGCGAATACATTTCCGATCCCGCGAATCCCGTGCCCTATCGCCAGCGTCCGATTTCGCCGACGTATCCCGCCGGCGATTGGCGCACCTGGGAAGTCGCCGACCAGCGCTTCGTTGACGAGCGTCCCGACGTCCTCACCTTCGTCAGCGAGCCGCTCGACCACGACCTCACCATCACCGGACCGCTCGCAGCCAACCTCTTCGCCTCGACCTCCGGCACCGACAGCGACTTCGTCGTGAAACTGATTGACGTATATCCGCAGGACGCGCAGAAGAACGCGTGGAATCCCGACGAGGGCCCGAAGCCCGGCCAGTACGCTCAATCTCTGAACGGTTATGAGCTACCGATCGCCATGGAAGTCCGCCGCGGACGCTATCTCGCCAGCTACGAGAAACCGCACCCGCTGATCGCCAACCAGCCCACGGAATGGAACATTCCTCTGCGCGATCACGACCACGTCTTCCTCAAGGGACACCGCATCATGGTGCAGATTCAGTCCACGTGGTTTCCCGTGATCGACCGCAACCCGCAAAAGTTTGTGCCCAGCATCTACAAAGCAGCGGCATCGGACTTCGTTGCCGCGACGCAGCGGATCTACTGCTCACCCACTCTGCCGTCGCATCTTGTGCTGCCTGTCGTGCCCTAGGCCAAAGAAAAACGGCCCGGGATGGCGCCCGGGCCGTGCCTCAACAACAACTCTATTATTTGCCGCCGGCAGTGCCATGCTGGCCCAGCCAAGACGCCAACTGCGTCCCCTGCTGCGACTTCAAATCCACGCAGTTGTTGATTCGTTCAATCGACTGCCGGTAACTGCGCTCTGCTGCCGCGACCTTGTGAGCGGTGAAGAATTCCGTTACCTGGTCCCGCATTCCCACATCGCAGAATACGCTGGTGGCTCCCACCACTTCAGCGCTGGCAAAGGGCCCACCGGCCTTTTCAACCTCTGGCCAATGCTGGCGGACAAAGTCCCATGCCAGCTTTTGCCCCGTGGGATTCGACATCACACTCGTGACAACACCCAGTGCATCCTGCGAGCGGACATCCGGTGAGATCGCGAAGTCCAGCGTGCGCTGAAGCAGCGCGGGATCGCCAAACTGCGGAAGCGTGAAGAGGTAAAGGTAGTACTCCTCGGGCGACTTGGCATTCTTTACCGCCGCCATCACGCGATCGTAGAACGCAGCATCTCCATTCAACGCCGCCAGCGGAAACGCACTGCTCGCCAACTCATGATCCACGGACGCCGGATTCGCCAGTGCCTGATCGGCGATCTTGCGCGCCTCCGCCAGCGCCTCCGGATCACGCGCATCATAGCCCAGCGCGTTAAACACTCGGGACCTCAGAGTCCTCTGCTCGTCGGGCTCGCCCGGTCTTGCCTCCCATCCCAATTCCTTCATCGTGGGAGCGATGTATTCCCGCAACCAGTTCCGGAAGGAGCTGCGGTCGTTGTCGCTCACCACGTACAGCCCGATGTAGTTGAGCCGCCCCAGCACATCTTCCAGCACGGCACGATTCCGATCTGACTGCAGACCCTGCGCGAATGCCAGATAATCTCCTACCGGTTCCCGTCCCACTCGCACGGACGCCCAGATGTCAGCCTGTAATGCGATGCGTTCCGCGGGAGTCAGCTTGGTTTCCGCATCGATGGCCAGTGCTCGTACCGCTTCCGGCGTATATCCGGTGCGGTAGTACCCGGTCGCTCCCGCATTGGCTAGAACCCAGTTCGAACAGCCGTTCAACGTAAACGTTTCTTCTTTCTTGGTGAGTAGCTCGCACTTGGGCGCGCCGCTGACCGTTGACGATCCCTTCATGCACAGCGGAACTTGCCAAAGCTGATCGTTCGGTTCAATAAATTTATTCCGGTCGGTGTAATAGCGTTGCTGGGTTAACGTGACGGTCGTGGAACTACCCGAGCACTGTGACTTCACATTAAGAATGGGAGCACCCGCCTGTTTCACCCACGTAGGCATGATCTTGTCCACGGGCTTCTTGGAAGTTTTCGCCTGCGCATCCCAGAAATCTTCCGCCGTCGCATTGGCGTATTCATGTTGCTTCAGATACGCGTTCACGCCGGCGCGGAACGTCTCCTCGCCGAGATACGACTCCAACATGCGCAGCACCGACGCCGCCTTGCCGTAGGCGATTCCATCAAACAACTCCTGAATCTGCGCCGGAGTCTCTGCCGCCTGATGGATGGGCCGCGTGGCGGCCAGCGCATCCACGTTTAGCGTTCCGCCGGTCCCGCTCACATCGTCCAATGCGAAATTCCATTCCGGCTTGAATGCTTCCACCGGCTTGCTTGACATCCAAGTGGCGAACCCTTCGTTGAGCCAGACGTCATCCCACCACTTCATCGTGACCAGGTCACCGAACCACTGATGTGCCATTTCGTGCGCGATCACGCTGGCGATCGTCTTCTTCAGGTCCACCGATCCTTGCTTCTCATCAATCTGAAGCAGCACTTCGCGGAAGGTGATGCAGCCAGTATTCTCCATCGCGCCCGCGGAGAAATCCGGCAGCCCGACTAGGTCCAGCTTCCCGTAGGGATACTTGATCCCAAAATATTTGTCGTAGTAGCGCAGAACGTCGCTGGCAACCTCGAGAGCAAACTTGCCGGTATCTTTCTTTCCAGTGGTGGCGTAAACGCGAATCGGAATCCCGTCGGCCTCGCCCTCGATGTACTCGAAGTTCCCCACTACCAGCGCCGCCAGGTACGACGACATCTTCGCCGTCGTAGCAAATTTCACCGTGTGTTTGTCGCCCGGGCCCGGAGTGTCTGACACGATTTTCTGGTTCGAGATGGCAGCCATTCCTTTGTCAGCTACCGCCGTGATGTCGAACGTTGCCTTGTAGTCCGGTTCATCAAACGACGGATACGCACGTCGCGCGTCGGTGGCTTCAAACTGCGACGCGGCGTACTTCCTGCCTTGATCGTCCTTCCCCAGGTACAGCCCACGCATCTCGCTATTCAAAATGCCCGTGTACGTAATATGAACCGTCCCCGGACCCGCGGCGAGTGGTTTCTCGACGGTCAGAACGACCATTTCTTTCTCTTTGTCAGGCTTCACCGCAGCCTTCTGTGTCGTGCCGCCGCTCGTGATGGTGACCTCGTGGAAGTCAATATCCACCGCATTCAACGTGATGTCTGAGGTGGGCTTCAGCACCCGGATCGCGATAGTTTCGTCGCCCGCAAAGTTGGCTTTCTCGAGATCGGGCGTGAAGGTGAGTTTGTAATTCTCGGGCCTCGCGGTCTCGGGCAGTCGTTGCGCGGTGGCCAGCGAGAGTGTCAGTACAAGAAATGTCATTACTGCAATAGTTCGCTTCATAGTTTTCCTCAGGAAATTTTGAATAGGATCGTTTCCTAAATCGTTGTTCCCCGGCTCTTAAGGGTCGAAATTGGTACGTTTCGTCGGTACCCTGGAATCGAACGGAGCGCTGCTTCCAGTTTGATACGGAGCTCGCCCCGCAAAAGTTCACTCGCGAGACGCTATCACTCCATTCAGTACCGTCATCGCGCAGCGATTGGATCCAAACCAGTACGGAATTTCGCGGTAATCGTTCACCGAGAACACCGCCAGATCGGCATCTTTCCCCGGCTCGATGCTCCCCTTGCGGTCGGCCACGCGCAGTGCCCATGCTCCATTAATTGTTGCGCCCGCTACCGCTTCCGCCGGCGACATCTTCATGTGCGTGCATGCCAGCGACATTGCCATCGGCATGCTGATTGTCGGCGATGTTCCGGGATTGTAGTCCGTCGCCAGCGCCACCGGCACGCCTGCATCAATCAGCCGGCGCGCTTTCGGATATTCTTTCAGCCCCAGGAAATAATTGGCTCCCGGAACGAGTGTCGCCACAGTATCGCGCTTCGCCAGTTGCAGAATGTCGTCATCGTTCACGTGGTCCATATGATCGAACGATGCCGGATTAAAGCGCAAGAAGCGGCCCCAGATGCGTCTCGGAAAGCTGGCCCATGTGCGCTCGCACGCTCAAACCATGTCGTTCAGCCGCAGCAAAGATCTGTTCCGTCTCCGCCACCGTAAACGCTCCCTTATCGCAGAACACGTCCACAAATTGGGCGAGCTTCCGCTTTGCCGCCTGCGGAATCATCTCTATACAGACGGCCTCAACATACTTTTGTGAGCGATTGTTATATTCTTTTGGGACGACGTGGGCTCCCATCAGCGTGGCTACGACCGTTCCTGGCCAGCGGGACGCCGCCTCCCGGATGGCCTCCAGCGATTTCATCTCCGATTCGACGGTCAGTCCGTAGCCTGATTTGGCTTCAACCGTGGTCGTGCCGTAGGCCGCCATGTCGTGCAGAACGGTGAGCACTTTATCAGTGAGTGCAGTCTTCGCCGCTTTTCGCACGCCTTCCAGGCTCGACCGGATTCCGCCTCCTGCCGCCGCAATCTCCTCGTAGGACGCGCCCTCAATCCGCTTTTCGAAATCGACCAGTCGCGGGCTGACGAAGACCGGATGCGTGTGCGAATCGACAAAGCCAGGGAGCACGACCTTGCCGGAGCAGTCGATTTCCGTAACCTTCTTGCGGTTCCTCTTCAGCCACGGATCGCGCAGGGCTTGTTTAGTTGTGCCGACGGAGACGATCTTGCCGCCGACGCAGAGGACCGCTCCGTTCTCGATGATGCCAAGTTGTTTGAGGTTAGAGGCGCGGCGCGGACCGGGTCGTGAGGAATCAGAGACTAGCGTGATCAACTGGTCAATGTTGGCCAGTAGGAGTATCGATTGTTTAGCCACCTGTGCTCCAGGAGGCTCCGATGGTCCCTTGCGTTACATCCGCACACAAACGGCCATCGGTAGTCCGTGTCTCTGTGCCTCCGTGGTGGATGTTCATTGTGTCTCCATCGGCACCTTCACGCCCGCCTTCTTCGCGAATTCCTTCGCCTCGTCGTACCCCGCGTCCACGTGCCGGATCACGCCCATGCCAGGATCCGTCGTAAGCACACGTTCGATCCGCTTCGCCATTTCGTCGCTGCCGTCAGCCACGGTGACTTGTCCCGCATGCAGCGAGTAGCCAATGCCCACGCCTCCGCCATTGTGAATTGAGACCCACGATGCTCCCGCCGCGGTGTTGAGCAGTGCGTTCAGCAACGGCCAATCGGCGACCGCGTCGCTGCCATCTTTCATGCTTTCTGTCTCACGGAACGGAGAAGCCACCGAGCCGCAGTCGAGGTGGTCGCGGCCAATCACGATCGGCGCCTTAATCTTGCCCTTCTTCACCAGAGCATTCATGGCCAAACCGAATTCGGCGCGTTCTCCATAACCCAGCCAGCAGATACGCGCCGGCAGGCCCTGGAACTTGATGCGCTTGCGAGCGAGATCAATCCAACGTCGCAGTATGCGGTTCTCGGGGAATAAATCCAGCACCAGATCATCGGTGACATGAATGTCGGAAGCCTCGCCCGACAGCGCCACCCAGCGGAATGGTCCACGGCCTTCGCAAAATAACGGACGAATATAGGCCGGCACGAATCCCGGGAAGTCGTAGGCACTCTTCACGCCGCGCTGGAAGGCGAAGGTGCGTATGTTGTTGCCGTAGTCGAACGTGACCGCGCCCATCTTCTGCAAGCGCAGCATGCCTTCCACGTGCCGCGCCATCGCATCCAGAGACTTCTCCTGATACGCCTTGGGATCGCTCTTGCGCAACTCCAGCGCTTCTTCAAGCGTTATGCCGTTCGGTACATATCCATTGAGCGGATCGTGCGCCGACGTCTGGTCGGTAAGAATGTCAGGAACCACGCCGCGCTCCGCCAACTCCGGAATCACGTCGGCGCAATTCCCCACCAAGCCTACCGAGACGTTTTCCTTCTTGCGCACCGCGTTCTTCAGAATGCGCAGCGCTTCGTCGAGCGTCGTCACCATGAAGTCGCAGTAACCGGTCTTAAGTCGCTTCTTGATGCGCTCCGGATCCACGTCAATTCCCAGAAACGCCGCGCCGGTCATGGTCGCTGCTAGCGGTTGCGCTCCGCCCATTCCGCCCATTCCGCCGCTCACGATCAGTTTGCCCGCGAGATCCCCGCCGAAGTGCTTCTCACCCGCCGCCGAGAAAGTTTCAAATGTTCCCTGAACGATTCCTTGCGAGCCGATGTAAATCCACGAACCGGCGGTCATCTGCCCGTACATCATGAGGCCGGCGCGCTCGAGTTCATTGAACTTCTCCCAATTCGACCAGTGTCCGACGAGATTCGAATTTGCGATGAGTACGCGTGGCGCATGATCGTGCGTTTTGAACACGCCCACGGGCTTGCCCGACTGCACCAGTAAAGTTTCGTCGTTCGCCAGTTTCTTCAGAGTTTCGACGATGGCGCGATAGGCTTCCCAACTCCGCGCGGCGCGCCCCGTTCCGCCATACACGACAAGGTCTTTCGGGCGCTCGGCAACTTCTTCGTCGAGGTTGTTCATGAGCATGCGCATGGCGGCTTCCTGCTGCCAGCCTTTGCAAGTGATGGAATTGCCGCGCGGCGCGCGGATGAAGGTAGGAGCCTGGATTTCCGTTTCGACGGGCATGAATAGATGTTACTTGGTGAGGACGCGAGGATTCAAATTACGCGTCCGAACGTCGCTTCGCACTCGGGCAGGATTGTGGTTCAGGCGGGGATGAGTTGAGAGCGCAACTTTTACTCCGCTGCACAAAAGCCCCGCTCAGCGTGACAAAAAATCACCAGGTGCTGTAAGCGGTGCCGTCGCTGGCGGTTCCGCTGGAGGCAGAGTGGACGTCGGTGATTCCCGGGTCCTGCTGATCGACCGCCATCATGACGTCTTCTTGTTTTGGCTCCCAGTTGGGCTGACGTGTCATGGGATCGATTGGAATCTGTCGCAGGTATCCTGCCGTGACCAGATCGTCGAGAGACTGCGGAGCTTTTTGTTTGTCGAGGGTGTACTGCGAGATCACGTTGCGCAGTGTGCTCAGGTTCGAGCGAAGAACGGATTCGCGTGCCTGCACAATGGACTGGTTGTAGACGGGGACAGCAACCGCCATCAGGATCATGATCATGCTGATGACGACCATCAATTCAAGGAGGGTAAAACCTCGGCTCGAATTACGCTGACTCTTGGCGCTGGCTAAAGTCCCCACTTCTCGCGAAGAAGATGAGAAATGCGGCACCCGAATTTTTCTTTCGCCCCGTAGCATTTACCAGTCCTTGTACTTCGTGTCGTCGAGACCCGTGCCCTGCGACTTGGTGTAGACATCGAACACGTTCTGTCCGCCCCAGGAATCGGAATCAGCATCGTCCTGCATGGACCGCAAGCCCCATTCCGTGCTCTTGGTCATCGGGTCTACAGGAATAGAACGCAGGAAGCGAATTTTCTTGCCGCCTTGAGCCTCGACTCCCTTTACTAAAGTTTCGAGATCAGGCGGGTAATTCATGCTGTCGACCTTAGTCTGAAAGGCTCCGCGGTCGGCCGCTTCTTTGTAGCGGTCGATGGCGTCCCGCATCTCCCAGAGAGAGTGGCGGAGCTGTTTTTCCTTCTCACGCTGAATCGTGACCCGCGCCAGCGGGAGAGCCATAAGGGTCAGGATCGAGAGGATCGTCGCGGCAACGATGAGTTCGAGAAGCGTGAAACCCTGTTGGGATTTCGCGCCTGGCCCGGATTGTGGCGTCGGTGACATCTAAATTGAGAACGCTTGAGCGAAGAGAATTTGCGGCCTAGTAACTATTCTTTCACTCCTCCCGGGGCTTGCCAATAGCCCGGATTGCCAGACCACGGCTTGCGCTCCTTTGACAAGCTAAGGGCAGACTGTGGGCGGCATTCTCTTGCCGCGTCGCCGCTTGGACAATCTGGTCGCGGCCAGCGTTTCCTACTGCACCGTGACTGCTGCCTGCGCGCCGTTCACCGTAATGGCCTGCAAACCCGGATCGCGGGCGCCGCCACGAGTGATGGTCAGAGGAGTCTGTCCACTGGCCTTAGCCTCGAACGTTATGGTGACGACAGCTCCCTGGCCGGAGACTCCTCCAGCGCCAGGCGGGCGCGTGACGGTGATCTGCGACTGTCCGATGGTTTCATCCTCGCGGTGAACCACGGCTACGGCCTGGCCATCCTGCGAGAGGAAGCCGCCGTTCGACACGTTTACCAGTTGCACCATCTTCGGATCGTAGTTCAACTGCACGGGGACGGAATAAACGTTCTGCGCACCCGAAATCAGCAGGTTCACCATGAATGTCTTGTCCTTCACCGCTTGAATAGTCGGCGGATCGAACAAGAAGCTAGCCGTGCCGCTTGGGACCGGTCCGTTGGTCGCGGGTGCAGCGCTCTGCGGCTGAGCCGCCGGAGCCGGATTCGCCGGAGTCTGATTCTGACTTGCCGGAGTAGGCACCGACGTGATCGACGGAGTGGGCTTGTTCACGTGACGCAACTCGATGGTTGTCGAGGTACCGATGTCGATGGCGCGCTGGTTGACTTCGTTCACGTCCGTGCTGCGAATAATGTGCGGCACGATCGCGAAAATGATCTCGTTTTCTGAATGGTCCTGCGTGGTCTGACCGAAGAGATATTTGAGGATCGGAATCTGCGCCAGGCCGGGGATGCCGGTCAACTGCCTCGTCTGCTGGTCTTCCATAATTCCTCCCAGCAGGTTGGCCTCGCCGTCCTTAAGGCGGATTTCGTGCTCGATTTTGCGCTGTCCGATGATGGGCTGGCTGATGCCGCCGATGTTCGGACTGTCCGGTGACGGCCGAAACGTCCATTGTGATCTTCAGGGTGACTTCGCGTCCGGCGTGCACGTGGGGCGTGATTTCGATGTTGACGCCTACGTCTAGATACTGGAACTGCGTATTAACCAGCGGGTTAATACCAACGCCACCGATGCCGGGCTGGAACGATCCGGTCGCGACCGGTACGCGGTCGCCAATCTTGAGCGAAGCCTTCTGTCCATCGAGCGCACGAATTTGCGGATTCTGAATCAGCTTGGTGTCACTGTCACCCATCACAGCAGACAGGTTCGCCGAGGGGATCGTCACCTGGAAGTTCGTCGCGTTCAGGTTGGCGAGGCTGTTCAGGTTGATGCCAGGGGTCCCCGAGGTTGACGAGACTGTGCCTCCGACGCCACCGGTCGTTGTCCCAGTAGTTGTCGTGGTGTTGTTGATATTGCTCTGCAGGGCAACGGTGGCGCTGGTGGGCGGGCTCAGGCCCAGGGTGCGCGAACGGTCTTTGCTTACCTGCATCACAGCGATATCAACGATGACTTCAGGACGAGCCTTGTCTAAATCCTCAACCAGTTTCTCGGCGAGCGCGATCTGATCGGGAGTGCCGCGTACGACGAGGGCATTCTGCGAGAGAAGTTGCTGCACGCGCTGTACGTCCAGGACCGCACGGATGGCATTGACCACGTCCTGCAATTCGGTCGGCTGGGAAAGGTTCGAGAGATAAAAAGTCTTGAGGACGCTCTGTTCGAGTTCCTTGCGCTTGGCGGGATTATCCTGCGCCACAAAAATCGTGTTGGGGGTCACTGGCCGCCAGAAGGTTTTCGACTCCAGCGCTGTAATCTCAAGCGCTTCTTCCAAGGTCACGCCGTTGAGTTCCACCTTGATTTGCCGGGCGGTGTAGTCGGGATCGAACAACACGTTGATGCCCGCCAGTTGCCCGATGGTGCGGTACACCATGTCGGATTTATCGGTGAGCTTGACCGTGATGGGAACGTTGGAGATGGCAGCCATCTCAACCGGGCCGGCGGCTTCCTGAACCCTGCGCTCAAGGCTGCTGGGCGGACCCGCGGCCTGGGGCTGAGGATTGTGCTGATCGTTGATCATCTTCAGCGTGCGGTTCAGTTCCTGCTTGGCAATGAAGAGCGACGGATCCATCGCCAGCGCCTTTTGAAACAGGGCAACCGCGTCGTCGAGTTTGCCCTCTTCGCGCAGCAACTGTCCCTGATGAACGAGGGATGAGGCGGCCTCAAAGCGAATGCGTTGGAACGATGCCCGGTAGCGCAGATCTTTGGGCCTGAGGTCGTAGGCCTGCTTGTAGAAATCGTAGGCCGCCTCGTAGTTCTGGCGTGCCTCGGCGTCTTGACCCTTGGCGAATAAATCCTTGGCTTTGTCGGCGATGGCGGGGAGCGTAATAACCGCGACCAGCAGGAGCAATAGAGCCGGGCGCCTCATGCGTCTCATTCGATAATCCTCACGAGATGATCCTCTTTATTACAGTCTTCGCCAGACAAGCGGCTTATCAACGAGGGCCGCGATGCGACGGCGTTTCACGCTGGGAAAATCCGCTCGATGCACGAAAAATGTTGCGTTCCCGCGATTATAGCATCGCTAAATCCAGCTCCCGAAGTGCTTGCGCGCACGAGAGTTACACTCTTTGGTCGTAGGACCAGTGGGTCCGACGGCAGGCTTCCGGTTCCGCTTCCCTGCTGCCGGGCTCCTCTGCAAGGAGGTCCATGGCAATTTGGATCAAGCCCGGAAGCCGGGAAGCGGAAGCCGGAAGGCGACTGATGCGCTAAGATAACTACTCAATCCATCGTATGGCGCGCCAAACCACCCATCAGACGAAGCCGAACGCGGAAAAATCTCCCCGCCGAGACCCTACCGCGGCCGGGCAGAGAGATGCTGCCGTTAATAGGATCGCTTCTCATAACTACTTCTTGCTGGAAAAATTTGAGTGTGGGGTGGCTCTTACCGGTACGGAGGTCAAATCCGTCCGGGGTGGGCTGGCCAACCTGAAGGATTCGTATGGGCTGGTCAAGGACAATGAGCTATGGCTGCTGAACGCCCACATCGGCCCCTATGAGCATGGAAACATCTTCAACCATGCTCCTCTCCGGACCCGCAAGTTGCTCATGCACCGGGAAGAAATCCGGAAGTTGATTGGGAAGACCCAGCAGAAGGGACTGACTCTGATCCCGACCAGGATGTACTTCAAAAATGGTCGCGTGAAGCTTGAACTTGCGCTGGCTAAGGGCAAGCAGCTCTGGGATAAACGCGAGACCGAAAGACGCAGGACGGCGGATAAAGAGGCGAGGGAAGCGGTGTCGCGGGGAAGAAGCAGGGGCTAGCTAGGAAGTGTCCAGAGGGCCGCCTTGATTTCAAATCACACCCGAGAAGCCCACCATTAAAATCGTTAACCTCAAAGCGGATATGCCTTCCGTGGAGGAGGCGCTACAGCGGTTGGATCGCGAGATTGCGGTGGCGCGGCAGGGAAAAGTTTCTTCGCTCAAGGTGGTTCACGGCTACGGTTCCAGCGGAGTCGGCGGCGACATTCGCATTGCCGTTCAGAAGAGATTACGGGAACTCGCTGACGATGGCCAGATTCGCGGCTGCATTTTCGGTGAGGATTGGGCGAAGTCGGATGAACAGACGTGGCGGTTGCTGCAATCGCACGCGGAACTGAAGTCAGACGCAGATTTGGGTCGCCGCAATCAGGGAATCACGATCGTCATGCTCTAGTGGGATGTTACTTCGTACGGCAGTAAACGATCCGTACCGAAGCGCCAACGCGACTAGGGAGTGAGCTTGAACACCACACCCCAGTCGAAGGCACCGCCGTGCTCAGCGGTTCCGTAAAGATTCCCCGCCGCGTCCTCGACCAAGCCTCCGTAGGGAGTCGACCCATCAGTGCCGGAGAAGGTGTGCAGGACGGTATCCCGACCGGTCGGACCGATCTTGAACACCGTACCCAGATTGAACTCGCCACCGAGTTGGGTTGTGCCATAGAGGTTGCCCGCCGCATCTCGAATCAAACTGGTGAGGGGCATTCTACCGTCGTGTTTTCCAGTGAAGCTGTGCAGCAATGTGAACAGGCCGGTCGGATTGACCTTGAACACAGTCCCGCAACCAGACTTGCATAAAGGAGAAGTAATACCTCCGTATACGGTCGTGCCGTAGAGGTTTCCAGCGGCGTCGCGGGTTAAACCCAACCCGGGGCCAAATCCATCCGCCCCGGTGAATTTGTGAAGTACAGTTTCGCTGCCGGTCGGATCCAGCTTGAACACGATGCCACAGTTACAAATCGAATCGCCGCCGCGTGCGGTGGCTCCATAGAGATTGCCAACTGCATCCCTGATCAGAGCTGTCTCGGGGTAAGTTCCGGTGGTACCGCCAGAGAAGTTGTACAAAATGGTCTCGGTATTGGTCGCATCGAGCTTGAACACCGTGCCTAGTCCAAAAGTGCCGCCCCCGGCGGTGGTGCCGTAGAGATTACCGTCTGCGTCTCGGACCAGGCCCGAAGTGGGATACTGCCCGTCGTTTCCGGTACCGAAAGTGTGCAGTATCGTCTCCTTGCCTGTCGCATCTACCTTAAAAACCGTACCTGAAATGAAGCCACTATCTTGTTGATTGGTGCCGTAGAGAGAGCCAGCCGCATCTCGGATCAGACCGGGATTGGGATTTCCGCCTTGAGTTCCTCCAACGAAGGTGTACAGCACAGTTTCTGTACCACTCGGATCGACCTTAAAGATTGTTCCGAGAGTGGAAGTGCCCCCGGCGATGGTAGACCCATAAAGGTTGCCGGCGTCGTCCCGAATCAAGTCTCCACTCGGAGCAAGCCCGTCACCATCGGTGCCGGTGAAGGTGTAGAGCACTGTGTAGGTCTCCGCCAGAGCCGATTGCGCGGCTGCGAAAGGTAGCAGGGAAAAAATTGCCAGCATTATCGCACGCTTCACTCCGGCCAGTCTCAACGTCCGGCGTCGATGTGGCTTCGTCATGATCGAATCCTCGTCGCAACATCCTATCCGTGCTGACGAAAATGACAAGGAGACTTTCGGCCTCATTCTGTTACCGGGCGGTGCGGAGGCGCCTCGCGGACTTTGGCGCTGGCGACTCTTACGCTCCTTTTGACAGCAGCAGGAGGATCGTTAGAGGGTGCGGCGGACGGCCTCAAGGTTCCTGCGTCGCTGGCGGCGCATTTGGAATCACGGGCGTGACGTCCGGGACTGCTGCCACAGCGACCGGCTGTAGGGAAGTAACTGGCTCGACCACCGCGACCGGCACCATCATGTACTGCTTCCAGTAAGAGACGGCCACGCCCCGCTGCCAGAACCGAGGAATCAGCAACAGCAGCAGGATGAACTGTGCGAGCAGGAATGCGCGCCAGATGCTATCGGAGGGGATGAACGTGATCCACATCCAGATTCCACCGACCAGGATGATTGCAGCTACGACCGCGATCACAAAATAACTCGCTAGCAGCCAGCCTAGGCTGCCGAACGTATGGCCGAAGGCCCGCGCAATCGATTTGCGAACGGCCCGCTGGTCGTTCAAGACGATGTCGGCTTCGGCCAGGTCGAACCAGATGCGGAGGGTGGTCATGATCAGGAAGATCACTGCCAGTCCGGTCATCTGCAGTTCGAAAGGCAGTTTCTCGTTCGTGCTCTCTCCCGCCTTCTTCACAATGGCGCCATTTGCCGCAAAACAGACAGTCCGGCCACGATCACCATCACGATCCCGGCAAGAACATGATGCGGATGAAGCGCCAGAGTTGCGTCCGCAGGCGCGGAAGAAATCGTCGCGGGGGAGGCGATAGGTGGACGCGTATCCGGCATGAAGATTCCAGGGAGAAACAACGTGGTCGCCACGAAGAATAGAACGGCGAAGTACATGGAAGGCGTGGTTGCATCGCGTTCATTCTGCCGAAGTCCGGCTTCATAACAGTTCCGCCATGACCCCGAGATCGAAGCCGTGGAGAGGCCACCCGAGTAGCAGGGTGTGGTCGATGATGGCGTGCGCGCGCGTGCCGGAATGCCGCGGTGCCGAACTCGGCCAGGGTCAGGTTGAGCAACCAAAACCAGAAGATGTAGCGCTTGTTGCGCATCACCATGCCGAGGCCGCTGCTAAGTAGATCCTTGATTGTTCATCGTGGTTCTGTCCTCAATCCGTGTCTCGTTTCGATTCGCTGGCAAAATGCTGCTTATACTGCCCACCAGGCCAGCGCCTGGCTGACCCACTGCGTCACGAAAAGCCAATAGGTCGACAGCTTGTTCGTCGGCTTTGGGATTCGGCTCTACGACGAAGCTGTTGTTGAAGTTGTCACGATCGAGCATAATGGTGTGGTCGGGATCGAATCTCCGCCGACACGACCTTCGCTTTTTTCTGGTAGCGAATCGGGTCCAGCGGCTTTGGCCGTCCCAGTGCTCGCGGACCTTTTCGCCGTTGTCGAATTTCACTTCCACCTCGACGGGCATGACGAAATCGCCTTTGCGATGGAGTGTCACGTAAGACTGGATAAACCGGTGTCGTTGGCTTTCTTTTGTCGGTCTTCTTCTCCTTCTTTTCCTCGTACCAGTTCAGCGGGTAGGAATTGATCGCTGAGTCACTTCGTAGTCCAGCACCTGCGAGCCATAGACCGCCTGGTTGAAGTACCAGCGCAAGTCTCTTGCCGGAAGCTTCTTCGATAGTCTTCAGGAAATCTTCTTTTGTCGGATGGGTGAAACGATACTTCATGAAAGTAGGTGTGCATCGCCTTGGCCATGGTGTCTTCGCCGATGATGCCTTCGAGTGTGAGCAGAACGCTGGCCGTCTTGCCGTAGGTGATGCCGGCATAGGAACCGGAGCTGTAGATAGTCGTAGGCGTTTTGTGCCATGGCGTCGCGATCGGCGACGCCGATGTAGCTCAGTCGTCTGACCGCTCACGCTCACCAGTGGTGGCGCCCGACAAGTTGAAGATGGATGTGTTCTTGCCCAAGATCGAATCCATGACCTTAACTTCGGTGTAGCTGTTAATGCCTTCGTCCATCCAGGCATCTTCGAATTCGTTGGTGGCGACCATGCCGTACCAGTACTGGTGTCCGAATTCGTGCTCGACGACGAGTTCCACAAGATGTATGCCGTCCGGCATCCACCAGCTTGTGTCGCCGGTGATGAAGGTGGGATATTCCATACCTCCGGCGGCGGAGTCGGGCTCGGGATCGACGACGGTCAGCGTCTTATAGGGATACGGGCCGTACCACTTCTCGAAATTGTCGAGCGTTTCGCGGGTGATGCGCTCGTGCCGGTCGACCTGGTCCCAGTGCGCGGGTTGCATCAGGAAGCGCAGTTTGATTGGACCCATCTGCGCCTGATACGCGCTCTCTTTGACTTTGAAGCGGGGGCTGACGGTCCAGGCGAAGTCGTGAATGTCGTCGCCGTGGTAGGTGACCGTCTTCGTGCCGTCGGGATTGTTTACGTTGCTGACTTCGACGCCGCTGGCGCCGATGACTTCATTCTGAGGCACCGTAAGCTTCACGTCGTAGACGCCGAAGTCGGCGAAGAACTCCGTCGTGTTGTGATACTGGTGGCAATTCCATGCGCCGTGCCACCAGACGCCGACTTTTGGAAACCACTGGCCGCCGAGAAGAAAGTCGCGCTTCCATCCGGAGCGGGCCTGCGTTTCGGGCATTTGATCGTGGAATGCAATTTTGAATTGCACGAAGGCGCCGGGCGCGATCGGCTTGGGAATGCGCACTTCGACGACGGTCTTGTCGTCTTTATTGCCGTCGTCGGGTGCGATGTAGTGCAGTTCCGAGTGAGGTCGCCCTGTCCGACCACTTCGATGCTCTTGATTTCTTCCGAGCCGTATTCCTTCGTCTTCCCATTGTCGTAGCCGGTATCGCGGTGCCCATGGCTTGGCATCGCGCACCAAGGTGGCGTTGGGCTGAAACGCATTCTGATAAAGATGAAAAGGGAAGTGGTCGAGCGCCTGACCGGTGAGGTTGTGGTAAGTGAGGACTTCGGTGGCGTCGATAGTGTGCTTCGCGGCGTCGTACTTGGCGTCGATCTCGTAGTGCACAACCCGCTGCGACAAAGGCGTTGGGGAGTTGATGGCCAACGTGTGTCGGGGATCGAGATCGCTTCCGATGACTCACTCCGGGCGTTTTCCCCCATGGCAGGAGTCCTGGCCGGAGCGGCAACCTGCGGCGGTGCAGCAGTCGCGGTCTTCCGGTTTACGAATGCGGCCAGCGACACAACGAAAAGCGCGAAGCTGATAACTCTCCAGCGAGTTTGCATGAAATACCTCACCTAGTGGGCTGCGGCCTTGAATCATATCGCAGGCGCTCGAATGCCGTCACGCACCGAGGACAAGTACGTGAACGTAAACTCAATTGTTCCCTCGACTGTTCTCTGGCGACGAGGGCAAATATCTCGTCTCCCGGGCGCCGCTGAGCATTTCCAACCCTAAAAAATAGCAGCAGGATCGTTCTCAGAGTGCCGCGATTATCCGTCCCCTGGATTTGGCGGACCCCGCTTGCGCTTTTCCCTCCTGCCCGACGATACTGGAAGGTTCCTGAAAACTTCCTATGAAAACGACAATTTCTCTCTCTAATCCCGCTGAACTCGAAACCGAAGCGCTGGTCGCCGTGGTGCTGGACCACGCGGAACCGGCAGCGAACGAAAAAGATAAGAAGCCGCAACTCAAAGTCGCAACCGGCGATGCCGCCGTGCAGGCCGTAGCTGCCGATTTGCTTGCCAGCGGAGAACTCGCCGGTAAGCCGTTCGAGTTGAACCTGCTGCACAAACCGGCCAGCGTGAAAGGCGAAGCGCCTGCTGCTGGTTTCCGGCGGAAGTGCGAAAAAATTCTCGAGCTCTGACCTGCGACGTTGGCCGGTGCGGCCGTGCGTGCGCTGAAGTCGCGCGGAATTCGCAGCTTCGCTTTCGTCGCTCCGACGAGTATCCCCGCGGACGAGGCCGTGCGCGCCATCGTCGAAGGCGCGCACGTGGGGAACTTCGATCCCGATTACTACCGCAGCGACCGCAAGGACCAGAAAATTGACGCGCTTACGATCGTCGCCAGCGGCGACAAGGCGAAGCTCGAGCAGGCGCGAGCGAGGCGCAAATCATTGGTGAATCGCAAAATTTCACCCGCGACTTGGTCAACGAACCTTCCAATCGAATGACGCCGACGATTCTTGGCGAGCGCGCAAAGAAAATGTCAGACGAAGTCGGATTGAAATGCGAAGTGTATGGAGCCGACAAGATCAAGGAACTGAAGATGGGCGCATTCTGGAGCGTGGCACAGGGATCCGACGAACCGCCCGCGCTGATTGTGATGACCTACGAACCAGCGGGCGCGCCTGAGAAGCCGGTGCTCGGCCTCGTAGGCAAGGGAATTACGTTTGACACCGGCGGCATCTCGATCAAGCCCGCGGACGGCATGGAGAAGATGAAGTATGACATGGCGGGCGGTGCGACCATGATCGGTGCCATGCGTGCCATCGCGCTGCTGAAGCCGAAGGTGAAGGTCATCGGCATCGTGTGCGCGACTGAAAATATGCCGTCTGGCAAAGCGCAGAAGCCCGGAGATGTGCAGATCGCGATGTCGGGCAAATCGATTGAAATTATCAACACCGACGCGGAAGGGCGGCTCGTTCTGGCCGACGGACTTTATTACGCGCGCCAGCTCGGATGCACGCATCTCGTGGATGCGGCGACGCTCACCGGCGCAGTTGTTGTGGCGCTCGGTTACAACAATGCGGGAATTTTCGCCAATGACGACGACATGTACGAACGCTTCCACAGCGCGAACGCGAAAGCCGGCGAAAAGATGTGGCGCCTGCCGCTCGACGACGAATACAAAGAGCAGATCCGTAGTTCGATCGCCGACATCGTCAACTCCGGCGGACGATGGGGTGGCGCCGTCACCGCTGCCATGTTTCTGAAAGAATTCGCGGAAGAGACGCCGTGGATTCACCTCGACATCGCCGGTACTGCATGGATGGAAGATCAAAAGCCGTGGATCGCGAAAGGCCCCTCGGGAATTGCCCTGCGCAGCCTGGTGGAGTTCGTGAAGGGGTTCGCGGGATAGGACGAGCCACGGATTCGCATGGATTGTCACGGATGCTGCTTCAATGATTGCTCCGCGTTAATCTGTGCGACCTCCTACGTTGAGGGAATTCGGCGTGGTTGCTATAATCGAAAACGTTCCGGCGCTAATAAACGTTGGATCAGTTGTTCGCTCGGCACTCCCACCAACATCCGCACGAAGCGAACAGTCCTCGCGGCCTGCAAATAAGCGGGTTTCGAAACGTGGCCAGGTAGCTCAGGTGGTAGAGCGCAGCCCTGAAAAGGCTGGCGTCGGGGGTTCAACTCCCTCCCTGGCCACCATCATTCCAATCACTTGCGCGTTCCTTTCCATAAATCTTGGGTGCACTTGGGTGCAAAAATCGAGCGCCGGAATTCGCCATTTCGTGACTTCGTAGACTGGTAGGAAAAACCACGTTCAAGATGGAAAGGAGACGCAATATGTTGAGTGCAATAGTTTCGACCTTCACATTCTGGCAACCTCTCAAGCAGAGGTGAACAAGAGATAGCGGTGCGACTAAACCACTGCTGGTCCTGCCTCCCTCCCTTTGGCTTAGAACGCGAAGAGACGGGGCACTTAGCCCTTTACTAATGACTGGCTCGAATCGAGAAAATCTCCAAACCAACATTTTCCTGCTTCTTCTCCTCGATCTTCACCGTCATGGATTGACCATCTGCCACCGCCCACATCTCGCCGGCGTGCCGCAGCTTTTCTTCGCCGTTGATCACCGTCATGGCGGTGCCATTACTCAGGGTGGCGATGTAAAAACCCTGCGGCGGGATCGTAATTTCTCGCGAACGGTTCACCGTAGACCAGCTGCTTAACTCCGCCTGCACGGCAACGCTCGCCTTGCCTTTCCTCGGCACATCGAGCTTCTCCGCGTGACGCGTGACCGCGGCCATTCCCGGCGCAACCATTTTCGCGGCGGCGGGAGTCCCTGCCGCTTGTTGCGCGTGAAAAAGCACGGGTGCAACCAGCATGGGCATAGCGAACCCGGCCAGGATCGCTGCCTTTCGCAATGGCCCACTTCCCCCGAGCCACCGCACGACCATGGAACTCGTTATAAGGCACTTCATAACATCCTCCCGTTCAGTCCTGGCTCCTCTGCTGCACACGAGATCTTCATCCTGCGAACTATGGGGACAGCATGTACACGTGGCCGCCCACAGTGCTCACGAAGAGCCTCCCGTGCGCAATGGCCGCTTCATTGCGCAGTCCCGCCGCGCTGCTTCCGTCCAGTGGAACATCGGCCAGCACCTTTGGAATCGGCACCCACGCATAGCCCGCAACTGTGCATGCGGCCTGGGTGGTGAAATCGATGTTGGAACATCGGTATCCGGCCGCGGCCCCACCGAGGATAAGCGGATCGGCAAGAGCGACTACGTGCCCCTGATCCGTGGTTATATAGACCACGCCGCCGGTTACGGTCGGTGCGCCAATCGAATATCCGCTTCCGCTCGCATGCGGAACGTCTACCAGCCATCGAACGCGATGCAATTCGTCGGGCGCGCAGGCATTGAGCGCATGCAGGCGGCCGTAACCCGCCCCAACCCCGTCATTTACCAGCGCTTCACCGCCCGTGTTGATCACGAGCACATCCTCCCACGCCGCTCCCGGACGCTTGTAGTCCGTATCGCCGTGAATGTGCGCGCCGCCCGGTGCGAACTTACATCCCGGCCCTGCCGTAGGCGGGAACTGCCAGCTACAACTGCCGCTACCGGCCTCCAGCGCATAGGTCCATCCGTCTTTTTGCACCGACGTCGCTAGCCTTCCGCAACTGGTCTCCATAACTGTCACCCCGGCCGACCAGTCCGGGTCATCGTCAAGATCGTAGGGTACCGGTTGAAACTGCCATTGCACGGCGCCCGTTTTTCTATCGATCTTCACCATGCTTAGTCCGCGATTAGGCGAAGGCTCCGGCGATTGGCACCCGGCCCCATCGCAACGCGTATTACCCGTGGTAAACAACACGCTGTCGTGCTCTGCGGCGGGCCCGTTCCACACTCCACCGCCACGCGAATTCGTCGAGCTGTAGGAAAAGCCCGGCAACAGATGCCCTGTGGCCCGATCCACCGCCATGACTTTTCCGTTCTGGATAGGATCGTCACCAGCGTCGTGAGTCCCCACGTAAACTGCATCTTCCGACACCAGCGGCGCCGAGTACGCGATGCGCTCATGCAGTTCGGGCGCAACATTTCCCGGAGTACACCCGTTCACGTGCGCCACCACGTCGCTTTTCCATACCAGGCTGCCATCGCTTTCCTTCAACGCCCAAAGCCGGCCGCTGCCCAGGCCCGAATCAGTTGCCGGATCGGGATCGGGCGCTCCGAACACCACCGTGTCATCGAAATAAGCCGCACTCGACATCACGCCGTATTGCCCGAATGTCTGCGTGCCCCCACCCCCGGCGCAGGTGCCGATTAATGGATGCCCGTGAGGCGGAAATTGCCAGATCAGCCCTCCCGTCTTTGCGTCGATCGCGTAGAAGTAACCGGAAGTGCTCCCAATAAAAACGCGATGGTGCACCACAATCGGCGAGCCATAAAACGAACCGCCCTCGCCACTCGGCGGTGTGAAGGTCCAGCGCACTGCCAGCGCGGGCACTTTCGCGGGATCGGACAGATCGGTCTCATGGTCCTGCTCGCCCTGTCGCAAGCCTGAGTGACGATAAGCCGGCCAGTTGGGCGACTCGCAAGTCGTAAGCCCGAACGCCAGCAACGCCGCAGCAAGAATCGTTATCGATGGTCTGCGCATTTACTTGCCCTCCAACATGTATAGCCGCACGACCAGAGGACTGTCGCCGCTGTTCTTCAGCGCGACCGCCGCGCCGGCGGGAAACGACGCGGGTTGCTGGGATGAGAGATCGAGCGTTCTGCCTCCGGCGACCCCGGTGCCCTTGCCCGACAACAGGTCGACGATCAGCGGCCCGCCGGAGTCAGGGAGTTGCGCCTCCCCGTGCGGACCCACAATTACGTCGCGCACTGTGACATCAATATTCGCGGGCCCGGCGGTGTGCAGCACGGTCCGGGCAAAACCTGCATTGCCCAGTGGCTGATCGAAAGGAGCCGGCGAGGAATTCGCGGATGTGGTTTGATCGGCGGGAGCAGGCGGCAGTAATCCGTGCCCTTCCTGCGTCTTCTGATTGCATGCTAGAACTACCGAGAGGACTAGCGGAACCGCAAGACAACGGCCCCACATAAGAGAGAGATGTAGACGCGAGAGAGCCATAGGCCCCTCCTTCGCCCTGAACTTTCCCCCTCAAAAAAGTTGCCGTACACCGTATCGTAAGTTAACTCATTTGTCAACTAATTTTCTTCGTACCCCCCCACTTACATCACCTCTTCCACAAATGAGCGGGTGACCTCGAGCGGTATGCGCCGCAGAACTTTCGGATGTCCCGCCTCAGCCATCCGTCTAGTCGCATTTCAGGTTGTGGTATTCGCAACTCTATTTGCGCCACGTGGTCCGCTAGCGGCGCTTGCCCAAGGCGCGTCCTTGGGGACCACCGCTAAGATCCGGAACTTTTTCGCCCAGCGCAGTGGCCAGATCGATTTGATGGTCCTGCTCCTGCACCAAGATCTGGCGAATCTGCTCCGCCATCGCGAATTCTCCCAGAGTTTCACATTGCCGGATGCGATCGCGGTAATTGCGAATGGTTTCGTTTTCATTCTCGAGATCGAAGCGCAGCATTTCCTTCGAATCTTTCGAGGTGCGTACCGGCTTGGGAATGACCGCCGGCATTTTCCCGAGGTAATCGATCTGCCGCGAGAGGATCAGGGCGTGATCCAGTTCCTGCTTGGCGTGGATCTCGAGCTGCGCTGCGATGTCCATGTATTCAGCGCCGCTGAGGACTTGGGAATACACTACGTAGCCAATGATTGCCTGATACTCGCGAGCAAGGTCTTCATTCAATAACTCAGCGAGACGATCGCGTGAAATCTCGTTTTCGACTGCGTCGGATTTGGAGTTCTGCATTTGATTTCTCCTTCGAATTGGAAGACCGATTAAGCCGCTTCAAGTCTGCAAACAATAGTTGGGCCGGGTACTACATCTACTTAACTCTTAGCGATTTGGGCGGCAGCAGGCACCCATCGACTGGTGGAAATGCTCGTTGACGATTAAGCCAGAAGCAACAGATTGAGTCCATTGGACGAAGGTATTGGTTATACCAAGGTCCAATGGTTCTCTGCTCCGAACTATTGCATGCTTGTAGGCGTGCGGGGTCCGCACACAGGAGGCACGTTTATTTGCGGATGGGGGCTCGATGGCGGAACTGGCTATCAAACAGAATGAATCCGATGCTCTAAAGGCAGCGTTTGAAGAGGGCGAGATTCGGGCAGGAAATCCGCTGCCCATTGGGGGTGCACATCAGTACGGAGACGGAGTTAATTTCGTCTTGTTCAGCCGTCATGGGACCGCTGTTCGCCTGGAGCTCTATCAAAATGCTGGCGATTCGTCTCCAACCAGGATCATTAATTTGGATCCGGTGCGTCACCGCACCGGGGATGTCTGGCATGTGTGGTTGCGGGGCGTTCCTGCGGGTCAACTCTATGGCTACCGCATCGAAGGACCCTATCAACCGGAACAGGGCCATCGCTTCAACTCACATAAATTGCTTCTGGATCCGTATGCAAGAGCAATTGCTGGGGTCGAGAATTGGGATTTTTCAGCCGCGCGTGGCTACGATTCGTCGAGCACCCTGAGTGACTTGAGCATTTCGACCGTCGATGACTCAGGCACCACGCCGAAATGCATCTTTACCGACGACCATTTCGACTGGGAGATGGATGCGCCTCCCAAGCATTCTGCTTCAGACACTGTGATCTATGAGACGCATGTACGCGGATTCACAATCCATCCCAGTTCGGGGGTGGCACATCCGGGAACCTACATCGGCCTGACCGAGAAAATCCCTTATCTCCAGGACCTGGGAGTCACCGCAATTGAATTAATGCCTGTGCTCGAATTTAACGAAAATGAATTGAACCGGCTCAATCCAATAACTGGCGAGAAACTCAGAAACTACTGGGGCTACGATCCGGTCGCGTTCTTTGCTCCGAAGCAATCGTACAGCATTGCAGGATCGCATCGGCGCCAGACCTTGGAATTCCGAGAGATGGTCAAGGCTTTTCACCGCGCAGGCATTGAAGTCATCTTGGATATCGTGTTGAACCACACGGCCGAGGGTAACGAACTGGGACCGACGATTTCTCTGCGCGGCAGTGAGAACTCGGTCTTCTATATGTTGCAAGAGAACGGGCGCCGATACTACATGAACTTTTCCGGCGTCGGCAATACGCTTAACGCAAATCATCCCGTCGTCCGCGAGTTCGTCAGGAATGTACTTCGTTACTGGGTCATGCACATGCATGTGGATGGTTTTCGGTTTGACCTTGCTTCGGTCCTGGGCCGCGATGAGCATGGGAACATTCTGCGCAATGCTCCGCTCCTTGAGGACATCGCCGAGGATCCCATCCTGCGTGACGTGAAAATCATCGCCGAGGCTTGGGACGCGGGCGGAGCCTATCAAGTGGGAAGCTTTTCCACGCGGCGTTGGACGGAATGGAATGGCCGTTTTCGCGACGATGTACGTCGCTTCTGGATTGGCGACGCGGGCATGATTGGATCGTTCGCGAGTCGCATCTGCGGAAGTTCGGATTTGTATAAGGACTCCGGCAAGGGACCTGCAAGCAGTCTCAACTTTGTAACCTCTCATGACGGGTTCACACTGAATGATTTGGTCAGCTACCAGCAGAAGCACAATGACGAAAATGGCGAGTATAACCGCGACGGAACTGATGCCAATTACAGCGATAACTGCGGCGTGGAAGGACCAAGCGATGATCCTGCTGTCGAGGGAGTGCGGAACCGCTTAATCAAGAATTTCTTGTTAACCCTCTTTGTCTCTCGAGGGGTTCCTATGCTGCTTGGTGGAGACGAGTTTCGCCGAACTCAACGCGGCAATAACAATGCTTACTGCCAGGACAACGAGGTGAGTTGGTTTGATTGGCGCCTGGTGGAAAAGCACAGCGAGATTCAGCGCTTCACTCGAGGAATGATCGCGTTCCGCCGAGCCCATCCTGTTTTGCGAAGAGAAGTTTTCTACACTGACGCCGACATAAAATGGTGCGCGCCAAACGGCGGCACTCCCGACTGGGCGGACGAGCGGCAGAAATCGTTTGCGTGTCTCATTCTAGGGCAGACAGAACCCGACTTGTTCCTGATGTTTAATGCAGATACCAGATCCATTGATTTTTCCATTCCCGCATTGCCGGCATCTAATATCTGGCGTTTGGCAGCGGATACTTCCCGAACTGCCCCTGATGATCTCTCCGAGAGCGGCAAAGAGCCCTCGATGCAAGGCCAGGTCATCTTTCGGGTTGAACCCAGATCGAGCGCAATTCTTGTGACCGACGACGGGCGAGGTGCGAAGTGAAAATTAGCTCCGCTGCCGGCAAGCCGGCTGACTCCTCTATCCTGGTAAACGTTCCGAAACTCATCACGGCCTACTACGAACTGCGTCCCGATCCGGGTGACCCGAGACAGCGGGTCGTATTTGGCACGTCCGGCCATCGCGGATCTGCTACAGACGTAGGCTTCAACGAGTGGCACATCCTGGCGATTACTCAAGCGATCTGCGACTACCGGAAACTGCAGAGTATTGACGGGCCTCTCTTCCTGGGCATGGATACTCACGCGCTATCCGAACCTGCACTCGCGAGTGCGCTGGAAGTTCTTGCGGCAAACAACGTCGAAGTAATGCTGTCCGAGGGCACCGCGTACACCCCAACCCCGGCCGTCTCTCATTCGATTCTGCGTTACAACCGCGGTAGAGAGTCAGGTCTGGCCGACGGTATCGTAATCACGCCGTCCCACAATCCGCCCGACGACGGCGGCTTTAAATACGATCCTCCCCATGGAGGTCCAGCCGATTCGAGCGTCACTTCCTGGATCGAATCGAAAGCCAATGAATTTTTGCGATGGGAACTGCAGGGCGTTAAGAGAGTTCGCTTCGAAAAAGCACTTCACGCCTCCACAACCCACAAGCACGACTTTTTGAGCGCCTATGTAGAAGATCTCGACAGCGTTGTCGATATGACCGCGATCCGCGACGCCAAGATCAGGCTTGGGGTAGACCCCCTAGGAGGGGCAGGCATCGACTATTGGCCGCGGATTGCCGAGACGTACGGCCTCGATCTTACGATCGTGAACAAAGTTGTTGATCCAACGTTTCGCTTCATGACCGTGGATTGGGATGGCAAAATTCGCATGGATCCTTCCTCACCTTATGCCATGCAGAGGCTGATCGGCCTAAAAGATAAGTTTGACATTGCGTTTGCTAGCGATACGGACCACGACCGCCACGGCATAGTCACTAAGGGAAGTGGGTTGCTGCCTCCTAATCACTACCTTTCGGTCTGCGTGCACTACTTATTTTCAAATCGGAAGAGCTGGCACCAGAACGTGGTCGTTGGGAAGACGGTAGTCAGCAGCAGCATGATTGATCGCGTCAGCGCGCGCCTGCAGCGGCCGCTCTACGAAGTCCCGGTGGGCTTCAAGTGGTTTGTCGAAGGCTTGCTCGCTGGCCGGTTGGGTTTCGGGGGCGAGGAAAGCGCTGGTTCTTCTTTTCTTCGGCGGGACGGCAGCGTCTGGACCACGGATAAGGACGGAATCATTCCTTGTCTGCTCTCGGCAGAAATTACGGCGCGCGTGGGAAAAGACCCGGGTGAAATTTATCGCGAACTCACTCGAGAACTGGGGGATCCAGTCTACGAACGCATCGACGCGCCCGCCACGCCCGAACAAAAAGCCGCTCTCGCAAAAGTTTCCGCGGCCGACATTCACGCTACCGAAGTTGCCGGTGAGCAGATCGAGCAGATACTCACGACCGCTTCCGGAGACGGCAACCCAATTGGGGGAATCAAAGTAATTTCCGAGAATGGATGGTTTGCCGCACGTCCATCGGGCACGGAAGAAATCTACAAGATCTACGCCGAGAGTTTCCTCGGCCAGGATCACCTGCAACGGATCGAAGAGGAAGCCCAGACGATTGTTTCGGAAGCGCTTGCTCGCGGCAGCCGAGCCGCCTGAGCCCATACGCCACGAGGAAGGAGTTGATCATGAGTAGCCCAACATACGTTGATCGTCCGCTCGAATCAACCACTTCGGATGCCCTTACCGACTTGGCTTTGGACCTGAGATGGTCGTTCAATCACGCGGCCGATCGGCTTTGGGAACAACTCGACCCCGAACTTTGGGATCTGACACACAATCCGTGGGTTGTTCTGCAAACCGTATCTCAGGAAAAACTGCAAAGCGTTGCCGCTGACCCACGCTTTCAAAGACTGTTGGCTGATCTGCACCAGGAGAAAACGCGGGCAGAAGAATCGGACGCTTGGTTTCAGAAAGCGCATCCGCATTCGGGGCTGTCATCGGTTGCATATTTCTCAATGGAATTCATGCTGAGTGAAGCGCTGCCGATTTATTCTGGCGGACTCGGCAACGTTGCCGGCGATCAACTCAAAGCAGCAAGCAACCTGGGCGTTCCCGTAACCGGCATCAGTCTGCTCTACCAACAAGGTTATTTTCGTCAGGAAATTGATGCGCAAGGCCATCAGCAGGCTTTGTACCCATTTAACGATCCTGGCCAACTGCCGATCAGACCGGTGCGGGAGCCAAATGGCGAATGGCTGCGCCTGGTCCTCCCATTGCCTGGCTTTAAGTTGTGGATTCGAGCTTGGCAGGTGCAGGTAGGCAGGGCGAAATTGTATTTGCTCGATACCAACGATCCCGCGAACCCTCCGACTTACCGCGGCATTACAACTGAACTTTACGGTGGTGGTCCGGAGTTGCGTTTGAAACAGGAGTTGGTGCTTGGTATCGGAGGTTGGCGGCTCCTGCGGGCCCTCGGATTGCAGCCCGAAGTTTGCCATCTCAATGAAGGTCACGCCGCGTTCGCGGTGCTGGAACGCGCGCGTTCCTACATGGAAGATAGCGGTCAGCCTTTCGATGTCGCGCTCACCATCACTCGTGCCGGCAACCTTTTTACGACCCACACTCCCGTAGAGGCTGGGTTCGACCGCTTCGCTCCCGGCCTGATCGAGCGCTACCTCAAGAAGTATGCTGAGGAGCACCTTTCGATTTCATTCGAGGAACTTCTGGCACTGGGTCGAAGGGATCGCCAAGACTCGTCAGAACCATTCAATATGGCGTACCTGGCGATTCAGCGGCAGCGGGGCAGTCAACGGCGTCAGCAAATTGCATGGTCAGGTGAGCCGGCAAATCTTCCAGCCCCTGTTTCCAAGATGGCCGGAAGACAGAAGTGCCCGTGACACATGTGACCAACGGTGTGCACACGCCCACATGGGATTCTGCCGAAGCAGATCGCTTGTGGGAATCTACGTGCGGCAAAAGACCGTTGGCGCGGAACGTTGGCAGACATGGTGAAGGATATTACTGCCGCGAGCGACGCCGATCTTTGGCAACTCCGCGCCGATAGCCGCAAGATTCTGGTTGACTACGTTCGCAGACTCTACGTCCGTCAAATAGCGACTCGGGCGGCATCGTCGGAAGATCTGGCGCAGGCAGCACTCATACTCGATAACAATATTTTGACTCTCGGATTTGCGCGCCGCTTCGCGCCGTACAAGCGCCCGAATCTCCTTCTGCACGATCCGGCACGCCTCCTCAGCATCCTCAATAATCAAGAGCGTCCCGTGCAACTCGTACTGGCGGGCAAGGCACATCCCCAGGATGCCGAGGGCCAAGACATGATCCGGCAATGGTTTGAGTTTGCCCGCCGCCCTGAAGCTCGATCCCGGGTGGTTTTTCTCTCCGACTACGACATGCTGATGGCAGAACATCTGGTTCAGGGCGTGGACGTTTGGGTGAACACTCCGCGACGCCCCTGGGAAGCCAGCGGCACCAGCGGCATGAAAGTGCTGGTAAACGGCGGGTTGAATCTTTCGGAACTCGATGGCTGGTGGGCTGAGGCGTATTCACCGGAAGTAGGCTGGGCCATCGGGGACGGGCGCGAACATGGAGATGACCCTTCATGGGATGCCACCGAAGCTGAGACTCTTTATGCACTTGCTCGAGCGGGAGGTTATCCCAGAGTTTTATGCGCGCGACGAGCGTGGAATTCCGCGGCGCTGGATTGCACGCGTTCGCGAAAGCATGGCTCGTTTGACTCCCACCTTCTCCACTAATCGCGCAGTACGACAATACACCGATGAACACTATCTCTCGGCGGCGACGGCTTTTCGCCTGCGCGCCGAGAATCGAGGTTCACTGGGAGCCGATTTGGTCGCTTGGAAGGCCGATTTGGCGAAACACTGGTCGGCACTGCGCTTCGGTGCCGCGACCGTTCAGCAACAGGGCGAGCACATACATTTTCCAGGTTCAGGTCTTTCTTGGCGCTCTGAACCCCGATGCTGTACGAGTCGAACTCTACGCGGACGCGCAGAAAGATGCGGCCCCAATTACACAACCCATGAATCGTGGCGACACGGTGGTTGGTCCAACGAATGGCGTTACATACACTGCCGTTGTCCCGACCCGCGCCCGCCTGCTGACTACACCCCGCGCCTCATTCCGCAACACGTGCGAGCGATGGTGCCGTTGGAGGCGCCTTTTATTCTTTGGCACGACGCACCCTCCTGGCGATAGCTGAAGAGGTCCCCAGGAATTTGAACAAGTTCAGTCGCCTGGAAGCCGAGTTAGAAGATCAATATAGTGCCCTCAACGATACCGAAGAGTTCGCTAAATAAAGGAGGATAAGATGACAATTTCAAATCAGATAGTTGAGCGATGTATAGAGGATTGTTTGCAGTGTTTACGCTGGTGCTCTCAGTGCCGCGCCGAGTCCCTGGTCGAAGATCCGATGATGATGAGGGACTGTATCCGGCTCTGTAACGAATGTCTCGAATTGTGTCGAACCTGCGTAACCCTGCTTACCGGCAGCTCTGGATTCGCTCACAGAGTCTGCGGTATTTGTTCCGAGCTATGCACAGCCTGCGCGGCAGAGTGCGGGAAATACGATGGCGAAACGATGAAGAAGTGTGCCCAAGCTTGCCGTCAATGCGCGGCCACATGCGCTGACGTCGCACAAGCGGGGCCCGTTCAGCGGCTTGCTGCGTAATCATCAAACGTCTGACGGGGGCAGGCCGGAGCGGTCCCGCTCCAGAATTGAGGAACTAATCCAATGCCCGATAAACCTGAATCGCCAGATACGCAACAACCGATGGAACTCACCCCCGATTTTCTAGGTGAGGATCGCCACGAGTTCGTGGCGAAACTGGCTTACAGGCTTTGGGAAGAGAGAGGTTGCCCGCTCGGTTCGCCTGAGGTTGACTGGTTCGCAGCAGAGCAAGCCATGTACTCAGCGTTGGTCGCCTCGGGGTTGGTTGCTCCATCCGCGATTGACTCACAGCACATCGCCGAGAAGATTTACTCGTAATGTAAGACCTTTATCGCAGCTGGTTACGTGCGTTGCCGCTATTGGGATTCGCTCTCAAGGATTTGTGCTTCCTGTTGCGTCTGGCGGTCTACGCGAATTCACCTTCGTACCCGGCGAGCGTCCAGGCTTATCGCGTCGTGCGTTCTTCTTGGGCCAGGCTTGTTTGGTCCGCAGTTCGAGTTGATTCGACTCGCGAACTGTTTCTGCCTGGTGTGCATTGACGCGCCGCTTGATTTCTCGATCTTCTCCGGTATCGGCCATGGTCCACCTCAGATTGTGATTTAATCTTAACGATACTTACCACTGCGGTTGTGAAAGGCGTGCTGCCCAGAATCGACCCGGGCGAATACAAGGTATGTACATCACAAGGTTTTCCTGAGGCCTTCCTTGCTGTGTCGCTTTCTGGTTTTTGCGGCTTTGGCTGCGGCCTCGAACCGACGGAGGTTGGGGTGAACGCCCAGTTCGTGCCAGTTTGTCTCGGAAAGGTTCACGCCGTAATGCTTCGCGGCCTTTTCAATGTTGGCAAACGCTAAAGCTCGATCCTCGTCTGAGACGTCCAGCACCTGGTCGAATCGGGCAACGGCATTGCGCATGTGCTGCGCGTCGGTCATTGGCTCTTTGTGCTGTTTGGGAAAGGCGAACACCGTCTCGGGAAGGTAGCTTCGGGTTGTGGCGTCGCTTGGGTTCGTCGAATGGCTCCCAGGTTGGTTCGAGAGTTGACATGCTTCACCTCCACAATTCATTTCCCGCGATTCATTAACGATCAAACGCAGATTCCTAAACGTCATTTGTATTAGGCCAGAAGCGCGGGAAAGAATCTATTAGACGATGGTATTGAGCGATGCTTTTGTATCAGGGCAACCCTAAACTATCGCGCAATCGTCGATTTGTTTTGCATCTAATGCATCAGGATCCAGGCACGGCACCAGGACGCCATCAAAGACACGATTCATTCCCTTCAATCTCCGAAAAGCCCGCCCACTAATACGAAGGTGTTGGTCAATACCATCGTCCAATTGTTTTCCTGACCGCCTAATGTTGTGATGCCCTCACCGCTTCGGATGTAAACCTCAAACGCTTGGCACGCTGGCTATTTGTCGGCGGAACGGCATTCTGAAAGGAGTCGGTTCATGCCCGCCCTTTATAAAAGTTCCAATCCCGCCCTGAACGCGAAAACATTCGAGAATCGCCAAATGAAGCGAACGACATGTCTCAGGTTGCGCAACTATGAAGGTTGGCATTGTGACTCCTGTGGTCGGCTCATACTGAGCGTCACCGATGGCTGGGTGGAGTGGTTGGCCTCAGAAGACGAGAACGGTGCACCGATTGTGGATGGGCTACGTTTGGTTCATCGCGAATCCTGCCGCTACGATGCGCGCACCGTGTTCCGAAACCGCCGAAGTGTGGTGGAAGGCTTGAGTCTGGAGCGCTTCGTCGGACCCGATGGCCTGATTCTGCTGCTATCACTGCTAGCGGTAGGAGAACTACCGGCGCCTGAAGTCATCGAGTTAGCAAAACGGGTGCAAATTCCTGGCTATGAACTGGTCCGTAATCTTGTAGGGGGACGAAACCTTCCGCAGCTTCTTCCACCTTCTCTGGGGCACGGATGTTACCTCCAATCGGAGATAGGTGAAGTGCTCACGCGCGCCCTGAAAGACCATGATTTTTTTACGGCTTCAAACGACTACAGCACGCCAAACACACCTTAACTAATGCGGACTGAATTACGAAGCGACAGAGACAAATTCTGAATGTAAAGAAGAGGAGATTACCGATGAATAACATGCCAAGACAGGACCAAGACTCGGTCGTTGCAGTTTTCGGCCAACACTCCGGAGCAGAAAATGCCATCAAGGAATTGAAGAGTGGCGGGTTTGACATCAAGAAGCTGGCCGTCGTCGGCCGCGACTATCAAACGGAAGAGGATGTCGTCGGTTTTTATAACACAGGTGACAGGATTAGGTACTGGGGCAAGTGGGGTGCCTTTTGGGGCGGGCTTTGGGGTCTGCTCTTCGGTGCGGCGTTCTTAATCATCCCGGGCGTCGGGCCGGTTGTTGCAGCCGGATCCGTTGTCACCTGGATCGTCGCGGCTCTCGAAGGAGCAGTGGTCGTGGGAGGGCTCAGCGCCTTGGGGGCAGGGCTCTTCAGCCTCGGCATTCCAAAAAACAGCGTCGTAAAATACGAGGCGTCGATCAAAGCCGGCAAGTTCGTTCTTGTCGCACATGGAACTGCAGATGAAGTAGCGAAAGCCCGCGATCTGCTAAAGACGTCAGGCGCGGAACAAATCGATAACTATAAGCCCTCGACCGAAGAAGTTCGTGCGGCGTGAGCCGGACGGAGTCCTTCAAGGAGTGGGTGCAATTTGCTCCCGCTTCTACCGCAGTGGCCTTGTCACAAAGGCCACTGTGGTTCACAGCGCAGCCGCACCGGTTCTTGATCTCTAGCCGCTTAGGGAAAGTAGATGGCTCTCGTACGGACCCTCACTGATTGCGACCAGAACGACTTTGAACCAGCACTCTCGCCAGAATTGAGAGAGCTCTACCATGGGGATCTTCATTTCCGCTCATCACCCGGGGAGCGGCCGTTCGTCATCGCGAATTTCGTTTCTACTCTTGACGGGGTCGTCAGCTACGAGATAAAGGGCCAGAGTGGTGGCTCGATCATCAGTGGCTCTGATCCTGCGGACCGTTTCATCATGGGGCTATTGCGAGCTTCAGCTGATGCCATTATCGTCGGCGCTCGAACCGTCCACGATGTGAGCCCGCAAAGCCTCTGGACTCCTGAATCGACGTACCCCGAGGCGAAGCATTTGTACAAAGAATACCGGGTAAACATCCTGCACAAACCGGAATACCCGCTCCTCGTGGTCGTTAGCGGCAGCGGCAAACTGGAGTTGCAGCGAGCAATTTTCCGAACGCCAGAGGCGCGCACAGTAATAATCACAACCTCGGCGGGGAGGGATGCACTCGCGCGAGCGGGCGCAACAAAATTGCCTTCCGTCCAAGTTCATGCTCTGGATACGAGTTGTGGAACGATTGCCCCGCAGGCGATCCTGCGATTGCTATACACACAGCTTGGTGTAGAAAGGCTGCTCCACGAAGGCGGGCCTACACTCTTCGGACAGTTTTTGGCAGCGGAAGCTGTAGATGAACTCTTCCTTACGTTGTCACCGCAGATCGCTGGCCGCAGCACCGACGCAACTCGACCTGCTCTAGTGCAGGGAACCGAATTTATGCCGGATTCTGCTCCTTGGTTTCAACTACTCACCGCGAAGCAAAGGGCTGAACATCTGTTCCTGCGCTACCGGCATAAGCATTCGTAACATATGAGAGAATTTTTCCTCTAACCCTGACCTTGTCCCATCGCACGGCTCTCATCGTCTGCGAATTGGCGTGCGGAAACGGAATGTGCGACTGAATCAAGGTTTGTTGCATCTCGCTGAACTTAGCCGGCACGAACAGCTTGGTCCCGCCGGAAATACAGAAAAAGATGCCAATCAGGACGCGTGCCGCAGTCATCGGCATCCATTCCGCGGCGCGGAGCGTTGCCAAGCAGTTCTCAATCGCCTGCCACATTAGAACGGCCCCTTATTAGGCAGCACTTCTGGTGATCCGTTTTTCATCGAACAATCTCAGGCGGGAGCCGACGACTTCCGCCACGGAATCTACGACCGGACGCAAAATCTTGTAGGGGACGACTTCGTTGGGCTTTGCCGCCAAGCTGCCTTCTAAAGATTGCCTCCATGCGACCCGCAATTCGGTATTGATGTGAATAATGTTAATTCCCGCAGCGATTGCTTTCCGAAAGTCGTCATCATCGGTTCCCGACCCGCCGTGCAGCGTCAGAAAAACCCCAGTAGCTTTTTTGATTTGAGCAATTCTCTCGATGTCCAGGCGCTTCTTCGTCTTGCCCTCCACCATGCTCTCGACCATGCCGTGCATGTTGCCGACGGCCGGGGCGAGGACATCGATTCCAGTCGACTGGATGAACTGTCGCGCTTCTTCGGCGGTGGTTAGTGTTTTGAACCCGCTCTGGACCTTTTCATGTATCTCAGACCCAGTACCTATATCGCCTATCTCCCCCTCCACAAGAATCTCAGGATTAATCGCCTTGACTGCCTCAACCGCCTCCTTCGTGCCGAAGACATTCTGTTCGAACGGGAACGCAGAAAAGTCGATGACGATTTCGTCGAAGCCCGCCTCGCCGCCTCTACTGCCTTCGCGAGTGAATGTGTGTGGTCCGCGTTGAGAAAAATCGGCACATCTAATTCTTCGCGCAGGCTGTTCACGACGACCGCAAGCTGCCGCACGCCAAAGAACTCTCGCTCTCCTTCGGAAGCGCCAACCATTACGGGGACCCGGTTTGACCCGCGGCTGCGAGAACCGCCTTCAACAACACGAGCTCTGAGACATTGAAGTGGCCGAGGGCTGAACCTTCTGCCTCTAGACGAGTCAAAACATTTCTCAATGCGTCCATATCGTGCCCCTTCCTTCAGGCGGCTCGGACCCGCGTGCCGCCTCGCCATCGCGTGGCTCGATCGCCAGCGCGAAAAGTGTTTACCTAAGCGGATACGCGGTGAAGATGTAGTCTTTCGACGCCACCTTCGTATGGCACGCATATCCGCATTCGGAGCCGGTCACGGAAGGCTTAAACGTCTTAGACGCAGCATCATACTCAAACTTGGCATAGGCCCATCCGTGCGTGTTCGGGAATCTTTTCGAGCTCCTTCGCGATAAAGGAGAGCGAATCTCAGCACGTCGGGCACCTCCACAAAATACGGCGACTCTGGATTTTGTTTCTTGAGCCACTCGATTTTCACGGTCTTGGAGCCTTCGGGGAAAAGCTTGCCATTATCCGGGGCACCCTCCTTGTAGGCCTCAATCATCGTTGGGTTTCCCAGAATTGCCTTGACGCTGGTTTTGGTTTAACTGACCGCGATAGTCTGCCATGTGTCGTATTTCTCGAACTCAGAAAATGCGAGTCCATCCGGCACTTTCAGCGTGTACCTGTCCTGCTGCGCCAAAGGGTCAGGCGATCAACAGGGCGAACATCACTCCAGCGATTGCAAATGTCGACGCTGATTTGTTCTTCATGTGTATGCCTCTCCGTGGAATTGCGCATGTGACTTCAAACTGAGGTTTGTTTTCCTACACGCCGAGCCTGCGCGCATTAGCAATACGGTACTCGTTACTGAAGAAGTGTAGGACATA
>CAWAXV010000009.1:0-73944 GCA_963786095.1 uncultured Acidobacteriaceae bacterium | reverse complement strand
TGTTTAAGTACATGAACCCGCAGAACCGCTGTTTCTTGAATGAACAGTCCCGTATGGCCGAAGAAATTTGTGACATCGTTAGCCACGTGTTCTATGACGGGGAGTTGATCGTCGCCGAGAAGTGCGCAACCGACGTGGACTGGTGTGCGGAGCGACGTACGCAGTTCGTCCCCGGGATGGGTGCCGACCGCGTACACCTCGAAAAGTGCCCTGCGGAAGGCGACTTCAAACAGACGAAATATGGCATTGGCACACGCTACAAGTCCGCCGAGTATATCGGACAGATCGTTCCTTCTCTCGCCGGCCAGGTCGGTGAGGAGAACGTGCTCGTCTTGACTCCTTATCGAGCACAGCGGGGGCTGATCAAAACTTTTCTCCGAAATGCTGGACAGGCCAAGGTCCCGGTCAGCACCGTGCATAGGGCGCAAGGGAGCGAGTATCACACTGTTATTTTCGATCCAGTGATCGCGACTGGCGGGAGATTACTGGGGCATCCCGTCGAAGGGCCTCGATTGATCAACGTCGCGCTGAGTCGAGCGAAAGCACGCCTGATTGTGATTCTGTCCCTCGGCGACTACGCCAATGAGTACCTGCGGCGAATTGCTCACGTGATCTCCGGTGAGGGGTAATGGATGGAGCCAGTCGACGTCCGTGAACTTGCATTACAGCCAGGAATTAGAGAGCAAAGCCTCGCTCGACCCTTTCATAAACAGGATCTTACCCCGGGAAATCGATCGCGTATGGCGAAGAAAATCAAAACAAATCATCAAATGCAAAAATGGATCGATGCGCGAAGGCGCTGCCATTTGTCTCACAGCCAGGTACAGATGGCCCTTAGAACTTGGGTTGAACCCGGCGAAACTGGACAAGATCGATAACCACTGGCAGGAGCCCTGGCGACTGCCGCTGCCCCGGTTCATCGAACAACTCTATTTCGAGCGTTTCGGCAAGACGACTCCCGATCACGTCGCGTCTGTCGAGGAGCAACGGCGGCGATATGCGGTGCTGCTGTCCGAGGTGTTGACAGTGCAACGACAAGCGGCCGTGACGTGAGGCGCAGTTGTCGTATTAAGGTCTGGTCGCTGGAACAGGAACTGCCGTCCCGAACCAGTGGCGCCCGAGCCAGAGTAGGGGCGGGGCGGGCTCCAGGCCTCCATCCAATCGCAAGGTGCGTTACAACCCATCAGGCGGGTTTCAATTTCTCCTCGACATAGAGTGAGAGCTCCATCATGCGCTCCATCAATTGTTCGGCTGGCAGTCCCCTAAAGTTCTTGAGCACCAACTCCTTGACGTAGAGCCTGCTGGGTGTCAGATTCAGGTAGGGCACATCGATCAGTCCCTGCAAGTAGCGAGAGCTCCAAGGCGCGCGCTCCAGACCGGGCAGAGTACCGATATCCTCGATCACCCGGGTGCCACCTCGGGTAAGGGAGACCCGTCCGTTCTCGGCCGGTTCTGTGAGATACAGTTCGGCGTACGCTCGCAGTGGGTGTAGCTAACAGCGGGTGTAATCGGTGAGTTTCGCGGGTTTTCCGCTGGCGTTCAACTGCGTCACACGGGCGTCCCAACAGGATTCGGTGTTCCGTAAGTGATTGAAAATAAAACCTTGTGGCAGCCGGACCTGTAAGCCGAATTCTGTCCGCGGGATTGCTCCCGCTGGACGGCCATTCCTCTGGGCCGCGCATTGCTGCGCGGCTCTAGCGACCTACCCGAAGGTTTGACGCACCGAGCCGGCACGTGTCCGCGATCCTGATTCGAAAATCAAAGCCGCGAACTTCCTCCCTATTTGGTCTTGCTCCGTGTGGGGTTTGCCCTGCCCGCGGCATTACTGTCGCGGCGGTGCGCTCTTACCGCACCTTTTCACCCTTACCCTGACGTTGCCGCCCGGGCGGTATATTTTCTGTGGCACTTTCCGTCGAGCGATCCCAGCTATGCAAGCCTGGGGGCCCTCCCGGACGTTATCCGGCACACTGCTCTGCGGAGTTCGGACTTTCCTCTCCCTGCGCCCGAAAGCGCCGAAAGCGACCGTCCGGTCCGGCTGCCTACTGGATCATTATAGCGGAGGGCAGGCGTCAGACCTCGGACCTCCGACCCTGGCCTTTCCCGGTCGCAAACTCTGCGGCCCCGGTGAATTCGCTGTTAGACTTATATCCCCGGCGTTCCTGTGGACTGAGGGCCGAGGTCTGACGCCCGCCGCCGGACGCCCGATTTTCATGAACATCGCTGAAGCCATCCGAATCGCACTGCGCTCGCTGTGGGCGAACAAGTTGCGCTCCGTGCTCACGCTGCTGGGCGTGGTCATCGGGATTGCCGCCGTCATTGCCGTGGTGACTTTCGTCTCGGGCATTCAGGATTACGTGGCGACGAAGATCTTCAATCTTGGCGCTGACGTCTTCATCGTGGCGAAGATGTCTCCCGTGCAGACCAATCCTGAAAACTTTCTGGCAGCAGAAAAACGTAAGAATTTCGTCCTCGAGGACTACCAGGCGGTGCTCGAAGCCTGCCACCACTGCGAATATGTCGGCGCGATGGCGCGGGGCACGGGCAAGGTGAAGCACAACGAGCAGTCGATCAGCGACACATTCATCCAGGGCATCACGCCGTCGGTGGCGTCCATCCTCGACACGGATCTGACTGCCGGGCGCATGTTGAACGAAACCGATCTTAACAATCACTCGCCGGTCGCGGTCGTGGGCACCGATATTGTCGAACACCTCCTGGGAGGCGCCGACCCGCTGGGCCAGGAAATCCGCATCGACGGCTGGACCTATCAGGTGATCGGCGTTGGAAAGAAAAAGGGCAAGACCCTGGGACAGAGCGCCGACAACTACGTGATGATTCCGATCACGGTCTACCTGAAGCAATACGGATCGCACAACGACAGCGTTCGTGTTTGGGGCAAGGCCACCGCGACCGGGACTCCGCTCAGCCAGGCGATCGATGAGGCGCGTGTAGCGCTGCGGGTTCATCGGCACGACCGCCCGGGCGAGGAAGACAGCTTTGAAATCGAGACCAACGCCAGCCTGCTCAGTATCTGGTCGGGCTTGAGCGATACATTTTTTATGGCAACGATTGGGATTGCCGGCGTGTCTCTCGTTGTCGGCGGCATCGTGATTATGAACATCATGCTGGTTTCGGTGACGGAGCGGACGCGAGAGATCGGCATTCGCAAGGCGCTGGGAGCGCGGCGCGACGATGTTCTGCTGCAATTTCTGATCGAGGCCGTGATTCTCGCTTTGATCGGCGGTGTGCTGGGAGTGCTTGCCGGCGTCTCCGTCGCGGAGCTGGTTACGCTGTTGATCGGGATGCCGTCGTCGATCAAGCTGTGGGCCGTTGCTGCGGGATTGCTCGTCTCGGCCAGCGTAGGGGTGTTTTTTGGTGTCTATCCGGCACGCAAGGCGGCCAAGCTGGATCCGATTGTGGCGCTAAGATTTGAAATGTAGAGAGATTGAGTAATTTGGTAATCGGGTAATTGAGTAATTGAAAATCGTTCCGCGATGCCTGCGATTTTCAATTACAAAATTACCAAATTACTCAATTACTAAATTCCGATGATACGCAAAGACGAATTCGGTGAAATCGTTCGGATGGCGACGGACACGATCCGCAGCAATAAGCTGCGCTCGGCGCTGACCGTGCTGGGCATCGTGATCGGCGTCGCCGTGGTCATCGGTGTTTCGTCGATCGGACGCGGCCTCGACGAGAACGTCCGCGGAATAGTCAGCAGCATCGGCTCCAATGTCGTTTTTGCGTTCCACATCAATCCGATCACCTTCGGCCGGCCCACCGAGGAAATGCGCATGCGCAAAGAGCTCACCTATGAGGACGCTCTGGCCATGCGTGATCTTCCGCATGTCAAAGCGGTGACGGCGGGTATCCGCTATTCCCGGCCGGAGTTTGGCATAGGTTCCTATGCCGTCAAGTACGGGGACCGGAAAGCCAAGAACACCATCCTCGAAGGCGATCAATCGTCGGCCAAGGAAGTGTTCGACTTGCTGATCGCGAGTGGACGCTGGTTCAGCGAGGTAGACGAGGAACACCGCTCGCCCGTGGTCCTGCTTTGCGCCGATACCACAGAGGAACTATTTGGTAACACGAGTCCGCTCGGCAAGGAAGTCAACATCGAAGGCCAGCTTTTCACCGTGATTGGAACGGTACAGCGGGTGAAGTCGGTCTTCGGAGGAGGCAAGAATCCGGATGACAACAAGGTCATCTTTCCGCTGAGCACGCTGCGCAAACTTCATCCCGAACTGAAGCAGCATTGGATCAGCGTCAAGGCCACTTCCCACGACGATATGCCCAAGGCGATTGACGAGATTCGCGAACTGCTGCGGCGCCGGCGGAAAGTCGCGTTCGACAAGCCGGACAACTTTGCGGTCTTCACTTCGGACTTCATTTCTGATGTCTGGAACCAGATCACGGGGATGTTGTTCATCGGCATGTTTGCGATTTCGAGCGTGGCTCTGATCGTCGGCGGCGTCGGTGTGATGAACATCATGCTGGTCAGCGTCACCGAGCGTACGCGCGAGATTGGCGTGCGCAAAGCGATCGGCGCCCGCAAGCGCGACATCCTTCTGCAGTTCACGCTCGAAGCGATCATGCTGACCGCAGTTGGCGGCGCAATCGGTGTGACCACTGGCGCGATCGTGGTTTGGATGATTCCAGCGGTCTGGCCTTCGCTGCCCGCCCGCATGTCCATATTCTGGACGACCTTCGGATTCAGCGCCGCCGCCGCTGTCGGAT
This sequence comes from uncultured Acidobacteriaceae bacterium, assembly GCA_963786095.1. GTDB lineage: Bacteria > Acidobacteriota > Terriglobia > Terriglobales > Acidobacteriaceae > Sulfotelmatobacter. The sequence continues at coordinate 69,204 of CAWAXV010000009.1, read as the reverse complement.
TGGTGTTTGGCATCTATCCAGCATGGAAGGCGGCGAACCTCGACCCGATCGAGTCGCTGCGGTACGAATAGGCTGGCCTGCGCCTGCTCATGATTCACCACACCGCCAGCATTTTTCAGCTTATTGCCATCTGCGGGTGCTTCGCCAGCTCCATTTACTATCTGATTTGTTTGTGGAGTGTCTTTTCGTATGAACGCCGCGCGGGTGCAGTCGCTCGCCCTGTGCCGGCTTTGCCTCCGGTGTCAATTCTCAAGCCGCTGAAGGGGATGGACCCGGATATCTACGAGAGCTTCCGCAGCCACTGCATGCAGGACTATCCCGCAGATTACGAAATCATCTTTGGGGTCAATGATCTCGACGACCCGGCGGTTGCCAGCGTGCGACAGTTGCAGCAGGAGTTTCCGAGCCGCAAGATCGAGTTGGTTGTTTCACCCACCGCGCTGGGCGCTAACGTGAAGGTCAGCAATCTCGAGCACATGGTGGGGTCGGCGCGCTTCGAGCACTTGATCGTCAATGACAGCGACATACGCGTCGCACCCGACTACCTTCGCCGCGTGATCACCCCGCTCATGGACCCGCACGTGGGCATGGTGACGTGCCTTTACCGCGGAGTGGCGGCTCCGACGCTCGGTTCGCAGCTAGAGTCATTGGGCATCAGCACCGACTTTTGTGCAGGCGTGTTGGTGGCGCGTCAGTTAGAAGGCGGTGTGCGTTTCGGGCTGGGCTCAACGATGGCATTTCGACGCCCTGACCTGGAACTCGCCGGAGGATTCCGTTCCATCGTGGACTTTCTCGCCGACGACTACGAATTGGGCCGCCGGATTGCCGGCCTCGGCCTGAAGGTTGTGCTCTCAGACGTTATCGTGGAAACGCATCTTCCCGCCTACGACCTGCACGGATTTCTGTCGCATCAACTGCGCTGGGCTCGGGGCGTGCGCGACTCGCGGATCGGAGGCTACATTGGCCTGGTAACGACCTATGGCTTGATGTGGGCTCTGCTTGCGATCATTGCGGCGCACGGAGCACCGTGGTCTTGGGCTGCGCTGGGTGTGACTCTGCTGCTGCGGCTTGCGGTTGCGTTGATCGTCGGAAAATTTGTGCTGAGCGACCGTCAGTTGCTGAAGCATTTATGGCTTCTGCCATTGCGAGATCTGATCGCCGTAGGCGTGTGGTTCGTAAGCTTCGCCGGCCACACTGTTACCTGGCGCGGCGACCGCTTTCATCTAAAGAATGGAAAGCTGACGCGCATCGCGTAGCAGCTACGTCGAACTCGATCCCGACCTTTCGAGCGGAGCGATTCTTCCGCCCTTGCCGAAGCGATACATCTCTCCCCGCCAGTAGAAGTCTCTGCTTGTGTAACTGATTGCCCACGCCACGAAGCCAAGAAAGTCGCGCAGCGGATAAAGCCAGCAGAGTCCAATCGCTCGCGGATCGCGTGCCACACACCACCCGACAATCGCGGACTGGATTATCCGGTTGACGCAGGCGAGCGCGAACAATTCGATGCCCAACACAGGATGTCCAAGCAACCAGGCGGCGATCAAACCGAGCAACCCGAACGGCATCGCATACGTCAGGCCGGTGCCCGCATGTCCCGCGGGTCGCGAATAGCGTGTGCTCTTCATCCATCGAAGTTGATCGCCGAGCGTGCGCAGTGGCGAGCGGGAGGTCAGCACGTTGAAGACGATATGGTGCGACAGAACTACCTTGTAGTCCTTCGCCCAGATGCGGTTCCCCAACTCGAAATCGTCCGAATAGTAATCTGCCACGGCGGCGATGCCACCAATGGCGTCAATCGCGTCTCGCCGCACAGCCATCGCGGGGCCAAGCGCGAAGCGCATTCCCTCCATCATGTCGGCCACCATGACGCCAGACGACATCTCGACCGACAGCCCGAGCGCCTCAAGCCACGACCAGAAGTCTTTCGCCGGAATACCCCGATACATGCACGTGACCAGTCCCACTTGTGGGTCAAGCAGCGGCGGGATCGTGTTGCGAAGGAAATTGGGCGCAACCCTCACGTCGCTGTCGCTGATGATGAAATATTTGCGCGAGGAGCCCGCGATCATCTTGTCGAGCGAAAAAACCTTGGCGTTGGGCCAGGCCGGAGGTCCGGAGACGATGATCCGGCTTGAAATGTGCGGATAGCGCGTGCGAACCTCCTCGGCGATTCGTGCCGCAGGGTTCTCCATAGCGCGCACACCGAAAATCACTTCGTAATCGGGATAGTCTTGTTGAAAAAAACTTTCCAGGTTTGCGGCGAGCTGTTCTTCCATTCCGTGCACTGGTTTGAAGATCGTGACCGGGGGCAGGGAGGAAGCGGGTGTCGCGCTCGCCGCAGCCTGCGCCGCACGAGCAAGACGCAGATATCGTGCAGTGGCTATCAAAGTCAGGACGAGATAGACCGTCGAAGAAAATGAGCCAGCGAGCGCCAGAAAGAGGAGCGCTCGCCATACGAAACCAACTCCGTGAACGACAACCACGCCGACGATCATCGAGGAGTCAAGATTATACAGGCTGCATTCGTAGAGACGTTGCTCGCAACATCTCTGCCTGTGGAGTCTCAAATACTAGCTGTCACCGGCGCTGCTGGGGCGTCGGAAGCTACATCTTTACGATTCAGCGGTTGGTGAAGATCGCTTTTCCCCCGCTTCGCGCCAGCAGGTAGTGCGGCATGCCTCGCAATTCCTTTGGATCTTCCTGATCGGTCCACAGAAAGACGCGGGCCGGGCCCGCCCACAGAGCCGCGAATGACTCGGGCGTCTCGAAGACATGGGGCGCGTCGGGAAACTTCTCGCCATACCAGAGATTGCCGCTCGGTGCATGCAGCACCCGCAGCGGAATGTGCGTGTAAAAATTGAGCGTCGAAGCCTGGTGATACTCGCCATCCACAACGATAAGGTCGCCGGGTTGGTATTCCTTCTCAATCGCCACTGCGAGATCGTGTGACGAGAGGATCGGTGAGAATGTCGGCAAACGAAACGTGCACGCAGGTCAGCAGACCGACCATCATTAACGCCAGCGCGGCATTCCCCAGAACAGGTCTGTCTGCGGCGCCGCATCCACCAGTTCAAGGACTGTTCCAATCAGGAGCGAGAGCGAGGCTCCGAGCAGCGGGCCGCGAAACATTCCCAGTGCTTCGGGCGTGAAGTCGAGCACATGGCCCAGCGAAAAATCGTAGTCCTGCGGGTTTTTCTTGAGCAGATCCGCCAGGTCCACTCCGGCAGGTGGCGGATGAATGCGCGCAGAAGAGCGCAAGGCCAATCGGCCGAAGCCAGAATTCCAACAACCATCAATACCAGGGACGATACACGCCCGCTGCGGCGCACGCTTTCAGGTCGCTTCCGCCGCCGATTCCCGGGCCAGCCAGCCGCCCGCCAGTAGTGCGATCCCGGGCAATGCCGGAATCGTGTAGTACTCCTGCCGCGTCGAGAAGCTGAAGAACAGCAGAATCACCAGCGCCCACAAGAAGAAGAGCAGATTCGCGCGCTTGCGGCGGTCCAGCCTGAACGCAATTCTCGCCAGCGGAACGGCACCTCTCGCAGCGCTTGCGGCAGAAACACAGCCCACGGCACCAGCCAGAGCACCAGCAATCCCCAGAAAAGCACGAGCGGAACCGTGTCGTATCCCGGCGGCACGCGCTTGTTCAGAAAGCGCATGAAGTGCTCATTGACGAAGTAAAACCAGAGAAATCCACGCGCACTGCCCCTGCGCCGGGTTGCGAATCGCCGCCAGAATATGCCACGGCGCAGCCAGAATCGACAGAAAGACCAGCGTACTCGAAACCAATCGCAGCTTCATCAGGTGGCGTAAGTTTCCGTGTCAGAAACAAATACAAGCCCGATCGTCGCCAATGGGAAACACCAGACCGATCAGTCCCTTGGTGAGCACGTTCAACGCGCAGGCTGCGGCGAATCCCCAGCAACTCAGGCGCGACGGGCGTCTCTTCCTCCAAGAGACCGCAGGAAAAAGTAGTAAGCCAGACGACCAGCCACAGTCCGACCGACACGTCCGGAATCAGAAAGCGCGTGAAGATATACGGCCCGATCGAAGTCACCAACGCGAGGCCGGAATAAAATCCGCCGCGTCTCGCCGTAAGCGCGTAACTGCCCAGCCCATACGTTGCCAGCACCAGTGCCAGCACGCCCAGCATGAGCGGCAGGCGCGTGCTCCAGTCGCTGATGCCGAACACTTCGTAGCTGGCGGCCAGGCCCCAATACATCAGCGGAGCCTTTTCCAGGTAGCGCAGGCCGTCGGTGTACATCGTGACCCAGTCGTGGCGCAGCAGCATCTCGCGCGCGGCCTCGGCGTGGATGGTGTCCACGTCATCGAGCAACGGGGGCGTGAACATGCCCGCGGCGTAAATTGCCAGCCATAAAGCGGTCAGGATCAGCAACGACGCAGACGTTGTGCGCGGGATGGAAGCAGCTGCGTCACTAGAAGGGAGGGAAGGCACCTCGTCTTGGGGCGCTGGTGAAGGAGTCATGCGGGAGCCGCGAGGCTGATTATAGGTGCGGGAGCGGAGGCGGATCAAACCAACGCATCATTGCGTTGCAGAATGATTCCTTTGCGCCGAAGAGCTCAGCGCCGCCCGAATCTTGCCCGAGAGTTGCTTTAGCGTGTAAGGCTTCTGCAGGAAGTTGGTCTCAAGATCAAATACTTTGTGGTTGAGGACGGTCTGGCCAGCGTAGCCCGAGACGAAAAGCAGCTTGATCTCCGGCCTCAAGTCTTCTGAGTTCCGTTGCCAACTGGCCACCACTCATATTAGGCATGACCACGTCGGTGACCACCAGATGGATGGTTGAGGCGTGATTCTTCGCGACTGAAAGGGCATCCACGCCGTCTTTGGCCTCGAGCACGGTGATAACCCTGAAGTCTCAGAAATTCCACCGTCGCCCGCCGGACGGCGTGCTCGTCTTCGACGAGCAGAACCGTCTCCGAACCGCGGGCCATGGGTTCGGTTTTGACTCTTTCGTATCTGCCGGGCATCGTTGTGCCCCGTCACGCAGGGCAGATAGATCTTGAATACGGTCCCCATATTAAGTTCGCTGTAAGCCCATATGAAGCCCTTATTCTGTTTCACGATTCCGTACACCGTGGCCAAACCCAGCCCCGTGCCTTCGCCTAGAGGCTTCGTGGTGTAAAAAGGCTCGAAGATGTGTGGCAGGTGTTCGGGTGAGATTCCCGCTCCGTCGTCGCTCACCGTGATCAGCGCATAGCGTCCTACGCGGATGGCGGCAGGTTTGTGATGGATGTACTCGTCGTCGAGTGTCACGTCGGCGGTCTCGATCCGGATGTGTCCGCCTTGGGGCATGGCATCACGCGCATTGGCGGCCAGGTTCATCAGGACCTGTTCGATCTGCACGGGGTCCACTCGCACGCGCCCCAGGCCTTCCCTCGGAGTGAAACTGAACTCGATATCCTCACCGATCAACCGGGGCAGGGTCTTGGCAATGTCTGAGATCACCCGATTGAAGTCCACCACACGCAGGGCCTGCGGCTGCTTCCGGCTGAAAGCCAGCAATTGACGCGTCAATTCGGCGGCCCGACGCGCCGCCAGCAGAATCTCCTGCAGCTTGGCTTCGAGTGGACTGTCTTGCGGCACCGCGTCGAGCGCGAGTTCGGAGTAGCTGGTGATGATGGTCAGGAGATTGTTGAAGTCGTGCGCGACGCCGCCCGCCAGTTGCCCGATGGCATCCATCTTTTGTGCCTGCCGAAGTTCCGCCTCCAGGCGGAGCCGCTCGGTGAGGTCGCGTCCGTTCGAAATGAAATGCGTGATGCGCCCCGAGGCATCTCGCACGGGCGAGATACTTTCTTCCACCGAATAGAGCTCGCCATTCTTCTTACGGTTGACCAGAATGCCGCGATAGACATTTCCAGCGAGAATCGTCCTCCACATCTCCTGGTAAACGTCTGGCCCCTGCTCGCCCGATTTGAGAATTCGTGGGGTCTTCCCGCAGACTTCATCCCGGCTGTAGCCGGTCAGCGCCTCGAAGGCCGGATTCACGTACTCGATGATCCCGTCGGAGTTTGTGACCACCACGGTGTCTGCCGACTGCTCGACCGCGCGCGACAATTTTCGCAACGACTCTTCCGCGGTCTGTTGTTCCTGCTGCATCGTGTGCAGAGCCAGCGTGCTCCGAATAGTGCGGACCAGGGTCGCGCCGTCCAGCCGGGACTTGGCTACGCAATTCCACACGCCGGATTCGATGATCTCAGCCACCGTCTTTTCGTCCGCATCCTCGGTCAGAACCAGGAATGGCACCGAGACCCCCGCATGCAGAAGCTCAGCCAGCAGGTGCACGGCCTCGGCGTTTCCGGTTTCATGCTCGAACAGAACAAGGTCGTATGCCTTCCGTCGTAGCATGGGCTTGGCTTCGTCCAGCGAGTGAGCATGGTCAAGATCTGCCGCGAACGTGCTGCGCATGCGCTCCAGAATCTCGCGGATCAGGAAGAAATCCTCTTCCTTGTCACCCACCAGCAACACGTGCAGGGCCTTGGGGGAAGGCGCGGTTTTTGCTGTCGTCAACACTGATTCGACTCCATCACTTGTTACTATCGGAATGTCGCGGCGCCGGCGTTGGTTCGCAGGTAGTAGTTGGCGCAGTTTCGAGAAGAGAGTTCCCAGATCGGACGCGCTCTTGATTTGGGAACCGGCGTGTGACCTCAGCGTTGTATGCGTCGCTCAGGAAAAACGCCCGAGACACTTGCCACGGAGAGGTTGTATTGGAAGATAATAAGGAAACACCTTCCGGAAGTGCGATATGCCAAGGCCATTGACTTTGCTGCTCTCGATCTTTCTTCTGTGCGCTGGTTACGCTCAGGCTCAAACGACTTCGTCAGCGCAGAAGTCTACATTTCAAGTTTCGGCGACATCGGCATGGACCGATACCGGCATGGATCTTCAATCCGGGGATGCGGTCGAAATCTCGGCCACTTCATCTGCCGCTGACGGCGAGTCCGCTTGTGATCCTAAAGGGTTAAGCTCCCCATCATCGGACTTGCCGTTGCCCAGTGCTCCCGCCGGCGCACTCTTGGCGCGGCTGCACGCCCAGGGCGCAGTTCCCCTCCTGGTGGGTGCAGGCACTGAGTTGAAGATCGAAGAGCCGTCCCATTTATTTCTGGGGATGAACATGGCTGAGGCCGCTCCTTGTCAGGGGTCGCTCACGGTCAGGGTGCGCGTAATTCCGGCAGGCACAAGCGCGACGAGTGTGGGGTCCTCCACATCCGAGCCTCAGTCGAAAACTCGCGGAGAGCAACTCAAATCGCAGCTCGGCACTGCCGCGCAAGTCTTCATGCAAGGACAGTTCGGGTTTGGCAACAAGTCGGAGGCGACAGCATCGAACTCCGCTGCTGCGGGAACCACAGGTGGCGCGGATGCTTCGCCCGCACTTGCGCTCACCGTGTCGAACACTCCTCTCTGACGCCGATCTACGCAAGAATCTCGATGGTCTTCCCCGCCGCGTCAACGATCAGTTCCAGCAACCTCGGCGACATGGTGAATTTCGTCATCGTCGGCTCCCAAAAGGACGTGCAGTCCGCGCTCGCGGCTGCGACCTGGCATGTCGCCGACACCAACAACAGCAAGAGCCGTGCTCAACGCGGTCGATGCAAACCTACGACAGCAAGGACTATCTCGCCATGCCGATGAGCACGCTCTTCCTGTTCGGACGAAAGCAGGACTTTCGGCTACGAGATGGCCGAGCCGATTGCCATGGTCGCCAGCCGCAATCATTTCCGCATCTGGAAGGCGCCGTTCACCTGGAAAGGACAGGAAGTGTGGGTCGGCGCCGGCACCCACGACATTGGCTTCGCCAAGGACAAGCGCAACATAATAATAATGTCACGCACAAGATTGATCCGGCCGTCGACGGCGAACGCGACAACATCGGCGGCAGCCTGCAAAAGGCAAACAAGACAAGACAGTTAAGTTATTACCTGCCCTCTAACCCCGTGCAGGAGGCGAAAAACGCCACAGGAGACGGCTACCACTCCGATGGCCGATTACTGATCATCTTCCTTCAATAAACGCCCTGTCTCAGAGATACAGAAGCCAGCCAACCGAACTTCTGCTGAAATCTGCTGTTCACTCTTTTGTTAACCATTTGCAGTTGCCGCGTCTAACCCACAAGAATCCAGTGGACCTCGAGATTCCTGCGGAACATCGACGGAACACCGCAGCAGGCTTCGTGCGTATAGATCCTTTGAGCGAGGCTCTGCCCCTCGTGAAGCGGGGTCTGAGCGGATTTGTGGGAGCGCACCTGGTGCGACTGCAAGAAATGCTAGTACCATTTGGGCGCCAAAAAATGTATCGATGAGCTACGCGGCGCTTTGATCAACGCGTCCAACATTTCTGGGGGTTGTATGGAAAACGGGCAGAATGGAAACATCTCGATCAAGCCGATCGAGAGATATGACGTCGGTCACGTGCAGGAAGTCATCCGGCAGGCGCACGATGAACTGCGCCAATTGCTGCAACCAGCGTGCCGAAATCATGAAGCGCATCGGCACCGTCAAGCAGACCATCTGCCGGCCTGGCGAATCTTTTCGGCGATGGCGTGCTGAACGAAGAACTGATGGAACTGGTAGACCGCAAGAGCAACGGCCGCCAGCCGGGCTTCACCAAGGCCTGTCGCATGATGCTGATGGAATCGGGCCGCGCGATGAGTGCGCGCGATATCTGCGAATACTTCCAGAAGAAGCTACCCTCGATGCTTGCGCGCCACAAGGATCCGATGGCGTCGGTGACCACGGTGCTTAAACCGCCTGGTGGAATATGGCGAAGCCCAAGCCGTGGTCTGCAAACGGCACGACGGGCATGGCGGTGGGTGGCAGAGAGCGTTGCCGACCCGGCTCTCGTGAGCGCCAAGCGAAGCTTCATCTGCTAGTTCTGCCAGTCGGACGCCTGGTGGTTTTGCCAGTCCGCAACATCTCCTGATCTGCGACTCGGCCGTACCCGGGAGGCAGCAACATGCCTTTTTCCAGGTGCCGCGTCACGTGCGCGTAAGAAGCCGCGTGCGGATCGTGCGTCACCATCACGATCGTCTTGTGAAAGTCCTCGTTCAGCCGCTTCAGGATCTCCAGACACTTCCGTCGCCGAATGGCTGTCCAGATCGCCGGTCGGTTCGTCGGCGAGCAGCAATGTCGGATCGCTGACGATGGCGCGCGCGATCGCGACGCGCTGCTCCTGTCCGCCAGAGAGCTGCTTGGGCAGATGGTGAACGCGATCCTCGAGTCCGACCAGCTTCAGCGCGGTCATCACGTGATCGCGTCGCTGCTGCGAGTTCAGCTTGGTCAGCAGCAGCGGCAGCTCCACGTTCTCGAACGCGGTCAGCACCGGAATCAGGTTGAACGTCTGAAACACGTAGCCGATGTGCTCATTGCGCCAGCGAGCAATCTGCGCGTCGCTGAAGCGGAAAATATTCTGCCCCTGCACCAGCAGCTCGCCGCGCGGTCGGCCGGTCGATGGCTGCGATCATGTTCAGCAGCGTCGTCTTGCCGGAGCCCGACGGTCCCATCAGGGCGAGGAACTCGCCCTTGGCGATATCGATCGAGACATCGTCGAGCGCCGTCACCTGAAAGGCATCGCGCTTGAAGATCTTGCTGACGTCGCGAACCTGTACGACTTTCGTGCTCGTGGCAACGTTAGTTTGTGCGACTGTGCTCATGATACTGTCCCTTGATTTTGATTTTGTCCCCGTCTTTCAAAGTCGGCGGTGCAGTGGTGATCACGCTCTCGCCGCCGACCAGTCCGTCCACCAGCGATCCATCGCTGCGCTGGCCCACCACGTGAACCTCTCGCGCGACTGCTTTGCCGTTGTACGCGATGAACACGATCTTTCTTGCCGTCCTGATCGCGAATGGCCGTCGCCGGCACGAAGACGCCTGCCGGACCCTTCGTATCTCTTCGGCACATCGTTGGCCAGGAACTTCACCGTCGCGTTCATCTCCGGCCGCAGTTGAACGTCAGGATACTTCGCCGGATTCAGACTTGCACCTTCACCTGCACCGTCGCCTTCTGGCGATTCGCTTCCGGCGAGATCTGCGCAATGATGCCGTCGTATTCCTTGTCCGGATAGGCGTCGGTCGTGACTATCGCCTTTTGCGTCGGGCCAAGTCGTGCGAAATCCGCCTGCGCGATGTCGAGTTCCACCTGCAGATCGTTCAAGTCGGCGAGCGACACAACCGATCCCTGCGGCCCACCCGCGGCCGCGCTGGCAAACTGCGCGGTGATCAGTTCGCCCTTTTCGGCCGTGCGATCAAGAATGGTGCCGGTGACGGGCGCTCGAATGACGGTCGCATCCAGTTGCGACTTGGCATAATCGAGCTTGCCCTTGCGCCTGCGCCAGCGCGCCCTGCGCGCGCAATATTTCCTCGGGACGCGGACCGATCTTCGCCAGTGAAAAGCCTTGTTGCAGCGAGTTCACGCGCTGCTGGTCGGCTTCAAACTTGGCAGTCGCATCATCGAGTGGCTGCCTCGATACTACGCCACCCGCTGCGAGTTCTTTCGTGCGGTCGAGGGTCAACTTGTCGTTCGCCAGCGTGGCGCGAGCTTCATCCAGATTGTGTTGTGCCTGCTGAATTTCTTCCGGACGCGAGCCGTGTTGCAGTTCCTCGAGATAGGCGCGTGCGTTATCCAGCGCGCCCTTGGCCTGCTCATAATTCGCGCGGAATTCCTCATCCTCCAGGCGCACCAGCACCTGACCTTCCTTGACCTTGTCGCCCTTCTCCACGCCGATCCACTTCAGGCGGCCAGTGACCTTGGAGTTCACGTTGATCGTGTGATGCGCCACGATATATCCCGTGGCCGCGAGCACCGTTCCACCAGCGTCATTACCTGTGGTTTGAGCCGACGCGCGGACCACCTCGACCTCCGGTGTATCTGAGGCGAGAAGGCGGTAGGCTAAGGCAAACAGTCCAAGCAGCACGACCACCGCGATGCCACCGAGAATGTAGCGGCGCGCCCAGGCCGGCGGCTCTCCGCCGCTGTCGCCTCGTTGCGTGCGATCAATGCGCAGGCTCTGCAGATCTTCGTGTTTCGTATCAATCGCCATAATTAGTATTACGCTCGAATCTCCTGACAGGTTTCGTGAGTTATCCGCGCAGCGCGTTCAGAATATTCTGCCGCGCCGCATGCCACGCCGGAGCCAACCCGCCTACGAATCCCATGATCAATGCGAACAAAATGGCGTACAGGGCCACCTGACGGCGTAATGCGCAACGCGAATACCACCTCGCTGAACGTCACTGCATTCGACGTGCCGGTCTGCATTCCGTTAAACGGAAGCATCAGCAGAATTCCGGCCGCCGCGCCCAGCAAGGCCAGAAGCAAAGACTCCAGCACAAACGACGTCAGAATCGCCGGCCGCGAGAATCCGATCACCCGCAACGTGGCAATCTCTCGTCCGCGATATGCGACTGCCGCATACATCGTATTCATGGCCGCGAAGATCGAGCCGATCGCCATGATGACGCCCACAACCCATCCAATAACTTTAATCGGTGTGCCGGAACTCGTCTGCTTGGCGTAGTAATCCGTCTCCAGCATGCCTTCGAGCTTCAGCCGCTGGTCGTCGCTGACTCGATTCTTCAACGCCTCGGCAGAGATCGGATCGGTCGCGCGCAGATACGCCGACGAATATCCACCCTGGCGGTCGAAGTCTGAAGCCATCTGATTCACATCGCCCCACACTTCCGACTCGTACGCCGAGCCTCCAGCGTCGAACACGCCGACGACCTTCCACGATCCTTTGCCGAATTCCATCGTGTCGCCGAGGTTGGCATGCGGAGAATCGGTCCCGAATGGACGAGCTGACCACAACTTCGCGCTGCCCAGTCTGAAACCAGCGTCCCTCGACCAGTTTCACCTTGGCGGTAGTCCGGGACCGTCCGACATCTGCCGCATCTCGAGGCCGTCGGGCATCATGCCGCGCACCGTGACGTTGACTTCGCCGGTGCCGTCTTTGCGCGGAAGCACGATCACCACTACCCATTCGCCCGGAAGCCATCGGCTCGCCCTTGCTGTCCTTGGCGATGCCGGGCAGGGTCTTGAGCGTGGGGAACAGCGACGCATCGAAGCCGCCTGACAACTCCGCTTCCGATCCTTTGCGCAGCACCAGCACGTTCTTGGGACTGCCGCTGCGTGACGAAAGCGCGGTTCAGTCCGGCCACCAGCGCCATCAAGAAGATCGCGGTCGTCACCGTCAGCGCGATGCCCAGCGCCGTCATCAGGGTCAGCCCCTTGCGGAGCTTCAAATTGCGGATGTTATAACTGATCGGTATCGCCATAATGAATCTCTCCACTTCATCCGATGTGGCGCAGCCCATCCACAATATTCATGCGCGACGCGTTGTAAGCCGGCAAGTAGCCGCTCACTAATCCGAGAATTACGGCCACCAGCAACGCCATGCCCGCCGTCGGAGTGCGTTCACCTTCATGTTCGAGCGGAATGCCGAAGCCGATGAAGCTGTCGGGTCAGCAGCCAGAAATCACCGGAATCGCGACCAGAACCCCGAGCAGCGCCTCCGAAACCGCTAGAGCCACCGACTCGCTGACGAAAATCGACAAGACACGCTGTTCCGGGTGAAGCCCAGCGTCTTCAGCACCGCCACTTCGCGCGTGCGGCTGCGCACCGACATCGCCATGGTGTTGGCCGGAAACCAGCATGATCGCGAACACCACCGCCCCGCAGATGCCCAGGATGAACGCCTTCACGTTGCCGAGCGACGCGACAAAGCCAAGTTGAAACGCCTTCTCGCTCTCCGTTTTCGTCTGCAGACGGCGAGTTGCGGAACATGTCGTCGATTTCGTTCGCGACGCCTCCGCCACGTGATCCGCCGAATCAATCTGCGCCGCAGTACCAGCCCGCCTGCCCCTTGAACCAAGGCACCGCCTCTTCCAGATACTTCGCGTTGAAATACAGCGCATTCTGCGGCGGATCGCGATGGTAGATGGCGCGAATCGTCAGATTCCAGGTTGGCCGGGAAGATCGTTCCCTGCAACGTAATCTGGTCGCCAATCTTCCAGCCGTACTTGTTGGCCAGGGTCACATCGACCAGCGCTCCGGCGCGATCCTGCTGCCAGGCCTTGCATCTGATCCGGCGGAACGATCTTGTCGGACGCAACTTTCAAATATTCGTCCGGATCGGTCGCCAGCTGAGCGAAGAAGTGTTCCGGCCGGTCATCGATATAGCGACCCGCCAAACCAGGTCATCGGCGCCACGGCGGTTACTCCCGGCACTGCTGCGAATCTTGTCGCGATAGTACGCAGGCAGGAAAAACGCCAGCGACACGCGGTCGCGAATGATCACCCGCCGCGCTGCCTCGGGCGCGACCTGGTCCACGTAAAACGAGCGCCAGATGCAGATCATCAGCGTGAGCAACAGCAGCGAGAAGCCGATGCTGATCATGGTCAGCAGGCTGCGCCGCTTGTTGCGAAACGCGTTGCGCACCACGAAACTGCCCAACGTCATAAAGTCATTCCGTTCAGAACTTCAACCGATGTGGCGGAATCCATCCACAATGTTTATTTGCGATGCATGATACGAAGGCAGGGCCGCGCTCAGCAGCCCAACCACTCCGGAAGTGACCAGAAGCCAGCACCCAGATCTCGGGCGTCACTCGCAGTGGGAAGAAGCTGATGAACTGCTTCGAATGGGTCAAGCCATACACCATCAGCCAACCCAGGCTCGCTCCAATGAACCCTCCGCCCAGTGACAGCGCGACCGCTTCACTGACAAACAGTCCGAGCACGCCGCGCCGGGTGAAGCCCAGAGTCTTCAGCACGGCCACTTCGCGAGTCCGCTCGCGGATCGACATCGCCATGGTATTGGCCGACACCAGCAGCGTGGCAAACACCACGGCCGAGCAGATGCTCAGGATGAATGCCTTCACGTTGCCCATCATGGCCACGAACTCAAGTCCAAACGCCTTTTCGCTTTCCGTCTTTGTCGGCTGTGGCGAGTTGCGGAACGTATCATCGATCGCACTGGCGATCGTACTGACGTCCGAAGGGGAGGCTGCCAGAATGCTGAACGTTCCGGCCTGTCCCTTGAAGAACTGCCACAGCTTCTTCCACGTACTTCGAGTTGAAGTAGATCGACTTGTTGTCCGGGTTCGAGTGGAAGATGCCGCGAATGATGCAGTTCCAGGATTTACCGGATAGATATCGCCCTGCAGCGATGATGCGGTCGCCCAGTTTCCAACCATACTTGTTGGCGAGATAGTCGTCGACGATCACACCCTGCCGGTCGCGCTGCCAGGCCTTGACCTGGTCGTCCGGCATCGTGATATCCCGGAAGACTTTGAAGAATTCGTCAGGATCGGTGCCGAAACGCGCGAAGAAGTTTTCCGGCTTCTGGTCTTTATAAACTCCGCCAAACCACGAAACCGGCACGACCGCCACGACTCCGGGAATCGCCCTAATCTTCTCCCGATAAAAGCCGGGTAGAGTAAACGTGAGAGAGACTCGGTGCCGCACCACCAGTCTCTGCGCCGATTCGGCGCTGCCCTTGATCGAGATAAAACGCTTGCCAGATCGTCATCATCAGCGTGAGCAGAAGCAACGAAAAGGCAATGCTCAGCACCGTCAGAGTGCTGCGGCGCTTGTTGCGGAACGCGTTCTTGGTGACGAATCGGGTCAACGTCATGAGTGCACTCCAGAGAGGAACTGGAAACTTAGAGGAGAGCACGTCCCAGCCCAGCAAGAATAGACGAAGCTGGTCGCCCACGACAACCGCATCGGATTCGTTTCGTAGCATGCCATCCAAACGCTCAATCTCAGGGAAGGTGTGTCTTCACAACTACCTTCTCTATACTTTCGCGAGTCGTCTTGATCCACAAGTGGAGATCGTCATCTGGACTGGATGACAAATGTCACACCCGAGCTACACATAACAGTGATAACCGTGCACGGCGGCATAAAGTTACGCTGGAAATCTCGTCGGGGAATTCACGACTCAGGCGACGCGCCCTTCATCGGCCGATGGGCCATAGAGCGCCGGTACGGAAGCCTCATTGAGCCGCAGATAGACGGTCAACTGTCCTCGATGATGCGCCAGGTGGCTGAATACGGAGTCGCGCGATCATGACGTGCCGCGGATTCTCGTTGACTACCTGGTCTGCCGACTACGAATTTCCACGGCTTCATCAAGTGCTTCGTCGGTTGTGTTCTGCAGTGCCTCGCCGCGCCTGGGCGACGGCCGGAGTCGAGAGCGTTCACCAGTTCGCTCCGCTTGCGCCACTCCAGCGGCTTGAACTTCGCGGCGTCGGGCGACTTCAGATCAAGTTCGTCCTGCTTTACCATCGTCACGATCCACGCTGGCATGGTCGCGACCAGCGACGCGAGATAGCCGAGCGGCATCGATTTGTGATGCGGCTTCCAGTCATTGTGGCCTTCGGGTACGACGCTCTAAGGCGGCGCGGGTAGCTGGCAGCTTCGCGCTCCAGTTCGGCGAGAAAGAAAGTCCGTGAGTTTCATAGTCTTCTCCATGGTACAATTCGCGTTCGCTTCGGGCCCGAGTCGACGAACAATACGTATCAGCCATTGAGGACAGATTCGGTCCTCAATCTATGGCACAATGAATCATGCTGCAGACCTCAGCCCGGCTGCTGCGGCTCCTGTCGCTCTTTCAGGCGCAGCGGTACTGGTCGGGTGGCGATCTGTCGAACCGGCTCGACGTCACGGCCCGGACCTTGCGCCGCGATGTCGACCGCCTGCGCAGCCTGGGATACCCGGTGCACTCGACCTCAGGAACGTGCCGGAGGCTACCAGCTCGGCGCGGGCGCGACTCTGCCTCCGCTGCTGCTCGACGACGACGAAGCAGTCGCCGTTGCGCTGGGGCTGCGCACCTCCGCGAGTGGCGGCGTCGCGCGGCATCGAAGAGGCGTCGGTGCGGGCCCTGCTGAAGCTTGAGCAGGTGTCTGCCGCCACGATTGCGCCATCGTGTTGCAGCGCTGCACGCCTTCATCGTGCCTCTTGCGGCAATCGCGGCCCCACGGTAGACGCGGAACGGTTGTCGGTGATTGCCGGTGCCTGCCGCGACCACGAGGGCATTCGGTTCAACTATCGAGAACCGAGCGGGCGCTCCCAGCGCGCGCATCGTCGAACCGCACCGTGTCGTGCACACCGGGTATCGCTGGTACCTGGTCGCGTGGGACCTGGCGCGCAAAGACTGGCGAACATTCCGCGTCGACCGCATCGAAGGCAAGCTGAAGACGTCGACGCGCTTCCAGTCCCCGCAAACCGCCGGAGGGAGATTTTGCGGCTTTCGTTTCGAAGTCTCTCTCGCAGCGTGCCGTATCCTTACCGCGCGCGCATAACCCTGCTCGCGCCAGTCGAATCGATCGCCAAGCGAGTGCCTCCCTCGGCCGGAGTGCTCGAGGCCATCGACGATCAATCCTGCATGCTGCAAACAGGAGCGCACTCGTTGGAGGGAATCACGATTCATCTGTCGTTGCTTGGAGTCGACTTCCGGGTGCACGAACCGCCAGAACTCATCGAATCACGTGCGCAGGTTGTCGGATCGCCTGGGCCGCGCCGTCCTCTAACGCGGCCCGTGCGCGTTGACCTGCGAGTCAAATTAGTGCCTCCAACCCGACGGCCATGAACTCTTCGAAAAGCCGCGCCCAGACTGAATCGGCACCGCGGAAGGCGCTTACCTTAGTAACTCGAAGGTTCGCACCAGCAACGGTATCCTAACTCTACCAATCCCCGGGTCCCCGCCGGCCGAGCCCTGTTTCGCGTCGACGAAAGAAGGCTCGTGATGGAATGGAGCAAACAGGAACATGTCCACGAAAATCGGCCACTTCGAAATTCTGAGTGAACTGGCGAAATCGCCTACGGGCACGGTATACAAGGCCAACGACCCCGAGAGCGGGCAAACCATTGCGCTGAAGGCGATTCAGTTGAGCGCGTTCGGCGAGAGCGCCGCTGACCTTGAAACAGGCGCTACTGGCAGAGGCTGAGCGCACCAAGGTGCTGAGCAGTCCCAACCTCACGCCGGTGTACGGTGCGGGCGAAATCGAAGGCCAGTTCTGCGCCGCGATGGAGTACATACAGGGCAACAGCATCGCCACCATGCTGGCGCGCAAAGAAGGATTTTCCATCTGGGATCTGCTCGACATCGGGCGTCAATTGGGCGCTGGTCTCGATCACGCCGCATCGCATAACGTCGTGCACTACAGCCTGGAGCCCGCCAAGATCATGTGCGGCTGGGATGGCACCGTCAAGATTCTGAGTTACGGCGTCTCGAGCGTCGGAAACTTTGTGCAGCACATGACGGACGGCGTGCCCTCGATCCTTTACTACATGTCGCCGGAGCAGATTCGCGGCGAGGCCACCGACGCACGGTCGAATCTGTTCAGCCTGGGCGCGATGTTCTATGAAATGGTGACAGAGCGCAAGGCCTTCGATCGCGAAGATGTCGGAGTCGTTGCGCGAATGCATTGTAGAGAGCATCGCCGGTCGCGCCGATCCAGGTAAATCCGAAGGTGCATCCTCTTCTCAGCGATCTGATCATGAAGGCGCTGGCGAAAGATCCGGCGGAGCGGTACCAGAATGGCCGGCAACTGCTGGACGATCTGGAGAAGTGCAAAGAGTCGAAAACGCTGGCAGCGAAAAAACCGGAAGCAGCGAAGGGAACGGTGGCTCCGCCGAAGGCGAATGCAGCGGCGCAAACGAAGTTTATCGCCTCGGCAGCGGCGAAACCGGCAGCGCCTCAAGCCAAGTCGGCGGCAGTGCCGTCCGGGCTGGCAAAGCCCAGCGAGAAGAAATTGGCAGCGCCGGCACCCAGAGCGGAAGCACCATCGACGCTAGCCAAGCCTGCGAAGACGCTCGCTGTTCCGAAGGCAGCAGCAGCTGCTGCGGGCGTAGGCGGCGACGCGACTTCATTTTCTGCGGATGCAGTCGAACTCGATCTGTCGAATCATTCCATGAGTTCTAACGTCGAGGTTCCGAGCGAAGCACCGGAGCTTCCGTCCGCGTACATGTCGGCGGCAGTGGCCGACGAGCCTCAGGTCGAAACTTTCGAGCCGCAGGTGGACGACGACACTCCGAAGATTGCTGTGGATCCCATGATGGCCGAGGGCGGCCAGAGCAGCGGCGGAGGAACGAGCTTCTCCGAAATGACGGAGCTGCCTCCGCTCAAAGAAGTCTACATCGCACCACCGCCTCCACCTCCACCACCGTCCGGGTTTCAGCCCGTGCATGGAGCGGCCCCGACCTCGACGATGTTTCAGGAAGGACCAAAGAAAGACGAAAAGCCGAAGGTTCAGCCGCGCGAGGTTGCCGAGAAGGCGATCAAAGAAATCAAGAGCGTCCCGCCCAAGCTTTTCGGTTATGCGCTGGGCGGCGCGTTGGCGCTGATTGTCATCATCGGTATCGGCGTGACGATTTACATACACACTTTAAATAGCGACGACGATGCCGGCGCTCCAAAGGCGGTCGCTACGGCGGATGCTCCGGCACAGCAGGAGGCGAGCCAGCCAGCGCCTGTGCCGGTGACCAAGAGTACGCCGGCGCCTGCTCCCGTGGCCCAGCAGCCCGAGGAGACCGCGGAGCCTGTTGCTCCCGTTGAGCGGCCGGTCGCGAATTCGAAATCACGCAACGCCAAGAAGAAGTCAGCACCCGCGCCTGTCGTGATCCCGGGACAGTTGGCCGTGGATTCGACGCCGCAGGGTGCCCAGGTGCAGATCGACGGCCAGAGCAGTCCGACTTGGGTCACGCCGTTTGCTCTGACGAATCTTCAGCCGGGGCAGCACTCCGTTACGGTGAGCAAGGCCGGGTATTCGACCGACTCGCGCACGGTGACAGTGACTTCAGGCAACCGGGCAACAACCGTCATTCACCTGGCGCAGCTGATGGCGACGCTGGTGGTGAAGAGCGTTCCACCCGGCGCGAACATTTATGTGGATGGACGCGACATGGGGACCAAAACGCCGGCGCAGGTCAGCGTGGACAAAGGCAACCACGTGGTGCTGGTCCGGATGATGGGTTACATCGACGAGACGATGAACGCGCAGTTTGTGCTCGGCCAGACATTCAACTTCTCCCCGACGCTGCGCTCGATGGGCAACGTAGATAACATCAAGACGGTGGGAAAGATGTCGAAGCTGTTTGGCGGCAAGGGTGTGCCGCAAGGCCAGGGATTGGTGAGCATTCGCACCCAACCCAAGGGCGCGCAGGTTGCGATCAACCAGCACATCATGGACAAGAATTCGCCGCTCGACGTGGCGCTTGATCCGGGAAATTACGTGATTGACATTACGCTGACGGGGTACGCGCCGATCCACAAGGTGATCACCGCCGACAAGGGTGGCAAGGTCGTGGTGGACGAGGTGATGCAGCCGCAGTAAGGCGGCGGGCGTCAGGCATTCGCTTCCGGAGCGAATTCGATCTCTGCCGATTCGGGTGCGTCTCGCCAGGTTTCGGTTCCAGAACTTGTTCTGCTTGTATACTTCCTCGTCTCTGAATCTTCCCCGTTTCTGATCTCGTTTGCTCTGCTCTGCTTTGCCAGTTAAGAACGTTAGGAGTGATCACTCCATCTACAGGCGTCAGCTCCGAGCTATTCGGAGTAGCTTGTCTGAAAGCGCCCTGGCTTTCGGATGCCCCTCTGTCCCTCGCTCGCATGGGGAGGTTGCGGGTGCCGCGAGTTTCCTAGGACTTGCGCCGCGTCGCATCCGGGTACCAGTACGACATCCAGGACTTCTACACGGCGGCTGCGGCCGGCAATCTGCCGGCAGTGAGCTTCCTGAAGGCGCCTGCGTATCAGGACGGTCACGCGGGTTACTCCGATCCGTTGGATGAGCAGACATTCCTGGTCAACACGATCAACCTGCTCGAATCTTTGCCCTCGTGGAGCAGCACCGCGGTCGTAATCATGTACGACGATTCTGACGGATGGTAGGACCACCAGATGGGCCCGATCGTCAACACGTCGGCGGGACCGGCTGATGCTCTGACCTCGACCGGCTTCTGCGGCAACGGCCTCAACTCCTTGCCAGGTTTGAACCCTTCAAACCTGCACGCTCAAGGACGCTGCGGTTACGGGCCGCGTCTGCCGCTGCTGGTGGTGTCGCCGTGGGCGAAGGCGAATTTTGTTGATCACACCGTGACCGACCAGTCGTCGATCATCCGGTTTGTCGAAGACAACTGGTTAGGCGGAACGCGGATCGGCCAGGGATCGTATGACGGAATCGCCAGCTCGATCAGCCAGATGTTCAACTTCACGAAGATCCGAAACAACGGCGTGCTCTTCTTGAATCCGAACACCGGGGAAAGAGAATAACCGTCGCGTTTCTCGCGGGCAAATAAAAAGGGCATGCGAGTCATCGCATGCCCTTATTCTTCGCTTGGAATTAGTGAGGCAGTTCGAACTTGACGGTGACTTGCGTCTGAATTTCGACGGGCTCGCCGTTGAGCAGATAGGGCTTGTACTTCCACTGTTTCACCGCGTCTGCAGCGGCCTTCGTCAGTTGCCCATCTCCACTTAATACCTTCACGGTGGTGATATCGCCATTCTTGGAGATCGTGGCCATCAATTCGACGGTTCCCTCAATCCGCAGGTTCAGCGCATTGCGCGGATAAGAAGGATTCACCTTCTTCATCAGCAAGCCCCGCGAGACGCCTTGTGAGATCTGCACGGTTTGAAGGCGCGGTTTGAGCGTCGATTCGGTGCTTCCCAGGTCTGGCGGCGGGGCACCGGCACCGGGAGTCGCGATCCCAATCATGCTGGGAGCTGCGGTATCAGCCACCGGCTGTTTCTTGGTTGTCGGGATCGCGCCACCTTTTACGAAGAGCGGTGAGGCAGCAGGCTTAGCGGAAGCGGCCGCCTTGCCGGTAGTCGAAGCTGAACTTGAAGATTTCGTCGGAGGAGCGGCGCTGTCCGAATCGGATTCATCATCGCTCGTCGTTTTTGCTACTGGCGCTGGTGCAGTTGGGGCAGGCTGCGCAGCGGGCTGTGAACTGGGTGAAGACACCGGTGTCGAAGGCGCCGAAGACACTGGCTGCGTACTGCTTGGCTTCGGGGCCGGCGTAGTAGAGACCTGAGCCGCTGCTGGCGTGGTGCTCGCGCCGGCTGTAGGCTGCGAAGAGCGTCCCTGAAAATACGACCATCCGGCATAGAGCCCGGCAGCGACGAGCACGACTGCGACCGCAACCAAGAGAAGTTTCTTGTTGCTCCCGCTCGATTCGGGAACATTCGCACCGCCAAACGTGAACGTGGGTGCGGGCGAGGAACTCGGAGCAGCGTCCGCAGATTTTGCGAAGAGTGGTTCGTCGGCTTCTGGAGCAGCCGCAGGGGACGCTGGTGCAGCGTGGGGAACTTGCACTTCACGTGCGGGAGCGGGCGCACTGGCGGCTCCGCCGCCGAAAGATCCCATCGTGTTTGTGGATGCTGCACTGAAAGCTGGCTTCGTTTCGGCGGCAGCGGCTGCTGCTGAGTGCGCCGGTAATTTTGGAGATGGCAGAACTGGAGCTGTGCTGACCGGCTCATCTACATTGATTTCGAGCGGATCGTCATCATGATTCGCAGCAGGAGCCGAACTCGCAGCTACGGCGGGAACTGGCCGAGGCGGCAAGGGCGACGGTCTCGGTGGCAGTGGCGCTGCCGGGCGCGGAGTCGAAACTGCCGCCGCTGGTTTCGCCGGCGGAACCGGATGACTGGCCGGCTTCGCGGGCGATGCTGCTGGCGCCGAGGCTGACGCTGCGGGCGTGGGCGCGGATGCTGCGGGTTTGGCTGGTTCGCCTTTACGCAACAATCCGCGGGCCACGCGCAGAGTTCCTTTGGCCTGTTCCACATTGATGGGTTTGGTCAGGACGAGGTTGGCGCCAATGCGAAACGCTTTGGCTACTCCCGCCTGACCTTCCACTACCGCTACGGCAAGGGACGCCTGGTTGGACGTCGAATTGCGCGCGCTCTTGAACAAAAGTGTGGCGTTCTGCTCGTTATCGCAGTCCACCACGATGGCGTCGAAGTGATCGCTCATCAGCTTCTTGACTGCAGCGAAAGGTTCAGTGCAGGACTCGACGGAGAACTCGAGATCGCCCAGGACTTGCGTCACCGTGCGAGCGGTTTTTTCATCGGGACAGAAGAGAAGAGCTTTGTAACCCATACAAGCTCATCCTAGGTACAAGGGTAAGAGGCGGCAAGTTACGGGAGTAATTCGACAAAACGGGCGCCGGACGTCGGGCGTCAGGCGTGGGACCTCGAGGTCTGAGGTCTGAAGTCCGAGGTCTGAGGTCCGATGTCGAGGGTCTACAATACGCGCCATGCGCATTCCACTGTGGCTGAAGATTGCGTGGACGGTGTGGCTCGTGGTGTGGGCGCCCGTGTATTGGCGGCAATACGGAGCGCAGAATTTTCTCTTCTTCTGTGATATTGGGAATGTGCTGATCGGAGTCGGCTTGTGGATGGAAGGCCCGCTGCTGTTTTCGTGGGCGGCTTCGGGGCTATTGCTTTTCCAGACGCTTTACGCCATTGATCTCGCGGGCGCGTTGGCGCTAGGACGGCACGTTGTGGGCGGCACGGAATATATGTTCGATCCGGGATTGCCTCTGCTCATTCGATTCTTGAGTTTGTTTCACGTCGTGACGCCACCACTGCTTCTCTGGGCGATTTGGCGGCTAGGCTACGACCCGCGTGGATGGAAGCTTCAAACGTTGATGACGTGGATCGTGGTGCCGATCAATTACTTCTGGCGTCCGGAGATGGATGTGAACTGGGCGCGCGGTCTGTTTTTTCATGAGCAGCACGCGGTGCCGGGGCTGGTGTATCTCTTGGCTTATTTAATCGCAGTGCCGCTGTGCGTTTATTTTCCCACACACTTATTTCTGTTTTGGATGGCGAAGAGGTGGAAGATTCGCGTGTCATCCTGAGCGGGATCGAAGAATCGCTAGATCCGGCATGGACGCCGGAGGCGAGAGAATTTTGTCAGACCGAAAGATCATTAAATCGCAGTAAGCAGGGATCCGTCGTCTGCGTATTCGTGCTACTTTGCCTTCTCCGTCTCCTCGATGTTCACAACTCTTACCTTGTCATCCTCGTGGATGGCTAAGCGGTTTCCATCAGGGCTGAGGTCAAACTCGAAGTGGTAGCGGGGCTTGGGGTTTATGGGGATTGACGCTATCTGCTTTCCTGCCTCGATGTCGTACACGGCAACACGGCGAGCTGTCACGTGGCCTGAAATATCCAGTGCCCGGTTTCCACCCCTGATGGTTAGAAGGTACACCGCGATTACGTTTCCGTGTTCGCTGCTCTTGATGGGCGTCCACATTCTTTCCGCTGATTCATGCTCTTGCATTGGGGGATGAAACTTCATATGGCCATCCGACGAGATCACCTCCATTTCTTCCCCCTTTCTCTGCTTTGAGTAACGAGATACCACAAACGTATCGTCGTTGAGGACTGCCCGGAGGCCCGCGACGTGTAGTGGAATCTCAACGCGATGTTCGTAGTCGCACAGCGGCCAACGATAGGCGAAACTCCCAGACTCCCGCTCCCAGCCAGGAGAGTAAGCGAATTCGTCGGTAACGTATTGCGTATAGTTCTGAATCCTGTCGTCGGGTGACTGAATTGATTGATCTGCCTTGCCGCACGGTCGTAATGCAGGTTGGGGCGAAAATCGGAGAATCGTCAGAGGCGGGTCGGCATTTCTTGTGTGAATAACCAGCGTATGACGAGTTGGAGACTGCGAAACACCGCACTGCTCGCATAGAATCTTCCACGCCGGTTTTTGCCGATTTCCATCAACGGGTTGCAGGAACTGAAGAGTGTCATTCGCCCTGGCAATAATCTGATCAGTGTCAGAGAGATAGATGGCGTTTCTCGTTTTCACCTGCGTAGGCAGTGACAATGAGAGGTCCACCCTACCGTCAGGCGAAAAGCGCATAATGCGGAAATCGAGGCTGGGCTGGCTTCTGGTGACCAAGCCGCTGCGTGCTTGGGCTGTGAAACTCAATACAACCCGGCCCTCGTGATCGACGACAATCGAGGGTCGAGTAAGTGCGTGTTGTCGTTTCTCGGGTGGCTCCCATCCATAACTACGAAGATCTAACGTAAACGCCGTTGCCGGCACAGGCGGGATGGCCTGACCAAAGATGTTTCCGACAAGAATCGCCACGACAGCTAATAAATGGCATCTCTTCAGTGCAAGATACATGGACCTCTTTCAGGGGAGCGTTGGTATACCTGGATTGATGTTACCGCGACTTGTCCGATCCACTGTTGCTCTTATCTTTGCGGACGGCTGACTCCGGTGGGGGATACTCGATCGATCCTTTGAGCGACGAGATGTCGTCTTCGTGAAAGTCTGGGAAGGGTAACTGCTTGACGTCGCGCATTTCCGCAATCTTTTTGACGGCGGCGTCGGCTTTTTCTTTTTCGACGCCGGTGTCGCGGCTTAGATAAAGCGTTTGGGAGGGCAGGGCCAAGCCGCCGCCCGAGTCTTCCATCACGTCCATCATGCGCAGCAGCAGGTCTTCGCGGATGGCGGCAAACTCGTTAAAGTCGCGCGTCAGGATATACGACAAGACTTCGACATTCAGCGAACTGCCCGCGATGTCGGTGAGGCGCACGCGGACTGTCTTGGTTTCGACTTTGGGATGGCTGTAGAGCAGGCGACGGATCTCGGCGAGCACGAAGCGCATGTGGTCGGCTTTAGTCTCGGGGCGCAGGCCGAGATTCGTCTTGAAAAGAATCTTGTCGCGGCGGCTGAAGTTCTCGAGGTTGATGGTTGCGACTACGCCGTTGGGGATCGCGACCAGAGTGCGGTCTTCCGTGCGAATACGCGTGGAACGCAGGCCGATGTCTTCGACCGTGCCGGTGCGGTCGCCGAAACGGCAGGTGTCACCGACGCGAAAGACCTCATCCCAGAGGACGGAGACGCCGCCGAAAAGATTTTCGATGGTCTTTTGCGCGCCGAAGCCGATCGCGAGGCCGCCGATACCGAGTCCAGCGAGCGCCGTGCTCATGTTGAAGCCCAGGTTGCCGAGCACGGCCAGACCACCCAGTACGAATATCAGCGTTTTCAGAATGCGTTCGCCCAGAAGCATGAGCGATCCGGTGCCACCGTGGCCGCGAGAGAGCGCGCGATTGCGGACGCGGCGCAGCGACCAGCGCACGAAGCGCCAAACGATCCACGTGACGCTCACGATCAGAGCGATCGAGGTGATTTGGAAATAGTAATGACGCGGCAGCAGGGCAATGCCGAGGTAGCGAACAAATATCTGATGAGCGAGGGCGCCGGCCAGCAACCATGCGGGAGCCGAGACCGATCGCCAGTTCGCGATCTCCGTTTGACCGCGACGCCGGGCCCACCAGCGGACGGGAATTCCCAAAAGTACAAGAACCAACCAGCCGACGCCCGCGGCCACGGGAACTGCTACCAGTAGAGCCAGCCACTGCCAAAGAGGCACGCCGGCGAACTGATGTTTCACGAGGACTTTGGGAAGCTTCCTCTCGACCTGGCGCGCTTCGACCTGGTCGTAGAGCTCTGGAACTTTAACGAGCGTGTCGGCAGAGATCAGCCAGATTTTGCCTGCGCTCGGGTCGGACACCCGCACCAGGTCGAGGTCGGCCTCGATATCTCCGGATGACATCGTGCCGATCTTCTGGCGACCTAACGGGACGCCCTCTTGTGGCGTTCCTTCCGCCTGAGTAAAGGTGTCCACGCGACCGGTGAAGGCGGGACTGTCCATCACCGCCTTGAGTTGGGTGGCGAGTTGCTCTCCGTCGGCCTGCCTGCGGGCTGGGCTCATCTGCAGATATTGCGCGGCAATACTGTATTCGCCAGCCTGCGAGTGCTGAAGAAATCCGAGGATCGAGCCCGAAGGCGTAGTGCGTCCGAGGGGATCGACGGAGTTGCTGGTGCTCGATGTGCCGGTCGCGGGTTGGAGCGCCTGCGTGAGGGCCGACTGCGCAGCCGCGGGCCGGATGGCGGCGAGGCAGAGAATCAGGGCGAAGATTGCTTTCGGAAAAGAGGACATGGTCTTCCCCTTCATCCCCGCTTCGGCCGGTAAATGTCCGTGGCTGTTCCGAAGAAGACTTCGGCGGAGTTCATCACGGTTTCGGAGAGCGTGGGATGCGGATGGATGGTCATCGCTAGATCTTTGGCAAGCGCGGCCATTTCGATGGCGAGCACGCCTTCGGCGATCATTTCGCCAGCGCCCACACCGACGATGCCCACTCCGAGCACGCGTTCCGTTTGCGGGTCGATGAGGAGCTTGGTCATGCCTTCGGGACGGTCGAGCGTGATGGCGCGTCCGGAGGCGGCCCAGGGAAACTTGGCAACCTTGATCTCGCGGTTGTCGTTCTGCGCCTGTGTTTCCGTCAGACCGCACCACGCGACTTCAGGGTCCGTGAAAACGACTGCGGGGATTGCGTTCGGCTCGAAGGCAACTTTGTGCCCGGCAATCGCTTCGATGGCTGTACGGCCTTCGTGCATCGCTTTGTGCGCGAGCATAGGCTCGCCCACGACGTCACCGATGGCGTAGATCGACGGGTCGTCGGTCTGCAGTTGCTTGTTTACTTGAATGAAGCCGCGCTGACCAACTTGTACGCGTGTTTTGTCGAGGCCGGAAATCTCGGAGTTAGGCTTGCGTCCGACCGAGACGAGCACGCGGTCGAAAAGTTTCTCTTGAGTGCTGCCGTCTTGCGCTTTCAGCGTGGCGCGGATGCCGGCGCCTTCGTCTTTGACCGAGGCGACAGTGGTGTTGAGCAGGATTTGGTCGAAGAGCTTTTCGAGACGCTTGTGCAGAGGTAGGACGAGATCGCGGTCCGCGCCGGGGAGCAGTCCGGGAAGCATTTCGACGACGGTGACGCGGGTGCCGAGCGCGGCATAGACGGAGCCAAGTTCCAGCCCGATATATCCGCCGCCAACTACGAGCAAGGTGCCGGGAATGTCTTCGAGGTTGAGCGCACCGGTGGAATCCATCATGCGCGGCGTATCGAGCCTCAGCGCGGGAACAATGGCGGGGCGAGAGCCAGTCGCGATCACGATGCGGTCGAAAGAGAGGCTCTCTTCGGAGTTGTCTGATTTCGTGACGCGGAGCGTGGACGAATTCTCAAAGGCGGCTCGGCCTTGCACATAACGCACTTTGCGCTGCTTCGAAAGAATCCCCAGACCCCCGGTGAGTTTCTTGACCACGCCTTCTTTCCAGGAGCGGAGGCGTGCCAAGTCAATTTTCGGCGCGGCGAATTCGATTCCCCAATTCGTCGCCTGGTGTGATTCTTCCACCAATTTCGCGACGTGGAGAAGCGCCTTCGACGGGATGCATCCGCGGTAGAGGCAGACTCCGCCGGGATTTACCTCGGGGTCGATCAGAGTGACGGTCATGCCGAGATCGGCGGCAAGAAATGCGGCGGCGTATCCACCAGGGCCGCCGCCGACTACGGCGATGTTGAGAGATTGAGTATCAGACATGTGTATGAAGGTTTCGAGTTTGAGGTTTCAAGTTTCAAGTCAAACCAGGTCGCCTTTGAAACACGAAACTTGAAACTCGAAATATCTTAGCCTTGCACCGACAACAGGAACGGCTGCTCGAACGCTTCCGCGATCCAGCGCAGGAAGCGGGCGGCATCGGCTCCGTCGATCAGGCGATGATCATAGGAAAGCGAGAGCGGCAGAATCAGGCGCGGCTCAAACTTGCCGTTGATCCATTCGGGCTCCATGCGCGACCGCGACAGTCCGAGGATGGCGACTTCCGGATGATTCACGATGGGCGTAAAGCCGATGCCGCCAATCCCGCCAAGGTTGGTAATCGTGAAAGTGCCGCCTTGCATATCTTCGGCCGTGATTTTTTTGTCGCGCGCTTTCTTCGAGAGTTGCGACAGTTCGACCGCCAGTTCGACAATGTTCTTCTTGTCCACGTCTCGGATCACCGGAACCAGCAGGCCGCGATCGGTGTCAGCCGCCACGCCAATGTTGATGTACTGCTTGTAGACGATTTCTTCTTTTTCGATGTCGATGCTGGCGTTGAACTGCGGGAAAACTTTGAGCGCGGCTGCGCAAACTTTAAGCGCGATTGCCGTAACCGTCATCTTGCCACCCGCCTCTTCGGCCTTCGGCGCGAAGCGGGCGCGCAGCTGCTCGAGTTCGGTGATGTCGGCGCGGTCGTGCTGCGTGACGTGCGGAATCGTGTTCCAGGATTCGGCGAGATGTTCGGCCGTCTTGCGGCGAACGCCGCGCATAGAGACGCGCTCGATCTTGCCCCACTTCGCGAAGTCGGGAAGCTGCGGCTGGGTGAAGTGTCCGGCGCGCGGAGGCGCTTGGATTGCGGTAGCCGCCGCCGACAGCAGAGACTTGGCGTAAGCCTTCACATCGTCTTCGCTGATGCGGCCGCCGGGTCCGGTGCCCTTGACGTCGTAGATGTCGACGCCGACCTCGCGTGCCAGTCTTCGGACATGCGGTGCGGCGGGAATCGGCTGCCGATGCTCGGTGCCAGCGACCTTGCCCAACTGCGCGGGCATGCTGAACGCGGGCACCGCGGGCTGTGGCTGATCCGGCGGCAGAGCCTGTTCTTCGGTCTTGCCTTCCGCGCGAATCGCGGCCTGAAACGCCAGACGTGCTCCGTGCTGTCCGGAAACGTGTTCGACTGGCGCGTTGCCGGGGCGAGCAGGCTGAACCGGCGCTCCACCTTCCAGCGTGAAGATCACCTGCCCGACTTTGATCTTCTCGCCTTCTTTTACTTTTATTTCTTTGACGACGCCGGTGACGGACGACGGAACTTCAACGACAGCTTTGTCCGTCTCCAGTTCCATGACCGGCTGGCCCTCGGAGACCTTGGCGCCGGGAGAGATCATCAGGCGCACGAGATCGCCCTGGGAAATGTTCTCGCCGAGTTCCGGCAGCTTGAATTCGCTGGGACCGGTGGCAGGTGCGGGGGCAGCAGGTACTGCGGGTATCGGAGTCGCAGATGGAGCGGCGGTTTGATTCTGCTGTGCCGGTGCTGCCGCTGGTGCTTGCTGAGTGGGTTTCGCGCAGGTGGGGCAGTCTGAGCTGCGGGTTGCGGAGCGGCTTTCGCTTCGGCTCCATCCACCGTGAAGATCACCTGGCCGACCTTGATCTTGTCGCCTTCTTTTACGCGGATGTCCTGCACGGTGCCGCTGACCGACGAAGGCACCTCGACGACAGCCTTGTCGGTTTCGAGTTCCATGACCGACTGTCCGGCGCTGACGGTTGTGCCCGTTCGCCACCATGAGGCGCACGAGGTCGCCCTGTTCGATGTTTTCTCCCAGCTCGGGAAGTTTGAATTCAATCACCGCGTGTGGTCCCCTTCTCGAATCTTGATACTAGTTTCTACGTCGCAACCACAGGGGCTAAAGCCCGCGTCACTACTGCTTGCTTAACGCAGCGCTGAAGCGCCGCTCTTCCACCTGCTACCGCTCTTCCACCTGCTAGCTGATCGCCGGGTTCGCTTTCTCCGGATTGATCCCCAGTTCCTGGACCGCGCGCTTCACGACGTCCGTACCGATTTTCTTCTCGCGCGCCAGCGCTCCGAGCGTTGCCAGAACGATGTGCTTGGCATCGACTTCGAAGAAGTCGCGCAACGCGACGCGGCTCTCGCTGCGTCCGAAGCCGTCGGTTCCGAGAGACACAAGTTGTCCGGGCACCCACTTGCCCAGGCTCTCCGGCAAAATCTTCATGTAGTCGGACGCCGCGATGAAAGGCCCATGCGGCATCTTTCAAAGTTTGCGTGACGTAAGGAACCTTCGGCGCTTCCGCCGGATGCAGCATGTTCCAGCGCTCGCAATCGTTGGCGTTGCGATAGAGTTCCTTGTAGCTGGTCACGCTCCAGACGTCGGCGGCCACGCCGTATTTTTCTTCCAGAATTTGCTGCGCCTTGAGCACTTCGAACATGATGGCGCCGCTGCCGAGCAATTGCGCGCGCAGTTTGGCATCTGTCTTCGCCGAAGTCTTGAAGCGATACAAGCCTTTCAGCACGCCTTCGCGAACGTTGCTGTCCTGCGGCATCCCGGGCATGGGCAGCGGTTCGTTGCCGACGGTCAGGTAATAGAAGATCGATTCCTGATCGATGTACATGCGCTTGATGCCGTCCTGAATAATGATGGCGATCTCGTAGGCGAACGCGGGATCGTAGCAGTGCAGATTCGGCACGGGCAGCGCGAGCACGTGGCTGTGGCCGTCCTGATGCTGCAGGCCTTCGCCAGCCAGAGTGGTGCGTCCGGCGGTGCCGCCGACGAGAAATCCGCGGCAACGCATGTCGGCTGCGGCCCAGATCAAGTCGCCGATTCTCTGGAACCCGAACATCGAGTAATAGATGAAGAAGGGAATCGTGTTGATGCCGTGGTTCGCGTAGGCGGTGCCGGCGGCGATGAACGAGCACATCGAGCCGGCTTCGGTGATGCCTTCTTCGAGAATCTGCCCGTTCTTCGCTTCCTTGTAATAGAGCAGCGTGTCCATGTCGACCGGCTCGTAGTTCTGGCCGACGCTCGAATAAATTCCGACCTGGCGGAAGAGAGCTTCCATACCGAAAGTGCGAGCTTCGTCCGGAACGATGGGCACGATCAGCTTGCCGAGTTCCGGATCGCGCAGCAGCTTTGCCAGCAGCCGCACGAAGACCATGGTCGTCGAAACTTCGCGTCCCTCGGTGCCTTTGTGGAATTCCTCGAAGTGCGGGTCCGGGAACGGATTTCAGCGGCGTAGCGCGCACTTTGCGCGTCGGCATATATCCGCCGAGTTGCTGGCGGCGCGCCTGCATGTATTTGATTTCCGCGCTCTCGTCGGACGGACGGTAGAACGGCGCGTTGTGCAGTTCGTCGTCGGGAATCGGAATGCCGAAGCGCGAACGGAACATCTGCAGCTCGTCTTCGTTCAGCTTCTTCTGCTGGTGCGTGATGTTCTTGCCTTCACCGGCTTCGCCGAGGCCGTAGCCCTTAATTGTCTTGGCCAGAACGATCGTGGGTTGTCCGGTGTGATCGACCGCCGCACGGAAGGCTGCGTGAACCTTGATCGGATCATGGCCGCCGAGGCGCATGCGCGCCAGTTGATCGTCGGAGAGATGCTCGACCATCTTCAGCAGGCGCGGATCGCTGCCGAACAGGTTCTGGCGGAAGTAGGCTCCGCTCTCGACGAAATATTTCTGGTACTGCCCGTCGCTGATTTCGCCCAAACGCCGGACCAGCAGGCCGTCGCGGTCGTTTTGGATCAGGCTGTCCCAATCGGAACCCCAGATGCACTTGATGACGTTCCATCCCGCGCCGCGGAAAATCGCTTCGAGTTCCTGAATGATTTTTCCGTTGCCGCGCACCGGGCCGTCGAGCCGCTGCAGGTTGCAGTTCACGACGAAGATCAGATTGTCGAGACGTCTCGCGCGAAGCCAGCGTGATGGAGCCGAGCGATTCCGGTTCATCCATTTCGCCGTCGCCGAGGAAGGCCCAGACTTTTCCGCCGGTCGACTGCTTGAGTCCGCGATTCTCGAGATACTTGATGAAGCGCGCGTGGTAGATCGCCTGGATCGGTCCGAGACCCATCGAAACCGTGGGGAACTCCCAGAAATCGGGCATCAGCCACGGGTGCG
The DNA here is from genome assembly GCA_963786095.1 of uncultured Acidobacteriaceae bacterium. GTDB lineage: Bacteria > Acidobacteriota > Terriglobia > Terriglobales > Acidobacteriaceae > Sulfotelmatobacter. Next base: position 37,669 of record CAWAXV010000009.1, on the reverse strand, counting down.
GATAGGAACTCAGTCCGCCGCCGGGCTTCAGTTCGCGGCGGAAGTTCTGCAGCTTCTCTTTCGAAATGCGGCCTTCGAGATAGGCGCGGGAATAGATTCCGGGAGCAGCGTGTCCCTGGAAATAAACGATGTCGCGGTCGCCGCTTTCGGTTTGCGCGCGGAAGAAATGATTGAAGGCAACTTCGTAGAGCGTGGCGGCGGAAGCGAAGGTCGAAATGTGTCCGCCGATGCCTTCCTGAATCTTGTTGGCGCGCACGACCATGGCCAGCGCATTCCAGCGAACCAGGCTCTTGATGCGGCGTTCCATCTCCTGGCTGCCGGGAAAGGGCGGCTGCTGGCGCGACAGGAATGGTGTTCTGGTAGGGCGTGGTCGCCGAAAAAGGCAGGTTGACGCCGGCTTCGCGCCGCGCATGCAGGGCCAATTGCTGCAGCAAGCGGCCGGCCCGGTTGGGACCGCCCTTGGAAAGAACATAATCCAGAGAATCGACCCATTCCCTGGTTTCCAAAACTTCTAAGCCGTCGGTTTCCGTCTGAGCCACGTCTGGTTTCTCCATCATATGAATGCGCAATACTCCATCATAATTCAATCGCGAGGATTTCTGCTTGGCGGAAGGACAAGCCCGGTTGGTTTAGAATCGCTGACGGCGGCGTAAGCGCTCTGGAGGTGTCCCCATGTTGCGGATTGTGCTGCTGTTGGTGGTGGTTGTGTTGCTCATCGTGCTCGTGCCGCGCCTGTTGTCGCGCGCGGCTGCGCCGGCGAGGGTAGCAGCGCTCCCGACTTCACCCTGCCCTTCGCAGGAAGGATCGTCGGTCAGCCTGAAGGATTATCGCGGGAAATGGGTGGTCCTTTATTTCTATCCCAAAGATCAGACGCCGGGTTGAACCCGCGAAGCCCACCAGTTTCAGGTGGATCAACCGAAGTATGCCGAGCGGAACGCGGTGGTCTTGGGAGTTAGCGTCGACAGCGTCGACTCTCACAAGAAGTTCTGCGCCAAGGAAGGCTTGAACTTCAAGCTGCTGGCCGACACCGAACACAAAGTCAGCGCCTCCTACGGATCGCTGACGAATCTGGGCGTGGTGAAGTTTGCGGCGCGGCATACGTTTCTGATCGATCCGAACGGGAAGATCGCAAAGACGTATACCAGCGTCGATCCGATCAAGCATAGCGGGGAAGTGCTGGCGGAGTTGGATGTGCTGCAGAAGGGTGGGGCGCGCTAGTGCTGGCGATGAAGGAAAAGGCTGGGATACGGGAAGAGGACGCGCATTAGGCACGATCCAAAATAACTTCCCCAAGTATAATTTACGTTCACCACCTACAATCTTCGAATTACTTTCCCGTTCCAGTCAATCTAACCTGCTGAGGCGAACCGCCGCCGTTGTCGTTGATTTCCAGCGATGCGTTGCGTATGCCCTTCACGGTCGGAGTGAACGTAACCTCGATGCTGCAACTTCCTCCTGCGGCAATACTGGCCCCGCAATTGTTCGTCTGTGCGAAATCCGCTGCGCTCGGGCCTGCCATGCTAAAACCGGATATTGTCAGGGCCGTGCTCCCGACATTCGTGAGTTGAACACTGATGGGCAGGCTCGTCGTCCCAACTTGTTGCGGGGGAAACACCAATGACGCAGTCGAAAGGCTCACATCGGTTCCAATCCCGAATAGTTGGACAATTTGCGTCGGTGGCCCAGCATTGTCTTTTATTGTGACCGCTCCGGTTCGACTGCCGATTACCGTAGGCTTGAACCTCACGGCGATCGAGCAGGAGCCCCCGACTGCCACGGTCGTACCACATGTGTTCGTTTGGGTGAAGTCACTATTTGCCGTCAGGGTGCTTATCGTTAGTGACATCGTTCCGCTATTCGCTAGAGTGAAAACTTGGGCGGGGCTCACGGTACCGATGACTTGGTTACCAAACGCAAGGTGCTTCTTCGAAAGGACCACGACCGGTCCGATGGAATTTCCCGAAAGCGCCACGGTCTGCGTGCTGGGAGCGCCACTGTCCATGACCGTCAGCGTAGCTGAATCGGTTTCGACCAATCGTGGCGCGTAAATGATGCTGATGCTGCAATTGGCTCCAGGAGCTAATGAGGTAGGACACGTGTTCGTCTGCGCGAACTCATTGCTGTTGGTTCCAGTGATCGCAATGTTGTAAATCTGCAGTTGCACGTTGCTGGCGTTGGTGAGCGTTACCGTCTGGGAAGAGCTGGTAGTTCCGACGATTTGGTTCGAATAGGACAAAGTGGTGGGCGAGAGATTGACCGATGGAATCTGGGTTAGCAATCCGACTTTGTTGTTTGTGCGATCGGCAATTGCGAGATCGAGCCTGCCATCGCCGTTGAAATCACCAGGAACAATGGTCCAGTTCGCAGACGCCGGGAACACGACCTGCGGTTGAAATGTTCCATCACTGTTTCCGAAAAGTACCGAAACCGAAGCGCCGATCGGGCTGTCGTTCATTACCATAAGGTCGAGTTTACCGTCCCCGTCCATATCCCCCGTCGCAATCATCGTCGGGCTCTGCCCAACGGCGTACTGAACGTAAGGCTTGAAGGTACCGTCTCCGTTTCCTAAGAAAACGGAGACGCTATTCGTCAGCGCATCGTTATTGTTCGTCACGGCGACGTCCAGGTTGCCGTCGCCATTGAAATCCGCCGCCACGATTCCGAACGGGTTTATGCCGGCGGAGTAAATCACAGGCTGGGCAAACGTACCATCACCATTTCCCAAGGCGATCGAGATAATGCCGCTGTTGGCGTACGAGATCGCCAGGTCGAGCTTTCCGTCCCTGTTGAAGTCGCCGGCAGCCAGATAGAAGGCTTCTGGGGCAGAAGCGTTAGAGATGATCGCAGCCCTGAATGTGCCGTCGCCGTTCCCGGGCAGCACCGCCAGGTGAGCACTGTAGAAATCGACGTAAGCGAGGTCTACAAAACCGTCGCCATTGAAATCGCCGGTTACGAAATATCCAACGTTGGCTGGGTATAAAGATGCCGTCCCGAAGGTTCCGTCCCCGTTCCCCAATAGCACCGCAGCAGCTGGAACTGTCGAAAAACCACTGCTGACCAAATCGAGCTTTCCGTCCCCATTAAGATCGAGTGCAGCAACGGAAGATACCGCGTCAGTGTTTGTTCCGACAACATAGTCGTGCTCGGCTTGAAACGTTCCATCCCCATTTCCCAGAAACACGGCAAGAGTTCCGTTTTCACTTCCTGTAACCAGATCCAAATTGCTGTCTCCTCTGAAGTCGGCAGCCATCATCCACAGTGGCTGAAGAACGCTTCCAAAACTCGACGCAGCAAACGTGATCTGCCGAAACGGATTTGTCACCGCCAGAAACACCGGATTCGAGGCTCCTCCTCCCGGGCTCGGACTGACGACGGTCACCGTTCCAGTCTCAGCCACAGCTACGTCAGTGGCCAGAATCGTCGCGGTCAACTGCGAGCTTTTCACAAACGTCGTGGCTCTGGGACTGCCGTTCCAGTCCACGACTGAGCCTGACACGAAGCCAGTGCCATTCACCGTTAATGTGAATGCGGGTGATCCAGGAACGACCGTGGCGGGCACCAGCGGCTGATTGACGAAGGGCACAGGATTTGATTGTCCAAACAATGCCGCCGAGAAAATGGCAATCAAACTTAAGATGGCCAGAATGAATCTCATCGCTAAGTCCTTCCTGGCTGCTCAAGTTACACCATAGGGAAGCACCCGACAATGTGCAGGATTTTGCATTCAGCGAGAGCCTCAATTGCGAGTTGACGTTAAATCGCCGTTACACCCATCGACCCCACGCACAGCGCTTCGTTCATCCCCCGCACGCTGTCCCGCCCACGAAGTACACTAGCAACATGGCAACCGCGGCCCGCAATGACCTACGGCGACCCGCTGGCAAGGCGGGCGAATACCGCTTTCCGCCCGGGTTGCAGAAGAATCTGCTGTGGTTTGCGTTGCGCAAGCTTCGGCCGGCCAACCCATCCAACTTTTCCAGCACCTGGCGGACGATTACGGCGACATCGCGCACTACAAAATTGGCTGGCATCACATTGTTTTCCTGAATCATCCCGACTACATTCGCGAAGTGCTGGTGGTGCAGAACGACAATTTCATCAAGGAGCGCACGGTGCAGCGCACCAAGATGCTGCTGGGCGAGGGGATGATCACCAGCGAAGGCGCGCAACATCGCATGCAGCGGCAGGTGGCGCAACCGGCATTTCATCGGCAACGCATTCCGGAATACGCGAGCGTCATGGTGCGCGAGGCGACCCGTATGCGCGAGAGTTGGCGAGACGGGGAGCAACGCGACATCGCCATCGACATGATGCACCTCACGCTCAACGTGGTGGCGCAGACGCTGTTTGCCACGGATCTTCATCAGGGAGCGGGCGATGAAGTCGACGAACTGGCAGATGCCATCAACCGCATCATGGGGCTCTACAATTTTCTGGTAATGCTGCCCGCGGCGGAGTGGCTGGTGCATGTGCGGCCTCCGGGGCTGGCGGCGTTCGTGAGGGCGCGCAAGAGAATTGACGCCGTTGTCTACCGCATGATCGCCGCGCATCGGCTGAGAGTTTCCGAGCGAATTCTAACGGCGGCAGTCTGCTCGACATGATGCTTGCTGCCTCGCCCGACCAGAGTGCGGCGTCCGAGCAGTCGCTGCGCGATCAGGTCATCACCATCTTTCTGGCTGGGTACGAAACTGTGGCCAATGCGCTTTCGTGGACGTGGTATCTGCTCTCGCAGAATCCGGAGTGCGAACGGCGGTTTCATCGAGGAGATTGACCGCGAGTTGCAGGGCCGGCTTGCCAACCTTCGACGACGTTCCCCGGCTGCGTTATGTGGAGATGGTGCTGGCGGAGTCGATGCGGCTTTATCCTCCGGCGTGGGCGATGGGGCGCTACGCGCGCAAGGATTTTCAGCTGGGCGAATTCTCTCTTCCCGGCGAAGACGACTGTATTGATGAGCCAGTTTGTTACTCATCGCGATGCACGGTTTTTTCCCGATCCCTCTGCGGTTCGATCCGGAGCGCTTTGCGCCGGACGCCAGGGCGCGGCGCGACGAAGTTTACCTACTTTCCGTTTGGAGCTGGATTTCGCCAGTGCATCGGTGAGTCGTTTGCATTGATGGAAGGAGTGCTGCTGCTGGCGACGCTCGGTGCAGAAGTGGAAGTTGCGGCTGGTCCCTGGGCATCGCGTCGAGCCGGAGCCGCTGATTACGCTGCGTCCGAAGTATGGGATGAAGATGCTGGTAGAGGCCCGTAGGCCGGTCCCGACTTAGTGCCCTCCCGCAGGAAATTCCGCACTTCTCGCGCAAAGGGCGCGCGAGAAATGGGGCACCCGAACCATCGCTATTTATCTGCCAGATACATTTCGGCGACGTGCTGGCTGATCTTTCCCGGTTCTGCGTCCGCCAGATTCGAGAGCGCGACCACCGTCAACTGATCGTCGACATAGCGGTCGATGGCGGTCTCGAATCCCTGCCATGATCCGTCGTGATGAATGCAGCGATGGCCGTCCCGTTGATCGATGAACCATCCGAAACCGTAATTGCCTTTGTTGGGCTGACCGTTCTTCAGCTTGACCGGAGTCCACATCAGGTCGAGGCTCGAGCGCTTTAGCAGTTTTTCTGTGTAAAGTGCGGCGTCCCACTTCGCAAGATCGAGGATCGTGAAGTAAAGGCTGCCGTCGGCGGTGGTGTTTAACAACGGGCGACACCCACTCCTGATTCTTCAGTTCGCCTTTCACCAAGCGGTAGCCGGCGGAGCGATTGGGAACGATGTCGGCCTCGCTGATGATGCGGGTGGACGTCATTCCGAGCGGCTGGAAGATGCGCTGCTGCAGGAAATCGCCATAGAACTCGCCGGTCACGCGATGAATCAGAATGCCGAGCGTCACGTAGCCGAAGTTGCTGTACTCCCAACTTGTGCCGGGAGGATAGGCGAGAGGAATGCTCTCGATCAGTTTCACTTCTTCGTCTTCGGTCCAGTCTTTGCGGAAGTTGAAGTCTCTTGGGATAGTCGCCGAAGCCGGCGGTGTGACTGAGCAGTTCGCGCACGGTAACATCTTTCCAAGCGCGAGGGCGCGTCAGCGAAATATTTTGTGAGCGGATCGTCGAGGCCGATCTTGCCCTCCTCGACCAGCATCATGACGGCGGTGGCGGTGAACTGCTTGCCGACCGAGCCCGACTGAAAAATGGTTTCAGGCTTAACCGGCACCTGCAATTCGACGTTGGCCAAGCCGAAACCTTCGGCGCGAATGGTCTTTCCGTTCTTCACTACGAGGAGCGACAAGCCGGGAATGTGCTGGCGCTGCATCTCGGCCTTGACGTAGTCGGTGACGGCAGCTGTCGTCGCAGAACTCTGTGCCAGAGCAGGGATTACAGAGATCAAAATTGCGCAGACGGCAAACGCAGACGAATCGTCGATGGCTCATGGGATCCTCGTTCATGAATTTGCGGCCTGAGTCTATAGGGTACGAGCGTTTGCACGGCAAGGCCGCTTTTACCGCCCCATGGAACGTCGCCAGCGGCGGAGCGTGCGGCGCACCACGTAATACTCATTGATCGGGCGATCGTCGGTGAGCGCGGGAGTGTTGGGAGACAGGGCGATCAGCTTCTCCAGAGGCAACTCGTGGGCGAGTAAAGTCTGGAACTGAAGAAGATCTGCGCCAACCGCTCCGTCGAACGACGGATCGGCCCATTCGGTGAAATCGATCAAAGCGTTCGGCGGCAATCGTTGCAACAATTCGGTAGCGGATCGACCGGGGAGTGGCTGCTCGCTGCAGAGAAAGTGGAATCCGAAATCGTCCTGAAAGGTACGCACGTAAGGGAAGGAGTTTCGCAGCGATCGCGCGACCGCGGCTACAACTTCCAGATCGGCGTCAACATCTGGGAACCACTGCTGCAGAATTCCGCCCGGACGCAACCGGCGCTTCGCAATCTGATAGAACTCTTCCGAATAAAGCAAACTCGAGCCCGCGGCTTCCACCGGCGGGGGCGGATCAATGGTGATGACGTCGAACTGCTCCGTGGTGCGCTCCAAGAAGCGCCGGCCGTCATCAATGACGACGTGCGACAGCGGCGAGGCGAGGACGGCCGGGCCATCGGCGTGATAGAAGCCGATCACGCGCGGGACGCTGGGCACTAACTCCGCGGCGGTCACTGGAATCCCCCACGAGCGCAGCGCACGAAAAGTTGTGCCCATTCCGAAACAGATCACCAGCGCGTTCTGCGGTGGGCGGTCAAGAAAGGCCAGTGGAAGATGCGCCATCACCTTGGTGATCGGCGTCAGGGAAGTCATGCCGTAACCGTTGACCAAAAGTTCTTTATCCATGCCCTCGCCGGTCGCGATGACGGTCGCGGTGGAGTCACGACGCACGATGCGATCGGGATATTGTTCGTCGTAGCCTTTCCCCACTGCGATCAAGATCGCGGCCAGCGCCATCAGAGCGTAGATCGCCGCCCGGTTGCCTAGTTTCAGCTTCATTTGTGGCCGCAATGGAGCGAGGCCTACGATCAGCCAGGGAAGGGTCAGCACGATCAGTGCCCAGCGTTCGCTGATGAAGGGAAGAAGTCCGAATCCCGCGAGCAGGGGGCCGAGGATGCAGCCTACGATATTGGTCGCGTAAGCCGTCCCGGCCTTGCCCGGGTTGCCGCCCGAGAATCGATCCACCAACATCGGCGTGATGAATCCCAGCACGCCCGTGAACGGTGCGATGCCAAGCGCCAGTCGCGGCATTCGCGCCAGTTCAATTGCGGGACTGGCTGCGAGCAGCGGAAACAATGCCGTGGCAGCGAGCAGGCTCCAGATGATGGGATTCTCGCGAGAATGCCAGGAACTCCACCGTCTGTAGACGACCGAACCAATAAATGTAGCGAGCAGGTAGATGCCAAGAATGGATGCGAAAGCATAGACCATGGTTCCGTAGTAGGGCGTGTAACCGCGAACCCAAACCACTTCCATCGCCATGCAGGTCAGCCCGCTCAGGAAGAGAAGCCCTAGGATGTTCTTCGCGCCGGAGTTGTGACCACTACAGCGATGGGCGGCGCGGGCGTAACAGAATGCTTCGTCGAAAAATTCCGCGACCGGGCAAATGCCGTGATGGCGATCAATAAGTTGCAAGCGGCTCCCACCTTCACGGTTCCGCGGAATCCCAGAAGCTCGATCAGAAATAGAGGCAAGGTGCGTTCCGGCGACGGCGCCACAAACGTTCGCCATGTAGAGATAACTGAAAGAGCGGCTGGTCTCGGCCGGCAGCGTTTGCCCGATCGCTCGCATCGCGACGGGAACGGTAGCGCCCATTAACGCGCACCATGGCAGGAGCGTGGCAGAGACCCATAATCCGGCGAGCATGTAATAGCCAAATGAAGAAGACAGTCCAGCGTTTTCGATGACGCGGCGTCCCCACAAGAGGCCGTAGGGCACGAGAATGCCCGACACGCCGATCAGCAATTCAATGAGTGCATAGAGGCGTAAAGCCGAGAACCTGCTCGTGTCTTCCGGTTGGCGCAGCCAGTGGCCGCTTGCCCACGAGCCCAGGCCGAGTCCAGCCATGAAAACCGAGAGCACGATCGAGACCATGGCGGTGGTCACTCCGAATTGCGCCATGGAGAGTCGCAACCATACCAGTTCGTAGAGAACGCTGCAGAATCCCGAGGTAACAAAGAAGACGAAGTACCAGTTCACGCGCGAGTCGCTTTCGAGAGGCCGTTTTTCATGCGGTCCAACGAGTGTAGAGAGTTTGCTGAGGCCACGCAAGTTGAAGGCGAGCGAGTGGTGTCAGGTGAGCACGAGTCCGGCCTCTCTCGCACTCAATACCCGGAATGTCGAAGCAGGAGGGAACGGCGCGCTGGCGGGTAAATGGGTGCCGCCAGTCCGCGGCCAGTTATTTTTGGTAAGAAGATGTCTCCAGGCGGTGCGCACCCGAGCGGCGCATGGCAAACAGAATCGCCCACCCGGCCACTCCTGCCGCGTAGACGAACGCAAGCATGAGCATTACTTCGGGCAGGAAGTTAAAGTGTGGCGAGGCACTCAGAGAGGCCACAATCGCTTCGCCCTTATTGATCGCCATCACCACTCCCGCCAGAATGATTGTCATCAGCACGGCGGTTGCTTTCGGAAAACGGAATTCGCTACGCATGATCAGCCTCCTGGTTGGAATTGGCAGCCAAACTGGGGCAGCCCCCAATGCTCGCAGATGTTCCTGAAGCGCTCCGGCCAGTAACCCGGTCACTTCGCGCAGGCAGAAAATGCCGCGCGCGACGCTGTTCTTGCCGGTTGCCTCGGCGTGTACGTCTTGGAAGACCGCAACCATCTCCTCGCCGAACTGAATTCGATGGTCCGCTGGATAGAGAAAAAGCAGGCATCGGTAAAGTGTGAGCATCAATCAGGCCTCCTTCACCGTCCGCAGACTTGCCAGGCGCGCCAGATGCTTCAGACGGCTGGCCTCAGCCTGAAGGTTTCTGCGTCCTTGGGCGGTCAGGCGATAGGCCTGCCGGCCGCGCGAGTTGTCCTGCTCCTTGAAAGGTTCAATCCAGTCGTCGTCGAGGAGCCGGCGCAGAGCGCCGTAAAGCGTGCCGGTGCTCAGCACGACTCGGCCGTCGCTCATTTGCTCAATGTCTTTGAGAATGGAGTAGCCGTGCCGGGGCTGCCCCGCCAGACTGAGCAGAATCAGCAGAACCGGTTCGGTAAGGGGTAGCGGCTCCATTTATTCCCTTCGACGACATGTCGTATGACGCCATATTGGACTGAACTCATCCCGAAGTCAAGAAAGAATTTTCAATGCCAATGGGCACTACTTGCCGGTTCGCGGGTCCCAGACCGGGTTGCCCTTGCCGTCGCGGAACATCAGGGTGTCGGAGCCTTTGGTGATTTCGCGGGCAAGGATCACATCCCCGGCTTCTTGCTTTATCTTGCAGCCCGTCACCGCGATCTCGTCGCCTTTGATGAAGCTGATCCCTATCTCGTCCTGGTAAGGCTTCGGAGACAGGTATATCTGAATTTTGTCGTCGCCGCTCTTGAGGATCAGTTCGGTGAAGTCTTTTCGGGTGCCCATCGAGAGAACCTTGATTTCCTCGATGGTCCCCTTGGTTTTCATCTCCGTTTGGCGATCGTATTTCGGAAGGACGGTTTCATCGGCCGCCTTTTGCGAAAGCGCTGGCACGACGCATAGAAGTATGAACACCGCAATGCGGAGAAGTAGTCTTACAGCCGAAGGCGAACTGATGTGCTTGAGACCGAGTGTCACGGTTCCTCCTCGTTGCTCGCCGAGAACCGAAAGCGGAGGCAGGTACCTCCTCGTTCGGCACGGCCCGGGAAACACATCTTGGGATTTCCCGGTTAAAGATTCGCCACGATAAGGCCGTTAACTGAGACACGTTCCATGAAGACAGGAGAATCCTACACCCTGGCGGGCTTCCGCGCCAGATTGGAGATATCTGGCGCGTTCCGCACAACGAAGCCGGGACAGGTCATTGATGCTTGATGAAGCTGCCGGTTTGCAGCTCAGACATCGCTTGCCGCAGCTGCTCTTGCGTGTTCATCACAATCGGGCCGTACCACGCCACCGGTTCCTCGATCGGCTTGCCGGAGACCAGCAGGAAGCGAATTCCTTCCGGCCCGGCTTGCACCACGATCTCATCGCCGCGGTCGAACAGCACCAGCGAGTGATTGCTCGCGTCGTACTTTGGCGCCGCATTCGGGTCAACGCCTGATTCGGTCAGCACCGCGCGCGGATCGGAGGCGTCGCGGAACGTTCCGGAGCCGGCGAAGACGTAGGCGAAGGCATTGCGCGTCGTCTCGACCTTCAGGCGCTTCCGCTGGCCGGGCGGGACGGAGATATCGACGTAGCTCGGATCGGCGGCCACGCCTTCCACCGGTCCTCGCTTGCCCCAGAACTCGCCACAGATGATCGCGCACCCGGGTGCCGTCGTCGTCGGTGACTTCGGGAATTGCTCTCGCGGGAATGTCCTGATAGCGCGGATCGGTCATCTTCAGCGATGAAGGCAGGTTCGCCCACAGCTGGAAGCCGTGCATGCGTCCGTGCTGGTCGCCCTTCGGCATCTCCTGGTGCAGGATGCCGCTGCCGGCCGTCATCCATTGCACGTCGCCGGCGGTCATCTTGCCCTGTTGCCAAGGCTGTCGCCGTGCTCGACGGAACCTGCCAGCACGTAGGTGATGGTCTCGATGCCCCGGTGCGGATGCCAGGGAAATCCCGCGAGGTAATCGTCCGGATTCTCGTTGCGGAAATCGTCCAGCAGAAGAAAAGGATCGAAATCCTTGGTCTTGCCGAAACCGAAGGCGCGTTGCAGCTTTACGCCCGCGCCTTCGATGGTCGGTTTGGGTTGAATAATTTGTTTTACTGGTCGGAGTGACATAAACTTCTCCTCGTTTCTGCCGCACGGCAGCTTCGCAAGCCGCGCAAGGCGCCAAATGTTAGGCCTTTACGAACTCGACGTCCAGCGTGATGGTCACTTCGTCGCCGACGAGGATGCCGCCGGTTTCAAGCGCCGCGTTCCAGGTCAGGCCGAAGTCTTTGCGGTTGATCTTGGTGGTCGCCGAGACTCCAACTCGCGTATTGCCCCAGGGATCCTTCGTCGGCGGAGTCGGCCCTTCCACGGTGAACACCACTTTGCGCGTGACGCCATGAATGGTCAGGTCGCCCTCGACTGCCAGTTCTCCATCCCCGACGCGGCTGATGCTCGTGGATTTGAAAGACAGCGTCGGGAACTTCTCCACGTCGAAGAAGTCGGCGCTCTTCAGGTGCGCATCGCGCTGAGCGTCGCGCGTTTCGATCGAGGCCGCGTCGATCGAGGCCTCGATCTTGGACTTTGTCAGGTCGGATTCGTCGAGAGTCAACGTTCCCGAGACTTTGGCGAACTGCCCCTTCACGTTGGAGATCATCATGTGCTTGACCTTGAACTCGGCAACGGAGTGAGCCGGGTCAATGTTCCAGGTGGTGGTGCGGTGTTGCGGTGTAGCCAGTGTGCTCATAGTATTCTCTCCTTCGTATTAGGGTTAGATGCGTTAAGACGATATTCGTTGCAACATATAATGACCCAAAAAAATCTACTCGACTTGCGCGCGGGCGGCGCCCAGCAGTTCCGTGAGCGCCCGCAGCCGGTCCTTTCCCAGATGACCCAACTGCTTGCGATGGCTTTCCTCGCACCGGTTCATCGAGCCGGGCCAGAAGCTTCAAGTCCCTCAGGGGTGATCCGCGCCATCACCATTCGCCGGTCCTTGGTTTCGCGGCAGCGCGAGATCAGGCCGCGCTTTTCGAGGCGGTCGAGCAGGCGGGTGACATCGGGATCGCGCGTAATCATGCGGTTGGCGATTTCGCCGCAAGGGAGGCCCTCCGGCGTCCCGCGCAGGATTCGCAGCACGTTGTACTGCGTCGGCGAAAGATCCTCGGTCTTGAGAACCTGGACCAGATTCCGGGACAGCATGTCGGTGGTGCGCAGCAACTCCAAGAACGCGGCTTCCTCGGGACAACTCTTTCCATGCCGCTTCGTCATTGCACTGGATTGCTTGTTCACGAACCCTATAATACTCGTTATAACGACTAATGTCAAGACGAGTATTTACCCTCCAGGCCTTTCATCGCCTCAGATTGTTTCCCCGGACAGGGAATGGATTCATTCTGAGAAAGAATCATCCCCAAAACGTGAGGGCTACGGGCAAGGCTGGGTGATCATGAACCGACCTAGGCAGGTGATCAGGAACGCAATCGAGGGGGAATCGGAGCTAAACGGAGTGTCTGTGACCAGCCGCAACAAGAAACTGGAGGCGCGGGTCGGAATCGAACCGACGCATAAAGGTTTTGCAGACCTCTCCCTTACCACTTGGGTACCGCGCCCCTGCACATACGTTAGCGTTCCGTGCGGAAAAAGTCCATTTTGCCGGGAACTAGCAGGTTTGAGAAGCAAGAATATGGAGCGGGAGACGGGGGTCGAACCCGCGACATCGACCTTGGCAAGGTCGCGCTCTACCACTGAGCTACTCCCGCTCAACCTTCCGATTTTACAGCACTTGCGCTTCTGATGACAATTCTGCTGGTGGATGTTGAGCTAAACCCAATATCAATAAAGGTAGAGCCAGGAAAACTTGTGAGCTTTGGTCTAGGGGTTCAACTCCGACCGCGGTATGCGCGAGAGCAGTCCGTGATGGTAGTCAGTGATCCAAATCGAATCGAACCCGAAGCGGACCGAGTCGCCACCCGACCCGACCCATTGATGCCTGACCCGATTCGTTTTCGCATCAATACGAGTGAGCGGAATCTCGAACACCGTTGCCCACACTGAGTCCGCACCGTAGCAGACGTCACCGCCAGAGCCGGGTATGCCCGCGGCGATCGTATCCGTGACCTTTCTCATGGCCACGTCGACCCGGCTAATGCTTCCGTCGCCCTGGTTCAAAGTCCAGATGGCACTTCCTCCCGCAGTTAGAAACCGAGGTCTCGGCCCCACCGGAATCGTAGCAAGTACTCCACCGCTGGAGGCATCGACCGCAACGAGGACATTGCTCTCGACCCCCGTGATCCAGACAATGCCGTCGCTGAACAGGGGGTTGTAGGCGCCCGGCTGAATGGCGACTCTCTGCCGCACGGAATTCGTACGCGGATCGATGCGGGTGAGCGTGCCGTTTTTGTCCGTGACGATCCAAATACTGTCACTACTGGCTGTGATTCCCCCCTCGGCGTTCACTACGTCGGTTGGAAGAATCGCACTGATCTTGTTCGTATGAACATCGACACGCGCGAGTGCAGGTTTCTTGCCGCAGATCGGAGCCCAGATACTACCGAACCCGAACTCTAAACCTGAGCATGCTTCGCCCGGCAACCTGATCGTGGCATCGACCTTGTTGGTGGTCGGATTGATGCGCCGCAACGAGTAGGGCTTCGTGGCGGCGATCCAAACGGCATCGTCGGTCACTAGCACCCAGTCGGCGGTTCTCCCGATTTTGAACGTGGCGGAAGGCTTCAAGGACTCAAAAGAAGTCTGAACTTCTTTCACTCCGGGCTTCGGAGTCTTATCTTGTGGGCCAGAAGTTTGAGGCGTAGCCGCGCCGCACAGTGCCATCAACAGGATGAGCAGCCGATTGGCTTTCAACATGGCTGGTGATCTTAAGCTCGAGCGCGTGACTAAGCCAGCTCCACTTCGATCTTCTTTGCCGGCCGGTCGAGCTTGACGATGCGAAAGCTGCGTACTTGTCCCGCGCGGGCGGGCTCTGCCTTGGGAGTGGGACTCGATCCGCTCTTCCATCGCGCTTGCAACATCGAGCTTAAGGAAGATAGATCGGTGGTTGTTGTTTTGGGAGCCTCGCTTTGCACGGGATCTTTTGCTTTCATCTTGCAGGTCGCGTGAATTCCCTCGCCGAGCTCTGCGCGAGAACCGGCTTCGTCCATCAACCGCCCCGTGACCACGTCGCCTTCGTTGTGTTCCACAATGTACTCGTCAAGTCCGGTCGGGACGAGTTGCTTCATACCCAGCCGCATCTGGCGCTTCTCCAAGTCAATGGCGAGGACCTGCGCCTTGACGACCTGCCCGACTCGAAGCATGTCGGCCGGTTGGTTGATACGCTTTTCGGCGGTGATGTCGCCGACGTGAATCATGCCTTCGATTCCTTCGGAAAGCTGTACGAAGGCCCCAAACTTCGTCAGATTGGTTACCGGCCCTTCGATCGCCGAGCCGACCTGGTAGCGTTGCGGCACCTCGGCCCAGGGATCGCCCAGCGCCTGCTTGAGTCCCAACGAGATGCGCCGTTCGGCAGGTTGCAAACCAAGGATCACCACTTCGACGGTTTCCCCAGGTTTCACGACATCGCTTGCCTTGCGGACCTTGCCTCTGGACCACGACATCTCGGAGATATGGATGAGCCCTTCGATGCCGGGTTCAAGCTCCACGAACGCGCCGAACTCCATCAGGCGCGTGACCGTCCCGCGCACCCGGTCGCCGGCGTTGTACTTTTGGGCGATGCCGTCCCAGGGGTGCGGCTGCAGTTGCTTCATCCCCACGGCAATTCGTCGCTTGTCACCCTCGTTCGAAACCTTCAGCACCTTCACATCCACTTGCTGGCCCACAGAGAGCACGTCGGATGGTTTGTTGACGCGACCCCACGCAATCTCTCCGACGTGCAGCAGGGCGTCTACTCCTCCCAGGTCGATGAACGCTCCGTAGTCGGTCAGACTGCGCACGGTGCCGCTGACCGTGTCGCCTTCTTTGATCTGCGAATACATACGGTCTTTGGCAGACCGCTCTTCTTCCTCTGCCACCGCGCGGCGATCGACGACGACGTCTTCGTCAGTGACGTCGAGCTTGATGATGCGGCAGCGAATCTCCTGCCCAACCAGCTTCTCCATGTCAGCGGCGTCGCGTACTCCGCTGCGCGAGGCGGGCATGAACGCGCGCACACCTACGTCCACGCTGAACCCACCTTTAATAACGCCCGTGACTGTGCCCAATACGGTCGCCTTGTCGGCGAAGGATTTCTCGAGGCCTGTCCAGTCCATGGGCCGCTCGACCTTGAATTTCGAGAGCTCGTAGTAGCCGTCCGGATCGCGCCCTTTGACCGTTACGGAAACCTTGTCGCCGGGCTTCATGGTTTCGCCTTGCAGCGCAGTCAGACGGAAGAATTCCTTCGGACTTGTATCCGATATCGAAGAAGACCGCCTCGGCGTTGACGGCAATCACCGTCGCCTGCAGTTGCCGGCTGCCCTCGGTCTTGCGCGAGTGGCTCTTCTGATACTGCGAAAGAATGTCGCCGAACGATTCTGCATTCTCGGTGACAGGTTGGGTTTCAGGATCTGGATTGGGCATAGCTGGATTGGACATGAAAGGTTACAGCCCTCATCGCGGGATAAGAATTACTAGGATACCACCGCAGATGGTCGTAGCGCCGACCCTACGGTCGAGCCCACTGCGGATCGTCTTCGGGCCTTACGATCTGGCCGTCGCGCATGTGAATGATGCGGTCGCCGTACTTCGCGGCCTCGGGATTGTGCGTGATCATCAGCACGGTCTGGCCCAGTTCCTGGTTCGATTGCCGCAGCATGCTCAGCACGACGTCAGAGTTTTTGGAATCCAGATTGCCGGTAGGTTCGTCTGCCAGCACGACGGCCGGCTTGTTGATCAGCGCCCGCGCCAGCGCAACGCGCTGCTGCTCGCCTCCAGAAAGCTCCGACGGACGATGCCCTAGTCGCTTAGTCAGGCCCAGCAGGTCGGTGATGCGGTCGAAGTGCGCGGGATCGACGATTTCCATTACCGGAAATTTCCTGGGCAATATAGATATTCGAACGCGCATCCAGGGTCGGCAAGCAGATTGAATTTCTGGAATACGAATCCGATCTTGCGCTTGCGCATGCGGGTGCGCTCGGCGTCGGAGAAAGCAGCCAGGTCGTCGCCGTCGAGGACCACACTCCCACCGTCGGCGCGAGTGAGTCCACCCAAAAGATAGAAAAGAGTTGATTTACCGCTGCCCGACGGCCCCACTACGCTGACGAACTCACCCTTTTGCACGCTGAAGGAGATGCCGCGAAGCGCCTCGACGTCAATTTTGCCCACGCGGTAAGTCTTGCGCAGATCTTTTGCTTCGATGAAGGTTCCGGCCATGCCTGTTAAGAATCTTACACGAAGGGCGCTGGCGGGAATGAAGGTGTGGCAGTTTGAAGAGTGCGACAGTCGCCGGTCACGCCGCGCCAATTTGCTGCGGAACCTGTGGCGGCCGCTGCTGCATGCGCTTGGGCCCGCGCTTTCGCACCAGCAACAACCGGACCCGTTCCAGCAAATCGACCGGCGCGTACATTCCCTTGGCGAGAAAAACGTCCGCCTTCGAGTCGTGATCGTAGATGCGGACCTTACTCGAGATCAGAATCGCGGGAGTGTGCGGCGACAGGTCTTTGATCTTGGCGATCAGTTGCGGGCCATCGAGACCGGGCATCGCCATGTCGGCGATCACCAGATCGATTCCGCCCTGCATGAAGCGCTGCCAGCGCTTCTTCTCCGCGGGAATAAGTTGGCCACGCGATATCCGCGCGTCTCCAGCATGATTTTGCGGTGGGAAAGGGACTGCTCGTTATCATCGACACACAGAATCGTGCGCTTTGGTTTCATCAGCCTTCCGCAATCCAATGGCGCAGCGGGCAATGGGCCGTCGCAAAACCAAGGGAAGCTTTTCTCAATATGAAGAATGTCAGAGCGAACCAGCATGCTAACGGGAAGCACGCTCGCTGTAAAGTGCCGCCGATGCCAATGGGACTTTCTGGCCATTGATTTTTTTACAAGCGAGTTGCGCGGCTGTGTTTTCCGTAGCTTGGCGCACATCACCTAGAGAAAAACTTCTCCGCGCATAACTTCAATTGCATTGCCTCCGACGCGCACGTTAACTACCCGGTTATCGCTGCGCGAGGCGCGCACAAAAATTCGGCTCGGCCGTTGCATCTCGACGCCCTGTTCGATCAGCACGCGCTCGTCCGGTTCAGCAACTCCATGCGCGACCATCCAGGCCGCCGTGCAACCCGCCGCCGAGCCGGTGGCCGGATCTTCGCCGTTGTAGAACAGCATGCGGGCGTGCAAACGGGCCGCCGGATCGACGGTTTCACGCGAGACAAAGTAGAAAAACTTTCCCTCCGTCTTCGCCAGATACTCGTCGGCCCGTTCGAGGTCCACTTGCAGGTTCTGAATTACGGCCAACGATTTCAGTGGAGTCACCGTGAACGGCATTCCGGTCGAAACGGTCTGAATCGGCAGCGAAGGATCGAAATCTTCCACGCGCAATCCAGTCGCTCGCGCCACGGCCTCGCGATCATGCTGCATGCCGAACATGGGATCGATCTGCGTCATCTCTCCGAATGTCGGCTGACCCGGTGTCTCTTCGAAACGCACCGGAACCTTTCCCACGTTCAGGTCGAGCACGATTTCGTTCGCACCGCTCGTTCCACGCAACGCAAAAGCGGTGCCCAGCGTAGGATGTCCGGCAAACGGCAACTCCTCCTGCACGGTGAAAATTCGCACCCGCACGCCACGTTCGCGCTCGGTCGCCGGATCACCGGGGAAGAATGAACGTTGTCTCCGAAAGATTCATCTCCTTGGCGATGGCCTGCATCTCGGCATCGCTCAAGCCGCGCGCATCGGAAAATACCGCCAGAGAATTTCCTTCGAGCGGGTTTGAAGAAAAAACATCCCACTGCGTCATAGCCAGTCGCTGCGCCTGCTTGCTCATGTGCCTCACCACGTGAAACGAATTCTTGATGCCAAAGAAGGGATGCAGCGCCGCCGCGGCCGCGATGCAGGAAAGATACGGAAGTTCCTGCTCTGCGCGGGGTCTCCGGCCGTTTGACACTGGCACTCGAGGCTCCTATGCTAACAACATGTTTGGTCCTTCCACCGCTTGCGCCGTGTGTTGTTGTTGTCTCATGCCGGCGTGTGGGTAGGAAGCAGCGAGATTCTTTCGACCCACCCGGCGAAAGCGGGTGGGTTTCGTTTTCATCCGCTTTTGTGAGTCTGCTACTACACATCTGGGAACCGGGCGGGCCAGCTTTCGGAATCTTGAGCGAACTTAATAATTAAGGAGAAAAATATGAGCACCGCGACGGTAAACGAAACCTTCAGCGTTCCCCGGATCAACGACACCGCCCCCGACTTCACCGCCGACACCACGCAAGGCACGATCCACTTTCACGAATGGATCGGCGACGGATGGGCCGTCCTGTTCTCCCATCCCAAGGACTTCACCCCCGTCTGCACCACCGAACTCGGCTACATGGCGAAGCTGCAGCCGGAGTTCGCCAAGCGCAACACCAAGATCATCGGACTCAGCGTCGACCCCGTGTCGAGCCACAGCAAGTGGGCGGCCGACATCGAAGAGACGCAGGGCGCCAAGGTGAACTATCCCATGATCGGCGACCCGCAACTCAAGGTCGCCAAGCTCTACGGCATGCTGCCCGCCGAGGCCGGCGACACGTTGGAAGGCCGCACCCCCGCCGACAACGCCACCGTGCGCACGGTGTTCGTGGTCGGCCCCGACAAGAAGATCAAGCTGCAAACTCAGCTATCCCATGACGCACAGGCCGCAACTTCGACGAAATTCTGCGCGTCCTCGACTCGATGCAACTCACCGCCAAGCACAAAGTCGCGACGCCGGTGAACTGGAAGCCGGGAGAGGATGTGATCATCACCGGCGCGGTATCGAACGAAGAGGCGCAGCAGAAGTTTCCCGGCTTCAAGACCATCAAGCCTTACCTGCGGGTTACGAAACAGCCGAAGTAGTCGACGCGAGTGAGGCAGGGAAGAGCGATTAGAATCGGCCACGGATAAAACGGATATCCTCGGATCGGACTTGTCAGAAGTGGTAGGCCCCGAGTCGCTCCGTGAATCCGTGGCCTTTGATTGTCCCAGCACGGAAGCGCATGCGGTCCGGTGATCGTCCCGGTCTTCAAAACCGGCGGGTGGCAGGTAACCCTGTCACCGATGGGTTCGACCCCCATTCGCTTCCGCCATTTTTCAACAACTTACAGACACGCAAATCACTTGCAAATCAGTTTGGCTTCGGTAAGGCCATCTGCACCACCTTGGAATGGGCTTCTTGCATTTCGTTCGTGACCACATCCCCGTACACGTTCATCGTGGTGCGGATGTCCCCATGACGCATCAGTTTCTGCTGGACTGCAACCGCAGTTCCGGCTGCATCGAGCCAGGAGCGATACGTGTGCCTCATGCTGTGCGTCCCGACCTTGCCGACACCAGCGGCCGTGGCTGCGCTCAGGAAAGATCGCCACACTTGATCGTAAGACCATGGCTGCCGGCCGAGTCTTGCCGGAGAAGCAAACACCCAGTCCCCATCAGACGAGAACTGCGTTGCCTGCCTCCACGCTTTCAGGACCACGAGCATCTCCGTATCGATGGACATTTTGCGTCCCGAGTAGACGGTCTTCACGTCGTCCACTCTCTGACGCACCATGCCACGCTCGATACTGAGCTTGCTGTTGAGCCAATCAACGTCTGACCACCTCAACGCAAGACACTCGCTGATCCGCAGTCCGAAGCAGACGCACACCAGGGAGATAGTGCGGAAAGGATCCTCCAGACGGCACAAGAACCTCTGGAACTCGTCCACTGTGAGGCTGCGAGGTTGCCTTGTACGCTTCGAAGAGCCTCTCACCGTGACCAGCGAAATTGGATTCGCCTGGACCGGGGCGAGCCCGCTCCACATCGCATAGTCCCATATTATGTGCAGTAAGCCCCGGACATGCCCCCGGCTCTTGGGAGACAGGTTCAGGGAAGACAACCACATCTCAGCCGGCCGCGGCTGCAGCGCCGTAATAGGCTGCTCGCCCGATTCGTACTGAGTTTAGCAACGATATGGAAGTGGGGACCTCGGGCACCAGTGCCGATGAGTTCGCTGAAAAACGGGTTCGCAGGCTCTTGCTGAATGAGAACCCCATGGCGTTTAAATCGGATACAAACGACATGATTGGGTTTGCCAATGAAGCAATGTCTGAGAGCTTGGTGCAGGGGTTGAATTCTATCGTAAAAATCCAGCGTTCAAGCTTTATCGACCTTTATACCGACTTCGGCACTAATCCTATCAAGTTTGTTGAAATCGCCTGGATTTCTGCTGTGGCTGATCTGAAACTGTCCGCAGCCGTTCAGCACATTGACCATCTCAAATTGGAGTTGAACCGAAATATTCTCAACGTAGACTTTTCTGGCCGCCGCCATAGGAAGTACGTGAACGTCCCTCCCTATGAGGTCAATGTGAAGGGATCAATGACTCTTCCGGCGGACGATTAAGGCTTCCACGTAAGGACGATACCGCCGACTCAAGCGGTGGTCTATCGCCCATGGACTCGGCAACGATCAATCCTCACAGGTCGGCTAGTATTCATGCTGTAGGGCAATGTGGCGGACCGCTAGTTCATGGGACGAACCTTAGTGACGCGGTCCCAGAAGTCGGAATCCGGGAAGTCAGCCGCGGTCAGTAGGCGGGTTCATGCTGGGTCGGCGTCTCCCAGCGGCGACACCTTGCGTTCCAAAAACCTATCTCGGCGGCCATCGGGAAACCATTGATTCTTTGCACCGAGACTTGCAAGTAAGCGCGTTCTGAAAACATGTGTTTATGGAACGATGGCTGTTTCCTCCTGGCCGCCCCGAGCGATCAAACAAACTTCACGGTAAGATCGTTGATAACCGTGATTGGAACGAGGACACGGCGTCCGAAACGCACGGAGGGATCTTTCCTTGTCTTACATGCGCGCGAACCGTATATTCACTGACGCCGAGTACGAACGCCACCTGTTTCGGGCCCACTGCTCGAGGTTCCGGTTCTTTCCTGTCAATGATCACTGATGCGGCAACTGCCACAGGCTTCACTGGAGCCGGCTGTATTGTGATCTCCATTTGCTCAGATCGGAGAACCTCCTTGAGGAACAGTGTGGCGAATCTCTCCAGCGACACTTCGCGATCTCCTATCTTGAACTTGATTTCAATGCTGAACATGGCTGATCCTCCAGAGTCAGACTGGGAGATCTGCATTCTACTAAGTCACGAGGTCACCCATCTAAAGCTGCCGTCTGGTGTGCCCTACGCTAGAGGATCTCGCGCAGGTTCCTGATCGGACAATTAGACGCTTCGACTCCCGCACGAAGGGGTGTGGGGGGAGGAATCTGTCGCGCCAGAGGGCGCGACCGATGTTACCGAACCGCTCTTTCGGGGGCATTATTTTTTCAGTCGCTTGCAGGTTTTTTCTTAGCGAAGAATGATGCTACAGATGACGCTTTTAGGTGTTTCCACTGAAGTCAGGGACAGGAGTACCGGTGCGTCAGAATCGTGGTCGAACAGTATCGGAGGACGTGCTGTTGTTCTCTACATCAACTCCTCTACGAAAGCGCGCGTCACGTCCACGGGTATCCGCATGTCAGCATGTGCGAGGGGGCCTGCATCCAGCACCGGCTCTGCTCCGTGAAGAGTCGGCACATCGGTGCGTTCGAAGAATTTACCGATTGGAATCTCGTCACCCCAAAGAAGAGACTTTCCCATCGCGGCCATCCAGTCCGCGGAATCGTATGCCGTGTCGTCCTCGAGCTTCTTCACGCGAGGACGGAACCATTGGTAGGTATTGTCATGGTTGTAGGTGACGCACGGGCTGAAGACATCCAAGAACGAGAAGCCCTTGTGCTGGATGCCTTGCTTGATCAGTTCCGTCAAGTGTTTCTGCTCGGCGCTGAACCCGCGGGCGACGAATGTGGCTCCAGCGGCGAGAGCCAACGAAATTGGATTCACCGGCGCTTCGATGTTGCCAAAGGGCATGCTCTTGGTTTTCATGCCGACGCGGCTGGTGGGTGATGTCTGGCCGGTGGTGAGGCCGTAGATCTGGTTGTCCATCACGATGTAGAGCAGGTCGACGTTCCGGCGCATGTTGTGCACGAAGTGATTGCCACCGATGCCGAAGCCGTCACCGTCGCCGCCCGTCACCAGCACGGTCAGATCGTGATTTGCAAGCTTCACTCCAGTCGCCACAGCCAGAGCTCGGCCGTGCAAGCGTGTGCATGCCGTAGGTATTGATGAAGCCGGGGAAGTTTGACGAACAGCCGATACCGCTAATGGTAACCACGTTGTGGTTCGGTATCTGCAACTCGACCGAGGGCCTTCTGGACCGCGGCGAGCACACCAAAATCGCCGCATCCGGGACACCAGTCGGGATCGACTTTGCCTTTCAAGTCGGCCATTGCCACGTGGTTGGTAGCTGCTAGAGCCGTCGCCATTTTCTGTTCTCCTCAAACCAGGATTTCATGACAGTTGTCGGGCACAGAGAGCTTGGACTTGCCACTCAGTTGTTCCTTTACCGCTTCGACGATGTGGTGGGGCATGAACGGTTCCCCATCGTACTTTCGGATGTGCCCATCCGGCACGAAGCTGGTTTCGCTGCGCAGGTATCGGGCGAACTGGCCGCTGTAGTTGTTCTCCACGATGATCGTGTGCCGGGCATCTTTGAGGATGTCCAGAATTGCGTCGCCGTGGAGCGGCACGAGCCAGCGGATCTGGAGCTGATTGGCTGAAATGCCTTGCTCAGTGAGGATCTCGCAGGCCTCCTCGATCACGCCTTTGGTCGAGCCCCAGCCGATCAGCGTGACATCAGCATCACGCGGGCCCCACAGCACAGGCGGAGGCACCGCGGCTTCAATACCAGCAACCTTCCGCATGCGCTTTTCCATCATGGCGCGGCGCTTTGTTGGGTTCGTGAATTCGTCGCTGATCAAGACGCCATCTTCATCGTGTTCGTCACTGGCAGCAGTGTGGGTATGACCAGGGACGCCGGGAATGGCCCGCGGGGAAACACCGCTTTCGGTGATCTTGTAACGTTTGTAGATGCCGTCGCCATTCGCCCCGGATGCCGAAGAAGCATTGGTGATCAGCTCACCGCGATCGATGACGGGGGCAAAGTCCAGGTCCTTCGGATCGACGCTGAGCCTGCCTTCCGACAGCAATAGATCGCAGAGCACGATGCCCGGGCATTGGAAGCGGTCGGCGATATTGAAAATCTCAGGGATGATTTTGAAGCAATCTCCAATATCGAGCGGTGCGGCCAGTGCCCGCGGATAATCGCCGAAAGCAGCGCCCAACATTTGCCAGAGATCGCCTTGCTCGGTCTTGGTGGGAACACCTGTGGATGGGCCAGCCCGCTGGCAGTCGATTACTACCACGGGAGTTTCCATCATGGCTGAGAGGCCGAGGCCCTCGCTCATCAATGCAAAGCCGCCGCCGGAGGTAGCGCACATGGACCGGACGCCGGCATGGGCCGCGCCGATCGCCATATTCACCACGCCAATCTCGTCTTCCACCTGCCGGACCATGATGCCGGCCTTGCGAGCGTGGGCCGCCATCCAATGCAGAACGCCGGTCGAGGGGCTCATGGGATAGGCGCAATAGAATTTCACTCCCGCGGCTGCGCCTCCCATGGCCATCGCGGTGTTGCCGCTGAGCACGGCATAGCGGTTTCCGGTCATGGGAAGTGGCCAGGCGAATGGCCTGAAATTCGCAGTGGCATAGTCATAGCCGACTCGCGCGATCCCGACGTTTTCCGACACCACGGCTTCGCCTTTTTTCTTGAACTGCTCGGTCGAGAACCTCCTCCAGCGCCTGGAAACCGATGCCCATCATGCTGAGACCAGCGCCGACCGCGAGCGTGTTCTGGGCCACCTTGTTCCGCGTGATGTCCGCCAGCTTGGAAACGGGAAGCGGGCAGAGCTGCACGCCCTGCTGCGGCGACACCCGGCTTGATCGTGTCAGAGTTGTAGAGACATGCAGCGCCAGTCGGTCAGCAGTCCGAGGTGGCGATCCATCGCGTCCTGGTTCAGAGGGATCAGCAAATCCACGCGGTCGCCCATGTTGGTGACCTTTTCCGGGCCAGTGCGGATCGTAAGAAAAGTGTGACCCCCGCGGATGATCGACTGGTAGGCGTTGTAAGCATTCAGGTGCAAGCCCCGGCGACTGAAAATCTTCGCGAAGATGTCGCCCGGCGTAGCGACGCCCTGACCGGCGGCGCCTCCGATGCCGATGGCAAAGGTCTGCTTCATGGCAATCTCCTAACCGGGATACGCTCCCGTAATGTAGCCTTCCAACTCCTGAATGGTTTGCGCCTGACCGGAGATAATCCACTTCACCAAGTCGCCAATTGAGACCACTCCGACCACGGCGTCATCCTGCACGACCGGCAGATGGCGAAAATGGTGCTTGGTCATAATGGCCATACACTCGTCCACGGTGTGCTGCGGACTCACGAAGACAACCGGGCTGGTCATGATCTGGCGGACCAGGGTCTCCTTTGAAGAATGGCCCTTGAGGATTACTTTGCGAGCGTAGTCACGCTCCGACAGGATGCCGACCAGTCTATGGTTGGAAATGACCAGCAAGGCGCCGACCCCGTGCTCGGCCATCTTCTCAATCGCTTCGTAGACCGACTGATCGGGCTCTACCGACAAGACTCGATTCTCGTCTTTGCTCTTCAGCACCAATCCAATCGTGTCGGAAAGTTTCATCAGACCTCCTCATTCGTCCAGTTCCTTACCGGTTCACGATTCTGATAGTGGGTTGTCTTTGGCGCCGCGGAACAGGACTGTGCCCGACTCCTCAGCAGCTCTGGAGCAATGGTCACGTTTGAATCGGTGAGACCCGGGAGAAGGCAACCATTAATAGCAAAGGGATTGGAGGAAACTGCGTTGACCGCTTTACATAATGGGATGGAGATTTCCCAGTTGAATAGCACGGTACTTCCTCGCTGGTCAGGGAGTCCCTAACGCGGGGCGAGGTGCTGGTGAACTTGCGCCACGCCCCGAGAAAGGTCTGCAAAGGGTTCTCGGTTGCCTGACAGTTTTCGCGAACGATAAGGCCGTCTATTCAGTGACCGTCTAGAAAGACAGAAGAATCGTACACCCGCAGGGCCATCTCGCGCCAGACGCAACCAGCCATAACGTCGCCGTGCACTCAGTTGTGGGTTCTTCGCGCTCGTGCCAGCAAAAATGGCGATCTTGGCGATGCCCATCGCATGCGGACTGCCGGGCGGAACTGGTTGGACTAGGAACAGAAGGCTTCAAGTCCGCGAGGCTAGGCCCGGGTCCACACTTCGACTATCGCGGTGATGTAATCGCATCTGATGCTAAGCGTCTGCGATTCTGGAACCGGCTTCGTCGTGCTCCCACGCCTCTGAGGGCTCACTCTCAGAAACCGGTCGGACGTCCGGATTCTGCATGATCACGCGCGCACAGGTATTCCACCGCAGAATAGCATCGTCGTTCCCGGGGATTGCATAATTCATGGCCTTCTCATAGTGATCCATTGCCTCGCGCAGCGCGTGATATGCGGATGCGCCGGCTCCAATGCCGCCGCGGTGAATGCGCGCATTTCCGAAACGCTCCCAGATGATGCCCTGGTAGTAGTCCCGCTCGTAGTCGCCCATGATCTGTGCAAGAACCTCTTGTGCGGCTTTCACATGCACATTTGAATCGAATTGGTCGGTTCGCGCGAGCAGAAGCGAAATCAGCGCCTGCTGGTGATTGGGCGCGATGGCTAGAATATCGAGGCAAATACTTTCCGCCAGGCTGGGTTCATTCAATAGTCTGTAGCGCTCGACCTTCGCCAGTGCTTCGGGAATACTCTGCTCGGAAATAGATTTCAGTTCGAAATGCATAACGCCTCCTATCTTTTCGAATTGCTGAATACCCGGAACAGTTTCGACAGCGGATCGAAGAAGCGGTCCACGACGCGTTCCTTGAGCGGGATGATGGCGTTGTCAGTGATCGTGATGCTTTCAGGACAAACTTTGGTGCAGCACTTGGTGATGTTGCAGAGACCGATGCCGAATTGCTCCCTCAGATCTTCCACGCGATCTCCCACGTCCAACGGATGCATTTCGAGCGCGGCCGCATACACCAGAAATCGCGGACCGATGAATTGCTCGTGCATGTGATGGTCGCGCAAGACGTGGCAGACATCCTGACAGAGAAAGCACTCGATGCACTTTCGAAACTCCTGCACCCGTTCGACATCCTCCTGGGCAATGCGCCAGGTGCCATCGGGAGCGTCGGGCTGCCGCGGCTGGAACTGCGGGATGCGCCTTTTTACCTCGTAATTCCAAGATACGTCCGTGACCAGATCCCTCATGTGCGGAAATGCCTTCATGGGTTCGACGGTCACCGGCCTATCCAGTGGGAGCGTGTTAAGCCGCGTCATGCACATCAACTTCGGCATACCATTGATTTCCGCCGAGCACGAGCCGCATTTTCCCGCCTTGCAGTTCCAGCGAACTGCAAGATCGCCGGCCTGTTCTGCCTGTACTTGATGCACGGCATCGAGGACCACCATGCCCTCTGAGACTTCTGTAGCGTAGTCTTGGAACTTCCCCTGGCCTTTTTCCCCGCGCCATATCCGAAACGTGGCCGTCGCCATTACTTCATCTCCTGGATGATTTGCTGCAGATCCTCTCGCATCGGGGGAATGGGCTCGCGTGTGAGCTGCATTTCTCCACCGGCACCTTTTCGCACCACAATGTTAAAGCCGTCGTAGTGCTTGTCCTTGGTGGGAAAGTCATCCCGGAAATGCGCCCCACGGCTCTCTTTCCGTTCCAGCGCCGCCCGAGTAACAATTTCCGAGACGGTCAGCAGGCTATGCAAGTCGAGCGCCGTGTGCCAGCCTGCATTGTATTCCCGATTTCCATCCACGCTCACCCGCTCGCTGGCGCCTTTCAACTCTCGAAGGCGCTCGAGCGCTTGCAGCATCTCCTGTTCCTGACGTACGATCCCCACCAGTTCCTGCATTACGTCCTGCAATGTATGTTGTACGGCGTACGGATTGTCGGACCCCTTGCGCTCGAAGGCCTGCAGCGCCCACTTTTCCTCGGATCCGAGTTCATCCGTTTTCACCGCACCCAGCGAGTTCTCTTTTGCATAGGCCGCGGCGTACTCACCGGCCCGCTTGCCGAAGACTAATAAATCGGAAAGTGAATTCCCGCCGAGACGGTTGGCGCCATGCAGTCCTGCCGCACACTCTCCCGCCGCAAACAGGCCGGGCACGTCCGACATCTGGGAATCAGCGTCCACCTTGACGCCTCCCATCATGTAGTGGGTCGTAGGTCCCACTTCCATCGGCTCCTGAGTAATGTCAATGTCGGCAAGCTGCTTGAACTGGTGATACATACTGGGCAGCTTCTTCTTTATATGCTCGGCCGCGTTCGGAATTCTCTCCTTGATCCACGCGATGTCCAGGAACACACCGCCGTGAGGACTGCCCCGCCCTTCTCTCACCTCCCGGCGGATACAGCGGGCTACGTGGTCGCGAGTCAGCAGCTCGGGCGGGCGTCTCGCGTTCTTATCTCCCTGCGTGTACCGCCAGCCTTCTTCTTCGGTATCGGCGGTCTGGTTGGCGTACAGCGGCGGAATATCTTTGAACATGAATCGCTCGCCATTCCGATTACGCAGCACCCCTCCCTCACCGCGCACTCCTTCCGTGACCAGAATGCCGCGCACGCTTGGTGGCCAAATCATTCCCGTAGGATGGAACTGCACAAATTCCATGTCCATCAGCGCCGCACCGGCATGGTAGGCGAGTGAATGGCCGTCGCCCGTATATTCCCAACTGTTGCTGGTGATTTTGTAAGCCCTTCCAATTCCTCCCGTCGCCAGCACTACGGCTTTGGCGCGGAACAGGTGAAATCGGCCGCGCTCGCGGTCGTATCCAAACGCGCCTGCGATGCGGCCGCCGTCCTTCAACAGCGTGACGACCGTGTGTTCCATGAAAACGTCGAGCCCCAGATGGATTCCATGGTCTTGAAGAGTGCGGATCATTTCCAGACCGGTACGGTCGCCCACATGGGCAAGCCGAGGATACCGATGGCCGCCGAAATTCCGCTGGAGAATTCGGCCGTCGCTGGTGCGATCAAAAAGCGCGCCCCAGGCCTCTAGTTCGCGCACACATGCCGGAGCTTCCTTGGCATGCAGTTCCGCCATCCGCCAGTTACTCAGGTATTGACCGCCTCGCATGGTGTCGGCAAAGTGAACGCGCCAGCTGTCCCGGTCGTCCACATTTCCCATCGCCGCGGCTATGCCCCCCTCGGCCATGACAGTGTGTGCTTTGCCAAGAAGAGATTTCGAAATGACCGCGACCTTTCCGCCGGCGGCCGACACCTCGACGGCAGCCCGCAGACCGGCGCCCCCGGCTCCGATGATCAGAACGTCGTGCTCATGCGTGATGTACTCGCTCACTAGACGATCCTCCAATCTGTCCAGATACCCATCGAGCACATCCGCACGTACAAATCAGAAAACGCAACAGAGCAGAGGCTGCACCAGGCGAACAGCATGTGGCGCCGGTTCAGGCAACTCACGCAATCGTAGACTCGCTTGCGGGCCGGCGCCCCCTCCAACCGATCGCGTAAACCGCCGACCAGATGTCGAAAGGAGTGGCATCCCGTAGTGTAGGAACTCAGCAGCACGAGGTTCGTCAACAAGACGAGAGTGCCAACGCCGACGCCAAACCGGCCGTCGAACCAGAACGCATCCCACACGTCCCGCGCCAGAATTACGAGAAACACAAGGGCCAGATATAGAAAATACCGGTGGACGTTTTGCAGGATCAAAGGGAACGATCGTTCGCCGAGATATGTCTTCCGCGGCTCACCCACGGTGCAGGAAGGCGGATCGGCCCAAAAAGCCTTGTAATATGCTCCGCGATAGTAGTAGCACGTCACTCGAAATCCGCCCGGCGCCCACAGAATCAGCACCGCTCCTGTGACCCAGGCAGGCATCCAACTTGGGTTCGGACCAAACCAACCTTCGTGGGCGGGGCCGAACAATTCGGGCGAATAAAACGGTGAGAGATATGGTCCGAACCTGAAATGCTGCCCCTGCAGAGCAGCCCACGTGGAGTAAACGACGAATGCCGACAAACCAAGAAACACAACCAGTGGCTGGACCCACCAATTGTCGGCTCGCCGCGTCTGTCCAAAGCCTCGTGGCGCAACAACGGGACGTCAATCTGAGACATCGAGCCTCCTCACGCGTCCGTGCGGACTTTGCGTCCGCGATCAACCGCTAGCCTGATGCGATTGAAGTCGGGCGGTAGCCATAATACAGCGAAATTCAGTGTCATGGTTTTCGGAAACGATGCCCCAAGGTAAACGGTGGAACAACATGAACCCGAAAGCACGGACGCCGCACGCAATCGAACTCCGGTGCGAGCGCGCTATGGTACAGTTTTCGTGACCACCAGTTTGAAGATTGCGGTCCGGCTGGACGGAACGATGAGTACAGGACGCGAGATTCGCAGCTACGACTATGTGAACCGTCCCTACGAGCGCGTCCGCGATGCGTTGAGGCAGAACGCATTGACCATATTCCAGTCGGCTACGAAAGCGGCTGCTTTCCGGGCGCAATCGATCGCGGCGGAACTGCACGTCGATTTTGGCGGTATTGGCGTGAAGACCGACATCAATATTTCCGTGAGAAACATTGAGGAAAAGGTCGGTGACACCACTTCAACTCCCACCACGCGGTTGCTGCTGGAGTGGGAGGCAGCGACCATGCCGAGATTGTTTCCGTTGATGAAGGGCGAGCTTTCCGTGTATCCGCTGACCTCGACCGAAACGCAATTGGATTTCTCCGGGATTTACGAACCACCTTTCGGCGCCGTGGGAAAAACCATGAACGCGATCATCGGCCACCGCATCGCGGAAGTGTCGGTGCATCGCTTCGTTAGCGACGTGGCAGGATATCTCCGGCAGGCCCTTGCCTAGACAATTACATCGCTCGACTCGCAGCGCTCGAAGGTGGCCTCATGTTGACGGCCGCGTTGAACCGAACGCTGTCCAGAAACGGGCTTGGAGGAAATCAATGGCGACGTCTCCGAAGCCGACTTCTCGCGCGGGATAACTGGCGGTTGGTCCGTGATCTGGAAGCAGTCACGGTTTCGCCGCTCGTCAATGGAGATATGCCCCATTGATCGCTTCATCGCTCGCCCTCTTAAGGAACTGCAGCGTAGGCTAAGGTTTCCACTCCAGTGAATACCCAGAAAATCCCGTGGGTCTCATCACATCAAATCGGATGCAAGTGGGTACCTCGGACTGAGTGAACTTCACTTCGAGCCTTGCCGAACTCGCTGGTGGCAACTCAGAAATCTCTACTTCCTGCAGCTCAAGGGGAATATCACCCTGCCCATAGAACGTGCTGCGCAACTTGTAGCCTCGTAGCGTATACATCGGGACGTCGCCCCGCGTTCTTAAGATCACTTGGAAGGTGTTCAAGTGGTTCTCCACAGAAAGCGATTCGATCGGACTGGATTCCCTGCGCAGAAGCTCATACGACTGCTTTTTCGCGCCATAAACGTCGACGACTCCGTGCACGTGTTGCTTGAGTACTCCCGTGCCGCGATCACCCACGTGTGTGCGGTAGTCGTTGTAGCAGAAGAAGATCGCCCCGGCGGTGTAATCCCTTGAGCGGATTGCAAGATCGTGCGTGCGAAGGATCTCCTTTCGATGTTCGTCCCCCTCGGGACGATCCTCGGTGCAAGCACAATAGCCGTATTCAGAAATGACAATGGGTTTGCCGGGAAAGGCGGCATGAATCTTGTCGAGATAGCGTGCGGCGTCCGCTGCCGAACCTGGCGCCCAGGTTCCGAAATACTCATTGGCTTCGACAAAGTCCATAAGCCCGGCGACGTCGCGCTCCGGCGTGCTGTCCAGGGAATTCGAAGCATAGGAACATAGCCGGCCCGGGTCCAACTTCTTGGCCTCCTCGAGCATGCGCTTCGCAAACTGGTAGGCAGGCGGGTCCTGCCCTCCGATCTCGTTGCAGAGACCCCAAACGACGACGCAGGGATGGTTGCGGTCCCGTGCAATCATCTCGCGCAATTGTTCCAGTCCATTCTCCACGATGTCGGCATCCGGTTGCGGCCCCATGCCCTTAAACGTGTCTGACCCCCAGGCGGGGACTTCGGTTTGCATAAGAATCCCATGACGGTCGCAGTAGTCGAGAACACGTTTGTCCTGGGGCCAATGGACACGCGTGAAGATGCAGTTGAGATGCTTCAGGTCCGCGTGGTCGTGCCGGATCCAGTCCGCCGGTTCTGCCATTCCGAATTCCGGGTTGCTTCCCGCCATGCGTTCGACGCCCATCAGACGCACGCGCTCGCCGTTCAAATGGAACTCGCCGTCTTTGGCTTCTAATTTGCGAATGCCAAAGATTGTTGGAAAGCAATGGGATTCACCTGCTCCCGTGATCGAGAATTCAAGACGATAAAGATTTGGATGATCGAAATGCCAAAGCTTCGCCTTAGTCAGCACAACCTGCATGGTTTGCGTCTCGGTTGTCCCCGGTTTGATCGAGGGCCCCGGCTCCGCGCTCCCGGTCAAAACCGTCAGATCGGATGCTTCATCCACGATGCGATAGGAAGTCCTTCCGCTCCAGTCCTTTCGGCTCGTGTTTCGAATGTAGCTGGTGATTGCGATCGTTGCGTCTCCGCCGGTGAGATTGGGAGTGGCTTCGACGTCTACACGTTCCACGAATACTTTCGGAGTAATGAGGAGCTGCACCGGCCGGAAGATGCCTCCGTCGTGCGCCCAGTCACTGGAGCGCCCGCGAGGCAGCATGTGTTCATTGAACGCATTGTCCACGCGAACGGCAATGGCGTTGGTTTCTCCCCAATGGAGCAAATGTGTGACGTCGAACGTGAACGCGGTGTAGCCCTTGCCCCGGTGTTCCCCGGCCATTTGGCCATTAATCCAAACGGTAGCCGTGTGAAAGACCGCCTCGAACTCAACGCGCACTGCAGAAGTTCGCCAGTCCGCCGGCACATCAAAGGTTCGACGGTACCACGCAGTCCCGTAATACTCAGCCATCGGGGCATCGATCTGCCACGTGTGAGGGACATTTACTTGTTGCCAACCCGTGCTTGGCACGTCGGCGTCATACCAATGTTGGCTCGTCCCAGAGTCCGCTGAATCCGTGCGAAATAGCCACTCTCCGCAGAGGCTGACGCAAATTAGTGGGAAGCGCTTTTGCTTCCGTGTCCGTGGCCTGGACCTCGGAAGTGTCGAGCGTTGCCGCAATTGCTCCCGCAGAGGCCGTCAGAAATTGTCGTCGTGATGGCATGAGTTAAAGTCTAACCGGGCGTAGCCGAAACTAAACAGGTAGTAATAACATGCCCGTATCGGCGCGACTTTGGCAAGCTCGTCTGTTCTCCGCCGCTGAGTACAATTGCACCTGCATCCGGGAGTTGTGCCTTTTGGAACAGCTCGCGACTGCGAGACGTATTCTCCAGCCGTCTCCTTATGCTGGGAGTCGGCTGCAGCAACAGATCAACTACACAGGTCCAGAAACGGGCTTCGAGGAAATCATTGGATGATCTCCTCGAAGCCGACTTCGGGCCCGGAATAACGTCTGGTTTGCCCGTCAGAACGAAGCCGCTGGCGCGGCGGACGCTGCCGCGTGGGTGAGGTCGGCAGTTGTGGTTTTTGCCCTCAGATAAATTGTGGGTCACAAGGAGGTCCCTGTGACCCATCTACGCAAAATCATGCTGGAGGAACTCCAGCGTCGTCATTACTCGCAGGCTACCACACGCCACTACATCCGCTTCGTCGAAAGATTCGCACAACACTTCCACTGTTCTCCGGATCGCTTGGGTCGGCAGCACATTCGGGAGTACCAGGCCCAACTCTTCACGGTGCAGAAGCTGTCGCCCGGTACGGTGACCAACCATCTGTGTGCCCTGCGGTTTTTCTACATCCAGACGCTGAAGAAGCCGTGGAGCATTGCCGACACTCCCTATCCCAAGAAACGCCACCGCCTGCCCACGATTCTCAGTCAGGAAGAAGTAGCGCAACTCATCGATGCCGCTCCGACTGCCTTTTATCGAACCGTGCTCATGACTCTCTACGCCACCGGCGTTCGCAACGCCGAGTTGACTCGCCTGAAGATCAGCGACGTCGATAGCCAACGCATGGTGCTCCACATCCAAGGCGGCAAAGGTCGCCAAGATCGCGACGTGATGCTCAGCCCGGTCCTGCTCGACGAACTCCGCGCGCACTGGCGGCGGTTGCGCAAAAGATCCAGTGTCTGGCTGTTTCCCGGCAACCGCTGGCACAGCGGCGATCAGCCCATGGATACCAAAACCCCGCGCCACGCCTGCCAGCATGCCGCCCGCCGTGCCGGGATTAAGAAGAAGGTGTATCCCCACGTGCTCCGTCACTGCTTCGCCACGCACCTGCTGGAAGCCGGTGCCGACCTGCACACCATTCAGATCTTGTTAGGCCATCACGATCTGAAAGAGACCGCCATCTATCTCCACCTTTCGCAACGTCACTTGCACGCCACCGCCAGTCCTCTGGACGCGCTGGTGTTGAAAGGCAGATCACAACCGGAGGAATAGATGAGTCGGCCGCCCTTGGAGGTGGCCGACCTAGTTCGCACCGCAGGAACTGCTTTCATCGAGCGCAATCGTGAGTGGATCCGCTGGACCCATATCAAGGTCCTGCTCGCCATCGCGCGCTGTCGCACCGCCGCACTCGGCGGTCACATCGATGAGTGCACCCGTTGCGGACATCGTGCCACCATCTCGTATAACAGTTGCCGCAATCGCCATTGTCCGAAGTGTCAGACCGGCGCTCGCGAACGCTGGATCCAGGCACGTCGCCGCGAACTTCTGCCCTCGCCCTACGTCCATGTCGTCTTCACTCTGCCTCCGCAACTGGCTTCGCTGGCCCTGCAGAACAAAAAAGTCATCTATGGTTTGCTGCTTCGCGCCAGCGCAGAAACTCTTCTCGAAGTGGCTCGTAATCCCAGACATCTCGGGGCCGAGATCGGCTTCTTCAGCGTGCTGCACACCTGGAACCAGAAACTCCAGCTTCATCCCCATGTCCACTGTGTCATCCCCGCCGGTGGGCTCTCCCTCGATCACACCCGCTGGATTCGATCTCGCCCTCGCTTCTTTCTCCCCATCCACGTGCTCCGGCGCGTATTTCGCGGCAAGTTCGTCGCCGGTCTCAAGTCGGCCTTTCAGCGTGGCCAGTTGCACCTTTCCGGCGATCTGGCTCTGCTCGCGCAACCCAAGATCTTCGCTTCCTGGCTCCGGCCACTGTTCCGAAAAGACTGGATCGTCTACTCCAAACCACCCTTCGGTGGTCCCGAGTATGTGCTCCAGTATCTCGGCCGTTACACCCATCGCGTAGCCATCTCCAACCATCGACTGGTCTCGTTGGCCGACGGCCAGGTCACCTTTCGTTGGCGCGACTCCGCTCACAACAATGAGCAGAAACTGATGACGCTATCGCTCGATGAGTTCCTGCGCCGCTTCCTGCTGCATCTGCTCCCCAAGGGCTTCGTTCGCATCCGCCACTTCGGCTTCCTCGCCAACCGCCGACGCTCCCGCTACTGCCGCTATGCTTCGCAGCACTCGGCACAGTTCCATCGCAGATCGCACCGAAACCGCCGCCCAGGAATCGGACCCGCTTTGGCTTTGTCCCAAGTGTGGCGGACCCATGGTGGTCATCGAACGACTTACCGCCGCTCAAATCCAACTCCGTTCTCCACCTCCATCGGTCACCACTGCAGCATGAAACGTCTCTCCCACAACTCGAAAACTTCGCACGGTTCACCGCGCTCCGCTCCCGTCCGCCTTGCTCCTGACCCGATCTCTACTTCGCGCCCTCTATCACACCGTCTTCCAATATCGACTCCCGCTTTCAACCCTCGCAGGCCCTCTCCTCCACTTCCGTGCTAACTCCCACCAACGTCAACACCTCTCCTTCGCTCCATTCAATTTGCATAACAACCGCGTCCGCCGCGCCAGCGGCTTCCTTCTGACGGCTTTTTCGAACGCGCGCCCCAATCCTCTGTTCCGCTCCACTCCGCTCACCAGGGCGCGCCTCCGAAAAAGCACTAGCGTGAGATCCGGGAGGAACTGGTAGGCACGGAATCGCAGAATCCATTCCGCTATGCCGACTTCCCAGTACTGATCGCCGCGCTGCCCGTCTGGATTACTTCCGGCTTGCCGACCAGGACTAAGCCGCTGGCGCGGCGGACGCTACCGCGTAGTGGGCCCGGAGATTTCCGGCACAGCTGACGTAGTGTGGGTCACGGAGAAAGGAGACTCCCGTGACCCATTTACGCAAGATGATGCTGGAGGAACTCCAGCGCCGCAACTATTCTGAGATCACAACCCGCAAGTACCTGCAGTACGTGACTGCGTTCGCTCGCCATTTTGGCAAGTCCCCGGATCAGCTCGGGCCGAATGAGCTGCGAAGCTATCAAGCCTACCTGCTCCAAGAACGCAAGGTAACACCCGGCACTGCGGTGAACTGTGTGGCCGCTTTGCGGTTCTTCTTCATTAAGACCCTCAAGCGACATCAGTTTCGGGAGTTCCTGCCCTATCCCAAAGACCACCGCCGACTGCCCACGGTGCTCAGTCCGAGAAGAGGTCTCGCTTTGATCAACGCAGCGGGGACGCTGTTTCGACGAACGCTGCTGATGACCCTCTACGGCACGGGCATGCGACGCTCCGAATTGGCCCATCTCAAGGTCGGCGACATCGACAGCCAACGGATGATCATCCGAGTGGTGGCGGGCAAAGGCGGCAAAGATCGCGATTTGCCTCGCAGCCCAACCCTGCTGGAAACGCTACGAGAGTACTGGCGCTGGCGGAAGCCGAAGCTCTACCTGTTTCCGCACCCGTACTCGTGGCCTGCCAGTGGAGGAGCCGATTTCCGACAAGACCGTCTGGATCGCATGCAGCGACGCCGCACGTCGAGCCGGCATCAACAAACGCGTCACGCCGCATACGCTGCGCCACAGTTGGGCCACCCATTTGTTGGAAGCGGGCACCGACCTGCGGACCATCGAAGTTCTGCTTGGTCACGGAGATCTGGAGACCACCGCTCAGTACCTGCATCTGTCGCAACGGCATTTGCAGGCCGTCAGCAATCCGCTGGATGGTTTGACGCTCGCTGGCACCGAGAGCGTCAGTCGTCGCTTTAGACGAACAGACAAAGAATCACTCGGCCCCACCCTTGAGGTGGCCGACATTCTGCGTGCGCAAGGCGATTGCTTCCTGGAGCGCTATCGATCTGGGTTTGACTTTCAGCAGCTCAAAGCCTTTCGGGCCATTCAGCGCTGTCGCACAGCTGCCCTCGGCGGGCATCGCGATGCCTGCCAGAGTTGCGGTTATCAGGCGATCTCCTACAACTCGTGTCGAAATCGGCACTGCCCAAAGTGGCAAGCGCAAGCGCGTGAGCGCTGGCTGACAGCACGCGAACGCGAACTCCTCGACACCAGCTATTTCCATGTCGTGTTCACTGTGCCTCACGAACTCAACATGCTGGCCTTAAGAAACCCGCGTCTGTTTTACGATCTGTTGTTCGCCGCCAGCGCGCAAACTTTGCTGGAGATCGCATCCGATCCGAAACATCTGCGGGCTGAGATCGGCGTGATCGCGATCTTGCACACCTGGGGACAGAACCTGCTCTTCATCCCCACATTCACTGTGTCATTCCCGCCGGCGGACTCTCCCTGGACCATCGTCGCTGGGTCCGCCCGCGC
This sequence comes from uncultured Acidobacteriaceae bacterium, assembly GCA_963786095.1. Taxonomy (GTDB): domain Bacteria; phylum Acidobacteriota; class Terriglobia; order Terriglobales; family Acidobacteriaceae; genus Sulfotelmatobacter. The sequence goes on along the minus strand of CAWAXV010000009.1, from coordinate 616 downwards.
TATCCTTTCTTCTTACCGGTTAGAGTCCTGAGCCGTGTCTTTCGCGGCAAGTTCCTCGCCGGCCTGAAACAGCTCTATCGCCGCAAGAAGCTACGGTGTGCCGGTCCAACTGCTGCGCTCGCCGACCACAAGCAGTTTGCAAAACTACTTCGTCGTCTCCATCGTCAGGATTGGGTGGTCTATTCCAAGCCTGCCTTCGGCGGGCCCATGCAGGTGTTGCGCTATCTAGGCCGCTACACCCATCGCGTGGCCATTTCCAATCACCGCTTGTTGGCCTTCGACCAAGAACGCGTGACCTTCCGCTGGAAGGATTATGCCGACGGCAGCAAGCAAGGTCAGATGACGTTAGCTGCCACCGAGTTCCTGCGTCGCTTCTTTCTGCACGTGCTGCCCAAAAGTTTTGTGCGTATCCGGCACTTCCGGCTTTCTGGCCAATCGCTTTCGCACTTCCCGTCTGGCATTGGCCCGGCAACTGCTGGCCTCCGGTGGCTCGACAGAGCAGGAAGTGAGAACACGCGACCTCCGCTCCGAGAGATCATCTCTCTGGCACTGCCCGCGCTGTGGCGCGGCCATGATCGTGATGCAGAGATTTACGGCCGCGGAGTTATCCCTATGT
>CAWAXV010000008.1:0-198176 GCA_963786095.1 uncultured Acidobacteriaceae bacterium | reverse complement strand
CCGACCGATACCAGCTGGAAAACTACCGACAGGAATTTCGGGGTACTAGCTCGGCGCTACGGGAACACCTTTCGCTGAACGAGGCTAAGAAGAAGTACCTTGCGTGAGTTGGTACTTTTCATAGTTGATGAAAAATCGCGTTTCCACTCGGAATGGTAGCTGAATGTTTGTAATTGACGACGAAGCCCACTGCGAACTGCGGGGAAAGTTCCATACAAGAGCAGAGGCAATATCGGAATTGGAGCGTATTGCATTGATTCCGTGGAATGAAGAGCCTAATCGTGCGCCCTGTACCAATTGGCGAAATTGTGGTCGGCGATATGTGATTTTGGAATGGAACGACGCAGGAGATGAACTGTCGCGAGAGTTCATGCTTGCTGTGTCGGCGAAGGGTGCGGAGTGGCGACCGCGATGATTTTGGGCCTTCGTCAAGAAGAGTTGGCGAAAAATCCCCATAGCACTCATTGACCCCTGGCCCGGCAACGGGCGAATCCTCAATGAGCGCTATGGCCTGATTTCGCCAAGTAAGGCCGAGCCAAAGTGCACTGCATCGGTGTCTCTAGTAAATGAGAGACTAGAATCCTCGTATGCGTTACTTCCGACGAATCGCATTGGGATCTATGCTGTTCGCTGCTTCCCTGATCGTCGGAATCTACCTGTACGCATGGGTGTTTCGGATCAGGGCGGAGCACCTACTCGCACACCTAAAGACATTTCAGGTCGAGGAAACTCCCGCAGCCGAGGTATTGAAGCTGCGGAACAAGTACCGCTCCTACACTGTCGATCAACGCGCCTGCTCAGATGAACATTGCGATTTTGTGATCGATTTGGCCGAATGGGAATCTCTGATGAAGCCATCCGACCGTGAATGGTTAGAACGAAGCAGAGAACATCTTGTCGACCTGCTTCGGCTCGTTGGTCTTCGGCTCACGCTGTTCGATACGTACCTTCAGGTTGAAAAGGGCGACTACCAAGCTTGATGTGCAATTGATGCACACGTATGTCGAGGAGGATAGGTTTCCCAACTTCATTGCCAGAGCATTCACAGCCGGAAATCTCAATCGCTGGATAGGCTGGCAGGCCGTTTACGAGCATCCGAATCTGCTAGTCTGGGAGCCTTCAGCATGTACTGGGTGCAACGGCGCGATCACTGCTGACTTCACGTGGCAAGCAAGCCGAGGGGAATTTGAGGGCTTCAGAATCCATTTCTCTTGCATTACGCGATTTCACGTCTGCCGCACTGTAGAAGAAGACTCGCCAGCCGCAGCACAACTCCTCAGAGAAGACCGGGCAAGGCGATCCGCGAACATGCAGTGGAAGCTGCCGTGCGATACACGGACGGCCCGAATCTTGGGCCGGGACAGTGCTTGGGTGGACGTAGCGAGGGTCACGAAGAAGTAAGAGCGTAAAGAAGGAGAATACGTGGTTGTGGACTACGAGCCTTTGCAGGCAATAAAGGGCGAGAACACTCAGTTGAAGAATGTCTATCATCGCGGCGAACTAGCAGATGCCGTCATACCCGATAAGGAGAGCGCTCAACGCCTCCTTCGGGTGGGTTCCGAGAGGATAGTTTTCATGGACAGACTATTAGACAAGCCGGACGCCGTATTCGAATGCGCAGTCATGCCGAGTACATCCGACATCCTTGCTGCAACCCGAGAAGGAGTTGCTGCGGACCGTTCTGGCTTGAATCGGTGAGGAATAGGTGGCCTGATTGGTGAAAAATCCGCATAGCACTCATTGACCCTTGGACCGCCGTTGGCCGCCGATTCTCAATGAGTGAAATGGCCTGTTAACAGCAGTTATCATCATAGGCTAGCGGTTAGATGCACGACGATTGGAGCAACGCATGAGGACGATTCTCGTCGCAGTAAGCTCGATATTTCTATTCATCGCAGCCGCAGGAGGACAGACGGCCGCCGACCTGGCGAAGAAATACGATCACTACGAAGTCTATCAGTTAAAGCCTGGAGTTCAGATGACTCCAAAATTCGACTCCAGTGGCATGGCCTGCGAAATGCAGGTCGAGCAGGCACACTTCGTGACGAACGGAATTGCCTTCAGCTCCCGCATCGATGAGCGCAACGCTTTCTCGATTATTGACGACCTTGTTCCGGTATCGGAGCGTGGCACGAAACTGAACGGCCCTCTCGAAGAGTGCATTGGCGTTTGCCAGACAACCTATCAATACTCGACGTCGCCATCTCGATCACCTCCGACGGTGATACGAGGCTAATCAAAATCAAGTGGCGCAATCGCTCTTGTTCCTAACTGTTGAAAAATCGCGCTTGCACTTACTGGACGGTGATTCTGCCATCTAGTTTCGATGGAAAAGCGGCGACTTGGAATTTGTCTTCCCAAAGAACATTACCCAGCCGTCGGCATTTGTGGACTTCTACGTAGTACCCATGTTGGCGCAGCAAATGGACCAATTCCCAGATATTTCGAATACTTTCCGACGCGCTTGACTTGAACCAGAAGATTGCTCTGCCTGTCGCGAAACTTTTCGGAGGTGTTGGCAAATTTGCATTGAACCAATTAAGGGTTTCCCGCACATGCTTCCACTCTTCCCGCGTAAGGTCACCCGATTCAAGAAGTGCATGCGACGCTACAAACACGCCTTGTGGCTTGTGGGAATCTTTGTCAATGCGATTGTGACAAAACGGAGGTACATCGCGGCTTCTGTCCGGGCCTTTTGAACGGCGATTCTAACTTGCCGAGGCGACTTGAGAACACAACTGTTGAAATATCCCGATTTCACTCATCATGCCCGGCGCGGGGGGGTTGAGTGCTATGGCCTGATCATTCACCAGTGGCTGCCATGAACCAAAATGCAAGCGTCGCGATCCCCGAAATTGGCGCGTGCCAGCGCAATGAAGTTGGTCGCCACACACCACTACACCCGAAGGCAATTCCGGCGAGAGATAGCAACGTTCCGGTTCGAAAGATCCTGAGCAGCAGCGGATCGTAGTATGGAAAGTGATGGAATTGAGCGAAAACAATTGACGAAACGGCAAGCACGGCGGAAGCGGTCGCAAGAACAAAACTGATCATGGATAGGATCGCCGGGATAGTCCGGGGTTTCGGCTGCCTTAGCCATCGTGCCCATCCCCATATCAGGATTGTCGGCGAACCTAGATACCCGAACGCGCCCATGATCCAAAATATCACTTGCGAAGAAGTGCTCATGCGAACGCCCTCTGCGGCGTATTGTATGCTCTCGCCGTTAGGATAGCTGTTGAAACATCGCTATATCGCTGATTGACCCGGACGGCCAGTCCGCCAAACCTCAATGAGCGCTATGGCCTGTTTTCGTCAACGACAGTCCAGAGTAGAATCTAGTTTCGTATCTGGAGTTGCTGCAATATGGGCGTTCGGCTATACCTCGCCAGCGTTCTCGTGTTGGTCGCTTCGCTGCATGGCTTGCTCGCGCACAACAAATGTCCCAACCAGCTGCTTTAATGACAGACCGCGACAAGGCCGGGCTTCGAGGTCCCGTTAAGACAGTGCTGAATTCGCAGACCTTTTCGGGTGCCGACGGTCAGCAGTTCCTTACGTCTACGACGACGGAGTACGCCCCCGATGGGAGGATTCTGGAACAGCGAATTGGCGACTCGGATGGCTCGATATGGGTAACAAGCTACACCTATTATGCCGACGGACGGCTACTCAAGACTGTTTCCGGTAAAGCGGGATCTGCCGCCGATTCGCAGACGACCTATTTGTACGATGACGCAAGCAGGTTGGTCGGCGTGAAGTCCGGCGACAACGTCAAAATGAGCTACCGGTATGACGAGAAGGGACGGAAGTCCCTCATCGAAAGCTATGATGCAAAGCCTCTGCCTCCAAACACGGCGTATGCACCACATTGGGAGGGGACTGAGTTGGGCTTTGCTCCGTATCCCGGCGGCACTCTTACGACGTTGAGTATAACGAGCAGGGTGTGGCGACGGGTGCGGAAACCCGTAATCCTGAGGGCACGCTCGTCGGTCACATTGTGCGCAAGTTCGATGCCGAAGGCCACGTCATCGCAGAGGAACAGGCCGCGGATGCTCCTCAAATAAACCTTCCCGAAGAAATTACGTCCAAACTTAATCCGGAACAGATGAAGTCTGTCGGAACAATGATCGCCGGGATGCAGAAAGGCGTTATTTCCTACGCTCACGATGCCCAGGGCCGCGTAACGGAACGACACAGGATTAGCGGAGGCTTTGGCGAGCAAGTAACTCTCACAACCTATAACGACCATGGCGATAAAGCATCAGAGCGTGAGACTAGGGTGAGGATGAGCGCCGATACTGGGCCTTGGAACCTCACGGAAGCCGGTGCAGTTGTTCCCGCTGGAAAACCGAATCCTCCTCAGCCACCCTTAAGTTCCGAAAGACAATACGCGTACCAGTACGATCAGTATGGCAATTGGACCGAGCAGACGATTGTCAGCCGCTTTCAACCGGACGGAGCGTTTCAACCCGGAACTGTCATTCGTCGTAAGCTGACTTACTCTAACGTCTGCGTTGTCGATAATCGCGATTACACTCAAAATGCCCCCGGCAACGGTAATCAGTGTTATGGCCTGGTTTCGACAGTTGAGTTCGGCTATTCGTGGCCGCCGTGCTGGCGTAGCAGTTTTTCGCAATATCAGGGTGCCCCGTGTGTATCGCCCACGCCAGAGGCGTACCCTTTTTTATCTGCCGCGTTGACATCTGCCCCATTTACCAACAGCACTTCCGCAACATCCTTGTAGCCTTTCCCCCGTCGCAATGATTGGGATCTGCCATCTACCTTCTCTCTGACGTCAGGGTGGGCACCGTGAGTCAGCAGCAATTTCACAGCCTTGCCATTGTCCGCCAGAGTCGCATAGTGCAACGGTGTCAAACCGTTTGTGTCCGCCGCATTTACATCAGCTTTATGAGTAATCAGCAGTTCCACCAGATCAACGTGCTCTCCACTCGCAGCTACCACCTGGTGTAGGGGAGTACTTTGGCTGTTGTCCTTTGCGTTGACGTCGGCTTTGTTGGCGAGCAGGAACTCTGCCATCGTCTTGTAGCCGTTTGCAGCTGCAAGGTGCAAGGGAGTGAAACCATCCTCATCCTTGTAAAACCAGATCAGGATTGTCATTGATTAGGCTCCTGACCTTCGCGAGATCGTCATTCTTGACTGCTTCATGAATCTCCCCGGCCAACACGAAATTGCTCGATGAGAGTACAAGCATGAAGGCGAGAAAACGAAAACTACGTAAGCGAAAGCGCCTGCCGACGATTGTGACCATCGCTCCGTCTCCTTGACGGCTCACAAAGTATATCCGGCAGGGCGATGGTTGGCGTTAAATCGCGATAGCACTCATTGATCCTGCCTAGGTTCCGCAACGCACTATACAGGACACGACCGCAATTTGGTGCATCTTGACGCCTCCAGCACCTAGAGGGATAATCCGTTCCCCTGCTTCGGGAGAACTCCCATGAAATCTGTTCAAGAGCTACGAGATCCCTCCAAGCTGTCCGAGCCAATCCTCCAACAACTCAATCTGTATGCGCTTGCCGCTGGAGCAGCTGGTGCCGGCTTGCTCGCGATTTCACAACCACTGCGCGCCGAAGTCGTATTCACTCCAACTCACGTCAGGTTAGCAAATGGTCAAGTGCCGATTGATCTCAATAACGATGGCACGGCTGATTTCTTTTTGATTAACCACTCGAAGGGCGGGAGTTAGTCGAAATATCTCGATTTCACTCAAAATCCTGGTGGCCGGGTCAAAACGTGTAATGGCCTGTTTTCGCCACCCATTTATGGAATTAGCTTCTAGTGGTGGTGAATTTCAGGCACTGCCTGTTTCTATTCCTAGGTTGACTCTCGTCTGGAACGGGGCGAAAATTACAGCCCTTCCCCAAAGGAAGGGTTCGTGTATTCAGCTTCCTAACACTCAAAGTTCCTCGGCAAGAATCAAAACGGCGAGGCGCGTGCAGACCACAAGGAGGACGTTTCATGCCCAGCAAGAAGAAAGTGCCCATCAGAGTCCATGCCATACTGGCTTTATTCGCTCTAGCCACCCTTCTCACGTCTACGCACGCGGCTGCACAGCGCGAGATAGTCCTGCACAGTTTCTCCGGGGCCGACGGGGCCTTTCCCGCGGCTGGATTAGTTTTCGACAGGGCCGGTAACCTCTACGGCACAACGGAAGCCGGCGACCTATACAATGGCGGCAACGCCTTCGAGTTGTCGCCCCCCAAACAGGTACCACTTCAGCCGAACATACTCCATTCCATGAGCGGTTCGTCCACCGATGGGGCGAATTCCTGGTCCGGGCTCACCTTCGACTCCGCCGGCAACCTTTACGGAACAACCAGTTCTGGGGGCCTTTATGGCGGCGGGACTGTTTTCGAGCTGATGCCAAACACTGGCGGGCAATGGACGGAAAAGATTCTGCACAACTTCAATCAGAACGGCATTGACGGATCCTATCCCGTTGCAGGCGTGATCTTCGACGCCGCCAGCAATCTCTACGGCACGGCCTTTGGCGGGGGCCCCGGCGGACAGGGGATCGTCTATTCGTTAATTCCAACCCAGACCGGCGAGTGGACCGAGAATATCCTCTATGATTTCAGCGGCAGCGACGGGGGCAATCCCCGGGGCAATTTAATCATGGACGCATCGGGTACTCTTTACGGTACAACGGAGTACGGGGGCTCCTCTGCGTGTAACGGCGGCTGCGGCACAGTTTTCAAACTCGCAGGCACCACCCTCACCACCCTGTACTCCTTCAGCGGACGCGGTGACGGAAACTCTCCTCATGATGGCCTTGTCATCGATGCGTCCGGTAACCTCTATGGCACCGCGACTTCGGGCGGCTTCAATGTCAACTCGTTTTGTCGTCAGGGCTGCGGCGTAGTCTTTGAATTGTCCCCGTCCTCCGGAGGCTCGTGGACCGAAACTGTGCTCCACAGTCTCGGCGCTCTCTGTCTCGGATGGATACGAGCCCATCGGCGGTCTGATTTTCGATGCTGCGGGCAACCTCTACGGCACGGCCATCGCCGACATGATGTATGGCGGCGGAACAGTGTTTGAGCGTCCTTCTGCCAGCGGAAAGTGGTCGGAGAAAGTTCTTCATCATTTCGGTCACCACGCCTACGACGGAATAATCCCCTCGGGGTACCTCGTCCTTGATTCGTCTGGCAATCTCTATGGCACGACCGCCTTAGGTGGTACGTCTGACAACGGGACCGTGTTTAAGATCACGCCCTAGCCGCAGTCAAATCGCCGCAAGGCCTGCCCTGGAGCATGGATACTGTCTGCTCGGATGCGCTTAAGCAGAGTGCAAATGACACGATGAGTCGAATGAGGTAGGTCGGTGCCATAGCTGTTCCTCTGCTCTATTTGACACCAACCGGGTCAACTACCGCGCTTCAACTGTTGAAAAATCCCCATTGCACTCATATTGGGGCGTTGGGGCAACAAATGAAGAGATTATGTTTTGTGGCTGAACCGAGAGACTGTTTGAACACGAAAGGCGACTGGGTTGTAATGGCGTACAACTTGGATGAGCCCATAGATGTGGAGCAGGTGCGCCCCGGGCCATTCGCCACTCGTGCCGAAGCTGAGGCTGAAGAACAACGACTTGAGCGTTCATCTCAGCCTGCTTCACAATAGTTGGCGAAAAATCCCCATAGCACTCATTGATCCTGCCTAGGTTCGCAACGCACTATACAGGACACGACCGCAATTTGGTGCATCTTGACGCCTCCAGCACCTAGAGGGATAATCCGTTCCCCTGCTTCGGGAGAACTCCCATGAAATCTGTTCAAGAGCTACGAGATCCCTCCAAGCTGTCCGAGCCAATCCTCCAACAACTCAATCTGTATGCGCTTGCCGCTGGAGCAGCTGGTGCCGGCTTCCTCGCGATTTCACAACCACTGCGCGCCGAAGTCGTATTCACTCCAACTCACGTCAGGTTAGCAAATGGTCAAGTGCCGATTGATCTCAATAACGATGGCACGGCTGATTTCTTTTTGATTAACCACTCGAAGGGCGGGAGTTGCTGCTTATATTCGCGTACCCTCTCCGTCGCGGGAGGTTACGTAGGCGGCATTCAGAACGGAGTAATCGGTGTTGCCCTGTGGGCGAATGCATTGAAGGCCGGTCAGGCTATCGGTCCTCGCCAGCAGTTCGGGTATGCCCACTTCAAGATGGCGAACGCGTTCAACGACTCGAACTCCTTTTTCTTCATCAACGGGCCGTCCCAACACGACAAATCGTTACCTCGGTCTGCTTTTCAGGGTGAATGGAGAGACGCACTACGGCTGGGCGCGGTTCAGTATCGTGAAAGCTGGATTCGACGGCGGCGTCCCAGTGGTTGCGGCAACCCTGACCGGCTACGCCTATCGAGCATGCCAACCAGGCAATCATCGCCGGTCAAACGAAGGCCCATCGGCCGACTTGGCGAGTCCATCGCGCTGCAGGCCAGTCATACGGCCTCCCTTGGTCTACTTGCGCTCGGAGCACCGGGGCTGGATATCTGGCGACGTGACAATCCTCGACACACGCCATAGGCGATAGCGTCTGGACGAGCAGGGCACCTTGGGATGCTGTTGTAACATGGCCGTTTCACTCAAAATCCCTTGACAGCCTGGGCCGAGCTGAGGCTCATGCTCAGTCTGGGCGTGATGTTTCCGTTGGAACTTTAAGCCGTCTTCTTTGTTGCTTTCACCTTCGCCCACCGAGCGCGTTGCGCCGCCGCGATCTTACGGCGAGCTGCGGCTGACATCGTTCGTTTCTTTCGGCATCGTCACGACGTCGCTCTTACCGCTCTTCGCTTTCACCTTCGCCCAACGTGCTCGCTGGCCAGCCGCGATTCTTGCTCTTCCTGCAGCCGACATCCCGCCCCGAGTTACGGTCTTCTACAAACACCAGGGCATACCAAGAGCAAAAGTTCCGCCGTGATCGCCTTCATTTGTTTCGTTAACCTATCCTGTTCGTTCTTCAACATCTGAACTACACCACTTAGGTTCGTCATTTGAATCCCCCTCCGGGATTGTAGCAGGGCCATTACGGGCAGAAGTTTCGGATTCCATTTCTTGTCCGCGTAGCGGCTACTCTCCCACTGGACAGAGAAAAGTTATCCACTGATTCAAAGGACAAGCGGCGAGGCATCTTCGCTTTCAAGTGCGATCAGTTGATCGTAGTTGGCTCGCAGGTCAGAGCTTTCTCCGAACACACTCAGCATGGCACTTCGCGCGACCAAGATTGTACGCGCCACTTGTTGATCGATCTCAGCATGGAGAGTCATGCGGATTTCTTCCCTGTCTAACGCTGGACACCCAATTTCTTTGGCGATGAAATTGAAGTGATCCACAGCCTTTTCGGCGAATCCAACGACTTCTGCAAGCTTTTGCACCGAATCGGCGAAAAGGACCTGCTGCCCACCGAATCGCTCAACAGAGAGCCGCGATATTGCACCTTCAAGGACGAAAATCCTTTCAGCGAAATACAGCGTCAGTTCTTTCAATTTGTCTTCAGCAACCCGCAACAAGCCGGAGTGAAGTAAAGCGGAAATATTCCCGAGGAAGAATGCGTACTCACGATTTATTGCAATGAAATCGTTCTGAACCCAAACATTTAGATCGACGACAAGGCTGTACAAGAGATCGGCTTCTTGTCTTGCCTGAAGAACTGCCCGCTCAATCATCTCCTCTGATTTGTCTTTCAGACTATCTCTAACGTTTCTGCCCACAGAATTGGCAATTGCTGAACGTGGCAAGGGTTCCTGCCGCGCTCCCTCTTCGTGGGTGTGTGTCACGGCAGTCTTCAGCCACAGCAGAACCACTTGAGATGGCGTTAGACTTAGCTCAATAGTTTTCAGCCGTCGATCGTCACGTTTCATTTGTATTCCTCTGCGCTGGTCTAAATTCAAACATCGGCAAAGCCGAGCTGCCTTTTCCCAGGATTGATTCCAAGTGCGCAAGTCTCTGCTCTGTGGGGCCTTGTTCCAAAGCACGCAATAGAACGGTCGATAGGTAGCCGACGCCCGTGGCCACTTTCGGATCGAGCTGACCTCGACGGAGTTGATTGATCGAGTTCGCCAAAAGCTCAGCAACGTCGTTAGAGTTTCCCAGCGGATGGTCCGGCGTGTCGACGGAAAGGACGGCTGTTTTGCGCGTCCGGCTTAGCCCACCAGCTTGCCTAGCCCTGCGTCCGTCGGCTGCACGTGCCGGGTCATGGAAGACGCACAGCGTCTTTCCCAGTTGGGCGTCAGCGCCACAGGCGTCGCCATTCTTGTTCCGAGCCTGACACTTCCTCGCCATCATCGCTCCTTTTTGGACCCTACCTAGGTAGGGGGACACCCCAGCACGCATAACCAAAACGCGGGGCCATGTCTGCTACTGCAGCCGGTATCGGCCGTCTGTATCGGTGCCGAACCCGAAGGGGTCATCCTGTGACTCCAACTTTGTAATCTCGGTCGTCGTCACGAGGGCCAGATACGTCCCAACTGGAAACCGCAGCTGGAACTCTTCCGAAGTCTCGCTTGTGTCGTCGCGATGGATCTGAAAAGTAGCTAGCAAAAGGTTTTTCTCAATTCCTTCGATTCCGAACGTCTGGACCTCAGCGAAATCACCATCGTTGTACTCAACCTCACCTTCCACCTTCTTACTGACAACCATCTGTTTCTCCCCTCGCCAGAATTGGCAATTCAGGATTCGCTTACAGGCCCCGCACGTCCTCATGCTGCTCGATCTTCCACTCTGCGGTCAGATTGCCATCTTCCGTCGAGTAAAGAAGCCGGCCCCTCTGCTCGGGCCAAAAACCGGTCTTGGTGAAGTACTCCAGATCCTCGGCACTCCGCCCTCTGAAGATCTGTTCCGCTTCTTCCCACTGCTTAGTGAGAGTCTTCCGATCCACGCCATCTAGCGGGCTTGGCCGGTTCGGAAACGGATCCGACAACTGTTCGCCGCGCGCGAAAATTTCCAGCTCTTCTACAGTAAGGGTGGCGTGAAAGCGAGCCGTTACGAACCAGACCAAGAAACGCTGGTGATTCTCTAACTTCTCCAGCCGGTCTCGAATGGATGCCTTGGCCATCTATGGCCCTCCCGTCTGTTTGCTGTCCGGCCGGCTCGACTGCAGAATTCCGCGCTCTGTCGCTAGTTGGTTTAGCTCGAGTGCGTCCAGTCGACTCTCGAGGTCCGACACCTCAAGTGCGCGCAGGTAGCTCGCACCAAGGTAGCCGAGCGCATTCGCGACTCTTGGATCCAGCTTGCCAGCACGAATTTCGACGATCGACTCTGCCAGCAGATCGCGCAGATCGGCCGCGGTCTTTGGCGCCGCAAAGTCCTTCAAATCTCCCGCGCTGTATACGGCTCGCCGACGACCTCCCTTGCTGCCAAGCTCCGCCGCCCTTCCAGGTTGCGCATGTATCGCGCAACGGTTCTGGCTAGTTAGAGCCCGCGCTCCGCATCGCTTACCATCTCGCTTCTTGTGTTCACACTGCATCGCTAGACCTCAATGTTCACGCGACATTTGGCCGCTAAGCGGTGGGGGTGCCACCTCTGCTCTATGAGCCTGTCCTCAAGCTAGACAGCACATCTTGTCGTCCAAAATTTTGTGACGTATTTGTGACGTGAGCTTTCAACCGCTTTCGTCCAAACCCAACGCTATCAACATCGTCAGAACTCTCTTCCGTGCGGGCGGAAATTGGTTAAAGTCTTTTGCTGCAATACACTTAACTGTTGCAGCTGTGGGACCGGCCGATAATTCGTAATCGGCAGGTCAGCGGTTCAAGTCCGCTCGTCGGCTCCATTCTTTCAAGCACTTGCGATCAGTTCACCGAGACCTGCTGCACAACTGCTGCACGAGCTATTCTTGCTTCCAACTGATTCATGGCGTCGGTCACAACTTGGGGCACCGTCTTGATGTAGCTTCTCTGCGTCGTGCTGACATCTTCGTGGCGCAGAATCGCTTGGATCACTTTGTCCGGCACTCCGAGTTCATGAAGGTTCGTGGCTAGACCGCGACGATATGCGTGCCAGCCCTTCCATTTCAGCCCATTTGCCTTGAAAAGGGGTTTGATCACGCGGTCAGCGAGGTTGTCCAAATCCAACGCACCGCCAATTGTGTTCGGGAACATCCAGCCAGACGCATTGTCTGGTTTGATGGCGTCGAGCAGGAGCCGAAGAGGCTTGATGATCGGAACGCCGCCGGGGTCTTCGTCATCCTCGTGTGTTTTGGTCTCATCTTTTAGGTGAGTCCTCCACACCGAGCGCCGGATATTGAGAATATCCCCGTCGTCATCTTCCCACCATTGCCCTCGAATCTCGCCCTGACGCAAACCAGCGAATGCCGCCACTCCAATAGCTGCCCGGACGACACTCTGAGCAATTTCTGGAGTGTACGTGCCATCCTCGGTGGGGATGACGATAGGCTTCGTGCCGGAGAAAAGCTCAAGGTGCTTTTCCACCTCCTCAAGAGTGTAGGCAAGGCGCTTCCGCCCGTGCTTTTTACCCTTGGGGATCGTGACTCCCGTCATTGGGTTCACGCCGTCATAGATGCCCTTGCGTTTGGCAAACGTGAACATCGCAGAAAGCGTCACCTTGATGTGTTTGTACGTTCCGTGCGCCAAGTCGCCAGTTAGCGACTTGTTCGCGGCTTCAATCTCCCACATAAGGTTTTCACCGTCTACGGTTCTGAAGTCCCTGACCCGACCCTTAACGCGATCTTTAATGTGACACCGCCAAGAATCCTTGTGGCCTTTGACCGTGCTCATAGCCAGCCTCTTCTCAATCGCGGGAAAATACACGTTCTCCACGAAATCAACGATGCTGACCCCGACTTCTGACGTGAAGCCGATCCGATTGAGCCTGTCCATCAACTCGTTCTTTAACGGGATGACCTCGCTCTTCTTGGGGTATTCCGCCAGACTGGCTAACCGATGGGCAACCGGGTTCTTCCTCCCGTGCTCGCGATACCTTACGTACCACGCGCCGTGAGACTTAAACAGACTTCCTTGCTGGGGTCTCATCACTTGGTTCCTCCTTTTTGTGAGGACCCAGCCTTGCGTTGTTGTGTGTTGTACCCAGCACGACGGTCAAGCCAAGCATTCAACTCCGGGGAACCCCAGAGATACCGCCGATGCTTCCCGAGCCGGAATACGGGGATGGGATCAGAGGTGCGTGACCGCTTGCTCTGATCCACAACCCAAGATTCCTTGACCTTGAGCCGTTGCGCTAGTTCAGCGGATGTTAACACCTCGTATTCAAAAGCGCGACGTAAGGGTGAGTTGTCGCCGGAATCAGAGCGGGACGGTTGGTTTGGGCGAAGCGAATTGTGGTGGAACTCAGTTGAGGACACGGGCGCACCTTGGCAAAAGAAATCACCAAGAACGCGCCCCCGGAACCTTTTACGTCTTAAATCCGGCTCTCACGATTTTTGGAATCGCACGCCGCTGACGCCTGACCCCGGTATTAGTTCGGCGGCTAGGGGCGTATGCTGGGGATCAAACCCGCAAACGTCGCTTCCGCACAGGCTGCACGATCTATCTGGTCATTTACTTAGATGCGCAGCAGCTTCTTTCGGTCTCAATCGACAGAGTCCGAAATAACCGCACGATGAAAAACCTCGAATTAGCTGCCCCGCGTTAAGAACCGCGCCCGGTAAGGCGTCGGGGCGAAGTTGGTTACCGAAGATCTCTGTCTAAGCTTGAATCGTGCGGAATCAAACATAGCGAAGGACAAATGAATGACTCACCCGACAAATCGCGAGCCGAGCGAATCGGCACAAGGAGACCCAACAATGAAAAAGGGAAAGATGACCGAGGCGGAAAAGCAAGCGTGGTGGGCGGCGAACAAAGCCAAAGCTGCTGCGAAGAAGGAAGCCGAAGCCAAGCGACTTGCAAAGCGTCAGCAAGAACTCGATAAACGCAACCGAGAGATCAACGATCCCAACAGCGAGTACAACAAGGAGCTACGCAAGTGGCACCCGTACTTCTACGGAGACAGCGAATGATCATCACCGTCAAAAACGATACACGGCGAAGCGTTCAAACGGGCGCGGGTGAAGCCGGACCCTGAGACCCATTCCGAAGCAGAATTCGACTGCGAGAAAGAGCGAACGTGTGGGCAAGCGGACGGGACGAAACTGCCGGACGGAATCGCCGCGTGGGCGGGTTGTGGGAACTGATCTCTTTGCGCCGGGGGTTAAACTTCTCGCGCTTTTCGCGCTGCCCACCGGAAGAGACGGCGCTGCTGCCATGTGATCCGTCCGTCGAAGTACAGCCGCTCCACCATCTGCCATATCTCATCGAGCGCGGTGCTCTCACTCGGCTCTTCCCACAGAGGTTGGGTGCGACCAACTGAGACTCTACGGGGAGCCTGCATCTCCCGCGCCTTCGTCCCGTGGGCGGGGCACGCGTCCCGATCCTCACGAAGCAAGATGTCGCACATACACTCCGGCGCAGTATTACTCTCTAAAGCAGTAACCATGTAGTCCTTTCGACCGCCCGGTCTAGTACACCGGGGGCTTTCCTTACCTAATGGAATGGAAAGTTGGTCTTTCTGCTCTGACAATTGCGAGGAATTTTGCAACTTCGTGCCGCTTGGGCATGAAGTCAGACCTCATCAGACAGAAATTCTACGAGCTTCACAGTGCCGGACTGACCTACGCCGAGATAACCAAGGAGCTAGGGATTAGCCTGCGCACAGCGAGCAATTGGGCGCAGGAGATGGGGCTGCCCCGGCGAACGGGTGGTCTGCGTCGCCAAAGATGGATGCCGGGGAAGAAAACGCTCTAAATCGGCTGACTTCAGTATTCATAAGTAAGCCGGGTCTTTCGATAAGAGAGATCAAAACCGGGGGCAGGGTCCGTACCTTCCCTGCCCCGTCAAGGTTCCCCGGTGCCCTCGGCAGGGCGATAACAGGTACGAGAGAAACAGGTACAAATGATCGACGACATCGTCACAGGCATCAAACTGCTCTTCAAACCCGGTCAGCTTGTCGAGATTCGTGGCAAGCGGCTTGATGGCACGATATTCTCAAAGTTCTTCACCGATCACGACCGCATGGCACGCGTCCTCTCGAAAGTTGACGAAGAAAGCGAATTTGAGGCGATCTGGTACACCGTGCAAGAGCTTAAGACCGACGTCAACTGGCAGAACAAGCAGCAATTCGGACTCGCGACCAACCGCGACGACTGTCTTCCAAGTCCGGCGCGATCTGAACCCACAGTCCCACAAGCCGGGGCAACCGAGAAAATCTAGATGAGCAGATTTGATCGAGAGAATTGCGATATCGCCTTACGCATCCTGTCGCAAGGCAAAGCCAGAACCTTCGAGGTTCGAGTGCCTAAAGCCCGTAACCTCAAAACCATCAGTGGCTACTTCACCAACGTGGTCGAACTGGTGGATGCGCTCAGGAGTTTTCGGCCCCCTTGCCATGATCCTCGTGGGCATCGGACTCTACGGAGTCATGTCCTATGCGGTCGCGAGCCGTACCAGCGAGATCGGCATTCGCATCGCGCTCGGCGACCAACGCGGAAGCGTCCTATGGCTCATTTCGCGCGAATCGCTGCTGCTCGTGCTTATTGGTGTTGCCATCGGACTGCCCGCGACATTCGCGGCGGGGAAGTGGATTTCGAGTTTGCTTTTCGGCGTGAAACCGGCTGATCTCACGACGATTGCTCTCGCGACGGCGCTGATGTTTGCGGCAGGCATTGTCGCCTGCTACATTCCGGCGCGGCGCGCCATGCGCGTTGACCCCGTGGTCGCCTTGAGATACGAATAACCTCTGGCGTGCGGCGCCCGCAAAACAGGCGTGCGCTCCCAGGAGTCACAGAGCGCGCTACCGATCGACGCAAAGCCCTGAGGGCGCGAAGAAGATGGTAGCTAGTTTTTTTGGTCGGACCGTACGCGATCTCAGATATGCGGAGGATTTTGCACCGGGTCCGTCACGTGAGGTTTACGCTTACGGCCGCCGCGCGATTCAGCGCAACCTCTACCGCATTCCCTTGCACTGAATTGTCCGCAAGAGAATGAGCGGCGGACGTATCCTGGGGTATCAACCGGGATTCATACTCCCTTCTGGAAAGCTGCACCATCCGCGTACACTAGCGACGAGGAGAGCCGAAGACTGAACTTTGTCACCGGCTCCTGACCCGCACGAGGGGCCGAAGATGACGCAGGTGCACGACGAACTTCTCAAAGAATTCAAGGAATTTGCCAAGACCGCTCCCAAGCCCGAAGCTGTCATGACCCACATGGCTCAACGTCTGCACGAAAAGATGACGCGCTACAACTGGGTAGGTTTCTATATGGTCGATCCGGCGGACGCCGGCATTCTGTTTGTCGGAGCTTTCTCTGGCAGCTTTACACCCAATGCGCGCATTCCCCTGAATACGGGACTCTGCGGCGCCGCGGCGCGAGACGGGCAGACCGTGGTTGTTCCCGATGTCTCTAAAGATCCGCGTTATCTTGCAGGATCGCCGCTAGTGAAGAGCGAAATCGTCGTGCCAATTTTCGTGAAGAACAAGCTCGCGGGCGAGCTCGACATCGAGAGCTACTTCACCAATGCGTTCACTCGTGAGGAACAAGAATTTGTCGAAGCATGCGCCGACGTGATCGCAAAATATCTGGCTAAGGGGTAGCGAGTTTACGGATCGTACACGCCGGTGTGCATGCCGGCGCGCCGCGCAGCTTCCTGCATCATTCCGAGCTTTCTCTGCTGCTCATCCAGCTCCCGTTGCATCTGGTCGGCACGGTCAATTTGCCGGGCCTGAAACCGAGTGTAGGGTCCGGAGTACTGCGCGCCGCCTGCGGGGTGTACGGATGCATTGATCTGATCGATCCGCGCCTGCAGGTTTGCAATTCTGGACTTCTGCTCCTCGATCTGGCGTTTCCACTGCTCGGCCGCGCGTTGGTCCGGCATGCCCGGTCCGCCACGGCTTTCGCCGGCCCGGTTGCTGGCCCAGTCGTGGCTTGGGCGAGCTACGCGCAAGTCTGGCCGTCCTTCCGGGCCCTCCCCAAGATCCTGGTTCGTAATCA
This sequence comes from uncultured Acidobacteriaceae bacterium, assembly GCA_963786095.1. GTDB lineage: Bacteria > Acidobacteriota > Terriglobia > Terriglobales > Acidobacteriaceae > Sulfotelmatobacter. Next base: position 181,165 of record CAWAXV010000008.1, on the reverse strand, counting down.
CCTTCGCAGGCTTTGCCCCGGAGGCATCCTGGGCAGCCTTCTTCTCCTGGTTCTCGCGAGCAATGTCGGCCAGAGACTGACCATACGCGGGCCTGCTCATCACGGGCAGGTTCATCAACAGTCCGATCAGCAGGATCTTCGGGAATGTTCGCTGCATAAGCCTCCCACGGGTTGCGAAATGCACTCTTAATGTTAGCCCGGCCCGTAGCGATTTGTTGCGGCCGCGAGTGTGGAGGCACCAAACGGAGGTACCACTCCCCTGATGACCAACAGGACATCCCCAAAGCTTGCGATGGCGCGTGGCGCCAGGTCATCTGGCCGCCCGCCATTGACAGTTCTCGCACTTCCAGATTCAATAACTTAGGTGGCTGCACGCGGTCCGAAGAACTACTACATGGACTACTGCCACAATCATTCCATCAGGAGCCCTAAATGTCAGCACCCAGCCGCCGGCCGGAGATTCGCCGGCGCCGTACCCGCAAAGAGAAGATTGTCCAGTTGCGAAAGCGCCTGGCCGCCGCCAAAACCGACGCCGACAAGACCCGCCTGACCACCAAGCTGGACAAAATGGCCGTAGGATCGCCGGGGCAGCCGCTGCTGAAGTAGGCGGCGCTGTGGTCTAGTCCGCGGCAGGCTGGTGGCCGGACCGGGTCTGGCCGTCGGCAATTTGCCGGTACACCTCCAGAATGCGCCGCACCGACAGCTCCCATGAAAACCTGGTCGCCTGCTTGTAGCCGCGTTCTTTCATGCGGTCGCGCAGAGGCTGGTCCATCAGGACACGGTGGAGCGCGCGCATAATCTCGAAAACATTCTCGGGATTCACCAGCACCGCGGCATTTCCCACCACCTCGGGCAGCGACGACACATTCGACGTCACGACCGGCGTGCCATGGGCCATGGCTTCGAGCGGAGGCAGTCCGAAGCCTTCGTACAACGACGGGAAGACGAAGATCTTGGCCTCGTCGTAGAAAATCCGCAGCACTTCGATCGGGACGAATCCCAGAAAGCGCACGTCATTCTGCACGCCGCTGCGTACGACCGTGCGCCGCAGATCGGGATTGCCCGAGAGGTCGTCTCCGATGATGATGAGCTTGAGATCCGGGATAAGCGGAGTCGCGTTCGAGTTCGGTCTTGAGCGCGGAAAATGCCTCGATCATGCGTACAACGTTCTTGTGCGGACTGATGCGGCCTGCGTAAAGAAGAAAAGGATAGGTGACCTGGTAGCGTCGGGCGATCAGATCGCGATCGGCGGCAGTGGCATGTCCGCGCAGGAAGCGCTCGTCGATGGCGTTGTAGACCACGTCGATCCGCTCGGGCGGAATTTCGAACAGCTTCTCGATTTCGTTCCGCGTGAAGTTCGACACGGCAAAGATTCGCGACGCCCCGGCGAGAACGCGCTTGGTCAACTGAAAATGCAGGGAGCGCCAGAATCCACTCTGCTCGCGGGCTCGCGCCATGTGATCGAGCATGTCGTGCACCGTCATCACGTAGGGGCAGGGCAGCGCTCGCGGGATCGAAAAAAGATTTGGGATGTGAACCAGGTCGCATTGCAGACGTTGCAGGGACGCGCGAAACTCGCGGTATCCCTGCACCGAGCGCTCGGGCGCTACCAGCGGAATCGTATGAAAGTTGGGCGGGAGGACGCCGATTTCCTCGACTTTGGCCGGAGGCCCGATCAGAAAGTATTCATTTTCGTGGTCGAGCCGGCCCAGCGTGCGGACCACGTTGCGGATGTAGGTGCCGACGCCAAACTCGGTCATCCGCCGGATGTCGATGGCGATCTTCACCGATGGCATTTAAACACAGAGGACCGAGTTCGACTAGACACTAGCCTTAGGCTGCCCCGCTACGCCCGCACCTCCGCCTGCGCTTTGGCCCGGCGCTCGGCATAGAGCGGGAACGCTTCGCACAGATCGAGCACCTGCTTGCGGACCTTGCTCAGCACGGCCGCATCGGTCGCGATGTTGCGAGCACTTCGGCGATCCAGTGGCCGATCTGGCGCATCTCGGCTTCTTTCATGCCGCGCGTGGTCAGGGCCGGGGTTCCGATGCGGATGCCGCTCGGCTTCATCGGAGGATTGGTGTCGAACGGAATCGCATTCTTGTTGACGGTGATTCCAGCTTCGCCCAGCGCCTTCTCCGCTTCGCTGCCCAGCATGCCTTTGGAGAAAACATCGACCAGCATGAGATGCGTGTCGGTGCCGCCGGAGATGATGCGGAAGCCTTCGGCGGCCAGCGTTTCCGCCAGCACTTTGGCGTTGGCGACGACCTGCCGCGCGTAGTCGCGGAACTCGGGCTGCATCGCTTCGCGGAAAGCAGACCGCCTTGGCCGCCATGATGTGCACCAGCGGTCCGCCCTGCATGCCGGGAAAGACAACTTTGTCGATGGCCGCGCCGAATTCTGCCTTGGAAAGAATCATCCCGGCGCGCGGGCCGCGCAGCGTCTTGTGCGTGGTCGAAGTAACGATGTGCGCGTGCGGCACCGGCGAAGGATGCGCGCCGCCGGCGACCAGTCCGGCGAAATGCGCCATGTCGACGAGGTAGAGCGCGCCGACTTTGTCGGCAATCTGGCGCATGCGGGCGAAGTCGATGATGCGCGGATAGGCGCTGCCGCCGCCGATGATCAGCTTGGGACGCTCCTGCTCGGCGAGCTTTTCCAGCTCGTCGTAGTCGATGGTCTCGGTTTCTTTGGTGACGCCATAAGGAACGATCTTGTACGTCTTGCCGGAAAAATTCAGATGATGGCCGTGCGTGAGATGTCCGCCATGCGCCAGATTCAGGCCGAGAATCGTGTCGCCCGGCTGCAGCACCGCAGCGTAGGCCTCCATGTTGGCCTGCGATCCGGCGTGGGGCTGCACGTTGGCGTGTTCGGCGCCGAAGAGCTGCTTCGCGCGATCGCGCGCCAGGTTCTCGACGACGTCGGCAAACTCGCAGCCACCGTAGTAGCGCTTGCCGGGATAGCCCTCGGCGTACTTGTTGGTGAAGACCGAGCCCGCGGCTTCGAGCACGGCTTCGCTGACGAAGTTCTCGGACGCGATCAGTTCCAGGCCTTCGTGCTGGCGGCGGGTTTCGTTGTCGATGGCGGCGGCAATCTGCGGATCGGCTTCGTACAGCGGGCGGTACATTGCAGCATTCTTCATGGGCATGAGTTCCGTTCTTAAGGTTTCTCGTACGTGTTCATCCGCTGGATTTCCATATACCGTTCGGGAGCTTTCAGCGGGGTAAAGCCGACCTGTGCATAGAGCTCGTGCGCATCGCGGGTAGTTAAGTTCCACCGCCGCAATCCCTGCAACGCCGGGTGCTGCAGAATGCACTCCATCAGCCACTTGCCCAGTCCGTGGCCGCGATGCGATTCGAGCACGAATACGTCAGCAATGTAGGCGTAGGTAGCGAAATCGCTGATCACGCGGGCAAAGCCGACCTGGGCGCCGCTCCCATCATAAACGCCAAAGCACAGGGAGTGCTCGATGGATCGCGCCAGGATCTCGCGCGGGATGCCTTTGGCCCAGTAGGAAAGATTCGTCAAGAACTCGTGAATCACTTCCAGATCGAGGCGGGCCGGATCGGTGCTGATCAGGAACTCGCCGCGACGATGCTCCACGACGGCTTCGGGATTGGCAGCTTGAGCGGACTGCATCTTTCTATTCTAAACCGACTGGCCCACGGGCCCGTGGAGCGGGAGATCCTTCGCTGCGCCTGACAAACGGCTTCGCTCAGGATGACAACCCTAGTCAAAATGCAGTTCGCAAAAACGAGGCCAGGTGCCAGCCGTCCATGTATTTGTAGGGCGTTTCGCCGGTCGTGTAGTGGCCGCAGGGCAGCACGGCGACTTTGTGGTCGAGTCCGTGCCGCTCGAATTCTTCGACCGTCTGGTGCGAAAGTTCCGGCAGAAACGTCAGATCGTACTTCGCATAAACGATGAGCGACTTTCGCGGCCAGCGCGCGAACTGTTTGAAGTACGACATGGGACTGACCGCGAGCCAGGCCTGGCGCAAGCGTTCGAGATCGATCTGCTGTTCGATTCCCTGCCGGATGTGGCGCGTGGACTGCCCGTGCCACACCACATCGGCAACGTAGGTCGACGCATGATTGAATGCCGCCACCTCGATGCGCGGATCGTGCGCCGTCGGCGATGAACGCGTAACACGATCCGAGGCTCGTGCCCATGATGCCGAGCTGGCTGTAGCCCTGCTGCTTCGAGCCAATCGAGGCAGCTGCGAATGTCGATCACGCCCTGGCGCACCGCGTCGAGCGTGCGGCCGATGTTGGCGGAGACGGCGTAGTCGGCGCGGCTGGTCTCGGCGGGCATGCGAATGTCGTGATACGGCATGGTCAGACGCAGCACCGCAATGCCCAGCATGTTCAGCACTCGGCAAAGGCTGTTGTAGGCGATCGCGTCGGCATTCCAGTGCGGCAGCAGCACGACGGCGCGGCGTCCGCTGCGCCGGAAACCAGCGCGCATTCACCAGATTGTTTTCCGGATACGGCGTCTTCACCGGGCGAAGTGAAGCGCAGAAACTCGCCGAACGTGCCCTTCGACCTTGGCTTCGAGCTTGGGATCGGGCACTTCGCGCGTGGAGAAGACCTGCACCTCGCGAGTCTCGAGGTGGAAATCCGTCGGGCGCTGTGTAGGAAAAAAATTCGTCGCTCGACGCCACGATGCGTCGGTTGTAATCGAGAATGTACTTTTCGGGATTCTCGGGCGATCTGTCCCGGCCGGTAGCCGTTGCGGCAAGGCCAGTCGCGCGTCCATTCCACGCCCCAGTCCAGCGGACGCACCACGCGGTTGTTGTCCACCGAGGTGAGCCGGTGTTCCCAGTCGTACATCCACTGTGCGTAACGAGAGGGCATGGTCAAACTTCTAGTGTAACAAGCGGAAAGGGCGCATTCAGGGATGATGCAGTCAACGGCAGGAATCAGCAATTAACGCCCGGTATTGGGCGCTGAGCGGAGACTGACCGGGCCGCCGCGAGCGCGCCACTGAGTGCTACCCGTCTTACACAGGGTAATGAGTGATATGGCGATTTATTGACAACGGAGACTTGCTGGAGTCTTCAGCAGCCGCCCGATCGCTTGTGGCCTGCAATCTCGAACAGCAAGCGGCCAGCCTCGGCAAAGGGAATTTCGTCGGCGGATTGGCGATCAATCTCGGGACACCAGCGGACAACGGTACGGTACTGACCATCATTAACGCCTTCCATGATCCACTCAGCTCCGTCCAGCCCAGTTCGCGGCAGTTCGGTCGGCGTCGTCCAGAAGTGGGCTTGATCTATCAGAGTGAGAAACCGATCAAGCTGATCGCGAGAGGCAGAGGTCGTTTCATCGACCTTTGTAGTCGCGCGGTCCGCGTCAAGGGACTTGATTGCGAGTCTCCCCCTTCCATCGGGAGGCTGCGTCAGAGTAACAACGGTGGGACCAGCAATTGCAGAGATATAAGTCAGTCGATACGTCGGTTCATGCCCATCGGATGGTGGCCATAACGGGCTTTCCCCAAGCGAGTACATTTCAGCGGAGTACCAGCGAACTTGGAAATCAGCAGCTCGCGAAATAAACGTGTGCGGCGGAAAGTATGTCTGAAAAAATGCCGCATTGGTCCGTTCTAGAGTTCTAAGACATAGCTCAGAAGTTGTCTTAATCGGCCCTGTGTCTGTGATGCTCTTTAACAGCGATCTGATTGCCTCGAATCGTTCTTTGCTGCGCAGTCCGAACATACCGCCTGCAATTCCAACAGCCACATCCTTCTGGTCGCGTTGCCGTAGCTGACTCACCACTGTCAGGAAGCCATCCGGGTCATTCAGCAGAGCGTCTCCGTAGAAGTCAGTCAGGTGAGTAAACCGAAAGAGGGTTGGCAACACGCTTTTGTCGCCCTGCTTGTAGACCTCAACCAGGGTCCCGACATTCACCTTCAGTTTCCGGCACTCGCGACTGGAAACCTCGTTGCGCTGAATGCACGAATTGATCGCTTTGAGTGCTGCATCACGCTTCGCGATTGGGGATGAATCAGCGAAGGATAGGATTGGTACGAGTAGAGCTAAGATCGAAGCGGCTCGCATGGCGTTGCAGATAGATTCTAGCCCTTAAACGGCGAAACTGGGCGATTTCACTCGTGACCACCCCGGGCGCGAATAGTTGAAAGCGGAGGAGGCTGTATTGCTCGCAACGCCGCTGGCGCTAGCTTCCGTACCTGCGCGGGACGCGCTTTGAAATATTGCAGAGGATTTCGTAGGGAGTGCTGTTGGCCAGCTCCGCGTGCTCGAGTGCATCAACGCTGAGGCCATCGCCTACGCCGAGCAGGATCACTTCGTCTCCCACGGCAACGCCCGGAATGCCGGTAACATCGACCAGCGTGAGGTCCATCGAGATGCGGCCTACGATTGGGGCGTAGTGCTCGCGGACGATGACGCGGCCGCGATTCGAGAGCTGGCGATTGTATCCATCGGCATAGCCTACCGGCAACACGGCTACGTGCGCGGGAGCCTTGGTCACATACGTCGCGCCATAACCCAGCGGCTGATTCGCTCCGAAATCACGCAGCGAAAGAATGCGCGTCTTCCAGGTCAGGATCGGTTTCACGGGCAGACGCAGCGTTCCGCCACTCACTTCGCGTCCGGCACGCTGGAACGGGAGGTAATAGCCGTAGAGCGCAACGCCCGGCCGCACCATACTCTTCCCTGTTTTGTCCGCCCAGGTTTCCCGGCGCGAAATCACCGCCGCCGTATTCGCCATGTGCACGAACTTGGGTTCCATTCCAGCGTCGGCCACCATCTTTCGCGCGGTTTCGAAGGCGCGTTCCTGCTCGGCGACTGAAGGCGCGTCCATGATTTCGGAAGATGCGAGATGGGTTGAGAGCCCCTCGAGGACGAGATGCTTCGCAGCCTTCGAGCGCGTTGAGCACGGCGGGAAGCTGATCGACCGCAACGCCCAGACGGCCCATGCCGGTATCAACTTTCAGGTGCACGGGATGCTGCGCCACGCCGAGCGCGGCGGCCGCGGCTTCCATGACTTCGATGTGCCATGGCTCCCAGACAGTAGGCGAGAGGCGCAGGCGAATGATCTCGGCTTCTTCGCCGCGCCAGAAACCGGTCATCAGCAAAATATTGCTGCGGATGCCGGCCTCGCGCAGCGGAATGGCTTCGTCGAGCGAAGTGACGCCGAGCCAGCGTGCGCCTTCGGCCTCAAGCGCCCGCGAGCATTCGACGGCGCCGTGACCGTAGGCATCCGCCTTCACTACGGCACACACGGTAACATTCGCACCGACATGCTTTTGCACGACTCGAAAATTTTGCCGCAGCGCGGTGAGAGAGACTTCCGCCCAGGTGGGACGCGTTGCTACGCGGCTCAGAATTTCTGCTGTGGTTGCCACTTTCGCGATTATAGCGGGAGCAGCCCGTGCGCCGAGGTTACGCTGGGGCTACTCCCGCTCGAATCGGTGTTCGTAGAGCTCCAAATCGGTTAGCTTCCACCCAGCGTGAAGTTCACCGTGATCTGCGTTTCGACCTCGACCGCTTCGTCATTCAGAATGTAAGGCCGGTAGCGCCACTGGCTTACGGCATCGATCGCTGCCGGCACCAGCATCGGATGCCCCGACGCAACACGCAGGTTCTCAATGGTTCCCACCTTGCTGATGATGGCGACCAGAACGACGGCTCCCTGAATACGCGCCGCTCGCGCCAGCGGCGGATACACGGGCTGCACGCGGCGAATCAGATTGCCCTCGAGGATCGACGAAATGCGGATGGGACGCGAGACCGGCGCGGGTCTCGGCATCGGGACGGGATTGCTCCCTCCAGGAAGTGACGAGACCACTCCATTGGGATCGCCGGTTGGGGCTCCCGGAATATAACCGACATCCGGATCGGTCGCGGGAGCCGTTGGTTCATCGGAGTCCGTTGGAATCGCGGTCGGCATGTGCGAGGGGAGCATCAGGCGTCCCCTGTCGAAGTTGCTGGCCACAATCGTGGTGTGTGCTGTGCGCGGTCGTGGTGCTGCTGGCTGTGCCCCGCGCATTCCAATGGTGACCGGTGTGGTGATTGGACGGGTGGAAGGCAGTCCTACGGTCTTCAGTAAAGGCAGCAGGAGCAACAATCCGATGATCAGCGCCTCCAGCCCGAACGAAGTTAACGTTGTCCAGCCGCGGCGGGTGCGTTGGGCCCATGAAGTTTCCAGCAGGCTATCGCCAAACATTCTTGGTTCGAGCATGGTTTGCTCGAGCGGTCTCGGTTCGAACCTTTTCTGTTCAACCATGGTGTCCTCCAGCATGAAATCTGTTTGCTGCTATGGACACCACCAATCCCGCTTCTGGCGATGCGTCGAAAAAAGAAAAAAGGCCGCGTTCGCACGCGGCCTGGTGGAACTTTTACGACACTCGAGGTGTCGTGATTGTTACCGCTTCGGCGTTTCAGCCGGCTTGGGAGCGGCCGGTTTCGGAGCGGTAGCACCGGCGCCGGGCTTCGGAGCAGCCGGCTTGGCTGCGCCAGCCGCAGGTGCGGGAACGCCCGACTGCGCATTGTAAGCCTCTACCACCGGCTTGGTGATGTCCATCGCCTCGCCCGCCAGCAATACTGGACCCTGTGGCCATGGCTTTGACGTATCGATGATCATGCCGAAGCCATTGTCTCGCGCGTACGACACGATCAGCGGAGCGATCTTGTTCAGGATACGGCTCCCAATTTCCTGCTGCTGGGTGCCGAACTCTTCCTGTGCGTCCTGAACGGCGCGATCGAAAAGCTTTTGCTTACTCTCGATCTGCTTCTTCAGGTTGGCGAGCGCGTCTTCATTCAGCTTATCCTGCTGCGTGCTGAGCTGCTTCTTTAAGCCTTCGAGCTCGTCATTCTGGCTCTTTAGTTCGTTCTGCTTAGGCTCGAACTTTTTTTGCAGAGCCGCAACATCGCGTTGCCCTTCGTTGCTTCCAAAGATGGCCCCCTCAATGTTGATGGCTCCTACTTTTGTCCCCGTGATGGGGCCAGGAGCGGTTGCGGGATTCGAAGCGGCAGGACTGGCAGGCGCGGCGGACGGTGTTGCAGCGCTGCCGGTTTGGGCCAATGCGGAAAACGTAAACGTAACCACAACGGCCAGAAGAACTCGTAAGAACTTGCTTGTCATTGGATCGGTTGAACTCCTTGGAACATGGTTCCGGGAATGAACTTCGACATTCTCTCTTAGATTTTCGGTCAACGATTTTCAACGCCGGGCCGCACTCACTGAGGTCTCCGCCACGGTAGCGGCCCCTGTCGGAAAGGGCACAATCAATTGCCAGCGTCACACGCCGAGTCTGCGGGCATATCGTTCACCCTCACAGCTCACTAGATGGCGTGGATCATTGACATTATAAAGACCCTCACCACCCCAGTCAATCCAACTTAGAACGTGGTCGCCACCGTAAACCGGAAGGTTTTTCGCGGCTCTCTCAACAAGAAACTTGGCGCATAAGTATTGACCGCCAGGTGATATGTGTAGTCCCCGGCAGCACCCGCCGGGAACATGGCCCGCGTAATCGGAATCGGCGGATTCGCCTGATTGTCGAGCCGCAGCGGGTTGTACGCCCAGTAGATGCGGAACGGCGCATTCACCACGGGAAGGAACATTTGCAGTTCGAGTCCGGTGGACATGCGCGGCCGCCAGTTGGTCGCACCCAAAACCTGCAATTGGTTCGAAGGTGGCGGCGTTAGCCGGTTCCCACCTACGCAATTGTAACCAGCATCGAGTTCGGGACATCCGAAATAAGTGCTGATCACGCCATCGTACTGCTGCGTGGCAATCTGCAATTGAGATCGCCGCAGAATCGGATCGATACCCATATCCACGAACGGCGCGATCGCCACCGGCCCTGCAATCGTGATGCGGTATTCGGCGTTCCCAATCACACTGAGGTCGCCGCCGGGGAAAACGATCTGGTCCACTGGGATGGGAACCGTCCAGTTGCCTTGCCGCGGATTCAGCGGATTCTTGAGAACCGGAGTTCCGTCGGGATTAGTAAGCGTGATCGCGTTCGAACTCGGCAGGAAGGCGACCGGCGAGATGGAGCGAATGTCGAAACCACGAAGGTCGTTTTCGCCGCCCATGAAGAAGCGCTGGAACGGCGGCGCCACCAGGCCTCCGAAGCCGCTGATGAACGATCCCTGCACGTTGAAGCCAATCGCGTTGCGCCGGTTCTGCACAGGAATGAACTTCTTGTACTGAACGATTGGCCGAACCGACCGGACGGTGCCACCCAGTCCAGCCAGCTCCATGCCCAGCGTCATCTGGTGCCCGCTGTGCGGCGAGATGCCGCTGTCGAGGGTGTTGAATGAGAAATTGGGGAAGATCTTGCTGGTGATGATTCCGTTGACCGCGTTCGGCCCGGAGATGCCCCGGAACGCGATGAAATCGAAAAGGGTCTTCGACGCTGTGCTGAGTGGAATCAGCGTCGAGCGGTCCAGTGAATAGGTCATGCCGACGCGCTTGAACGACCGGCGCAGCGGATAACTCATCGAAGACGTGAATCCCACGCTCGACTGCGAATAGTTCTGCAGGTTCTGCAGCACGGCGCTCGGCAGGTTCACATTCTGTCCGCTGAAAATGGAAAGCTGGCGCGCCTGGTTGTAACTGATCTTGTTGCCGAACACCGTGAACCCGAATTGCAGCGGGCGGTCAAACATGTACGGCTGGGTGAAGCCAAACATCACGCTGCGCGCCAGGTTTCCCAGGCTGATCTGCACTTGCAGAGTCTCACCGCGTCCCAGGAAGTTGTTTGTGGAGTAGTTCAGCCCGATGAACGCCCCTTCCAAGCCGCTCACGCCACCATTGAGGCCGATGCTGTTCTTGCCTTTTTCATGGACTTTCAGCGTCAGATCGACCTGGCCGTTCTTCTCGTCCAGTTTCTTATCAGTGACGTTCGGATCGTCGGGCTTGAGCTGATCGAAATAGGAGAGCTGGTTCAGACGCAACAGGCTGAGCTCCCACAGGTGGGAGTTATAGACGCCGCCCTCTTCGAGCGCCAGTTCTCGGCGGATGACCTTGTCGCGCGTCGTGGTGTTGCCCACGAATTCAATGCGGCGCACATAGAACTGCTTGCCTTCGTCGATGTCGATTTCGATATTCGCCAGTTTCTTATCGTCGTCAAAGGTCGTCGACGGAAGGCCCGTATAGTTAATGTAGCCGTATTGTCCGTAAGCCTTGCGCAGATTCTCCAGGCCCTTGGCGATCTTGTCCCGACTGAAAACGTCTCCGTCCTTGAGCGGGATCAGCGATCGCAGCGCGGCCACGTTGCTGATCGCTTTGTTGTTCTTGAAGGTGATCTTGCCTAGCCGATACTTGTCGCCTTCTTCGATCGGCATGGTAATGTCGACGGCCTTGCCCGGTCCCGACTGCAGCAGCGGGATGTGCGCGCCCTTGTGACCGGTATCGTGAATCTCGGTCTTCGGATCGTTCACCAGCGCTTTGAAATATCCGCGGTTCTGGTACTCGGCACGCACCCGCTCGGTGTCTTCTTCCAGCTTGGTCGCGTCGTACGTCTTTGCAAAAAGACTTTCCAGGAAGATGGAGTGGGGAATCCCGATCGGCTTCAAATTCTTCATGGCCGCCCGCAGAACGCGCGTCTTGATGGCCTTGTTGCCTTCGAACCTGATCTTTCCGACCTTAACCTTCGGCCCTTCCTTGACGACGAAGGTGATGCCGACTGCCGCCGGAGGAATCTGCCGCACCTCGGTCTTGATGGTGGCGAATTGGCGGCCATGCTCAGAGAGCAAGCCTCGAATCGATACCTCCGCCTTCTTAATGCGCGTTGGATCGTACTGGCTCTCGACCACCAGCCCAACTTTGTCTTGCTTAAAACGGTCGAGCACGTCGCTGTTGGAGACCGCGTTGAGACCCAGATAGTTGATCTCGCGGATCGTCGGCTTTTCCTTGACTTGGACGATCAAGCGCCAGCCCTTGGGCGTCTGCTCACGGCTGAACTTGACGTCTTCGAAGTAGCCGGTATTCCACAGCGAGTTGAAGTCACGCTCCAGCGCGGCGGTGTCGTAGATGTCGCCAGGCTTGGTGAAAATGCGAGCTCGGATGGTTTCGGCGGGTATGCGGCGGTTGCCGCTGACACTGATCTCCGAGATGATGTCGCTCTGCGCCCAAAGGGTGCCGGCCGCCAGCAATAGCGTGGCCAGCACCACCCACAGGGCGGCGACACGGCGGCCAACCGCTGGCCAAGACCGTTGAAATGAAGGAGATGCCAGCGAAATGGCGCCCTCAGCGCATGCGCGCTTGGACACAACAAGGTTCTCCGGATGAAAGCGAAAAGGAATCGCTACGACCTCAGCCTCTGGGATGTAAGAAAACTGTCATTATACGGTAGAGCAAGGGAACGCGTCCAAACCGCAACTCTGTTGTGGGTCAATCCATTGCGTCAAACCCACAGGTCCGACCCGACTGGCAAAGCCCGCGGTTGCTTCATTAGGATGGCTTGGATAACTCTACCTCAACCAAGACGGAATAAAACGTAGCCGAGTTGCCCATGTCGGCAAGTTTTTCTGAAGTGAGGGCATTAATACTCTGGAAACCAGGGGTTGACTTCGCCCAATTAAGCCTCGCCGAGACGACTCCGGGCTGAACCTTCCCATCTACACGCGCTTTTAACAGGATATCGCCTCTCTGGTTGAATACGCGCACTTTGTCACCATTATTGATACCACGTGCCTGGGCATCGGCCTCGCAAATTTCGAGCAAACCGAGTTCCTCCATTTCCTTCACCGAAGGAACGTTGGAAAACGTGGAATTCAGGAAATTGTCGGCCTTGCGAGCCAGCAACTCCAATGGCAGTGAATTTTCTTTCTTTCCGTGACGCGACTCCGAAGGCGGCGTGAAGTCGGCCAACGGATCAAGCCCCTGCGCCTTGAGCGCCTCGCTGTATAACTCAGCTTTGCCCGAGCTGGTGCGGAAGCCGCCCTGTGCGAAAGGAAGAAAGGGTGTTGATTGTGAAGGAACGGCCGCCGTCGGCTGTCCAGCGGAGCGAAGCTTCGCTCCCGAAGCCGGAAACCCAGCGCCGGAAGAACCAAAATTCAGCCGCACCACTGCATCGCTTTCCAGCCGCTCGCGACTGATGCCTTCTAACCACGGATTCTTCGAGTCCAGCGCCAGGTCGATCATTTCGTCGACGGTCTCGTGAAAACAATCCTCGTAGAATCCCATGCGTTCCGCTAACGCGCGGAAGACGTCGACATTCGACCGGCACTCTCCGAGCGGCTCAATCGCCTGATTCGACACGTGCAGGTAATAGTGCCCGTATGCCTTCTGCAGATCTTTATGCTCGAAAAAAGTCGTCGCCGGCAAAACGATGTCTGCGTAATCCGTAGTATCGGTGAAGAACTGTTCGTGCACCACGGTAAACAGATCGGGCCGCAGCAAGCCGCGAACCACCTCATTGTGATCGGGACACACAGCCGCGGGATTCGAGTTGTACACGAACAGAGCTTTGACCGGCGGGTCATTCACAGTGTTCAGAACACGGCCCAGCTTGACCATGTTGATGGTGCGCGCCTCGCGTCCCAGCGCTGCTTTCATTAGATCGGTGCGCTTCAGCGCGTCGGTATTCAGGTCAAATGCGCCGCTGGTCGACATTTGCAGGCCGCCGCCAACTTCTTTCCACGATCCAATGATGCAGGGCAGCATGCACACGGCGCGAGTTGCCATTCCACCTCGCTCCGAGCGCTGAATCCCATAGTTCAACCGGATTACCGACGGTCGTACGGTGGCATACTCGCGCGCCAGCTTGCGAATATCGCCGGCGGAAATACCCGTCCAGTGCGCGACGCGCTCGGGCGAATAGTCTTTGACCCGCTCGCGGAGTTGCTCGAAACCAAGCGTGTACCTGGAAACATAGTCGGCATCGTGCAGGTTCTCGCCGATGATAACGTGCATCATGCCGAGGGCGAGCGCGGCATCCGTGCCGGGATTGATCGGCAAATACCAGTCGGCGCACTGCGCAGTTCGCGTGCGGTAAGGATCGATCACGACCAGCTTTGCACCGTTTCGCCGCGCCTCTGCGATGAACGGCCACAGGTGAACGTTATTGGCGTGAATGTTCGATGCCCAGGCGATGATGTATTTGGAATGCCGGAACTGCTCCGGCTCGGTCCCCATCTTTACCCCGTACACCGACTCCAGACCCGCCTCGCCGGCGGCCGAACAGATCGCGCGCTCTAGCTGCGACGCGCCTAGACGGTGAAAGAACCGCCGGTCCATCGAAGCGCCATTCAGTGTCCCCAGAGTTCCGCCGAAGGAGTAAGGCAAAATCGCTTCGCTGCCGAATGCGGTCGTGATGGCCCGGAAGCGCGACGTGATCTCGTTCAGCGCCTCATCCCAGGAAATCCGCTTCCAAAGCTCTTGTGTGGGGACAGCCGCCCCCGGCTGTCCATGCGGAGCGAAGCTCCGCTGCCCTGCCGCTGGTCCCTTAGGCGCAATCCGCCGCATCGGGTAAAGCACCCGGTCCGGCGAATAGACGCGATCCAGATATTTAGCCACCTTGGCGCACAGAAACCCGCGCGTCACCGGATGCTCCGGATCACCTTGAATCCTCGTAGCCCGGCCGTCCTCAACCGTAATCAGCACGCCGCAAGCATCGGGGCAGTCGTGCGGACACGCGGCATGGACGACGCTCTTCATGAGTCTCAATTATAGGGTAGTTTTGCAGTACTCATGTGGGGACAGCCGCCCTCGGCTGTCCCCGGGCCGAAGGCCCGGAATTTTGATTGGAACGTCTTCAGGCAAAACCGTCGAGCTTCGCTCGACAAGAACAGCCGAGGGCAGCTGTCCCTACGTACACCCTTACTTCAGCTCCAGCACTTCCTTCTCTTTGGCCTTGCTCATCTCTTCCATCTTCTTGATTTCATCGTCGGTGAGCTTCTGGATTTCGTCCAGCGAGCGCTTCTCTTCGTCCTCGGTAATCTTCTTGTCCTTCACCGCCTTCTTGATGGCATCGTTGCCGTCGCGGCGAATGTTGCGAATGGCCGTGCGGTGCTCCTCGAGCACCTGGTGCAGATGCTTGACCATGTCCTGGCGGCGCTCCTGCGGTGAGCGCCGGCACGGGCACGCGAATGAGCTTTGCCATCGTTCATGCGGATTCAGGCCCAGGTCGCCGCCGCGAATCGCCTTTTCGATCGCTCCCAACTGCGATGGGTCGAACGGCTGCACCGTAATCAATTGCGCCTCCGGCGCATGCACCTGCGCCACCTGATTCAGCGGCATCTGCGAGCCGTAGTGCCTCCACCGTTACGCCATCGAGCATGTGAACGGAAGCTCGCCCGGTGCGCGTGGCTGCCATCGCCTTGCGAAAATCTTCCACCGCTTTTTCCATGCGCGTCTTCAGTTGCCCGTAGGTTTCTTTCAGTGCACCAATAGAGGCCATAATCGGCATAAGGTCAGCTCCATCCAATCACTGGATCAAAACGTCGAATTATAAACCCGCAAAAACAAACCTGCCACGGATTCGCACGGATCAACACGGACCTGAGATTTGGTCTATCCGTGTGGATCCGTGAAAATCCGCGGCAAAGTTTACGCGCTCACCCGCGACCCGATCTTCTCCCCCAGCACCACGCGCCGGATGTTGCCGTGCGTGTTCAGGTTGAAGACGATGATGGGCAGGTTGTTGTCCTTGCACAGGCTGATGGCGGTGGAGTCCATCACTTTCAGCCCGAGCTTCAGCACGTCCATGTAGGTGATGCTGGTTGAACTTCTTCGCGCCGTCGACCTTCATCGGGTCGGCGTCGTAAATGCCGTCGACCTTGGTGGCCTTCAGAATCGCGTCGGCCTTGATCTCCATGGCGCGCAGCGACGCCGCCGTGTCGGTCGAAAAATAAGGATTGCCCGTGCCGCCGGCGAAAATCACGACGCGGCCTTTTTCCAGATGCCGGATCGCACGGCGCCGGATGAACGGCTCGGCCACCTGGTTCATCTCGATCGCCGACTGCACCCGCGTGTAGACGCCCTGCTTCTCGAGCGCATCCTGCAACGCCAGCGCATTGATGACGGTGGCGAGCATGCCCATGTGGTCGGCGGAGACGCGGTCCATGTCCTTGGCCTGCTCGGCCACGCCGCGGAAAAAATTTCCGCCGCCCACGACGATGGCCATCTGCACGCCCAGCTTGTGAACGTCGGCGAGTTCGGCGGCGATTTCGTGGATGCGCGTCGTCTCCACGCCAAAGCCCTGGTTGGCCGCCAGCGCCTCACCGGAAAGCTTGAGCAGAACGCGTTTGAAGGCAGGGGTCGGTGTGGTCATGGTAGTCAGTGGTCAATTCTCAGTGGCGCTAGGCGTCCAGGTACGATGCTGATAGGCGTACCGCGCGAGCCTCGCTCCGCCAAAACGTACGTAGGAAAGCACTGAACAAAAAGGGCGCCCGCTGGGCGCCCCTGAATTATTCGCCTTTCGGCTCTGTCGGCTTCGTGACGGCGATGGTCTCGCCCGCATCGCCCACCTTGAAGCGCGCGAAGCGCCGCACGGCGATGTTCTCGCCCAGCTTGCCGATTTTGGCGGCGATCAGCTGCGAGATCGAGATGGTCTGGTCCTTGATGAAGGGCTGCTCCAGCAGGCAAACCTCTTCGTAGAACTTTTCCATCTTGCCGGTGACCATCTTCTCGGCGATGTTGGCCGGCTTGCCGCTGGCAATCGCCTGCGCCAGAAAGATTTCCTTCTCGCGCGCGAAGTCCGCCGGCGTGACGTCTTCCTTGCGGACGTACTTCGGATCGCTGGCCGCGATGTGCATGGCGATGTCGTGCACCAGTTCCTTGAAGTCGTCGGTGCGCGCCACGAAATCGCTCTCGCAGTTCACTTCGACGAGCACACCAATCTTGCCGCCGGCGTGAATGTAGCTCGCCACCGATCCTTCGCTGGTCACGCGCGTCGCCTTCTTGGCCGCCACCGAAACGCCCTTTTTGCGCAGAACCACGACCGCCTGCTCCATGTCGCCCTTGGCTTCGGTCAGGGCCTGCTTGCAATCCATCATCGGAGCTCCGGTCTTGTCGCGGAGTTCCTTTACTTGTGCCGCGGAAATATTTGCCGTAGTAGTGCTCATAAATAAGTTTCCAGTTTCACGTTTCCAGTTTCGAGTGTGTTTCAGAGGACGTTCGTCATTCCAGGCCACTCGAAACTGGAAACCTGAAACTCGAAAGTATAAAATTTGACCCGCGCCGGACGACCCGCGCGGGTCTGATATCAATGCCCGGTTTGTTTCGTGCCCCGCAAACTCGTTGCGGTCCTAACTGGGTACCGAGTACTGAGTACTGAGAACTGCTCTCAAACCGTCTGGCTCTCCACCTTGGGCAGTTCGGCGTCTTCCGCCGCGACCGGCTTCTTGTGCGTTCCCGGACCCAGCACCTCTTCCATGCTGATGTCTTCGGCCGGCTTCCAGCGTGACCTCTTCCGCCGGAGCCTGCGTCGGCCGCCACCTGCGCTGCATCAGCAGCTGCCTGCATGTCGGCGACCTGCTTGTCGGTCATCAGCTGCGCGCCTTCGGCAATCGATTCCGAAATCTTCGAGGTGAACAGCCGGATCGCCCGCAGCGCGTCGTCGTTGCCGGGGATCACATAATCCACTTCGCTGGGATCGCAATTCGTATCGACCACGGCGACCACCGGAATGCCCAGCTTGCGCGCTTCGCGCACCGCGATCTGCTCCTTGTTCGAATCGATCACGAAGATCGCGTCCGGCAACCGGCTCATGTTCTTGATGCCGGCCAGGTTGGCCTGCAAATGCTTGCGCTCGCGTTCGAGCTTGATGACTTCCTTCTTCGGGCAGCAGCTCGTAGCGGCCATCCGTGGCCATCTCGTCGAGTTCCTTCAGCCGCTTCACCGACTTCTGCACCGTGACCCAGTTGGTGAGCAGTCCGCCCAGCCAGCGCTGGTTGATGTAGAACATCCCGCAGCGCTGCGCTTCTTCGGCGATCGCGTCCTGCGCCTGGCGCTTGGTGCCGACGAACAGCACGATCCGGCCGTCGTTGGCCAGATCCTGCACGAACTTCGACGCCTCTTTGAACATCTTCAGCGTCTTCTGCAGGTCGATGATGTAGATCCCGTTGCGCTCTCCGAAGATGTATTCCTTCATCTTAGGATTCCAGCGCTTGGTCTGATGCCCGAAGTGGACGCCCGCTTCGAGCAACTCCTTCATGGTGATAGTAGCCAATGAACCTCCTCTTTAGTCTGCATCGGAGCTAGTTGTCAGTACCGAGTACCTCAGTACCTCAGCAAAACCTCTGTTGGTAACTGAATACTGGCAACTCGACACTGCTTCCGATTGCCATTCCCGTCCCCGCACCGCGAGGCACGGGAAGAATTGAACACCTAAAACAACGTCAGCTTTGCCGTCAGCTCTCAGTCGTCAAACCAAAGCCTTGCATTCCGATCACTGAGCGCAGTGCCGAGGATCTCGAGTACTCGAGTACCGGGTACTCGCAGCTACTATCGCTTGCGAGAACTGGAAGCGCTTGCGAGCGCCCTTCTGTCCGTACTTCTTGCGCTCTTTGCCGCGCGAATCGCGGCTGACCATGCCCTCGCCTTCAGCTTCTTGCGCAGTTCGGCATTGAACAGCATCAAGGCGCGGGCGATGCCCAGCTTCACCGCGTCGGCCTGGCCGCGCACGCCGCCGCCCAGCACACTGGCGATGACGTTGAACGATGCCGCCATCTCCGAAGATGCCAGCGGCGCCTTCGCCGCCGAACGCTGCGCCGGGGTCACGAAATATTCTTCGAATGCGCGTCCGTTGACCTTGAAATCGCCACTGCCCGGACGCAAATAAACACGGGCAATCGCCGTCTTGCGGCGTCCCGTTCCGTAGTATTGAACCAATTCAGCCATTAGCTCTTAGCTCCTAGCTCTAGCTTCTAGCTTAACCCCAGAAGCGAGCTATTGCAATCTCCAGACCCTTGTCATCCTGAGGCGCGGCCTTTTGTCGCGAAGGATCTCGACTCTACGACTTACGAAACTGCGACCTTGCGCGGCTTGTACTCGCGCACTTCCAACTTCAAATCCTGCGGCTTCTGCGCCTGGTGCGGATGCTTGTCGCCCTTGTACACGTTCAGCTTCGAAAGCATGTGCGCCGCCAGCTTGTTCTTGGGCAGCATGCGCCGCACGGCATCTTCAATGATCGCTTCGGGCTTGCGCACCAAGCGCTTGTTGTAATCTTCCGTCCGCAGGCCGCCGGGATATCCGGTGTAGTGGTGATACTGCTTCTGCTCGGCCTTCATGCCGGTGGTCCTAATCTTCTCGGCGTTGATCACGATCACGTGATCGCCGGTATCGAGAAACGGCGTATATTGCGGGTTTTCTTTGCCCATGAGAATGCGCGCCACCTGCGAAGCCAGGCGCCCGAGCGTCTGCCCGTCCGCATCCACGACGTACCACTTGCGCACAATTTCCCCCTCTTTGGGGAAATAGGTTGACATCAGAACTCTCCCAGATTGAAAAAAGCTGCGAAAGAAGACCGCTCGTTGATTCCCCGGCGAGGACGCCAGGCCATCAGGCGGGCAACCACACGACTACCAAAGTCTTTACGATACCGTAATCTACAAAGAATTGTCAACGAGCCGTTACTCCCGCAGTAGCGTCTTAAGCCAGTTCGTCCCACTTCCGGAAAACTTGGTGGTAATAGCGCTTGAGGATCCCCAATTGAAACTGCTCACCGCAATTCTGGCTGCCTACTTTTCCTATCGTTTGCCGGCCCTGCCCAAGGCGAGCACGGCGAACACGGCGGCGGCCACGCGAGTCGGTGGCGGATACATTCCCAAGCACGGTCCGCCCGTATCCCACGTCGAACTCCTGAGGACGGCCGCTCCGCGTCCTTCCACGACCAGGAAGGTCATCCCGAAGCCCCGCACGTCCATCGCAACGGCGAGTGGGTCGGGCACGACGCGGGCCGCGATGATGTCCGCTTTCACCTCGATCATCCCTGGGAGCACGGTCGGTTCACCGGCGGCTTCGGCCGCGGTCACGTCTGGCGCATTGGAGAGGCGGAGATCCCCGGCCGTTTCTGGTTTCGCGGCTTCTATTTCGGCGTCGCCTCCTTTGACCTGGCCTTTGCGACGACTGGTTCTGGGACAGCGACCAGGTCGTGATTTACGAAGATCCCGACCACGACGGCTGGTATCTGGCCTACAACCCGCGGCTGGGCACCTACGTTCACGTCCAGTACTTCGGCAGACAATAAGACAGTCACTCAGGACGCAAAAAACAGGGTGAGGAGCCATCACTCTCCTTACCCTGTCTGATCTACTTGCCGGTGCTACCGAACCCTTTCCCGCCTCGAGTGGCCTCTGAGAGCACCTCGCACTCCTCCACTTGAAACTCCGTAAGTGATTTCACGGGAATCATCTGCGCGATCTTGTCTCCGGCGTTGATGCGATATCCTTCGACCGGCTTGCCGTCGCTTCCCCGAGGCGCGTCTACATCGAGCGTCAGCGCCACGTGGATTTCTCCGCGATATCCCGCGTCAATCACACCGGCAGAAGTCCTGATGCCCTTCACTGCCATCGAAGAGCGGTCCTTAATGATCGCTCCGTGCGCCGGTCTGAACTCAATGGCAATTCCTGTGGACACGAGAATCACTCGGCCGGGAATCAGCAGAGCCCCTTCGGCGGCGAAGAGATCGTAGGCCAGATCTTCGCCTGGGTGTGCCACTGCAGGCGCCTTGGCGTTGGGGTGCAACTTCTTCCAATACAGTTTCAACTCTTGCAAAATTCTCCTCCGGCGACACCGTCAGGTAGAGTACGTTGCTGTTCCTGATTAGCTTCTTGGAAAATACTCGAGAGTAGAAGAAAAATCTTACATCCTGAAGAAACTGCTCCTCCGGATAGAGCGGACCCGCCTGTCACGATTCTGGGATAAAATTCGCCTGCTGGACCCCCTGCCTACTATGAACTCCGGAGGCCGTCGTGCCCGCGAAAACTAAAGCCGTCTCCAACGAGAAGGTCGCCCTCTACGACAAACTGATCGCCACTAATCCCGCCATCGAACGCAAGGGCGACGCCAATCCTTACACCTCGCTGAACGGCAATATGTTCACGCTGCTGCATCAATCGAGACTCGCGATTCGCCTGCCCGAGAATGAGCGGGAAAACTTTCTGAAGAAGTACAAGACAACTTTGTACGAGGCCTACGGCACGGTGATGCCAGAATACGTCGCCGTCCCCGACAGCCTGCTGGAAATACGAAGGAACTGAAGAAGTATCTCGATTTGAGCTTCGCCTACGCCAAGACGCTCAGACCCAAGCCCACGACGAAAAAGCGCTGATTTGGCTTGTTTCGAACGACAGCTGTGCTACCATTTCCGCCGTGATTTCGCGCCGCGCCACCTTCGCGCTTTCACTTGCCCTGGTCGCGCTCACGTCCGCCACTTTTGCGGGCGATGAGACGGGTCAGCCCGCTCCACGCTTCCGCGCCAAAACCACCACCGGCGAACAGTTCAACAACGAATCGATTAAAGGCAAGGTCGTTCTGTTCGAATTCTGGACCACCTGGTGCAAGTACTGCGAAGGCGAAGCTTCAATCGTCGACGACATCGCGAAGGAATTCAGTGGGAAGGGTCTGATCGTTCTCGCGGTCGACGTTCTCGAACCCGATCAGAAAGTGAAGAAGTATCTGGCCGACCACCCCCGCACGGTCCCGATCGTGCTCACCAAAGACACGAATCTCGCCGCCATGTACAACGCGCAGGTCTATCCGATCTATGTAGTGATCGACCGCGACGGCAACATCGCGGGAGAACAGCGAGGCGCCGCAGGAGATCGAGGCCTGCGCCGCATGCTGCGGCGAGCGGGGCTGGAATCAGAGGAATAGCACGCCAGCTTGTCATCCTGAGCGCGGCGAAGGACCTATGTAATCCTTGCCGCCGCCAGCTGCCGGCCATTGCATAGATCCTTCGGCGCCAAAAGACGGCGCCTCAGGATGACAGGGCGGAACTGAAAGAGGCGCTACTCGTACGCCAGGGCGTCGATCGGATCCTTCTGCGCTGCTTTGTAAGCGGGATATAGCGCCCCAATCGTCGCGCCCACCACGGCGACCACCGTCGCCCGAATCATCCAATCGGTGCTGTTGTCGATCTGCACCAGCGGCCAGCGGTGCACAATCGCCACCCGCGCCAGCATACTCACGGCGATGCCGGTCACAATTCCGGCCACTGCCAGCAACACAGTTTCCCGCAAGATCAGGTTGACGATGTAGGCCTTCGACGCACCCATCGACTTCAAAATTCCAATCTCGCGCGTACGCTCCATGACCGCGGTATACATCGACTGAAAGATCACGAGAAATCCAATCACCAGACTCACGCCAATGACTACACCGATAAACGGCCGAAAGCCCGGCAGATTGCTGGGCGTCATCATGCTTAGATATTCCTGCATGGAGCGCACGGTGTACTGCTCCATTCCCGGCTGCTTCTTGACCGCATCGACCACTGCGTCTGTATTGGCGGGATCGTCGAGCTTGATATAGAAAACGGAGGCCTTGTCTTTGGCTCCAATGATGTCCTGCATCGTTCCAATGGGAACGAATTTGCGCGCGCCTCGTCCGTTTTCAACAATCCCGCTGATGTGGAAGGGGTGATTCGAAATCACCATGGTGTCGCCGACGCTGCACGTGCCTCTGACGCGCGATGAAGTCATCGACAAGTACGTCGTCCGGGCCGCGGAATGGCCCACCCTTCAGATAGGTAAACGGGCCGCCCAGAGCCTCAAAGCTTGCGATGTCAATGCCGTCGATTACCTCCACGCCGCCCCCGGTGGCGATAGTCCAGACCACCGGACTGACGACCTTCACATGCGGCATCCCGCGCAGCACATCGGCGACTTTCACCGAGACCGGCGCCCCGCTGAGTCCTTGAAAAAACGATGCTCCTGGCGGCTGCACGATTACGTCGAAGCCGATGCCAGCATTCCGGTGCTTGTTGTCGTTCATGATCCCGTAGCACAACCCCACAATCAGCAGAATCAGCGTGACTTCGAGCGCAATCGCCACAATGCTGATCAGCGAGCGGATCGGCCGGTGCACCAGATTGGCAACCACCATCTTGTTCATCATAATTTTTGCTCAGCACGGGAATGGACTTCGCAAAATAAAGCAGAGAGGCGCGCCTTCAACCCCCGAAGGCTGACTACTTCTTCAAGCCCG
Organism: uncultured Acidobacteriaceae bacterium; assembly: GCA_963786095.1. Lineage (GTDB taxonomy): Bacteria > Acidobacteriota > Terriglobia > Terriglobales > Acidobacteriaceae > Sulfotelmatobacter. The sequence continues at coordinate 158,042 of CAWAXV010000008.1, read as the reverse complement.
CCGGCACCGCCAGACTCGACTGCGGCGGTCCAGATGCACCACCTCCGCTCCCGGCGGCTGCTCCAGCGTGAACTGTTCGTCCGTCAGCGGCTTGTTGATGTCCACCTTCAGCAGGTTCAGCGTGATGTCGTACTCCTCTTGCGGCCGGTAAATCTCGATGCGAGAGGCGAAGCTGATGCCGTCGAAATCTTTATACTCGGCATATCGCGCGTCCGTGACCACGTTGCCGCTCTTCATCGTAAATGTACTGCCGGTGCGGCTTCAGATCGATGCGCCCGAAGATGATTTTTCGCGACAGCCGCGCACCCTTCTCCGACTTCTTGAATAATGGTCAACTCGTAGTCGTCCTGCAGACACGCGGTGGCCCTTGGCGTCGTGCAGAGTCTCGTAGCCATTCTCCCAGACGGCAATCTCGGTCTCCGGATCGATCCGCCGGATCAGCAGGGCTTCATAGATATTCTGCGGCCGGATGTTCTCCATCGGCTGATCGGTGTTCGGCGTCGCCACGTCGTTCTTGCCGATCACGAACCGGTTCTTGGGAGGGATCCACAGCTTTGAACTTCTGGCCGTCGCTGACCATATCGAACGCGGTGGTGCGCACGATCGGCATCAACCCAATCATGTGCAGCGCGTCCGGCTTCCGCGCCAGCACGTAGCCGCGGATTTCCTTGTAGTCGGTGACGTGGCCCTTCTTCAGGCCGCCCACCGACGTGTCGATGTCGACCGTCGCCTTCAGCGACTGGATGGCTTGGGCCTGCTGGTTGATGCTGTCAATCAGCCCCTGCTGCGTGGCATCCTTGAGGGGGCGCTTTCGAGTACTGCTCCTCAACCGGACGAGTGCGGAACACGCAACCGGTGGTAGAGCAGTACGGCCAGGAACACGATCACAGCCCAAAAGGGCGAGCTACGTCTCATGCAAGGTACACATCAAGATATAAGAGTGCCTCTCAAGTATTTGAGTATACCGGCCTGAAAAGGGTTCAAAAGCCGCGCGGGACAGTTTCTCGAATGTCCTGCGGCGACCTGATTACACCATGGCACTCCTCAGTCTTACCGGCGCTAATCCTGGCCAGTGAATCAGCCATTTACTGAGCCGCTTCGCAAGACAAACGTACTAAAGTCAAACGCACTATCGTCAGGTTCTGCGACGCGGCGACATCATCTAAACTGAGTGCGTTGTACTTTTCCCATGAGAAAGATCGTCTGGCTCATCTTGGTTGCAGTCCTTGGGGCTTCCGGTTGGCTTGCCTGGGCCGTACTCGCGTTCGCCTGGGCCGTTCCTCGACGACCCTGCCTCCGACCAGCCTTCCGGCCAGACGTTCGTTCTGCTGCGCCCGGGTACTCCACCCGTCGCATCGCCGCCGAACTAAAGAGCGCCGGGGTCATCCGCAGCGAAGAGGCCTTCATCCTCTGGCACTACATTCACCACGGACGCTCGCTGAAGGCGGGCGAATATCTGTTCGATAAGCCCGCCAACATCATCGACATTCAAAAACGCCTGCGCCGCGGCGATGTCTACTTTCACACCGTGGTCGTGCCGGAAGGCTTCACCATGTTCGACATTGCGCCGCGCCGTCGAGGCCGCCGGCCTCGGCCCCGCCGACGACTTCCTGAAAGTGGCGGAGTCCGACACCGCGCTGATCGCCGACATCGCCCCGGCAGCCAAAGTTCGCTCGAAGGCTACCTTTTTCCCGAGACCTACGAATTCTCCCGCATGATGACGATGCAGGAGATGGCGGCGGCGATGGTGAAGCAGTTCCGCCAGGTCGCGCCACAGATCGGATCTGATCCGAACGCGGCCATCTCACTCCGCCAAGCTGCGCGTCGCCGCGCAGACAGCTACCGTCGCGCCGCAGAGGAAGCGCCCAATGACGTCGAGCGCACCGTCATCATGGCGTCCATCGTCGAGAAAGAAACCGCCGTCGCCGAAGAACGCCCCCTGGTCGCCAGCGTCTACTACAACCGCCTGAACAAGAACATCGCGCTCGACGCCGACCCCAGCATCATCTACGCCGAACTTCTGGCGGGAACCTACCAGGGCGCGCTGCATCATGCCGACATGCAGTTCAGTTCGCCCTACAACACCTACCGCCAACCCGGTCTTCCGCCGGGACCGATCGGCAATCCCGGACGCAGCGCCCTCGAAGCCGCCATGCACCCCGCGCAAAGCGACTACTACTATTTCGTCGCCGACGCCCAAGGCCACCACCGCTTCGCCCGCACCATGGAAGAGCACAATAAGAACGTAGCGGCGTATCGGAAAGCCATGCGGGGGAAGTAAGACGTCAGGCGGCGGCGCTCGGCGGCGTCAGCCCTCGAGGCGGCGGCCAGCGGGCGTCAGGCGACGGACCTCGCACCTAAGACAACACTGCGACAACGCGCTTAACCTCGTCGGTTTATCCACAGCAAGAAGTGTCGCGAATGTGACATCTGCCCTCGTGACTCGTTCGAGCAAACTGCAAGAATCGCACAGAGTCACGAGAGGAACGATGAGCGGTTCGTATCAAGACCTACGAGTGTGGCAGCGGGCTATGAATTTGGTCGTTGACGTTTACGGCGAGTCTAGAGGCTTTCCGAAAGAGGAACTTTACGGTCTGGTGAGTCGGATGCGGCGGGCTGCCGTGTCTGCTCCCAAGCAAGATCGCGGAAGGCAAGGGCCGGCTAACCAATCGCGATCGTTGCTCATTTCTACTACCAAGCTCGGGGGTCTTTACTCGAGCTCGAAACTCAAGTCCTCATCGCGCAGAGGTTAGGCTACATTGCCGCTGAGCGCGCAGATGACCTGATCGAACTCGCAGCTGAACTGGGGCGCATGTTGAATCCTCTAATTCGCGCGATCGGGCTCACCGATAAGCAAAGAGCGCCCACTCTTCTCGAAGTCTGAAGGAAACTCCCCGAAGCCTGACGCCTACGTCGGACGCCCTATTCCGGAAGCCGGAACCCGGAAGCCGCCCCCGCCCGCTGCTCCATCCATCCCTGCAGAATCAAAATCGCCGCCATCCGATCCACGGCCTTCCCGCGCTTCTCGATCGACAGCTCCGTCTCGCGCAGACAACCGATTCGCTTCGGCGGAAGTCAGGCGCTCATCCCACAGATGCACCGGCAACCGAAACCGCTTGCGCAATTCCTCCGCGAAACGCCTGCATCTTTTCCGACTGAATCCCTTCCGCCCCGCTCATGCGCAGCGGCAGGCCAACCACGATCTCCTTGCACTTCGTATTCCGAATCACGCGCTGCAGATTGTTCAAAGTCATGCCGCTTGTTTCGGCGCTGAGAGTGTCCGAGCCCCTGCGCGGTGATCCCCAGCGGATCTGACACCGCGACCCCGATCCTCCGCGGCGCCACGTCGAGTCCCAGAACCCGCCCCACGGGATCTGGCTGCGCGTTGTCCCATTTTGGGAACCGTCAGCTGCTGCGTCCGAATTCACCGCTCTCGCATCTATATCCACTGTCGGATTATATGCGTTTGACTTCGAACGCTGAGTCTTTGCGCCGGCCATTCCCACGCAGCCGACTCGTCTATCCCCCAACCTTTTGCCAATCAATCTCTTATCAGCAGTTTGAACTAGCAGAGTCCAGCCCACCGCATCCTCCTTGCTTTCGCCTCGTCCATGGGAGTAACATACTAGTAGGTTTAACAGACGTTACTTTCCCCACGAACCCTCAACCTTCCCCAGGTGCTCAACTATGAGCGGTACCGACTTGAATTTCCACATCGGCGACAAGGTCGTCTATCCCAATCACGGCGTTGGCGTTATCGAACAGATCGGCAGCCGGACTCGATCGGTGCCACGGTCGAGCGCTTCTACCTGCTCAACATCAAAGCCAGCAGCCTGAAGGTGATGGTTCCCTGCCAGAATGCCGGCAGCGTCGGCATGCGCCGCGTGGTTCGCAACGGCGAAGTCCAGAAAGTGCTGGATTTTCTTTCGATTGCCGAAAACGGCGGCAACGGCGACTGGAAAGACCGCTTCAAGGAAAACTCCGAGCGCATGCGCACCGGCTCCCTGCTCGAGGTGGCCGGAGTCCTGAAGAGCCTGATCGCCCTGCACCAGGCCAAGCCGCTCTCCTTCCGCGAGAAAAAAATGCTGGAGCGCGCCCGCTACCTTCTGGTCAGCGAACTGGCCATGGCGCGCAACTGCGAAGAATCCAAGGTCGAAGAAATCCTGACCACGGCTCTAGCCAAATGCAAGCTGCGCTTCCCCGAAGCCTCCGAATTCCAGGCCTGACGACGTCTCCTAATGCACCGCCGCTCACCGGATGGGCGCAAACGGGGTTATAATCGAGTAACGGCAAGCTAGTTCGCGAATGTCTTTTGCGAACCGGAACATACAAAACGGGGGCCCTCTGACGCGCGACGACGCTTCTTCTTCATACGCCATCATCCGCCACAACGTCCGGACCTACGAATCCGGTGGCGTGGTCCAGGTTACCCGGGGCAAGAACATCGCCGAGACCACCGCCAAGGAATACGAGACCAGCCAATCTTCCGAGGACCGCCACGCCGGGTGGCGCTATTTCATCGAGAAGACCGGCATCAAGCCCGGCACCAGCCCTGCTGAGGCAACGCACAAGCGTCAAGCCGAACTCGAACAGCGCGAGCAGAAAGCCCTCGAGGATCTGGACTCAGCGCCCAAAGCGCACTAGGAGAAATTAGCCGCAGAAAATTGGCCGGAGAAAGGTATCACCTGTGTGCCGGCGACTGTAGCTAGGACATGTCACCTCTCGTATCCGTGCACCGCGGGGTTATAATCCCACAAGCCGAGCTGTAATCCATGACAGAACTAATCAAGAAAAAGCTGCAGGAAGAGATCAACGCGCTCGAACACGAGCTGATCCACGAGCTTCCCAAAGAGATCAAGAAGGCCGCCGCCCTCGGCGACCTCAGCGAGAACGCCGAGTATCACATGGCCAAGCAGCGCCAGGAGTTCGTCAAGGCGCGCGTCCGCCAACTCGGCAAGCGCCTGGCCGACTTGTCCATGGTCAACATGAACAACATCCCCCACGACAAGGTCGGCCTCGGTTCCACGGTCAAGGTTTACGACAACACCAAGAATGAAGAGATCGAATACAAGCTGGTGACCAGCGAAGAGTCCGATGTGGCGACAGGAAAGATCTCGACCACCTCGCCCATCGGCCGCGCCCTGCTCAACAAGAAAGTCGGCGACGAAGCCATCGTGGTCACGCCCAATGGCAAACGCGACCTCGAAATCCTGAAGCTCAGCACCATCCACGACGACCTCGACGGCCAAGCGCCAAAAGAGGCCCAGGCATAATGTCCACGAGTTGGACCAGCGCCTTCGGCCGCGCCTGCGGCGTCCTGCTCGATACCATCGTCCGCTGGCTCGCGCTCTCTCGCATCAATCCCAATGTCCTCACTTTCATGGGACTCGTCGTCAACACCTGGGCCGCGATCCTTTTCGGCTCCGCCAACGTCGACCAACCAGAAGCGCATGTTCATCTACGCCGGACTGGTCATCATCTTCTCCGGCTTCTTCGATCTCGTGGACGGGCAAGTCGCCCGCGCTACCAATCGCGTCACCCGCTTCGGAGCTTTCTTCGACTCGGTGGTCGACCGCTACAGCGACGCCTCCCAATTTCTCGGACTGCTGGTCTTCTACGCTCGCGGAGGCGTCTTCTTCTACGTGGTGCTCAGCGCCTTCGTCATGATCAGCGCGATCATGGTCAGCTACACCCGCGCCCGCGCCGAGAGCCTGATCGGCTCCTGCCGTGTCGGATTCATGGAGCGGCCAGAACGTCTAGTCCTGGTGATTCTCGGGGCTCTCTTCAACCGCATGGCCCCAGTCCTCTGGATGATCGCGGTTCTGAGCACGATCACGGTCATCCATCGCATGCGCTACACCTGGACCCGGACCCAAGACGCTCCCACGACGGTAAAAACCGGCCAAGCCGCCTAGATTGTGGAGAGGCGGACGCCCTCGTCCGCCCGGAGCGAAGCCAGTGGAGCTTTTCCTGCGACCGTTGCGTAATGATTCGCTATCTCGAGAGCCTCAGAGTTTTCCTATAAGTGTTTCGCAGGCCGCAAATCCAGTATCGACTCAAGCCCCGGATGATTACCGGGGCTTTGCTTTTTAAACATCTGCTTCCTGGCCAGCCCAGTCGGTATCTCCTTCAGTCCTGCTATCCTATCCGGTCGCATCTGAGGCTTAGGTCCGGAGTCGGAGGTCCGAGGTCCGAGGTCCGACGTTCTGGGGATAACTCTTGCCAACTGATCCAGTGCTGGTTGTTCACGGCGGCGCATGGGCCATGCCTGATGACATGGTTGACGCCCACATCCGCGGCGTTAACAACGCGCTGGCCGCGGGATGGCGCGTGCTCGAGCGCGGCGGCTCATCGCTCGATGCGGTTGAGGAAGCCGTCGTCATCATGGAAGACGACGAGACCTTCGATGCCGGACGCGGCAGCTTTCTCAACCGTGACGGCAAGGTGCAACTCGATGCCCTCATCATGGACGGAGCCACTCTCCGCGCCGGTGGTGTCGGCTGCGTCGAGCGCCTGCGCAATCCCGTACGCGCCGCGCGCAAGATTCTGAGCGAGAGTCCGCACGTTTACTTTGTTGGAGAAGGCGCGGAGCGCTTCGCCGCCGAGCATGGCATCGCCCTGTGCAAGAACGAGGATCTCATTCTGCCGCGCGAAGTCGAGCGCCTGCGCGAGTACCAGGCCGAAGACTCACAACACGGCAACGATCTCTTCGCGCCTGACCTTGGCGAGAAGAGGCCTGACGATCCCGCAATTTCGCACGACACCGTCGGCGCCGTCGCACTCGATCGTGATGGCAACATCGCCGCCGCCACCTCCACCGGTGGCACCCTGAACAAGGCTCCTGGACGCCTCGGCGACTCCTCGCTGATCGGCTGTGGCTGCTACGCCGACAACCTGAGCGCGGCAGCTTCAACCACAGGTTGGGGCGAACCGATTATGAAGCTCGTGCTCGCCAAGTGGACCGCCGACCGCATCTCCGCCGGCAACCTGCCCGAGTGGGCCGCGCAAGAAGCGATGAACTACCTCAAGCAGCGCGTCAACGGACACGGCGGCATCATCGTCCTCAATCCCGCAGGCCACATCGGCATCGCCCACAACACTCCGCGCATGGCCTGGGCATTCCGAACCGTGAAGAAGCAGGACGCGGGCATCGTTCGCGAATCCTGATCAATTTTTGTTATTCCGACTGGCGCCTTGTGATTCTGAACCCAAAACTGAACCCTTGTCATTCCGACGATGCGCGAAGCGCATAAGGAGGAACCTGCTGTTCGCCGGCGGTCGCAGGAACACCAATTCTCACTAATCTCGAACTGACAAGGCTTATTACCTTCGTCAATTGAAGCGGCGACGACCGCATGCTGTAATCGGCCAGCATGGCGACCACCCGACAGTGCCCGAAATGCGGACTCGATCTCAGCGGCACGACCGCGTCGATATGTCCGATGTGCGGAACGGCCTATGGCACGAAGATTGTTGTCGGCTCCGCCGCCGCTGGGAAGTGGATCGTGGCACTCGTTCAAATCGCTCTTTCAACCACGTTCATGCTGATCTTCCACTTCCCCCGATTCATGATCGCGATTTTCGGCACGATGATCCTTCTCGCTACGCTGCTTTCGGAACGGATGAAGGCCAAGTCGGTTGCGGATTCCCGCATGCCGCCGAGAACCGTCGCGCATCCAATTCCGTTTCGAATTCTCAGCGCCGGCATCGCGGTCTTTTCGCTCGTATTCGTCACGTCGCTCCTGTTCGGCTTCGTTGGATTCATGAATTCGTATTCCAGCTGGCAGCGTTATGAAGGTCAGTCCTATCACCGAGCCGACTTCGAAGTGACGCGCGCCTACTTCCAGAGGGGCTCCAAGGGCGGAATCTCTGTTTACGCGAGCGGGACCGTCGATGGCCAGCGCGAGTGGATGGACCTGGAGTCTTATGTGCCCACAAGGCCTCGCAGCCAGTCGGAACTCGACGAGCAGGTTCCCACGGGAACATCGATTCCCATCTATCTTTTTCCGGCCTTGAAAGGGCGGTCGCGGGTACGCGTTTTCGCAGCGATTCCGCCTGCGGATTCATATCACCGCGCAGCTGTCCAGGCTTTGGAGTACGGGCTCGGCGGTTTCGCGATTTCTGGACTCATCGTTTTCGTACTGCTTCGTCTTCGCGCTCTTTGCTTCGCGGAAAAAGAAGCCGCCTTCGCCGCCACGGCTTAGTCAATGTCCTGTCGGCAGCGTGCCCCTGCCACTGACCACAAGCCACTAGCCACTGATTTCTATAGCCAACCCTTCGTTCGTGCGATGCGCGCCGCCTCGACACGATTGCTGGCACCCAACTTGCTAATCGCTTCGGAAAGATAGTTGCGCACCGTGCCGTCGGAGAGTCCCAGTTCTCCAGCGATATCGCCACTGGCCATACCTTCGCCCGCCAGACGCAGCACCTGCCGTTCGCGGTCTGTGAGTGGATCCATCTCTCCCCAGGCTTCCGTCGCGAGTTCGGGATGAATCACCCGCAGGCCCTGATGCACGCGGCGCACGGCGTCGGCGAGTTCTTCGGCGCGCATGTCTTTCAACAGATATCCCGAGGCTCCTGATTCGAGGGCGCGACGTAAATATCCGGCGCGCGCAAATGTGGTCACTATCACAACGCGCGTGCCCGTCTTCCGCCGCTTCAGTTCCGCTGCGACATCGAGGCCGCTCATGTGCGGCATTTCGATGTCGGTGATGAAAACGTCCGGCTTGTGCGCAAGCACGGCTTCGAGCGCTTCTTTTCCATTGCCAGCTTTGGCGATGACCGAAATGTCGCCCTCGATCTCGAGCAGGGCCGCGAGCGCCCCGAGCACCATGCCCTGGTCTTCGGCGAGAACCACGCGGATCGTTCTGCGCCCTTCTTTGTTATTCGTGGGATTCACTTCGAACCTTCGCCCGGCGGCGTCATTTCTTTTAAGGGCAGCGTAATGGTCAGCGTAGTGCCAGATTCAGTGTTGCGGCGAAGCGTCCCGCCGAGCATCTCGACGCGCTCACGCATGCCGCGCAATCCGTTGCCCTCGCCGTTGGAACTACCGCGCCCGTCGTCCTGAATTTCCAGTTGGCACGAACCGTTTTGCTGCTCGAGCCGCATGCGGCACGTCCGAGCCTGCGCATGTCGCACAACATTGGTGACCGCCTCGCGCACGGCCAGAGAGAGCACGCTCTCTTGCACGGCGGGAAGTTTCACCGTCGTGGCAGCGTCACACTGCACCGCGAGACCGGCAGTCTCGAGTGTGGTTTTGGCGTTCGCCAGTTCGGCGACAAGTCCTTGCGAACGATATCCCCGAATCGCGTCGCGCACGTCGGAGAGTGCCTTCCGTGAAATCTCTTCGACCTCTCCGATTTCTTTTCTTGCCCGCTCCGGATCGCGATCCATCAGCTTGCCCGCCAGTTCCGACTTGAGTGTGATCACCGAAAGCGTATGTCCTAGAACGTCATGCAGGTCGCGCGCAATGCGCTCGCGCTCAGCGACCTTCGCCAGGTTTTCAATTTCCTCGTTGGCCTTGCGCAGCCGCCGGTTCATCCGGTTGCGCTCCGCAAAGAACGTGTTGCCCGCGCCGATAATCATCGGGAAAAGAGCTGCATAGAACATTTCCCAACCGTAGACGTGCAGCACCAGGCATTCGAGCGCTCCGGTGGCTCCCACTGCGAGCAGACCGATGACTGCGGCACCCTGACTCTCCACGCAAAACGGAACCATCGCCGCCGCGAAGATAAAGAAAGTGCAAGCGCCGCCATTCAGGGGTAGATACACAATTCCCAGCAGCACCATCCCCGCAATGTGCGCCAGGGCTCGCGGGTAGACGAGAATGAAGAGTCCGAAATAGAGGCAGAGAAATACCGCGGCACCGAGAGCATCGAGCAGCCATAGCCTCAGGCTGGCGTGATTCACGACCGGGTCCACAAAAAAGAAGCCCAGGTAGACGACCCAGAGCAGAGGACTCCATCCGTGCTCCCGGTCCCGGAACATTCTCTTCCACGACTTCACCTTAAAGGGACCAGCAGTTTCGTCGCACTGCTCCGGACGTTCAAACTCCATTAGTGGCATAGCTCTATTGTCACCCTGCGGCTCAATTCCGGCCACTTCGCAAGGCCGGTCCGACTCCGTACCAGACCATCATAGCTGCCGGAATCAGCACTACAAGCCATTTCACTCCGGTGAATAGCGCGACTAGTCCAAGGAGAATGAGAACGCTCGTCCAACCCATCGATTTTTTTGAATTCACGCTCATATGAAAAACCCGGTTTCAGAGTTTCAGAGTTTCAAAGTTTCAACCTTACCCGTACATTTTTTCCTGATCGCGCTGGAAGCCGATCCGCGCCACGCCCAGGCAAATCATGGTGAAGGCGATCAGGACTTCCCAGTGCGTCGCTACGGATTCATGGCGTCCCGCACCCACAATTCCCAAAGCAAGTTGCGACAAATGATAAGGAGGCAGCACCAGAGCAATCTTCTGCACCACTTTGGGTAGGAACATGAATGGCACCCACAGTCCGCTGCAGAACGACATCGGCAGATAGATCAGGTTGATCATCGGAGGCGCTGAGTTTGGGCCGGCGAAATACCCCAGCGCTAATCCCATCGCGGAGAATGGCAGAGAACCAGCGACCAGGGTCCCGAGTAGCCTTGCGAAATCGGCTACCGGCATCCTCACTCCGCCCAGAGCAATTCCGAGCAGGAACAACACCAGAACTATGATTGCGCTGAAAATCATGCTGGTAATCACCTTGGCGACGAAGTAGGCGAACGGCGGCATGGGACTGGCACGCTTCACCTGCAGCCATCCCAAGCCCCGGTCTGAGGCGAGTCCCGCCGCAGTGCCGAACAACGACGCGCCCATCACTCCGAACGTGCCGTAGGTGGCGATCAAATAGGTCGGCACACCGGTTCCACCGATTGCTTCCTTCCCGTTCAGCACCAGTCCGAACAAGACATAGAACATGATCGGAAAGCTGAGCACCGACGCCGTGTACATGCGCAGGCGAAGGTTCTTCAGGAATTCGTATTTCGCTTCCTTCAGATAAATCGTCGCGGTGTGACGCGGCGAACGTTGAATCTGCGGGCTGCTCAATGCGATGGTTGCAGTACTCATTGCGTCTCCTCGGGCTGCTCGCGCGCCCTCTTGGTTCAGTTGGCTTCTCGTCCGTTGTCCTGGGTCAGCGCCAGGAAGGCTTCTTCCAGTCCCGCTGTCGTGATTTCAAGTCCCGAGAGCTGCTGATCGCGCGCCAGCAATTCGCGAACGACCTCCTCGGCTTCAGCGGCGTGAATCTCCACCGCTTCACGATCTTCTTTCACTTCGAGGACGCCTTCAATCTGGCGCAGGCTTCCGAGGCTGAGGCTGGTGATGCAGCGAATGCGCTTGCCCGCCGTTTTCGCCTTGATCTCCGCGGGAGTTCCCTCAGCAATAATTCCGCCCTTGTTGATGACGGCAACGCGGTCGGCGAGTGCGTCGGCCTCTTGCAGATAGTGCGTCGTCAGTAGTACAGTTTTTCCCCGCCTCACCATCCGGCGAATCTCGTCCCACAGCATGCGGCGCGCTTCCACATCGAGACCGACGGTGGGCTCATCCAGAAAGAGAAGGTCGGGATCGCCGCAGATAGCCAGCGCGAACAACACGCGCTGCCTCTGCCCACCGGAAAGATCTCCGAATTTGCGGTCGCTCAACTTCTCCAGTCCGGCGGCAGCGAGAACCTCCTGCGCGGGCATGGGATTTAAGTAATACGACGAGAACAAATCAATGTGCTCGCGAACGCGCAAAGTCTCAGGGACTTTTCCAACCTGTAACATGGCGCCGGTGCGCATCCGGTTTTCAGGATTCGTCGGGTCGCCTCCGAACACGCGCACTTTCCCGGCGTTGGGCTGCAACAATCCCAGCAGAAGTTTTACTGCGGTTGTTTTTCCGGCGCCGTTCGGTCCGAGCAGAGCGACGACTTCGCCGGCGCGCACTTGAAAATTAACCGCTCGCAGTGCCTTTACATCGCCATAGTTTTTGTTGACGCCTTCGAGGTTGGCCACGACCAGGTCGTGCTTAGACGTTTGCGTGGTTTGACGCTGCTCGATGGTGGTGATCACTTGGGCCTCCCGACAAGCCTTTTGCTTGCCGTGGTGGGAAGCCGTTTGCTTTTCCCACCCGCGATTGCAATCATCGCGGAAGACCATCGAGCGCACCAGTGCCATCCATCACGTGCCGATCGTGACAAATGTCATCCTTATTTTGGAAGCTTTTTCTAGCAGGCACTTGACGCGTGGGGGATAATAGGGATCAACCTTGGACCAAGGCGCGGCGAGCGCCTAAGATCATTGGTTCCAGCGCCTCCCGAGAATCTGTTACGAAATCCGAACAGACACAGGAAATCCACAGGCCCAGTGGCAGCGCTTAGAGTCGCGCCTTCCGCGATGAAGCGCATCGATTGAGTGCGCCAGACAAGGGCGTACGCGTGTTCGGATTTCGTAACACGCATACGGTAGCTGGAAAATTTATGCAAGATCGATGGACACAAGACCTTCCAGCTTTGGTATTATTCACCCACTTATTTGGAGGCACCGCCATGCTGCCCGCCGGAAAAAGCCTTCGTACCCTGCGCGAAAAACTCGGCCTGACGATGCGTGACGTGGAGAACTCCAGCGCACGTGTCGCCGAGAAGTATCGTAACGAAGAATATTCAATTCCCCCCAGCCGATTGTCAGATATCGAGACCAAAGGGATTTTACCGAGCATCTACCGTTTCTACACGCTATCGGTGATTTACCGTCGCGATCTGCGCGAATTGATGTCCTGGTACGGAGTGGATCTCAACAACCTCGCTGCCGATCTTGGGCTGGTTTCGCCACCAAAATCACACGTTTCCGACGCTCTTACCGGACTCGCTTCTGTGCAAGTTCCCTTGCGCATGGATCCCGCGTTTGACGAGCGCCGCACCACGAATCTCGGCCGCATGGTCGAGCAGTGGGGACTCGTGCCTTTTGCCTATCTGGCCCAGTTTGCCACCAGCGCCTTCACCTACGGCTATGTCGGCACGCAGGATTTCACCATGTATCCGATTCTGCCGCCGGGCAGTTTCATTCAGGTGGATGAATCGAAGAATAAAGTTGTGGAGGGCTCCTGGCGCTCAGAGTACGAGCGTCCCATTTATTTCGTGGAGACCCGCGACGGCCATACTTGCTGCTGGTGCAGCATGCGACGCGAAGACATCATTCTGCAGTCGCATCCGCTTTCCCCGGTTCCAGTTCGCATTTTGAGGCATCCGCAGGATGCGGAAGTGCTGGGGCAGGTAGTAGGCGTGGCTATGAAATTGACCGAGTGGCACGCCCTCGATGCTTCCTCAAATTCGAAAGGGCAAGCAGCACTGAACTAAGGTGGCTGGCTGCGGGCGAGTCCTTGCGCTCGCCGGGCAGTAAATCTTCGAACTGCTCACGCATCCCCTCCAGGTAGGCGGGTGGCGCAAGCCCACTATCCTTGCTCGATTCCTCCAGGTCCTCCTCCAGCGAAGCCAGTGGCGCCCGCAGCACCGTCGCAACAATCTCGGCATGCGCGGTCTTCATGGCACGCTCGGCAGACTCCGGTCCGTGGATCGCCTCCATCCCCCAGTGTTCATACCGGCCTTGCGCCCGACGCAAGGAAGCCAAATAAGCAAGCTTCCCCAGCAGCCCCGAGACGGCGGCGAGGGTGGTCTCCTTCAGATCCTGCAGGGCTGATTTCAGAGTCATCTTGTTACGAATTCCGAACATTCGAGGGACTTTCGGTCTATTGTGCCCTCCGAATCCAGACATGAAACTATCACGGTCCAACTTGTTGTCCCAAGGAGAAAACAACCGTGAAACGTGTGCTACTCGTCCTCGGCGCAGCCATCCTTTTCCTCAACACTTTAGTGGTTCCCACCGTGGTCCGGGCCGATGGCGGCGCCACTAACACCAATTGCGGTGGCAATTCGATGTGCAAGCCGTAATTTGGCAATTGTGCACGAAAAGCCTGCTCGCCGTGACCCCGAGCTCGCCTTTCTTACGAAAACGGAACAAGAATCACGAGGACGTTGCCAGGGGCAATCGGTCGCAGTATAGTGCCCGTTTAAGCCTATGCTGAAGGCGCACTCATTCCTCTGGCATTACCTTTGGGTTGCCCCCAATGTGCTCCTATTTGTCTTAGGAATTGTCTTTTGGAAGCGTGAAAAGGCCCGACGGTATCCTTGGTTTATCGCCTTCGCGTTGCTGGGCACGATCGGGCAGTTGTGTGTTTACATCGCAGATGTTTCGCCCACCGTATCGGGTCCGACCTTCTGGCGTGTGGACTGGGCAAGTCTGCTGCTTGAGACCCTCCTGAAGTTCGCGATCATTGGCGGGGTTTTTCTGCAAGTGTTCGAGCCGTATCCGTCTGTGTGGCGGCTCGGCAGATTGCTCGCTCGAATACTTGGAGTGGGTCTAGTGCTCGCAGCTTCGCTTGCCGCAGCATGCGCCCGCCCTGACAGCACGTTCCCCCTGATCGCTGGAGCCCACCTGCTCGAGCAGACCGGGTTTCTTATCGAGACCGGCCTGCTTGTTTTTCTGTTCCTCTTTGCCGCCTACTTCAAACTGAGGTTGGATCGCATTTCATTTGGGATTTTGCTTGGTCTAGGAATATCAGCCTGTGTCCATCTTGCGACTTGGGCCGTTTCAGCTAACGCAGGGCTCCCACCCACAAGACGAGTCGCCCTCGACTTCGTCGACATGGGCACTTATCACATCTGCGTGCTGGTCTGGTTTTACTATTTGCTCGTTCCCCAGAAAGTGGAGGAGAGAACCACGGCGCCAGCCAACGCCCCGTCCTTAAGTATGGGGCCGCAGGAAAGTCTCGAAGTCTGGAACCGGGAACTGGAGCGTCTCATACACCAATGACTCTGGCCATCGTCTTAGTCGTCGTCGCCGTCCTATCGCTCGTCGTCATCCTTCGCGTCGCATTCCCGCGCACTCTGCAGGTTTCCGCAAACACGAGCCTTGCGGGGCGAATTCAGCCAATCGATATTGAGGCTTTTCGCAACCTGATCGATCCGGCCGAAGACGAATACCTGCGCCGACGCTTGTCTGGCGCCGAGTTCCGCGCGGTCCAACGAAAGCGGTTGCGCGCTATGGCGGCTTACATATCGACAGCCAGTCAGAATGCGGGCGTTCTCGTTCTCATTGGACAACATGCTTTGGCGGCGAGCGATGCGCACACCGCGGAAGCCGCGCGCCAGTTGGTGGACAACGCACTCTTACTTAGGCGTAACGCAACATTCGCGCTGTTGAGAATTTATATTGCCCTGGCGTGGCCGATCTCAGGATTGGCTGCCGGGCAGGTTCTTACCGGCTACGAACGCGTGAACGGCTCCGCGATGCTGCTCGGCAGGTTACAAAGTCCCGCCACCCCGGTACGCATTGCTGCGACTTGGTGAACCTGATTCGGTAACGTGATTTTGTAACCCGGATCACAGACATTCGCTTGATGTTTTGCCATTCTTCCCCCGAACAAGTCAGGGGGAACATCAGGGGTTACTTACAAACGACCCCTGATGATTCCTGACTTGTTTTCGATGCTGGTTCTGATATAAAACCAGCGGGAAACACCCGATCCAAACTACTGCGTGCGCACTTCGGCAACCTGCCGTGGGAACCGTGTCCGTCTGCTCGCCTCCGCGAGTTCAAGGGAGAACCCTATGATCCACACTTTGAGAAGCGTCGCTTTCGCATTTCTTTTGTTGCTGCTTTCGGGCATGGCTTTGGGCCAGGGCGGCGCCGCCACGGGCGACCTTCACGTCACCGTGAAAGATCCCAACGGGGCGGCTGTCGTGGATGCGACCGTCACCGTGCGCGACGTGGCCAAGGGCCTGGAACGTACCGCAACCAGTGATGGGCAGGGCGGCTATAGCGTTCGGCTGCTGCCGCCGGCCAACTACTCCGTCACCGTCGAAGCAGCGCGCTTTACGAAGGTCGAGAATACGGGCGTCTCCATCACCGTCGGTGGGTTGGTGGAGCTCCCAGTGACGTTGTCGGTTTCGGGTGGAAAAGAACTAGTGGAAGTCAGTTCGCAGGCGGACTTGGTCGAAACGTCCCGCAGTTCGACCACCGACACCATCGGCCAGCGCCGCATTGACAATCTTCCCATCAATGGTCGCGACTATATCAACTTCACCCTGACCGATTCGCAGGTTGTTCGCGACAACGCGCCCAACACCGGAGCGGCGCCTACTTCGGGTCTGAACATGAGCGGCCAGCGCGCGCGCTCGAACCTGGTCAACGTCGACGGCGTCGATGCCACCGATAACTCTGTGAACGGCGTTCGCTCCACCGTGTCGCAAGAAGCCGTTCAGGAATTTCAGATCATCACCAACAGCTACTCCGCGGAATACGGGCGCGCCTCGGGCGGCGTCGTCAACATTATTACGCGTTCCGGATCCAACGATTTTCACGGCGATGTTTTCGGCTATCTGCGCAACCGTAACTTCCAGGCGGTGAATCCGTTCAGCACGGTTTCAAATCCGGCATACACGCGCGTGCAGGCAGGGGCAGCCTTCGGCGGTCCGATCAAGAAAGATAAAACGTATTATTATTTTGCGTACGAAATCACGCGACGGCATGAAACAGGATTTTCTTCGATCGGCCAGGGCAATTTCGGACTCATCCCCTTCGACACCTCGCAGGTCTTATTGCCTTTCGGAACCCTGCCCCTCACCGCCGACCAGATCACGTTTCTGACCGACCCGGCCACCATCACCGCCGAGCAGACTGTGCCCGGATACGCCAACGCCGTCGGCCAGTATGTCGTACTGGCGGGAGCCTCCTCAGGGCAAGCGGTACAAGGGCAGTGGCCCACCAGTTTGGTGCAAGCTCTGACTCTGGGTGGACTCTCGAGTTGGTCCGGATTCCCGACCAGTTGCGCTCCCCCGGGTCCGTGCGCCCCGACACCCGCGTCTTACCAAACGCTGGCGTCCCAGATGGGAAACTTTCCTGTATTCGAAGGCACGAGCAAATACTCGTTGCGCATCGACCACAACGTCACCAACAACAACCGGCTCATGCTTCGCGTGAACATCAGCCCGAGCACCCAGACGGGAATCGAGGTCGGCGGCCAGGATCAGCCCTTCGGACAAAACGCTTACTCCCGCACTTCGCAGCAAACCTTTCGCGACGTTGCCGGAACCGTTCAGGACACGTGGACTCTGGGCACTAACAAGGTGAACGAGTTCCGCTTTCAGTACGCGCGGCGCGGCCTCTCGTATTTTTACAACACGCAAATCCCCGGCGGCTCGGACCCGGCCGTCAACATTCCGGGCTTCGCCTACTTCGGCCGTGAGCCTTACTCTTACATTCAGCGCGTCGAACAGCGGTATCAATTTGCTGATAACTTCTCCTGGACCGTCGGCCATCACGACATGAAATTCGGCGCCGACTTCAACTACCTGCCGTTGCAGGCCACTTTCACCGTCAACTACGGCGGCGTCTACGATTTCGGCTCCTTCAGCGCCGCGAATCTGGGATTCTCGTTCCCTGCTGCTCTTAACGTTCCCTCGTTCCCCAGTCTTTCGGCGGTGCAAGCCTACGGCGCGGGACTTCCCGGCGATTTCATCCAGGGTATTGGCAGCCCCAGTGACAGTTTCAAAAACATTCCCATCGGACTTTTCTGGCAGGACTCGTGGCGCGTCACTCCGCACGTGACCTTGAATTATGGCGTACGTTACGACGTGGAAATTCCGCCCTCGTTCAAACCGCCACAAGGGCTCGCATTGTCCGCGTACCACACACTCGATTTGCAAAAAGGAATCAAGACCGACAAAAACAATTTCCAACCACGCATCGGCATTGCCTGGGATCCGAAGGGTGACGGCAAGACCGTGGTTCGCGCGTCCTATGGAATGTTCTTCGACCATCCATTACTGGGCCTCTACTTTCTCGGCGATGCCTCAGACGGTTCTTCCAGCGGGCAGCTCGCGTTTGCGGGCACCGGATTCTGCACCGGCGCGGGCAATCCGGCAAACTTGAACGCGATTCCGATCTTCCAAGGATTGCAAAACTTGCCGCAGTGTGCGCCCTCGCCGTTTCCCCAGGCGAACGCCAATCTCGGATACTTGCCTGACCAGCAGCAATTCCAGGCTCTCAACTTTCCTCAATCCGTTTTTCTCAACCAGAACTACCTGGACGTGACTTCCTCAAATCCCACGTTCCTGCCGCTGGCCTTCCAGCCGTTCGGTTATCCGCAATCCAAGAACTTCGTCTATGCCTATGCCCAGCAGGCGAACTTCACCGTGGAGCGCGATCTCGGCGGCGGTTTCGCGCTGAGTCTCGCTTACAACTTCAACGGCGGGCGCCACCTCAACCGTCCCATCAACGCCAACACCATCCGCGGCGATTTGATGACCGCCAACTTCGAGGCCGCATATTACGATGCGCTGCTTCTCGCCCAGACGCCGCCGGGCAGTCCGTTCACCGTCAGCGGCTGCAACCCCGGTGGAGCAAGTTCTCCCCTGGGCCCGTTCCCTTATGTCGACCCGGCTCTCATGAATTACTTCCGTCCCGGCGGATTGAATCCTTCGATTGCGGTTGCCGAAGGCGGTTGCGTGCCGCAGGCAATGGCGGTCGTTCAATCTCTGCCTGGGTTCAACGTGACCTGTAATCCAACGCCGCCGTCTTATACGGGCTGCGTTCCTTTCGGCGACATGGACGCCAACTATTCCAACGGCAGCTCGATCTACCACGGCTTCAGCGCGAACCTGCGCAAACGCTTCAATAACCACTACGAATTTCTGGCGTCATACACCTGGTCGCACTCGATCGACGACTCCACCGATTTGCAATCCACGCTCACACCACAAGACAGCTACTATCCTGGCCTCGACCGCTCGACGTCGCTCTTCGACCAGCGTCATCGTCTGGTATTCAGCGGCGTCTACCAGACCGGCAAGGTGGCGGGAGACGGATTTGCGCGCAAGTTCCTCAGCGACTGGACGTTCGCTCCGCTGCTCGAAGTCGCCTCGGGACGTCCCTTCAACATCATCACCGGCAACGGCGACAATTTCCAGCTCTCGTCACTGACCGGCCGCCCCAACACGTTCGTCAACCCGGCTTGCGGCACGGTCTATAAGTCCAAGTACTCTCCCAGCGGCGTGCTACAAGAGCCCTGCATCAACGGCTTCATCGCCACACAGACAGTACCCACGCTGCTGCAATTGGACGGCACTCTGGGACGCAATGCAGGCATCACTCCCTGGACGGTGTTCAACGACATGCGCGTTTCCAAGCGCATCAACTTCAGCGAACGCTTCAACATGGACCTGATCGCCGACATGTTTAATATCGCCAACAAAATGAACGTCGCCGCCGTCAGCCCGCTGTTCACCAACGCTGGCGTGGCGACCTCGGCTTACGATCCGCGCCAATTTCAGTTCGCGATGAAACTGAACTGGTAAAACAAAACCGGCGTCAGACCTTAGAACTGAAATACAAGTCCCGCAGTCGGCGTGATCGGCAGTCCTTGCAGAGTCTTCACCTGCGCCTGTCCGGTGTTCGGATCGATACCAGACTCGTAGGCATAGCGCCCGTTGTAGTGGTTCGTCAGATTGAGCACTTCGCTGTACAGCGTAAGCTTCCACCGGTCGAAAACCCAATCCTTGTCGGCGCGAACATCAAGGCGCTGGTAAGCCCCGAGCCGTGTTTCATTGAGGCCTACGGGCACGAACTGATTGTTCCCCACTGGAATGTAGGCGCCACTCGGCACTGGAAACCCTGAGCCATATAGAAATTTGCCGCTCAGGCTGAGGCTCGGTTTCAGACGATACATTGCGAATGCTGTCACTGAATGGCGCTGATCCTCGAGCGTCGGATAATAGTAGGGAGTGCCATAGGGGAATAGCACCGTCGACGCAGAAGGTGATATGGGATAGAGGACTTCGTATTGCCTTTCTCTCGCCCGCATCAGCGTATATCCGAGCCAGCCCGAAAGCCGGTTGGCGCTTCGCCTCTGCACGACCAACTGTACTCCTTGTGAGTAGTCGCGCTGATAAGTTGAATTCGAAAGGGGTATGAACGACGGACAGGAATTAGAAATTAATACCTGTTCAGTCGCGCCCGGTATGTATCCCATCGCCCACGAGTCCTGGCGATCGAATGCTTGGAGCCGTATGCGGATGTTCTCCCCAACTCGGTGTTCCACCGAAGCTGTGAAGTGATCTGATTTTTCAGGCAACAGAGCGAACGGCCCGCAGACCGGAAATTGCCATTGGGCACGAGAAGAGAATTGTTGGTAGCGTCCAACCCCAAACTGGTATTCAGTGGATGCTGTTGCGCGCAGAGCCAGAGATATCTGCGGCGAGAAGGGATGCGCCGCGAATCCAGTCATACTGTCCCATCGCAAGCTTCCCAAGACGTTAATCCGCCCTCGCAGCGCAGCCGAAGCCTGCTGCAGGTACCAACTCTGCCGCAATCCAGATCCAGCTACCGAACCAACCGACAAGTTTCCACTACTGTCGTAGCCAGCTGTCGCTTGCCGGTCCATCAACTGCCGCTCCGACCACCCGGCTTGCAGGACTTGATCCTTCGCCCAAGCCCAGGACAATCCTGCGCCGCCCACCCATTCGCGATGGTCGCTCTGATCCAGCAGGACACCGGCCGTGTTGAATAATTGGTCAGGTTCGCGAATGTAGGCCGCGTGAGCATCTACCAGCAGAGTCGGGGACACGGCCCACCGCCAACCGGCGCGTGCGAACGTGAAGTCGCTCTTCCCGCTTGCAAACTCGCCGATCGTCAAGGCGGCGGGATCGATCATTGACATCGTCGTGTGTCCGTCGCTTGCAAACAGACTGACGCTCTGTCGCGCGGTGAGATCGTAGTTCAGCTTTACGTCGCCATCCTCGAAGCCCACATCCGCGGCGCCTTGCACTCGCCCGCGAATCAGATAGTTGATGTAGCTCTTGCGCGCCGACACGAGCCACGATCCCTTGCGGGAGCGGCCCAAGCCACCTTCTCCGAGAAGCTCGCTGGCCGCGATGCCCGCCGAAGTGCGGAACAGCGACTTGCCCCGGCTACCCTCGCGCGTGTGAATATCGAGCGCCGCGCCGGCTGAATCTCCAAATTTTTCTGGATACGCGGCGGGCAGCAACTTCATCTCTTCCACGACTTCGCTCGTCAGCACACCCAGCGATGCGCCCTCGGTGAAGCTGCCAATCTCGTGAAACGGACTTGGAACGAGCACGTCATCCATGTAGATCGAAACGCTTGAAAACGGCGCACCCATCACGGAAAACTCCGCGAAGAATTCGTTGTTGCCTTCCGCCGAAACTCCCGGCAGAGTTTGCACCGCGCGAAACGGATCGTCGGCGAACACCGTCGAAGTCTCGCGGATCTCAGAACTCGTCAGATTCGTTTCCAGTATTGCGGGTGAGTCAGCTGTCTGAAAGACGTCTCCGTGCACTTCTACCTTGTCGGAGTGATGAAAATTGTCGGGCACCAGGGTGATGGAGAATTCTCTTATGTCGGCGGTGCTTGCAAGCGTGAACGGAATCTTCAGAATCCTATAGCCCACGGCATTGAGCCTCAACGTGTAGCTTCCCGGAGCGAGATTCGAAATATCGAACTCGCCGTTGAGGGATGTAATTGCGGATACTCTGTTCTCGATCACCATGATTTCGACGCGGCCCAGGGTTTCTCCCCCCAAGGCGTTGGTGATTTTTCCCTTGATTTCAGCAGCCTGCGCTGCGACCGCGACCAGCAACACGAGAATGGCAAGACGAGGGCGCATGACTCGTTTCGAGACAGACTGAAAATGATTCCAACGACAGACAGAACGATGCAGAATACTCCACTTGCGCTGCCTGAAGGCTGGCGGCAGGTCTGAGGTCCGAAGTCTGACACCGGCTTCCCGGTGTTACACTTTCCTTTCATCCATCCTTGGCGCTTGCCGGAGTTCGCTCCTCCATGTCTGAAATTCAAAACCTCACTGCGCGCACACGCGTGGTTCGCGAAGCCGATCGTGCTGTCTACGATCGCGAAGAAGCTTATCGCATTCTCGACGAAGGATTTCTCTGCCACGTCGGCTTCGTCGCCGATGGCCAGCCCTTCGTCATTCCGACGTCGTACGGCCGCAAAGACGCGAACCTCTACATTCACGGCTCGGCCGCCAGCCGCATGCTGCGCAACCTGAAAGAGGGGCTGCCGGTTTGCGTCACTGTCACGCTGCTCGAGGGACTCGTCCTCGCCCGTTCGATTTTCAATCACTCCATGAACTACCGCTCGGTGGTGATTTTAGGCAAGGCAACGCTGGTGGATGATCCGACGGAAAAGCTCGAAGCGCTCCGCACGCTGTCGGAACACATTCTGCCCGGCCGCTGGGACGACTCCCGCCAACCCAATGAACGTGAGTTGAAAGCGACGTCGGTGCTGCGCCTACCCATCGAGGAATTTTCCGCCAAGGTTCGCCAGGGCCGGGCAATCGACGACGAGGAAGATTACTCGTTCCCCACATGGGCGGGAGTCGTGCCGCTGGAGATGGTCGCAGGCCGGCCGATTGACGACGCGAGGCTGTTGCCGGGAAAAGAAGCGCCCGAGTACGCGAAGAACTATACCCGCAAGCGCTGAACCGCACCTGTGGGGACAGCCGAGAGCGGCTGTCCTCACACTCGACTCTAAGTCAACAGCAGCAGCTTCCCCGCTACCTTCCGCGCTTCCATGTCGCGGTGGGCCTGCGGCGCCTCCGCCAGCGGATACGTCTTTGCAATTCGCACGTTGAGTTTCCCGTCGGCGATCATGCCGAACAGCGAACTCGTGCGGGCCAGCAACTCTTCGTGTGTCGCCGTGAAGTGCGCGAGCGTGGTTCGCGCCATAAACAGCGACCCTTTCTCCGCCAGCCGCCCCGGATCCACCGGGGGCACCGGGCCGCTCGACATTCCATAAATCACCAGCATCCCGCGCAACTTCATCACATTCAGATTTTTCTCGAACGTATCTTTGCCAACACCGTCGTACACCACTTCTACGCCCTTGCCGCCGGTCAACCGCTTCACCTCGGACTCAAAATCCTTCCGCATGAAGACGATCACTTCGTCGGCGCCGGCCTCGCGCGCCAGCTTCGCTTTGTCGTCGCTCGAAGTTGTGCCAATCACCTTCGCTCCGATCGCGTGCGCCATCTGCACCAGCAGCAGACCGACTCCGCCCGCAGCCGCGTGCACCAGCACGGTCTCGCCCGCTTTCAATTTGTGCGCGTCATGCACCAGATAGTGCGCCGTGAGTCCGTGCATCATTGCGGCGGCGGCCTGCTCGTCGCTGATCGCCGCCGGCACCGGCACCAGGTGCTCCTCCGGCGCCGCCACAAACTCAGAGTATGAACCGAGCGCACCGCTCCACGCCACGCGGTCGCCGACTTTCACGGTTTTCGTTTGCGGGCCAAGCGCAGTCACCACCCCTGCACCTTCTTGTCCCGGAATAAACGGCAGCGGGGTGCGGAAGCGTCCGTCGCGAAAATATCCATCGATCGAGTTCACCCCCGCGACCGAAACTTTCACCAAAGCCTCTCCCTGCTTCGGCTGCGGCGATGGAACCTCAACCAACTCCATCACCTCTGGCCCGCCCGTGTGCTGTACGCGAATTGCTTTCATGATGAGTCCTTGAGTCTTAGGTCCTGGGTGCGATCGACCGCAAAGGTTCTGAGGTCCGACGCCTGACGTCCGATGCCCGTCGCCTGAGTTCCTCCTACGGAATCAGCAACAGCTTCCCCGTCGTCTTCCGCCCTTCAAGATCGCGATGCGCCTTCTGCGCCTCGGCGAGCGGATATGTATGTTCGATCCGCAGCTTGAGTTTGCCCGTGGCCATCATGCCAAACACGGCCTCCGAGCGCTCGACCAGTTCGTCGCGCGAAGCGATGTAGGCGAAGAGCGTCGGACGAGTCACATAGAGCGATCCCTTCTGCGAGAGCACGATCAGATCTACTGGAGGCACCGCCCCACTCGATCCTCCAAACAGCACCATCATCCCTCGCGGGCGTAGAACGTTCAGACCCTTGTCGAACGTCGTCTTCCCCACCGAGTCATATACAACGTCCACACCTTTGTCGCCCGTCAACCGCTTGGTCTCGGCGTCGAAATCAGCCTGCGTGTAGAGAATGATTTCGTCTGCTCCCGCCTCGCGCGCCAGCTTGGCTTTCTCGTCGGTCGAAACGGTCGCGATCACGCGCGCGCCAATGTTGTGCGCCATCTGCGTCAACAGCAATCCCACGCCGCCCGCCGCCGCATGCACCAGGGCGGTCTGCCCCCGTTTCAACGGATAGGTGTCATGCGACAAATAGTGCGCCGTCATTCCCTGCAGCATGGCCGCTGCGGCCTGCTGGTCGCTCACTCCCTTGGGAATCGGCACTAACCGGTCGGCGGCCACAGCCGCGTGCTCGGCGTACGATCCCTGCAGCCCGGTCCAGGCCACGCGGTCCCCGGCCTTCACCGATTTCACATCCGAGCCGACGGCCGTCACAACGCCCGCGCCTTCCTGCCCGAGCACAAACGGCAGCGCAGACTTGTAGCGGCCCTCGCGGAAGTACACATCAATAAAGTTCACGCCCGAAGCGGCCAACTTCACCACCGCCTCATTCGCCTTGGGCTCGGGAACCGGCAACTCCACCAGTTCCATCGCCTCAGGCCCGCCAGGTGTTTTGACTTGAATCGCTTTCATCACAGTTTTGATTCCTAAGTTACTAGCGGAGATTCCGCCGACGGCTGATTTTACATGTGGCAGTCGTTCCGATCTTCACTCTTTCTCGCCTTTTTTTGCATCTGCCGCGGCGGGTCTCATAGAATGGCCTCCGCGGCGGCAATGCTCGGCGTGACCACAACACGTTCGAGTTCTGGAGGACCAATTTCAATGTTGCGCCATCCCAGCGTCTTACCGCTTTTATTTATTGCACTGTGGGCATGCAGCTGTGAGAAGAGGTCCGCGGCCGCGCCACCACCTCCACCGCCACCAGCGACGATTCTGGGAGAAGCCAATGAGACTCTCCAACAGTCGCTCTTCCGTGGAGATCAGGCAGTTCTGACAGACCAGGACATTGCAAGAATTCTTGGCACGCAACTGAAACTGACCGACCGCCACCGGTTGGCGATTCTTAGTCTCAGCCCAAGTTATTCGTGGTCCCAGGATCTCGCGGATATTGAGACGAAAAACTTTGACAATCTTTTGCACGCGCTCAAGTCTTCCCCGCAACTGACCGATGTTCTTTTCCTGCCATCCCTGCTGGTACCGGAGAAACGGACCGTCCCGTATCTCAGGGAGGCAGCGGCTCGCATCCAGGCCGATCTGCTTTTTGTCTTCACGACCCGTATCGAGTCGTTTAGCCGCGACCGTTTCCTGAAATCCGACGAAGTGCACGCACAGTGTGTGGCCGAATCCGTTCTGCTGGACGTGCGTACCGGTATCGTAGTGCACACCGCGCACGCCACCGAAAACATTGCGATGAAGAAGACGCCGACAGACCTCAATTTCAGCGAGACGGTCGCTCGTGCTCAATCTGACGCGCGAGGCAAGGCCGCGCTCTCACTGGCCAACGCCCTTACCACGTATCTGGCGGAACTCACAAAATGACCCGGCGCGGATAACGGCAGTTTGTACAGGCTCGCGGGATCCGCTATTTGCTCAAATCGATCTGGGACCACGGTGATGCCACAGGCACCATGCACAGCAAAGCCCTGGTGCTCGGCATCCAGAGCAAGTGGTGGTTGTTGAGTGTCCCGGAGTTTTGACGACTGGGGATGGGTTCGCTTACTCGCCGCGCCCCTTCGGGGGCGCTTTCGGATCGTCAGGGTCTAGCCCCGCTGCCGCCATAATCGCCCGTCCCAACTCTTCGCCGGATACCATGAATCCAGCATTTCCAGAAGCGGCGGACTCGTCTGCCCCCGCGTTCGTCGGCGTGACAAACCGATATCCCCGTCCCACTACCGTTAGCAAATATTGCGGTTGCGCCGAATCGTCCTCCAGCGCCCTGCGTACCTTGCGGATGGCCGTATTGATTCCCTGTTCGACATCCACGAAAACGTCTTTGCCCCACAAGGCGTCGGCAATCTGCTCGCGCGTCACCAGTCTGCCCTGGTTGTCGATCAGGAACATCAGCAACTGCAGGGGAAGCCCCTCGAGTCGCACCGGAACTCCGTTGCGGCACAGCTGAAAGCGGCCAAAATCCAATTCGAATTCGCCGAAGCGGACCTTCTTTTCCGACATACGACTCTCGGCCTCTGCAATGCTCACAATTCTTGTCTGCCTCCATTGCCCTGTCAAGACAACATTCGGTTCTTCAGATCAATTCAGATGGCTTCAGACCGGCTCCATGGACCTTTTCCGCGCGCCGGTGCAATATCGCATCACTTTGTGGGGAACGGTCAGAAGTTCTTTCACCGAGAATCGACTTTCTGGAGGATGTCATGAAAAGCGCGAAATGGATGCTACCGGCGATGTTGATGTTGCTCTCGGGCCTGATGGCAGCTCAGTCGCTCACCCAGTCCACCGTTGCCGCAAAAGTTCCCTTCGATTTCATGGTCAGTAACAAGATCATTCCCGCTGGAGAGACCGCGGTACGAGCGGTGAGCCCGGACGGTCAGACTCTGGCGATTCGCAACTTCGACGCCGGCAAGAGCACGCTCGCGATTTCCTCTCACGACGAGAGCATGACGGCTTCACGCGGCACCGTGCTGGTGTTCAAGCACTACGGCGACAGGTATTTCCTGTCGAGCATCCAAATCAAAGGCAGCTATGTGACCTACGAGTTGCCGGAGAGTAAGGCGGAAACCGAGCTTCGCGCTCAAAAGGTACCTGCCACGACTGAGCTCTTGGCAGCCTGGTTGAAATAGTTTCTGGGGGCGTGCGAGAAGGGTTCGGGAGATTCCCCGAACCCTTCCCTATTTTTACCCGCCTTATCCTCGTCGGAAGCGAACCCGGTCCCGCACCCCTCTGCTACACTTTCCACGTTCTCCCAAGGAGTCTCCGCTCATGGCCGAAAGAAAACCGCAGACGTTTGCCGATCACACCCGCTGGGATCCGCTGTTTCACTTCTTCCTGCTTCCCATCTTCTCGATCGCACTGGTTATGACGCTGATTCACTTCTTTGCGCATATGATGCACAGCGACTCGCGCGAGAATGTCCACGCCTTCCTGCTGATTCTGCTCGCCGTCGCCCTGCTGGTTGCCGTCTTCAAGATTCGGCTCTATTCGCTGAAAGTGCAGGACCGCGTGATCCGGCTGGAAGAACGCCTGCGCCTGATGACAATGCTGCAAGAACCGCTGCGCTCGCGCATTCCCGAACTGACGGAAGGCCAACTCTGTGCCCTGCGTTTCGCCTCCGATGCCGAGGTCGGCAAGCTGGCAGAACGCGCCCTGAACGAAAAGCTCTCGCGCGCCGACATCAAGAAGGCGATTAAGACCTGGCGTCCGGATTACTGGCGGGTGTAAGGAACAGGCGGCGGGCGACATCAGGCGTCAGACCTCGGACTTCGGCCCTCGGACCTTAGTCCTCCAGTGAATCCACTAAACGAAATCCGGAATGCCTGTAGTCCCTGAGGTCTCTCACGTCTGAGACCTGACGCCCGCCGCCTGAAGCCCGAGGCCCGGAGTCAGACACTCGCAAACCTAAACAACCCAGCCGACATCCAAGGTATCGCCTTGGAGGGCCTCAATGAAGTCCCCTTGTCTCACATCGTCTATCCGCTTAACCGTTTTTCTTACCCTCGCCGTTTTCAGCACGGCGGCCGCATGGTCGCAATGCAATCCTCCCTCATCCGCAGGTGTGGTCATCTGCGATCCCACCAACGGGGCCACGGTCGCCTATGGGAACCTGCCACCCATGATTGCGATCCGGTCGACGCCGGCTCAGGGCGCGAAAATCACTGGCTTCAAACTCTATGACAACAACGTTCAGATCGACCAGAATACGGTCGGCGGAGAAGACATCTACGACGGCATCATTTACAACGGCAAGCACCACGTCGTCGCCAACGTCTGGGACAGTGAAGGCCATCTCTATCAGGCTCAGACAACCTTCTACGTCACTGGCCTCGGGTTCCCGCCTTGCGCCATCCCCAGCACACCGAGCGTTGTCATCTGCGGCCCACCCGCTGGTGCCATCTACGCGACAGACGTTGCGGTCGAAATGGCCGCGGCGGGTAAGAGTTCCATTGCCACCTTGCAGGTTTATTTGAATGGCACGCTCGTCCAGACGGTCAATAACAGCGCCACCGCGGGCGTCCCGATTCAACTCACAGGACAAGGCGTCGCCAACACCGTGAAAGTGGTCGCCACCGATTCCAGCGGAAACAAGTACTCGGCCAGCGCAACTCTGAAAGCCGCCTACACCTATGGACTTGGCTTCTGCGATCAGAGCTGTGTGATCGGCATTAATCCGGTCGCACCGAACGATGAAGCCTACGTGTCCAATACCTTTAACATCAACATGCAGGTCATCAACAACACGAACCCGATCACCGAGATGAAGGCCTATCTCGACAATACCGTAGTTGCCACTTCGACCAACGCCAGCCTGCAGGCCGAAATCAGCGACGCTCCGGACGGGACACACATCCTCACCGTGCAAGCCTGGGACGATAAGGGCCTCGAATATCGCATCCAACAGGACGTCAACATCAACGTGAAGGAATAAGGCAAGGTAAATCCGATAACCGCGCGGGCAGTGCCAGAAGCAATCGGCTTTGGATTGTTTTCGGCATTGCCCTGCGCTCTTCCCAGTACGTTTTTGGTAGAATTCGCTCGACTCTCACTTAGCCAGAGCGCGCCCAAAAATATCTCGAGCGACATCGACACTGAAGGACATTCCATGGCTTCCCTGACAGATCCCATCGTCAAGCAAATACTCGCGGACCGCCACATTGCGTCGCTGGCCACTCATAATTCCGATGGCTCCATCCACATGGTTGCAGTGTGGTTCTGGTTTGACGGGACAGACATTTTTGTCGCCACGTCGTCGCGCAGCCGGAAAGCCCGAAATCTGCAATCGAACCCCAAGGTTTCCCTCATGATCGATTCCCGCGATCCGGCGGCATCGTTCGGCGTCAACATTGCTGGCAGCGCGCGGATTCTGGCGGGGGACGCCTCGCGCCAGAAAAATGCCGCGATTCATACGAAGTACCTGAGTCAAGCCGCAATCGCGGACCCCAGAGTCGGCCCCGTGTTCGCCGCCTGGGACGACGTCACCGTTCAGATCACACCGGCCTCAATCATCGCGTGGGATATGCGTCAGGCTGACCGTCAGTTCTTCGGCGGCGTGCTCGAAAGCAACCCGACGTACTTATTGCCGCTACAACGCTGAATTTGGAATCGTCATCCAAACTTCAGGGCTCGAGCTTCCGGTTCCGGACGCCAGTTTTTGAGTAACTGTGCCTAAAGTAACCTCTCCCTGCGTATTTTCGGCATTGACCCTGACGCCTCCGCCCGGTACGATTTTTGGTAGAATTCACGGGACGTCAGCTTACAGAGAGGCACATATCTCATAGAGAAATATGCGATTTACAAGACTCTATGTCTGGACGATCGTGCTTGCCTCCCTGATCCTGGCGGCCTCTGCCTGCCAGACAGCCCAGAAACCTGCCGCGCTTATGCCTCCCGGAAGCACGCCCGCGCTGAAGTCCGCGCCCGTTCCGGCTCCGGCGCCTCCAACACAGCAGCCCACCACCGCTCCTCAGGCCGCGCAAACTCCGCAGAAGCCAGCCGAGGTGGAACCCACCGCGCAGGCTCAGCCAGCGACCACTCCTGACCGCGTCGCCGATTTGATCGCGCAGGTCGAAAAGGAATATCAGGCTGGACTAGCCAACCATGAGGCTGGACGACCCGACGAAGCCAAAGAGGATTTTGACAACGCCTTGAATACCCTGCTGGGCAGCGATCTCGACATTCGCTCTGACGCTCGCCTGCAGAAGGAATTCGACCGCATCGTCCAGGGCGTGAATGAACTCTACCCGGGCGGCCCAAACTCCGACGCCGATGCCCAGCAAGGGGCGGAGCAGAAATCCGAGCCCGCGCCGATCGACGAGACCAACGGCATGACGCCCTCCGCCGACGCCGGGACCAAGGCCAAGGTCGAAGCAGAAGTGAAAAGCACGCGCTCCGACCTGCCGCTGATGATGACCGACCAGGTCGCCGGCTACATCGCTTACTTTTCCGGTCGCGGACGCGGCGTCTTCGAGCGTGCCTATTCCCGCTCGGGCCGCTATCACGACATGATCGTCTCGACGCTGAAAGAGGAAGGCGTCCCGCAGGATCTCATCTATCTCGCGCAGGCGGAATCCGGATTCCATCCGCTCGCCGTGTCGCGCGTTGGCGCTCGCGGCATCTGGCAGTTCATGGCTTCGCCGCGGACGCGGATACGGTCTCTACCACAACAGTGGGTCGACGATCGCCAGGATCCTGAGAAGTCCACCCGCGCCGCCGCCCACCACCTGAAAGATCTCTATAACCAGTTCGGCGACTGGTATCTCGCCATGGCCGCCTACAACTCCGGCCCCGGCACCGTGCAGGCTGCCGTAAAGCGCACCGGTTACGCCGATTTCTGGGAACTCTACCGCCGCAACGTTCTGCCCAAAGAGACGCGGAACTACGTGCCCATCATTCTCGCCGTAACCATCATGACCAAGAATCCAGAGCAGTACGGACTGCTCGACGTCGTGATGGAGCACCCAACCGACTACGACACCGTGACCATCAACTATCCGGTGGACCTCCGACTGGTGGCCGAGTGCGTCAACTCCACATCAACGGATCTGCAGGATTTGAACCCGAGCCTGCTGCGCCTGTCCACGCCGCGCGAGGGCAAGTTTGAATTGCATCTTCCCACAGGCACAAAAGATCAGTACGAAACGGCGATCGCTTCGATTCCGGTGGACATGCGCCTGTGGTGGCGCTACCGCACGGTTCACTCCGGCGACACCCTGGCATCTCTGTCGCGCGAATATCGCATGCCCGCGAAGTCCATCGCTGCGGCCAATCACCTCGAGGGCACCGAACTCGAAGCCGACTCACGGGTTGTGATTCCGATTGCTCCGGGCAAGCATCCAGCCAGCGACAATGCCACCTATGCCCGCCGCATCACGCGCTACAAAGTTCATAAGGGAGACACGGTTGAATCGGTCGCCGAGAACTTTGGCGTTTCGCCGAAGATGCTCCGCCAGTGGAACGGCATTCGCGGCAACAGCCTGAGCGGACGCAGAATCCTCGCACTGCACTTGCCGGTTACGCCAAGCCCCGAAGTAGCTTCAACCCGGAGCAAGGCGAAGCATCCCAAGACAGAAACCGCCAGCGTGAAGCCTCCCGCCACGAAATCAGCCGAGATTGAGCGCCTCACGACCAAACGGGAAGAGCCCACTGTTGTCCACCACAAAGTAAAAAGCGGCGAGACGCTCTACTCCATCGCCAACGCCTACCGAACAACCGTCGCCGCCCTTAAGCGCGACAACCGCAACGTCGCAGTGCTCCGCCCCGGCATGATTCTGATCGTGCAATCTGCGCGATAACTTGTACTACTCGCACGCGCCTTTGGCGGAACTCGCTCGCCCGCCCGCCTCTGCTATCATCGCTGACGGAGTAATTTCGCATCATGCACTACCTGGATGACGACGATTTCGACGAAGACGAGATACCTCTTATCGCAGGTACAGGAGAAGGAATCATGGAAGAGAGTCTGTCCTCAGGCAGGGGCGCTGCCCGCCGCGACGAAGACATCGCACTTGATCTGATGAAGTTCGTGGCCATGACCACGGGATACGGCCGCACCGCCTCGACCGGGGTGGGTTTTCAAGGCACCGGCTCCGCCGCCAAGCCCGAAGATTACGCCACGCATTTGCTGGAGCTGTACCGAAAGTGTCTGGCCGCGGTGGAGGGGGAGAAGTAAATGCCCTGCTGTCGCTACTGCGAAAGTGGTGCGACCTTAACCTAAATGTTATCGAAGACGGCTTTAGCTGCTCTGCTCGCCGGAATCGCACTTTCCCCGGCTCTCGCCCAGGTGAAGGCTGGCGAGAAGCCGGCCGCCGCCGTGCAGGACTTCTCGAAGGAAGCGTATGTCCTCGAGAAACTCAACACCCGCATCGTCGTCGAGGATGACGGAACCAACACGCGCGAGCGCACCGCCGAAATAAGAATCCTTGCCGATGCCGGCGTGAAGGCCTTCGCCGTCCTGAGTTTCACCTACACCAGCGCCAATGAAGTGGTCGACGTCGACTACGTGCGCGTCCGCAAGCCGGACGGCACTGTGGTCAAGACTCCGGACTTCAACATCCAGGACATGCCCGGAGAAGTGACGCGCTCTGCTCCCCTGTATAGCGACATCCACGAGAAACACATTGCGGTGAAAGCGCTGGCCGTGGGCGATGTGCTGGAGTATCTCGTGCGTTATCGCGTAGTGAAGCCAGAGGTGCCCGGACACTTCTGGTTTGAAGATTCCTTCATCAAAGACGCCATCGTGAAAGAGCAGCGGGTGGAGCTCAGCGTTCCCGCCGCCAAGTACGTGAAGGTTAGCAGTCCGGATTTCAAGCCCGAGGTTCACGAAGAGGGCACGCGGCGGATCTATATATGGACCCACTCCAACCTCATAGTTCCAGAGAAAGATCCGCGCGAGTTACCGCTGCGCTCACTGCCCAGACCCTCGGTGCAGGTCACCACGTTCAAGAGCTGGGAAGAAGTCGGCCGCTGGTATGGAGAGTTGCAGAAGGAACCTCTGCAAGCGACGCCAGACATCCAGAAGAAGGCGGCGGAACTGACGAAAGGGCTCAAGACCGACGACGAGAAGATCCGCGCGATTTACATTTTGTCGCTCTGAGATTCCATTACATCGGGCTGGATTTCGGGATTGGCCGGTACCAACCCCATACTGCCGACGATGTGCTGGGGAACGGCTACGGTGATTGCAAAGACAAGCACACGTTGCTGGCATCGTTGCTCAAGGCTGTCGGGATCGATGCCTGGCCAGCTCTGATTAATCCCAATCGTAAGCTCGATCCCGATGTGCCCTCCCCTTCACAGTTCAATCACGTCATCTCGGTCGTCCCTAGCGGGGGCAAGTTCATCTGGCTCGATACCACGCCGGAGGTTGCGCCCTACGAGTTGTTGCTGGTGACATTGCGTGACAAGCAGGCGCTGGTGATTCCAACGGACAGGCCTCCCGTGCTGATGACGACGCCCGCGAATCCGCCCACGCCGCAAGAACAGAGATTTACTGCGGAAGGGAAACTGGACGGCAATGGAACCTTTACCGGCCACGTAGAGCAGGTTTACAGCGGTGACCTGGAGGTTGCGCTGCGCGCGGGGTTCCGCCAGTTGTCGCAATCGCAGTACAAGGAAGGGGTGCAGCGGTTTTCATACGGGTTGGGATTCGGAGGTGACGTCAGCAATGTGACAGTGACGCCGCCGGACGAGACGGATAAGCCGCTCCGAATTTCCTACGACTACGTGCGCAAGAACTACGGCGGATGGGACGACCGCCAGCTCACGCCGCCGGTGCCCCCCAACCTGGGGATTGAGTCCACCAAGGATACCAAGAAGCCGAAGGAGTCGGTGCTGCTGGGCGCGCTTGGCGAGATTGTGTACCAGTCGAAGCTCGCGCTACCCAAAGGTTATTTTGTAGCAGCGCCGAAGGGTGTCGACCTGGTGGAGTCTTATGCGGAGTATCACGCGACATCGAAGGTGGAAAACGGGGTGCTGATCTCGTCGCGGCGCCTGGTCATCAAGAAAAGTGAAGTCCCGCTGGAAGACTGGGAGAGCTATCGCGATTTCGGGAAAGCGGTTTCCGATGATGAGTGGAAGCAGATCCCGGTCAGCAGCTACGACGCGGAAGTAAGCGCGAGTTCGGGGAGTCGTGCGGACCTGGATGCGAAATTCAGCGATGGATCGTCAGCGATGAAGCGCGGAGACCTCAGCCGGGCGCAGGAATTGCTTGAGCAGATCATCCACAGCGATCCCAAATACCCGACAGCGCATATGAATCTAGCCCGTATTCTGGCGGCGCAGAACAAGACCGCCGAGGCGCTGGCGGAGGTTCGCAAAGAGCAAGAAGTGAATCCCGATGAGGTGCGGGCTTACCAGTTGGCGGCGAACTACCTGGCCTATCTGAACCGCAGTGATGAGGCCATCCAGGAATGGCGCAAGCTGTTGAAGATGGATCCCAAGAATCAGGATGCGGCGTTGAAGCTCAGCTCGCTGCTGGCGTCAGAGGAGAAAAACACTGATGCTACGACGGTTCTGGAGGACGCGGTGAAGCTGTCGCCGGACAGCGCAAGCCTGGAATTTGCGCTGGGCTCGGCATACTTGAAGGCGGGGCAGTCCGAAAAAGCGGTTACCCATCTGCGCGCCGCCGTGGGTGATGCGAAGGGTAAAGACGCAATGTTGTTGAACAACGTGGCCTACACCCTGGCGGAGAAAAAGACGAACATGGAGTTGGCCCAGCAGTATGCCGAGCAGGCGACCAAACAGCTCGACGCGGAATCCATCGAAGATGTCGAGTCTGTGAAGGCGGGAACGCAGGTCGCTTACGAGTTTGCTCTCATCTGGGACACACTGGGGTGGGTTTATTTCCAGAACGGAGATGCGAGCCGTTCCGAGAATTTCGTGCGGGCATCGTGGCTCTTGGGGCAGGATCCGGTTGTCGGCGAACATTTGGGAGAAATTTACGAAAAGCAGGGAAAGCCGAAAGAGGCAGCACACGTGTACGAACTGGCGTTGGCTGCGCTCGAAACGCCTTTGTCCGGCTTGTCCGGCACTCCTCCTCCCTATCCCGGCATGCCGGTGATATCGCCCGCCGAACTCGAACGCCAGGCGCTGGCCACAAAAATCACCAACCGCTACTACAAATTGACTGGGAAAAAACCGGCTATCAACGAGAGCTTGCGGCTGCCGAATGGCGAGTGGACGAAGACTGCGACTGAACAACTCCAACTGATCCGTACCGCCAAGTTTGGCAAAATCCCGAACCTTTCGGGCTCCGCGGTCTTTTCAATTGTGTTCGCGCAGGGGAAGATTGAATCTGTCACCTTCATGAGCGGAGAAAAATCGTTGAAAGCGCTGACCGAAAAACTCAAAGCGGCGCATTACCAGTTGGAATTTCCCGAAGGCAGTCAGGCCAAATTATTGCGGCTGGCCCAGCTCGGCTGCTATCCCGCTTCGGGATGTATGGCGGTGCTGATTCCGACAGACAAGGCAGTCCCGAGACAAAACAATTAAGCGCCAGGATTTCACGACTTGCAGTTCCCTCCCCCTAATTTGCGGACGCGATGGATGAAACTCCCAACTGATCAAACAAGAAACTGAAGACATCGGCTTGCTGATCGAGTTGCTCGTCGAGAGAGGCGCCGATGCTCCCGTGTCCCGCGGTCGATGACGTACGCAGCAGGATGGGGCGATCGGAATGGGTCGCCGCCTGCAGGCGCGCGATCATCTTGCGCGATTGCATGGGGTTGACGCGGTGGTCGTTCTCTCCGGTCAGCATGAGAATTGCCGGATAGGCCGTGCCGTCTTTCACGTGGTGATAGGGCGAGTAGGCGTACAGAGCCTTGAATTGATCGGGATCCTTCACTGTTCCGTATTCCGTGATGTTGAACGCACCGTTGGGGTCGAGTTCGGCGCGCATCATGTCGTAGATGCCCACGTAGGAAACCACCGCGCGAAACAGCTCCGGACGCTGCGTAAAGGCGGCACCCATCAGCAGGCCCCCATTGCTGCCGCCGAGGATCGCGAGATGCGCCGGGGAAGTATATTTCCGATCGATCAAGTACTCCGCGCAGGCGATAAAGTCGTCGAAGACGTTCTGCTTGTGCGTGAGATTGCCGGCCGCGTGCCATTCCTCGCCGTATTCGGCGCCGCCGCGCAGATTGGTTTCCACGTAAACTCCGCCCTGGTCGAGCCATAGGCGCGCGAACGATCCCTCGAAAAATGGTTGCGTGCTGATGCTGTAGCCGCCGTATCCGCCGAGCAGCGTGGGATGCGTGCCGTCGAGATTGATTCCCTTGCGGCGAAGGATGTTGAGGGGAACGCGCGTGCCGTCTTTCGAAGTGGCGAAGTCGCGAACCACTTCCACGTCGTCAAATTTCACCGCCGAAGTTTCAAACAAAGCCGTGCGGGTCGCTTGTCCGGTAGTAGCGTCAAAGCGGTACCAGGCGGGCGGTTCGAGGTAGGTGGACAGCAGAAAGAGCACGTCGCCACCGCCCACCGGCACGCCTCCGTAGACGGCCGAGATCGGCGGAAGCGGTGGGGCGGGCAGCGCTTGTCCCTTGTTATCGAAAACGCGCACGCGTGACGGGCCGCCCATCATGTCAATCACGTAGAGACGGCCCCAGGTGGGGATGAAGCTTTCGATCGAGGCGCGGGCGCTTTCATCGGATCCAGAGCCGGAGCTTTGCGGGACGACGACCTTGGCCTGCGCGAGCTCCGGTTTTGCGACTTCGGTCTGCGCGTGGTCATTCTGCAGCAGCGGCAGCCGGAGAATCTGTCCGCGCGGCGCGTCTTTGCGCGAGAGCAGGTAGAGCGCCCCGTCACTGGAACGATCTCCCGGGCCAAACTTAACCGCGACCACGCCGTCTTCGAAATGCGTAAGCTGCGTCCAATGGCCGTCTAAATCCATCAGGTAGTGCGCGAACTGGCCGCCATCGCCGTTGGCGACCGCCGCCAGCAGCCACCGTCCGTCATCGCTGGTGTGAAGCTGAATCTCGGCGATCCGCGGAAACTCCTTGCCGATGACATAGGTGTCTTGCCTGGCGTCGGTGCCGAGCTTGTGAAAGTAAACCTGCTGGTAGAAGTTGACGTCCTCGGGCGGGCGCTCGTTGCCCTGTGGATAGCGCGTGTAATAGAAGCCGGAGCTATCGGCCTTCCATGCAATGCTGCCGCCGCCCGTGGCAAAGTTCACGCGGGGCACAACGTCGGAAAGCTCCTTGCCGGTGGCAACTTCTATGACGTGTGCGGAAGCGTCTTCAGAACCGTTCTCCGACATGGCCGCCGCCACGTACTTGCCGCCGAACGAAGCTACGTAGAAATCAACGGCGAGCGTTCCTTTGGCGCTCGCGGCGTTGGGGTCGAAGATGACTCGTGCGCTGCCGGGATCGTCAGGCGAGCGCATCACCACTAGCGTTGGCTGCTGCTGTGACGGTAGGTCACGCTGGGCAAAA
Organism: uncultured Acidobacteriaceae bacterium; assembly: GCA_963786095.1. Lineage (GTDB taxonomy): Bacteria > Acidobacteriota > Terriglobia > Terriglobales > Acidobacteriaceae > Sulfotelmatobacter. The sequence goes on along the minus strand of CAWAXV010000008.1, from coordinate 120,906 downwards.
AACATTCCCGCGCGAAATTGCAATGACGAGTACGAAGCCGAGCCTCCCTCGATCAGTTGCTGCAATCGCGCCCTGATGGCTGTGCGCGCTGGCAGGTGATCAAGATATTCGCGGGTGCGGGCGTTCTGGGCCGCGCTCCACTGCTTGACAGCAGGGTCATCCCAGTTCTCGAGCCAGCGGTAATCGTCGGTGATTTTAACGCCCTGAATTTCGTCGGTGACGGGACGCTTGGGAGTGTCGGGCGGCTTCGGTAGGGATGGACTCTGCGCGAAAGCCGAGAGAGTGAGCAGGCCGATGGAGAGAGAAATTTGCAGGAAGCGTTTCGTTTTCATGATGGCAACACCGAAGCGCGGGAATTATACACTCGCCTCGGCAAGGCCAAACACGAATCCCGCCCGAGGGAGGGCGGGATTCGTGGGTTGAGAGTGTGGCCTTGAGCAACTAGTGCTGGCGCAGCGAAAGCGGTTTCTCTTCCTCCACCTTGATGCGGTGTTCGTTGGCGTAAGTGTCGTGGCGAATGCCGGTGACCTGCCATGAGACTTCCACGCGCGGTTTGTTGGTTTTGATGACGAAACGGTTCCCCATGACCTTTTCGGACACGTAGGCCTGCGCGAATTGTCCGACAGGAGTGAGTTGATATCGGAAGTCCTGATTCAGCGCCTCGAAGTACGCGGGCAGAATCACGGTAGCCATTCCTTTTTTATCGGTGGTGACCGTTCCGTTGTAGATGTTCATCATGTCAGGCGACTCGACGAAGGAGTGGTAGAGATATTCGTTGGCCGGGTCAAGCGGATGGTCGATGCGGAACGATCCGCCGGGCTTGGTAAGGGTTCCAGTAATGTCAGCGGCGCCCACTCTCAGGGCGTAGGCTCCGGAAGACAGATTGTTGCTGCTGGTCAGGATGGCCGGACTCGTGCCGGTTCCCAGAAAATACCAGCCCAGATAGTTGTCGCCGACGGTGTAGCCCGTCATGCTGTCGGTGATGGTATGGGAATTGATCGATTCGTGGTTCAGGTTCTCGATCAAGACGTTCCCGGTGGGATAGGTCGTGTTGCCCGAGATGCTGACGTCGAATCCACTGTTGTTGTTACTCACGGTTACGTCAGAAATTCTGACGCCCGTCGTCGTGAGTGCCGCGGATGGGTTGCCGATTACGATACACGCCGACGTGCCGGAGCAGAATTCGAGGTGGCTGTTAGTGATGGAAGTGGAGACGCCATAAATCTCCAGCAATGTGTTGGGTGTGCTGCTGACATTGTTGCCGCTGAGGGTGAGATTGTCGAAGCCGCGGATGCTGCGGCCCTCACCTGTCGTGCTCGTTGTCGTGGCGCCGTCGACTCGTAGTGCAACTGAGTTGGCGCCACAGTTGGAGCATGTCGTGTAATTGATGAAGACGTCCTGGTACGGCCCGCTGTTCACGGCGCCGAACCCTGTGCTGTAACTATTATTCGTCGTCACCCACAGGCCGTAGGACGGAGCGTTGAAGATCTGAACGTTGTTGACCAGCGATCCTTCCTCGGAATTGTTGTTCACAATGCCCACGCAGTTTGTAACGTTGTTGCAATCGACGGTCAGATCGCGAATTTGAACCCCGTACGAAGCACCCTGACGGCTGCCGCTGGTGCCGCCGAGTCCCATCTGCAGGACCGCAAGAGCCGGCTGGCTTCCCTGCGAGCCCCAGGCGGAAAACGACGTGCTTGAGGCGTAGATCACGGTATTGGCGACGCTACCGCCAGCCGCGCCGGATCCATCGGTGCCGATGCCCTGAAGAATCATGTGCGTTGGCACTACCCAGGTGACCTGAGCCGGGATCGATACATATCCCAGCAATAGCCTGCCTTTGCCGATCAGAGTAGTGCTGCTGCCGGTGACCGAAAACGGATTGACGCTGCAAACCCATCCGCCGGTCGGAGCGTTGTTGGTGGTGAATCCGCGGGCGTCCACTGTGGTGTCGCTACCGGATGGAAGCAGGTTGTTGTAGACATATTGGATTCGCAGGCACATATCGTTAGAAGTGGCGTACGACGAGGTGCCGGTGTAGGCGTCGAAGTAGGAACTGACCGAGGCGAGCGAGCCGGAGGAATTGGCGGCGACGGGATCTCCCACGGTGTACTGGGCTTGTCCCAGGCTGCTTGCGACCAACACAACCGCTACTAAACTAAGGGTGAGTGTAAAAACTTTGTGCAGCATCGTTCTTTCTCCTTACGAATTTTTTTTGAGTTGTGTTCTGAGGGAGGCGCGAGCCCCCAGGGGAGGCACGACTCTATCCAACAAATGAAGAAGAACGATCTTGGGCGGTGAATTGTTTTGATATCCGGACAACGCTGCCGGCGCCGCACTTGATAGCGATTCGCTTTTGCAGCGACTTACGATGCCGAAGATGCAGAAGCACTCAGGCTGTGAAAATCTCTTGCGGAGGGGGAATTTTTTTCGGCTTTTGAAACGCCTTGGCCAGAAAGAAAAAACCGCGCCCGTTAGAGCGCGGATCGACAGACTGCAGTTTAATTGGGGAGGGCCGCGGGCCAGTCAGCGACTTAACGTCGCTTCTTGCCCTTCTTTTTTGCTGATTTCTTGGCGGGCTTCTTCGCCGCCTTTTTCTTTGCCGGTTTCTTGGCCGCCTTTTTCTTGGCGGGCTTCTTCGCGGCTTTCTTTTTAGCGGGCTTCTTGGCCGCTGCTTTCTTCTTGGCTTTGGGTTTGCTGCCACCGCCTCCACCACTGGGTGGCGCGGGCTTGGGCGCGGCCGGCCTTGGGGCTGGAGGCGCGGGAGCGGCTACCGGTTCTGGTTCCATGGCGTCTGGACCCGGCATGCCGGATTCCTCTTCTTCCTCTTCTTCTTCGAAATCTTCTTCCAGCGACTCACTGTAAGCGCCGCTGTCGCCGAATTCGTCTTCTTCGTCACGTCCATAGAGCGTGGGATCGTAAAACGTCATTGCTCCTCCTAATTTCATGGCGGCCGGGTGCGAAACAGCGCCCTGGCTGCGGGCACGAGAAAATTAAAAGACCACCGAGACTTCTGCTGGAACGGCGCGCGATTATAGCACGACATTCGGTGCTGGCTGCAAGGACTGCAAACACAGACTGCTCGCTATCCTGATATCACGCGCCGAGGCCAAAAGGGAAGAGAAAACGAGAGCTCTCCGCGTTCTTTCATCTCCTTGATTTGCTCGCTAGCCCTGAAAAACGCGAGGTTACGAACGGAAATTGCTCCGCAGGAAGGCCCCCTCCCGGTGCCGCGCCTTTCCCTGCTCGGGCGGCCACTGTGTCTCCTTATGAGATTCGGGCGGAGCATTGGGTTCCTGACGCAAAAATCCCCACTTCTGCCAACTCCTGGCAGAAGTGGGGCACCCGCTTTCCTTGATCACTTCTGTTCTTTTCCTCTTTCCCCTTAAAACTGAACTGCTGGAAGAATGCCCGTTCCTTCCACTCGAACCGCTTCCAGCGATTGGATCGGTAGACCCAACGCCTTCAGGATGGTAGGCGCCACCTGGGCGGTACCCACTGCCGCACTCACCGTCCTGGGGGCAAAGGTTGGATTGGACAGAATCAGGACGACATTCGTGTCATCATGCGAGAACCCGCCGTGCTCTTCCTGTTTCGCTGAGCTGTGCGAGTAAGTTACGCCGACATTCGGGGCCACGATAATGTCCGGCGTCCGAGGGTCGAACGTCGGGTTGTTGTAGTTCAGCGTAACGGATGGCCCGTAGTAGATCTGCCCGAGGCCGATTCCGGTGGTGGCGGAGGCGTTCGCTTCAAGAATCGCGACAGCCGCGTCGGTGTTGGCGGAACTGTTCAGCCACAGTAACGAGACGTCATCCTCGGTGGGGCCAATGCCGGTCGGGTTGTTGGTCGACTCCGAAAACGGAATGTAGCCCGCATTCGAAAGCAAGGTGGCCGGTGAGGTGCCGTTGATGGTCTGGCCAACATAGCGGTTGGGATCGATGGGCGACTGGCCGTGCTTGGCGGTGATCACGATCAGGGTCGAATCGAGCAGCCCTTGTGCGTTCAGTTCGTTGACGAATGACGCAATCGAGGCATCGACGAACTGGAATTCGTTCAGCAGCGCCGCGCTGGGTGTGCCTTGGGCATCGAGATATCCGCCCTTGGTGTTGTTGCTGGCTTCGATGAGCTTCTGGCCCACGCTGACTGACTGAAAGTTCATGCCGAAGATGGTGGGAACCTTCGTCTTCTTGGTGCGGAGGTGGTCAAAACCATCGATTTCGTTGAGGATCGCATTGACCTTCAACGTGTCGTAGCACTGAATGTTTCCGAAGCTGTTGGTCCAGGCCGTCAGATCGGCGGTGTTATCGACGATATTTGCGCAGGAGACGCCCGTGGGGGTCGTGACCCCGGGAAGGCCGATCACCGTGGAGTTGATTTCAGGAGCGTAGAAGTCGTCGAGGGCGCTCGGTCCAAGACCTGAGGCGACGGAGGAGTACGCCGGATGCTTGTCGGACCAGGCCGCGTATCCGCCCGCGGCGTGAACCACGCTGAAGATGCTGTTGGCGCGGACGAACTCCCACGGCCACACGGGTTTGCATCCCTTGCTGGGGTCGCGAACCAGCCGTGTCGGATCGATCGAGGCGATGCCGCCATCGGTGAGCGCCGCGCCGGGAGCGCCGCCGTTCACCTTGGATTGGTCGATGTCGATGCCTTCTTCATACTCCGTGGTCGTGCCCGTGGGCGCTCCGTACGGCGTGCAGGGGCCAGCTCCAAGGCCATTGCCGGTGGTCTTGGCGGGGGCGGAGTAGCTCCTCGAATAGGCCACGTCGTAATAGACGCCGGTAAGGGCGGGGCTTCCGCCGGTGATGATGGCGGTCAGGCCGGGAAAGGAATCCGAGGGTTTGGAGGTGCTGGCGGCGGTGTAGTTGATGCCGGTGGTCGCCAGGGCCGCAATCGCCGGGCAGTAGGGCTGGCCGTTATTTACCGTGGTAATGCCGTTGGCGCAGTTTGCAAAATCGACCGCGTGCATTCCATCCACGCTGATGAGCAGCACGCGCTGGATGGAACTGCTGGATTTGTGATCCTTCTTATCTTGGGCGAGCGCCGTCGAGGCCGCCAGCAGCAGAGCGGCGACCGACACGCCGACGCTGAGTCTGCGAGTGAGAGACATAGGATTTCCTCCTGGGAATTTGAGAGACACTGGCTTGAGAATTAGCAGAGGAAAATCAACGGCAGGTGACTGCGCGATGAAGCAGAGATGAAAAAACCGTTAAAAAATTTTCAGATAAGGACACTCGACGGCAATGTCGGCTGTAGCAAGGGCGTCCCGGCGGCGGGCAAGATGCCCGGACAGTCGCCGGGACGGCGGCGCTACACAGAAAAACTATTTCAAGTCTTTCACGAAGTCAGCCACGGCTTTCGCGTCATCGGCGGACAGGCCAGCCATCGCTTTCTTGTGGGGTGCTTTCTTGGCATCGTTCCCCTTGGTCAAGGTGTCGACGATCTGGTCCGCGGTCAGGCTCGTGCCTTTCAACGCGGGACCAACCTTGCCCTGGCCTTCAGGGCCGTGGCAACCGGCGCATTTTGCTTTGTAGGTGGCGCCGCCATCTGCGGCGAATGCGGGCACGGCCAATGATGCACACATCGCGACGACGAGTATCAAGGCGAGCAGTCTTGGGATGTTCATGAGATCTCCTTCGTTTTGAGGTATAGGGCCCAGACAGTTGAGGGAAATTGTACGCCGAGGGTGCGGCGCAGTCGATAAGGGATAGCCCTGGATCGAGCGGCAGTGACCCAGCGCCAAGTCCTATTCGTCGGGACTCCTTCTCATCGTCGGACCTTACGCCACAGGATATGGCGTCGTAGCAGGGCCTTCACTCGCGAATCGTGGCCCGGGAGATTTTAAGTTTCCAGACTCCATGATCTCTCGTGAAGATGTGAGTCGTATCCTCGTGGGCGACGTTTCCGTTCTCTTTCGCGGTGTATGTTTTGGTAAACGCCGCGACCGCCGTATTGTCGAGAATATAAATGTGCATATCTCGAGTCTCGACCAAGTAGGGCGGCGCCGAGCCCTCCCGCTCCCGGAGATACGCAATGATTCCTGCCTTCCCGGGGCCAAGGCCGCCGGTAATCAGATTTACATAATCGTCGGCCAGAACCCGTTCCTGAACCTGGATGTTTGTATTCCGTTCTCCGGCCAGTAAATCATCTTCAATTTTTTGGATAAGCTTCTCGTCATTCTCCGGTGTAGTGGCGGTTTTCGTGGGTTCTGTTGCGGGCTTCGATTGGCCGAATACGGGCGCAAGCAAACACAGCGCAAGCAGGCAAGATACGGCATGTCGCATGGTGCCTCCGGTCGCAACGTTTGATCTGAGAACGCACTGCGGAATCATTCTTGCGTGGAATTTGTCCCTGGGGCGTTAGCGTTAGTTCTGTGGTTGGCCGCTTCGCAAAATCAGCCTTAGGTCTGAGGTCCGAAGTCTAAGGTCTGAAGCCTGGCGCCCGACGCAGTTCCGAAGCTACTGCAGCCCCGTCCACACCATCCGGTGGAAGATTTCATCCATCGCACGCGGCGATTCTTTCTCGCCCCGATCGATCCACCAACGCAGCAGCGAAAGCAGGCTTCCCGCCAGAGCAACGACGTGAGCGTCCAACTCCTTCTGCGGAAGATTTGGCAGCCGCTTCGATTCCCTGAGACGCTGCTCGATACCGCGGGCAAAGTAGCCTTGCGCCAGTTCGAAAAAATCGTGCAGGCGGTTCGCATCCGCGAGCGCGCGATAAATCTTGTTTTGGCCGCCGATATGCTCGAATAATTCCGCCACGGGAACAACGCGATGGGATTTTTCTTTTCGAACGCTCAGCGCCGTGCTCATGATTTCCAGAAACTGCTCCAACTGACTGAGAAGCAGATCGTTCTTGTCGCGAAAGTGCAGATAAAATGTGGACCGCCCGACCGACGCGCGGTCGAGCACCTCCTGCACCGTAATCTCCTCGATGGGCTTCTCGAGGATTAACGTGATCAGCGCATGGCCGAGACGGTCGCGGGTGCGCCGGCTGCGTTCATCGAGCTTGCGCCGTTTTTTTACCTTGCCCGCCATCCTTGTGCAAATCTACAGTCTGCCCTCGCGAACGTCATTCCCGAATCTACATTCCCGGACAGTGGCCGCCATTTTGTTCAACAACTCCAACTTGAGCTCGACTTGCTGCGCGCTCCTCGCTACATTGCGAATCATATGACAAACCGCCGCTCCGGACAGCGCGACGCGGGTTCCATCGAATCACAAAGGAGAAAAGATATGAATCGTGTTTGTAATTTTGCATCAGGGGCCATGCTGAGCGTCGCTCTGATTCTAGCTGTGGCATCCGCTGTGCCAGCGAGCGCGCAGCAAGCCATGGAGTCTCAGAATTCAGCCAAAGCCAACCCTCAAACCATTGACGATCACGTGAAGCTGCTGACGCAGAAACTCGATCTCACCAGCGACCAGCAGACCAAAACCAAAACCATCCTGGAAGAACTCCAGACGACGACTGAGACGATCAAGCAGGACGAAAGCATGTCGCGCGCCGAACGCAAAGACTACGCCAAGGCCGCACACTACAAAGCCGATAGAAAACTCCGCGAGATCGTAAACGACGACCAGAAGAAAAAGCTCGACCAGTTCGAAGAAGAATTTCACTTCGAAAGTGCACGGTAACGCGAGAAGCAGGAGCCGAGCGTCCGACACCGGACGTCCGGCCTCCGGCTTCGGCGGTGCCCGACGCACTTGGCAGCGAGCGTCTCTGCTCTGACCCCAGGTCCGGCGCCGTTCCGGAGCCGGAAGCCGGACTCCGCCCCCTACTTCTTCACTTCGCTCATCAGCGCCAGCAGATTGTCTTCGGTGTCGCGGAAGAAGGTCATCCACAAATCGTGGTCGGGCATGCGCGCGATCATGTGCGGCTCGTCTTCGAAGCGCACACCTTGCTCCTTCATCCCGGCGTACGCGGCTTGAATATCGGGCACGGCGAAATACAGGATCGAACCGGGATGATCGAACTCCGGCTTTTCCGGCCGATCGAGCATCAGCCGCACTCCGTCGCAATCGAAGAAACGCCAGACCGGGAGGCGCTTTGAACAACAGCTTCAGGCCAAGGACGTTTTCGTAGAAGTCGGCCGCGCGCTCCACATCGTGCGCCCTAATCTGGATCTGCCCCAGCGTGTGATCCCGATTCCTGCAGCATGCGTATCATAGTCTTGACCTCCTCCTAATATTAGTTAGCATAGCTAACTATATTCGGTAAACGAAGTCAATGAAAAAAAGCACGCCCGAAAAAAATCGCCTCCCGGCCATCCGGAAGACGAGAGCCGGAATCCGGAATCCTGGGGCATCGCCGACCGCCTGCACTCCGCCGCCATCCACCTGCTGCGGCGCGTGCGCAAGCAGGATGTCGCCACCGGCGAAGGTCCGGCGCGCCTCTCTGCGCTGTCGGTCCTGGTGTTCGGAGGCCCGAAAACGCTCGGCGAACTGGCCGCGGCCGAGCAGGTCAAGCCACCCACCATGAGCCGCATCGTCGCCGGCCTCGCCCGCAGCCGCCTGATCGAAGTCACCGCCGACCCGCACGACGCGCGCCGCATGCGCATTCGCGCGACCGCCAAGGGAACCCGCCTTCTGCAACAAGGACGCGAGAGGCGCATTGCCTATCTGGCCTCGCACCTCGACCGTCTCACTCCCGACAGTCTCGCCAAGCTCGGCGAGGCGGTGGAAATTCTTAGAAAGCTGCTCGAAGACTGGCCCTGATTTTCCCTGCACGGCGGTAATCACCACAGGAGTACCATGGAGAGATGAAATTGCTCGGGCGATTGCGGATACTGAATTGGGTCTGAGCAGAAGTGTGCAGTAGCGAGATTGGCAGGTAGCCGAAGCATCTGCAGTCCCATTCGATCCACCCTGCGACACTAGTCTGTAAATCTGTTCCAGAAAAATGACATCATCTCCACGCACGCGTTTGATCGTGACCATTGCAGGCCTTTTGTGGCTGGCGCATGTCGCCGTGGTCATACTCAGCAGATCCATCTCGCGCGCGCCGGTACTTTCTGATTTGATTCAGCTCGCCCTGGGCGCCGTTCTGCTCTTCTCCATCTTGCTGGCCAGCCGCCGGTCCGAGGGCATAGCGCTCTCCTTCTGGCGCCTGACCGCGGTCGCCTATACCGTGTGGATGGTCGCGCAGAGCCTGAGCGTCTACAACGATCTCGCGGCGTCGCCCCTCGTTTCCTGGATCAACAATCTCCTTTTCAGCTTCTGGTTCGTTCCGCTCGCGATGGCTCTGTTCCTCGATCCGGAGAACGAAGCCGGACACCTTGACACCCTGACGGCGCTCGACTTTGTGCAGGGTGTGCTGGTCTGCATTGCGGCCTACGTATATTTCTTCTACCTGCCCAAGTCGGAAAATGTTGGCGAACTGGCCCATTCGGTGTGGGCGCCGTACTTCGCGGGCTACGGATTTGTTGTGGCCGCGTTCCTTTTGCGTGCCGCGATCTCTCACTCGCGGGATGTCCGCGCTCTGTTCGGACGGTGGGGAGTTTTTCTAGCCTTCTCCGGATGCGTGGATGCTCTCTACTACTACGGCCCCGGACGCGGCCTGGTCACCGGCGCGTGGTTCGATCTGCTGTGGAGCGCGGTGCTGGTGATCCCCACCTTCATCGCGGCGACATGGAAGCAGGCCGAGGCACCCGAGTTCCCGCTCGACCCACCGCGCCGCGAAAAGCGCATCTACACGGAAATATTTTTCCTGCTGTATCCGCTGCTCGTCCTGTTCATGTCGCTGCGCATTGCGCGCGAGCGCCTCGGATTGGCGGCTGCGGTGGTGTTCCTCTCGTTCGTATGTTCGAGCACGCGCCTGCTCGTCACCCAGCAGCGGCTGGAGCTGGCCAAAGACGCGTTGCGCCGCGAAGCCTCGCGCGACGGCCTGACCGGCCTGTGGAACCACAAAGCGATCCTGACCATTCTCGATCGCGAATTGCTGCGCGCGGAGCGCGACAAGGAGCCAGTCGGCCTGATCATGGCCGATGTGGATCACTTCAAGACCATCAACGACAGCCGCGGGCACGCTGCCGGCGATTCCGTGCTGCGCATCATCGCCAGTTCCATGGCCGCGGTGGTCCGTCCCTACGATTCGGTCGGACGTTACGGCGGCGAAGAATTCGTGATCGTCGCTCCCGGCTGCGGCCTCGCCGAAACCTGCGAACTTGCCGAGCGCGTGCGCGCTCACGTTGCTGCCTGCAGCATTGTGGTCGGAGGATCGGCGGTCGAGGTCAGCCTCAGTCTTGGTGTCGCCACTGGCCAGGCGGCCTCGGACGCGGAAAAGCTCTTGCGCGCTGCAGACGCGGCGCTGTACCAGGCCAAGAATGCCGGACGCAATCGCGTCGAACCGCGCATGGGACGCGCCGCAGGAGCCAGCCCCTCGCCTTCGTCGGCTCCGAACAGCGATTTCTGGCTCTAGGCGCAGTTGCCAGTTTCAACTTACGGCTTCAGCTTCAAACTCCATTTTTTGCATAATCCTCGTCATAATTCTGCGGGATCGTCGAGGTATGTTTCGCGTTTATCGGGAAACTTTTTGGCTGCCGTCGGGTTGCGACTCTATGGAAGCCTCGCTTGTGGGCAACAAGCGCTTTTGGGTGGCGCAGCGCTTCCAACGCTGCGATCAGGCCCGTGATACTTGTGGGGGCTTCAGCCCTGGAATAGCTCTTTCAAGGAGGATCAGACATGTCTGCCACTTCGTCGCGCGGGCTTAGGATTTTCCTGATCGGATTTGCGCTGCTCGCTCTCGCCTCCTGCGGCGGCACAAAGACAATGGTTTGCAACGTTGCCGCGATCGGCTCTATTGCCTCAACCTGCACGTGCGGAGCATGCCCTGCCCAGACATTCCTCATAGCCAACGGTCTCAATGGCCAAGTGGCCACTTACCAGATCCAAGCCGCCACGGTGCTGGGGACGCCGACGCTCACTAACGGATCTCCCCAGTCGTTGGGAATGGCCGTGCTCGACAATGCATTCGTCTACCAGTCGAACCCTACGGTCGAAATCGCAGGCGCAATTAACGGATGGTCCCTCACGCTCCCCAGCGGGGCATTGACCGGAATTCCAGGCTCTCCGTTTTCCCTGGGCCCGCTCACCCTGTCCGGCGGACTTGCCACCAGCCCGGTATTGCCAGTCCTTTACGTCGCCGACGCGGGCAAAATTGATGCGCTCGAGGCCAACTCGACCGGCGCACTCAGCCCGGTCGCGGGATCGCCCTTTCCTTCCGGAACCGATTTCTTCCTGACAGTGGATCCGATGAATTCCTTCCTGTTCGCCTCCGATGACGATCCACCGGGCAGCGTCTCGGCCTTCACCATCGATGGCACGAGCGGAGCGCTCACGCAGGTTCCGGGATCGCCGTTCGCGACGACTTCGAATCTCGGCAGCAACTCGCAACCCGGCCAAATCGTAGTGGACCAGACGGGTAGCTTCGTTTACACGCCACTCACGGCTACCGGCCAAGTCGCCGGATTTGCTATCACGCCATCCAGCGGTGCATTGACGCCCATCCCCGGATCGCCATTCGCCGCAGGCAACGGACCGCTCGCCATCGCGACCTTAAGCAACTTCGTCTATGTGTCGAACGCCACCGACGGCACGGTCTCCGCATACAGCATCACGCCCGGCAGCGGGGTGCTGACACCCGTGCCCGGATCGCCTTTTCCGATCGCGGCGGGGGCGCTCACCACCGATGGTTTTGGGATTCTCTTTGCCTCGACTGCAGCGGGAATCAGAGTCTTCGAGATCAATTTCCCAGCCGGAACGCCGAGCGAGGTCCCCGGATCACCCTTCCCCGGCCCCGGTGCAAGCGTGCTGGCGTGGTTGCCGTAACAGGCGGAAAGACGGCGCACCCGTGATGCCTCTGGCTCTCGCGGGTGCGTCCGTTGTAAGAAGTTACTTCATACCCGGCATGGGCATGTCGGAGTTAAAGATGTCGCATTGCGTCTTCCAGGTCCCGTTGACCTTCTTCTCCATCAGCATCTACTTGCCGCGGTCAACCACGGCGCCGTCGGCGCCCATCGCTTCATACGTCCCCATGCCGTAGCCCACATCGCCGTTGCTCTCGGCGCCAGTGACCGCGATCTTGACCTTGACGAGGCCAGCATCCTTCCCCGCCTTGAGTTGCGCCATTATGGCGTCTCCGCCTTGAGCTATTTTTTGATTGGGCGGCATGCGGCAGCCATCGGAGGCATAGAGCCCCACAACGGCGGCCAAGTTGCCGGCGTTATACTCCTTCTCCCAGGTAGCGGCGCGCGACGCCAAGTCCGACTTGTCAGCAGCCACCGCCGGAACGGCGGCAAGCGCTCCACCCAACAGCAAGACCAGTCCCCAGCAGATCATTCTTTTCATGATGCTCCTCCTTTACCTCAAAACGCAGGCGGATACTAGCAGGTTTGTTCGGATTTCGTAACAACATTCCCTTACCTGTTGAGCTCGCGTTTTTCTCGAACTAAACTTCTCGCCTTCTTCCCCCCAAGCAAAAGCCGCCCGCAGGTTTTTCTGCGGGCGGCCGGCCCTTTTTCGACTTCGTCGGAAATTCTGAATTCTCGTTCAAGGAGGTTTGAGTATGGCTGTACGAAAACTGGACACTGCGCAACACGACGCACGCACTGGCATCGCCATGAGAACGGACCGAATGCAGGTCGATCCCAAGAAACTGAAACTCGGCAAGCTCACCGCGCGGCACGATCCGCGCAGCCCTGCTGCTCGCCTCCTACGTCACGCCGGCTCTGCCCGCGCCGCCCGACACGTTCGATCTCAGCACCAAGGTGACCGCCTGGGGAATGATGGACAACGACCAGATCGGCGACTGCACCTGCGCCGCCGCCGGACACCTGATCATGGAGTGGACCGCGAACGCCGGCAAGAAAATGGTCACGCCCACCGACAAGCAGATCGTCGCGGCCTACTCGGCGATCACCGGCTACAATCCCGCGACCGGAGCCAACGACAACGGCGCCAACGAAGTCGATGTGCTGAACTACTGGCGGCAGACCGGCATCGCCGGCCACAAGATCGGCGCCTACTGTCGCTCGAACCTGCCAACCACACCCACATCATGGATTCGGTCTACATCTTCGACGGCTGCTACATCGGCGTGCAGTTGCCCATCAGCGCGCAGGCGCAGACCCAGAATCATCAACCGTGGTCGGTGCCGCCGGGCGGCACGACCGGCGACGGCAAGCCCGGATCATGGGGAGGACACGCCGTCCCAGTCGTCGCCTACGACTCGCGCGGTGTCACGGTCGTGACCTGGGGAGCGCTGCAAATGATGACGTGGTCCTTCTGGGAGGCGTATTGCGACGAAGCCTACGCGATTCTGAGCACGGATTACCTGAACGGCAAAGAAGCAACTCCGCAAGGTTTCAGCCTGCAGCAGTTGCAGGCAGACCTGGCGGACTTGAAGTAAGTTTCGCGACTGCAACGTTTTAGCGGGCCGAAGCACTATCTTCACGAGCAGAAGGAAAAACTTCATGGGCGCTCTCACGATCGCGTTCGATATCACCATTGTGGGGGCGCTCGCCCTGCCCTGGGTTATCCTCGTCATCCACCTGTTTTTTTCCGAAGGCGAGTACCGGCTGCCCGATCTGATGAAGTGGGTGGCGGATCAAAAACAGCCGGCGGTCGCCGGGGTCCTGCTGTTCGCCGCGACCTACACCCTGGGATCGGCGGTGTCGCGCATCGCATTCGATTTCTTCAACGATAACGACCTTCATCTCCAGTTGGACGATCACCTGCTCCGCATCGCCATCACTGAAGACCGGCTTCATACCAGCGTCTATTGCAGCTACAAAGACAAAGACGGAAAATGGGACAAGGACGACTACGACAACTCATTCCTGTTGCACGCCAAAGCTGGAGACGATTCGGTCACCGCAACGATTAGTGCTTTGAAGGACGAAGAGAAGTTTTGCTGGCAAAACCTGAAGTGGTGGGTGCGAGTCAGCTATGGCGTGGATGACGGCAGGTTGAACAAAGCCGCGCAAGACCTCTTCGGACTTCAGGAAAATCAGCTCTACCTCAAGGGAGAAGACGCGACCCTGCGCCTGCGCCAGTTGCACGATCAGATCATGGTGCTGCGCGGCGCAGCATTTAACGGGTTGCTGGCGTTCTCGTTGTGCTTGTTCGCATGGGGCGCGAAGTTCCGGCGCGAGCGGCCAAAGTCCCGGCTGCGCTTCGCTTTCGCGCCGGTACCGCTGGTGTATATGTTTCTGGCGTTCATGGCCACCCGTCACCACCTTCAAGAGCGGGTGATAGCCGATCCGCCTTATATGGAATTCACCCTGATACTTCTCAGCCTTGCAGGGGCGTGGCTGGTGTGGTGGCCTCCACCGCCGCAGACGCCACCGTTACCCGAGCCACCCGGAAAGGTCGCCGAACACAGACGAACGCACTGGCAACAAGAGCGCTGGGGCATATTGACTGTACTCTCCGGGACTCTCATGCTCGCCGCCGCCATGGGATGGTGGTCCACCGAAACGCTCTACAGCGAGCAGGTGGTCTACTCCTACAACGCTCCCGCGGCGCCCCAGAAATAAGCGGGCTCATCCCCGCCGCACCCTTACACGACCAGGATGGGATCAACAAATTTGCGGCTCCCGCGAGTCGCCTGCAGCACCGATGCTGCCGGCCAAGTGCAGAGGTCCTTCTCTTCGCTCAGGAAGACAACGACGTGTGGGTCGCTTCCAACTAGCAATCAAGAATCATTCAATCAACAGCTACGTCAGGCTTCCAATCCTACGTGGCAGATGCGACCTACTAAGTAGTCGGCGGCGGTCTTGTCTTCAGCCATGGTCATCACCTCGATGGGAGCGGACTGGTTGTGGGGGCGAAGAATGAGATGATTTTCGGCCACTTCGACATACCTGACCGTACAAGTATCGTTTTTCAGAACAGCGTACATATTTAATTCGCCTTTACGATAAGGCCGAAGTGAGTTGTAATGGCGGTCGATCAGGAGCGTGGCTCCGGGCAGGAGTCGGGGATACATGGCCAGGGCTTCCTTGGCATCAAGCTTGATGAGCACGAAGCGCTGCCAGGCCGAGCGGTCGCCTTCGGTATCGGCTTTGAGCTTGCGCAGGAAGGCTTTCTTGAACTTGAGGATTTCCTTCACGTGCATGCTGGCGATGAGGGGCTGAGTGGCGGCGAGGGAGGCGTCGGTGAGCAGGATGTTTTCGAATTCGTCGCCGCTGGGAGGCAGGATGGAAGCGCGTTTATTAACTTCGGCGGGATCGAGCAGATCGAGAACGGAGAGGTGCTGGACATGCAAGAACCTTGTCCATGCCTTCGAGGCTGAGACCGCGCTTGCGATTGAGGAAATTGGAGATATGGGCTTGTTTGAATCCAGTCTGCTGGGCCAGCCGGAGTCCGGTAAGCTCGCCTGCTTCGATGCGCTCCAGAGGATTTTACGAAGATTATCTTGCAGGACTTTGAACTTCATAGGCGGAGTATAGCACTGGGTTATAGCATGACGTCGCGACAGATGTTCAGGAAGTTTTCCACAGGCGGCGATGTTCAGCCAACCTTGACTGAGAAAATTCACAGCTATAGGATCGCGACATTGTACGGCGCCACTATTCTCCATGGTGAAAGGCCATGACTGAGTCAACCCAGATAACTTCGAACGAAGAGAAGGACTTTGGCGAATTCCGGCGGAAGGTGAAGTCAGCCGAAGTGCTGTCGGCATCCATGGAGCGGCTGCTGTTATCGCTTCGCTTCACCGGGAAGGTGAGCGTAGTGATGCAGAACGGGCGCGTACTCAAGTCGGGCTACGAGGAAGGCTACTTCCGGCAGAGGGCGGGTGCCGGCCCGGACGATGAGATCGCGCAGAAACTGTAGAAGCGAAGGAAGCTAGCGGCAATGTAGCAGGTTGAACGCAGTAGCATCGGTTCCTGAAGCAGCGATACCAAAAACTAAATAGCCCAAGCAGGTCATCGTAAGAGAAACGAGCCCTGCGTTCGGTTCCCGCAAGATCTGCGGGGATCGGCGCAGGGCTTTTGTTTTTGGGCTCTCGCATTCCGGTAAAGCAAATTGAAGTTCACTAATTCGATACAGAACGTGGAGGCAGTAATGAAAGGCAGATTCTAAGAGCGAGAAGAAGGCGAAGTACGATGGAACTGAAGTATTGCGAGCACTGTGGAGGGTTGTGGGTGCGCGAGCGTGGCGCTGGAGTGGTGTACTGCGATAACTGCCAGCCCAGAGTGGCGGACTTGCCCATCCCGAAGAAGAAATCGTCGAAGAATCATGCTGCCGGTGCGTCCGCGCACGAAGGTGGAGGACTACGCTGTCGAAATCGAAGACGAGGAGCACGATGGACTTTGAAGCGGCGGGAGGTGTGGCATGAGCGACATGATTGCGTGGATCGCAGCGGAAGCGGAGGCGGCGCGGAGGGCATGCCGGAGCCAGGACGAACTTCGGCCCACTGGCAAACGAGCGAGTCGTGGGGCAGGAGTGCGAGCGCGGAGGAGGCCGGAGGTCGGCGGATATGGAGGCTGATATCGCGAGGAATACGAGCGGGAACGGCGGATCTACCGGGGGAGGACGATCGCGATGTTGCGGCGTTACTATGCGGTATTCGATTGAGACGGGACGGTTGCCGTCGATGCTGGGAGCGGAGTTCTTTCGGTCGCAAGTGACTTCGTACACGGTGGTCACGTTTGAAGATCGAGTGATCTTCGTGCACGACATGGAGACGATGCCTGGAGCGGCTGGATGAATTTTCGCGGCAGCTGATCGCGCGGCATATTTTGCAGGAGCACGACCGGTGGGCGACGGCGAGACTGCTGCATTGCAATGAGAAGACGATGCGACGGCTACACTCCGGTCGTGCTGGACATGTTGAGTGAGATTTTGCTCGAAGTGGGGTTGCTGGAGCGAGTCGACTCGATGTCGGGAAAATTCTTGTCAAGGGGGTCTTGAGGGACGAAATTCCTGTAAGTGATTGTGAAGATGGAGCAAATATAAATTTTGAAAAATGTCCACTTTACCCTATAGCCGATTTGCTATTCTGAATATAGAGAGTAAGAAAAAAAGAAATCTCCAGAAGAGGGCGCGCTCAAGGGCGCGCCTTCTGTGTTTTGGGGAGAGAACAAAATCCAAGGGAATCCGAGTGTTGGGCAATGATCAAGAAAAAGGCGAAGAAGAAAGCAGCGGCAAAGAAGACGGCGAAGAAGAAGAGTGGGCCAAAAAAAGACAAGCAACTGAATCCGGCGGAAGTGCGCAAAGATATTTCTCTGATGGTGGAAGAAGAAGCAGCGACCATGGCGCACGCTGTGATCGAAGAGGGAAAGAAAGGACAACTTGCCCCGGTGAGGTACTTGCTGGAGTTAGCAAAGATTTTTCCGCCGGCAACGGACGGGAGCGAGGCGACACAGGAGGAAGACAGTCTGGCAAGAACATTGCTGAACCGGCTGGATTTGCCGGACGAACCAATCCTGCGCGATGAGAACGGCGAGGTGGTGAAGGTGAAACCGGTGACGCCTGCGGTGGAAAGCACGAACGCGGCTGGCGAGAAGGATTCCTGCAGCGCGGGAGCGGAAGAGCAGAAGGATACGGTGCTGCAGTAGGAGTGAAACCCACCCTAGCCGCAGAGAACGCGGCTAGGATGGGGAACCCGGTTCAAGCTTTTAACCGCTAAGGTCGCGAAGAAGATCGCTAAGGACGCTAAGAAGAACCAGGGCGGATTAATCACGGACGGGCACAGGGGAAAACAACAAATCCATCGTCCGTTTGGAAGGCGACTTTACCGTAGAATGAGGCGGAGCGGTGCGACGGGAACCAGCGATAGCGGTTTGGGTGGGAGAGAAATCGAAACTTTCTATTCTTCGCAAAGAACGCGAAGAACGGGGCACGCAGGTTCGGGCGACGGCTGCACGTCGGAGAACGGATAGGACGGGGATGGACATCACTTGGTTGACCGACCGGATCGGGGTCGGAGGCGGGATATGGACGGCAGAGAACATGGCGAAGGTGGCGCGAGACGGGAATCACGCACATCATTGACATGCAGATCGAGTTCGACGACACACCGCTGGCGAAGGAACAGGGCATCGAGGTGTTGTGGAATCCGACGGACGACGATTTCGAGTTGAAACCGGCGGGGCTATTCCGGCGTGGCGTGGAATTCGCGGAGAAGGCGCTGGAAAGAACGGATGCGAAGTTGTTTATACACTGCGCGGCAGGAGTACATCGGGCTCCGATGATGGCGCTGGCGGTGTTGTGCTCGGTGCTGGGGAAGGATCTGAACGACGCGATGGATTTGATTGAGCGGAAGCGTCCGGTGGCGGATTTTGCGGAGGTGTACGTGAGGAGCGTGGAGGAGTTCTTGGAAGCAGGGTAAGAAGGGCGTTGGGCGGCGGGCGTTGGGCTTTCGGCTTTCGGTGGGGAGCACGGAGGAAAGTCAAAACCCCCAGTTCTCGTGCAAAAGGCGCGCAAGGAATGGGGCACACGGGAAGACCAGGACTTAAGGACAGAGGAACAAAAGAGGATCAGATGGAGGAGATCATGTTTGACGCGGGCCGCCGCCCTATGGGGCGGCTTTCTTGTTGGGTAGTGGCGGTGGTTGTGGTAATCGGCGCGGGGCTTCAGGCGTTTGGAGGCACACCGGTTCCCGACAACGGACCCGCCAAAACTACGGTTGCGGATACCGTGTACATGGCGGATGGCAGCGGCGCACAAGGGAGCCTGATCATCGCGTGGCCAGCATTTGTGACTGCGAGCGGAAGTGCGGTGGCAGCGGGGAGCACAAGTGTGACGCTGGGTGCGAATGGTGGACTCAGTGTCGCGTTGGTGCCGAATGCAGGCGCGACTCCGGCAGGTGTGTATTACACCGTCGTTTACCAAATGGGGCCCAGTCAGGTGAAAACAGAATATTGGGTGGTGCCGACAACGTCACCAGCAAACCTGGCGCTAGTGCGGACGATTCCGGGATCCGGAGTCGCGGCGCAACCAGTCTCGATGCAGTACGTGAATTCAGAGCTGGCGACGAAGGCGGATGACAGCTCCGTTGTACATTTAAACGGCATGGAGACGATCAGCGGCGTGAAGACATTTGCCGCCGCGCCGAATGTTCCGGCGCCAACGAATTCGGGTCAAGTCGCGAATAAAGCATATGTAGATCAGACGGCGTTCAACGTCGGCTCGGGGAGTTATCTTTCGACCGCGGGTGGAACGATGACGGGACCGATTACGCTGCCGGGGAATCCGGTGGCCGCGTTGCAAGCGGCGACGAAGCAATTTGTTGATACCGGGATCGCGCCGAAGGCGGACTTGATGGCGGGAATTGTGCCGGCGAGCGAGTTGGGCTCAGGAACCGCGACAGCGGGAAGCTGCCTGCTGGGGACTGGAACTTCTTCGAGCGCGTGGGGAGCCTGCGGAGGCGGGAGCGGTTCAGGAAACGTTTCGACGCTTCCGGTGGCGAGTCAGAATGTTGCGCAGCCGGCCGGGACGCAGTTCTCGGTCAACAACCTGGCGAATATTCGATATGTGACGGCGAGTTGGAACTGGTCACAAACACCGTCGGATAGTTTGAGCACAGCGGGAAGCAACACGATCCACCTGAGTCCGTGTCCGCTGGGAGTGGATACATCGGGGAGTACGACTTACCTGTACAAGGTTCGCATCACAGGAACTGGAACGGCAGAGAACGCACTGGTCACCGGTGGGAGTTGCACACCGGGAGCGAGGAGCGGGACGATGACGATTACGACGGCGAACACGCACGCGCCAGGATACACGGTAGGGTCTGCGAGCAGCGGGATCCAGGAAGCGTGGAACGATGCGTGGGTGAATGATTCAGGAGCGGCGCCCAATGCAAACTCTCAAGCGGGACCGTACGTGAAGCTGGTAGCGGACACTCTGTATTCGGTGTACGCGACGGTTTATCTCCGCGGGCGTGGCGGAGAGCTGGACGGAGCGGGCGCATTGATTGAGTGTTCCACGCGCGATCGATGCATTTACATCGGGACGACGCAATCGCTGGCAGCCGTGAACTATCACAAACTCTACAATCTCTCGGGTGGATCAACCATCAGCGTGGATGGAGTGCAGGTGGCGAGCGTCTCGGCAACATCGGGGACGTACACGGTGAATACGGCGACGACGCATCCATTTGTGGTGGGAGACACGGTGGATTGCGAGTATCACTCGCAGAATGCGGAGCAGCACTGGAGTTCCCCGGTTTTGAGCGTGCCAAGTTCCACGAGCTTCACGGCACATTTCGGATCTTTAGGATTTGCGAGCAGCGCCAACACATTTGGCTTTTGCAACATTCTGAACACTTTCATCGAGAACAACTCGGATCACGCGGTGGTGCAGGATGTACACATTTTCCAGAGCAATCCCGCGGCGATGGGGTATTTCAGCTATGGGATCGTAAACGACAACGATCAGGAATTCATCGTGGAGCGAGCGACGAACCGGTCAAGCTGGAGCATACAGGCTACGCCGAACTGGCCCATTGGGGCGTTTCTGTATCAACGCACGGACCAGGGGAACGCGGGCATCATCTATCTGCACAATTCGGAATTTACGGGCGCGAACTGCGTGACGGGGGGCGGGAATGGATTTGTAGTCAGCGATACGGTGTGCCAGGGATTCCCGATGTACGGGTTTCGCTATTTCGGAGGGCTGCAGCCGGCAACATTTGAAAACATATATGAGGAGTCGACAGGAAGTTCGGTCAATCCGTTATATGGGTATGCCGCACAAACGGGATTCCTGGTGCAAGGAGGAGTGGGATCGAAGATTGTGGGGACGTTTCCAGTGAACGGGTTTACTCCGATGTTTGCCAGTGGCGGAGGGACGGCGGCCGAGCGCAGCTACTTTGTGGTGCCACGCAGTTCGACGCTGGGCGCGGGACCCGTACTGTATATCGGATCGGCGGAGCCGGCGAGCGGGAGCACCAGCATTCCGCTGGTGTGGCCTTCGGTCGACCTGCAGAGCGGAACGGGCCAGAGCGTTGGGACGCTGACCTGGGACATTTTAGTGACGACGGGCGTAACGGCGCTTCCGCCGTACAGCTCGGGAATGTACGCGATCGCCACGGGCGTGTCGGGATCATGCGGCACGAATGGGATGTGCTCGTTCACAGACACGCAGGCGGCGCCGAGTTCCTACACGGTGGCGGCACAGCAGTTCACTCCGGCATTCTGGTTCTGGCCGACGAACTTAGCAATCAACAATTCGGTTGTGCTCGCGGACGAGATTGCCGCGGCACCGTCGGCCGTGGCAAGCCAAGGGACCCTAGGAGTTTCGATCATCGCGGATCAGTGCAGATCCGCGGGACCAAGCCGACAGAGAAGTCCGATCTGGATCAGCTGTCTGAGCACGGAGAACAGCAGTGGGGCGGCGACGTTCGCGACGGTTCTGCAGCAGCAGGATTTGTCGAATAATGGTCCAGCAGCGAACAGCAAAGGACGGCTGAATTTCGGGAAGCCGATCAACATGCTCCCGAATGACTTGCTGACGCTGCAGGATTCCAATTTCGCTAAGACGCTGGCATCGTCGGGCGAACGGCCATCGAACGATGCGGGAGACATGGCGTTTGGAATGGACCAGACGGGAGGCATGTCGCAGCGCGCGGCCACTTCGATTTCTGAATACATCGGAGCGGTGCCGAGCGGATCGAATTATCAGGAGCGACTGACGGCGGCAGCGAAGACGTTCAATGTTCCGGTGACGGTAAATGGGAACCTCACGGTGCCGAGCGGAACGGTGACGCTGCCAGTTACCGGAACGGGCGCGCAATGTTTGCATGTGAGCTCGACTGGAGTGTTGTCGGGAACTGGGGCGGATTGCGGGAGCGGATCTGGATCGGGAGCTGTCACGGTGAACACCGGGGTGACGTCGCAAGTGGCGTTGTACTCGGGCAATGGAACAGCGCTGGGCGGCGATAGCGCGCTGATGGATAACGGGACGACACTGAACTACACGGGGCCGGGAGGAATCACGGCGAACTCGGGAACATTCAGCGGGAACCTGACGGTGAATGGACAACTGCTGGTGGCGGGACCGTGGACGGTGAGTTCTCCGGTGCCGGGAACAGCGATGGTGGCAGCGGGGACGGGGAATTCGTCACTGGGAATTTCCAACGACGGGAACTTCTACGTTTCGGCAAACGGAGGGGCGCCGCTGAAAGTCCTGACCGCGGGGAACGATGCCGTGCCCTCGGTATTTGGAAGAACGGGAGCCATCGCAGCGGCGAATGGCGATTACGCGTGCGCCCAAGTGACGGGATGTACGCCGAACACGACGACGGTCAACGGGCATGCGCTGACGGGGAATGTGACGGTGAGCGCGAACGAACTGGCGACTGGGGCGCTACCGAACGGGACGACGGCGGCGACCCAGGCGCCGGGGGATAACTCGACGAAGGTGGCGACGACCGCCTATGTCGATGGGAACTATATATCGCCCGTGTTGGATTGGGGCTATAGCTGGAGCGCAACCAATACAGTTCCCTTCAATTCGACAACTGCGCACATGAATGTGTTTGGGATCTACATTGATCGCCCGGTCAAGTGCTCGAGCATTACGGTTTATGTGGTGACACCGGATACGAGCGCGACGAATACGTATGACATCGGGCTCTACTATGGAGTGTCTGGGAGTTCTAACTCGCTGATCGCACACACGGGGGCGGTGGTGGCGAATACCTACTTTGGAACGGCCACAGCTTTCACGACGATTCCTTTCGGGTCGACCGTAACGCTGATGCCAGGCAGGTACTACCTTGGCTTGTACGCGAATGAAGCGAGCGCACCTTTGGCATTGGCGAGCAATAACAGTGGGAACATTGAGTTCTATCACTACAACGCGGCGACGATAACGCCGGCGTCGGGTGGACTGCCGGCGAGCTTTACCGGACCGGTTGATGCATTCACAGTTTCGTATGCGCCAAAGTTTTTGTTGAAGTAAGGACGTCGAAGACAAAAGCTTCAACGCAGAGGACACAGAGGTTTTAGAGAAGACTTACTAGTGTAAGAGCGAGTGCCTTCGGGCCATCGGCTATGCCGGTGGCCTTTTTTATTGGGCGCGGAAAACGCAAAGGCTTTTTACCACAGAGGACACAGAGGAACACAGAGGTTATGAGACACGTCTTCATCATTATTGTGCTGGGGCTTAGCTCGATGGCGGGAGCGGCGACGTACTACGTGAGTTCGAGCGGCGGGAGCGACTCGAATAACGGGACCGCGCTGGCGACACCGTGGCAGACTTTGTCGAATCACGTCAACGGCGGAACTTTTGCGGCCGGCGATGTGATCTATCTGAAGCGCGGCGATACGTGGAACGAGCAGCTGATTGCTCCCTCGAGCGGGACGTCGGAGAGCCCGATCAGCTTTGATGCTTACGGGAACGGAGCGCCTCCGGTCATTACGGCGGCTGCGCCGATCGCGTTCGTAAGCGCGTCATGGACGTATGTTTCCGGCAGTACGTGGAAGGCGACGATTTCGTCGGCAATTCCCTCACCGACTGTGAACATGGTTCAGTTCGGGACCAAGTATGGTCGGAAGCAGCCGTATGGAAGCGGGTGCGCGACGTCCATCGTGAGCAAGTACGACTGGTGCCTGTCGTGGCCAAATCTCTACGTGTATTCACCGGCGGGAACGAATCCGGTTGTGACCTATGCAGGAGATGGGTCGGTTGTGCCGATCATCGCGCAAGTTGCAGGGCTGCAAATGATCTACGTCAACAACAAAGTGTGGCTCACGTTCCAGCACATTAAGGTTCAAAACTTTGACTATGTGGGCGTAGGAGTGGCGGGCGCATCGGACAACCTGGTCTTCGCCAATATGGAGTCGGACGGTATGGTGCCGGCGGGGGCGATGCCACTCGGCTTCTACGTCAATGCAACGAACCCCACAAATATTCAGTTGCTCAACGATGATGGGCATTTGAATTATGACGGATTCCGCGTGGATAGTACGGGCGCGCAGACGGCAGTCACCGTGACCAACTGCCGGGGATATGCGAACCGGGACTCGGGACTGAGGGACAATACGCCGGGGGGGAACCACGTCACCTACGCGAACTCGCACTTCTATGGAAACAACATCGCGCAGTTTCCGACGAGCGACGTGATTGGCGGGATCGCGGGAAGCGGAAACATCTCGTCATCAGTTGCGCCGGTGGTGATGAACTTCAACGCGTATCAGGCCAGGTTCTCGTTCACGATTGACGATGTCGGTTTCGGCGCCGGGTACTGAAGCGTACATCAACACGCTGATGGGTGTCTTTAGTTCGCGTGGACTGAACTTTAACGCCGCGGTGGTTCCTTCGTGACGAACTTGAGTCCGCAGAACGTTACGCCGTACCCAAATGCGCCCGCGCTGAATATTCAGTACACGGGTAGCGGAACGGCGGCGACGCTTTCGATTTCGGGAACCATGCTCACTACGTCGGTGACGGGAGCCACGGGCGACAACTTGAGCGTCGACCTGACGCAGTACAACACCAGGCAGGGCTTGCACGATTACCTGGCAAGCATCGCGCATTACTCGATCACGGACCCAAGTTCGCCTCTCGCTCGCCCGAACACGAGAACGGTCAACCTGCTGAATGTGTCGAATCAGAACATCAAGACTGCGCCGTTCGCACTGCTGTATGACCAGACCAAACTCGTACCAGACGAGATGACGAAGTCCAAGTCGACGATAGAGACGAATGTTGCGGGGTTAAGCGAGTCGTTCTTCGTTTATCCGGACGGCATCGAAGATGCAACGACTGAGGTTGACGCAGTGGCGGCGGGGTACACCGCGGCACGCGGAAGCCTGGCGATGAAGGATCAGAACAGTTCGGCGCCGCCACGATATTCCAGGTATGCGGCCGCTTTGCATGTGGATTATCCGTTATGAACGAAGAGAGCTTTCAGTACAAGCAGCGGTATCGGGCGGCGGTCGAGAAGGTTGGGACGCGGCTCAGTATACGGCGAAGGATTTCCAGTTCGAGGTACTCGACAAGTTAGCTGAGATGCACGATTTGGCGGAGTCACTGCAGGAGAACTGGAGTAACCAGCTCAAGGCCGTCAAAGAGGAACGACTGCTGAAATTCGACAGCCGCACCTTGATCGCCTTAGGTGCGATCGCCCTCTCGCTAACGGGGTACGTCATACAAGACGCCCGCAACAGCGCCCGGCAAGACAGCGAGATCGAAGCGACGAAAGCGCGCATCGTTCGTCTGGAGCAGATCGCGGCAACCAATACGGAAGGGCGGATTCGCACCGAAGTTGAATTGGGAGAACTGCGCGAGGGACAAACGGAGATCAAGGCACTCATTCAGGCCCATGACAGCGCAAGCAAAAGGGGCACGCCCGTGAAATAGCAGGATGGCCGAGTTCAAGAGGAAACAAGAGCTGCCAGCACCCCGAGAGGAATGCTGGCGCTTTTCATTTACGCACAACACTTTCAAAGGAGGCAGTATGAATTTTCTGAATCAGTTGTTGAGAGGGATCGCATTCGTTCCCGCTTTGGTGAATGGAATTGAAGGGCTTTTCGGCAGCAAGTCTGGATCTGAAAAAAAGGACGCGGCGATGTCGTTTCTGGAAAGTGCGCTGAGCACGATCGACGCAGTCGCGGCTCGGGAGATCGTTGACGCCGAAAAATTCAAGGACGGCATCTCGAAGATTATTGATGGCACGGTGGAATGCCTCAACGCCTCCACTTGGGCGAAGAGCGGAAACCAGGCGCCGGCAGCCAGTCTTCATCCGTAGTGCCGCTTGGATGTCAACGGTTCCGACAAAGTTCTAAACGAAATCTGCCTGACCTATCCGACTTCTTCGCTCCAGGTTTCCAGGTTCTTCTTCACCAGCGCCATGAACTGGTCGGCGACCGCACCGTCGATCAGGCGGTGATCGTAGCCGAGGGTGAGATGAACGACGGAGCGAATGGCGATGGAGTCGGTGCCGTCTTTGTCGGTGATCACCATGGGCTGCTTGGTAATTCCGCCGACGCCCATGATCGCGGAGTTGGGCTGGTTGATGATGGGCAGGCCGAAGACGGCGCCGAACTGGCCGGGATTGGTGACGGTGAAGGTTGAGCCTTCGACGTCTTCGGGCTTGAGTTTCTTGGTGCGGGCACGCTCGCCGAGATCGGTGATGCCGCGCTGCAGGCCGAGGAAGTTCAGATCGCCGGCGTTCTTCAGGACGGGAACGATGAGTCCCCAATCGAGAGCGACGGCGATGCCGACGTTGATGTAGCGGTGGTAGCGGATGTTGTCGCCTTCGATGTTGGCGTTGATGATCGGGAACTGCTGCAGGGCCATGACGGCGGCGCGTACGAAGAAGGGCATGAAGGTGAGGCGGGCACCGTGGCGCTGCTCGAATCCGTTCTTGAGCTTGGTGCGCAGGTTGACGATGCGGGTGAAATCGACTTCGTACATGCAGTGGACGTGCGCGCTGGTGCGACGCGACTCGATCATGTGCTTGGCGATGATCTTGCGCATGTTCGTCATGGGCACGAGATCGCCCGGATAGGGAGCGGGAGCTGCCGGGCGCGGCGCCGGAGCGGCAGCCGCAGAGGGAGCAGGCAGATGCGGGGGTGGGAGCCGGTTGCGCAGATCCCTGGCTCTCGATGAACTGCATGATGTCTTGCTTGGTGATGCGGCCGCCGAGTCCGGTGCCGGAAATTTGCGAGAGGCTGACGCCGTGCTCGCGGGCGATCTTGCGGACGAGCGGGGAGGAGCGGGCTTCTTCGTCCTCTTCGTGAGCAGCGGGAGCGGGCGCGGCGCGGCGCCGGTGGCGCGGGGGCAGCTTTCTTTTCTTCCTTCGGTTTGCTGGCGCAGGCTTCTCAATGGCCGGGGCCGACTTAGCAGGTGCGGCAGCGGCTTCGCCGTCGACTGCGATGGTGCCGACGACCGTATTCACTCCAACGGTCGTGCCTTCGGTGACTTTGATTTCCTGCAGCACACCGGAGGCGGGCGCGGGGATTTCGGCGTCCACTTTGTCGGTGGAGATTTCGAAGAGAGGTTCGTCGCGCTGGACTTTGTCGCCGGGCTTCTTCAGCCATTTGGTGATAGTGCCTTCAACGATGGATTCGCCCATCTGGGGCATGATGATGTCAGTTGGCATGATTTCCTTCCATGAGGCCCACGGTTTGAACAGAGGGCCAGGCGCAAACAAATATTATAGCGTTTAGTAGAGCGGATGTGAGCGGAGCAGGCTGAAGCCGCACTCTCAAGTTTCGTCCTGCGAACACTCCGGCTTAGTGGTGATCGTGTTTCTGCTCCACCCTCTTTCTTTTCGTCTTTCTTTTCGTCATCCACGGTCGGGGCGGCGCCGAAGCTGGTCTTCCAGTATTCCTGCACGGTGGGCGGGAGCTTGTCGATGTGAGAGAGGAACATGGTGATCTTCCACATGTCCTGCTCGTTGAGAGTCTTGTCCCAGGCAGGCATGCCGGTGTAACGCACGCCGGTGCGAATCGTGTAGAAGATGTGCCACTCGGGATCGTCGGGCGGATCGGAAACGAGATTCGGGGGCGGCGGATAGAAGGAATGTCGCGAGAGTTGACGGCTTGCGATCGAGGCCGCCGTGGCAGAGAGCGCAGTTCATGGTGTAGAGCTTCATGCCGTCTTTCAGATTCTCGTCGGTGGGCGTCAGCGGATTGTTGACGCGAGGGGCGTGGCGCTCCATGGAGGCGTCCATGGCGCCCATGGCGAGATGACGCTCCGAGGTGCGGGGGCTCGACGTTGGCAGGCGGTCGGGAAGAATCCGAGCATGGCGAAGCCGAGTCCGCCGAGAACGAGGACGAGAAGAGTGACGACCACACCGAGAGCGAACTTGCCCATGAGGCCTCCAGAAGTATCTATTGTTGGCAGATAGAGCGTGAGCGGCGCCAATTCCCAGAAGCCGAGCTTCGCTCGACGGACAGCCGAGGGCGGCTGTCCCCACATGATCTCTTACAGCTTCGTATCAGTACGCCTTCAGGCGACGGGATTCGCGGACCACGTCTTCGACCTTCGGCAGATAGTGATGTTCCTGCGGCGGAGAGAAGGGGACCGCTGAGTCCAGGCCTGCGATGCGGACGATGGGGCCGTCGAGATCGTCGAAGGCCTCTTCGTTGATGATGGCGGCGATTTCTCCGGCGAGGCCTCCGGTGCGGGAGTGCTCGTGCAGGATGATGACTTTGTTCGTCTTCTTTACGGTTTGCGCGATGGCTTCGCGATCGAGAGGCGAGACGGTGCGCAGATCGACGATCTCGAGATCGATTCCTTCTTTGCTCAGGATGTCGGCGGCTTCGAGCGCCGTGTGAACCATCGCGGCGTAAGTAATGATGCTCAGGTCGCGGCCTTCGCGGACGATGTTCGCCTTGCCGATGGGGACGACGTAATCTTCCGACGGGGACTTCGTCTTTGATGCGGCGGTAGAGATATTTGTGCTCGAAGAAGATGCACGGGTTGTTGTCGCGGATGGCGGCTTTGATCAGGCCTTTGGCGTCGTAGGGCGTGGCCGGACAGATGACTTTGAGGCCGGGATTGTGGACGAACCACATCTCGGGATTCTGCGAGTGGAAGGGACCGCCGTGGACGTATCCGCCGCTGGGGCCGCGCAGAACGAGGGGCGCGGGCGCGCCCCAGAGATAGTGCGTCTTGGCGACCATGTTGCTGATCTGGTTGAAGGCGCAGCCGATGAAGTCCATGAACTGAAATTCGGCGACGGGACGCATGCCGGTGAGCGACGCGCCGAAGGCCGCGCCGACGATGGCGGACTCGGCGATGGGCGTGTCGATGACGCGCTCGGGGCCGAAGCGGTCGATGAATCCGTCGGTGACTTTGAAGGCGCCGCCGTAAATGCCGATGTCTTCGCCGAGGCAGAAGACGGAGGGGTCGCGTTCCATTTCTTCCCAGATTCCCTGGCGGATGGCTTCGAGGTAGGTAAGTTGCATAGGTGTCGAGTTTCGGGTTTCAAAGTTTCAAGGTTTCAAGGAAAACCGACGGCCACGGATTTTCACGGATCTACGCGGATACTTCTATTTCAAATGCACCGCGGCTTCGGTTTCTTTGTAGCTGCCGGTTCCCTTCTTCACTTTCGGCATGCCGTATTTCGGTTTGATCTCGTGGCAGCCGTCTTCGCAGAAGACGCCGCCTTCGGCGGATTCGGGTGTGGGCATCGGGGAGTTCACCGCGATCTCTCGTTCTGCTTCGATTACTTCTTCCACTTCCGCAATCAGCGCTGCATTCTCTTTCGGCGTCAGCCACTTCTTTTCGTTCACCAGATAATTCTCGAAGCGCGCGATCGGATCGCGCTTTTTCCAGAAGTCGAACATCGGCTTCGGTACATAGCTGGCGGCGTCGTGGATGGCGTGGCCTTTCATGCGCATCATTTTGGCTTCGATCAGCGTGGGGCCTTCGCCGCGGTGGGCGCGTTCGACGGCTTCGTGGGCGGCGTCGTAGACCTGGCAGGCGTCGGTGCCGTCGACGATCACGCCGGGGATGCCGTATCCGATGGCGCGTTCGGCGAGGTCTTTGCAGCGGTACTGCATTTCGGTCGGCGTGGAGTACGCCCAGAGATTGCTCTCGACGAAGAGCACGAGGCCGAGATTCTGCACGGCGGCGAAGTTGATGCCTTCGTAGGTGACGCCGGTGGACTGGCCTCCGTCGCCGATGTAGGTCATGACGGCGACGTTGCGTCCTTGCAGGCGCGCGCCGAGAGCGACGCCGGAGAGCACGGGAATGAGATCGCCGAGCATGGAGATGGGCGAGACCATGTTGCGCTTTTCGATGTCGCCGAAGTGGCGAGGTGCCGTCGCGGCCTTTGGTGGGCGAGTCGGCCTTGGCCATGTACTGCATCATGGTGTCGCGGGCGCGAAATCCGCGGACGAGCAGCGATCCCTGGTTGCGGATCATGGGCGCGAACCAGTCGTCTTTGTCGAGCGCGTAGGCGGAGGCGCAGGAGCAGGCTTCCTGGCCGAGTCCGAAATAAACTCCGCCGACAACCTTTCCCTGCTTGTAGAGATTTTCGAGCGCGACTTCCATCTTGCGGTTGAGCAGCATCCAGCGGTAGATCTCGATGCACTTGCTGCTTGTCGAGATACTTCGAGTCGCGGATGGGCGGGACGGGCGCGTTGAGGTCGCCGGTGACTTCGTAGCGGACATGCTCGGCGCCTTGCTTGTCTTTTTCGATGCGCTGGCGGACGGTGAAGTCGGGGTGCTCGAGGCGAAAGTCGGGGATGGAGTAGGTGCGGAGGTCCTGGTTAGAAGAGCCTTTCGAGCTTCGCTCGATCGGACGGACGAATGCGTCCGCCCCTACACGAGCGGTGGTGGATCGCGATCCGTTGCGCGGACGATTCCCGTTGGAATTGTGCTTAGACTTCTGCTTTTTGCTCCCCATGTAAGGCGGCGCGGAAGGCGCGTTGTATTCATGGTATCGCGAGAGTGGGGGATTGGGCTAGGGCGGGTTGGCCAGGGATGAGGTCCGGTGTCAAATACACTGTGAGGGTCGGTAACCCATGCCATCTTCACTCAGACAACGCCTCGGAACGTTTCTCCGTGCCTGCGCTTTGAGTCGAGTTGGATGGGCTTTCGCCACGATTCACGCCGTATGGTTCTACCTCGGTGTGCAGAGTATGGGGCCTCCCTCACGGGCAGCCGCTGCTTTCCTTGACGGCACGCAGGGCGCCGACTGGACCTTTTTTGCGGGAAGGCCTTTTCATTACTACTATCAGTCCTGGATTCTGAAGTCTCTGTTGTGGGTAGACATGCCTTCGGCTCTGGTCCAAGCCGCTTGCGGCCTACTGTTGTTGCCTTTGTCGCCTCTCTTGCACGTAG
The DNA here is from genome assembly GCA_963786095.1 of uncultured Acidobacteriaceae bacterium. GTDB lineage: Bacteria > Acidobacteriota > Terriglobia > Terriglobales > Acidobacteriaceae > Sulfotelmatobacter. The sequence goes on along the minus strand of CAWAXV010000008.1, from coordinate 90,154 downwards.
GCACCTATGAAGGTTCCTACATTAGCGCGTGCTGTCTTTTCGTCATCGCTTCCTTGCAGTGGCTGATTGTCGGGCACCTTCTTCAGAAACGACTCTGGCCGATATCGCACTGAATTCGGGGCTATGCGCAGCTCGTGCCGTCTTCTTTGTGAAGTTGACGCAGTTCGGTGGGCGGCCGCATGGGTACGCCGACTGTGCGTCCCAGGAGGGCGTCGAAGGTTTCGACCCAAAGGATCTGACTCTGGAAGACGACGCCGAAGTTGCGGGAGATGGATTCGGCAACGGAGTTGAGGTCCTGCGGCTTGCCGAGCTGTTGCTGCATCGAAGTCACGGGCTTGGATGTGATACCGCAAGGGACAATCAGGTTAAAGAAGGCGAGGTCGGTGTTCACGTTGAGCGCAAAACCGTGAGACGTAACGAAGCGGGAGACGTGGACGCCGATGGCGGCGAGTTTGGCTTCGGCTTCGGCACCAAACCCAAGATCCCTCGACTCCAGAGAACGATTCTCCGAATCGTTCTCTTCCGCTCGGGATGACATAGGAGTCGGGATCCGTCCAAACTCCCGTCAAGCCAGGCACACGCTTGGTGGAGATGGCGAAGTCGGCGCAGGTGCGGATCAGGACCTCTTCGAGGCGGCGCACAAATTCGATCACGCCTAACGTTTTGCGCTTGCCGTCGGGCGTAGCGAATCCGCGGAGATCAAAGATGGGATAGCCGACGATTTGCCCCGGACCGTGGAAGGTGACGTCACCGCCGCGGTCGCATTCGAAGAGCTCGACGCCACGCTTCATCAGGAGTTCGGGCGAGGCGACCACATTGGCGGCTTTCGCATTGCGGCCCAGCGTGATGACGGGTTTGTGTTCTAGCAGGAGCAGGACGTCGCCGATTTTTTCTTCTTTGCGGAGGGCTACTAGCTGTTGCTGCAGGCGGAGGGCTGTGGCGTAGTCTAGGGTGCCGAGTTGGAGGATGGAGATCAAGGTCAAAATCTTCACCACAGAGGACACGGGGACACAGAGGAGTTGCATAGGTCCTTCGCGCAAAGGGCGCGCTCAGGATGACAATGCGTTCTTTGCCTGCGTCTTTGATCTTTATCATTGTTTCATCATCCGCGTTTATCCGTGTGATCCGTGGCCTCGAGGTTCATGCATTGATCGCTAGCCCATATACGCTGTTGGAGGCATCCAGCATAGCCTCGGCCAACGTGGGATGCGCGTGAATAGTCCACATCAGGTCCTCGACCGTGGCCTCGAGTTCCATCGCGGCGACGGCTTCTGCAATCAACTCTGTGGCCTGCGGGCCGATAATGTGCACGCCCAGAATCTCGCCGTAGTCGGCGTCCGAGACGATTTTGATAAAACCTTCGTGCTGCCCGACGATTGAGGCACGCGAGTTTGCGGTGAAGGGGAACTTGCCCACCTTCACGTTGTATCCCGCTTCGCGGGCCTTGGTTTCCGTGAGGCCGACACTGCCGATTTCGGGATGGCAATACGTTGCACCCGGAATGTGTTCGGGATTGATGGGCTTCCCCGGCTTGCCAGCAATCTTCGCGACTGCGACCAGCGCTTCCATCGCTCCGACGTGGGCCAATTGAGGCGTGCCCAGCACGATGTCGCCGACAGCATAGACGCCGGGCTCTGCGGTCTGCATCCAGGAATCGGTTTTAATGAATTCGCGGTCGGGCTTGATTTTGGTGCGCTCCAAGCCAATATTTTGTGTGCGCGGTTTGCGGCCCACCGCAATCAGAATTTTTTCGGCTTCAATCTTCTGCTGTTTGCCATCCACCGAGATGGTGACAGCGACGCCGGCCTTCGTCTTCTCAACTTTGTCCACTTTCGCGCCCGTGTGAAACGCGATGTCGCGCTTGCGATAGACGCGGGCCAGTTCCTTCGAGACTTCTTCGTCTTCGACTGGCACCAGACGCGGCAACATTTCGATGATCGTGACTTCAGTATCGAACGAGCGATAGATCGAAGCGAACTCAACGCCAACTGCTCCGGCGCCGACGATCACCAACGATTTAGGGAGTTCCTTCAGGCTGAGGATTTCAATATTGGTGAGAATGCGGTCGCTGGCCTCAAGGCCCGGTAGCATGCGCGCTTCAGAGCCCGTTGCCAGAATTACATTCTTCGCCTTCAGATGACTCGCCTTGCCATCGTGCGTGACTTCGACCGTGTGCATGCCGTTCTGCGATGAACCGGTCAGTTTGCCGTAGCCCTTCACGGTCTCGACTTTATTTTTCTTCATCAGGAATTCGAGGCCCTTGGCGTGCTTGGCAACGATCTTCCCTTTGCGCTCCTGAATCGCAGCCCAGTTCAACTTGCGCGCGTCTACACCTTCGATGCCGAATTCTTTGGCATCCTTCAAGTGGTCCCAGAGTTCGGCGTTGAACAGCAGCGCCTTGGTCGGGATGCAACCGACGTGCAGGCAGGTGCCGCCGAGGAATCCGTCTTTCTCGATGAGCGCGGTTTTCAGGCCGTATTGGCCCGCGCGGATGGCAGCGGTGTATCCGGCAGGTCCGCTGCCGATGATGGCTACGTCGTAAATGGTTTCGGGCAAAGGAATAGTCCTCAGTAAGAAGAGATGACTTTGGGCAAACGAATGATTCTAGAACAGGGCCGGGGAACGGACAAAGCGCTGAGTCAGTAGCACTCCCTGCCAGGACCATGGCAGCGCCAGGGGAGCACGAGGTCCTTCGACCGCGTAGCAGCTTCGCGTTCGCGAAGCTGCTACTCCGCTCAGGATGACAAGCGTAAGGAGACTAGTTGTTTTCGTTACTCGCGCGCTTCCAGGTCATCAGCTCGCCGATGGTCGAACTGGTGCTCGACACCGGCTGCTTGTAGGCTTCCACTTCCGAGCGCGAAGCTTCTTCGCCCACGGCGCGGATGCTGAGTCCGACTTTCTTCTCTTCCGGACTCATCTTGATGATCTTGAAGTCGTGCTCCACGCCCGGCTCCAGAGTGCAGGGGCTGGCCGTTGCCATCGACCGCTTCTGAGTTGTGGCACAGGCCTTCGACGCCCTCGGCGATTTCGACGAACGCGCCGAACGTCGCGACCCGCAGCACTTTGCCGTGGACGACGTCGCCGACATGATGGGTCTCGAAGAACGACTCCCATACATCTGGCTGAAGCTGCTTCACGCCGAGCGACAGGCGGCGCTTGTCCGGTTCGATCGCGAGAACGATGGCCTTCACGCGATCGCCCTTCTTCAGGACCTCCGAAGGATGCTTCACGCGCTTGGTCCAGCTCAGGTTGCTGACGTGCACCAGGCCGTCGATGCCGTCTTCGATTTCGATGAAGGCGCCGAAGTCGGTCAGGTTGCGGACCCGGCCTTCGACCGTCGCGCCGACCGGGTACTTCTCATGCAGCGAATCCCACGGATTGGCCGCCAGTTGCCGCATGCCGAGCGAAATCCGGCGCTCGGTCGGATTCACGTTGAGCACCACGCAATCCACCTGATCGCCGACATTGACCAGCTTCGACGGATGCTTCATGCGCTTCGACCAGGTCATCTCGCTGACGTGGACCAGGCCTTCGATTCCCTGCTCGAGCTCCACGAACGCGCCGTAGTCGGTCACGCTGATCACGCGTCCGCGCACATGCGCGCCCACCGGATAGCGGTGCTCGGCATCGAGCCAGGGATCGGGCGTGAGCTGCTTGAATCCCAGCGAGACGCGCTGCTTGTCTTTGTCGTACTTCAGAACCTTGACCTGAATCTGGTCGCCGACGTTCACCAGATCCTTGGGATGAGTCAGACGTCCCCAGGACATGTCGGTGATGTGCAGCAGGCCGTCGATTCCGCCGAGATCGACGAACGCGCCGTACTCGGTCAGGTTCTTCACCACTCCGGTGAGAACCGCGCCTTCTTCCAGGTGCTCGAGCGTCTTCGAGCGCTTCTCGTTCTGCTCGCCTTCGAGCAAGCTGCTTGCGCGAGACGACGATGTTGCCGCGCTTCTTGTTCAGCTTGATGACCGCGACTTCGAGCGTCTGGCCCTTCATGCCGTCCAGATTGCGGACCGGGCGCAGATCGACCTGCGAGCCGGGCAGGAACGCGTGCGCGCCCATGAATGTCGACCGTCAGGCCGCCCTTGATGCGGTCAATCACGACGGCCTTGATCGGCTGCTTTTCGCTGATGAGCCTTTTCAATCTCATCCCAGGCATGAAGGCGCTGCGCCTTCTGGTGCGAGAGGTTGATGTAGCCTTCCTCGGTCTGGCCCTTGTCGCGCATGACGTCGATTTCGTCGCCGGGCTTGAACTTCGGCTTGCCCTCGTGATCGAGCACCTCCGCCAGCGGCAGCATGCCTTCCGACTTGGCGCCGATATCCACCACCACGTGGGTACCCGTCAGCTTGAGCACCGTGCCCTTGATGACGTGGTCTTCGCTGGCCGCTTCTTCGGTCTCGGTGGTGAAGCTCTCGAGCGCGGAGGCGAAGTCTTCGGTGGCGGCGGATTTGTCGTCCGCAGCAGCCTCGTGCGTCTCGGCTGATGGGTCGGTGGTGGCGGCAGCCTGATTTTGTTCGGGCTGGTGTTGCTGCTCGGTCGTCGTGGGTTCGGCTTCAGTCATGACGGTGGAGTTGGATTCGGAGTTGTGGGCGGTGGTGTCGTCGAACAAGGTTATGCCTCTCTGATGACGGGATGCGGGGCCTGCGTTGCGGACTGCTGGATGAGTCGTTTGGTTGTGGTGGGCCCACCCTGGCGAGTGAGCTTGGACAATCCCAGCTGTCGGACGTTTTACAGAGAACCCGCGTCCAATGGGAACTCTTCGACTATAGCAACCGCGCGCGAACAGTGTCAAACGCAAATCCGGCGAATGTTACAGCCATGTTTCAGCTGTTACGGTTTCGGAACAAGCTCCCATCTGCTAACCTGCCCTGCTATGGATTATCTGTGGACGCCGTGGCGGTATGCCTACGTCTCGGCCACGGAAAAGACTGCCGGATGCGTCTTCTGCGAAGCCCCGAAAGAGGATGATGCCAAGGCGCGCATTGTGCATCGGGGCCAGCATTGCTACGTCATTCTGAATACGTATCCGTACACGCCCGGGCACGTGATGGTCGTACCCTACGCGCACCTGGACGAATTGCAGAAGCTGCCGGTCGAAGCGGCCAACGAAATGATGGCGCTTTCGCAGCGGATGGAGACTGTGTTGCGCCAGCTTTACCGACCAGACGGCATCAATCTGGGGATGAACATCGGGAAGGCCGCCGGGGCCGGGATCGCGGGACACATTCATATGCACGTGCTGCCGCGCTGGGTGGCGGATGCGAATTTCGTGTCGGTGGTGGGGGAAACGCGGGTGTTGCCGGAGACGCTGGATGTGACGTGGGGGAGGATGCGGGAGGCGATAACCCAGATTTAGGGTATCAGCCCGTCAGTTCTTCCATTTCTTTCTCGTCGATCACCGCCACGCCCAACTCCTTCGCCTTGTCCAGCTTTGACCCGGCATCCGCGCCTGCCACTACGTAGTCTGTCTTCTTGCTGACTGAGCCCGAGACGCGGCCGCCGGCATCTTCGATCATCTTCTTGGCCTCGTCGCGCGTGTACTTCGCCAGCGTGCCAGTCAGAACGAATGTCTTGCCCGCGAGCTTGGTGCCGCGCTCCTTCTTCTTGCCTTTGAACGCGAGGCCAGCGCCGCCGAGGCGCTCGACCAGCTTGCGGTTCGCGGCGATGCTGAAGAACTCCACGATGCTCTCGGCGATGCGGGGGCCGACTTCGTTGACATTCTGCAACTCTTCGACGCTCGCATTCGCCAACGCTTCCATCGAACCGAAGTGCTCGGCGAGGAATTGCGCGGTGCGTTCGCCGACCATGCGGATGCCTAGACCGTAGATGACGCGCTCCAGCGGCAGCTTCTTCGAATTCTTGATCTCATCGAGAATGTTCTGCGCGGACTTGTCGGCGAAGCGCTCGAGATTGAGCAGATCTTTCTTTGTCAGGTAGTAGATATCGGCGACATTCTTGACCAGACCTTGTTCGATCAACTGATTGACCAGCGCCTCGCCCATGCCGTCAATGTTCATTACGCCGCGCGACGCGAAATGCAGAATCGTCCCGAGAAGTTTCGCGGGACAGTTGGCATTGACGCAGCGATAGTCGACTTCGCCCTCCATGCGCACAGCTTTCGTGTCGCATACCGGGCACGTCTCCGGGATGTGGAACATCCTGATTTCCGCGCGGATGATCCTTATCCACTTCGACCACTTTCGGGATCACGTCGCCGCCGCGCTCGACCTGCACCCAGTCGCCGATCTTTACGCCGAGGCGTTCAATCTCGTCCATGTTGTGCAGAGTAGCATTGCGGACGGTTGTGCCGCCGATGGCAACTGGAGTCAATTCCGCTACCGGCGTGAGCTTGCCGGTGCGGCCAATCTGCCAGCGAATATCTTCCAGCTTCGTGATACCGCCGCGCGCCGCATATTTGTAGGCAATCGCCCAGCGCGGCGCCTTGCCGGTGAATCCGAGTTCATCCTGAAGGCCGGTACGGTCGACCTTGACGACGATGCCATCGATTTCGTAGGGCAGAGAGTCACGCTTCTCTTCCCACTGCCGGATGAAGGCCCAAACTTCGTCCATGGAGTGAACGAGTTTGCGATTTTGATTGACCTTGAATCCGGCAGCGTCGAGCGCGTCGAGCGTCCTGGAATGGCGATCGAAGTAGGTGCGGCCGTTCTGGAGCAGAATGTAGGGGAAAAAATCCAGGCGGCGTTGCGCCGTGATGTTCGAATCAAGCTGCCGCACTGTGCCGGCCGTGAAATTGCGCGGATTGGCAAAAGTCGGGAGCCCGTCGCGGTCACGCTCTTCATTCACTTTCTTGAACGACGCGGTGGGCATAAGCAGTTCGCCGCGTACTTCGAAGTCCGGCGGAATTTCTGCCTTCTTCAACTTCTCTTTTGGAATCGATAGTGGAATGGATCGCACCGTACGCACGTTGAGCGTGACGTCTTCGCCGACCGATCCGTCACCGCGAGTCACGCCGCGCGACAGTCTGCCATCTTCGTACACCAGCGCCAGCGACATGCCGTCGAGCTTCAACTCGCAGACGTAGTCCACGTCTTTACGGCCGCTGAGTTCGTGCACGCGCCGCTCCCAGTCGCGCAGCTCCTCCTCGTTGTAGGTGTTGTCGAGCGACAGCATCGGAGAGGAGTGTGGCACCTTGACGAATCCCTCGCGGGGCTTGCCACCGACGCGCTGCGTCGGCGAATCTGGCGTGACCAGCGAAGGATTCTCCGACTCGAGTGCCTTCAACTGCTGCATCAGCTTGTCGAAGTCGGCGTCGCTGAGCTCGGGATTGTCGAGAACGTAGTAGAGGTATTCGTGGTGGCGAATCTTCTCACGCAGGTCTTCGATCTTTTTTTCCACGTCTTTCACGGCAGCCATCGCAAAAGATTATATGCGGAAGGTTCCTCGAATCGCTGCCCGTTCAGAACGCCCGGTAGACCTCGCGCCCGCCCACGACGGTCCAAACCGCCCTGGCGTCTTTGATCTTGTCGGGAGGAAGCTTGAACAGGTCGTCAGAGATCAACACGAAATCCGCATATTTTCCCGGCGTAATGGAACCGCGATTCTGTTCGACAAAATTCGCATAAGCGCCGTTGATGGTGTAGCCACGAATCGCGGTTTCGAGATCAATCGTCTGCTCCGGAATCCATCCACCGGCGGGCTTTCCGTCGAGTCCCTTGCGGGTCAGTGCCGTGTAGATTCCGATCAGCGGCTCCATCTCGGCCACGTTCCAGTCGGAGGCGAAGGCCAGCGTTGCGCCCGAATCACGCAGGCTACGGAACGCCCACGCATACTTCGACCGCCCCGGCCCCACGGCCTTGGCCCACTGTCCGGTAATGTCGGGGGCACAATGCCTCGGCTGCATGCAGGCCACCACCGCCAGTTGTTTAAAGCGCGGGATGTCCTGCGGGTTCAGGCATTCGATGTGCACGAGCTGATCGCGCCGGTCGCGCGGCCCATTTTTCCTCTCGGCATATTCGATCGCATCCAGCGACGTCCGAATGCCACGGTCGCCAATCGAGTGGATGAATATCTGGAACTTCATCCCGTCAAGCCGTGCGACCACTTGTTTAAACTCGTCGGCAGGATAGTCAAGCTCGCCGCGAGTATCGGGGCGGTCGCTGTAGGGTTCCAGCATGGCCGCAGTGTGCGGCTCGATTACATCGTCGATGTACAGTTTCACTGCCGAGACGCGCAGCCGGTCGTCGTTGTATTTCTTGCGCGCCTCGTCGAACTTGTCGAGCGTGGCCTGGGTTGTGCCGCGCCGGTGAAACAGTGCAACTTGCAGCCGCGACGGCAGACTCCCCTCTTTCACCAGGCGCTCGTAAACCGGAAGGTCTTCCAGATACGACTGCGGATCGATCACCGTCGTGATACCGGCATGCGACGCAGCCGTCACATTGAACTTCACGCCGCGAGCGATCGCATCCCCCTGGTGTGAAGGCAGGTGCTTGCGCACCTCCGCCTCAGCTTCTTCGGAGAGCCCGGTGCTGCCGAACCCGGTCACGATACCGGTCGGCTCGCCGGTCTTCGGATCTTTCTCGACCTTCTCGGCGAAGATCACACTCTTTGTGTCGCGCGTGATACCGAAATCTTTCAGAGCCTCGCGATTCATCCAGATGGTGTGATAGTCGTAGGCGACGAGGAACGCAGGGCGGCCACCGGTCAAGCCCTCCAGGTCCTTGGCCGTCGGCAACGAGCCGTCAGGAAATGCCGAGTAGTTCCAACCTTCGACTTCGATCCACTTCAACTCCGGACGCTTCGCCGCAAACTCTTTGACCTGTCGCTGAATTTCCTGCAGCGTGTTTCCGTTCTCGATTCTCAGCACGTCGGGGCTGCCGCCCAGCAAAACGTGAAAGTGCGAGTCGATGAAGCCCGGCAGCAACATTCGCCCACCTGCATCGACGACCTTCGTCGCGGCACCGACATGCGCCGCCGCATCCGCATCCGAGCCCACCCATTCGATCCGGTCGCCGCGGACGGCCACTGCCTCCGCCCAGGGACGCGACTCGTCGACGGTGTAGACGCGAGCATGGCGGATCACCATATCGGCGGGCTTCACCGACTGGTCCGCACGCAGCGCGATCAACGTGAAAAATAAAAGGAGTGGGATGAAACCGAAACGAAACCAGCGAGGAGAATTGACCTTTCCGAATGCGGGCATCGCCGAGGATTATAGGCGGAACAAAGAATTAGGGACAGCCTGAGCGGCTGTCCCTTAAGTCGTGCACTATACGAGATCGTCCAGTTTGAGCGCGAGCGCGCCACCCTTCCACGACCCCTCGAACTGCTTCTGCACGAACCCGGCATCGTAATCACGCTTCTGCTGCAGTAAAGCCTGGCGCAATCCAAACAGAGACCGGGGATTTCTCGGGTTACGGTCCAGATCGTCGCGGAATACTTTCTCCGCACCCGCCGCATCTCCGCTCATGAGCAGCGCTCCTCCCAGAGATTCGCGTACGGGGAAGAACCAATCAGGAGGCTCACCGTACTTGAGTGTGTCCTGAATCGCGACGGCTTCGCGCAACATGGCGATGGCACCGCTGTTGTCCTTCTTTGCCATGGCAATCTTTGCGCCGACAACATCTTTCGCAATCTTCATAATGTCTTTGGCCTTGTTATTGATTGGCATTTGAAAGATCACGTCTGGAGGCGTAGCGGCTTCTGCATCGGATACAACTTTGTACTCCGATTCCGCCGCATCCAACTTCCCGGTCGCGGCCAGGGCCAATCCGCGGCCGAAGTGCCAGAAGACAGTAGCCGTTTTCATCGAGGCATCCGGTGCCGGCATTTTCAGAATTTCATTCCAGTGATGGAACCGGACCTCGACTGCCATGGGAATCGTCATGAATCCCTCAAGCGGCGGCATCTCTTTCACGTGTGGCGCAACATTCGCCGCCAGCAGATCCGCATTCTTTCGTGCCTCGGCGTAACGGCCGTTCATGGCGCCGCACATCGCGACGAAATGCAGATTGTGGCTGTAGTACATCATCGGGTAGATGCCGTGCGCGCCGCTCGCCTTGATGTAAGCGCGATCGACTTCCGCCGCCAGCTCGTTCGTCTTGACGGCGGCGTCATAGTCGCCGGTCCGGATGTAGACGTGCGCGGGCATATGCACGATATGTCCCGCTCCGGGTGCGAGCGCCGCCAATTTGTTGGCTCCAGCGAGAGCGCGCTCAGGATTGTTCGAGGCCTCGACGGCGTGAATGTAGTAGTGAACCGCACCCAGGTGATTGGGATCGCGCTTCAGCACCGACTCGAGCGTCGCCACGATTTCGTCCGTGCCGGCTTCGGGCGTGCCGTCCTGATGCCAAAGCCCCCAGGGATGCAGGTTCATCCCAGCCTCTGCAAAAAGCGTGGCCGCGTCCAGATCATCGGGAAATTGCGCGACGACCTTGCGCATGGCATCGCGATATTCCTCGGCAGCCCTCTTCAAGTCGGAACTTGGATCGGCTGGAAACCGCTTCGCCAGAGCATTAATGTAAGCCTGGTCGCTGGGCGAGGCCCAGTCCGACAATTCAACAGCTTTCTGCACCGAGTCGTGCGCGTGCTTGTAACGTTCGGGGTCGGCCGGATCGTTGTAGTTCGGTCCGACCGCCTCGGCCACTCCCCAGTAGGCCATCGCCAGTTTCGGATCGAGTTCCGCCGCGTGCTCGAACGAGCGCGCCGCCTCGTCATGATTAAACGCGTAAATGAACCGCAGGCCTTGATCGAAGAACTGTTGCGCCTGAGGATTATGAGTGGAGACAGGATGATGGAGATTGCCCAAGCCCGTCACCATCGTTACCGCATGAGCCTGCATGTGGGAGGCATGATCTTGCGCCATTGAGCCAACGCAGAGCAGAGCACCGCACACGAACGTACCGCACAACATTCGCGCCAGAATTTTCATCTGGTCAACCCTCCTATTCAATTTTTGAAATCGAGCCCCAAGTTCCAGGTATGGCGTAGCAGAAACGCCCTTGCAAGTGCGCCCAGCTTATGCCAAATTGAACCCCTTGCCAAGTTCTTCGCGAGTACAAAATGCCCAAAACAGCAGATCGAGCAAAAACCGTCGCGGCAATGCCCTCGTACGTCGACCAGCTTCCCTCTGCGTTGATAAACGCCTTCAATACCAACAACCGCATCAACCTGTACCTGATTGAAAATCTTCCCCCAGTTGTCTGGACCGCGAAGCCGCCCGACGGCAAGGGGCGCACCATTGCTGCTATCGTCGCCCACATGCACAATGTGCGCGTCATGTGGCTGAAGGCCGCCAAGGCCGATGAGATTCCAGCGCAACTCGATCGCGCTACAGTCACTCCGGCTCAAGCCGTCCGTGGTCTAGAAAGCAGCCGCAACGCCCTCGGCGCGATCATCAGCCGTGCCCTGTCCGGCAACGGCCGTATCAAGAATTTTCGGCCCGACGTTGCCGGATTTCTCGGTTACCTCATCGCGCACGACGCCCATCACCGCGGCCAGATCGCCATGCTTGCGCGACAAATCGGCCAGCCTCTGCCGCAGAAGGCTATGTTCGGCATGTGGGAGTGGGGACACCGCTGACGGCCTGTCCCGTCTGGTTTACCCTCGCGTACAATCCAGCTTCAATACGCTATGCGCAAGGCGGCGTTGCTCTACAACCCGGAATCTGGCGGAAGCGGCAGTCGTCGCCAGCGGGAACTGGAATCCGCGCTGGCCGTGCTCCGAGCCGCGGGCGTTGATGCCGACCTCGTTCCCACTCAGTCTCCGGCTCACGCTGAAGAGGAAACGCGGCGTGCGATCGCATCGGGGTACGACACGATTTTCGCCTGCGGTGGCGACGGTACCATCCACAACATTGTGCAAGTCCTGGCGAACTCCCCCGTGGCATTGGCGATCCTGCCCGACAGGAACCGCCAACGCCCTCGCCCACGACCTCGGCCTCCCCCTCAACGTAACCAAAGCAGCCAAAGCGACCTTAAGCGGGGAGCCGCGGCGCATCGCGCTCGGCTGCGTAAAGTATGTTGACCTTCACAATAATCCCGGCGAGCGCTATTTCGTCGTGACTGCCGGCGTCGGCGTTGACGCACATCTCTTCTACAAACTCCACACCGGAACCAAGCAACGCATGGGCATGGCCGCTTACTACGCCAAAGCGTGGCATCTCTGGTTCAACTATCCGATGACGCGCTTCGCAGCCCACTACGCTGAAACCGGCTCGGATGCCTCGCTGCGCGCCGAAGTCACCGAACTGATGGCAGTCCGCATCCGCAACTTCGGAGGTGTCGTTCAGGAACTCGCCCCGGGTGCTTCACTCGATCGAGACGACATGCGCCTGGTCTTCGGCCGCACCGCCAGCCGCCTCGCGTATCTCGCGTACGTCACGCGCGGCCTCCTCCGCCTCCGCTGGACGATCCCCGGGATTGAGCTCGCCCACAGCACGAAAGTCTCCTGCGAATACCTGCCGTCCACCAATGACAACGAAAGAATCTACGTCGAGGCCGACGGTGAACTCCTCGGCATGCTCCCTGCTGAAATCACGGTCGTCCCGAACGCTCTCACTCTTCTGGCTCCTTCCCGCTAACCCACACCCACACAGTTCCATGAATTACTTTGCAACTTCGCCAACTTTCCCACGTCAAATCAACTTCGCTGGGTTCGTCGCCGAGTCGCTACTGGCGTATCCCGGCTCAGGGCACTAGAATTTCTCGAACCGCTTGGAACCCGTCACTCACTTTCTGACTGGCGCATGCATGGGCCGCGCCGGACTCAATCGCAAGACCGCGCTCGCCACGCTCACGCTGACGCTCGCGGCCGAAGCTCCTGACCTCGATGTTTTCGCGGCCTTTCGCGGGCGCGCCTTCGGCTTCGCTCATCATCGCGGCTTCACGCATTCGTTTCCTCGGAGTCCCGCTCGATGCCCTTGTCGTCGTCGGATTCGTCTATCTGCTCTGGCGTCTGCGCGGCCGCAAAACGAAAGATCCCAATCTGCCCCCGCGCTGGGGCCTGCTTTTTCTCTACGCCTGCCTTGCCGGGCTCAGCCACATCCTGCTCGACTTCACCAACAACTACGGCGTGCGCCCGTTCTGGCCGTTTTCCGAGAAGTGGTATTCGTGGGACATCGTCTTCATCGTCGAACCCGTGATGCTTGCGCTGCTCATTCTGGGCCTCGTTGTGCCCGGCTCTTTTCGCTCTGATCGACAAAGAAATCGGCGCACGCCGCCGCAGGCCCGCGGGGCCGCGTCGCCGCAACGCTCGCGCTCATCGGGATCGTCGTGATGTGGGGAGTGCGCGACTACGAGCATCGCCGCGCGGTGAACGCGCTCGAGGCCCGTACCTACGAACGGCGCCGACCCGCTGCGCGTCTCCGCCTATCCTCACGTGGATCGATCCCTTCCACTGGGACGGCGTCGTCGAGACCCCGGCGTTCTTTGCCCTCGCGCCGGTGGAGTCGCTCAGCCCAGAGGTCGATCCCGAGGGCAAGCTCGAAATCCGCTACAAGCCGGAAGAAACTCCCATTACTCTGGCCGCGAAAAAGTCCTACCTCGGACGCGTGTATCTGGATTGGGCGCAGTATCCGATCACCGAAACGGAAACTCTCCAACCTCCGCAGGAGGGCTACATCGTGCGTTTTCAGGACTCTGCGCTATATGCGCATTCCCAGCGCGATCACCGGGGGCCGAGGCCGCCGCCGTACGCTCGGCGCCGCTGTGCAGCTCGACAAGAATCTGCAGGTGGTCGGTGACGTCTACGACACCGAGAAGGGTCAGCTGGTTGTTCCGGAACCCGGCAAATAGCCTCGACCCCACTTGCGATTTTGCTCTGAACAAGTTCGCGCGACGTCGCTTGACGCCAGCCCTTGCAACGCCCAGAATAGATTTTGTCGTCCGAGGTGATTATGCTGCCCTATCTATTCGTGCTGCTGGCCATTGCCGTCCGCTTCCTGCCATTCGCGGGGCCGCTGAACATTCTGCCGCACGCGTGGCACTTCACGCCTTTGGCGGCATCGCTGCTGTTTTTTGGCGCGCGCGGCTCTCGCCGCCAGATGTGGATTCCGCTGGTGCTGCTGGCGGCCACCGACGTGATTCTGACCAAGTTCATCTACTCTTACACGTTTTCGTGGGACCAACTCGTGACGTGGGCCTGGTATGCGGCGATTCTGTGGCTGGGCACCAATCTGCGCGAGAAGGCTGGTTTCTGGCGCGTGGTCGGCGCCGCCGTGACCAGTTCGGTTTCGTTCTTTCTGGTCAGCAATTTCGCCGTGTGGGCCGCGTGGCCAGAAATGTACCCCAGAGGTTTCAACGGATTGATGATGTCCTACACCGCGGGCGTCCCGTTCTTCCGCGGGACCGCCGAGAGCGACCTATTCTTCTCGCTCGCGATGTTCGGCACGCCGGTTCTGATGCACGCCCTCTCCGAATGGATGAACAAGTCCGGCGACCACACCGCAGCCGCCTAGATGTTTGTGAGCATCGGCTGTCCGAGCCGCGACGGTTTCTGTCGCGGCTGCACTGCAGAACATCCCCGCTCACTCGCCGACCGCTTCAGCCCTGCCCCTGATCCACCAAACCAACCACCCACAAACGCAAACCCCGACCACGCCCACCACTAAAATCCAATGCTGCTTGAACACTCCGCCGAATAACCCCACAATCTGCGGTCCAAACCACAGCACCAGCACCGACAGCACCAGAAACCGCACAAACCTTCCCAGCAAAAATCGCCACCAGGAAATCGCGGAACCGCATCTCAAACACCGCCGCGCCGAGCACGAAGATCTTGAACGGCATCGGCGGCGGCAGCATCCCCGGAAACATCAGCGCCCAGAATTCATGCTGCTCAAACGAGCGATGAATCTTCAGAAAGCGCTCCTCCGAAATCCGCTTGCGCAGCACCTTCTCGCCGCCCAGATATCCGATGATGTACAGCGGAATGCTGCCCAGCGCCGACCCCAGCGACGCCATCGCGACGTAAAGCAGCATCCGCCTGCGGTCCTGATACACATAGGTCGCGACGACGAAATCCACCGGCATGCCCAGCAGCGCGCTGTCGGCAAACGCAATCACAAACGGACCCCAGATCCCGAGCACCTTCATCAGCCCCAGGATCCACGCCGTATAGCGCGCCAGAATGTGTCCAATCGTCTTCAAGGAAACAGTTAGTGTACGTGATCAGAAGGCTATGTAGGGACCGACGCCCTCCTCCGTCCAGGCCGTGTCGTCATCTCGCGGCCAAAGTCTGTCCCAATCGGGGTATCAGGCCTGAGGTCTGAGGTCTGAGGTCCGAGGTCTGAAGTCCAGATCCTACGCCCACCTGCTATCATCGCTTCCTTCGGAGCCTCTATGCGCAACCTGATCCTCTCTCTCCTCCTGCTCTCGCTGCCACTCTGCTCGCCGCCCAGCAATACGACCTCGTCCTCGAAGGCGGCCGCGTCATGGATCCCGAAACTGGCCTCGACGCCGTCCGCAACGTCGGCATCCGCGACGGCAAGATCGCCCGCATCTCCGCCGAGCCGCTCAGCGGACGCCGCGTCATCCACGCCGCCGGCCTCGTCGTCGCTCCCGGCTTCATCGACCTGCACCAGCACGGCCAGGAACTCGCCAGCCAGCGCGTCAAAGCCTTCGACGGCGTGACCACCGCGCTGGAAATGGAGATCGGCGCCCCCGACGTCACGCAGTTTCTGAAGTCCAAAGAAGGACACTCGCTCATCCACTACGGCACCACGGCCAGCCACGTGGCGGCGCGCGCTCTGATTTTCGGCGCTCCATTGCCGCCCGAAGTGATTGACCCGCGCGCCGGCATTCCTGAGATTCTGCCCAAGAGCGGACCCGCCACCGACCAACCCGCCACGCCCGAGCAGATCGAGCACATCCAGCAACGCCTGCGCGACGAACTCGACGCCGGCGCCCTCGGCATCGGCATGGGCATTCAATACACTCCCGGCGCCACCCGGCTCGAAGTCATCGACATGTTCCGCGTGGCCGCCGAGCGCAAGCTGCCGGTCTACACCCACATGCGCAGCTTCGGACGCATCGAGCCCGGCTCCGCCATCGAATCCGTCGAGGAAGTAATCGGCGCCGCCGCGATCACCGGTGCGCCGCTGCACATCGTTCACATCAACAGCACCTGCCTGCCGATTCGCTCGAATGCCTCTCGCTGGTCGAGGGAGCGCGCGCCCGCGGCCTCGACGTCACCACCGAGGCCTATCCCTACATCGCCGGCATGACTGCCATCAATTCCGCGCTCTTCAATCCCGGCTGGCGCGAAAAACTGGGCATCGACTACAGCAATCTCGTCCTGCCCGACACCGGCGAGCACCTCACCAAGGAGCGCTTCGACGAGCTGCACAATTCCAGCACGCCACAATCGGTGCTGGTCTTCGCCAACACGCAGGAAATCGTCGACGCCATCATCCCCAACCCGCTGATCATGATCGCCAGCGACGGAGCCGAAGGCCATCCGCGCAACGCCGGAACCTACTCGCGCGTGCTGGCGCAATATGTTCGCGAGAAAAAGACGCTCACCCTGATGGAAGCGCTCCGCAAGATGACGCTCATGCCCGCGCAGATGCTGGAGCGTTCCACCCCCGCCGCGCGCCAGAAAGGACGTCTGCAGGAAGGCGCCGACGCCGACATCGTCGTCTTCGATCCGCAGACCATCACCGACCGCTCCACCTTCGAGAAGCCCATGGAGCCCAGCGTCGGCGTTCACTATCTGGTTGTAGGAGGAACGCTGCTGATCGACGACGGCAAACTGGTGCCGGATGTATTCCCGGCCGCGCCGTGTTGGGACCGGGAAAGCCTGCAGCCGGAACCGGAGATAACCGATCCGCCTGCCTGGACCCTTCCCACCTAAACGGAATCGGGATTTCCGGCTTGACGAAAAGGTATGCCGTCTGGCATAACCATTCTCCGGAATCTCCCGTTTTCCGCGAGGCGCAAGATGACCCCTGAAGAACGAGATCGCTTGATGAATCTGTGCGAGAGGATCACCGCTGAAAATGACCGAGAGAAATTTTCCGCCCTTGTCCTGGAGCTCAGCTATTTTTTGGAGCGTATCGGGGATCAATTGCAGGCCAGTACCACCGGCCGGGACTAAGTCGTCCGCCCCCTCACTCGGAGGCGGGTTTATCGTTTTCCATCCGGTGTTCTTTGCGGGCTAGAAGATCGTTGAGTTCCTGCACCAGCTCCATAAACTTTTGGTGACTCTTTTCCACCGCGATCTGGTTGCACAACGCCATCATGCGTTCTCGCTCATCAGGGGTCATCTTTTCGCCTCTTGGGAACGTCTATCGAGAACGATTCTTGTATCACAAGCTCAAGTGACGTGACTGTATGACATCAAACCAA
This sequence comes from uncultured Acidobacteriaceae bacterium, assembly GCA_963786095.1. GTDB lineage: Bacteria > Acidobacteriota > Terriglobia > Terriglobales > Acidobacteriaceae > Sulfotelmatobacter. Next base: position 72,850 of record CAWAXV010000008.1, on the reverse strand, counting down.
GTCGACGCAGAACCTGCATAAAAAGCGGCATCTCCAGCAAAAAGAAAAAATGCCCCGGCCGCAACCGGAGCCATTGCCAGGAATTTTGCTTTCCCTAAGTGTGCTCTGTTCTCCCGCTCAGCAAGTCAATCGCATGCGGAACCAACCCAGCCACCGCCTCCAGCGACTCCACCGCCCCCGCCGGACTCCCCGGCAAATTGAGAATCAGCGCCTTCCCCCGCACACCGCACACCCCGCGACTCAACGCGGCAAACGGAGTCTTCTTGCTCCCCTCACTGCGCATTCGCTCGGCCACTCCATCCAACAGCCGGTCGCAAACCGCGACGGTAGCCTCCGGCGTAACATCGCGCGCAGCGATCCCCGTCCCGCCGGTAGTCACCACGAAGCTGCACTTCCCGCGCCAATCGAATAAGCAGGTTTTGAATCTGAATGGGGTCGTCAGGAACAACCTTCGTCGCCGTCACTGAGAAGTGCAGCTTTTGCAGGAGTTGCGACAACCGCTGGACCTGATAGATCCTCGCGTTCCCCGCGAGCGCAGGAATCGCTGACCGTGATCACCGCCGCTGTGAGTCTCGTCGGGGCCGCCGCGTCAGCCATCGAGGAGGACATCTTCCTCTTCTTCCCTTCTGCGCCCCGCCGGGCTGGCGGTTGGAAACGGGGCTGGAGGCGGCGCGCTGTGCGCTGGCGTTGCGGCTTCGGGTGCGCGCAACGGTCTCGGCTTCCCCGCCGCCATCGCGCGCCGATTCGTCGAGCAGCCGCAGCCCTTCCATCAGCAGTCCCTGGGTGTTGAGCTGCGTCGTCTCTTTGTCGGTCTTGCCTTCGAAATCGAGCTGGAAATTTCCGCCCGTCCAGCGCAAGACTTTGAACACCGCCTCATCGCCGACCAGCGATCCGTAGGTCGCGTGCTTCACCTGGCCTTCCGCAAAAAACACTTCGCACTTGTCGCCTTCGTTGCTCAGCGAAAGCTGGCAGCTCTTGCGGCCCATCTCGAGCGACTGCATCAGGTCGATCACGTTCATCTGCGTGAGGCTGCCGCGCACGACGCCATCCGACGGCGCGGTCTTCGCCATCTTCTCGAGCGCAATGCGGTCAATCATGCGCTTGATGCGGCGCGTGGCGTCCTTCAGAAAAAACGGTTTCTCCAGATAATCGTCCGCGGCATCCTGCGGCGACAGGCGCTCGGCAATGTCCGCCTTGCTGGCCATCAGCACCGAGGCAAAATTCGCCGTAGCCGGCCGGCTCTTCAGCTTCTCGACAAATTGACGCCCATCCATTCCCGGCATGCGGTAGTCGCAGACCACCAATTCCGGAGGATCGTCCACGGCCTTCAAAAGCGCGTCCGCAGCGTCGGTCGCCGTCGTCACCTGGGCCAGCGGAACCAGCGCCTGCTGCAACATCCCCAGCACCATCGGATTGTCGTCTACCAACAGCACTTTGACGTTATTGGCCATGACTGTTAGCTATTTCTTCCGCCGGTACTCCCCGCTCTTTCCCCCACTCTTCCGCTCCAACACAATCTCGCGAATCTCGATCCCCTTATCCATCGCCTTGCAGCATGTCGTAGATCGTGAGCGCCGAGACGCTGACCGCAACCAGTGCCTCCATTTCGACGCCAGTTTCCGCGGCCGTGGTCACTTTGGAGGTAATTGCGACGCCATTCTCGCACACACGCACGTCCACATCAACGAGCGCGAGGGGCAAGCGGATGACACATCGGGATCAATTCCGCCGTGCGTTTTGCGGCCATGATGCCGGCGATGCGCGCCACTTCAAGCGGATCGCCCTTGGGATTTTTCGACAGCGCAGCGAGCACGGCGGGGCTCATCGCAACGAAAGCGCTGGCTTCGGCCTCGCGTTTCGTCGGTGCTTTGCCGGAGACATCCACCATCCGGGCGTGCCCTGCGTCGTCGTAATGAGATAACTTCTTTGCCATGCCGAACTTCTATCTTACATGGGACAGCCAGCCGTATTTTTGAGCTCGCTTCGCCATCTTGGTCGAACAACTATCGCAGCATCACCGCGACCCACTCGCCCGCGGCAATGCGCTCGCGGTCCGGCGGAATCACGATGTAACAATTGGCACGGGCCGTCGCGGCAATGTCACCCGACCCCTGCCATGCGACCAGTTCAACTTCAACATTTTCGAACTCGCCCGAGAGCATTGCCGGAAGAAAACGCTTGAGCCCGGTCTTTATGCGGATTTCAGTTTTCAAGCGCGCGTGGAGAAATGCCAGCTTCTGAGCGGACTGTCCAGCCAGCGCCTCAAGCATAGGCCGGGCGAAGAGTTCGAAAGTCACCATGGTCGAGACGGGATTCCCCGGCAGGCCGAAGAAATAAGTCGCGGCTTTCTTCGTGGGCGGGGGCGGTTGCGCCACACCGCCCAAACACGACCGGACGTCCGGGCTGTATTTTCGCTCCCGTGAAGAAAAATTCTGCGTGCATCTCGGCGAGCACCTGCTCGACCAGGTCGTACCGGCCCATCGACACTCCTCCGGTCAACAGCAACAGATCCGACTCAAGACCTTCATCAATCAGCCGCCGCAGATCCATGCGCTTCGTCGGGAGCGACGGGCAGAAGCACGGGCTGGCCACCCGCGCGCTGAATCTGTGCCGCGAGAGAATAACTGTTCGAGTTGCGAATCTGGGTTGGGCCAGGAGTGGCTTCGACATCGACGATCTCGTCACCAGTTGTGAGTACCGCGACGGTCGGTCGCTTGTAGACTTCGAGTCGCCTTTTTCCGACGGATGCGGCCGAGCGCAATCGCCGCTTCGGTGAGCCTTTGACCTCGAGCAATCAGAGTAGTTCCCTGCTGAGCCTCCGCACCGCGAGGAACAATGTTGTCTGCAGCAGCAACGCCCCTGGTAATTTCGACTCGATCGCCCTGTCGCGCTGTGTACTCGACCATCACCACCGCGTCGGCGCCGGAGGGCACGGGCGCTCCCGTCATGATCGAAGCCGTTTGTCCCCCAGCGATCCTGGCGGGAATTCGCTCGAGATTTTCTCCCGCCTTGATTTCTCCAATGACTTCGAGCGTCGCGGGAAGCTGAGCTAAGTCTGCGGATCGCACGGCGTAACCATCGCGCGTGGATCGCGGAAACGGCGGGAGATCCCGATCGGCGGCAACCGACTCGGCCAGCACGCGGTCAGCAGCAGCAAGCAGATCAACCGATTCTGTCTCGGTAACAAGAACTCGCGCGGCGTGCTCTTCAACCGCGCCGCGGGCGTCTTCAAAGCTCAAAACTGTGGGATCAAAGGGTGCAACGGACATACCCAGATCATAGAGGAAAGAGACGCTTTACCGCGCCAGTTCTTGGCCCAGCCCCGCGGGATTGCTGGCGAAAGAGAGTCCGGTCTCGAGATCGATGACATGATCACGCACGAGTTGAGCAATCTCTTCGTCGAAGTGTTGCATGCCCTCGGAGGTCCCGGCGCGAATGGCATCGAGCAGCGACTTGTTTTCGCGTTCGCCCTTTTCAATGCACTCGCGGGTGCGCGCATTGGCTTTCAGGATCTCGAAGGCGGCAACGCGACCGGTGCGATCCTCTTTCGACATAAGACGCTGGCAGATGATGTAACGGAACGACTTGGCAAAGCGCTCGCGTACCGACTGCTGCTCAGACGGTGAAAACGAACTGACAATGCGCTCCACGGTCTTCGATGCGTCCATGGTATTGAGGCTCGAGAACACGAGATGTCCGGTCTCGGCGGCTTCCAACACGATTTCAATGGTTTCCCGGTCGCGCATTTCGCCGACGAGGATTACCTTGGGCGCCTGCCGCATGGCAGAGCGCAGGGCATGAGCAAAGCTCGGCGTATCGCTGTGCAGCTCGCGCTGGTGGATCGTGGAACATTTATGGTTGTGCAGAAATTCGATCGGATCTTCAATCGTGATGATGTGGTAGTACTTCTCGCGGTTGATGGCGTCGAGCAGCACGGCCAGCGTGGAAGACTTGCCCGACCCGGCGGCTCCGGTCACGAGCACGATTCCGTCGCGCAGCTTGGTGATCTCGGATAGCTGTTGCGGCAATCGTAGCGACGAAAATTCTGGAATCGCGGTTGGAATGACGCGCATCACCACGGCACAACTGCCGCGCTGAATGAATATGTTGACCCGGAAACGAGCCAGTCCAGAGAGACCGAAGGAAATGTCGCAGGCTCCGTGCTCGCGCAAGGTCGTGATCGCCTGTTTGTTGTCGCCAATCAGGTCGGCGGCGATGTGGCGCGTGTCGTCCGGTGTCAGCAGTGTAAGGCCCGGCACCTGTACCGGGATCATCTGCCCGTAAACCTGGACCTGTGGTGGACGTCCTGGCGAGAAAATCAAGTCGCTGATTTTCGCGGCAGCCCGCAGCATGGCTCCAAGCAAAGCCGGGGTCGCCACGCGTCCGCTACCGGAAAAACCTTCTAGTGCAACAGTAATCGGTGCAATTGTTGGTGCTGCCATTCGTTCCTCTTACCTCAGGACTCTGACCGCACCACAGACAGGAGAGAATCGGATAGGTTTACTGTACCGCGCCGCGAGGCTGGCGCGAAGGGACAGCAAGTACATAGTCCTTAGTAACCTCCAAGGTCCGCGAACGCAGAAAGGGCGGCCTCGTTGAGGCCGCCCTTGACTGTCTGCAACGTGATGTACCGAAGTAACCTACTTCTTCGGAGCTGCTTTCTTCTTGTTGCCAAACGTGGTTTCGACCGAAGCTCCGATGCTGGTCAGCATCTGCTTCGCGGGATCCGCAAAGGTACCCGTGGGCTGCAGTTCCAGATACTTCTGAAATGCTTCAGCAGTACCTTCGGAGGCGCCACCATCTTGTCGCCCTTCAGGGTTGCCTTACCAATCATGTTGACGCCCTTCCAGTAGTAGGCATCCGCTTTATTGGGATCAGCCGCGATCACCTTGTCGAAAGCCACAACCGCATCGTCAACCTTGCCTGCATTGGTTAGCACGGCGCCGGTGTTGAAGTAGTATTGCGCGGCAGCCGTAGGATCGGCTTGGGCAGCCATTTGCGTAGGTCTTGACCGCATCGTCTGTCTTGCCGGACTTAGCGTAGGCTTCTGCCAGGTTGTTGTAGTAGGCAGCTAGAGTCTTGGCTGACGCAGAGCATCCTTGTCAGCGGGAGCGGCCTTCTTTAGGTCAATCGCTTTCTGGTAAGACTCGACGGCCGATGCCAGCCGCTTCTGCTTTTCGGCAGTATCCGTCTGCTTGGTGGCCGACAAGCGATAGTAGTCGCCCAGTTTGAACCAAACCAGATCGCGGCTCGGATCCGTCTGATTGGCTTCGGTGAGGGCGGCAATAGCCGTATCGAAGTCGCCTGCGTCGGCAGCTGTCTTAGCAGCGTTCAGTTTTTCATTCAGTTTGCCGACCGTGCTCTTTTCCTTCTCGGCCTTTTCCTTCTGCTCCTGAATCTGCTTCACCTGTTCGGGAGTAAGGCCCTGCCCTTTGGCGGCCGCTTCCTGTTGCTTCTTGGCATCGAAATCCAGCGTGTTCTCATCAAGCTGAACCTGGAAGTTGTTGGCCTTGTCCATCTCCTTACCGGCCTTCTGATCGTCGGCGTTCTTATAGAGCGTGACGGTGTACTTGCCGGGCGAGATTCCCAACGAGAAATATTCTCCTTTCTTGTTGGTCTTGATGGTGTATTTCTGGCCATTGTCCAGGTTGGCATAGAGCACGATGGCATCGGCAATGGGCTTGCCGTCCGAGTCCTTAACCGTACCCTTCACCGTTCCTGAAGCCTGAGCGAAGACTGGAGGCACACACAGTCCGAGCGCCAGTACTACGAATAAAAGAATTGCAAAGTGCTTTTTCATCTTGCCTCCCGGCAAACCAAAATGATTCATCGTGGAATCTTGATTCCCGATTGAAACCTTAATTGACAGGTGCTGATGCCCATCAAAAACTGACCGTTCCAAAATGTCTATCGCGCCGCGTACGCGATCGGATCCTGCACTCCAGCGGTTTCGAAAGCCCGCAGGCGCAAAACGCAGCTATCGCAAACGCCGCAGGCCCGATCCTCGCGGCTGTAACATGACCAAGTTAAATCGAAGGGCGCACCCAGTTCAAGGCCAAGCTGCACAATCTCGGCTTTTCGCATGGCGATGAGCGGAGTAACGACTTCGATGTTGCCTTCTTTCGTGCCCGTTTTCACTACCTGGTTGAAGGCCTGGTAGTAAGCAGGGCGGCAATCCGGATATCCGGAACTATCGGGCTCAACCGCGCCAATGTACACCTTTTCCGCGCCCAGCACTTCGGCCCAACTCACCGCCACCGCCAGGAAATGCGCATTGCGGAACGGGACATAGGTGACGGGAACGCCGTGGCCGACGGCCTCGGCTTCTGGCACCGCAATCGCGTCGTCGGTGAGCGCCGAGCCGCCAATGGCGCGCAGCGCGTCATTCCGCACCATGAGCTTATCGTAGATTTTCAGCCGCAGGCAGATGGCCAAGAAACGATTGCCGCTCGCGCTCCTCGGTCCGCTGACCGTAACTGACGTGGACGGCGGCGACATCGTAGTCGCGCACCGCCAGCGCCGCGCACACGCAGGAATCCATTCCGCCGCTCAGCAGCACAACCGCTCGGGATCGCTTCGTGGGCGCCATATCTTGCTGCTTTGGGCGATTATTGATTTCTGACGGTTGATTGAAACGCCCACGTCAGGCTCAATGGTGTTCAATCAGTCAGCAGAAACCATCAATCTTCGATCTTCCCTAAACTCCCTTCACGCGCCGGATCCCAGATGAACTTGTGCAACTGCAGGCCCAGCCGCGCCGGGACGTTGTCGGCAAGCATCCACTCCGCCAGTTCCTGGGGATCAAGCAGGCAATGCGAACTGTCGCGTGCTCCGGTGGCATCTTTGCGGAATGCCGGCGAGAACAGCACCGCGTTCACGCGACTCGCCAGATCGTGTCGACTGCGTAAAGTCGCGCGCAAATTCGTAGTCGGCGCGACTGCTCAGCACGAACTTGATTTCGTCATGCGCGATTAGCGCTTCAAGATTCTCCATGCGAAACGTATCGCCCTCACCCGAGTCCGGACATTTCACATCCACGATCTTGACGACATCCGCCGGAACCCGCTCCAGGGGCCGCTCTCCGCTGGTTTCGAGCAGCACTCGGTAGCCGTCATCCAGCAGACGCTGCATCAGGGGCACGCACTTCGCGCTCCTGCAGCATCGGCTCGCCGCCGGTGATTTCGACCAGGCCACCTTCGGGACTGAGACGCGAGACCTCATCCAGCACCTCTTCGACTGTCATCTTGCGGCCGCCCTGGAACGTGTACTCGCTGTCGCACCACGAGCAGCGCAGATTGCATCCCGTCAGACGCACGAAGACGCACGGCAGGCCCGCGTAGGTCGACTCACCCTGCAACGATTTGTAGATCTCGGTGATCTGCATGGTAGCGCCAACCGTCAGCAGCTGTCTCGCGGCGAAGCTGCTCGACGAGAAGCCGTGTCCAATCCGCGTATTCTATTCGCTATACTTTGCCGTGGTGGTGTCCGTCTCGAACACCGTCACATCCTTTACGCGCACGCGTCCACTGGTCACGCTCTGCAGGCGGGTATTCGACTCGTCGTAGAAGTACTTCGCCAGATTTTCCGCGGACGGATTGATCACCGTAAATGGCTCGATCTCGTTGATCATCTGATGGTCGAGCCGCTCGATGACGTGCTTCATCACTTCGCGCAGGTCCTTGAAGTCGAGCAGCAGTCCGGCCTTGTCGAGTTCCGCGCCGGCCAACGTCACCCGGATCTTGTAGTTGTGGCCGTGCGGATTCTCGCACTTGCCCTTGTAGTTGCGCAGGTAGTGGCCCGCGGCAAACGTATCTTCGACCGTGACTTCGAACATGATCCCCCAGCCGACCGGGCATGAATACAGGCCCGGCGGCGCTTTGTGGCGAAACATTTATTGTACCGCTTGCAGGCCGTCCAGCAGCAATCTGCTTGACGGGCTTCCCTCCCGGAATGTAGCTTGCCTATTCTGTTCTTCATACCCAAGGAGCACGCATGCCCCATCGCAAGTCCCCCCTACTGGTACTGCTTTCACTGACCCTGACTGCCGGCCTTCTCGCCCAGAACCGGCCAGATGCGCCCGAGTTCGTCGTCAAGGAGCACTACACAAAGTATGAGTATCGGATTCCGATGCGCGACGGCGCGCGCCTGTTCACTTCGGTGTATGTGCCGAAGGATACGTCCCACTCCTACCCGTTCCTGATCGACCGCACTCCTTATAGCGTTGCGCCCTACGGCGTGGATCTGTACCGCACGAATCTCGGCCCGTCGCCCAGAATTCGACAAGGCCGGATACATTTTCGTGTTTCAGGACGTACGCGGCCGCTACATGTCGGAAGGCACGTTCATCGAAATGCGCCCGCACATTGATAACAAGAAATCGAAGCAGGATGTGGACGACGCCAGCGACATGTACGACACGATCGACTGGCTGCTGAAGAATGTGCCGAACAACAACGGCAATGCCGGAATCTGGGGAATTTCGTATCCCGGATTTTTCACCTCGGCCAGCATCATTGATTCGCATCCAGCGCTCAAGGCGGCCTCGCCGCAGGCTCCGATGACCGATCTGTTCATGGGCGACGATGCCTACCACGGCGGCGCGTTTATGCTGGCAGCGAACTTTGGATTTTATAGCGCGTTCAAGCCGCAGGAAAATCCGCAGTTGCCACCCAAAACGTTCGTGCCCTTCGATTTCGGAACCAAGGATGGCTACGAATTTCACCTGAACACCGGCCCCCTCTCGAATTACCAGAAATACCTCGAAGGCAAGAGCGCCCTTTGGGACGACCAAGTCCATCACGACACATACGACGACTATTGGAAGGCGCGGAATCTGGCGCCGCACATGAAGAACATTCATTGCGCCGTGCTCACCGTCGGCGGTTGGTTCGATGCCGAAGATCTGCAGGGACCGTTCTCCACGTTTCATGCAATCGACAAGAACAATCCTGGAATTTTCAATGCGCTGGTGGTGGGTCCGTGGGTGCATGGCGGATGGGCGCGTTATGACGGCGACCATCTCGGACGCGTGGAATTTGCTGCGAACACCGGCGAGTATTACCGAAAGAACATTCTGTTCCCATTCTTTGAGCAATATCTCAAAGGCGCGGGCGATGCCAAGCTTCCGAAGGCTTACGTCTTCGAGACCGGAACGAATGTGTGGCGGCAATATTCTGCCTGGCCGCCGAAGAATACCGAGGCCAGGACTCTCTACTTTCATGCTGGCGGCGGGCTTTCGTTCGAGGCGCCCGCGACCGAGTCTCCCGCATTCGAGGAGTACGTGAGCGATCCGGCCAAGCCAGTGCCTTTCGTGAATTACGCTGCGCTGAACGTGCCACAGGAATACATGCTCTCAGACCAGCGCTTCACCGACAGCCGCACTGATGTGGTGGTCTACCAGACACCAGTGCTGCAGGAAGACGTGACGATTGCTGGGCCGATCTCGCCCCGCCTCTTCGTTTCGACAACCGGTACCGACTCGGACTGGGACGTGAAGTTGATCGATGTATATCCGTCCGATTATCCCGACAGCAAGCAGGACGCGCCTCGACCGGAAGACAAAGACAAGCCACGCAAAGACGTTGGCGCTCCTGCCTTCACGATGGGCGGATATCAGCAACTGGTGCGCGGCGAGCCTTTCCGCGGAAAGTTCCGCCATAGCTTCGAAAAGCCGGAGCCGTTCACCCCGGGAAAAGTCGAAGAAGTTAACTTCACGATTCAGGACATCAACCACACCTTCCGCCGAGGACATCGCATCATGGTGCAAGTCCAGAGTTCGTGGTACCCGCTCACCGACCGCAACCCGCAAACCTTCGTGAACATTCCGGATGCCAAGGCATCGGACTTCGTAAAGGCAACAGAGCGCGTCTACCACACAAAAGCGGAGCCCTCAGGGATTGGTGTCCTCGTGTTGCCGGGCGCGCAGGAGTAAGGATCTTAACTCAGGGGGAGATTTTGAAGAATTGACAAAGAATATTTCCTTACTATAATGTAAGGAAATAGGACTTTAGAAAGGACGCGAAATGACCGCCGCAACCGTCACTTCCAAAGGGCAGATCACCATCCCCGTCCAGGTCCGGACCGAGCTTGGTCTTGACGCCGGAGACCGGGTTGAGTTCGTGAAGCTGGAACAAGGGAAATTCGCGATTGTTGCTGCGACCAGGAGCGTACACGAACTCAAAGGCATGATCCGAAAGAGGAAGAAACCTGTGACAATCGAGGAGATGGATGCTGCCATCGCCTGGGGAGCTGCTCGATCGCTTAGGCGCGGCGGCCGATGACGGGCATCGACACAAACGTGATCGTCCGTTACATCACGCAGGACGATCCCAGACAGTCGCCGGCCGCCACAAGACTGATCGAGTCACTTTCTGTCGATGAACCCGGGTTCATCGCGATGGTCGTCATCGCAGAACTGGCCTGGGTGTTGGAGAGGTCCTACCATTCATCGCGGAAGGAAATCGCGAGGGTTCTGGAGTCACTGCTGCAGACCAAGGAATTGATCATTGAGCACGCGGAGTTGGTCGCGCAGGCGTTGCGATTGTTTTCCGCCGGACGCGCTGACTTTTCCGATTGCCTCGTTGAGCGTTGCGCCGACGCCGCAGGATGCCAATACACCGTTACGTTCGACCATGTTGCCGCAGCGGCGGCTGGCATGCACCTTATCAAGTAGGAATCAGCGGAGCCTACCTTATTTCCTCACCCCGAAGAACTCCTCCACCACCCGCATCTCCGTCGTCCTCTTGTAATTCGGCAGGCTCTCCACGAACACCCGCCCGTACTGCTTCTTCAGAATGCGGTTGTCGAGCAGCACCAGCAGTCCGCGATCATGCAGCGACCGGATCAGCCGTCCGAATCCCTGCTTCAGCGTGATCACCGCCGCCGGCACCTGATACTGAAAGAATGCGTTGCCGCCGTCGGCGTCGATCGCTTTCACCCGCGCCGCCACCACCGGATCGCTCGGCACCGCAAACGGCAGCCGGTCAATAATCACGCAACTCAACTGCTCGCCCTGCACGTCCACGCCCTGCCAGAACGACGACGTCGCAAACAGCACGCATTCGGCGTCAGCCGGAACTCCTCGAGCAGCGCGCTCTTCGGCGCATCGCCCTGCTTGCAGCATGGGAAACTCCACTTCCCCCAGCAGCCGCTGATAAATCTCATTCATCTGCGCGTAGCTGGTGAACAGCACAAACGCCCGCCCGCGCGTGATCTCGAGCAGCTTGCGAATGCGCTCCGCGGCCTTCGCCGTAAACTGCGGCGTGCGCGGATCGGGCAAGTCCGGCGGCACATAGAACAGCGCCTGACTTTCGATAGTCGAAATGCGAAGGCAGCACCGACTCGCGCGCATGCTCCAGCCCCAGCCGCTGCCGGATGTATTCAAATCCGCCGCCCACCGCCAGCGTCGCCGAAGTCAGCACCGCGCATCTCCAGCTTCGACCACAGGCACTCGCGCAGAGATCGGACCAACATCGATCGGCGTGGCCTGCAGGAAAACATTCTGCCGTCCGCCCGCCGACGTTGTCTGCTCCGTTTCCGCGGTGCCTTCGTGGTGAACGCCCGCTCCCCCGCCGCTCGATCCAGAACACCGTGTTGCGATCTTCCGACTCCATCGCGAATCCGAGTTGCACCTGAATTTCCTGCGCCCGCCGCACGAAGTTGAAAACTTCCTCCGGCTTCTGCGGCAGGCCTTCTAGTTCACCCGCCAGCCGCGTCAGCGACTGATTCAGCGCCGACAAACTCGTCTCCATTTTCCTCCAGAAATTCGCGCCGGTTCTCGAACGCAAACCGCCCGTCCCCGGGCGGCAACAGCGAAAAGAAAAATTGCGAACGCTCGCGCAGACTTCCCAGCGCTCCCGACAGCGACGCCGACAGCATGCGGTTGTGCTGCAGCGAACTCTCGACGTCGCGCGCCAGTTCCTCCACCCGCAGATTGCTCACCGAGATCCCGAAATAATTTCCCGCCACGTCTTCCAGTTCGTGCGCCTCGTCGAAAATCACCGCCGCCGCTTCCGGCAGAATGCCCGCATCCGGCGCGCCATCGGCCTGCAGCTTGATCGCAAGATCGGCAAAGAACAAATGATGGTTCACGATGATGATGTCGCTCTCCATCGCCTTGCCGCCGCATCTCGGTGATGAAGCAGCGCTCCCACTCGCTGCACTTCTGCCCGATGCAGGCGTCGGCGCGCGCATCGAGCTTGTGCCAGAGCAGGCTGGCCTCGGGCAGTTCCGCCAGCTCGGCGCGGTCGCCGGTCGCGTCGTCTTCTCCCACGCCGCAATCGCGCGATACTGCTCAATCTCCTCCAGCCCGCTCAGCACCGGCTGATCGGTCAGGTCGTACAGCTTCTTGCGGCACAAATAATTGTTGCGCCCCTTCATGTAGCAAACCGAAAGCCGCGAGCCGGAGATCCTGTTGAAGCCCGTCTCCGTACAAGCGCCTGCTCCAGAAACGGAATGTCTTTGTAGAAAAGCTGTTCCTGCAGATTCTTCGTCCCGGTCGAAATGATGACGCGCTTGCCCGACCGAATCACCGGCATCAGATACGCCAGCGTCTTCCCCGTGCCCGTGCCCGCTTCCACGATCAGATGCCGCTTTTCTTCCAGCGCCTGCTCGACGGCCTGCGCCATCTGCAACTGTCCGCGGCGAAATTCATACGCCGGATGCGTCCGCGACAGCACGCCGCCGGGCGCGAAGAATTGGTAAAGCGAAGCGTCCTTTCCGCTGGGCGCCGAGCGGTTCGACGAGGCAGATGGACGCGGGCTCGGGAACTCAGAAGCCACAGGAGTCTCTATAATAGCGATGCCGGGCCTTTCGCATCGGGCGACCATGGCCGGGCTGTCTCAACATCCTGCGGCTTGCGGTCGAGGACGTCAGCGCGCTCTACAGCAGATCACTTTGACCCAGCCCACCTACAACTCGACCAGCACTCGTCGCCACCACCGCCGCCGGCATTCCCACCATCGCCATCGTCGGCCGCCCCAACGTCGGCAAGTCCACGCTCTTCAACCGCATCGTCGGCTCGCGCCGCGCCATCGTCGGCGACGAGCCCGGCATCACCCGCGACCGCCTCTACGGCGACGCCGAGTGGGACGGCCGCACACTGCGCATCGTCGACACCGGCGGCATCCTGCCCGAAGAAAAAGATTTCATCCCGTCGGAGATCTTTCGCCAGGCCCGCGTCGCGCTCGACGAAGCCGCCGCCATCATCATGGTCGTCGACGGACGCACCGAACTCGCCGGCCCCGACCTCGAACTCGTGCGCCTGCTGCGCAAGGCCAACCGCCCGCTGTTCCTCGCCGTCAACAAAGTCGACAGCGAAAAGCAATCCTCCCTGATCGACGACTTTCATCGCCTCGGCATCAAGCAGATGTTCCCCATCTCCGCCGAACACGGCCGCGGCATCGACGACCTGCTCGACGCGGTATCGTGCGAGTGCCGCTGACCTGACAGGAACGCACCTCGCAACCACCAGAGGCGCACGCGCAGCGAAACACCTAGAGTCGAACCGACGAACCAAGCAACCGAAGCGACCGACGACGACCAACGACCAACGTCCGATCGAAACCAAAGTCGCCATCATCGGCCATCCCAACGTCGGCAAATCCACGCTGCTGAATTGCCTGACCGCCTCCGACCGCGCCATCGTCTCGCCCATCCCCGGCACCACGCGCGACGCGGTCGACGAAATCGTCGAGCACAACGGACGCCGCTTCCGCTTCATCGACACCGCCGGCATCCGCCGCAAAGGCAAGACGCACCTCATGGCGGAAAAGCTTTCCGTCGTCATGGCGCGCAAGCATCTCGAAGCCGCCGACATCGCGCTGCTCGTCATCGACGCCACCGAAGGCGTCAGCCAGCTCGACGCCTCCATCGCCGGCTACGCCCACGAGAGCGGACGCTCCATCATCATCGTCGTCAACAAATGGGATCTCGTGATCAGCGGCAAGGAAAAGCCGGCGCGCCCCACCAAAGTCCGAGCGCATGCGCGAAAGCAAGCGCCCCGGCGACCGCGACGCCTACGAAGAGCGCCTGCGCTACGAACTGAAATTCCTGAACTACGCGCCGATCGTCTTCATCTCCGCGCAAGAGCGGCAAAGGCACCGAGAAGATTTTCCCGCTGCTGGAAGAAGTCGCCACCGAGCGCCGCAAGCGCGTCACCACCGGCGCAAATGAACCGCTTCCTCGAGCATGTCGACTTCGAACGCGCCTCCGTCCCCATGCGCCAGCGCGTGAAGATTCTCTACATGACGCAGGCCTCGGTCGCCCCGCCGACGTTCGTGCTCTTCACCAACCGCGCCGTGAAGCTGCACTTCTCCTACCAGCGCTTCCTGGAAAACCAAATCCGCGAAGCCTTCGGCTTCGTCGGCACGCCGATCTGGATCAAGAACAGAGCGAGGAATTCATAAAGGACATCAAGACGCTGGACGGTGAAAGCAATGCTCCGCCGGAACCACGCATGACGCTGTAGGGACAGACGACTTCGTCGTCAGCACGACAAGCGCAAGCAAATGCACATCGGATCTCACTCCCCCTCCACCGTCCGATCCTTCGTCAGCAACCCCACTCTCTGCACGCCCGCGTGATGCGCCAGATCAATCACATCCGCCACGTACTGAAAGTCCACATCGGCATCTCCGCGCACGAATGCCACCTTCTCCACTCGCGTCAGATAAATCCGCGCCAGGCGCGTCTCCAGGTCCTCCCAGCGCACATCTTCCTGATTGATCTTCACCGTCGGTGGCTGGATCTCTTTGCGTCCACACCACCTCGATCACAATCGTGCGTGCGGTTGTCGCCGCCGTATCCTGCTTCTGATCCGGCTGCGGAATCTGCGCCTTCTCCCGATACTCCTGGTCCATCGACACCACCAGCATGAACATGATGATCAGCGTCAGCAGCACGTCAATCAGCGGCGTGACATTAATCTGCGGTCCGGACGGACCTCCGCCTGCCATTGAGAATGACATGGGAAGTTGCTCCTCTCAGGCACGCGCGTGTCTGCAACATCAGACACCTCGTGGATCGCCGGAGTTCCCTTCGCTGACGGCTCGATCTCGAGTCCATTGTCATTCCAGCGCCAGCGAAGCGACGCAGGAACCTGCTCTTTGCCGTCGCCATGCAAGAAGCCGGGGCGATCTCGCCTTGCTTCTTCTCAGGCACCGTGCATCATGGAACAGCGGTCGCACGCGGACCGGCGGCCTGCGCATAAGACTCATGACCCGTCCACCGCGACGCGCACTCCTGTCAGCTTCTGCTCGCTGCTTTTCAGCTCCATCTCGCCCGCGCTCAAGACAACTACGAAATCCAGGTCTACGGCTCCGAAACCGTGGCCCCGCGCTCCACCATGGTCGAGATTCATTCCAACTTCACCGTCGACGGCAGCAAGACCGTGCAAGACGGCATGCTTCCGACCAATCACGCCGAGCACGAAACGCTCGAAATCACGCAGGGAATCAACGACTGGTCCGAAGTCGGCTTCTACGTTTTCTCCAGCATTCAGCCGGATGGCGGATGGCAATGGGTGGGCGATCACATTCGCCCGCGCGTGCGCGTTCCGGAGAAGTGGCACTGGCCGGTGGGCGTGAGCCTGTCCAAGAAATCGGCTACCAGCGCGCCGCATTTTCGCCCGACACCTGGACGTGGGAAATTCGTCCCATCATCGACAAGAAAATCGGCCCCTGGTACCTGAGTTTCAATCCCGCGCTCGACCGCTCGTTTCACGGACCCGGCGTGAACCAGGGCGTGGTGTTCTCCCCGAACGTGAAAGTCAGTTACGATTTCACCAAGAAGATCGCGGGAGGACTGGAGTACTACGCCGCCTACGGCTCACTCGCAGGATTCGATGCGCTCAGAGATCAGCAGCAGCAATTCTTTCCCGTCGATCGACATCGACTTCGCGCCCGAGTGGGAGTTCAACTTCGGAGTCGGCATCGGCACGACGCGCTCCACCGATCACCTCATCGTGAAATGCATCGTCGGCCGCCGTTTCTCCTGGCCGCACAGCAAGAAATAGTAGCGAAAGTTCGAGCAGCGACGTGGCGACTAGCGCAGGCGCCTCTACCCGATCGGCTCAGGAGTCAAACGGCAGCGGCGGTGGCTCCAGCGGCGGAGAGCGCTCCACTGCTCTGAACCGCCAGCGTCGTCGCCGGCGGCGGATACAGCACCAAGCTCAGCGCCCGGTATCGCGCCGCAAAGAAATAAATCGCGTAGGCCGGGAAGAAAACAATCGCCGGCACCGCGATCAGCGCGATCAGATACATAAAGACCGCGAACAGAATGCATCCCACCACGACCGCCACCGTGATGGTGAAAACGTTCCAGGTCAGCCCGGCGGTCTTCCCCGTGAGCACCGCAACCAGTCGCCAGGCCTACCGTCGGAATCGCAACAATCAGCGCCAGAATCACCGAGGCGATCCCAATGACGATTCCGGCCCCGATCGCCAGCACAATCTTCATGCCGACGTATCCGGCGTAGCCGCCTTTCTCCGCCTGCATCATCGGCCACAGCCGCCGCCAGCCTTCGATCGCGCCAATGCCCTCCAGCGCCATCTGCGGCACCACAAAATCCTTGGTCAGCACATGGACCACTGCCAGCGCGACAACGAAGAGCATCCACCACGAAGAACACCACGATCCCGCCCAGAATCAAGGCCAGCACGATGTTCGCGAGGCGCGTTGAACCATCCCATCGCGAAAGCGAAACGCAGCAGGGATTCCGAGCAGCACGACCATAGCTCGCGAGGATCGCCGCCAGCAGTAACCCAACTGCCACAAAAAATATTTCCATCCCGGACCTTGCCTGCGGCTCCAGCCCGTCGCGGATGTGGCACTCCTTCGCCAGCACGCTGTCGAACAGAATGAATCGCATCACGCTGCTGACGTACATCATCACGATCAGGAACACGAGACCGGCGACCACGAGCGACCGCGATGAGCCCGCCCAGAATCGCGGGATCGATCTTCGGGAAGCCTTGCTCCAGCAAATGGCGGGACGACCCAGATTGCCGCGGGAAGCTGAAGTTCGTGGAAACTTAAAGCTGCCGCCAGAGCCCATCTCGCCTGCCAGCAGTCCAACCAGCGCCAGCCGAGTCCACTGCCAGAAGCGAAACGGTTGCACCAGTTGCCGCTTGGTGTGCTGGAAGGCGAGCGTGATCGTATCTACAGCGGAAATCGGCAAGGTGCACCTCGGCGGAAAGAATCGCTGCAAGCAGCAAGGTACTGCGAACTGATACGCGGCGGAGCAAATCTACACCTTCGGCGAAGCCCGCGACTAGTCTATCGGCTGAAGATCTGCCTGCTCTTACTCGTATCGCAGCGCTTCCACCGGATCGAGCTTCGAGGCCCGCATCGCCGGCACCAGTCCGCTGATCACACCGACCACCAGCAAAACTGCACCGGAGAGAAGGACAGTCATCATCGAGATGCGCAGATGAATGTCGCCCTGCCCGGAGTCGTCCTCGAACAGCGGCCCCATCATGGGCAGCGTCCCCACCGCCAGGCAATCAGATACGAGAGGAGCACGCCAATCGCCCGCCGAGCAGCATGATCAGCAGCGTCTCGGCCAGGAACTGCAGCTTGATGTGACGCTTGCGCGCGCCCAGCGCGCGCCGCAGGCCGATCTCGCGAATGCGCTCGTCCACCGACACCAGCATGATGTTCATCACGCCCACGCCGCCGATGCCGAGCGTCAGCGTGCCGATGAAAGTCAGCAGCACCTGCAGGCCGATCGTCAGCGCATCAATCACCGGACGAAATTCGTCGCGCCCGAACATCTGGAACGCTTTGGGATCGGTCGGCGAAAAATTCTGCCGCGTCGCCACCGCCGCCAGCACCTGCGCCATCGCCTTCTTTTCGAACTGCGGAGCGATCGGCTCAAACACCATCACCGCCGCGTAACGCGTGTTCCACAAATCGCCCGCCGCCGAATACGGAATCCACGACGATTCGTCGTCGCTCGAAAAATAATTGCTGAGCTGGATCTTGCGCGCCATCACGCCGATCACGGTGAAGCGCACGCCCGAGACCTGAACGGTCTCGCCGACCGCCGGACGCCCGCTGAAAAGTTCTTCTTTCAGCCGGCCGCCGAGAAAGATCACGCGCCGCCGCTCCAATTCGTCCTCGGCATTGATCCAGCGTCCCTCCGACGGCACCTCGTTCCGCATCTCGCCATATTCCGGACAAACTCCGCGCACCGGCGCCGTCCCCACCATGCGGTCGCCGTAGGCAATTCCCGGCCGCCGCACCGTTTCGAGGCAAACGTGCTTCACCAGCGGAGCAGTGGCCTTCACCATGTCGAGGTCAGCCTGCTCCAAAACAACTTTCTTCCCGGCGCGCTGTCCGCCCGGCTGCTCGCTGGTCTGCTGCGGCCAGCAAATCACCACGCTCTTGCCGAATGCATCGAAGCCGTGCACCAGAACGCTGCGGAAGCTGCTGCCGTACGCGATCAGCAGCGTCACCGTCGCAATGCCCCACACAATGCCCAGCATGGTGAGGAAGCTGCGCGTCACGTTCCGCTTCAGCGCGATCCAGGCTTCGAGAATGATTTCGAGTAGAGCATAGGTTTCAAAGTTGCTACGTTTCAAAGTTTCAGTAGCTTGACGAAGTCTCCAGGCCTCTAACGTTTCAACTCGCGCGTTCAAACCTGCGAAACGTTGAACGCTCATCTTAACTCTTCTACCCTCCCGCCTCATACCGCAACGCCTCAATCGGATCAATCGATGCCGCCCGCCGCGCCGGATACAGCGCCGCCCCCACCGCAATCGCGCCCAGCAAGCCGGCCGCAATCAGGCCTGAACTCCAACTCGGAACAGGCCCGCAAAAAAGTCCGGCATCGGCAGCATGTTCACCAGCGCGCAAAATCCAAACGCGATGCCCAGTCCGATTCCTCCGCTGAAGCAACGCAATGATCAGCGCCTCAATAAAAAACTGCCGCAGAATCGTGCCCGCCGGAGCGCCCATCGCCTTGCGCACGCCAATCTCGCGCGTGCGCTCGCGCACCGCGACCAGCATCACGTTCATCACGCCGATGCCGCCCAGCAACAGCGTCACAATTCCGACCGCGCCCAGAAAGAATTTCATCCCGTCGGTCATCGTCTTGAAGGCCTGCGCTTCCTGCACCGTATCCCAGATCGGACACGCTTCCTTGTCGTGCGGATCGTAGCGATGCATGCGCGCCAGCGCCGCCCGCACCTCGTGCTTGCAGGCCTCATGCTGCTCCACCGATTTCGGCGTCACCAGCAACTGATCGAACGTTGAATTGGTTCCCGGAGGTTTGTCGGGAAAATCGCGCCGCATCGCGGCAAACGGCACGAAGACTTTGTTCACGTCCCAGCCGTCATAGCTCGAGTCCTGCTTCTTCTTCGCCATCACGCCGATCACGGTGTAGGGAAAATCGTTCAGATAAATCGTGTCGCCCACCGGATTGCGCCCGGGAAACAACTGCTTGGCCGCATCCGATCCGAGAAACGCCACACGCCGCGCTTCGCGCATATCATCCCAGTCGTAGAAACGTCCCGCGCCGACATCGAGGCTGCGAATGTAGCCGAACTGCGGATACGATCCCGTCACGGTGAAGGCCGCATTGTTGAAATTGGTGTGCGTGCGAACCGTATCCTGCTCGAGTTCCGGAATCGCGTACTCGCAATCCGGCGACTCCGCCTGCACCACTGGCACATCCGGATCTTCCCAGTGAACCACGCGCCCGGCGTGCGTTCCGCCGGCCTGCAGGCTGGTGCGGCCGTGGAAAACGATCATGACGTCCTTGCCCAGATTCCGCGCCTGCTCTTCCTGTCCCTTGCGCAAGCCCTTCGCCGGCCGCCACCATCAGCACAATCGAGACGATGCCCCAGGCAATCCCGAACATGGTGAGGAATGCGCGCAGCTTGTGCGACCACAAGGTGCGCAAGCACGTCGAAAATGAGATCGCGCACCGTCATTGCACTGGTTGGACGCAGGCCGGGACGAGAAGGTAAGCCCCGGCCGCTTGTCCTTGGATACGCAACGAGGGCAGTTTTGTTGCAGAGAAAATCAGGCATGCGCTGTGTCCGGTAGCCCATGCAAAGAGGCGGCCTCGACTTGAAATGGTTACGGGACGGAGTAAGACGGTTAACTGGGCTCCGGGAATGGGGTCTCTAACAAATGTTCTTTTCCATCGTAAATAAGGGAGTACCAAAAAGATGCTGCGGTTTTTCCCCGACCCGTCGAAACCCAGATCTTTCATACAACCGAATGGCCGCGAGCAGAAACGGCGTCGTACTCAGAAGGACTCGGCTGCACCCCTCCTTCGACGCCCACTGCTCGACCTGGGCGAGCAGGCGAGCACCAACTCTCATTCCCCTCGCAGCCGGCAGAACCGCCATCCCCCGCATGTAGAGGGAATTCCCCTTCACGACGGCGGCCACGGTGCCCAGCACGACCGTTCCGCGGAATGCAATCCAGACCGGACCTTCCCGCATGCGCGCGTGACCTGCTCCGAGTTCGGCGTGGTCGCCGCAAAGCCCTGCGGAGTATAGAGGCTTTCATACTCCACGAACGACTCGTAGAGCACCATGCGATGGAACCAACATCTTGCGGCCCAGCCTGACGAATTTGAATCTCCGATGCCTCCTGCATTCCACCGATTCCTCAATTGCCCTTTGCTGAGCAGAGTCAGTCTCAGGCTTTCACAACCGTCAAACCGCTGCTCCGCCCACCCATCAAACTCCCGCAGCGCCAGCTCACACTGCATGCGATGCCGCTCCTTCCGGTCGCGAATCTTTTTCTCCAGCGGCGGCAGCAGATCGAACGTAATATTCGCCGGCTGAAAATTCTTCGCATCCGCATGCGTGACATAGTGCGTCAGCGATCCAAACGCCGACGCTCGCGGAGCGGGCGCCATCTCAGCCCCCGAAACCAACGCCGCCGCATGCATCCCCGCCAGCAACCCGGTCGCAATCGACTCCACATATCCCTCGACTCCGCAAATCTGCCCCGCAAACAAAACCCGCGGATGCGCCTTCATCTGCAGCGTCTCGTGCAACAGCGTCGGCGAATTGATGTAGGTATTGCGATGAATCTGCCCATAGCGCAGAAACCGCGCATTCTCCAGCCCCGGAATCAGCCGCAGCACCCGCGCCTGCTCGCCAAACTTCAAATGATTCTGAAATCCCACCAGGTTGTAGGAATCCGCCCGCAGATTTTCCTGCCGCAACTGCACCACCGCATACGGCATGCTTCCCCGTTCGCGGATCGATCAACCCCACCGGCTTCATCGGCCCAAAGCGCAGCGTATCGCGCCCGCGCCGCGCAATCTCCTCAATCGGCAGGCAGCTTTCAAAATAATTCAGCTTCTCCCAATCTCGCTCCTCCACCGACTGCGCCGCCAGCAGCGCATCGCAAAAAGTCCTCGTACTCCTCCGCCGTCATCGGACAATTAATGTAATCCGCCGACCCCTTGTCATAGCGCGCCGCCATATACACGCGCGACATGTCAATCGAATCCGCCTCCACAATCGGACTGATCGAATCGTAAAAATAAAGATGCGGGACTCGTGCGGATTGAGTCGGCGCGAGTGACCTCCTGGCTCGACCAGGGTGCTCGTAGACGTCGCCATACTCAACCGCGCAATCTCCGCCGCCAGCCCGTCCGAAGTCAGCGGCCCGGTAGCGATGATCGTGACGTCGCTCGACTCATCGCACTGCCGTCACTTCCTCCCGCCGCACCGTAATCCGCGGCTCGCGCGAAATCGCCTCCGTCACCCGCGCCGCAAACGTAACCCGATCCACCGCCAGCGCATGCCCCGCCGGAACCGCGCACTCCCGCGCAATCTCCAGCAGCAACGACCCCGCCCGCCGCATCTCCTCCTTCAGCAGCCACGGCGCCGTATTCTCGCTGTCCGACTTCAGCGAATTCGAGCACACCAGTTCGGCAAAATCCGCCGTCTGATGCGCCGGCGTCGTGCGCACCGGACGCATCTCGAACAGCTCCACGTCGACTCCGCGCCGCGCACACTGCCACGCCGCCTCAGACCCGGCCAGTCCCGCCCCGATAATCTTGATCGCTGCCATATTATTTTGGCGCCCGCCGGCTTTTCCTGGGCTCGTGAATTCGCTCGTTCCGCTCCAGCATTTCCACGAACTCTCGAATCTTCCTCTCGCGTGTCTCCGCCTTTTTCACCGTCTGAATGCGAAACAGCACCGCATACCGGTTCGCGCCATCCAAAATCGCAAAGAAGTCACGGGCCTTGGGCCGCGCATCCAGCGCCGCCTGAAAATCCTCCGGAACTTTGGCTCCTTTTGGCGAATCGTAAGCCGCGTCCCACCTGCCATCGTTCCTGGCAGCCTCAACCGCTTTGCGTCCGGCAGCTTTCATCCGCCGGCTCGCCATCAAGGCCTTGGCCTTCCCGCAATTAATCTTCGACCATATGCTCTTCGCCGAGCGTGGAAGGAATCGTTGCAGCCACGTCTGCTCGCTCTCTCCACGCTTCTGCCCATCGATCCATCCATAGCACAGCGCAATCTCGAGGGCCTCGGCGTAGGTGACTGAACGAAGTCCAGAGCCCTTCTTGGCGAGTCTGAGCCACAATCCCTCAGACTTCTGATGATTCTTCTCCATCCACGCGGCCCATTGCGCTTGATTAGCAAAGAGGCGAGTTGGTTCTTCCACGCCGTCGCTTTTCGCTTTCATGATGCCTTCTCCGCCAACCGTAGCAGCGCTTCGCCTGTGAGCAGCACCGGGCGCCACTGATCGCGAAACTCCCCTCCCATCGCCCGATATAGCTCGATTGCCTTCTCGTTCCAGTCGAGCACTTCCCAGTGGACTCCGTAGCATTGCTCCTCAACCGCAATGCGCGCCACGGCCGCCAGCAGAGCTCTCCCAATCCCACGACCGCGGAACGCCTCCCGCACGAATAGATCTTCCAGAAATAATCCGCGTCCCGCCCACGTCGAGAAATAGTTGAAGATCAAGGCGTACCCGGCGGCTTGCCTGCCCCACTCCGCAATGAGCGCGCGAAACCTGGGATTCTCTCCAAACCCATCCCGCCCCAGCTGTTCTTCTGTGATCGTAACTAACTCAAGCTCGTGCTCGAACTCCGCCAGTTCGCGGATCATCGTGCGCAGCAGCGCCGCGTCGTGAATTGTGGCAGGACGAATCCGAAGCATTTCAGGGGTGAGAAACACCAGCAGGCACCCAGTGTCAGTGTAAAACGGGCGTGGCGTTTGTGCCGACGCAAACCCACTTTCCTCCCTTGTTGATCCACGTATCCACGAAGCGCTCGTGTCGGGTATAGGCCTTGCCGCCTTCAACCCCCTTCACGCGCATCACTCCGGTCGCGATCGCAGCATTCCCAAACACATGGACGTTCAGCGATTCCGGCGCGACCTGCTGTTGCTGCGAACTCGGCTGCGCCCCGCTATCATTCACGCTTGCCAGAAATTCGGCTTTTGTCTGCACCGTGCCGTCATCATTCACCAGGACGATCGCACTGTCGAGAATGGAATCCAGCGCCTTCGTATCTCCGGCTTTGTACGCCTGGTTCCACAACTTCTCAAGAGCGACGATTTTCGACTTCGTTGCCGTCTCGCTGTCGCTTTGTGCAGGAGCGCCCACCGCCGCCAGAAATACAAAGGTCATCACGACCCAGGCGAATTTCATGTATCCACCTCCAATGATATTGAATGCAGGCCTCTCCCTGCCCGCACTTTAACGGCGCGATCGGGAGATAACAAGTATCAGTTTCTATGCGGTTTCAGCGGGAATCATGCCCGTCTTCGGGTCCGGCTGGGTGCAACAGTTGGGGCCTTCAGTGCAGGACGGGCGTGGCTTGGGCGGCGATGCACACCCAGGTGCCATGTTTCCTTACCCACATGTCAATAAAACGTCCGTGTTGCGAGGTTGGCTTACCACCTTTGAGTTCGTTCGCTCGGTAGATCCCGGTTGCGATCGCGGTGTCGCCACTGACCTGCACCGACATTGAGATCGTTACCACTTGTTGCAGGCGGTTTGATTTCACGTGCGATAGAAATTCTGCTTTCGTCATCAGGGTCCCGTCCGAGTCGACATAGACCAAGGCATTATCGAACATTGAATCGAGCGCCTTAATGTCTTTGAGGACTTCCGCCTGGTTCCAGACTTGCTCCAACGCAATAATTTTGGACCGGACCGAGGCTTCGTCAGAGTCCTGCGCGACCAGTACTGCTACCGGCGCCCACACGATTAGCAACACACAAATGAATCGGGTCTTACGAGCGTTCATATATCGACATATCGGCAAGGTGCGTCTTTGCTTCAGTCTTAATCCTGCTTCGTGACTCGGGTCGCCCCCGCCGCGACCAGCACCCACCCATTGTTCTTGTATACCCAGGTATCAATGAACCGCCAGCGCTTCACTCGAGGCTGCCCGCTTCCCCTGTCTTTCTCCCGGTACGTTCCTACTACGATGGCTGTGCGATCAAACTGCCGGACCGTCATAGCCTCCGTCACGATCTGACTCACTTGCGGGCCCGCCTGCCTGATTCGTGACAGATATTCCCCCTTCGTAATTATCTTGCCGTACTCCACGTAAACCAAGGCGTTGTCGAAAATCAGGTCCAGGGCACGGTTGTCGTTGCGCGTCTGCGCTTCCACCCATTCGTGCTCCAGCGCGCGAATGATCGTGGCCGTGTCTTCTGCCGTCGCCTGTTGCCCGAAAACCGGCCGAGCCACCGCAAAAATCAGAATGAATAGCACTGTCTTTCTCATACGATTGGCCCTACTACGGCGAACGCTTGTGACACCCGACTCACTTTGTGCTTCTGCTCTACTCGGCTCCTCTACTCGATTGGTATTCCGATGCTCGAAATGCTCGCCCATCGTCCGTTCGTGTGCAGCCACGCATCTACGAAACGACCTTGACGTACACGCGATTTTCCCCGCACCACCTCGTTCATCTTGAAAGTTCCAGTCGCGATTGCCGTTTCTCCGTGCACATGGACCACCACCGATTCCATAACCACCCGTTGCACCCTCGACTCCTTTACGTCTTTCAGGACCTCCGCCTTGGTCAGCAGTCTGCCGTCATCGCTGACGTAGACAAAAGCGTCGTCGAGAATCTGGTCAAGCGCTTTCAAATCCTTAGCTTCGGACGCGCGATTCCACGCATTCTCCAAGGCAATCACCCTCGAAACGACGGTCGATCCCGTCATCTCCTGCGCAGCCATCCATGGACCTCCGCATGCAACCAGCACCGCCAACACTGCCGCTCTCATGGCCTGAGGTCTCCTCACTGAGGCCATCGGCGGATCGCGCGCTTTTCTTGAACCCTTTGTGCCCTCGCAGGAGCCCGCCCGATCTGCGATTATTGAGGAGAAACAACTTTCTCAATTCGGAGACTTCAATGGCACGCATCAATTTGGTCGGGATGGAAACCGCAAGCGCCGAGGTAACGGAGATTTACGAGAAGACTCTTCGCGGTAAGCCAGGCAACGCTCAGAAAGCCCTGGCGCACCGCCCCGAGATGCTTAAGAATTTCTTACCGTTCTACGCCAGCGTCGGCCGGTCCCTCGACCGCAAGCTTTATGAACTCATCTATATCCGCGTCTCGCTGATCAACGGATGCCACTACTGCACGCAGCACCATCTCTCATCTTCGAAACGAGTGGGGCTGACCGCGGACGACTGGACCGCACTCAAGGCAGGAAATTACTCACGCTATAGCGAGAAGGAACGCGCCGCGCTCACGTATATCGAAAAACTAACGCGCACGCCGCACGACATTACCGACGCCGACTTCGTGCCCCTGAAGAAAGAATTCACCGAACCCGAAATCGTGGACATTCATCTGCTGACGGGTCTGGCCAACCTCACCAACCGCTTCACCGACCCGCTGGGCCTGGAAGTAGAGTTCCCGGAAGAAAAAATCTAACCGTGCCACGGATCAACACGAATGAACACAGATGAATCGAACCTCTTGCTTGATCCGTGGGATTCGTGTAAATCCGTGGCGAACAGTCTAAAGAATTTCCCGCGCGTCCCCCACGCGCCTGGTCACCCGCTCCCGATCCAAATATTCCAGCAACGGGATCGCATACTTCCGGCTCACTCCAGTCAACTCTTTGAACTTCGCCACATCCATCTTGGAAGACTTCGCCTTCTGCCCCGCGACGAGCCGTCGCAACTCCTCCAGCGCGACGCGGTGAAACACCAGTTCTTCTGAAATCTTCACCAGAATTTTGTCTCGCAGCAGCAGCGTCACGATCTTCTGCGCGCGGGCTTTGTCCACCTTCAAACCCGCAATTACCTCGTGCAGCGCCGGCACTTTCAGCCCCGCACTGCGCAAAGGCTTCCTCAATCTTCTTCTTCGACTCCGCCTCCTCGTCCTTCATGACGACACCGTGCCCGGCCAGCTGCACCAGATCGCCAGCGATTTCTAGCTTTTTATCTTGCACCAGTTGCGCGAGGGCACGCCTCAAAAACTTCCGGCGCCACCTCCAGGGCGCGACTCATTTCATCCTGCAGCTCGCCTTTGGGCTTACCGGCTTTGAGCGGATCGCTTTTGTGAAACCCGGAAACTACATCCAGCAAGCTTTGCCGAGCCAGGCCAAACTCGAACACCGCAAACAAACGGTCCTGAAATCGCACCAACAGCCCTTCGCCTTCGAGAGCTGCGGCGAATTTTGCTGCCTCCTCCCGCCGCCAGCCAGTTTCCGCGACGGCCTCGGTCAGTGTGAGCCCGCGTTTGCCGCGCCGGGTCACGCGCGTCGTCAGAATCGGCTTGGGACGTCCGGATTCGAAAACCTGCAGCACTTGCGTAAACGCCGCAATCGGCTCTCCTCCCACTCGTTCCAGCTTTCGCACATTTTTAGGGCTCAGAATCGGCGCCGCATCCAGCACCACGCCGCCTCCGATGGTCACCACCGGCGAAAACTGCCGAATGATGAATCGATCCCCCGGCAACAGCAGCGCCGCTTCGGGTAGGAGCACCTGCGCAAACACGCTCCCTCCCGGTGCGGTTTGCGTCTGGCCATACAGGTTCAATTCCGCAACCGTCTCCATCGTGTGGGAATGGAAATGCACCTGCGTCCGGTTCTTCAGCGCGCGCGGCGCCGACGACAGCAAACTCAACCGCACATCCACCCGCCGGGTCGTCGAAAACGTCGCCGGAGGCGCCAGCGTCATTCCCCGCGCAAGATCCTCGGTGCTCGCCCCCGCCAGATTCAGCGCCGTGCGCTGGCCCGCCACGGCGGCGTCGGCGCCTTCCCGTGCACCTGTACTCCACGCACCCGCACGCGCTGTCCCGTCGGAAACACCTCCATCTCGTCTTCGCGCCGGATCGTCCCCGCAACCAGCGTTCCGGTCACCACCGTGCCGAATCCCTTCATCGTGAACACGCGATCGATCGGCAACCGTGCCAGCGCACTCGAGTCCCGCGGCCGCACCTCTGCTGCGGCCGCAACCATCGCCTGCTTCAGATCGTCCAGACCTGCGCCCGTCAGCGAACTCACCGCGACGATCGGCGATTTTGGGGTTTCCAGAAATGTCCCGCGCAGAAACTCCTCCACCTCCAGTCGCACGACGTCGAGCGTCTCCGCATCCACCGCATCCGACTTCGTCAGCACCGTGATGCCGCGCTGCACTCCGAGCAACTGCAGAATGTCGAAATGCTCCCGCGTCTGCGGCTTGATCGACTCGTCCGCCGCAATCACCAGCAACACCAGATCGATGCCGCCCACTCCAGCCAGCATGTTGCGCACAAACCGCTCGTGTCCCGGCACGTCCACAAATCCCAGCCGCAGCATTTCGCCGCCGCGCTCCCGGCAAGTCCATGTGCGCAAAACCCAGATCAATCGTGATGCCGCGCCGCTTCTCTTCCTCCAGTCGATCGGCGTCGATCCCGGTCAGCGCCTTCACCAGCGCCGTTTTCCCGTGGTCAATGTGTCCCGCCGTGCCGACAATGATCGATTTCATGGCTACCGAATCCTAGCAGGAGAGCACGGAACTCAGGCGTTTGACCGGGACAGAGCCCGCTTCGAGCACAGCCAAACGGAGGGATTTCCACTCCGACCGAGCAAAATATCGCGTCAATTCCACCTACCCTCCCGCGCCCCAAAATGCGACAATAGAAGCTCTCCCATGGCCTCTTCCTTGACCTCTGCCTTTCCTCCGGAGACCCTCCGGCAGCACGGCCTCACGCCGGACGAGTACGAGAAAATCAAGCAACTTCTCGGCGGACGCGAACCCACGCTCACCGAACTCGGCATCTTCAGCGTGATGTGGAGCGAGCACTGCTCCTACAAATCCTCGCGCGTGCATCTGAAGCGCCTGCCCACGCGCAGCAAACTGCGTGCTGCAGGGGCCGGGAGAAAACGCCGGCATCATCGACATCGGCGACGGCTGGGCCTGCGCCTTCAAGATCGAGTCGCACAATCACCCGTCGTTCATCGAGCCATTTCAAGGCGCGACCACCGGAGTCGGCGGAATCCTGCGCGACATCTTCACCATGGGCGCGCGGCCAGTCGCGGTGATGGACTCGCTTCGCTTCGGCCCGATCACCAGTCATGGAACAGTGTGGAGCGGGCACTCCGCCGGCAACGGCCTGAGCGGCAAAGCCGCTGCCGAACGTCGCACAGGCCGAACTCCACAAGAACCACTCCATCCTCGAAGGCGTAGTCAGCGGCGTCGCCTCGTACGGCAACTGCTTCGGCGTCCCCAACCTCGGCGGCGAAACGAAATTCGAGCCCTGCTACTCCGGCAATCCGCTGGTGAATGCCTTTGCCCTCGGCCTCGTGCGAAAAAATGAAATCTTCTACGCCAAGGCCGCCGGCGAAGGCAATCCCGTAATCTACGTCGGCGCCAAGACCGGACGCGACGGCATTCACGGCGCCACCATGGCCAGCGAAGAATTCAGCGAAGCCTCCGAAGCCAAGCGTCCGAACGTGCAGGTCGGCGATCCGTTCCTCGAAAAGCTGCTGCTCGAAGCCTGTCTCGAAGCCATGCAGACCGGCGCCATCGTCGGCATTCAAGACATGGGCGCGGCCGGCCTCACCTGCTCCACCTGCGAGATGGGCGGGCGCGGCGGCGTCGGCATCGAAATCGAACTCGACCGCGTTCCGCAGCGCGAAACCGGCATGACCCCCTACGAGATCATGCTCAGCGAATCGCAGGAGCGCATGCTGCTGGTCGCGCAAAAAGGCCGCGAACAGGAAGTCTTCCGCGTCTTCGAAAAGTGGGGACTCGATGCTGTCGAAGTCGGCAAGGTCACCACCGACAACAAGTTGCGCGTGCTGCGAACACGGCAAAGTCGTCGCCGAAATTCCGAATCAGGCGCTGACCGACGATGCGCCGGTGTACAAACGTCCGCTGGCGCGCTGGGAGCCGCCGGTGTCCGCGCGAAATGCCGCGAGCAGATCAAGCTCGGCGTCAGCAGCGACTTCACGGCAAATCTGAAGCAACTGCTGGCCAGCCCGAACATCTGCGGCAAGCGCTGGGTGTGGCAGCAATACGACCACATGGTGCAGACCAACACGGTCGAGGCCCCCGGAGCGGGCGATGCCGGCGTGATTCGCATCAAAGGCTCGCAGCGCGGACTGGCCATGGCGCTCGACGGCAACGGCCGCTGGTGCTATCTCGATCCGCGGCTGGGCGCGATGCACGCCGTCGCCGAGGCCGCGCGCAAAGTCGCGTGTTCGGGGGCGACTCCGGTGGGCGCAACCAATTGCCTGAACTTCGGCAATCCCGAAAAGCCGCACATCATGTGGCAGTTCTCGCAAACCATCGACGGCATCACCAAGGCCTGCGAAGAACTGGAAATTCCCATCACCGGCGGCAACGTCAGCTTCTACAACGAGACTCTCGGCGAAGGCATTTATCCCACGCCGGTGCTGGGAGTCGTCGGCATTCTCGACGACGTGCACAAGACCGCGAAGATGCACTTCGCCGCTCCCGGACGCACGATCGTGCTATTGCGCGCCGGCGAACCCGGCGATATCACCGATGCTCGAGAGTGAGTTCGGCTCGTCCGAATACGCCAAAGAAATCCTCGGGCGCGTTGTGGGGATATCCGCCGGAACTGGATCTGGAAAAGGAAGCCGCGCTTGCAGAAAGCCGTCATCGAACTGATTCAGCAGGGACTGGTCGACTCGGTTCACGATTGCTCCGACGGCGGCATCGCGGTCGCTCTGGCGGAAAAGGCATTCCCGAAAGGCATCGGCGCGCGCGTGAACCTGGCATCGAGCGGCCTATCCGCCGAGTTTGCGCTGTTTGGCGAAGACGCCAGCCGAATCGTGATCTCTTGCGACCCCGCGCACCTGGCGCGAATCCAACAAGTAGCGGGGAAGCATGGCGTCTCCGCCGAAGTGATCGGACGAGACGATCGCCGATCGGCTGGAAATTTCACTCGATGGCAGGCCGGTTGTGTCGGCGGCAGTTTCGGAGCTGAGCGAGGCGTACGAGAGCGCCTTGGAATCGGCGCTGCGAACTGATCCGGAGTTGGTCGCGGCGGACTGAGCGTTGCCAGCTTGGTTTTGGAGTTAAGCGCCGAGAGCCAAAAGTTGAGGAGCCAGGAGCGAAATGCTGAAATCTTCCGACAAATTTCATGACGAGTGCGGCGTGGTGGCGATCTTCGCCCATCCTGAGGCGGAGAAGCTCGCCTACCTCGGCCTGCACGCTCTGCAGCATCGCGGCCAGGAATCGGCCGGCATCGTCACCTCCGACGGTCTGACCTCGCGCGCTCACAAAGCCATGGGATCGGTGGCCGACATCTTCACCGAAGATGTCCTCTCGAAAATGCGCGGCACGCTGGCCATCGGCCACACGCGCTACTC
Organism: uncultured Acidobacteriaceae bacterium; assembly: GCA_963786095.1. Lineage (GTDB taxonomy): Bacteria > Acidobacteriota > Terriglobia > Terriglobales > Acidobacteriaceae > Sulfotelmatobacter. Next base: position 42,073 of record CAWAXV010000008.1, on the reverse strand, counting down.
GACCGCCGGCGACTCGGCGCTGCTGAACGCGCAGCCGATCCTGGTGCAATCGAACAAGGGATCGATCGCCGTCGCGCACAACGGCAACCTGGTCAACGCCACGCAAGTTCGCGCCCGCCTCGAGAGCCAGGGCTCGATTTTTCAGACCAACAGCGATACCGAAGTGATCGTTCACCTGATCGCGCTCTCGAAGGAGCAGACTCTGCCCGAAGCCATGGCCGACGCACTGCGCCGTGTCGAAGGCGCGTTTTCGCTGGTGATGATGAGCAACGACCGCATCTTTGCGGTGCGCGATCCGCGCGGCTTTCGCCCGCTGGCCATGGGCCGCATCCCGGCCCTCGAAGGCCAGAAGCGCGACACGATCGTCTTCGCCTCCGAGACCTGCGCCTTCGATCTGATCGGCGCCGACTACGTGCGCGACGTCAAGCCCGGCGAACTGGTCGTGGTGGGTCCCGAAGGCGTGACTTCGCGCTTCTATTCGACCGGCGGCGCCGCAATCGAGCTGCATCTTCGAGCACGTATATTTTTCGCGTCCCGACAGCATTGTCTTCGGACGCGCGGTGCAGACCAGCCGCGAAGAACTGGGCCGCGCAACTGGCGCGAGAAGCCGGTGTCGAAGCCGATCTCGTCGTCCCGGTGCCCGACTCCGGCGTGACCGCTGCAGTCGGCTACGCCGCCGAGAGCGGCATTCCGTTTCGCTTTGCGCTGATCCGCAATCACTACGTGGGACGCACTTTCATCGAGCCCAGCCAGAGCGTGCGCGACTTCGGCGTGAAGCTGAAGCTGAATCCGGTGCGCTCGCTGCTCGCAAGGCAAGCGCGTCGTGCTGATCGACGACTCGATCGTGCGCGGCACCACCAGCCGCAAGATCGTTCGCATGATCCGCAACGCCGGCGCGAAAGAAGTGCACATGCGCATCTCGTGTCCGCCGACGATTTCGCCGTGCTACTACGGCGTGGACACGCCTTCGAAAAAGCAGCTCATCGCGGCCAATAAATCCGTCGATGAGATTCGCGACTACATCGGCGCCGATTCCCTGGCCTACCTTTCGCTCGAAGGCCTGAAGAAGGCGTGCGGCGAGGGCGAGAAGATTTCCTACTGCTCGGCCTGCTACACGGGAAAGTATCCCACCGACATCATCGACGTAGAAGAAATTCTGCCGGCCGCTGTGCGCCGCTAACCTCGGCAGGTCTGCCAACAAGCTCGGTGACCCAAAAAGAATCGGGGCGGCCTCAGGCCGCCCCAAAGTTCTCGTGAACGATGAACCGAAATCCTAGTTCATCGGAAACGCAACTGCGTCCGGGTTGCCGCTCGATCCCTGCGATTGGAACGCTCCAATGAAGCCGGAGGTCGTATTCAGGAAGTCGCTCGTCAACTGGTCATAGTCGCCCATGTAAATTGGGTTGATGAACAGGTCGTTTCCATGTGTGGGAGCAAACATCTGCAACCCGATGTCCGAGTCGCTGAACGTCGCACCCTTGTTGCTCGATTCGCCGCAGTGCCGCCCAATGCCCCAGTTCTCGGCATCGTCACGACGGTCATACCAGCACACGCCAATCACTCCACGGCTGTCGACTGCGATCCCCGCCTGGTAGTGGTCGTGTCCTTGGCTCGACGCCGACTGCGTGTCGCTGTTCACTTTGCTTGGAGCCGACCAGGTGTTTCCGCCATCGAACGATGAGCTCAACAATACATCGTCATACGCGTAGAAACCCTGGATCGCGAGCGGATCGGTAAACGTCTTGTCGCGTCCGTCTGCCCATGTAATGTACAAGGCGCCGTCCGTAGCGGTTCCCGAATGGTCGACAGCCATCGCCATATCGAGGAAGTCACGGAATTCACCCTGCAAGTAATAGGAATCGCCGCCCGGCTGAACCGAACCGTTCACAGTTACTGCCGGGGACAACAAGCCGTTCTTGTAGTTTGAAACCTGGATCGACCGCGGACCCAGTGGGAAGTTGCTTCCCAGGTTAACCCATGAAATGTGCAGCGTACCCTTGGAACTCACCGCCATTTGCGATCCCTGCACCGCGGCCGCACCGCAGGCATTGACCGCAACTTTCGGCGGGAAGGACCAGGTCACACCGCCGTCATCGGATTCCACGAACTCAATGGCAGTTCGTCCCGGAAAATTCGTTCCGCAGACGTTGGTCGGCGAGAAATCGAAATCCGTGTAGGAAACAAATATCCGCTTCGGGTTCGACGGGTCAATCGTCGACCACGGCTTGTCCAGCAGATGATAGAACCCACTCTTGGAGATGGCCGCCACCGGGTCGCCCCAGGTCTTGCCACCATCGGTCGAGGTATTGACCGAAATGGCTGCCCACGGATTTCCGCTGCTGTCGTCATAGTCGAAAATCTGGCTGTAGTAGAAGGTGTTGGCGTCGGCGCAGTTGATGCCAGGGTCGCCGCCCAGGAAGTTGAACGTGGTCGATCCGGGATTGATTGGGCCGATATCAGTGAACGTCGCTCCGCCGTCGGTGGAGTACGACGAACCGCTGAAGGACTGGCCGCCCGCGCCCGTGAAAAAGAACGGCGTCTCAAACACGCTGCCTGAGTCGTTGTAGCCTACGACCACGGTGTTCCCACAGCGCGCAGTTGACGTCTCGCTCTGGGTGAATCCGCCGAATGCCGAAAACGCCACATCCGTCGAGGGATCCGAGACCGCAACAATTCCCGACGACGGTGTGCGTCGGCTCGTGTTGCTTCTGGACAATTTCACGCCCGCAATAAAGGAAGGATCCGCCAGCCGCATGCCGTACATGCTCCAGGCATCCGCGATCCGTCCGATGTTGGAGTAGCCGTCCAGCATCTGTTGATGGGAAGGCGGAAGTTTCGCGATGCTGGCTTTTACCTGTTGCAGAATTTTGTTGGTGGCGGCGACTTTCTCCACCGACATCTGAGCCGCCGTAAACGAGGAAGCGACGATAGCCGTAGTGAATACGCCGGCTACAAAGCTTGAGAACCTGGGTGACTTCATGAACGTGTCTCCTTAAATTCCCGCACTTGGTTTTTTGGGTTGAATGTTGACGGGTTCCAACAGACGTAAACGCAAAAGGCTAGTACTAATAGGAATAGTAGTAAGCCATCGTTTAGGGCGCGTCGTCAAGTCAAAACGTGGATGCGCAACTGCACCATCACATATATGCACAATCTTGCACACCACGAGATGACTGGTTGGACGCGGCTTTTCGTGCCTTGTGTGAGCTAAATGCGTTTTTAGCGAAGCGGTTTTCGTGCCTGTGCCACGCGGGGAATCGACTGCAAGTCGGGGATGATGCGAACGTCGTCCCAGCCATCGAGCAACTGCTGAACTCGCTCCGCGACCGTTCCGCTGATCTCCATGATCAGCCATCCCCCGGGACGCAGCGCGGCGTGAGCTTGCGGAATCAACCGCGTAATGATTTCAGTTCCGCTTGGCCCGCCGAAAACAGCATTGCGCGGCTCGAACTTTCGAACCTCGAATTGAACCTGATCCTCTTCCAGTTCCCCAACATATGGCGGATTGGAAACAATGAAGTCGAACGACTCATCTTCGAATCCACTGAGGAGATCCACTTGATGAAACTGGACCCGACTCGAGAACTGGAGCCGGGCAGCGTTCGCGCGGGCGATCTCCAGAGCAGCGGCAGAAATATCGGTGGCATGAATCTCAGCGTGAGGAAATTCCTTAGCCAAAGCCAGCGCAATGCAGCCCGAACCAGTCCCAACGTCAGCAATGCGAAGTTGCTCCGAAGTCCGAGGCCCGAAGTCCGACGCCCGACGCCCGCCGCCAGACGCCAGCAGTAACACCGCCTCAATCACATGCTCCGTCTCCGGCCGCGGAATCAACACTGCCGGCGTAACGATAAAATCCATCCCCCAGAATTCCTGATGTCCGGTGATGTACTGCGCCGGCACACCACGAACCCGCTCCATCAAGGCTGCCTCATAGCGCGCCTGCTCTTCACCAGTGAGTTCTCGTTCGGGATGGGCAAAGAGATAGGCGCGATCGCAGCTGAGCGTAAACATCAGCAGCAACTCGGCGTTCAACCGCGGAGAAGGAACTTGCTCCGCAGTGAGGCGGGCTATGGCTGCGGTAAGAGATTCCTTCAATTGCACGAGCAATTGTAACCAGTCAGAGAGAACGAGAAGAAAAGACTTACTGGGTGTCCCATTTCTCGCACGCCTTTTGCGCGAGAAGTCGGGATTTTCTGCCCACAATCTGGGACGCCCCATTTAGTCACGACTCGTGAGAACTACTGACTCCCAGACTGGCGCCGCCACTCGTAACCCATATAAATCATCTGCCCAATATGGTGCTGCATGTGAGCGGCACACTGCATGACCATGTCGAGCCGATTGGAGGCGTTCGCGCCCACACCCGAATAGCTCTTCGCCCAATCCTCGGACGATTGGGCACGAATCGTCTGCAGGACCATAGCGACAGCATCATAGAACTTTTGCAGCGCCTCGTCCTTCGGTGGCGGATTTGGATCGTCGAACTCGCGCGGACGATCGCGGACGTATCCCGTCACCGCGATCTGCGCACCGATGTAGTAATTCAGATTCCCAGTCAGGTGCAAAACAAGATGTCCAAAGCTGTTTCCGAACGGAAAAGGCTTTCGCCAGAACTGATCATCGCCAACAGGCGCCGCCAGTTCGCGCACTCGCGCTGCGTTCGTGGCGTAACGATCGCAGAGGACTGCGGCAAGAGTCGAGTGCAAGTCGCTCATTTTTTCCTCGCGTATTGTCATCCTGAGCGGAGCCGTTCTTCAGGCGAAGCCAAGGATCTCCATCTCATCCGGCCTCGCGCGTGAGCCACAGATGTGCTCTCGAATCTAGACTACGCTCGCGCTTTCCTGCTTCAGTTTCTCCGCCTGGTAGTGAGTGACCAGCGCCTCAATCAGGGGCTGAAGCTTCCCATCCATGACCGCCTCCAATTGATGGATCGTGAAGCCGATCCGGTGATCCGTCAGCCGGTTCTGCGGAAAGTTGTAGGTCCGAATCTTTTCGCTGCGGTCCCCGGAGCCCACCATCGCCTTGCGCTCTTTCGCAAGCGCCGATTGCTGTTTCTCCATTTCGATTTCATAGAGTCTCGAACGCAGCACCCGCATGCCCTTTTCACGATTCTTGATCTGGGATTTTTCGTCCTGGCAGCTCACCACGGTGTTGGTGGGAATGTGCGTAATTCGCACCGCAGAATAAGTCGTGTTCACCGACTGCCCGCCCGGCCCCGACGAACAGAACGTATCAATGCGCAGGTCCTTGGCTTCAATCTTGATGTCCACATCTTCCGCCTCCGGCAGCACCGCGACAGTGACGGCCGAAGTATGCACGCGCCCCTGCTGCTCAGTCGCCGGCACTCTCTGCACCCGATGCACTCCGCTCTCATACTTCAGCTGCGAATACACACGGTTCCCTTCGATAATAGCGATGACTTCTTTCAGTCCACCAGCGGACGACTCCGACGACGACAGCACCTCCACCTTCCAGCGCTGCATCTCGGCATATCGCGTGTACATTCGGAAAATCTCGGCGGCAAACAGCGTGGCCTCGTCGCCTCCCGTCCCCGCGCGAATTTCCAGAATAATGTTCTTCTCGTCGTTCGGATCCTTGGGCAGCAACAGAACCTTCAAATCCTCCTCAACCCCTTTCACCCGCGCTTCCAGTTGGTTGAGCTCATCCTGCGCGTAGGCCCGCATCTCCGGATCCTTCTCATCAATCAGCAGCGCCCTGCTGTCGGCAATGCCCTTGGTCAGATCCTTGTACTCGCGATATTTCTCCACGATGGGCGCGATTTCCGCGTGTGCCTTGGCAGTCTTCTGGTATCTCGCCGAGTCATTCACGATCTCTGGCGAGGCGAGCGCATTCGTCAGCTCGTCGTACCGCGCTTCAATTTGGTCGAGTCGTTCAAACATGGCAGTCAACTTCCGTGGAGACGCATCTTGCGACGTCTCGGTTCGGCCGCGCAGCCCGTCAAGCGGGCGAGACGAAACGGCTTCGTCTCACGGCATTGTAGTGTTGTTGGGAGGCAGAGAGAAAGTATTTGCGGGGGGACCGCTAGGCAATAATCAATTCGCCGCCACGTTCTTTTTCAAGCGACATCGCCTTATCCAGTGCGTCAATCGCGCACTGCGCCTGGTCGTCCGACGGAGGCTTGGTGGTAATGCGCTGCAGCCACAGCCCAGGCATGGTCATCAGCGCGAAGAGCGACCCGCGGTGCTTGGCTGCAAAGCGGATAATCTCGTACGACACTCCGGCAATCACCGGCAGCAGCACAATGCGCGATGCAAACCGCGCCCAGAACGTGGTGTATGGAATCAGCATGTAGAAGCCGATCGAGATCAGCATCACCGTCATCAGAAAACTCGTCCCGCACCGCGGATGGTACGTCGAATACTTCTGCACCGCCGTCGTCTGCAGCGGATCGCCATTCTCGAACGCAAACACCGTCTTGTGCTCCGCCCCGTGATACTCATACACCCGCCGAATATCCTTCCACAGCGATACGCCCCAAATAAACAGCAGGAACAGCACAAGCCGGATCCCACCATCAATCAGGTTGAAAACAATCCGTCCGCCCAACGCCGGATCGATCTTCTTCAACTCCGTCGCCGCCAGCAGCGGAATGTACTTGTACATGAAGATGAAGAACGCCAGCGAGATCACAATATTGACCGCAGCCAGCCACGTACTGATGCTCGCCGCCTTCTCTCGCGTCTCAGCCGAACTCGCCTGCGATTGAGAAGCCTCTACCGCCTTCTGCGCCGGTTCGGCCTTAGCAGTCCCCGCCTCTTCCTGCATCATGTCTTCAATCGCGACGTTCGCCGAGAACCGCAGCGCGCGATAGCCCAGATTCATCGCATAGCCCAGCGTCATCACGCCCCGCACGATCGGCCACGCCATCCACTTATGCTTCTCCGACGGCCGCTCCAGCGGTTCACTCATCGTGACCACTTCGCCCGAGGGCTTGCGGCAAGCAATCGCCCACGCATGCGGCGAGCGCATCATCACACCCTCAAGCACCGCTTGCCCGCCGACCAAAGTCTCTTCCCCGCTCTCAAGCGCGGGCAACAACTGGACGGCAGCCAGGAATCGCAGGTAATTTCGTAGAACGCACGGCTATTAGATGATCCTTCCGGGGGACACGCACTAAATAGTAGGTTACCACAGTCCGCCGATGATCCAATCGGCTCAAAAGTAGGCGAAACGCCTGTCTTGTCAGTAGGTTAGAGAGCGTTCCGGGCTGCAACAACCAACCGCTCTCGGCGGATGCAAGTTTTCGAAGAGTAAAGGACCTCCATGCAGCGCCTCTCGACAGCCTGTGAAGCCATCGCCGCCACCACCAAGAAACTGCTGAAGACCGGCATCGTCGCCGACTATCTGAAGTCGCGCACCCCCGACGAAGCCGCCGTCTCCGCCGTCTTCCTCTCCGGCCGCGCCTTTCCGGCATGGGAGGAAACCACCCTGCAAGTCGGTGGACGCTCGCTCTGGCAGATCGTCGCCGACCTCTCCGAAAAAGCTGAAACAGACCTGACCGCCGCCTATCGCCGTCACGGCGACCTCGGCGCAGTCGCCGGAGAACTTCTCCCCCAGCGTCCCAGTCAAGGTCTCACCGTGCTCGACGTAGAACGCGCGTTTCGCCAGATCGCTGCAACCCGTGGTCCGGTTCCAAAAGCAACTCTGACCCGCGAACTGCTCTCCCGCGGTACGCCGCTCGAAGCAAAGTACATCATCAAGATCATGACCGGCGACCTGCGCATCGGCCTGAAAGAAAGCCTCGTCGAGGACGCAATCGCGCGAGCCTATGCCGCATCGCTTTCCGACGTCCAGCGCGCCAACATGCTTCTCGGCGACATTGGCCAAACCGTTCGCCTCGCCTCCGAAGGCAAACTCGCCGAAGCCCGCATGCGCCTGTTTCACCCTCTCGGATTCATGCTCGCCAGCCCCATCGACTCGCCCGACGAAGGCCTCAGCTATTTCACCGACGCAGCCGTCGAAGATAAATACGACGGCATCCGCGCCCAGGCCCATGTCTCCGGCGGCGAAGTAAGATTTTTCTCGCGCACCCGCGACGAGATCACAGAATCTTTCCCAGAACTGCCCGACCCACTCGCCGGCCTTCCCCACGACGCGATTCTCGACGGAGAAATCGTCGCCTGGGATCAAGCCGAAAACCGCGCCCGTCCCTTCAGCGCCCTGCAGCAGCGCCTCGGGCGCAAGAAAGTCAGCGACAAAATGCTGCGCGAAACTCCCGTTGCTTACCTGGTTTTCGACATCCTTTACGCGAACGGTGACTTGGTCCTCGATCGTCCGCTCCGCGACCGCGCACAAATCCTCGACAACCTGCTCGCCGCACCGCGACTCACGCACGAAGCAACAGCGCGAAAAAAGGGACAATCCCAATTGGCATTCGGTGACGAATCCCAAACCACCGCCACCATCCTGCGCGCACCAGTCGCCCGTGCCACCACCGCCGACGATCTCGAGCAACTCTTCGCCTCCGCCCAGGAACGCGGCAACGAAGGCCTGATGATCAAAGACCTCAACTCCGCCTACACTCCCGGCAAGCGCGGCAAATCCTGGCTGAAGATGAAGCGCGAACTGGCTACGCTCGACGTCGTTGTCACCGCCGTCGAGTACGGACACGGCAAGCGCATCGGCGTCCTCAGCGATTACACCTTCGCCGTCTGGAACGGCGACGAACTCGTCAACATCGGCAAAGCCTACTCCGGCCTCACCGACGTCGAGATCGCCGAAATGACGAAGTGGTTCCTCGAACACACGGTAGAAGATCAGGGATTCCGCTTGGTGGTCGAACCGAAGATCGTTCTCGAAGTCGCCTTCAACAACATGATGCAGTCCGACCGCCACGAAAGCGGCTACGCCCTCCGCTTCCCGAGGATCGTCCGCTTGCGCCCCGACAAATCGGCAGAGGAAGCCGACACGATTGAAACCGCAAAAGAGATTTACGAGAAACAGAAGTAGCACGCGCGTAGAAATACCGTGGAAGAGCGGCCCTTAAGGGCGGCGAAAGCAAGTCCAATAGTTGATCCGGGCTTTAGCCCCTGCTGCATTTGCGCTCTATCACCGGCTCGCCGGCGGCACAATCCCATTCATCCGCAAATAGATCACCAACTGTCCGTAATGATCCGAAACGTGCCACATCGTTGCCGTCAACGCCGCAAGCCGGTTCGGCCCCCAATACGCCCCGCCGTTCGCATGCAACAAATTTTCGGAATTCGTCTCACCAATGACCTTGTTCATTGACGTGAACGACTCGCGAAGATACGCCATGATCTCTGCTTTCGTCTTGGCCGGATTCGGGCCGCCAACGTCGCATCGCTCCGGAGGCTTCTGCAGCGATATCTTCTTCGCCCAGACCTCATTGGCGCATGCGACATGCTTCACCTGTTCCCCAAACGTGCGGGCGTCTTTGAACTCGCCTCCCGTCGGCTTAAAGCTCCACTTCTCCTCCGGCATGGCGTCGGCCAGCGCCACAAAATCGTGCGCCACGTCCTTCCAGATGAATTTGATCGACTCCCCTACCGTCTTGGGTTGTGGCTCATCTTGCGCCAATGCCGGTAAAGAAAATGTCAACAGGAACCCAACGACGAACGTATGCAGATGGCGTTGCATAAGCTCTCCTCCCAGATCGTCGCCCTACGTCCCCGGCGGCAAATCAGTATTGAAAATGTCCAGAACCACCTTCCAGCTACCGTCCTTCTGCTTCTTCCAGACGGTCACGTACTTTCCTTTGTCCGGAACTGTCTTCCCGTTCGGATCCGTAAACGTCATTTCATACGCCCCACTCGTATAGCCAAGCTCTCCCGATTGGGCAACGGCCGCTCTCTCCACATGCCAACTGATCTTCAGGTCCGGCAGCGCGAAGAAGCCAGTAAACATCTTGGAGATCGCCTCCCGCCCCTTGGCAGCGGGAGCATTGGGGCCCAACATCTCACCGTCCTCTTCGCAAAAAGCGACCGACTTCTTCACATTTTTCGCCGCGAAGACTTTCATCCATTCCTGATCCGCGGTCCGAACCGACTCTTCTGCCTTCGTTGCACTCTGGCCCATGCTTCTGGAAGAGTTCAGGCAAAGCACTGCCAGACACCACACTAAGAACAGCGATCGATATCGCTTCATGGTTTTCTCCTGGAGGATTGAATATTCGGCGGGAATTCTACCACCATCGGACGGAGGACAGAGGTTTTGAAACTTGAAACTTGAAACTCTGAAACTGCGTTCCCTCAGTGGCTATGGTGGTGATGCGCTTCGCTCTCACGCAACCGGAATCACGCACCCGTGCGCCACTTCGCACACTACGTGCTCGAACTGAATCGTCGTGTGGTCGATGCGGAAATCATGGTGCAGGCACTCTTTCACGTCGCGCAGAATGCGTTCGCTGACCGACGGCGGAATGTCGGCAATCGAGATGTGGCAGGAGAGCGCGTGTGTCTCCGATCCGATGCTCCACACATGCAGATCGTGCACGTCATTCACGCCCTCGACCGAACGGATTGCCCGCCGCAATCTTCTCAAGCTTCATGCCGCGCGGCGTGCCTTCGAGCAGAATGTTCAGCGTCTCGCGCACAATGCCGAACCCCGACCACAGGATCAGCGCGCCAATGCCGAACGAGAGCAGCGGAATCGATCCAATAGTTGTCCAGTGACCAGAATCGCCCAGCCGCCGGCGATTACGGCGGCGGTCGAGAGCGTGTCGCCCACTTCATGCAGCAGCGCGCTGCGAATATTGACGTCTCCGCCGTGGAGCGATACAGCAGCAGCGCAATTACGCCGTTCATCACCACGCCCGCCGCAGCCACCCACATCATCACGCTGGCCTGCACATGCTCCGGATGCTGCAGGCGTCGAAACGCCTCGTAGAAAATAAAGAAGGAAACCGCAACCAGCGACGTCGCATTCACCAGCGCCGCCAGCACCCCGGCACGCTGGTATCCATAGGTCTTGGTGGAGTTGGCCGGACGCGACTGGAAATACACCGCGACCAGCGACAGCAGCCAGTGCGAGGAAATCCGAGAGATTGTGTCCCGCTTCAGACAGCAGCGCCAGCGAATGCGCCCGAATCCCGGCCACCACCAGCAGCACGATATAAGCCAGGGTCACGCCGAGCGAGATCTTCAAAACCCGCGTAGGCCCGCCCGCCCCATGAACATGCACGTGCATCTTTCAAGTTTACGGGCAGACCAGACATGCTTCAAGCGGACCAGGGGGAAGAAGTGAATGGATTGGCCGTTTTCCGTCCATTGGAGAGATTTGAGATCACGTCACGCGTGACCACTACCCTCAAAACTCCCTAGCGGGACACGATGAGTGCAATGGCCGAGCCGGTTCACGAAAACATCGCTATACCTTTCTCCCGCCGCCAGCATCGAACTGCGTGCGTTTCTCGCACTCCGTCCAGGAGTTAACAATGATCGCGACTGAACCTTCTCTGGCCCGCGTGGCTCTGACAATTCCTCGAAAATTGGCCTTCACTTCTTTCCTGACTCTATGCGCCTCAATCCTCACCCTCTCTGCCTTTGCTCAGAAGGTCACTATCACTACATTCGATCCTCCGGGCTCGGTGCAGACGACGCCTATGAGCATCAATCCCGGCGGAGCAATCACGGGGTTTTACTCGGATGGGACCACGTCTCACGGCTTTCTGAGAATGCCTGATGGCACTATTACCAGCTTCGATGGCCCAGGCGCGACCGGAACCGGCCCGGTCAGCATGAACGCCGCCGGGGCGATCACTGGAGATTACTTTACGAGCACCACGTCTCACGGGTTCCTGCGTGCACCCGACGGCAGCATTACTACCTTCGATCCTCCAACCGCGGATTACACCTACGTCTACAGCATCAATTCGCACGGGGCGATCACTGGGTTTTACATTGCGGACGCAGTCTCTCATGGTTTCGTTCGCGATTCTGACGGTGCTATCACCACCTTCGATCCCCCGGCATCCACTGGGACCGTCGCCAGCGCCATCAACGATGCAGGCGCGATCGCGGGCTATTATCTTGATTCCAGCTATATGCTTCGCGGCTTCCTGCGCACTCCGGATGGCACATTCGCCACATTCACTGTGATCGAGGGGCAGAACACGCAACCTATCGCCATGAACTCCTCCGGGGAAGTTACAGGAACGACGTACGACACGACCGGCAACATCGTCGCGGACTTCGTCCGCGCCGTCGACGGCTCGATCACCACCTTCTCGCCAACCGAAGGCTCAAGCATCAGTGTTCCATTCGCCATCAATAACGCCGGAAGGATTGTCGGCTACTACACCGACCCGCAGGGCGTTTCGCACGGATTCCTGCGTCGGCCCAACGGTTCCATCACCACCTTTGAAGTCCCCGGCGCAACTCTCATTTTCCCGGAGAGCATCAACTCGGCTGGAGCGATCACCGGCTACTATCAGGCCAACAGCAACAGCAACCCCCACGGCTTCCTACTGACCAAGTAACAGCCCATGGCCGAAGTGCGTTATAAAAACCAGCGCCTGACGGCGCGTACGGCACGCGTCTAAAGGGGGTGCCTGGCGGGAGGGAGCATTTTGCCGTCTGTACACACCCCCCTTCAAGCGGACCAGGCTTTTACGATCCCTTAATTATTTTGTCATTCCGAAGCGCGGCCTTATCGCGCGAGAGCCTGCCCTGAGCGAAGCCGAAGGGAACTACTTTTCCCCGCCCAACACACAAGCTCACTACTCCCCCCGTACCCGCTCCGGCGTCCATCCCAACCCCCGCAGTTTCCGAATACTCAACGCATCATGCCGCTTCGCCAACCGCACCCCTGCCTCATCTCGTACCAGATAACAGTGGTAAAAATCCGGCACCGCCAGCCCCAACGCCCGAAATAACAAAATCTGCCGCGCCGTGGACTTCAACAGATCCGCCCCGCGCACAACTTCCGTAATTTTCATCGCCGCATCATCCACCACAACCGCCAACTGATAGGCCGGAACATCATCCCGCCTCCAAACAATAAAATCTCCAAAATCGCTCCCTGCGATCAACCGCTGTGGCCCCAAATGCAAATCCGCAAAACAAATCTCCTCCCCATCCGGCACGCGAAACCGCCAGTTCGCACGTGGAACGGCGGACGCCTCGTCCGCCCCGCGAGGGCGAAGCCGAGCGGCCCCCGGCAAGGAACTCGGCCGGCACTTCCCCGAATACACCGGCTCATCATCCCCTTCATTCGGAGCCGCAGACGCCTGAGCTACATCCTTCCTCGAACAGGTGCACGGATAAATAAATCCCGCCTCGCGCAGTCTCCGCCACGCCTCCTCGTAATGCCTGTGCCGTTCGCTCTGCGTGTAAGGCCCAAACGGCCCTCCGCAATCCGGCCCCTCGCTCCACTCGATCCCCAACCAGCGCAGGTCGTCCAACATAGCGGTAGCGAATTCCGCCCGGCACCGCTGCGGATCCAAATCCTCATTCCGCAGAATCAATTGCCCTCGATGTTGAGCCGCGCGAGCCGCCGCAACCCAAAACGTCCGCGCATGCCCCAAATGCAACAGCCCAGTCGGCGAAGGCGCCAACCGCCCGCGGTAAGTTCCACGGGCATCGGCCGATGAAGATGTCTCTGTCATTTGGGTTAGCTGGCGTTAAGCAATGGTTTTGGGAAGGGCACGACTTCTAGTCGTGCCGTATTCGCCATCGAACCTATCCCGGCTTTAGCCGCTGGGGGAAGCTCTGCCGAGAAGAGCACCGGCTAGGCGACTGCTAACTCGTGTGGTGCTGCAATTGATGCGGCCGCCGCATATTCGATATGTAACACTCGCCTCGGCATGTCTACCTGCGACTTCGAAGACGCATGCACGACCAGAGGTCGCATCACAACCATCCCACCCTTCGGAACTACACAGTCCACGGGTGCGATCTGCGTCGAAAGTTCGTGCAGCCTGTCGTCCGTCAACACTCCGAGCCCATGCGTGCCAGGCAGCACACGCAGCGGCCCATTCTCAAGGTTCGAGTCGTCCAGGTGAATGCGAAGAGCCAGCACTTGGGACAACGCAGCTGCGGGGGCGTGTGCATAGTGAATCCCCTCCTTCACCGACCATGACCCCCAGCCCGGCGCGTCAACCCGCTCGCGAAGCGGCAACGCCGTGTCCTGGTGCCAAACGACGAGCCAGTTGGATTGTGACGATTTGTCGAACAGCGTCGCGCGGAAGGGGAAAGCATCTGCTCCGATGACCGCACGTGCCAGCCCAATCACCTGAGCCTGTCGCGCAAGTCCAGCGACCGGGGTCAGCCCCAAGGCGTGCCTAATCCCGGCTCGGCTGCGTCGCGGTGCAAGCCCGTCGACTGCTTCGAGCAATCGATCCATGCAGTCCGATGAAAACAATCCCGGGACAACGGCGAATCCGGCCTCCTCGATTGTCTCGCGGCAGCTCATCTCTTTGGATCGTGCAACGCTACAAGTTTCAGCATGAGGCCCCGTGCTTTTCTTAGCGACCTTAGCGGTTTTTCTTACCGTCCTTCGCGGTTCAAGCTTTTTGCCGGACGACGTAAACGATTTTCAGAGGCCCTCGGAGCCGCCGACCTCGGCGTCGCCGCCCGCGGCACCGGCACGACCGCCACTTTCTCCGGCGTAATCTGCAGCATCGACCGTCCGCTGACGTGGACGAAGCTCAATTCGCGCGCCGCCAGCAGCGCATTGACCGCATCCTTCACCTTCGAGCGCGCGATGAAGTTTCCAAAAAATATCTCCAGGTCCGCCTGCTCGACCGCGATCACGCAATCCAGATATTTCGACAGCAGCGCCGTGAGCGCCTCCGGCACCGACAGTCCCACGCCCTCTTTCACCGCGTCCGGCGCCCAGCGATACAGCACATCCCACACCGAGCCCTCGCTCGCCTTGTAGTCCACGCGCGTGATGCGCAGCTTCGACCACAACTCGCCCAGCGCGTCATCGAGCGCCGGCATCGAAACGCTGCCGCCCAGCACCTCCTGCATCTTCTGCTTCGAGATCGGCCCATCGCGCGTGATCAACTCAAACGCATCGCAGGCCAGCGCAGAATAAGGCGACCGCGATCCCGCCTTCGGTGCCTGCTTGGGATTGCGCTCGCCCACCAGCGCGTAGAAATAAGGAAACACCGAAGCCGCCACCAGAAACCCATTGTTCTCGTCGAACAGATTCGCTTCGAACGCCGCCCGCTCGCGCAGCAGCCGCACCATCAACTCCGTCGCCTCGGTCGCCCGTGGATCCTTGAAGGCATGCTGCCATCCCGGCAGCCGGTCGTCCGATCCCACGAACGCGCCGATAAACGTCGGCACCAGCAGCGCCGGCCGCTTGCGGATACATCAGGCAAAATCCGACATCCTCCAAAAACGCGCGCGCCTGCTCGATCGTCCGGATGGGCTTGCCATCCAGCCGCCACTTCTCGCGCCGCAGTTGCTGCAGTTCGAGCTCAGTCATATGAAAAGCTGTCAGCTGTCAGCTTCAGCGAAGTCAGACCCAAAACCGGTCCGGCTGAGAGCTGACGGCTAGATTCTCTTAAACGCCTTCTGAATGTCCTTCACAGAATACCGCAGCACCACCGGCCTGCCGTGCGGACAGGACATGGGTGGTCGGTTTTGGCCAGTTCTGCCAGCAGCCATTCCATTTTGTTTTGCTCGAGCGGCATGTTCACCTTGATGGCGGCGTGGCAGGCGATGGACGCGGCGATGCGCGCGCGAATCTTTTCCAGGTTCAGCGACTGCTCTTCGCGGGAGAACTGGTCGAGCAATTCGTGCAGCATGTGCTCGACCGCGGCCGCGTCGACTCCGGCGGGGGCGACCTTCACGGCGACGCTGCGCGCGCCGAAGGGTTCGGCCTCGAATCCGTTGTGCTGCGAGTTCGTCGGAGATTTCGGCGAACACCGCCTGCTGCGCCGGCGATAGTTCCAGCACGATCGGCATCAGCAGGCGCTGGCTCTCGACTTTCTGCGCGGCCCGCTGCTTCAGCACGCGCTCGAATAGCACGCGCTCGTGGGCCACGTGCTGGTCGACGATCCACAGGCCGTCTTCATTCACCGCGAGGATGAACGAATTGCGAATCTGTCCCAGCGGCTTGAGCGTGCCGAGCGAGGACAGCGTCGGCTCTTCTTCGCTGACGTCGAGCGCCGGAGCGCATCCGTTGTCGGGAATTGCGTCCGGCGCGCGCGCGCCAGGGAAACTGCGGCATTCGCCTCGACCGCGATGCCACCTTCGAACTGAAAGCGCGCGGAGATTGGTGGCGGCACCGGCGCCTGCAGTGCGAAATCCGCCGGCGTCCAGGCTGCTCGCATCTCTCGTGCTTCCGGAAACTGAACGCCAGACGCCGGGAGCCCACCATTCCCAGGAACCGCTGAAACCGGGCTCCCGGCGTCAACGCTGGGGTCAGTGCTCCCGGCGTCAGCGCCTGGCTGGCCGTCGCGTGCGCGCGCATCTCCGTCACAAACTGCGGCACGGGACGCGCCTTCATCAACGCCGCCCGCACCGAGTCGCGCACGAAGTCGTGCATCACGCTCTGCTGGCGGAAGCGCACCTCGGTCTTCGACGGATGCACATTCACGTCGACTTCGCCCGCCGGCAATTCGAGAAACAGCAGCACCACCGGATAGACCGTCGGCGGAATAATGTTGCGGTACGCCTCGGTGAGCGCGTGCTGCACCAGGCGGTCGCGGATCAGGCGTCCGTTCACGAAGACAAAAATCGAATTGCGGTTCAGCTTCTGAATCTCGGGCTTGGAGACGAAGCCGTGAATCCGCATCTCGCCCGGATCTTTGCGGCAACATCGCCTCGCCATCTTCGTCGACTTCCTTGCGCCGCCACGGCGGAGGCTGCGGCAGTCCCACGTGCTCGAGCGCCTGCCGCGCCGCCACGGGAATCAACTGGTCGAGCGTCTCTTTGCCGAACACCTGATAGACGCGCTCGCTGTAGCCCGGCCACCGGAGGCGCGACCAGCATGGCATTGGTCGCCGAGTGCAACTCGAAATGCTTGTCGGGATGCGCCAGCGCATAGTGCGTGACCAGCGACGCGATGTGCGACAACTCGGTCGACTCCGCCTTCAGAAATTTCTTGCGCGCCGGAGTATTGAAGAAGAGATCGCGCACCGTGATCGAAGTTCCCAGCGGCAGCCCGGCCTCTTCGACTCGGGCGATCTTGCCGCCGTTGATCTCGACCACAGTCCCGGCAGGCTTCTTCTTCGGCGCGGGTCTCCAGCCGCAGCCGCGACACCGACGCAATCGAAGGCAGCGCCTCGCCGCGAAATCCGAGCGTGGCCACGCTCAACAGGTCTTCCGCGTTCTTGATCTTCGAAGTCGCGTGGCGCTCGAAGGCCAGCATGGCGTCGTCGCGCACCATGCCGCATCCGTTGTCGGTGATCTGGATGAGCTTCTTTCCGCCCGCCTCGACGCTGATCTTGATGCGCGTTGCGCCGGCGTCGAGCGAGTTCTCGAGCATCTCCTTCACCACGGAGGCAGGGCGCTCCACGACCTCGCCGGCGGCGATCTGGTTGGCGACGGTCTCGGAGAGTACGTGGATGCGGCCCATGAATGGCTCTCGAGCTTCTGGCAATGAGCTTCTGGAGCTGGTCAGTGGTCAGTTTCGCAGATGGGGAGATGGAAGGCAAAAGGCTTGCCAAATGAGGTTGTGGCACTTGTCTGCAAAACAGCAGGTTTCTCGCCGATAAAGCCGGCTCGGAATGACAATGCCAGTTCGAGGTACCGCACGCTCGAAGCGCTGCGCCACCCAAAAGCATCGGCAACACTAAGAGCAAAGGCAAAAGCGGGCCGGCGAAGGCGCCCGCCACACACTGGCTGTCCTACACCGTCTTTACTTCACATCCGTTACCTGCTCGCGGGACTCGTTGTAGGTGCCGAATTTCTTCGCGACGGGCTTGCAGCGTGGGATAGAACTGCACGAAGGTATGTTCGACGGCTGCGTGGGCGTCGTGGCAGGACCAGCATCCGTTGCCATGCGGCATGGCCCCGGCCGTTTTGCCGTCGGCGTTGTAGGCGTAGTAGGCCCACTTGTCGGGATTGTGCGCCGAGTCTTTTACTTCGACCGCCAGGCCCATCAGGTCGGTCTGGTAGTGGCCCTTCTGGTTGATGGAGCTACGGCTGGCCGTGTCGCGCTCGTCGATCACGAACATGGTCTGCTCGGGCCACTTGCCGGAGTTCACAAAGTCGTTATAGGCCCAGCGCTGCACGAAGACGTTGGTGAACAACTCGTGGCCTCCGGGCTCGGGGCTGTAGTTCATGCCGAATCCGGCGGAGAGGAACATCCACTCGCGGTAGTCGGCGGGGCGCAGGAGCTGGCCCTTTTCGTCATATTGCGGCTTGGGACCTTTTTCTTCGGGAGCGGCGGCGAGCAACACAAAACAAACCGCAATAATCAGGACCACACCGAGGACGAGTTTCACGAAGACCTCCATTGCCAGGTGCGACTATGCACCCTGGATTCGGAGAACACCAGACCGTCTGCTGCATTTCGCAGGCGTTTCCCTGCATTGTGGGACGTGGGCTGACCCGCCAGTAAAACGAAACGGCGCTCCGCGTGACTGGAGCGCCGTCGAGTTTTCTACAGAATCTATTTAACGACTAAGTTCAGGGTGGTGGTTGCCGTCACCGCGCTTGCGCCACCCGTGGTGGCGTTCACGACGACGCTGTAGGGACCTTGGGGCGTGCCCGGGTTCTTCGTGGTGCTGGTGCCGCCGCCGCACGATCCGAGCCACATCGTCGAGAATCCCAGGACCACGATCAGGCCCAGCATGCGCATGCTGCGTAGGGAGCGCTTGCGCGATCCCGCGGTGAACAGGATGCCCAGCAGTCCGGGCAGCAGCGCCGCGTAGAAGATCTTCGTCCCGCGATCCAATGGGCGATCCAGTTTGGCGGTCGGAGCAGTGGTCGAGATCACGAAGCTGAGCGAGGTTTGAGTGGTTGCCCCCACCGGCCCGGTACACGTGGATTCCGACGCGGGATCTGTGCAAGTGTAGGTCACGGGAGAGTTGAAGCCGTTGACCGCCGTCAGGTTGACGGTCGCTGTAACGCTCTGCCCGGCCGATACGGGATAGCTGGCAGCCGTCGGCGCAAGCGTGAAGCTCTGGTCCGTGGGATTGACCGTGAGCGCAACGGTCGCGGAATGCGTCGCACTCCCGCCGGTGCCGGTCACGCTCACGTTCGCGAGTCCATTGGCCGTGCTGGCCACGGTTGATATCGTGAGAGCCGTGGTTGCGGGCGCCGAGCCGGGCGTGACTGTGGCCGGATTAAAGGCGCAGGAGGCCCCGGTGGGCTGACCCGAGCAGCTAAACGTAATTTGCGAGCTGAAGCCGAGGCTGTTGGGAGTGACCGTCACGGTGATGGTTGTCGCCGCATGCCCGGCAACCACGGTGCTGTTGGTTGGATTCGTCGCGATCGCGAAGTCCGGTCCCGTCACGGTAACCGTGACCGCAGTCGAGGTGGAGCCGGCGTTCGCGGAATCTCCAGCATAGGTCGCGGTCACACTGTCGGAGCCCGCGGGCAAAGCCGTGGTTGTCAACACCGCCACACCGCTGCCGTTCAGAGCCGACGTGCCCAGCGCGGTCGTGCCTCCGACAAAGAAGTTGACGTTCCCGGTCGCGGAGGCCGTTGAGGTCACCGTCGCGGTGAGGGTGACGGTCTGACCTTGATTGATACTGGTGGGAGTGGCTACGAGGTTAGTGGTGGTGGCGGGGAGGCTAGCCGGCCAAGCCTGTGCCAGCGTGAATGCGTTCACCGATCCAAGGCCTGTGACCTGGTCGTAACCCGTTCCGGCATTAAAACCATACTGCAGCGATGCAGGACATCCCGTTGTTCCAGAGGTGCACGGAACGATGTTGTTGCCCGTCGTCACATCGTGAAACGCTGAAGCGTGACTTGCCGCCAAGCTATAGAGCGTGGGATTGACTGGGGCTAAACCGGCAGGAGGAGTATTTCCAACGTGCGCATTGATGAGAGCCAAGATGCCAGAGAAAGTCGGCGCCGCTGCCGAGGTACCACCCACAACGGCAAAGTTCCCGGAGCTGTCTCGGAACGCGGCGGTGCAAGTAGCGATGATCGTACCGTTCGGACCATCTTCTGAGCAGAACAAATACCCGTCGTGATTGGGCGAAGCGCTCATGGATATGTCGGGGACATCGCGCTTTCCATCGGACGGAACACCCGTACCGGTTTGCCACGAGGGCTTCGAAAACAACGCGCTGGCGCCTCCGCCAGAGGCGGAAAGCGGGCCGTGGTTGGTGATGGACAACGTGGTATCGTTCCACGCCTCCTCGGGAATGTAAGTGAGGGCGGATGAGACGGTGTCGGTGCCGGCACCGGAGCCGCTCCAGTAAGGAGCGTCGCCACCTGCGGTGGTATTTGGTGGCGTGCCGGTGACCGCACCAGCAACATCGCCGAAGAACTCATTGCCTCCTGCGCCAGTCACCTCAGGAATAGAAGAGGGAGTGTCGACCGTGGGGCCAGAAGTTCCGGATTGCGATCCACCATCGCAATCGGCCGCGCCGGCATCGCCCGACGCGGATACGATCGTCTGCCCTTGTGCCTGTCCCTGCTGTGCCCAGCCCTGGACTTGCTGGGGGAAGCCAGCAGGCAACTGGGTCTCGCAAAACCCGTAGCTGGTACTGATGAAGGGCGCGATGTTGTGCTGAACAGAGTAATGGAGCGCGTCCCAAACGCTGTCGAATCGGCTTGAGCACGAATCACCCGCGCCTAGCCCCGCGAAGACAAACGTGATGCTGGCACTTTTTGCGACGCCACCGGACCACTCCAGATCCAAGTCAGACTCGCCCTCGTCTCCCGAACATCGGGTAGCTGTACCTTCCATCAGCGTCATGGTTACGGTGCTGGCAGGCAGGCCAGCTGCGGTCCGAAAATTATTAAGATCGGAGGCGGCCACGGTGGTCTGTCCCACCACAGCAATCTTCTGTCCCGCACCGGTGCTGCCCTCGGAATAAAGTGGCGTGAGGTTGTAAATGGTGGCGAAATCGCCTGGACTCAAGAAATGATTGCCGGTCACATAAGAAGTTAAATTCGGCCGTACCTGCGCTCTGGGCTTGGGAGCGAAGTCGTTGAGGTGCCGCATCCCCAACATTCCTCCCGCGAGGACAGACGGCACGGAGGGTTCGGTGGCGTTGGCCATATGAACCTCTCCCTTTACGAGATACGTGTGCATCTCCGTGCGGAAGGTCAACTCGACCTGCGACACCGTTCCGTCAAACGAGATCTCATTACGGCTATTCGCGACTGAGATGTTCTTGAAACCCTGAGCTTTTAGCCACCCGGTGATCTTGTTGATATCGTTTTGGCTCATCCCAAAGCGCGCGCCGAATTGCGCCGGAGTCAGAAACTTGTGATAGTTCGGAGAAGTCGGGTCCTGCAAGGTCGCCAGGAACTGGTCGAGATCCTTCTGCTGCGCGGGCGAAGGCCGAAACGACAGCGTGATGCCTTCGATCAGCCTGCTTCCGTCTGCGCGACCCTGGTCAAGCCCGGGCTTGGCGAGGCCATGCACATTGCCATTCAGTTGCACCATCTGGCTGGTATGAATCGTCCCGGCGATCCGGTCTACTGCGGCGTAGCTCAGCGTAGAGAGAAGACACACAAATAGTAGAGCGGGCAGGCCCAACTTCGCGATTCGCATGGAGACTCCGGGCAGAACGGAATATCTGGTGATGCAATAAACTTATACGGCTTATCCTGTGTTCGATCAAGCTGGAGTACAGAAGGTTGTATCCAAGACATAAACTTGACAGTTCCAGCCCGCGAAAGGCGGGCCTTCCCGCACTGCGCGCCGGAATCAGCGGGTAAAACCGGTACTACTCTCGGTGTGATCGGCATTACATCCGGCGAATCACGGAATCCGGCTCCGGGCTGCCGTATACTGCCCCTGCCAAACTCAGCCGCACATGCCTTTGCCTGACGCCACCAAATCCCGGCCCCCGAACCGCCTCGCCTACATCGACTGGATGCGCGGGCTGGCCTGCCTGCTGATGTTCCAGACCCACTGCTACGACTCGTGGCTGGGCGGCGCCGCGCGGCAAGGCGACTTCTTCATGTATTCGCAGCTCGGAGGGACGTTTCCCGCTCCGCTGTTTCTGTTCCTGGCGGGCATTTCGTTCGCGCTGGTCACCGATAAACTCTGGCAAAAGAATCTTGCGCCGGGGCAAATTGCCCGCACCACGATCTGGCGCGGCGCGGAGATCGTCGGCTACGGACTGCTCTTTCGAGTGCAGGAGTATGTCGTCGCCTGGGGTTGGGCTCCGAAGACAGATCTGCTGCGCGTGGATGTGCTCAACACGATTGGGCTCTCGATGATGCTGCTGGGGGTGATGTGCTGGATGGCTGGCGCGATTTCGTTAATTGCGAGGCATATTGCGAGGCATGGAGAGGGGGACCCATCTTTGCCACGCCCTTCCTCTTTGGGGCAAGGGCACGAAGCGATGCCGCGGGTGCCTTTGATTCTTGCGTCGGCTTCTACGGCGATGCTGATCTCTTTGCTGACGCCGCCTGTCTGGACCACATGGCGGCCTACTTGGCTGCCGTGGCCGATCGAATCGTACGTCGATGGGGTACACAACCTCGGGGTGCCGCAGCAAGGAATCTTCCCTATCTTTCCGTGGACGGCGTTTGCGTTTGCCGGGCTCGCCGTGGGATTCGTACTGCAAAGCGAGTGGGCACGGGATCGCGAAGCGCGCGTCTTCGTTTCTGTGGGAGTCGCGGGCGCGTTGCTGATCGAATTCGCGCGCTGGCTTGACAGGCAACCGCGCCAGCTTTATGCGGTCTACGATTACTGGCACACCAGTCCTAGTTTTTTTCTGATCCGCGTTGGAATGTTGATGGTGATTCTGACTGCAAGCTATGCCTGGTGCCGGTGGGGCTTCGCTCGTCCGAGCAACGCGTGGTGGAGATTCAGCCCGCTCATCGTGCTCGGACAGGCTTCTCTGCTGGTGTATTGGGTGCACATTGAATTCGTGTATGGACGAGTATCGATCCTGCCCAAACGCGGCGTCGGAATTCGGATGGCTTCGGTGGGACTGCTGGTGATTTTTGTGGCGATGCTGGCGCTCGCGTACTACCGCACGAAGATGAAGGGACGCGGGGCAGAAGTGTTTGCGTGGCTGCGCCCGAACCCGGCGCGCGCTAGTTGACCTCACCTTCCTGTATCGGGAACTGGGATGCAATAACCACGTGAGGAGGCACTCAAGATTTGGAGAAGCAGCGTGTCCGGCCCGTCCGTTTCCTCAACCACTTCTTCGTTCGTTCTGAGGCGTCGAGCGCACAACGCCGACATCTGGTTCTTCCAGGTTGCGCCTCGGCCTTACCGCAGGCCACACAGAGCCCGTAATGTCTTAGGAGCCTTGTTCGGGCAGCTTGATAAGTTCGCTGGTATGCGATGGCATCCAACACGTTTTCTCCTTCCGACGACACTTCTAGCTCGAAAGAATGGTCCGAGAGAACGCAGTTTCGAACTGTCAATAATGACAGGCGGCGAAGAGGACTCGGTGCGGCCTCCGTTGTCTCCCATTTGGCTAGCAGGCGCTCAAAACCTGCTTCAAGGGTCAATCAGCGTAATAGAGATCTTTCGCCACGGACGCCAAAGTGCGACGTGCGGTCAGGCTTTTGGCTCGGCCTCAGACTCTCGGTTGCCGCCACCCCGGAGTGAAGTTGAACCACACCGTCCGGAAATCTTTGTAGAGATAGCAGTCGGAGCGGCACACGATGCCTCGGTGCAATTTGGACACGGACAGGTATAGATCCAGGGGCGGCCCACCTACGAGAGTGAAATGGCGTGATTACGTCAGTGATCTATCTGGTGGACGCAGATCAGCAGCGGGTTCTTGTCAAGGGTGGGTTGTGCCGGGACCTTTTTCGGATTCGTTCAGCCGCTTGAGGTAGGGAAAGAACGGAGAGACCTCAAACGGCATCTTCTCTGATTTCGACTCCAGGCGCACCGGTTTGCGTTTGAGCATTTCAATCCGGTTCGACCACGGATCGACCCCAACTCGCGAACCCAGGGGCAGGGCAGCGATCTGATCCAATCGATCCATTTGCAGATGCTTCGGAGAAGTAACCAGCGCCTGCATCGCGAGCAGGTGGCTGCTCGCGAAATCGTTGCTGAATCGCCCGTGCAGCAGGTTCGGCAATTGCGGAGCGCGGGCCTTCAGAGCTTCCAGAAAGAGTGCTGCCTTAGCGATCTCACCCCGATAGGGCGAGTTGGAAAGCAGCTCCTGGCCTTTCTTATCGGCTGCAGCTTCCTTCTCGGAATCAAAACGGAAGTCAAAGTGAGCCAGGATTTCCACGTCCGAAAACGGCAAGAGGTCCAACAAGTATTTGTCGTCACGGACAGAGTGATGCAAAACGATGTGGCCCAGTTCGTGCGCCAGCACGGCCGCCAGCGTGGCCTCATCGGGTAGCACATCGAGCAGGCCGCGGCTCAAGACGATGGTTCGCCCGACGACAAATGACTCCAGTGGTGTGGTGAGCAGCACACGGCAACGCACCCCAGCAATGTCGAGATTGTTCGTGATCAGCAGATTATTGACAACGGTTTGCAACACTTGGTCGACGTCGCCGTCTGGGGCCATGAGGCCAGCCACTTGCAAGCGCTCCACCACATCGTCTTCCGGGGTATAGGCGGATTTTCCCAACGTATATGCCGGGTTCAGGTTTTGCGAAGCTTCGTGGCGTTTGGGGTCAACCCACAATGGGTTGTCCGTCAGAGGTTTCGCAAATTCGCGGTGATCCCCCGCATGTTGCAAATCGTAGCCCCAGATGCGAGTTTGCGCCTTGAACCAGGGAACGCGGCTCGAGGGATCGTTAGGATTTGACTCCTCAGTATAGATATAGGCAGGCATCCACATGTCGCCCAGGGTATTCAGGCGCCAACTGTCGAAGTGAAATGTGCGGCTGGAAAAGGGTTTTGAGGCGTAGGCTCCGGTGAAGCGAACAATGTTGAAGGCTTGATCCTCGACCCATATCCGGCCGGTAAAACCACGGTTAGTCGAATTCTCACGGGGCTTCACGTCAAAGACGCCGCAACGCACTTCTCCGAGAACTTCCCAGCGGACAAACTCGAACGTGTAGTTCTGACGGTCGAAGTGGCCCAGGTCGGGGAACATTGGCTGCGCGAAGCCGACGGCGGCAAACGGCTGTTCATCCTTGAGCAGTTTCTTACGCCACACCGGCTTCAACTGCTCCGGATCTGCGAATGCTGAAGTGACGGGCGCGCTGCCGGTCAGATCCAGACGGCTCAAGAAATAGTCGTCGCTCTTAGGCGCGGACGTCAGATCGGAGTCAGGTCTCTCTTCCTGAATGTAGGTCTCGATGTTCGGCCTGAAGTAGCGCAGTAAATCGGTCAGACGGCCTTCTTGCACGATAGCGGAATCGACCAAGCCTTCAGGCGTGAGGGAAATGTGCGCAGCCGTAGACCCCAATGTTTGGCCTGGGAGCGGAGGATGTTGCGCGGGAGCGGGACTCTGGCTTGCTGCGAGGCCAACGACAAGAACCTCACATAGCGTCAGGCTCAACCAACAAAATGTCCTTCGCGCGAACATACATAAGAGTCTAAATCCTTCAGCATTCCCGCGGAACGCGAAGAGAAATCGACTTCGGGGAAGGCCAAATCGCTACCGGTCGAAGATGGCCTTCGGCATCAGCACGTGGACTCCCTTGTTTCCGTCCACCAGCTCCGTAATATCCACGTCACCGGCGACACTGATCAACATGTAGGCGTCATCACGGCTGAGGTGTTTTTCGCTCACCAGGAAGTCGATCATTTCGCGTACCGCGATCCGGGTTGCTTCATACAGTTCCTGGTGAAATCCCATGCTGATGTAGTGAGTTGGAGTCTCGGCCCGAGGATATTTCTGGTTCGTCTTTTTGTGCACAATAAACTGCAGCGTTCCCACCAGCGATGTTTCCAGAGCTGTGATGTCCACTTCTCCGTTGCCTTGACCCGCATGGCCATCGCCTACTTCAAACAACGCGCCCCGAGTGTGTACCGGTAAATAGAGTATGGTTCCCGCGACTAACTCCCGATTGTCCATATTGCCTGCATGCACCCCCGGTGGAGCGCTATCAATGCGCCCGTAGGCTTCTGGGGGCGCGACTCCCATGCTTCCGAAAAACGGGTGCAGCGGAATCTCAATACCCGGAGCGAACTTAGCAATCATGCGATCGCGGTCCAAGGGAATGATCTTCATCTTGCGGTACGGAAAATCGTCGGGCAGAAAGCCACGGGTGGGCCCGAAGGCATTGTAGGCGTAGGGAATGGCCAGATCGATCTTCTGGATGCGGACTTCAAGAGTATCCCCGGCCTCGGCCTCTTCCGCGAAGACCGGGCCGTTGAGTATGTGCCCACCGGGTCCTTTGTTGGTGACGTTCTGGTAGATGTCACGCAAGCTTTGTTGTACTTGTTCGGGCGGAACGCCGGCTTTTTCCAGACCTGCGGGACTGTTGGTGATCAGGGTCTCGAACTCAACTGTGTCACCGGAATGAATGTGCAGCACCGGCGCCGCAGCGGCGTCATAATATCCCCAGGCCACGGTCGTGGGAGTAGCTTTGAGTGTGTACTTCTGCAGAGCAGCGCCGGGCTGGGCCGATTGCGATGGTGTTTGAGCCAGGGCTACAGAGGAAATCAAAAACAGCTGGACAAGTCTGCGCATTCATCTCCCCGTCCTTGAAGGTTCAAGAATTCTGCCACAAAGGCCAGCCAAACTCACTGCCTGCATGATTCAAACGGTAGTAGGGGATGGGCTCAGTGCTCGACTCGCCTGCCCGGGCGCGGCGCCATTTTATGGAGGGGAGCTCGATTCGCAACGCACGAATTCCACGACTTCGTGCTCGGCCCAGCGCCCGTCGTTCGCAGGATCGCCGTTGCACTCGCCGATAAAAGCGCAGTGTCCGCCGTCCGCAGTCTCGACGTAGCTGATGTTGGGATTCGCGGCGATGCGCTGCAATGTTTCCGGGAGCATGCGGATGAAGGGATCGTTCGCCGCGTGGATAATCAGGGCCGGCACCGCGATGCGGTCCACGACATCCGATGCCGCCGCCCGCGCATAGTAGTCGTCGGCCCCGGTAAATCCGCAGTAGTAGGCGGTGATGCGGTCGTCGAACTGCCGCAACGTAGAAATTCCGCGCAGCCGCGCAACATCAAACTCCTTCGGAAACAGCCGCACCTTAGCTCGGAACCTACGGAAGAGCTGCATCAGAAAGTAATATTCGTAGATCCGGTTGGCGGGCTCATGCAGCGCGTCGGCGGATGCCGCCAAGTCCATCGCCGGACACACCGCAGCTACCGCTCGAAACTGCGGCGGACCGTCGTTCCCCCACTCTCCGGCGAGTTTCAAGACGAGGTTCCCGCCCATCGAGAAGCCAATGAGTGCGAAGCGCGACACGCCGTCGTTCTCGACCACATTGCGCGCCACTGCCGCCACGTCGCCCGACAGGCTTGAGTTGTAGAGAGTCGGCGCCAGATGATCCATCCCGCCGCAGTTTCGCTGGTTCATCAGCACAACGTTCATCCCGGCTGCGAGCCCGTTGCGCGCAACGCCCAGCATGTACTGTGAATCGCTCGAACCCTCGAGCCCGTGGACGGCGATCACGGTGAGCGTCTTCGTGCGATCTCCATTCTGCCAGTAGCACAGGCAACGGATCTTGATCCCGGGAGCAACCTCGACCATCCGCTCTTCCGGCGCCGGCAAATGAATTCTGCGCGGCAGAAGAAAGCTGGCAATGGTCTGCACGTGGCCGCCCGCCAGCCAGCGCCGCACCCGAAACGCAGCTCGCACGGTCCAGGCTGCGGGCCCAGAAGATTTTGAGATTTGCGAACTCCCCACAAATTGATTCTAATAGGTATCAGGAGCCGCCATGCCCATCTTCGAGTACATCTGCCAGGAATGCCGTCACCAGTTCGAAGCCCTTGTCTATGGCAAAGAAAAAGCCGAGTGCCCGAAGTGCCATGCCAAGAAGTTGGAGACTCAACTCTCGACCTTCGCTGTCTCGGCCAAAGGCTCATCCTCGTCGGCAGCCTCCATGGGTGCCTGCGGATCCTGCGGAGACCCGCGCGGCCCCGGCGCCTGCTCCCGCAACATGAACTAGGGCAAACCAGACTCCTTCCGCCCCCAAAATTCTTCTGTTCTCGTGAGCCAATCCACGCCCGCTTTTCGCATGCTTAGGTAGGGCGCGCCAATCCCCCCCGGCACCCTCGATCGCTTTCTCACCCAGGAGAACCGCCTATGCTCCGCAAAATTCTGCACACCCTATGCCCCATTGCTTGCCTCACCAGCCTGCTGGTTCTGGCGCCGCCGTCGTTGCTCTCCCAGGCAACGCCTCCTAGCGCCGACACCTTCGTCAGCAGCTCCACACCGAAGACCAACTACGGTCCCAGCATCATATTGATCGTGCAACAGGGAACCACAACTTACTTGCAGTTCAATCTTTCCACGCTCCCCACCGGCGCACACGTCAGCAAAGCCATGCTGCGGCTGTACGTCGACGGCGTGCTGAAGCCCGGCAGCTTCGACGTCTACCAGCTCAACAACGCCTGGAGCGAGAACACTCTGACCTACAACACGCCGCCTCCGGCGCTCGGCACCTCCGCGACCGGGGGCAGTCCGATTTCTGTCGCGAGTTCCTCCATGAACCAGTTTCTTCTGGTCGATATCACCTCGACGGTCCAAGCCTGGGTCGGCGGAACGCTGGCCAACAACGGCGTCGCTCTCGCCGTCGCTGGCGACAATAAGGGAATTTTCTCGTTCGATTCCAAAGAGAGCCTGCTCACTGGCAACGGCCCCGAGCTCGAAATAGTCCTCGACGGACCTGCAGGACCCCAGGGTCAGCAAGGGCCTCAGGGACTGCAAGGGCCACAAGGAATCCCAGGCGCGCAAGGTCTGCCAGGCGACCCCGGCGTGCAAGGCCCTCCCGGCCCCGTTCTGCCGGACCTGGTTTATACCGATCAGAACAACACGTTCCTGCAAAACCAGACTCTGCACGGCAGCCTGATGATGGGCGCGACCGGAACCGCCACCGCGTCGCAAAACTTCGTCTCCAACCCCATCGATCAGCAAGTCTCTTTCTGGGACGGATCCAAAGCGCAGCCTCAAACCTTCCGCTGGCTGGCCGAACCCAATCCGACCGGAGACCTGTTAGACCGCGCGACTCTCAACCTGCTGTTTTCCAGAAACGGATCGCCTCTCTTCGAGACCGGAGTTTCCTTCGTTCCCAACGGCACACTCAACCTGAAGGCGGTAAGCTCGGTCACCGATCTGCTTGTGTCGCCCACAAATAATCTCCTCCTGCAGTCCCCAAACGACACGGATGCGAATACAGGCCACGACTTCTCGCATGCTATTGGTCACGACTGGATGGTTTCGGCGGGAAACGCGGTCCAATTTGGCATGAACGATTTCACGGTCGACGCCGCCAACGGTCTTACTTTTGTCGCCGGCAAGAACATGAGTGTGAGCGTAGGTGGATCGACCAGCCTCAACACGCAAAACATGACGATCGCCGACAATGGCGCCTATCAGTTGACCGCCGGCACGTCTGGCTCTGAGACCTTCGGCGCGTCGCTGACCACCAACGTCGGAAGCAGTCTCTTTGAGACCATTGGTTCCGACGCCAACATCAGTAGCGGCGGTAATCTTTCCCTTAAAGCCAGCCAACAGTACAACGCCAGCGCCGGCCAAGACTTCACTGTCAAGGCGCAACAATCGATCACGTTGCAATCCACCGGCAACATGCTCATGAAAACCGCAGGCTCATTGAACCTGGAAGCCTCCGCGATCACGCTGCAAGGCGATGTCAACGTCACCGGCAACCTGAGCAAAGGCGGAGGCTCGTTCAAGATCGATCATCCGCTCGACCCGGCGAACAAGTATCTATATCACTCCTTCGTCGAGTCGCCCGACATGATGGACGTCTACAACGGCAACGTCACCACCGACCAGCACGGCCTGGCCACCATCACGCTGCCGGATTATTTCGAAGCGCTCAACAGCGATTTTCGCTACCAACTGACGGTGATCGGCCAGTTCGCGCAAGCTTTCGTCGCCCGCGAGATCAGCGGCAATCACTTCACCATCAAAACGAGCAAGCGGGGGGTTCGGGTCTCATGGCAGGTGACCGGCATTCGACAGGACGCCTTCGCCAACGCCCACCGCATCCCGGTGGAAGTTGAGAAGCCGGTGCAGGAGCAAGGACACTACCTGCATCCCGAACTGTTCAACGCCCCGCCGGAACTGGCGATTGGAGCGCACTCCACCGTCCACGAAGCCGCGAGCCAAGAATCGGCGCAACCAGTGGGAAGTGGAGGTTCGCGTTGATGGAATCCCCGGTTGTCGATCCCGGCGAGACGTCGAAAGTGACGCCGGGATCGGCAGGGGCAAAAGAGTGGAAACGTTCTCGCTTTGCGCGCGTTCGGAGTTAACTGTAGTTAACTTACCTTGCCGAATCGTCAGTGGTGCGGATCGAACTCCAGCCGCTCGGTAACCGTGGTCTTCGCGGGGCCCGCGGCGTACTTCCATTGCTTGACCGCCGCAATGGCCGCCTGGCCGAGAATCGGATTGCCGCCAATCAGCGCGGCGCTCTCGACCGATCCGTTCGCCGCAACCACGACCTCGAGTCGCACGACTCCGCCAATGTAGAGCCGCTCCAGCGTGGCCGGATACTTCGGCTCAACCCGCGTGATCACCTTTCGAGAAGGAGGATCAGGAGACTGCGACCACAGCGGCATCCCTAGACAAACCATTGCCATTGCCAGCAGCAGGGCAGTTCGCGCCATCCTGCGTGACCTTGCGATACCGTGCTTGAGCACAACCGCAATTATTGTGTTTGTCATTTGGGTAGCCCTGTATTCAGACTGTAGACTTCCTGCGTGCTTCGGTCGCGGACGAACATCCAAGACCCGTCCGGCGCAGGTCCAGCCCAGAGCCCAAATTCACCCTGATAACGATCAATCGGCTCCAGCACGAACACCGACTGCACTTCACTCTCGCCAAGCTTCACACGACGAATCGATTCTTCGCCGGTGACGAGATCATCAAAATACAAATACTTGCTGTCGGACGACCAGCTCGGATAGCTCACCGCACCAGCCGTTTCCGTCAGCCAATTCGTCCACTTCTGCGTTTGAAAATCAAATAGCATCACCTTGGTGAAATCCGGTGACAAGGCAGCAATGTAGCGCCCATCCGGCGACCATCGTGGACTAAAGAGCCCGTCGGAACCCGGGATCACCGACGCCTTGTGCGTTTTCAAATCCAGGACCCTGATCTGCATCTGAGGGGCGGACCAGAAATCGCCAAGCATCAGCTTTGTGCCATCGCCGGACCAGTTCGCGTCAATCTGTCCCCGGTTCTCCGGGAAAGCCGGCTTCGACTTGCCGCCGCCTACCCCAATCAGCATGATCTGGGTAGACTTGCCCGCCCGTTCCAGCACATACGCGATTTGTTTGCTATCCGGGGACCAGCGCGGCAATCCGGCTCGATCCGGCGCGGAGGTCAGTTGCAGGCGATCGCTTCCGTCGGTCCGGCTTCTCCACAAAATGGCATCGGGAATCGTCACGTAGCTCACCCACTTGCCATCGGGCGAGAAATCCAAGTCCGTCGCGGATACGCCATCCAGCAGCTTCGAAAAACTTTTCTTGGCGGCGTCGTACTTCACCACTTCGGCGGCCGGCTGAACTCCGAGCGCCCAGATCTTGCCGCTGTCGGTGGAGGGCCACGGATTGCCAAACGACATGGGCCCGTCGGTCAGCCGAATCGGGGCCAGAGTTTTTCCGTCTCGCGCGCCGGCTTCATCGAGCGCCCACAAGGTCGTGATCATCGTCGGACTGCTCTGGCTCGCCTGAAAAATGTAGTAGCGCCCGTCGGCCGTCCAGACGCCGCAGCATTGGCGCTGCGGCTTGCTCCAACCCGGCAGCAGTTCGTGCGGATTGGAACCGTCGCTCGCCATCTCCCACAGCGCAGATGTGTTCGTCTCCACGTCGCTTACCGTGAATCGAATGCGCTTGCCATCCGACGAGAATCGCGGACTGTACGCTCGCCCAGCGACCGTGGCCAGCTTTGAAACTTTCTTCCCCGTGCGTGACGCCACGTAAAGATCGGTCTTCTTCGCATAGACCAGCGTCTCTCCATCCGGAGACCACGCCGCGTCATCTCCTGCAATTTCTCCCACGCGTTGCGGCGCCGCCGATCCCAAAGGAATGTCCCAGAGTTCCTGGCTGCGAGCACCCGCGTGCACCGGCACAGCTAACAACCGCGTGTGATCGGGAGAAACGTCGAGCGCCTTGGTCTCGGCAAATGGAGTCGCCACGACTGATCGCTCCCCGGTGCCGGGAATGATTTTGGAAATGATCTCGCGGCCCGCAGTCCACTCTGTGACATAAAGATTGGACCCGTCGGAGAACACGCCCGATTTAGCGAGCCCGTCATGCGTGATCTGGTTAGCAGTCGCTAACGTTGGAGACGCAGAATAGGCTGATGAATAGTGGAGAAACAGTGAGCTGGCCGCAAACAGAACGAGGACCGAAAGCGTACAAAACCACACCCGTCCGTAACACGCCGCCGCTCGGCGATGTTGCGCTTGGAACTTCCCATCCGTTGCTGGTGACATAACTCGATGGTATGGAAAGCAGTCTTAAGCAACGGGCAAACTAGAGTAATCAGGAAAATCCGAAGTAACAAAGGACGTTGTCATCCTCAACACTGGTCATCCTGAACCGTTCTCATCCTGAACCGACTTTCAGGCGAAGTGAAGGATCTAGGCCTCATCCGGCCAAGCGCGTGAGCCAAGCCGCGCCCTGCACTTCCGGCACGGGAGTGCAGTGACGCCAGTGACCTGTTGCGATCCCGCGCCATGCCTCTACCATCGTCCAAGCAATCGAAGGTAAATCCGCAATCATGGACCGCCGCCGGCAGCAGCGCGTTTTCGTCGAGCTTTCGGTAAAAATCTGGGGTGTGGACACGCATGCCCGCCCCTTCACCCAGCCCGCCAGCCTGCGCACCATCAGCGGCCGCGGAGCCACACTGCACGGCGTCAAGGCCCGACTCAAGCCCGGCGACATCGTCGATCTGCAATACCAGGGCACCAAAGCCCAGTTCCGCATAGTCTGGCTCGGCAAGGGCGGCACCGAAATGGAAGGCGAAGTGGGAGTAGAGAATTTGTCCAAAGACGTTCAACTCTGGGACTTCGACCCCATGCGCTGCGCCGCCACCGCAGGCAAAGGTTAAAGGGTAAAATCTGAAACTCGGAATTCCCTCGCCCGCTGCTACACTCCTGAAATGCGTGTCAAGATTCTCGGCTCCGCCGCTGGAGGAGGATTTCCCCAGTGGAATTGCGCCTGCCCGAACTGTCGCGCCGTTCGCGCCGGAACGTTCCACGGCAAAGCGCGCACGCAGACCCAAGTCGCCATCAGCGCTGACACGAACTCCTGGTTTCTGCTCGGAGCTTCTCCCGATCTGCGCGCGCAGATCGAAGCCACTCCGGAACTTCATCCGCGACCGATCAGAGCACAAAAGACATTCGCCAGTCGCCGATCGCCGGAGCCGTTCTTGCTCAACGCCGACGTCGACCACGTTCTCGGCCTGCTTCTGCTGCGCGAACTGCAACCGCTGCGTGTTCATGCGACGAAATCGATTCGCCGCATTCTCACCGAAGACAACTCGATGTTCGCCATGCTGCAGCGCGTTCCCAATCAGTTGACCTGGACCGATTTCACTCCCGGAACAACGTTCTCTCTGCTCAATGCAACTGGAGAAGATTCGGAGCTGCGTTGTCGCGCGCTCTCGCTCGGCACACACTTTCCGGCATACGTCTCGGCGCAGCGCCAAGCTGCGCTCAACTCCGCAGAAGCGTCGCTCGGCTTCATCGTCGAATCTCCGTCAGGCAAGCGCCTCGCCTACATGCCCGCGGTTCCGCAGATCGACGCAGCGCTGCTGAAGGAATTCGAATCCGCTGATGTGCTTCTCTTCGACGGAACCTTCTGGAGCGACGACGAACTCATCCGCATTCAAGGATCCGGACAAACCGCGCTGCAAATGGGACATGTTCCGGTTTCGTCCCCCAAAGGAAGCCTCGCTCAGTTGGCGCAACTGCGCCGTCCACGTAAAATCTATATGCACATCAACAACACGAATCCCATGCTCGACGAGATCTGGTCCCGAATATCGCGAGGTGCGCGACGCAGGCTGGGAAATCGCGGAGGATGGATGGCAGTTCGAACTGTAGAAGGCATGAATCCGATACAAGCGCTGCTCTCGTTCGACGGACTACGCGCGAAGTTGCGCGCCGTGGGTGAAGAGCGCTATCACCACCAGCATCCGTTTCACCTGATGATGCACGAAGGCCGCCTCACCGCGGACAACTTCAGGCTTGGGCGTTGAACCGCTACTACTACCAGAGCATCATTCCGATCAAAGATTCGATCATCCTGTCGCGCGGACCTGATCCGGCGTTTCGCCGCGCGTGGCGCAAGCGCGTGATCGATCACGACGGCGATGACAACGAGCGAAGGCGGAATCAAGCGCTGGCTGAAACTCGCCGAAGCCACCGGACTGAATGCCGATCAAGTTCGCGCCGGAACCGGAATTCTTCCTGCGACGCGGTTTGCGGTGAACGAATATCTCAACATCGTGCGCAACCGCAGCTTGCTGGAAGCGGTCGCCTCGTCGCTGACGGAACTGTTCTCGCGCGACCTGATCTCGCTGCGCATGGAGAAGATGCGCCAGCATTATCCGTGGCTTTCCGGAGGTCTGGACTACTTCGAAGCGCGGCTGACGCAGGCTCCCGAAGATGCGAAGTTCGCCATCAAATACGTGTACGAGAACGCGAAGACGCGCGCCGAACAGGAACTTGCGATCCAGGCGCTGCGCGACAAGTGCGACATTCTCTGGGCGCAACTCGACGCCTTCTATTTCGCGTACGTGCAGCCAGGATGGCCTCCGCCGGGTGCGTTTCGCATCGAAGAAGATGGAGCGTGATGGCGCCTCCGACGGATGCAAGCCAGCCGCGCCTCGCCGCCGGATGCCGCTGGGGCGGAGAGCGGAAGAAGAGTCGCGTGATCCTCTTTCCTGAAGGCGCCATCAAACTGCAAGGCACCGGACGCCAAGTGCTCGAGCGCTGCGACGGCAGCGCACCTTCGGCGAGATCATCGCGCGAGTTGCAGAAGCAGTTCGGCAAGACTGATCCAGCAAAGATTCGCGCGGACATCAGCGTGTTTCTGGAGCAGTTGCAGAAGAAAAGAATCGTGGACTACTGAACGAATTGAGTAATTGGGTAATTGAGTAATTTGGTAATTGAACAATCTCGCAGACGACAAATCAATTTACAAAATTACCCGATTACCAAATTGCGCAATTACCCAATGATTTCCAATCCTCTAGCCCTCATTGCCGAAGTGACGCATCGCTGCCCGCTGCACTGCGTCTACTGCTCGAATCCCATGCAGTTGGCGGGAACGTGACGTCGGAACTTTCGACGCGAGTGGACGAGCGTCTTTCAGCAGTGCGGCAAGCTGGGCATGCTGCACGCGCACTTCACCGGCGGCGAACCGCTGGCTCGCACCGATCTGATCGAACTGATCGCTGCCGCGCGCGAGCGCGGACTCTACACCAACCTCATCACGTCGGGAATCGGCCTGAACGAGCAGCGCTTGCAGGCACTGGTCGACGCAGGACTCGATCACATCCAGATCAGCTTTCAGGATTCGCGGGAGGAAGCGGCCAACTGGATTGCCGGAGCGAAAGCGCACGCGCACAAGATCGAACTTGTCGCGCGCGATCCGGCAGCACAAGATTGCTTTCACCGTGAATCTGGTTGTGCACCGGCAGAATCTCGATCATCTGGAAGAGATGATTGCCTTCATCGAGCAACTCCATCCGGAGCGCGTCGAGATCGCGCACACGCAATACTACGGATGGGCGCTCGCCAATCGCGCTGCGCTGCTGCCGACGCGCGCGCAACTCGAGAAAGCAGTCGCGATTGTCGCCGACGCCGAAAAGCGGCTCGCAGGACGGATTCGCATCGATTCCGTCGTGCCCGACTACTACGCGAAGTATCCGAAAGCTTGCATGGGAGGTTGGGGACGAAGATTGATGCTGATCAATCCGGCGGGCAAGGTTCTGCCCTGCCATGCGGCGGAAGTGTTGCCGGGTTTGTCATTTGAGAACGTGCGCGAAAAAACTCTGGAATGGATCTGGCAGGAATCGCCGTCGTTCCAGCGATTTCGCGGCGAAGACTGGATGCCCGAGCCGTGCCGCAGTTGCGATCGCCGCACGGAAGACTTCGGCGGCTGCCGCTGCCAGGCCTTCCTGCTTGCGGGAGAGGACATGGTGACCGATCCCGCGTGCTCGCTGGCGCCGTCGCACGCACATCGTCGAGATCGGCGGTACGCGAGAGCGAATGCGGACGCGGAAGTCGCGCAGCCCAAGCCAGCATCATCGTTCGTGCAATTGCAGAAGCAGACCGCGGATTTGTGGAGCTACCGCACGAATCCCGAGTAAGCGGATCCTCAGCGGTAAAGCGCGAGACTTCTGAGCGTCTTAACGGCACGTGTAAAACTCGCGCCCTTCCGTTTGAACTCACGGCTTATTCTGGTACAGCGGCTTGCGACGTCGAAGATCGCAACAGCGCTGCGCAATTGAGAAATTCCAGCCTCACCAGCGGACGCCGACGGTGATCGGGCGCAAGTCGGTGCGTGATGCCCTGTGCTTGCCGTGCAGATAGCGGAACTCGGCGTAGAATCTCCATATTGGGGCGAATTTTTCGCGTGACGCCGCCGCCGAAGTTGTAGCCGAATTGGTCTCTGGCTCGAGCTGAGAAAGTTTCCGTTCAACGGCAGACTGGCGTTGAAGCACGTTCCCCACCAGGTGAAGAACGGATTGCAGGCCGATCCCGGAATCGCGGTCGAAGAGTCGAGTTTGCCGGAGCGATGAAAGAAGCCGGGGCCGAAAACAATATATCCGCCCCACCTTTGGTCACCGGAATATTGATCGATGGGATCGAGCATGAGCGAATAAACATGACTGTCCGCCCGGAGCCTGCGCCGAGTGCAGCGCCGAGTTGCGTAGGGCAGGTTGTCGAACTGGAAAGTCGAGGCGAAGCCCGAAGTACTTGTTGTAGTTGCGGGCGACGCCAGCGGCGCGCGATGCCGCCTCCGCCGCGCACAAACTTGTTCGTGGTGCCATTGGTAAGGCTCGCGCCGCCGCCTACGTTGAATACCCATTTCTTGTAATCGCTTTCACTTTGCGGCCGGGGATCGACTCTTCGGGCGTCGCTTCCTGGGTGCTGGACTGACTTTCGGGCTGCTGTTGCGCGGACGGCTGTGTGCCGGTGCTTGCTGTGCGGGCTGGTTGCTGCGCTGGCGGATGTTGAGCCGGTGTCTGTGGGCGTGGACGGTTGTGGCTCCCGTCAGAATCGTCGCCAATGAGATAATCGCAGGACGACCCTGAATCCGGGAACCGTCGCGAACTTTCGAATCATTCATTCTCCTCCCGCTGCCGGGCGTAGTGACGCGCAGCGCTCGGCCGCTCGGCAGCGAGAGGCGCTTGTGAAAGAGCGTGTCCGCGATGCTCCCGCCGGGATTGCACTCGCAGCAGGCAGGACAATATTACCAACTTTGATGCTGATTCCGCGCGCGATGCCGCCCGCGGGTGCGGCTTCATTTGCTCGGTGAGCGAAAGCTATCTTGAACCATGAGGACACGAAGTAACACGAAGGCCATGGACTGTTCTCATCGTTCTTTCGGAGACTCTCGCGCCGGTGCGACGCTGCTGAGACGCCGCGGTTGCGCTTTTGCAGTTTCCGGAAAGCGCGGTCGCACGTATGATAGGAAATCTATTTCTCAGTGAACGGAAAATGATTTGCCCAAGCGCACCACAAAGCCGAGCTGCGAAGGAATTCCCACACCAGGTTCCGCCTGCCGTGTCGCGCTGATCGGCTTTGGGACGGTGGGACGCGCGGTGGCGAAGATTCTGTGTGAGAGCGGCGAGCGGTCGCTGCGGCTCACGCATATCTGCAATCGCAATGTCGAAAGCAAGAAGCAGCGCGCTGGGTTCCGAGCGACGTCATCTGGACCGACGACGTGGACTCGGTACTGAAGTCGGACGTTGACATCGTAATCGAGCTGATTGGCGGACTCGACTCCGGCCGAGCAGATTGTGCGCGAGCGCGCTCGAAGCTGGGCAAGTCGGTGGTCACGGCGAACAAGCAACTGATCGCGCGCCGGACCTGACCTGCTCCAACTAGCGACGCAAGGGATGCCACATCGAATTCGGCGCGTCGGTCGCAGGAGGAGTTCCGGTGCTTCCGGCGCTGCGCACCGGATTGTGCGGCGACCGGCTGCACGGCATTGCGGGAATTCTGAATGGGACGTGCAACTACATTCTGAGCCGCATCGAGAACGCGAGTATCCCTTTCAGCGAAGCGTTGGAAGAAGCGCAGGCGCGGGGATACGCCGAGGCCGATGCATCGGAAGATCTGGATGGCGGTGATGCGCGCGCCAAGCTCGCCATTCTGGCGCTCGCGGGATTGCACTACGCGGGTCGAACCGGAGTCGATTCGGGCACGCACCATTCGCGCGGTCGACGCGGTCGACTTCGACTATGCCGCCGAGCTGGGCTGTACGATCCGCCAGATTTCGCGAGCGGATTTGAAAGGCGAGACGCTGTTCGCCGACGTCGGCCCCTGCCTGGTTCCCACGGACTCTCCGTTCGGGCGGGTGCAGAGAAATCTCAACCTGGTGCTGACTTCCGGCCAGTACGGCGGCGACATGGCGTTTCTGGGAGCCGGGCGCGGGCGGCGATCCGACGGCCGTGGCCGTAGTTTCAGACTTAATGTTCGTAGCGCAGAGTCTTTCTCCGGCGGCGATGCGTCGGCAGCGCAGACGTTGCGACCGATGCCATCATTACCCCAACGATAAGCAGCGATTTCGAAACGCCCTGGTACCTGCGGTTTTTTGTGCGGGATCAGCCGGGAATCGTGGCGCGGCTGGCACAGATTCTGGCCGCGCATCACCTCAACATTGATTCCCTGTTGCAGAAGCCGGGCTTTGACAAGTCCTCGCTGCCGTTTGTGATTACGCTGGAGCCCTGCCGCGATTCGCAGCTGCGTCCCGCGCTGGAGGAAATGGCGGGACTGGATTTCGCGATCCGGCCGTGCCTGTGCCTGCCGATGCTGCAGGTAGATATGATTCTCTGGCGGAAAAATCAGCGCCGGTCGAGTCCGCAGGGATCATCCGGTGCTCCGGCGACTGCGAGACTAATTCCAGAAGGGATTCTTGAGACCGGCGGGCTTGAGGGCGCTGTCTGTTGTGCCTCCGTCCCGAGTCGTCGGAGATCTTCTCGTCGATGAAGCGGGACGGCGGCGGTGCAATCAGTTCGTCTTTCTTCTGGGCGTTGCGGGTGAATAAGGATATTCGGATTTCATGGGGACCTCCCGTCTTTATGATCTAGATTCATTAAACACCTCTGAAGCGCCGTGCCAGCG
The DNA here is from genome assembly GCA_963786095.1 of uncultured Acidobacteriaceae bacterium. Classification (GTDB taxonomy): domain Bacteria; phylum Acidobacteriota; class Terriglobia; order Terriglobales; family Acidobacteriaceae; genus Sulfotelmatobacter. The sequence goes on along the minus strand of CAWAXV010000008.1, from coordinate 2,612 downwards.
CAAAATTTTAAGGATGCTATCGAAAAAGCCGCTTGGCCCGGTGGCGGTGCGGTCGCAAATGTGCAGCCTGATTTTGATTCCGGGCCCTTAGACGCTCGTGGCAGAAAAAGCAGGTTCCTCGCGCGATACGACCGCGCTCGGAAGACAACTTTCTATGTAAGATTTCCGAACTGAACCGCTATCGCCGAGACGCGACTTCGGCGGACTACTGTCCCGCGCGTTTGGGCGGAAATTTGGGGTTCGATATATGCTGGTCAGTCGCCCTGAAATCTTCACGAAGCGCATACTCCTTTAACACAAGGCTTCTCATGAAATACCGCAAACTTGGCCGTACCGGATTTGAGGTCAGCGACATCGCTCACGGACTGTGGGGGATGAGCGGATGGAGCGGCTCGGACGACAAGGAATCGCTGGCCGCGATGCAACTGGCCGTCGACCTGGGCTGCAATTTCTTCGACACGGCATGGGCTTACGGTGACGGCAAGAGCGACGGATTGCTGGGCGAGATCATGACGCGCAATTCGAGGAAGCGGCTTTATGCCGCGTCGAAAATTCCGCCGGCGAACGATCGCTGGCCGGCGCTGCCGGAATACAAATACAACGACGTTTTTTCGGCCCAGCATGTTTTCAAGTACGCGGACCTGATACGCAAGCAGTTGCGCGTCGACACGATCGATCTGCTGCAGTTTCACGTGTGGGACGACACGTGGACGAGCGAACCGGAATTTCGCTCGACTGTCGAAAAGCTGAAGCGCGACGAAATAATTCGCTTCTTCGGCCTGAGCATCAATCGCTGGCAGCCGGAGAACGGCATCAAGGCGCTGCGCACCGGCCTGGTCGATGTCGTGCAGGTGATCTACAACATCTTCGACCAGGCGCCGGAGGATGAACTTTTTCCGCGTCTGCCAGGAGCTGAACGTGGGCGTGATTGCGCGCGTGCCGCTCGACGAAGGCAGCCTTGGCGGCAAGATGACGCTGGAAACGCGCTTTCCCGAAGGACGACTGGCGCGCCGGATATTTCGGTCCGGAAAATCTGGCGAAGACCATCAAGCGCGTCGACAAGCTGAAAGAAATTCTGCCGCCGGGCATGACGCTGCCGGAGATGGCGATGCGCTTCATCCTCTCGCATCCGGCGGTGAGCACGACGATCGCCGGCATGCGGAAGCCGGAACACGTGCGGCAGAATATCGCCGCCGAGTGACGCCGGGCCGCTCGACAAAACTCTGCTGGCGGAACTGAAGAAGCACCGCTGGGACCGCACGCCGCAGAAGTGGTCCGACTAGGAAGGTTTCAGGGCGAACATACCGAACCCCGTGTTCTGTTGGGGCTTGGAGATTGCTCTAATTCTACGAGTGCTGGTAGTAGTTCGCCTTTTCCACGATAATCTCGCTCCCTGTCGGCCGGGGACTCCAATCATGCCGGGTTCAGCACGGCAATCTGCAGTCGTGTTTCCGGTTGGGGTAGCGCTTTCGGAGTCTGTGGGAGTTGGCATCATCGGGGAACCGGGGGGTCAACCGCGTGAAGTGCGAATTTTTACAGACTCCCCAGGCGCTGCCGATTTCAGAATTCCGGGTAGTCACTGCGGCCCGACTTTCCGAAAACGAGGAAGGTTTGCGCAGACAGACATCTTTCGTTGCCGCCTTCATTTTTTTGACCCTCACTGTACAGGCCCAAAATCCCCGTGGGGCACTGCGGGGGGCGGTGCAAGACGTTACGGGGCGCGGGTTACCGGCGCCAAGATCGTGGTGCAGTCGGCGGATTCCGCAATGCAGCGCGAGGCCGCCACCGAAGATCGCGGCGAATTTCGATTAGACGACCTGCCTCCGGGAACGTATCACATCACGGTGAGCGCGCCGGGATTTGCGCCGGCGCAGGCCGATGTGGCCATCGCCGTCAGTTCGGTGCGCGAGCTTACGGTCACGCTGAAGGCAGCGGCTCCGTCGGAGACCGTTACGGTGCAAGGCGAGAGTTCGTCGATCACGACCCAGCCGATCGACCTGGTCAGCGTGGTGCATCAGGGAGTGATCAGCAGCCAGGACTTGCAGACGCTTCCGCTGGCGGCGCGCAGTTTTGCCAACATCGCGTATCTGGCGCCGGGCACCGAACCCGTGGAACCTTCGGATCCGACCAAAGCGCGGATCACGGCCGTTTCCACGGGTGGAAGTTCGGGACTGAACAACGATCTATCGGTAGACGGCGGCGACAATTCGGACGACTGGATTGGCGGGTTCCTGCAGAATTTCTCGCCGGACGCGATTCAGGAATTTGCCATGCGCACGGCAAACGAAGACGCCGACACGGGCGGGACGACGGCTGGGGTCGGTGGTGATCACGACGCGGCGTGGAACGAACGAATGGCACGGGAGCGGGGCATTCTATGAACGGGCAGCAGCGTTGAATGCGCGGTTTCCGATTGAGAATCCTGCGCCGAATCCGAAGCAGCCGTTCTCGCGACAGAATTATGTGGCGACGCTGGGCGGGCCCTTGGCGCGCAACAAGATCTGGTTGTTTTCCTCGTTTGAATACGTGCATGAAAATGCCAGCATCGCATATAGCCCCAACAGCACGACGCAATTCAATGCGCTGGCCCAACTGGCGGCCGACGGGTTGAT
>CAWAXV010000007.1:0-23815 GCA_963786095.1 uncultured Acidobacteriaceae bacterium | reverse complement strand
CAGAGCCGCCGTTAACTCACGACATCCAGCCGTGGCATAGGTACGATCGCTTCCTCACCGTCATCCTGTCCCGCTACAAGGCAGACGCGGCTAAGTACGACCCCCACCCGCCACCGGGTGCACGAATTCTATCATGTCGAAGAAGACCTCCGCCAAGTGCTTCAGTTAAACGTCGAAACCTTTTATCAGTACTCCAACATGATGCTGGACCAAATCGCCGAAAACGTCAGGTTCTTTTTCGGATTTCCCCGCGCCAAAAAGACCAAACGAACCCGCACGGTTACTGGACGTACTTGACCCTTCTGGACAGATCTCGCAAAGTCGGCTGCGGTTTTAGGGCTGGTTGGGGATGTTGCCGGATTGCTGACGCAAGCCGAAGAGTTCAGAAAGCTTCGAGCGTACCCGAAACAAGTCCATCACTCACTGGGACGCGAGCGACAGCCATCTTGCGACTGCTTGGGACGGCACCGACCTGACAATCCAGCGTGGTTTCCAAGGCGATCCAGCGGAGGTTCAACGCCGCTTGGCTGCCGGGGAATTTGAATTCCGAAATGACCGTGCCCCTGCCTAAGCTGCATGACCTGGTGGATACCTACGCGGCAACTGTTCAGGAATTTTTGAAGTCGAAGCCGTAAAGTTCGTGGGCAATTAGTGCGCCAAGCCGAGGCCGCTATCTCCGACACAATTGCGGGGTGTGCGGGATGTCGATGACGGTCGGTATTGATTTTCAAGGCCCGGTCTGGATGCGGAACCGTTCAGACTGCGCCCGTCGTCCGTTAACTGGCATAATATCGCGATTTCACTCATTGACCTTTCGGGAAGCCTGTCCGTTACGGTATTACCGCTGTGACCAGGCTGACCAGCGAGAGCGGAATATAAATATTCCCATTGCTGGTATTGACCGCAAGCCCCACGGACCCGCCTTGAAGGCCGACGATCCGGACACCGTCCCTGTGTTCCCGTTGATGAAGAAAACGCGATTCGCGCCCGGATCTGCTACGAGCACTTGATGCTTCAATCCCATGGCAGTGTACTTGGGGTTCATCTCGCCTGGAAGACTGATCCGCTTCAGAACGGTGCCGGTAGCGGCGTTGATCACCATCAGGTTCCCGTTCGAGTTACAGGCGGCATAGAGGCGGTTTAGCGACGAGTCGACTGCCAGCCCCGGAACAAACTGCGCCTCCGGGAGAGCGATTGTATTGATGACGGAATTCCCCTCGCCGTTAATTACCGCTACGCTCGGAGGAGAAGATTCGACAGCCACATACACGCGATTCCGCGTGACATCGACTGCGAGCGACTCCACAACATTGTTGAAGGAAATTGTCGCGGCCACGGTGTTGTTCATCCCCTCAATGACTCTGACCGTGTTATCGCTATCCGACGTGTAGATGCGATTCGTTGCCGTATTCAGGGATATGAAGGTTGCGCCCGGATCGGGGATGCTGGCAACCACTTCATTGCTGTTGCCGTCGATCACGGCCAGGGTGCTGGAGAGACCGGAGAAAACGGCAGCGTAAATCCTGTTTGTCTCTGGATTGACCGCAATCCCCTGAGGTTGGCCACCCACCGTGATCGTCGCTGTAACCGTGTTGCTTGCTCCGTCGATCACTGAAACTGTGCCGTCACCCGAGTTCGCTGCGTAAACGACATTGGTCAGAGAATTCACGGCCACAAAGTCGGGATATTTCCCCACTCTGACCAGATCTTGAGTAGTGGCAAAGGCGGCAGAAGGAATGACCAAGAAAATGAGACAACAGAGGAAACTACATTGCATATTCTGGCCTCAGCAAAACGGTCGTATTATCCGTTGGCCATTCGAGATAATCAAGATGAACGAAATTGCACATAATCAACGATTGCCTCAGACCTGCGATAGACCAATCTCCGGCGTGCATTTCGCTTCGGCAGTTTCTCCAAAGAGCGAAGTCTCAGCTTTAGCTGCTATGGGATCGTGTGTCACTCCTCCAGAAGTCCATCGGAGAATTGGCGTTAAATCGCCATTACACTCATTAACGAATCGGAGGCCGCACGGGGAACAGCCCGGCCCGGTAGCTCTCCGGATCACTTCGGGGGTTCCCAGCCCTCGGGCAGCATATCGAATGCAAGCGTGTCACGGTAGGCGTACTGATTGCCGTCCAGCACTGCCACTGGAGTCAACATATGCCAGATGCGGTCATCGTCGAAGACGTAGCACTCGCCCGGTTCGCGCATCGTGAAGCGATCCATTTCGTGTTTGTCATTGTCGGTTATGATGACTTCGCCGCCCTGAGCACCGCAGCGGCCCAGCAGATGCGTGGCGATGTACTTTTCCCCGTCTTTATGTAATCCCGGTGGGCTTGTGTCACATGGCCGGCCCGGTGTAGCCGTGAACCGGATCACATGGATGTTGACTAAATACCTCGTACCCACCGCCGAGAGCGGCAGGTATCGAAGGTGGTAAGCAATCATCTTGTGAACGCCTGCAGCACCGACGATCGCCTGGGGCAGTGGCGCATATTCTCGCGGCTGGCCGCCTAGTGTCGTGTTGTATTTTTCCAGCTGTACATACGGTGTGCTCTCATCCGTCGACCAGACCTTCACACCGCCCTCAACAATCTCGGCCCGGAGACGATTTAAGGAACGATACCGGTCGCCCCCGTCATAGTATTTGTCTCTCGGAATGGACCAGGCAGCATGGGATAACGCTTCTAGTGTGCGCGCTACCTCTACGTCAACTCTGAGCGGCTGACGAGTAAACCCACGCTCGACGAGGTCGTTCCGCGACGTGGCATTCGGCTCAACCGGAACAAAGCTGTGTTCACCCATGATTCCTCCTGACAAAGGCTTGAGGATTGCACGGCGCAGATTTCCGAATCTCTTGCAGGCGGCTAATCGACACACCAAGTGTCCGCGCCACTAATTCGCAGAGCTATTGAGAGCCCGTGCATCAAGCCATTATCGCAGCGGATTGGCCTTCGGCCCAAGGTCTGGGCGTAGCTGTTGTAACATCGCTATGTCGCTCATTGACTTGGGTTTTGGCCCCCGGAGTACACGTACGCAATCGCGGACACGTGTGTTTTCTGTCAAGCGAGAACGTTCCCATTCGTGGAATCCACGTGTACGAATTGTGAGACAAATTTGTGGAGGTCAGCGTGCGTGGAATGTGGAGCGGAGGAGTGGGCTGGGGCCCGCGAAAACATGACGCGAATCGTTCGATGAGCAAGGTGACAAAATGTCCGGCGCCTTATCTCGCCTGCAAGCCGATTACCGAGATGCGTCCGCTGCGTCGCAGCCGCGAGTTCCGCCACGCTCCGGTCCAACCAACTTATGAGACTGTCGTGCGGACGTGTGCGGACGTGAATTCTCTATTGTTTATTTCTAAGGGAGCCTTCCTCCAAAACAACAATGGGAGTTTCACGTCCGCATCCGCCCGCATCACCGTTGGGACCGGAAGTTGCGCCCGACTCCGATGTCTTGAGACATAGTCCGAACCAAGTCCACGTCCGGTCGTGGCCCACCCTCTGCTTGCGAAAGCCCCTCCCTTCCAGTCGAGCCGAGAACACCCTGCGGTCCAGCGGTTTCTCCTGACTGTCAGCGGCGGAGAAGAGGTACGAGTCCCGGAGCGCCGCCGCTGGCACGCACTCATTCGGGCTGACCAGGCAACGGTCGTCAAGAAACTCCCCGATGTGATCGTTCTCCTCCCGGTACGACTGACTCGCGGCTTCCACTACGGCGGGTAGTCCCAGTCCTTGGCGCTGCCATAGCAGGCAGCCGTGCAGAGCCCACCGAAGAATGCCCGGCGCTTCAGCCTTTAGCTTTTCGACTAGATCCTTGTCTGCTTGCAGCCCAACGAACTGCTGCAAGAACGGGATCAATCGAACGCGACGCCAGAAGCCCGGCGAGTCGTCCGATACCGGTGGCTTGTGATTCGTGGCCAGCCAGAACTTTGCCGTCGGGATGAACGAGAAGAACTCGCGATAGAGCTTTCGCGCGGAGACGGGGTCACAGCCTGTCAGCAATTTCAACCGGGCTTCATTGAGTGGAACCGCCTCGTTGGTCTCCAGCGAGGTAACGAACCGGCGTTTAGGCAGGGCCGCAATGTCGTTTGTATTCGCCGAGCGCGCCTTTAGCTCAAACGTGGAGGAGGGCAAGTCGTAGGCATAGTCGCCGAGTACGTGTCGGACCGAACTGAGAAATGTTGACTTGCCGTTCGCGCCCGCACCGTGGCACAGGAATGTGACTTGCTCGGTGGTGTCACCGCTTAGGCAGTAGCCGACGACGCGCTGAATGTATCCGGTCAGTTCACGGTCCGCACCGAAGACTTCATCCAAGAAACGCAACCAAGCCGGGCAGGAGGCGTCAGAGTCGAAAAGTATATCCGTGTGCATGGTCAGCAGATCAGACCTCTTCCCGTCGCGAAGTTTGCCGCTGCGCAAATTGAGAACACCGTTCCCCACGCCGAGCAGCCATGAGTCGCTGTCCCACTGATCGCCAGAAGTAGCCAGCGAACGTTCTGACTTTGCAATCTTCAGGGTGGCTTCAAGCCGGGAACGAGATTCGCTTGCGTTTGCCCACTGGGCTTCGTTTTTTTGCTCCTCCTCACTATCTAACGCCACAAGCCGCACCCGATACCGCGTCCGCGCTGCTTCCTTCGCCATCTGCAAGACAGTCTCACTGTGGTCCTCAATCCACCAGTGCTTTGCCCAGATCAGCCACCGACCTCGACCGAAGTCGTAACGCAATTGATCCTTGTACTGGTATGCGAAGAACTCAGCGTTGCCCGCGTCCGTTCGTGGGAATCCTCGTTTGCGTCGTACGATAGAATTATTCTTGGGTGGTTGCGTGCTCATTACGCACCTCCCGCTCTGCTGCCGACCTCGAATCGGCAGCTTTTTTCTTGCCTGAGGAGTTCTGCTCCAGAAACCGCGCCAGTTCGCGGACGCTGTATCGCACACACCGCTCCAGTCGCGCAAACTGCGGCCCGCGCCCCTCATGCCTCCATCGCCGCAACGCCGCCACCGAAACTGCTAGAAGGCGAGCAGCCTCCTTCTCGTTAATCATCTGCGGAAGAGCCAGAAGAGTCTGTTCCATCTGCCGATACCTCCATCCGCCTTTGTACTGCGGACGGGTAGAGCGTACGAAAAAAGGAGCTTAGGTAAAAGAGGAGAGCGCCGACACTTTTCGGGCCGAAACGTGGCGGTTAAGACGAAGGTCAGGACTGCCGACTCTCAAGATCTCGCGTGCGAACACGGTAGATCTTAGCTGCGACGAAGATCGAGGCTTGGTAGTGCTTTCTTTGGCGAAGTAGCTCTTTCAGTTGTTTCTGATGCCGTTCAAGTGTCGGATGCGGGAAAAGTTCTTTTGCTTTTTCATTCGCGCGCTGATCGATCCACTCTGGAGTCGCAGTGCTGCGCTCCAAAGCCCCCTCCCACTCATCCAAATCCTTGCGAATATCGCGGAGCGCGAATCGTGCCGCCTCCATCTGTGCATCACGCATGGATCGATTGATGCGGGGCCCAGGATTTGCAAGCCTGCGGAACCCAGTGGTCATCGCGCGAAACAATCTATTTCTTGGACCATTTGGTCTGAAATCACGGTTCCCCGCCTGAGTCTTAACCAACAGCCTGAGCCACTCAGACTCGAAACTGAGTTGCGGGTAGGCAGCCACAAAGTCCGTTATGACACTCTCGGGGTTGTTGGGACTTCGCTCGTAACACTGCCGGTAGACCTCGATGATTCGACTCTTCAAGTCTTGAGCGTGCACACGCTGATTCAGGCAGAAATGCTGGAGGAAAGCTTCGTAACCTAGCTCAAGTAAACGTTTCTCCCTAAACGGATCTTCGATGGTTTTCTCGGCAAGATTGACGAACCGAACTAGCCCGTGAAAATCATCTGATCTAGAGTTTTGCGGCAGCGGTTTCTTACGGTTTCTCATCCACCACCTCCCGCGTGGCATCCCGTTCCCGTTCCAAGGCGTTGGCAGGCGGGCCCGGGATGCGACCACCCATTCTTGTTGCTCAGTCGCAGTCTATCTCATGTGGTGGCACCTGCCATGTGACTTCGAAGAAAACTCTTTCAATAACCTATCGTTAGGTTATACTCAAATGGTGAAGAAGCGAACCGGGAAGGTCAACAAGGCAGCGAGCCTGCTGGGAAAACGGAGTGCCAAGGCTCGCCGTCGGAAGTGGGGAAAGGCGGAGTTCGAACGGCGAATGCGCGAATGGGGCAAGCTAGGCGGCAGACCCAAGGGCAGCGCGACGAAGAAATCCAAGCGAGGTGAGAAATGAGCATCTACAAGCGTGGTGGTGTGTACTGGTACAAGTTCCAATGGAAAGGTGCACTGGTCAGAGAGTCTACGAAGCAGGGTAACGACAAAGTAGCGCGCCAAATGGAAGCCGCGCACAAGACATCCCTGGCGAAGGGCGAGGTTGGGATTCGCGACAAGAAGCCTGTAATGACACTTGCGGAGTTTTGCGACAACCGTTTTGAGCCATGGGCCAAGGCGACATTCGGGAAATCCTCGCCGAAGACGTGGCTCGATTTCTATCGAGTTGGTCTGCGTGCGATCCGAAACTACAAAGCCGTGGCGAGCCTTCGACTGGACGAGATAACGAGCGAACGGGCTGCGAAGTTTGCAGCGTACCGCCAGTCCCAAGGCCTGCAAGTGAGCACCGTCAACAGCTCTCTCCGCGTCTTGCGGCGGTGCTGAAGCTGGCTGTTGAGTGGGGTGAGCTGCAGTCAATGCCGACGATAAAGCGAATACCAGGCGAGCGGCACCGCGAACATGTGGTCAGTTACGACGAAGAGGGCCGCTATCTGGCCGCTGGATCTGAGTTGCTGGCTTCTATCACCTGTGGATACAGGGATGCGCCCTGAGGAATGCTACCGCCTTCGCTGGGAGTCGATCACTTGGGTGAACGGGCGGAATGGGACGCTACTCGTCACGCACGGAAAGACGGCCGCTGCTCGCCGCGTACTCCCGATGACTCCACGAGTCAGAGCTATTCTGGAAAACCGCTGGGAGCGCACTGGCAGGCCCCTAGAGGGCTGGGTATGGCCAGCGCCGACGTTGAGTGGACACGTCGAACCGTCTAGCCTCAAGAAGCAGCATAGAAAGGCTGTGCGACTGGCTGGAGTTCGTCCGTTCGTGTTGTATAGCCTTCGTCACACTTTCCTGACGCGGCTCGGCGAGTCGGGGTGTGACGCTTGGACGCTGGCGCGCATAGCCGGGCATAGTTCAATCGCGATCTCCAGCCGCTATGTGCATCCTTCGGAAGACGCCGTCCTCGATGCAATGTCCAAGCTAGGTGGGCACAAAACTGGGCACAGCGCTGATGAGTGGGGCTGCGACGAACCTTTCGCTATCAGTATGAAATTGGCAGAGGGTTAATTGGTCGGGGCGATAGGATTTGAACCTACGACCCCCTGCGCCCAAGGCAGGTGCGCTACCAGGCTGCGCTACGCCCCGACATGATGATTATAAATGACAGTTGCCGTCGATCTTCGGCCGCCGACTCCAAACATTCTGGCTAAAATCATACGCGAGCATCGCCATCTGATGCAGAATGAAGCGTGCCCCCAGCAAAATCCACCCTTCAATCCGACGACCGGAAGCACCTGGATGGCATTGATCTGCTGCGGGGACTCGCGATCTTCTTTGTTTTGATGAACCACATTAACATCCGCTTGCTCGGCGCAGACGTGCTCTACACCAAGTATCTGTACCCGCAACTGGTGCATCTCCTGGTCTGGAACGCACAACCTGGCGTCCAGATGTTCTTCGCAGTCTCGGGCTTTCTCATTACTTCGATCTCGCTCAGGCGCTGGGGCTCGCTCTCAAACATCAGCTTGCGCGATTTCTATCTCCTACGATTCGCCCGCATCGCTCCCCTGCTCTTTCTCTTGCTGGCGATCCTCAGCAGTCTGCATTTCGCCAATGTCCACCATTTCGTTGTAACCGCCGAAACGGGAGGTCTGGGCCGGGCACTGTTCGCAGCGATCACGTTCCACGTCAACGTTCTCGAGGCTCGCCACGGATATCTTCCGGCAAATTGGGACGTTCTATGGTCCCTCTCCGTCGAGGAAATGTTTTATCTCTTCTTTCCTCTCGTGTGTCGCGTATTTGGGCGGAGCAAGCTGTTTCTGGTGATACTTCTCAGCTTTGTTGCGCTCGGTCCTTTCGGCCGAACCGTGTTCGCACAAGGCAATGAGATTTGGGAGGAGTATTCCTACCTTGGGGGTATGGAAGGCATCGCTTGCGGATGCCTGACTGCAGTCATCGTTTCACGAACTCGCTTCACCCGCCCTGTGCTCTGGTTTCTTGGCGGCAGCGGCGCCGCGATTGTGATCGCCAGCCTGGTATTTTCGTGGCAGGCGTACCGCGGCTGGCCGGGTCGGACCGGCTTAAACATGACCATTCTCGTGCTGGGCACCTGCATGTTCATCGCTGCCTGCGCCCAAACGCAATGGAAGGCACCTCGTTTCCTCCTACCGCTGCTAAGAATCGGGCAGTACAGCTACGAGGTCTATCTCACGCACATGTTCGTTGTGTTTGTGCTATTCGACCTGTTCCTCCATGTCGGCCATCCCATGCGCCTCGTACCCGTCTTATTCGTCTCCACCATCCTCATTGCCGGGGCGCTCGGTGCCTCGGTCGCGACCCTCTATTCCGAGCCGATGAATCGATCCCTGCGCAGTCGCTCGAAAGGCCTAGCAAAACTCGCCCCGGCGGTCGATGCAGGAACCGTGGTTTCAAACGAAACCTGAGTGAGGTTCGGGCCACCTTGGCTCCGAACAAGGCTTTCCCTTCCCCGGCAGGGTATAATTTTTGGCTGGTATGCAGAAGCCGCGTTATGCGTTGGTGGCGTATGTAAGAAGTCTGGCAGGAGAGTTCGTCGAGAATCTCCGGCGCGAGCTGCATCCCGCTCTGCCCCATCTCGCGGCCCATCTCACGATTCTGCCTCCTCGCCCGCTCCTGGGAAGCGAGGCCTCCGCGTTGCAGGTGCTGGAGCGAATCTGCGGCGAGGCCGAGCCTTTCGAAGTGACTCTCGGCGCGGTGGAAACCTTCGTCCCGGTTACTCCCACCGTGTTCATTCGCGTAGACGCCGCCGCCTCGCGCATGTGCGGCTTGCACGGCCAGTTGAATACCGAAACCCTGGCGTTCCAGGAGGAGTGGCCTTACATCCCGCACATGACCATCGTGAAGATGGGCAGCGAGCCTCAGGCGCTCGATGCCTTCAAGGTCGCCAGCGAGCGCTGGGCGCAATATACCGGGAGCCGCCGCATCGTGCTGGAAAGACTCAGCTTTGTGCGGGAGGATGCGCAGAACCACTGGGTGGACCTGGCCCCTGTCGTCCTCGGCCGCAATTTGGTCTCGCGATAGCGGCGACCTCCTCCGCATGAAACTCGACTTTCGCGCTTTGACTCTGCGCCGTTCTGACAGCGCTTCCGTAATCTCCGTCCAGTTACCGCCGACACACGCGCGCGCTGTTACTGGCGCCACGCGCACATGGCCCTAAGTACATCTCACTCCCGTGCATTGAAAAGCCCTCCCCGCGGCTGTAGATAAAGAGTATGGCAAGCATTCGGAAACCGCGCCAAATGCCACTTGCGACGCGGGTTTCCGGCTAGGGAAGAAGAGGGAGACATCTCACATGCAGATCGGAGTCTACGGTTCGGGGTACCTGGGAACGGTCATTTCGGCCTGTCTGGCGGATTTTGGCACTCCAGTTTCCTGTTGCCATCCTGACCGGACACGCATGGTCGAGATGGCGCAAGGCAATATCCCCTTCTTCGAAAAAAATCTGAAAGAGATCATCCGCCGTAACGTTCGTGCCGGCCGCCTCGCGTACTCGACCGACATCGAATCGTTTGCCCGCAAGACGCAAGTGATTTTCCTCGCCGAAGACAGCGTGGATAGCCTGAATGACATCGTGATGCGCATTACGCGCCTCGCGCCCAAGCCGCCGATTCTCACCATTGTCACTCCCGTGCCCGTAGGCACTGCCAATGCCCTCGAGAAAAGCGTGAAAGACGCCGGACTCCAGGCCACCATCGTTTCGCAACCCATGTTCTTCACTGACGGTTGCGCGGTGGAAGACTTCAACTGGCCCGACCGACTGATTCTGGGTTCCACTTCCAGCGAAGCCGTCCAGATGCTCAAGCAGATTTTCCATCCTCTGGTGATGCGCGGCGTGCCCGTGATAGTGACCAACCAATCCACAGCCGAACTGGTGCGCGAAGCCGCCACAGCCTTCGTCGCGACGAAAATTTCCTTCATCAACGAAGTGGCGGCGCTCTGTGAGCGCGTGAACGCCGACGCCGTGAATCTGGCGCTGGCCCTTGGCCTCGACAAGAAAATCGCTCCTCGATGTCTGCAGCCCGGAGCCGGAATGGGCGGCGTTTTCGCTGAGTCCGACATGGATTCCCTGACTCATCTCGCGCAGTCGAATGGCGTCTCGCTGAAAGTTCTGACAGCCGCGCGTGACGTCAATCAGACCTTGGCTGAACGGCTTGTAGACAAAGTGGCGCACGCCTTGAATTCGGTTGAGAACAAAGACGTAGGCATACTCGGCCTGGCCTTCAAGCCAAACACCAATTCTGTTGCCGGATCGTCTTCGATGCGTCTGGCCGAGTCTCTGGTTTCGAGGGGTGCCCGCGTTCGCGCCTACGATCCCGTTGCGATTCCCGAAGCCAAGACGCGCCTGAACGACTCGGTGCGCTATTGCGAGACCGCCTACGCCGCCGCCGAAGGCTCTGATGCGCTCGTCGTAGGCACAGGCTGGCCCGAATTCCGTGCCCTCGACTTCGACCGCATCAAGCACCTATTGAAGAATCCAGTCATTGTCGACACCAAGAACTTGCTGGACTCAACCCGTCTGCGCGCCCTCGGCTTCGAATACGTAGGCATCGGCCGCGGCTAGCTCTTTCGGCCCATCTGCCTGCCACGTGGTGACGGGCACTTCGCCCGTCCAAGTCAAGGCGAAGCCCGACGCACCTGAGCAGACCGCCGCAGCACCATTTCTTTTGCCGCTCTCATCCGCTAGGATGTCCCGTGGCCTGGACCATCTTCACCTTCGTCGATCTCCTCATGGGCCTCCTGATGCTGGATCTCATGGCGACGACGATCCCGCCAGAAAAGCTCCCACGCCTGCGCAAGATGCGATTCGTAGTCATAGCCCTGGTAGCTGTTTCCGGAATCGTTCTCGCGGCTCAGATCGCGCGCCATTACGGCTGGATAAAGTACTGACCCTGGATTCTCGCTTGCGGCGTCATCCAACGTCGTTATGCAATCAAGCGGAGCCGCTTTTCAGGCGAAGCGAAGGATCTGCAGCTTATCTGGTTTCGCGCGCAAAGCCAACCTGCCCACCTCGCGCTGCCGCCCCTTCTGATGGGGCGAAATTAGTTGCTATAATGAAGAGCTTGCGGTGGGAATAGCTCAACTGGCAGAGCACCGGACTGTGGCTCCGGCGGTTGCGGGTTCGATTCCCGTTTCCCACCCCAATTCTTTGACCTTCCGCACTGCGGCACGGCCCCGTAGCTCAATTGGATAGAGCATCAGTCTTCGGAACTGAGGGTTGGGGGTTCGAGCCCCTCCGGGGCCGCCACTGAAGATCGTCGGCACGACCGCTCACGCCTTGACCAGCCACCGCTCCTCGGATCAGGGAATAAACTCGAAAGCTCCCATGTCGGGCAACGCCAGACCGTCGCCGTTTCCGTCGACCACGCGCTGATTGCCGAGATAATCCGTCGACGGCAGCTTAGGAACCGACAACGTTCCCGCGTCGATCGCCGGCGACCCTGCCAGCAACTGGAAGTTCAGCTTGGAGATTGCCACGAATTTCGGATTCGCCGAGAGGTTCCCGTTCGTTCCCGTCTGGTCCGCAATCCCTGAATAATTCGTGGTGTTATTGAAGGCCAGATTGTTGGTCCACGTAGGTTCGTTCCCGGCGCTCAGGAAGTCCACTTCCAGCCCAATCTGATTGCCCACCAGAATGTTGTTGGCATAAATCTGCGACGAAGTCTCCACTCGAGCGTCGACCCGTATGCCGCCGCTGTTCTGCACGATCGTGTTGTTGGCGACCACCGGCAGGTTTCCCGTAGGCAGCGTCATGTTAATCGCCCGGCAGGGGTTTCTTTCGAAGATGTTGTTGATCACCAGAGGCGACGAGGAATTCACGAAACTCACGACACCCGAAAGAAACTGAGAGTCGCATGTGTTTTGCAGGAAGAGGTTTCTTTCGATTATGGGGGATGCGCCGTTGCCTCCAATGGCTGCGCCGAACCCGCCTCCGCCCTCGGTGTTGAGACGGAAGACGTTGCGTGTGATTGTCGCCGAAGCGAAGCTCAAGGTTACGCCGCCTCCGAACGAAGCGTTTCCGTGTTGAATGGTGAAGCCGGTCAGCACTGAAGTCGTGGTTTCGCCGCTCTGCAATGTCACGGCCGCCGCCACGTTTCCCCCATCAATGATGGTCTTCGCTGGTCCGCTTACGCTCCGCAGCGTGATGGCCTTGCCCTTGTAGTCAATGTTCTCGGCGTACGTCCCCGGAGACACCAAAACCAGGTCGCCGTTGTTGGCAGCGTCGATGGCCTGCTGAATCGTGGGTTGATCGGCCGGAACGTGGATGGTGGCACCTGCGGCGAGGAAACACGTGACTGCCACAAACGCAACGAGTCCACTACAAGACTTCAGGTTGGGGAATCCGAAGTTGCTCTTAGGGATCAGATTGAACTTGGACATTGTGACCTCATTTCTGAATGGATGCCGCACGGACTGGAAGAGGATTCTGGTTTCCACTGGCGCAGATGTCAAGATGCAAGAATCTGCAACCCGAAATGGCGCTACCATGCCCGTTGGATGGTGTCTCAATGCCTGGTTCCCCTAGTCAGAGTTGCCCAAATCCCTTGTGGCGCGCCCCCTCCGCCTAGGATAGAATTTGCATTCGCTTCCGCTGCATGAAACGCATCTTCCAGTTCCGCGCCTCTTCCTCCCAGCTTGGCCCTCTCGAGGAACGCCTCCTCGAAGCTCTATGGCAGCGCGGCAATGCGACGGTTCGCGATCTGGTTGACGGCGACTGTCATGACTTGGCCTACACCACGGTGATGACCACCCTCGACCGTCTCTTTAAAAAGAGTCTGCTGTCGCGCGAGGCTGAGGGGCGAGCCTTCCGCTACAAGCCGCAATTTACGCGCGAAGAGTTGCAGCGCGAAGTGGCCGGCGAGGCCTTCCGGCAATTGCTTGACGCGAGCCCGTCGTCGTCGTTACCACTCTCTTATCTCGTGGAGATTGTGACCGAGCGCGATGCCCAGTTGCTCGATGATCTCCGCCGCCTGGTTGAAAACAAGCGCCGCGAGTTGCGCGCCAATGAATTACGCACCTCCGACGCGAAAGGCAAGGACAAAGCTTAATGTTTGCCGCCCGCGGCATCGCCGTCTCTTTCTCGGTTTTCGTGATGGTGTACTGCGTGCTGTCGTTCGCCGTGTGCTTAACCTGGCGCAAGGTCCGGCTCTACAGCGAGAAATATCCTGTGCGCCGGATTGCCGACCTCTTATTTGCCGTGCGCATATTTCCGCTGGTCACCGCGGCGATCATCACCGCCGCCTTCACCGTGCCTTCTTTCCTCCTGCTCGAACCGCGTACCATCGACGAGCCTCTCGGGGGATTTCCTCTCGTGCTCGGTCTGTGCGGCGCTTTTCTTGGAATCTTCGGTCTCGTGAACGCAGCCTTGGCCGTCCGCCGAACTTCGCGCACCGTGGCGACCTGGACCACGGAAGCCCAGCCCGTGAGTTCGGCCGCCCGGGTCCCGGTGCTGCGGATCTCTCGCACCGTCCCCGCCATGACAGCGGCAGGGATTTTGCATCCCAAGGTGCTGTTGTCGGGCACGGCGGAATTCGCCCTGACGTCGAGCGAACTGCAAACCGCGCTCAATCATGAATTGGCGCACGTGCGTCGTCGGGACAATCTGAAGAAGCTCCTGCTGCGTTTCGTCGCATTCCCAGGAATGGCCTCTCTCGAGTCAGCATGGCTCGAGGTCACCGAAATGGCAGCAGATGATGCAGCCGTCTTCAACGCCAGTGAAGCCCTCGATCTCGCCTCTGCTCTGATCAAGCTTTCGCGGCTTGGCCCCGTCGAGACTCGCGCAGACCTCACCGCAGCCTTGGTTCACAGCCCTGGCAAAGTCATGAATTCCCGCGTGGAGCGTTTGCTCGCCTGGAGCGACGACCGCCGCGTGCCCTGCGCGAGCCGATCCCCGTGGTACGGTCTAACGGTCGCAATCGTGACTGTCGGGGTCTTCGCAGTGACCTACAGCCAGTTGCTGGTACATGTCCACACCGCAACCGAGTGGCTGGTGCGGTAAACGCCTCTCTATAGCTCCCACCTGAAAGCTGGCTAACCAACAAAAACGGTTACTGCCCATTTTTGATTTCGGGCTGTCAGCTTCATCTCATTACCTGCGTTATCTTTCCCGGCCATTCCCCGCGGTCCAGAATTGTTCTCAAACCGACATCGAGAAGTTGACGGTGGTTATGAGGATTTGGGCGAAGATCGCGGGCCCCGGACGAGCGCCGTTTTCTGCGCTCCAGCTGTTTTTCCTCTGCCTTGTTTCTCCACTGCTGTTTGCGCAAACATCAACCTCTGATATTCAGGAGGCCGCCGCTGCCGGGAACCCCCAGGCGCAATTCGCTGTCGCGAACGACGATTTTCGTGCCCGCTACGTAACGCTGAACTACGCAGAGATGTTGACCTGGTACCGAAAATCGGCTGCCCAGAGCTTTGCGCCGGCGCAGAATCAGCTCGGCAGCATGTACGAAAACAACGAAGGCGTGCCGCAGAATTACAAGCGCGCCGCAACCTACTACCGTTTGGCGGCGAACCAGAACTTCGCGCCGGCGCAGCACAATCTGGCGAGTCTATTCGAGGCGGGCCGCGGAGTTCATCGTGACTACAAGCAGGCTCTCACTTGGTATCGCAAAGCGGCCGACCAGAATCTCTCCGATGCCGAAAAGGAAGTCGGTTACTTCTACCAGTGCGGACTTGGGGTCAAGCGTGATTATGCGCAGGCCATGACTTGGTATCGCCGCGCCGCCGACCACGGCAACTCCGACGCGGAAAACCAGCTAGGGTTCATGGCCGGGGAAGGATGGGGCCAGCCACAAGATTACGCCGATGCTCTTTCCTGGTACTACAAAGCCGCAGAACATGGCAACGCCCAGGCTCAGGAAAACATCGGCTATATCTTTCAGCATGGCACCGGCGTGAAAACCGACTACGTGCAGGCGATGTTCTGGTTTAACAAGGCTGCAGTGCAAGGCAACAGCGATGCCGAAAACCAACTCGGCTGGATGTATCAATTCGGACAAGGCGTTAAGACCGACAATGCCAGGGCTTTGACTTGGTATGGTTTGGCGTCCGACCTTGGAAATGTGCAGGGGTAAAATAATCTCCAGATTCTCACCGACAATCTGCAGGACGACGGCGGGGAGTGGCAAAACGCCACTGCCCCGGTCAGCGATGCTGTCATCGCGCAGGCTCAACGCTGGGCTGAAATCCAGGATCTTCACCGCCGCATTGACAAAGCTGAGGCCGAGGCCCTGTACCAGGACGATTACGCCGACCAACTCGAACATATCGGGCACGGCAAAAGCGCTGCCATGACCAACGTCTTCAACGCGATGGGAAGTGTTGGCGCCATCCAGCACCACGTCGAGGCTGAAAAGTATCGCGCCGAAGCTGAGCGCCTGCGTGATGAACTGGCTCAAATCGAAGGCCAAAACTAATCGTCCTCTTGCAAATCACGTTGGAACAGCAGCATTCAGTAATCACTCACCTTGGACCGAGGATGAGTATCGATTCTCGACCATCAGACGTGAGCTAGAAATTCACCCGCACACCCAACTGCGCCGCGAATGGAATTCCTACCGTCGTCCCTGGCCCGAAGAAATCTCCTAGCCCTCCAGAACGGAACAGAAGCTGCTTCTGCGGGTTGGTGATCGGAACCATCGAGGTGCAACTTGGATCAGTGCAGATCGCGGTGGCGTTGGCCAGATCATTCACCGGGTTGGGTAGCGCTGAAATATCCGTCACGTAGTTGGCGCCCGGATTGTTGCGGTTGAAGACGTTGAAGAACTCCGCGAACGGAATCACTGTCCAGCGCTCGCCAAACCGGATGGGCCGGCTCACGCGCAGATCGGCCTGGATGAACGGCGTTCCGCGAAACTGGTCGAGCGTTGTCTTCACTCCGTTGACCACGGCGCGATCGCCCACCGGAGTCGTCAGCGTAATCGGACGCGCGGATTCTGCCTGCGTCAAAGTCGTCAGCTCGATTCCGCCCGGAAGGTGAAACGTTCCCGCGAGCACGAAGCGGTGAAGCACATCTTCGCCCGATGGCCCGTAGTCGCCTGCGGCAAACGGATTCAGCGGATCGCATACTCCATTCACGTAGTCGAACAGCTCGCCCAGAAGACATCCCCAGGTCTTCGCGCTCGAAAGCGTGTAGTGCGCGATCAGGTTGAAGCGGCGGCTCACGTTGCCCTGCGCCACGATCATCAGCGCGTTGTAGCTCGACCGGTTGTCTGACTTGAACAGATTCAGGTTCGGGCACCACGCTCTGCTGATCGGCGTCATAGTTCGGGTCTGATGTCGGAATCAGTGGGGTGAATAAATTCGCGTCGCTGGTGAAGCTGTACCCGCGATATCCGTGATTGCCCTGCTCGTGCGTATAGTCGGCGCTGACCGTCCAGTTCCGATTGATCGCATGCTGCACGCCACCGGTGACGTGGATCGCATACGGCGTCTTGTAGTTCGAGGTCGATCAGATTGCCGGCCGCCGCCGCTCCACCCTGCAGGCAGCCTGCTCCTGTTAGCGAATAAGCGCCGCTCGTGCCCGTCAGTGCGCACGGTCCTGTAGCGACGTTCGTGGAGTTCACCCCTTGAAACGCCGTCGCCCATCCATTCTGCGCGAGATCGTTGTAGAACAACCCAAACCCCGCGCGGAACACGGTATTTCCGCTGTCTCCCGGCGAATACGCGATTCCCAGCCGAGGCCCGAACTGCTTGCGATAATCGTGCGGCAGCCGACGATACCAGCGGAATCTGCAGAGCCTGCAGAGTCACCAGCGCCGGATTCAATGCCTGGCTGTGTCCGGAACCGGTGAACAGTCCGAACGTAGTCTGCCAGCGCAATCCGTAATTCACCGTGAGATGGCGCGAGAGTCGCCACGAATCCTGCGCGTAGAGCGCCAAGCCGCTGCACGCTCTGCGAGAAAGTCCCGTCGCTGGCGGGAGTGGTCGAAGCTCCTGCCGCGTAATCAATCGGAAACTGGCCCGGATTCGCCACATAAAACGTCGGATCTTCGGGGAACGAGTACAGCGTTTCCTGGTTCCCTGGAAATGCTCCGCTCAGCACCGGCTCGTGAATGAAATTCACTCCGAACTTGAAAGAGTGGTCGCCGGTGGCGTGGCCGACGTCGTAGCGGAACTGATACTTCTGCTGATTGCGCAGCGAAGGGAACAACGTGATCGGCGTGGCGAACTGATTGTCGCCGTAGGTTTCAAATCCCGAAACCGTCAGCGACGTCGCGCTGAAGGGAAACGCCAGCGCGAAACCCAGGTCGAATTCCGCGCCTGCGTGAGATGCAGTTCGCTGGCGTCGAAGACGAACGTGCCGAGCCACGTCGGACTGAAATGCGTACGTATTGCTGATGACAGTGTTCCAGTAATTGTTGTGCGTGGTCAGGCCGGTCGAGGGCAGCGTCGCCTGCTGCACCAGGTTGTTGTGCGTCAGATAACTGTCTTCAGAAGTGCGCAGAAACCACTGCGACTTCTCCGACTGCGACCAGTCGAAACGCAGCGAGCCGAGATAGTCGCGAAATGGAATCGGCACGTTGTGCGGCACGGCGATCGAAGACACGCCGGGAATCAGGCCATCGGAAGCCAATTGCGACAAGCGCATTGAACTGCGCCGTGCTGCCGGGCTGTACGCGATGCTCGCATTCTCATGCACATACTCGAACGACGAAAACAACCAGACCTTGTCACGCTCCAACGGCCGCCGATCGCCCACGTAGTTCTGCCGCGATAATTCTGGATTGTCGACGCAACCGCTGCTTCGCAATTCGGCGCCGGATTCTCAATCGGAAAGCGCGCATTCAGCGATGCTGCGCGGTCGTAAAATGCCCCGCTCCCATGCCAGTCGTTGGTTCCACGTTTGGTCGTGATGACCACCGAGCCCGCCGTCGTCCCGCCGGTGTCGGCATCCTCGTTCGCGGTGCGCATGGCGAATTCCTGAATCGCGTCCGGCGAGAAATTCTGCAGGAAGCCGCCGATCCAGTCGTCGGAGTTGTCGCCGCCGTCGACCGACAGATCATTGTTCAATCCCGAACTTCCGCCGGTGGAAACGGCCGTGATGCGCGCCTTTGTCGGATCGGATGGTTCGACCGGTTCCGGTCCCGGGCGCAAGGTACGCGATGTTGGCGAAGCTGCGCGACGGCGAGCGGCAGCGTCTGCAAGTCCTGGCTGCTGATCACGCCCTGATGCACCACGCTGGCCAGATCGATCGGCTGCGTCGTGATCGAGGAACTCTGCCTCTGCAACATTCACGGTTTCCGACGGAGCCGCGGCCTTCAACGTAACCGTGACCTCGCGCACCGAACTCACCGCGATGGCAGACATCAGCCTGCGCCTGCGCGAAGCCCGTCGCACTCACCGTGACGCGGTAGGTGCCAGGAGGCAGATCATCCAGCCGAAATTCGCCCCGATCCTCGCTCGCCGCCTCGCGTCGCGATGCGAGTCCGCCGACTGACCACGATCTTCGCGCGAAGGAACCCGGGCTCCAGTGGAATCCTGCACGGTGCCGCGCAGTGATCCGCGCGGATTCTGTGCCTCAATGCGAGGCGTTAAAACAACGAAAGCGGCCGAACGAAGAGATGTCGTCTGCACAAACACTTCCTCGCTTTCGGAAAGCGGGAGCAGTGATCCGAATTCGCGGAATCGGCAGGCCCAGGGAGTCCGAAGCAACCGGTTGAGCGTAGCAATTCCCCGGCTCTCGAAAGCGCTACTAACCGAGCAGCTCGTCAGCGAACACCCTGTCTAGTCTCCGACCCGGAGCGAGGTATTTAGGGCTTCGCTCGAATTGTCTGCGCAGTTCGGTCGCGTGAAGCTAGTCCGACCACTTCGCGGCGTGCGGTCCCAGCGATGCTTCTTCAGTTCCGCGAGCAGCGCTTTGTCGAGCGGCCCGGCGTCGCTGGTCGCGATGTTCTGGCGCACGTGTTCCGCCTTTCGCATGCCGGCAATGGTCGTGCTCACCGCTGGATGCGACAGGATGAACCGCAGCGCCATCTCCGGCAGCGTCATTCCCGGCGGCAGAATTTCCTTCAGCTTGTCGACGCGCTGGATGGTCTTCGGCAAATTCTCCGGACCGAAATATCCCGCGCGCCAGTCGCCCTTGGGAAAGCGCGTTTCCAGCGTCATCTTCCCGCCGAGGCTGCCTTCATCGAACGGCACGCGCGCGATCACGCCGACGTTGAGTTCCTGGCAAACCGGGAACAGTTCATCCTCCGGAGCCTGATCGAAAATGTTGTAGATCACCTGCACCACGTCGACCAGTCCGGTGCGCAGAGCCTTGATGCCGTTTTCCGGTTCCCAGCGATTGATGCTCAGGCCGAAGAAGCGAATCCATTCGTCGTGCTTCAGCTTTTCGACTGTCGAGCGAAACTCCGGCTCGTCGGTCCAGCTGATCGTCCCAAACGTGAAACTGCAACAGGTCGATGCGTGTCCACCCGAAGTTGCTTGCGGATCAGGTCCGCATACTTGAAGACGTGCTCTCGCCGAGAAAACATCGCTGTACTTGTACTCCGGCACGGCGGGCCAGCGATCGTTGGCAGGAGGAATCTTCGAAGCGGCGTAGAGCCGCTTGCCGGCGATTGCGCTGCCATGATCTCGCCCAGCAGGCCGTCGCTTTTGCCATCGCCGTACGCCCAGGCGGTGTCGAAGAAATTGCAGCCCAGATCGACGGCGAGTTGCATCGACGGCCAGCGACTCCTTGTCGTCCGAGCCCGCTCCATCCGCTCATGCCCCAAAGCCCATCGGCGATCTCGCTGACTTCGAAATCCAGTACGGCCGAGCTTGCGATATTTCATAGGGATTGCCTCGTGAAACGGAGTTGCGCTCCGCGAAGGTTCAGAAGCGACTGACCAGCGTATATCGAAGCCCAAATTTCCGCCCCGCGCGGCCGTAGTCCGGCAAGTCGCGTCTCCGGCGATAGCGGTTCAGTTCGGAAATCTTACATAAAAAGTGTCTTCGAAGCGCAGTCGTATCGCGCGTGGAGCTTTTCTACCACGGCGTCTAGGCCCGGATGAATCAGGCTGCCATTTGCGACCAGCATCACCACCGGCCTAGCGCTTTTTCGATAGCTGCCATCAAAATTTTGCCGCCGCGCAACGGCGCTTCCGAGGTGTTTAATGAACCTAGATCATAAAGACGGAGGAGTGTCCCCATGAAATCCGAATATCCTTATTCTCCAACGGCAAGCCCATAAGAACGACGAAGTGACTGCTCCGCCGCCGTCCCGCTTCATCGACGAGAAGATCTCCGACGAGTCGGGACGGAGACCCAAAGTCGGATAGCGCCCTCGCCCCGGCGGGTCTCAACAATCCCTTCTGGAACTAACTCGCGCGAGTCCCTAAAGCGCTGGCCGAACCTAGCGGATCGGCCGGCGCTCCTTTTTCTGCGCAGGTACTCATATCTCATCCGCAGAATTGGCAGGCACAGGCAAGGCCGCAGCGCAAAGTCCAGTCCTGACATTTCTTCCAGCGCCGGATGCAACTGCGAATCGCGGCAGGGCTCCAGCGTAATCACAAACGGCAGCGACGCCTTGTCAAACCCCGGCTTCTGCAGCAGTGAATCGATGTTGAGGTGATGCGCTGCCAGAATCTGGCCAGCCGCGCCACGATTCCCGGCTGATCGCGCACGAAAAATCGCAGATACCAGGCTGTCTCGAAGTCGCTGCTAATCGCCAGAGCGGCTACGACATTGCTGGCAACGTCTCTCTTGCCGTGCCCGCCAGCCAGCTCTTCGCCACGAAACATCACGTCCGAAACGACCGCCACCGCCGTCGGATCGCCACCCGCGCCAGCGCCGAGAAACGCCATGTCGCCGCCATACTGCCCTGAAGTCAGAACCAGGTTGAGATTTCTCTGCACCCGCCCGAATGGCGAGTCCGACGGAACCAGGCACGGGCCAACATCGGCGAACAGCGTCTTGCCCTTCAACTCCGCCCGCGAAATCTGACGGATCGTACACTCCAGTTCCGCCGCATAGTCGAAGTCGACCGCATCGATCGGCCGGATCGTGCGCGCGCGAACCGACTCGGGCGTCACGCGCGAGTCGCAATCCCGCCAGCGCCAGAATCGCCAGCTTGGCCCGCGCATCACCGCCATCCAGATCCTCCGAGGCGTCGGCCTCGGCGTATACCCGCGGGCCTGCGCCTCTTCCAGCGCCTCGCTGAACGGGATCCTCGCGTTCTCGATCCGGCTCAGAATGTAGTTGCAGGTCCCATTCAGAATTCCGGCGATGCCGTGCAGCCGGTCCCCGCACAACCCCGTGCGCAGCGCAGGAAGCACCGGAACTCCTCCGGCGACCGACGCGCCGAATTCGAGCTGGCATCCGTTGCTCGCGGCAAGTTGCAGAAGATCAGGGCCCGCACGTGCGATCAGTTGCTTGTTCGCCGTGACCACCGACTTGCCGGCCTGCAGCGCCTCGCGCACGATCTGCTCAGCCGGATCCAGTCCGCCAATCAGTTCGATCACAATGTCGGCATCAGATTTCAGCACCGACTTCAACGTCGTCGGTCCAGATCACATCGCTCGGGAACCCACGGCTGCTTCTTTCTTTCCACATTGCGATTGCAGATGTGCGTCAGCCGCAGCGACCTGGTCGCCGCTCTCGCACAGAATTTTCGCGACCGCGCGGCCAACAGTTCCGAATCCGACCAGGGCCACACGACACTCCGAACCGCTGTGGGCTCCCTTCGCAGCTCGCTTTGTGGGCGTCTTAGTCAAATGATTTCCGTCTCACTCTGGAAAAAGGATTCCCTATCATACGTGCGCCTCGCACCTCTCGGGAACTGCAAAGAGATGGTCGAGCCAGCGTGCGTACTCAAACCGAGCTGCACTGCTTGCCCAACGTCACTTTCCCTCAGAGTTTCATACCGTTCACGGAGGCGATGACTGGAACCAGTGGAACGCATGGCTTCCCACAGTTTTTTGCAGCCTGTCAGAGCACATGAACCCCAAAGATTGACGACCCTATCTCCAGCTCCAAATCTCAAAAGCGATTTTCGAGAGCCGTGGCCAGCTCAGCGGGGCGGCTATTCAGGCGGAGTCAGCATCAAAGTTGGTAATATAGTCACTTCCTGCTGCGCCACGGCGGGAGCAATCGCGGACAGCTCTTTTACAAGCGCCTCTCGATCGAGCGCTGCGTCCGTAACTACGCCCGCTCGCGGGAGGAGAATGAATGATTCGAAAGTTCGCTACGGTTTCCAGGTTCAGGGTCGTTCTCGCGGTTATCTCATTAGCGACGATTCTGGCGGGGGCCGCAACCGTTCGTGCGCAGGGCACACCGGCTCAACAGCCGCCTGCGCAGCAACCTCCCGCACAGCAAGCTCCGGCACAACAACCGCCTGTGCAACAGCAGCCCGATAGTCAGTCCAGCAGCCAGGAAGCTTCGCCCGAAGAAATTCCGGGGCGCAGAGTCAAGCCCCGCGACTACAAGAAATGGTCATTCAACGTCGGCGGCGGCGCGAGCCTGGTAAGCGGCAGCACCAAAACCTTTGTGCGCGGCGGAGGTGGGGTGGGCGCCGCTGGCGTCGCCCGCAATTACAACCGCTATTTCGGCCTGCGCGCCGACTTTCAGTTCGACAACTTACCGCTCCGCAACTCCGCGCTCGGTCTCGCGCAAGCGCCCGGCGGACATGCCGAGGTCTATTCGCTGATGTTCGGTCCTGTGATTAATATTCCCGTGACCAAAGACTGGGGCGGATATTTAGTTTTCGGCCCCGGCTATTTTCATCGCTCCGGGAAACTCGACTCCTCGACCGCGATTCCGGGTGCGGCGTGCAACCCCTTCTTTTCCTGGTGGGGATCTTGCTTGAGCAACAGTCTGCCGTTAAACGGAAACTTTCTCTCTTCCAGTCAAGACCAATTCGGATACGATTTCGGTGGAGGCGTGACTCGCAAAATACGCCCCCATATCGAGATTTACGCCGAGTATCGCTTCGTCCACGCCAAGCACAGTGGCATCACCACCGACTTCCGCCCAATCACGCTCGGCGTCCGCTGGTGATGCTGGAATTTCTCAATTGCGCAGCGCTGTTGCGATCTTCGACGTCGCAAGCCGCTGTACCAGAATAAGCCGTGAGTACAAACGGAAGGGCGCGAGTTTTACACGTGCCGTTAAGACGCTCAGAAGTCTTCGCGCTTTACCGCCTGAGGGTCCGCTTACTCCGGATTCGTGCGATAGCTCCACAAACCCGCGCTCAACTTCTGCAACTGCACAAACGATGATGCTGTCGCGGGCCGCGCGATTTCCGCGTCCGCATTCGTCTCGCGTACCGCAGACTCGACAATTGCATGCGCCGGCGCCAGCGAACATGCCGGATCCGTCACTCTGTCCTCGCCCGCAAGCAGAAACGCCTGGCAACGGCATCCGCCGAAATCTTCCGTGCGTCGCTCGCAACTGCGGCAAGGCTCGGGCATCCAGTCTTCGCCGCGAAATCGCTGGAATGACGACGATTCCCGCCATATCCATTCCAAAGATTTTTCGCGTACGTTCTCAAAC
>CAWAXV010000006.1:0-57709 GCA_963786095.1 uncultured Acidobacteriaceae bacterium | reverse complement strand
GCGAGACAAACGTTGACTGTGCAGCGCCTTTCGGCGGGGGTTTCGTGCCCGCGAAGCGTCGTCAGGCGTTCACTCAGCAGCAACTTGCTTTGACGCTCGGCGTCATCACCCAGTCGGCATGAACTTGATCGTTGTCGCGCACCGTGTCGCGGGGCCGCGTCGCCGTTGCGAACGTGTCGCGGCGGATGTCTGACCTCGCCGAGCGCACGGAGCGAGACAGACATGGTGCAGGCACCCTGGCGGCGATGGCATGTCCGTGGGAGGATCGGCTTCTGCTGCGTCAACGAATGAGAGAGGGCAGCGATGGCTACGAGGACGGGGGCAAACAAGAAGAGCGGGTCCGTGGCGGAGCGAGGCCGGGCAACGTCCAGGAGGCGTCCGCCGGGCACCGAGGTACCGCATCTGTCGATTTCCGAGCGGGTCGCGCGCGGTAAAGCAGCACGCGCAGAGGTGCCGCGCTCGAGCCACGCGGCGTTTGACCCACCAGCGAAGCGCGCTGACCCAGTCGCACTGCTGGAAGGCCAGGCCGCCACGCGCGTGCCGGAGTTGGTGCCGATTCGCTACGGGCGGATGCTTGTCTCGCCGTTCACGTTCTATCGCGGTGCCGCACGGATCATGGCCCACGACCTGGCGGCGACGCCCCGCTCCGGGCTGAACGTTCAATGCTGCGGCGACGCTCATCTGTCGAACTTCGGCGTGTTCGCATCTCCCGAGCGGCGGCTCGTGTTCGATTTGAACGACTTCGACGAGACGCTCCCCGGTCCCTGGGAGTGGGATGTCAAGCGGCTCGCGGCGAGCATGCTGATCGGCGCGCGTGACAACGGCTTCAGCGTGAAGGATCAGGATCGGATCGTGCTGGACACCGTCGGCGAGTACCGGGCCGCGATGGCCAGTTTCGCCGGAATGAAGAACCTGGAGGTGTGGTACGCGCACCTCGAGATCGAGAGTCTGATGCAGCAGTACGGCTCGCAGTTCAAGCAGAAGATGGTGAAGCGAACCGAGAAGACGCTTGCAAAGGCCCGGACGAAGGACAGCATGGCGGCGTTCAACAAGCTCACCGAGACCGTGGACGGCGAGTGTCGAATCGTGGATCAGTCCCCGCTGATCGTGCCGATCGAGCAACTTGCACCGGGCGGCGAGCGCGATGAGATGTTCGAGGCACTCCGGGAGCTGATGCGTGGCTACCGCGAGTCCCTGGAGCCCGACCGACGCGTGCTGCTGGAGCAGTTCAAGCTGGTGGATCTCGCACGTAAGGTCGTCGGCGTCGGTAGCGTCGGCACGCGCGCGTGGGTCGCGCTGTTGATCGGCCGGGAGGGCCAGGACCCGTTGTTCCTTCAGGTGAAGGAAGCGGAGGCCTCGGTGTTGGAGGAGTTCCTTGGTCCGAGCGAGTTTGCGAATCACGGCGAGCGGGTCGTGGTTGGGCAGCGGTTGATGCAGGCCGCGAGCGACATCTTCCTTGGCTGGTTGCACGTCGAGGAGGGGATCGATGGCAACTCCAGGGACTTCTACGGCCGGCAGCTCAAAGACTGGAAGGGATCGGCCGAGATCGAGCAGATGGTGCCGGAGGGCATGGCCGCCTACGGCAGGCTGTGCGGCTGGACACTTGCTCGAGCGCACGCGCGGAGCGGCGACCGCATCGCGATCGCGGCCTACCTGGGCCACGGCGACAGCTTCGACCGGGCGATCCTCGGGTTCTCCAAGGCTTACGGCGAACAGAACGAGCGCGACTACAAGGAGCTGAGCGCCGCCGTGAGCGCCGGCCGCATCACCGCTCAGACTGGCCTATGACGCTGCGCTGGGCGCGAGCGTCCAGCGCCCCGGCTTACAACAGCGTGATTACGCCCTCCCGATCTGCAGCACGCCGATCACTCCGACTGTGGGCGCCGGTTGAATACTGACCCACCTGCGCCGGTCGAAAAGTGACCCACCTGGCGCGGGGTCGGGGTCGTCCGGCCGGGTCCTGACCCTCGGTTGATCTCGTTGATCGACGAGGAGGAAGCGCGTGTGGTCGGCGTGGAGCAGTGGGCGGAGATCAGGCGGTTGCACGGGGTCGAGCGGCTATCGATCCGGGAGATCAGTCGGCGGACCGGGTTGCATCGCAAGACGGTGCGGCGGGCGCTGGCGGCGGAGGTGCCGCCGACGTATTAGCGGGCGCCGGCGGTGTCGAAGCTGGATCCGTTCAGGGACTGGATCTGCGAGCGCTGGCGTGCTGATCCGCGGATCGCGTCGCAGCGGTTGCGGGAGATGGCGATCGAGCTGGGCTATGTGGGCGGCAAGACGATCTTCGATGACTACGTGCGCGAGGTCCGGCCGCGGTTCCTGTGCCGATCGCGGACGTTTCAGCGGACGGTGTATCGGCCGGGCGAGCTGGTCCAGTGCGACTTGTGGGAGCCGCGGGGGCTCGTCGCGGTCGGTCATGGGCAGCGGCGTCGCGGGTGGGTGGTGACCTGTGAGGTGTGCTGGTCGCGGGTGATCGCGGGCAGCGCTGATCTTCTCCAAGGAGGCGCCCGACATCCTGTGGGCGACTCGAGCCGCTGTCTCGGGCGGCTGGGGGGTTGCCGGAGAAGCTGGTGTGGGATCGGGAGGGCGCGATCCATGCTGGCGGTGGCCGCCCGACCGAAGAGTTCGCTGCGTTCTGTGGGCAGCTGGAGGTCGGATGGGTGATCCTCGACGCGGGCGATCCGCAGGCCAAGGCGTGGGTTTCATAGTGCACCTCGTCGGGATGGTGGGGTGGGTTCTCGGTCGCGCAGGCGCCAGCCTTGGCGCACTGTGAGGCGTGGGTCGTTGGGGTCGGGTGGGTCGAAGAGTCGCTCGTTCTTGTCGTTGGCTTTGTGGGAGGTGAGCAGTCCGGCGCGGTGCCAGGCCTTGATCGTGCTGGGGTGCACGCCGAGTCGCTGCGGCGGTCTCGTTGATCGTGAGTAGGCCGCGGGCGCGGAGCCGGTCGGCGTGGCTGGGGAGCTGGTGGGCGCGGCGGAGGTGGACGACGATCGGTCTGGTGAACGGCTTGTTCATGCCGGTGCGCCGGCCGGCGGCGTTGAGCTGCTTGGCGGTCTCGGCGTCGGTGTGATCGTCGAGGAGTTGGTCGAGCAGCTTGAGGGTGTCGGGGTCGGTCTGGCGGGCTTGCCAGGAGTTGAGCGGGATCGGGATCGTGAGGCTGGTCGTCTGCCCGCCGCGGAAGCGGACGTGGAGGTGGATCTGGTCGCCTTGTTCAGGGTGACGTCCTCGATCAGCAGTCGGGCGATCCGTTTGCGTTCACGGGCGGGTGTCGCGGGGTCTGACCACAGCTTCGGGAAGTCGGTGGCGAGCTCGCGGATCTGGGTCTTGCGCTTCTCGTCGAGCGCAGTGTTGGCGGCGGCGGTCTGGCGGTCGTATTCGTCTTGGGCGGCTTGCAGCGCGCGCAGCGCGTCGTTCCAGTCAGCTTCGAGGGTGTCGGCGACGAGCCGGTTGTCAGGGTCGACTGCGAGGTACCGGCGGCGGGCGAGGTCGGCGTGCTGACGGGCGCGTTCGACGTGTGAGCGGCGGAGCTGGTCGGCCTCGCTGGCGCGGGCTTCGAGTTCGGCTTGGACGGTGAGCGCGACCTCGAGCGCGAGTGGTGTGACGGTGTCGAGCAGCAGTTGGCTGATCGCGCGGTCGATGGTGTGACCGGGGATCGTGAGGCAGCGTGGCTGGTGGCGTTGGATGTTCTCGTCGACGCATTGGTAGTCGGGCACGAGCGTGTCGCGGCGTTGGTGATAGCGGATGCTCAGTCGCTTGCCGCAGCGTGCCGCAGATCGCGAGGCCTTGCAGCAGCGCCGGGCCTTCGCGGGCGGGGCCGGCGGCACGGTCGGTCCCGAGTGCTTGAGCGTTTGCGGCGAGCTGTCGCTGGTTGTGCTCGAACTGCTCCCAGGTGAGATAGCCCGGGTGCGCGTCGTGGATCAGTGCGGTCCATTGCTCGCGGGGCAGCTCCCGCGAGCTGGTGGTCCCGTTGGGCGCTTTCCGGGTCCGGCGCCGGCCATACGCGAACGCGCCGGCATACCGCGGGTTGTGCAGCGTTCTGAGCACTCGCCAGTGGCTCAGCTCGTTCCACGCGAGCTCGCCGTTGCGCGCGCCTTTGCGGATCCGGCTGGGGAACAGCAGCCCGTCGCGGTTGAACGCATAGACCACCGCGCGCGCCGATCCGGTCCTGGCGAATGTCTGCGAACAGGTGACGCAGCGCGTCCTGAACGGCGCGGTCGGGGTCGAGCACGACCTTCCCGGCCGAGTCATAGACCAGTCCGACCGGGAGCGGCATCGGCAGCTCGCCACGGCGGGCCTTGGACAGGATCCCGCCCTGCAGCCGGGCGCGGATGAAGTGCAGCTCGGCCTCGCTCATCGTGCCCTTGAGGCCGAGCAGGAGGCGGTCGTTGAAGTCGGCCGGGTCATAGAGCCCGTCCTCGTCGCAGATCAACGTTCCCGCGAGCGCGGAGATCTCCAAGCAGTCGGTGCCAGTCGGCGTTGTTGCGTGCCAGCCGGGAGACCTCCAGGCCGAGCACGATCCCGGCCTTCCCGAGGCCGACGTCGGCCACGAGCCGTTGGAACCCCTCGCGGTCGGCGGCGCTCGCGCCGGACTGCCCTTGGTCGGTGTCGATCACGACGATCTGCTCGACCGGCCAGCCGAGCTGCGATCGCGCGCTGCCGCAGCGCGTATTGGCGCTGCGCGGACTCGGTGTTGTCCTTGACCTGGCGCAACGTCGATTGGCGCACATACAGATACGCGGTCCGCGCCAAGTGCTCGGCGGTGACCTTCGAGGCGATCGTGGTGGCGCTCACGGCCGCTCACCTCCCGGAAACGCACGCCAGCGCCATGCTCGCCAACACGCCGACGAGTTGATCGTTGTCCGCGGCCCGCGTCGCGATCGCCGGCCGGGCCGGTGTTGGTGTTGTGGTCTGCCAGGCGCGCGTCCACGCGACAACACCGCGGCGCTCGAGCAACGCGAGCCCGAGCCGCAACCCGGATGGATCGCCCTCAAGCGCCTGGGCGCGCAACTGCTCATAGCGCTCGACGTCCCGAGGACCGCCGGCTGGCTCATCGGTCACCCTCGCTTTCCGCGCGCTCGGCGCGCGCGAGGGCGCGCTCGACCGAGCGGCGGTGCACGCGCACCCCGAACCGCTCAGCGATCAACTCGACCAACGCAGCCGATGACAGACCCGGGTCGGCCGCACGTCGCTCGCGCGCGAACGTGACGACCTCGGCGGTGAGCTTGTGCGCCCCGCGCGGTCCCGGCCGCGCCGGCACGAGCGCCGCGAGCCCGCCCTCGTCCAACGCGCGCTCGGCCGCATAGAACGACGGACGGGAGAACCCGAACGCGGCCGCCGCGCGACCGACCGGCTCACCATCGACCCGCGCCCGACGGACCATCTCATACTTCACCTGCACCAGATCCCGCGCGTCCAGAAACTCCGAGCCGGAGAACCGCTCGTCGCTCACCGCCTCAGGCCGCGGATTCAAGCTCCGCTCCGCCCGCAACGCCTGCACCTTGGGATCCTCGCCACGCTCGCGGCATCACTCTCCTCTCCACAAACATTGTCAAGATGATTCTGCCGCCACGTCGGACGGAACCGACACCCAAGCATCGCGATCATCAACCGATACGCCAACTCACCTGAGCACTCACGTGAGCACCGTCCAGGCTGCCACCGCGGCACAATTGTCCTAACATTAGCGGCATAATCTGCTTTACGCCTGGTTCGGCGTCGCGCCGCGGATCTCGGCGATCAACTCCGTCAGCGCAACGAGATCCGCAACACGCAACGCGCTCCGGCCCGCCGCCATGACCACGAACGGGTCAACGTCCCCAGCGTCCGTCCACCCCCGCGGCAACGAGCGCTGCACGCCCTCGTCGTCGAAGAAGAACACGCGATCCTCTCCCCAGTTCTGACGGGCCGCGATGAACGCGAACTCCCTGCCGCACCAAGGATGGAACGGATGCGTCACACGAACAGTTCGCTGCGCAACCGGCCGATCAAGCGCAGTCGACAGGCGAAGTCCAAGGGCGTGCTCGAGCGCTCCCACCGGTTTATGCGGTCCAACTTCGAGCCGGGACGTCGCTTCGCCAACCCGACCGATTTCCAGCTGCAGCTCGACGGCTGGAGCGACCGCGCCAATCAGCGCGTGCACCGCACCATCCGTGCTGTCCCAGCCGAGCGGCTCGCCGAGGAGCGCGCGCGGATGCGGCCGCTCCCGGCACGGTTGCCCGACACTGATCGGCGGTTCGTGCGCCGGGTGCCGGCCCAGCCCTATGTCAGGGTGGATCGCAACGACTACTCGCTTGACCCCGCGTTCGCCGGCCGACGCGTTGAGATTCGCGTCTCCCAGGAGCACGTCACCGCCGCGGTGCTGGACACCGGCGAGCTCGCGTGCCGGCACCGCAGGGTGTTCGCCGGCGGCCTGACGTTCACCGACCCTGCGCATCAGACCGAGCTCGAGCGCCAACGCGACCGGCGCCGGCAACGTCACGAGGTCGACGTCGAGATCCGACCCTTGTCGCGCTATGACCAGCTGATCCCGGCATGACCAGGGCAGCCTCTGAGCTCGCGCATCTGTTCCGCGCCCTGAAAGCACCCGCCGCAGCACGGGCGCTGCCCGTGCTCGCTGACCGGGCTCGCGAGGAGGAGTGGAGCTATGAGCATTTCGCCGAGGTGCTGCTCTCCACCGAGGTCTCCGCCCGCGACAGCCACGGCGGCGAGGGCCGGATCAAGGCCGCGCGGTTCCCCGCCCGCAAGACGCTGGAAGAGTTTGACTTCACCTTCCAACGCAGCGTCAAGAAGACCGTCATCGAGCACCTCGGCCAGCTCGACTTCCTCCACGCCAAAGAGAACGTCATCATGCTCGGCCCGCCCGGCACCGGCAAGACCCACCTCGCGATCGCCCTCAGCATCCGCGCCTGCCTGGCCGGCCAACGCGTCCAGTTCGCCACCGCCACCCAATGGGTCGCCCGGCTCTCAGACGCCAAACGCCAAGGCAACCTCGAAGCCGAGCTGCGCCGCCTCTCGTTCATCCCGCTGCATCGTCGTCGACCTGTGCCGATACCGCGACTATGCCGACATCGTCGCCGCGGTCGGTGAACGCCTCGCGCTGCCTGGGTTTCTCGGCGGTGATGCTCGCCGGCTTGTCGGCATAGTTTCGCGTCCCGACTGAGCCATTTCGATCGTCGGGGCTGCGGCTTCGACAAGGAGGCGGATGTCGGGTACTCGTTTGGAGCCGGGGCGGCTGGGGCCGTTCGTGGACGGGTATCGCGTGTGGTTGCTGGAGCGTGGCTACTCGCCGGGGACTGTCGGGATGAGCTGAGGGTTCTGGGCGTGCTGGGGCGGTGGATGGTCGCCGAGGATCTCGAGGTTGGGCAGCTCGACTGTGACGGCGTTGAGTCGTTGCGGCGCACCGGCGGGCTGCTGGTCGGCGATCGGGTCGCGCGTCGGGCGTTGCGGGCGCTGCTGATCTATCTGCGCGAGCTCGGGGTGGTCGGCCCCGAGGAGCCACTGCGTTGACGCCGTTGGGGGAGCTGATCGAGGGGTACCGGCAGTGGCTGGTCGCCGAGCGCGGGCTGGCGGCGTTGACGGTGGTTCGGTACGTGGCGCTCGCGCGCCGGTTCCTGGGCGAGCGGGTGAGGCCGGCGGACGAGCTCGGGCGTGGCGGATCTCGGCGGCGAGCACGTGACCGCGTTCCTGCTGCGCGAGTGCGAGCGGTTGTCGATCGACTCGGCGAAGGGGAAGGTCGGCGAGCTGCGCTCGTTGTTGCGGTTCCTGTTCGTGCGCGGGTTCACCCCGTTGGCGTTGGCAGACTCGGTCCCGCCGGTCGCGGGCTGGCGGGACACCGAGATTCCGCGCGCGATCCCGCCTGCGGATGTCGAGCGGCTGATCGCGTCGTGTGACAGATCGACGCTGGACGGAGCGCGGGATCGCGGCGATCGTGCTGCTGCTCGCGCGGCTGGGGTTGCGGTCGATCGAGGTCGCGCGGCTTGAGCTCGCCGATCTGGATTGGCGGGCCGGCGAGCTGCTGGTGCGCGGCAAGGGCGGCGGGAGGATCGTCTGCCGCTGCCCGACGACGTCGGCGCGGCGCTGGCCGAGTATCTGACGGTGCGCGGCCGGCGCGAGTTCCCGCCGGGTGTTCTTGACGCTGCGCGCGCCGACGCGTCCGATCCGTCGCCGATCTCGTCGGCGATGTCGTGCGCCGGGCGTGCAAGCGGGCCGGGGTCGCGCAGGTCGCGCCGCACCGGCTCCGGCACACGCTCGCGAGCGAGATGCTCGCCCAGGGCGCCTCGCTTCGGAGATCAGCCAGGTGCTGCGCCACCGGCACCTCTCGACGACCGCGATCTACGCCAAGGTCGATCTCGAACGGCTGCGTCAGGTCGCGCTGCCGTGGCCGGGAGCCGAGACGATGAGCGCGCTGGAGCAGCACGTCGACGATTACCTGCGGCTGCGGCGCACGCTCGGCTACGACCTCGAGGAGACCGGCCGGCTGCTGCACCGGTTCGCTGCCTAGCTCGACGCGCCGGCGTCACGCACATCACGACGCAGTGCGGCGCTCGGTGGGCGTTGGCGCGTGAGGTGAGCGCGCCGAGCAGGTCGTGCCGGCGACCCGGTACAGGGCGGTGCGCGGGTTCGCGCGCTACATGGCCGGGATCGACCCCGGACCGAGATCCCGCCCGCCGGGCTGATCCGTCGCCCGCGCAGCCGTCGCCGCCGTTCATCTACACCGACGAGGAGCTGCTCGCGTTGCTCGAGCAGGCGCGAGCGGTCGATCCCGCAGCCGTTGCGAGCCGCGACGATGCAGACGCTGATCGGGCTGCTCGCCGCCAGCGGGCTGCGGGTCGGGGAAGCGCTGCGCCTGGACCGCGGCGACATCGATTGGTCCGACGGCGTGCTGCACATCCGCCAATCGAAGTTCGAAAGTCACGGCTGGTGCCGCTCTCGCCCAGCGTCCTGGAGGCGCTGGAGCGCTACGCACACCTGCCGTGATCGCGAGCCCGAGCCCGGCTGCGCGAGAGCTTCTTCGTCTCGCTGCGCGGCACCCGCGTGATCCACGAGTGCGTGTGGAAGACGTTCCGGACGCTGTGCGACGGTGCCGGGGTCGGCGCCGGCAGCAGCGTGCGGCCCACGATCCACGACCTCAGGCACCGCTTCGCTGTTCGCGTGCTCCTCGGCTGGTACCGCGACGGCGTCGACGTTCAGCCCCGTCTGGCCTGGCTCTCAACCTACCTCGGGCATCGCGATCCGGTCTCGAGCTACTGGTATCTGTCCGCCGCGCCGGAGCTGCTCGCGCACGCCGCCCGCCTGCTCGACGACACACAGGCGGCTGACGCGATGACCCTGATCGCCCCCACGATCCAGGCGTTCTTCAGTGACCGCCTCGCCGGGCAGCTGCAGGCCAGCCCGCGCACGATCGCCTCCTACCGCGACACGCTGCGGCTGCTGCTCCACTACACCCACCAGCAGACCGGCAAGCCGCCCTCCGCGCTGGACTGGGAGGACCTCAACGAGAGCTGATCTCCGGCGTTCCTCGAGCACCTCGAGACCGCGCGCACGAACGCCGCGAAGACCCGCAACCTGCGGCTGACGGCGATCCGGTCGCTGTTCACGTTCGCGTCGCTGCGACATCCAGAACACGCGAACACGATCGCGCGGGTGCTCGCGATCCCACCCAAACGCCATCAGCAACGACACGATCACCTACCTCTCCGCGCCGGAGGCCACCGCGCTGATCAACGCGCCCGACCAGGCCCGCTGGGAAGGCCGCCGCGACCGCACGCTGCTGACGCTCGCGATCTACACCGGACTGCGGGTCTCCGAACTCACCGCCCTGGACTGCGGCGACATCACGCTCGGGACCGGCGCGCACGTCCGCTGCCGCCACAGCAAAGGCCGAAAACAGCGGAGCGGTGCCGCTCATCACGCCCGCCCGAACGTGCTCGCCGCCTGGCTCGCCGAGCGTGCTGGTCAACCGGCCGACCCGCTGTTCCCGACCCGCACCGGCCGACGGCTCAGCAGCGACGCGATCGCGCAGCGCGTCAGCACCCACGCCGCGACCGCCGCGATGACCTGCCCCAGCCTCAACGGCCAAGCACCTGCACCCGCACGTCCTCCGCCACAGCTGCGCGATGTCGCTCCTGCAAGCCGGCGTCGACACCACCGTCATCGCCCTCTGGTTGGGACACGCGGACGTCCGCTCCACCGACCCCTACATCCACGCCGACCTGACGATCAAGGAGAAAGCGCTCGCGCTCGTCACCCCGCCCGACGTCAAACCCGGCCGCTACAAGCCACCCGACACGCTCCTCGCGTTCCTGTCTGAGAGTAAGCAACGATTTCCCATAGGCCAGCGCGATGCTCTGATCGGATGCATCTTCCTGATAGGCACGCTCGTACCACTGCGCAGCATCCCCACCCTCGGCCGCGGTCAACTGCGCAACTCGCTGATATGCTGCCGCGGCGACCTTGCGATCCCCTGATTCCGAGGCCAATTCGGCCACGCGCAGGAAGTTCGCCTGGATCGGCTCGAGCGCCACGATTCGTGACAAGATCTCGGCCGCTTCCTGCTTCTTACCCAGTTTGGCAAGATCCGACAACGCTGCTTCGTACGTGCCCACGGCCAGCTTCTTGTTCGAACCTTCGAGCAGTTGTCCAAAGCGGAATTTCTGCTGCCACGTCGGGCTGCCATGCCGCGCCAGCTTCTTATAGGTCAGGCTGGCGCGCGTCGCATCCCCGGTACCCACTTGCCGTTCAAACAACTCGCCCAGCAACCGGACCGCCTCCGGATTTCGGCCCAGCGACAGGCACAAATCCGCCGCCAGTTGCCGTACAACATCATTTTCCGGGTCGTCGCGCAGCACTAGAAGATAATCTTCCAGCGCCTCCGCGGTCTTGCCTTTTTGCAAAAGTTTCTCCGCGCGCTCGACGCGCTTGGCCACTTCGGCTCGGTCCAGTCGTTTTGTGATCTCAGGCATGTGGCGTCGGAGCGGAGTTACCCTTCTCCGATTCTAGGAGCGCCCTTCGGCACCAGCAATGCGGTAACGCCCTTCCGCGATTACGAAGGTCACCGCGTTGTTTTGGGTCATGCCTGGGAAAGTCTTGCATCTCACCCGCCCGCAGAGGTTTCGGGCTCACGTGGGACGCGCGCATCGGGTGAGGAATTAGGACTTCTAAACTCTAGTTACGATTTCCCGACCCATGCTTATGTCCACAGAGCCGGCACTGCGTTGGGGGCTCACCATTGTCCACCTCGTGATGTACCGGCTTCAGGGTTCGCAAATACGCGAATAGCGCCTTCAAGTCGTCGTCGGTCATGTTCCCATAGATCGGCCAGGGCATCGGCATCTTCAATTTGCGCGCGCGGACCGCACCTGTGCGCATAACCTGAATGAAAAGCGCATCATCGTAGTAGCCAATGCCAGAAGCGTCGGGCGTTATATTCGCTGATGCGACGTTGCCGGGGAAGACTGTTCCCCCGGCGAATTCCATCCCTGCAATGGGCTGAACTGTCGGAGGCGGACTGGTAGGCGTGTGGCAGTCGCCGCACGTTCCCAGCGTGGCCAGATATGCGCCGCGGAGTGCAGGCGTCGACTGATCGGGTTGCGCTACTGGCTCCGAGAGCGGTTGCGGTATGGTCTGAATAATTCGGGCGAGAAAGAACGGAATCCTGGATGGCGGCAACTCACTGCGCGCGGGAGCCAAACTCCTGAGATAAACGACAATCGATGCCAGGTCTTCGTCGGACATGTGCCGGAACTGTTGATAAGGCATCACGGGAAACAAGGCTCTCCCGTCGGCAGCAACCCCTTCGCGGATCGCACGGGCAATTGCATCATCGCTCCACTTACCGATCCCGGTGTCCGCGTCGGGCGTGATGTTCGGCGCAACCATTTTCAACCCGCCGTCTTCAAACATCACGCGCCCCGCACCTTCCTTCGAAACCATCACGGGCGGGTTCTTGGTTTCGTCGAAAGCAGAGTGGCATCCAAAGCAAGGAGTCACCGCGTGTGTCAGGTACTGGCCGCGACGCAGACGCTCTTGCGTGACATCGAACTTACGGGGTGTGAGAGCCCGCTCCTTGGCGCCAATGATAGGGCGCCACCCGACGGTAAAAGTAATCGCGAAAACGACCAGGACGAGCAAAACCAGAAATCCGTATCCCAGTATTCTTGCCACCAGCTTTCCGAGAGCCTTCGCCATGGATGCATCTCCCGAAGTCGGCGCATCATAGCACGACGTTGGAAGAATGCTTTACAACCTTGGCTGAAAGGGCGGGATATCAACTGGCGTTGCGAAGTTCGCCGTTGTCGCGTTCGCCTTCTTCGGGATCTAACAAGGTGCGCGCCCGGGAAATCAGCTGCGGCGCCTGGTTCTTCAAAACAATGGCATCGATGCCCGCCTCACGCGCCATCCGCTCCACTTCGCTCCCTTCCTCGACCGTAAACAAAATGATCTTCGTATCGGGAACGACTTTTCTCAACTCCGGGGCCGCGTCAAAGCCATTCATCACGGGCATCGCAAGGTCGAGAATGACAAGATCGGGCTTAGAGTTTACTGCTTTCTCCACTGCTTCACGCCCATTTTCAGCTTCTCCAGCGACTTCAAAGTCCGCTTCGACTGCAAAAAGCTTTCGCACGAGGGTGCGGACGGCGATGTTGTCGTCGACAAGTAAAACGAGTCTCCTGCGCACCCTTTGAGCCGACACAGCAAGCATAAGATGCCACGAACCGGTAATCGGGCTGTCATCTTTTATTCCAGTCGGGATAGCCGAGCTTATTTTTTTGGACGGCGCGCAGTTTCTGTATAGCCGCGTCCATGGCTTGCCGCTCCTCGCGTCCCACTGAATTTTGTGCGCGCAGAAAAATGGCTGCCTCCGCGGCATCCACCCGCTGCCGCAACGTCTGCGGATCGCCTTCCGCGAGCGCAGTGTCAAACTCGCGCTGCCACTCGAGAAAAGTCATATTCTGAGATGGTTTCGTATTCTTTTTGATCAATGCTGACTCCATAGGATTCTCTCGATAATCCGGCCCAGCTCGTGACATTTCCCGGTTGGAAAGCGACCGCAACGCCAACAATGTAAGCGCAACTCGGGCAGCCCGCCCTATAGCAGGGCGCCCTCATGACGACTTGGATTACGACACGGCGCTCGCAGTCGGAACTCAGTCGATGGTCAATACCAGCGCGCTGCTCTTTCCTCCGCTGGTGCAACCCAGGTTTCCGGTATTTCCGCTAGGAGTTTCCACCATCACGTTCACCGATCCCGGACCCGAGATCACACCGGTCGTAAGTTTTACTTTCAGTTGCTGGGCGCTGACTATTGTGGCGCTCAATGGCGTGGAGTTGATGAGAACTTCAGACGCCGATACAAACTGGCTCCCGTTCACGGTGAGTTCTGTTCCCGCTTGTACCTCTGAAAAACTGACAGTGCTGGGAGACAGTGACCCGATAAGCGGCGCCGGGCGCGCGCTTCCGCACAGTGGGTTGAAGGTGTTGTTGTTGCAACCTGCCAGCAACAACAGAGCAGACAGGCTCGCGAGAGAGAAGCTGGCAACGGTCAGTCCGAGCTTACGCGACTGCATGGTGATACTCCTTTTGAGATGGGTACCCGCCTGGTTGTCGGAGCGGACAACTCCCGGGGTCGGGGATCAGAAACTGGTTTCTCTCGAAGCTGCAGTCCTAGGGCCAATTCCTTAACCCGTGTGCGATTCGCCTCAAGTACATTCCTTTTCGCGGGTTTACAACGAGCTGTAGGACCGCTGCAAATCGCGATCTACAGGTGTTTCGGTGGCCAAATTCAACCAGTGGTGGTGATTCCTGGCCAGCGGGATGGACACTGCGAAATTTGACTTGTCTAGACTAAGATTTTCGGCACGACCCCGCGCAGACTCGCAATCACGAATTACTCCCGTAATTGCAGCCCGATTTATACCGTCGACTGCCCGCAGCGAAAATGCCACGCTAGGATCCATGCCGAGCACAGGGTTTGCGCCTGCGGCCGCTTCTAGCCGGACCGTTATCGGTCCCCTCCGCACGTCCCTGGGATTTCAGTGCTGGTATTTCGTCTGCCTTGCCGATTGCATCATCGCTGTCCCGCACGGTGTCTGGACTTCAAGCATGCTCGCGATGCGCTATAG
The DNA here is from genome assembly GCA_963786095.1 of uncultured Acidobacteriaceae bacterium. Lineage (GTDB taxonomy): Bacteria > Acidobacteriota > Terriglobia > Terriglobales > Acidobacteriaceae > Sulfotelmatobacter. Next base: position 43,592 of record CAWAXV010000006.1, on the reverse strand, counting down.
CCTTCCCCCGTTCTTCCCACCGCTTCATGCCTATTTCGTCGCTTGGGCTTCGAAGTACGACAAGGTTCTTCGCGCCAGAATTGAACGCAAACTTCAGAACCTTCCCGACTCGGAACTACGCTCCGGAAGCAACACCATTTTCCAAACTTGTCAGCTCTCTTCGATCACGTTTAAAGGAAGCAAATTCGTTCTCGCTGGCTCGTTGATCACGCCTGACGTGACCTTCGAGACGCAAGACGGCAAGAAAAAGAAATTCGGCATCGAAGGCCCGGACCTGGAAAACGCGTGGAACCGCATGTACCTGCTCTATCCCAATCTCTGCAAAGCGGTCTAACGACTCAGACTTCGCCGCATTTTTGCGATCTCATCTTTATTTGATATGGTGCTGCATGCCCTCGGGCGAGGCGACACCGCAAATCCGCGAGACTTTTACGAACGAAGAAGGTCTTCACCACCAGCTTACCGCCGGACAAATGGCGATGGTGGCCGTCGGCGGCTCGATCGGCACTGGACTTCTACTGGGCTCGGGCGCTGCCCTTGAAATCGCCGGGCCCGCCGCCATCCTCAGTTTTATCGTCGCCGCCTTCATCAATTGGACCGTCGCCATGGCGCTCGGCGAACTCGCCTGTGCCCATCCCGCCGCCGGATCCTTCGGCGTCTACGGCGACATCTACCTCAACCACTTCGCCGGATTTATCGCCCGCGCCGGATACCCCATCGGCCTCGCCCTCGCCATCGGCGCCGAAATGGTTGCCATCGCCACTTACATGTCCAAGTGGTTCCCCGGCGTGCCCGCTTATGTCTGGATCATTGTCTTCGGCACCCTGCTGCTCTTCATCAATCTGCGCAGCGTCGGCTCCTACGGCCGTGCCGAATTCTGGATGTCAATGATCAAACTCGTCACCATCGCCGCCTTTATCGTGCTCGGCGCGGCATTGTTGCTGACTGGCCGCATCGCGCCACAATACAACGCGCAAGGCGGATTCCTCCCCAAAGGTCCGTGGTCTCCGCTCCTCGCCCTGAGCTTCGCCATTTTCAGTTTCGGTGGAGTCGAAATGGTCGCGGTCACCACAGGAGAATCGCTCTCACCCAAGGAAACTCCGCGAGCGGTCTGGCTGACGTTCCTCACATTGACGTTCGTCTATGTCGGCTCAATCGTGGTTCTGCTCGGCGTCATGCCCTGGAATCATGCCGGCGTGACCGAGAGCCCCTTCGTCACCACGTTCCGCACCGTCAACATTCCCCACGCCGGCGGCGTCATGAATTTCGTGGTGTTAACCGCCGCGCTGTCGAGCGCCAACGCTCTGCTCTACGCCGCCTCGCGCATGATCTTTTCTCTTTCCCGCACCGGATGGGCCCCGGCCCGCCTCGGCCGCCTCAATCACGAGGGCTCGCCGCAGTACGCCGTCGCGCTCTCTGCCTTTGGAATCCTGTTCGCGCTCGTGCTGGTATTATGGGCGCCGGAAAACGCCTTCCGCTACATGATCGGAGCCGCGTTCACCGGAATGATTCTTTCCTGGCTCGTGTCCTTGGCAGCGCACATCAGTTTCCGAACCCGCCGCACGCCCGAAGATTTGGCCGCCTTGCCGCTGCGCTCCCCGCTGGGAAAATGGGGATCCATAATCGGCCTCGCCATGGTGACGATCGCCCTGCTCCAAAACTTGCTCAGTCCCCTCATGAACTTGTGGAGTGGCCTCGCCTGCTTCGCAATCTTGATCGCGGCCTATCTATTTGCGAGGTCTCAAAGGAAAGTATCGTAGCTGCTGATGTAGCGACGGCCGCCTCGGCCGCCCCAGCCAGGGCGGAGCCCGGCGCCCAAGCATCCCGGACCGCGCTCTTCAACAGCGAAACCGCCCCCGTCGAAAGCCGTGCCTTCACGGCTTGCACTTCGCCGGATCTTCGTTCAAATGCTCCCACAACTTCTTCGCGCTCGCGAAATCCGGATTGAACTCCAGCACCCGCTGTACGTAACCGCGTGCATCATCCTTCTGCCCCGCGGCACAAAATGCCATCGCCAGATCCATCCCAATCGCGCTGCGGTGAGGCGCTCGCTCAAACGCTCCCTGCCACAATTGCACCGCGCGCCGCAAGTGTCCGGCCCGCGCCTCAAGCGTCCCCAGGTTCGTCGCCGCATCGTTGTTCAGCGGTTCACTCTTCAACGCGCGCTCGTACAGTTCCCGTGCTTCTTTGTCGCGCCCACGCTCCTGCTCCACAAATCCCATCGCCGCCAACACCCGCGCATCGTCCGGATGCTCCTTCACTGCCTTGCGAAGAAATTCTTCGGCCTCATGCGAAGCCCCTTCGATCTTGCGCTGCGCCAGCGCCTCCCATGCCAGCGCGAAATCTCTCGTCGTTGCCAGCGACGCGTCGCGCTCTGGAAACGCCGTCAGATGCATACCTCCAATAGACTTCGTGGAAAATTGAACGACGTTCGAATGCCGCAGGATTCTGTGATCCGTTGACTGCGTATGCGCCACGGCCTGGTTCGGCAACGGCGGCATGTGGCACTGCGTGCAGTCCTGCTTGTCCGGATGGTGTTTCGCTCCAAAGCTCTCGCCGTGACAGTTCAGGCATTTTCCGCGGTAGTAAGTCGCTCGATCTTCCGCACTCGGCTCCCGGTGCGGATCATGACAGCTCACGCACCACATCTTGTCCCCGGACTTGCGCTTGCATATGCTCTGCGACAGTGCCTCAACCTGGCTGAGAGCCTCCACCGTCTCCGGCTGCGCACTTCCGGACAGCAAAAAATAATGCGCGTAATCTGAAAGCTTATCTCCCGGTTCATACTGATAGAGACGTTTCCCTGGCTGCTCGATTGCCACTGTTCCTTCGAAGTGGCACTCCATGCAGATCGCATCGCGCCGCTCCGCCGGCAACTTCGCCGGATTCACAATCATCCCCTTGCCCTCGATATGTCCCTGCCCTGCACCGTGGCATCGTTCACAAGTGATTCCCGCATGCAGAAACGGCGCGCCCGAAAACTTGCTGTCGGTGCCCGCCACAGGCACCTGCATCCCGCTCGTGTGGCAATTCAGGCAATCTACATACGATGGCAGATTCATCGGAATCTCCCGCGCCTCGGTGTACGCCGGCGTCATATTCCATCGATGTTCTTGCGAATACCAATTAATCGGCGTCTCAAACAGAAATCCCTGCACTGAAAAAAGGTAGGAACGCCCCTTCACCCCCGAGCCGAGGAAGTACAACAGTTCACGCTGCCCGCGAAAATCTTTTTCCTTCTGACGCTCGTAGCTCATCCACGTGCGATCGCCGTCTCGGTACACGCGATACACCACGCCCGACGGCTTGTGCCGAAGTTCGCCGGTAATCAGCCCGTCAGTTGCGGCGCCGCTGGCACGCGCCATCACGGTCATTAGGTAGGATGTGCAGATTTCAGCGTGGCAGGACGCACACGCTTCATTACCGGACTCGACTCTCGCGCTGTTGGCTTGCGCGAAACTCTCGACTGCTAGAGCAGCCGCAAGAAACACGACTGCGAACAACGGCTTGCTGGGCATGGGCTGATGTACTCCACAGCCGAGTGCACGCCACCATCACATCCATACAATGGACGCGACGCAACGATCACCCGGTCAGCCCCAAGCCGACCCATTACCCCAAGCCGATGCCGACTAGCCCCAAGCCAAACGGTTTGTACGGTCTTAGTTTAGGCCTTCACCGTTTCACTGTCCAAGCACGTACACCGCCCTGCTGCGCATTCGATCCGCTCGCCTTCTGAGGACCCGAAACAATCGAAGTCCCGGCGATGGCGACCGGATGCGCACCTCTGTCATGGTATGATGCCGGGTTTCTATGGCCTCTGCTTCGCAGATTCGCCGCCGTCCCTCGATGGCACTGTTCGCTCTTCTAGCCATCGTAATGGTAATCGGCTCTTACTTGTTCATCCTCGTGCTGGCGGCGTCGTGCGTCTATCTCCCTTACCTTGTTCTCTCCAACACCGAAGCGTCGCCTTCTGGCACAGTCGTAATTCTGTTTTTGTTTGGCATCGTCATCGCCGCCACCATGCTCTGGTCCCTCATCCCGCGAAGAGACAAATTTATCGCCCCAGGAATGCTCCTTGATCGTTCTAGCTTTCCACGTCTCTTCGCGGAAATCGACAGCATCGCTGCAGCTCTCAATGAACCCGTTCCTCGCGACGTTTATCTGATCGGCGATGCCAACGCTTTCGTCGCTGATCGCGGCGGAATCATGGGCTTTGGCAGGCGGCGCATCATGGGATTGGGCCTGCCCCTGCTTCGACCATGACCGTTTCACAATTTCGCGCCGTGCTGGCCCACGAATTCGCCCACTACTATGGCGGCGACACCAGCCTTGGCCCCTGGGTCTACCGCACCAAGTCTTCCATCGTCCGCATCTTCGAAAATGTCGGCTCGGTCGGCAAACTCGCTCGCATCGCGGTTCTAGGCCTCATGTACATCGTCGTGACTACGTTATTAAAGTGGTATTTCATTGCATTTCTTCGGATCATTAATATCGTCTCGAGAAAGCAAGAGTATCGCGCCGACGAACTTGCCTGCGTTGTCGCTGGCCGCCAAAATCTCATCGACGGGTTGCAGGCAATCCACCGCACCGCTGCCGTCTGGTCGGCCTATTGGAAACAGGAAGTACAGCCCGTTCTCAGCACGGGTAGCCTCGTTGCTGTGGGAGACGGCCTCACCCGTTTCATGGCGGTGCCAAGGATCGCAGAGGCCATTGGCAAGAGCCTGGAGACCAGACTGCGTGACGAGAAGACCGAACCCTACGACACTCACCCTCCACTGCGCGACCGAATTGCAGCAGCCCAGAGGTTGCCCGACAGCTCCGCGCCTCAAGATTCGCAGCCTGCCAGTTCTCTACTCGAGAACCTGGAAAACGCGGAAATTCGCTTCGTGGAAGACCGCGTGGAAGATATTCGCCCGGGGTCTTTGAAGTATGTTCCGTGGAATGAGGTCGCTCTTCGAGTCACGATTCCCGGGTGGCAACAATTTGTTTCGGAATATTCCGAACCTCTACAAGGAGTGACCGCCCAGTTCATACCGGATCAGGTCCCGAAGCTCGGCGAGATCGGATCTCGTATTCGCGATCCGAAAGGCATGCTGCTCTCACCGGATCAGCGAAGATTTCGCGCCGCACACCTTTTCGCTGCCGCGCTCGCCCTCGCCATGATCCGGGATGGTTGGGACCTGCACGTGGAACCGGGCGTGTTTCGCATCTCGCGCGGCGACCACGAGTTCAATCCATTTCTAGCGATTAACGAACTGATGACCAACAGACTCTCGCCACAAGCGTGGACAGCCCGTTGCCAGGAACTAGGACTCTCCCAACTTGCGCTCTTGCCTTCGACTCAACTCGAACAAAACGCGGAGCCGTCCGCACAGGCAAAACTCACTTAGCTTCTCGATTGTTCCGAATGATTTGGATGACTGCCAGGCTTACGGGAGATTTACATCCAGAGCGTAAATTTCCTGCGTGCTCACATCACGAACAAAAAGTCGCGAATCGTCTGGTGCGTCGCCGCTCCACGATCCCCAGTTTCCGATATATCGCCGTATCCCGTTCAAATCGATGATGTCCTCGGCTCGGTGTTCCCCCACCTTGATCCGGCGGCATTTCGGATTCTGCGTCACGAAGTTGTCATAATACACAGAGCGGCTGTCCGCCGACCAACACGGGTAATCCACATTATCGGTTTCGCTGAACCACTCCGACCATTCCTTGGTTCGGAAATCATAAAGCATGAGCTTCTTCGAGCCCTCAACGCTGATGGCCAGCAGGTATCGCCCATCCGGCGACCAACGTGGGGAGAACAGTCCCTTGGATCCGGGAAAGCTCGTGGCCTGCCGCGTTTTCATATCCACTAACTGAATATCAGCGGTCCCGGCACTCAGCTGGGAAAGCCGCCCAAACGCGATCTGGCTGCCGTCGGGAGACCAGGTCGCGTCCACTTCACCCTCATTTTCCGGCAACAATTCCTCCGGGGCTCCGCCTTGCGCCGATACCAGATAGATCTTCCATGGTTTTCCAGCCTGCGCCGAGATGAAGGCTATTTTGCTTCCGTCCGGTGACCACGTCGGAAGAGTAGCCACGGTAGGTGCATACGTGAGTTGGAGACGCTCGCTCCCATCCACGTGGCTGCGCCACAGCGTTCCATCCGGAACGCTGGAGAACGCCACCCACTTGCCGTCGCGCGAGAAGGCTACGTCGGTCGCGGAGATTCCCCCGAGGAAGGGCACAAACTGCTTCGCGCCAGTGTCGTAGCGCACCAGTTCGCTACGCGGCTGTGCGCCCTGCACAAATATCTTTCGGCCAACCAGATCGGGCATCGGCCCGTTATAAAGGACCGGACCGGTCGTCAGTTGGACAGGCGTGCGCGAAGTCTTGCGGAAAACACCACTCGATTCCGCCATCGCAAAGACGTCGACGCCGCTGCCCGCCCCACTGATAAAAACAAAGTAGCGTCCATCTTCGGTCCATCGGCCACAGCATTCATTGGGCGGTGTACGCCAACCCCGCAAGAGTGGATGCAGGTTTGAACCGTCCGTGCGAATTTCCCACAGCTCACCTGAGTTCGACGGCTGCACCGCCGAAAAGCGAATCTGCCTTCCATCAGGAGAGAATGCAACGTCAAACACGGAACCGGTAGTGGACCCCAGAGGGTGTGGACCGGTGCCATCCGCGTTGGCCAGGTAGAGTTGAGACCCTTTGACGAACACCATCTGCCGGCCGTCGCGCGACCACGCGGCCGTCCGGGCCGTAATGTCGCCCAGTCGGCGCGGAGAACCTGCCGGCAACGGCACCGCCCACAACGGCGTCTCTCGGGTTCCTGTGGGCACCAACTGACCCACCAGCAACTGCGAATGATCGGGAGAAATGTCAAGAATCACCATGTTCGGAACCGGAGTTGGAATCGCGGAAGATTCACCCCCAGTCACGGAGACCTGCGCCAGGACCGTTCCCTCCGGGCGCAACTGCGTGACGTAGATCCGCGATCCATCGGTGAGCATCGTGGACATCGAATAGCCGTCATGAGTGATCTGCATGGTGCCAGTCACTCTCGGTAGGCTCACGGGTAGCAGGAACCAGACCAGCATCGCCACCGCGAAAAGCGCCACCAGTCCGGCTGGCCAGAGCCAGCGAGTCTTCGCCTTGGCCGCGGGAGCCGCCACCGCTACACTCACCGCGCCGGAAGTCGTGTCGCGCTTTAGCCGCTTCAGGTCGGCGCGCATCTCGCCCGCGCTCTGATAACGAACCTCGCGATCCTTTTCGAGCGCCTTGTTGATGACGTGTTCAAGCTCGGCGGGCACCTCAGGATTGAACCGGATTGGCGACGTCGGCGGCTTGTGCAGAATTGCGTCGAAGACCGCGGTTGAGGTTTCGCCCCGAAAGGGCAGCATCCCCGTGGCCGCCTCGTACAACACCGTCCCGAACGAAAAAAGATCCGTGCGTGTGTCCAGATCTTTTCCGAGTGCCTGTTCCGGCGACATGTAAGCGACCGTCCCCAGCGTGCTGCCCGCACTGGTCAGGTGCTCCTCGGTAATCGTGGCCGCGGTCAGGCCTTTCTCGGGCGACAGCGGATTAATTTTGGCCAGGCCAAAGTCAAGAATCTTGGCGTGTCCGCGATCGGTGATGAAAAGATTCGCCGGCTTGATGTCGCGATGAACGATTCCCTTGGCGTGCGCCGCATCAAGCGCGTCGGTCACCTCGATGGCGAAGTCGAGGATGCGGCTCATCTGGAGAGGCCGGCCGAAGATCACCTCCCGCAGCGTCTTGCCTTCGAGGTACTCCATCACGATGAACGGACGCCCCTGGTGCTCCCCGATCTCGTGAATGGTGCAGATGTTCGGATGATTCAGTGCGGATGCCGCCCGGGCTTCGCGGCGAAAACGCTCAAACACCAGCGGATCACCCGCGACGTCATCGGGAAGAAACTTGACGGCCACGAAGCGGCCAAGCTGGGTGTCTTCCGCCTTGTAAACCACACCCATGCCGCCACCACCCAGCTTTTCGGTGATGCGGTAATGCGAGACTGTCTGGCCGATCACTGTGCGCGAATCTTAATTGGGCGAACAGGGCAAGTCAACGAAGGACATAGCGTCGGTCAGGCCACCGGACGCATCGAGCCTCAGTTCCTGGTCACCTCCGCTCCTCGTTCGGCACCAGCACTCCTCCCTCAATCTTCGGAATCCCGAAATGCCCACCCAGATGCGAGAGATCCAGCGGACTGATCGACCCCGACACTACAATAAAATTCACCTCATTCGACCGCGCCAGCAGAATCGCCACGTTGCTTACTGCGTTGTGCTCGAACCGTATCCACAGCTCGCTTTCTCCGGGTCCTCCATCTTTATCGTGCCGGTTCATCAGCCGCTTCCACCCCGCCGCTTGATACTCCTGCGCCACCGAGTTCACCGCCTCCGGGTCATACATCCACGGTCGCCCCGGATACCGGAAGCTATGCACCGACACTCCACTCACCCCCGCGATCACCCGCCGGAAGTCCTCGTTGTCCGAGTCGAGCTTCGCCGCAAGGATCAGCATCCTGTGGTCCAGCGTGAACTCGACCTTCGACGCCGCGCCCTGCCGCAGGGCCTCCACCCCCTGCGGAACCCACTCTCGCGCCTGCTGTGCCTCGCTCACGTCAGCGGCACAAATAGCGATCAAAGCGGCAAACAGAATCCGAAGTACTCTCATAACCCCATCACCTCGAAAAACTTTGTAAACGACGCTCAACACGACGCCCGACTGCAGCCCCACTTCTAGCGCAGCCGTTCCGCCCTGACAATGCACCCCGTATCAAACACATCTCATCCGGTAATCCATTGAATCCAAAATATTTGTAGGCTGAAGTCAACTTCGTTCCCGCGTCCTCCGCGTTTAGGCAAGAATCATCGGTACATCGAAACAATTTTCCGAGCACATCTCGCATCTAAGTTCAAAAGCGGTTTAGGCAAGCCGCAAGGATGCCCTCAGTGAAGAAGCCGGAAGCCGAAAGTGGATCACCTTTGGTGATTGGATACAAACCACAATAAAAGGATAGAGTGAAGCGATTCATGCTCCCGCATTTCATACCCACGCTGGTCCTCACACTACTCGTCCTGCGTTGCTTGCCCTGCCTCGCACAGTCCGCGCCTCAATTCGATCCCGCTCAAACCCAGCCGGCTCAGGCCGCGCCCTTCGCCAGCCCGCAAGCGCCCAGCCCACAACCCGGAAGCATCGGTGGAACTGTCGTCGACCAGAGCGGAGCCATCGTCCCCGGAGCCCAGGTGAGCCTGAGCGGTCAAAATCCATCGATCAGCCAGCAGGAGATCACCGGCACCGACGGCCAATTCCTCTTTGTGAACATCGCTCCCGGACCCTTTCGACTCGCCATCACATCGGCCGGTTTCGCCGCCAAAACCGCTGCAGGAATCCTCCGTTCCGGCGAGATCGCCACCGTCCCGCAGATTGTTCTCACGGTCGCTGAAAATATGACCGAAGTGCAAGTTGGGGTATCGCAGGTCGAAGTTGCGGCCGAACAGATCAAGGTGCAAGAGAAGCAGCGTGTGCTCGGCGCCATTCCAAACTTCTACGTAAGCTACGATCCCCACGCCGTTTCTCTCGACCCCAAACAGAAATTCCAGCTAGCATGGAAATCCACCATCGATCCCTTCACCTTCGTCGTCGTTGGGGGTACCGCAGGAGTGCAGCAGGCACAAGATCACTTTCGCGAATACGGACAAGGCTCCGAAGGTTACGCCAAGCGCTTCGGCGCCGTTTATGCCGACACCGTCACCAGCACTTTCATCGGAGGCGCGATCTTTCCCTCGCTTCTGAAGCAAGATCCGCGCTACTTCTACAAAGGCACGGGCAGCCGAACATCTCGCGCTCTCTACGCTATTGCCTTTGCTGTCCGCTGCAAGGGCGACAACGGGCGTTGGCAGCTCAACTACTCGGGAATTATGGGCAGCATGGCCGCCGCCGGGATATCTAACCTTTACTACCCACCGCAAGACCGCGACGGCTTTGGCTTAACTGTTGACAACACCGCCATCGGCATCGGGCAGAGCGCCATCACCAACTTGCTGCAAGAATTCCTGATTCGCAGGCTGACGCCCAAGGCCCCGAAGAACGATCCATCCAAACCCTGACGCGACCGCGTCCTGTCATGCTGAGCGGCATGGAGCAGAGGGTCAAGAGATCCGGAAATACATGCGAACGAGATTTTCTTAGCGTCCTTAGCGACCCTTCTTGCGGCCTTAGCGGTTAGACGCTTTTGCCTTTGCACAAATAAAAAAGGCGCCGGGAAGGGTTCCGGCGCCTATGAGATACGACTCGCGAGATGCGGTCTAGCGAGAAGGGAAAAAAGTTTTGGTGTTACTGAAAGCCTATAGCTGGCAGCTGAAAGCTACTTGCTCTCCGCCACTCCCGGAGACGGCGCTCCGAAATCACGCCGATTGTTCACGGCGGTTCGTGCGGCACGCGCGGTTGGCTGATTCGCCACCGCAGCCCCGTAGCGCTCCAGCAGCACGGGAGCCATCGTGTTCTCCGCTTCCTTCACAAAAATCATCTTGTTCTCCGAAGCCATGTCCACGCGAACGAAATCTCCCAGCTTCACCTGTCCCGTGGCCACGAGATTGGCCAGCGGGAAAACCAGATTGCGCTCAATCGCGCGCTTCAGGTGGCGCGCCCCGTAGCGCGGGTCCGTGCCTTCCTTCAGCAAATACTGTTTCACCGCCGCCGTGCAGTTGAATACGAACTGGTTCGTGCCCGCCGCCACCAGCACGCGCTGCTGCACCATGCCCAGTTCGATATCCAGAATCTGCGCCAGATGCTCATCGCGCAGTGTCTTGAACACCACCGTCTTGTCGATGCGGTTCATGAACTCCGGTGTAAACTTGCGCCGCGCTGCTTCGACCGCCGTTCGCTGAATCTTGTCGTCGAACGAGCCGTTGACCTCAACCACCTTCGGAGCGAAGCCCAGCCCGCCATCCACCAGGTCGGTCATCTCCGCCGCACCGAGGTTCGACGTCATGATGATGATGCACTGCGACATATCCACGCGCCGGTTGTCGCCCAGCGTCAACGTCGCCTTGTCCAGAATTCCCAGCAGCAGTTGCCAGAGCGAATCCGACGCTTTCTCGATTTCGTCAAACAGCAGGATCGAGAGTTTCAGCTTCTCGGTGAACCACTGATTCAACGCTTCCTGCGTCAGCAGCGGATGCGTCTCGCGATGTCCCAAATATCCCGGAGGCGAACCGATCAGTTTCGCAATCTCGTGCGAGTGCTGGAACTCGGCGCAATCAATCTTGATGCAAGCCCGCGAATCCCCAAACAGCGCCTCGGCCATGGCTTCGACTACGCGCGTCTTGCCCGACCCCGTGGGTCCCAGGAACAGCAGGTTCCCCACCGGACGCCCCGGCGCGTTCAACCCGGCCAGAAACATCTGATAAATCTCGACGACCTTCTCTACAGCCTGGTCCTGCCCCACAATACGGCGGCGCAGGGCGGCATCAAACTCTCCAGCATCGTTGCTGCGACGGTTCGGATCGAGCACTGTTGCGAGGTTCGTTCTCATAAGATCGTTGCCCGGCATCTTACCGGACTTTTTCCCTTTCGTATGGCCGTTTTTTTCGGCTCTTGTCTATCTCTTCCCGGACTTCACAGGCTTTGTTCCGCGTTTCATGCCTGTTCTCTGGAAGCGCCCTTTTTTGTCGTTCAAACCCTCACTCGCTTCCCAGATTCGTGGCGCGTCCGGTTGCCATGGAATAAGCAAACGAACCACCACCCCACGCCCGCTTCCGGCACATTCCGGAACCCCTGTATCCCCCAAGGGTTAGCGCCATCCTGCCCCGAATCGCCACCCCCCAACCGCGCATCTCATTAGTACGAAGAGAAAACCTTTGCACCATCAAGGAAGGAACATTGACCGCGTAACCCAGTTGCACAGTACTCAGTACCCAGTACTCAGTACTCAGTTTTCGCGGCGGCCTCCGATTTCGCTCTCACCAAGCTTTCGATGGCCGTTCCACTGAGTACTGAGTACTGAGTACTGAGTATTGCCCCCAACGTGTTACTCCACACGTAACTAGCGGCCAACTCAGTCCGGCCCTAGTATCGAAATCAGGTAGGTATCGCGGAGGATTCGCTTGCGCCTTTCGTCATTTCGCACTGTCACAGCCGTTTCCTGTCTGGTGTTCGGCGCCGCCGCATGGCGCGTCGGCTCACAATCGTCATCCAATTTTGCCGCGCAGGCGCAGAGCGTAAAGCCGACCGCGGCCGTTGCAGCGCAGACGCCCAAGCTGCAACCTGTCAGCGCGACGACCGCAAAGACCGCGACCATTCCTGAGCCCAAGGTCGCCCCTCCGGGCACCGAGATCTACACCGCAAAGCGTGGAGAAGCTATCCCAACGGTCGCCCGCCGCTACCTCGGACGCACCTCTTACTTAACGTCCTCCGAGCTGGCTGACGCCATCCGCGCCGCCAACCACAAGTCCGACGCGAGCAACATCCTCAAGAACAACGAAGACATCATCATCCCAGGAATCCTCTCGGCGCCCGTCGTCGAGCACACGATCCCTGTCGCCAAAGACTTTGAAGTCCGCGCCATCTACCTCACCGGCGTCATGGCCGGCAGCGATCACGGACTCCGCATCATCCGCCACTGGCGCGAAGTCGGCGGCAACTCGGTCGTCTTCGATATCAAGGATTCTGACGGCAGCGTGACCATTCCCTGGGAGCATCCGCTGCTCGGCAAACACAACGTCTACCTGCACGACGTACCGAAATTTGTGCATTTCCTGCACCGGGAGAACATGCACGCCATCGCCCGCATCGCCATGTTCCGCGACGAACGCCTGGTCGTCGAGCATCCCGAGCTGGCCGTGCAGTCGCGCAAGAACCACACTGCGTGGCGTGAGAACGGCAAGCTGGTCTGGACCGATCCCTCGAACCCCACGGTCCAGGATTACGACATTGCCCTCGCTAAGCACGTAGCCCAACTCGGTGTGGATGAAATCCAGTTCGACTACGTCCGCTTCCCCGCTGAGGGCGACCAGAAGGATGCCGCTTTCGTCTACCAGAACGGCCAACCAGAGCCGGGACCTTCGGAAGCCCAGCAGAATCCTTGTGGCGACAGCAGCCTCGGCTGTCCCGCCGAAGCGAAGCAAGGCGGAACCACCACGGAAGCCGATGCCAAGTCCGAAGTCAGCCCGAAATCGAAAGCCGGAAGGCGGAAGTCGAAAGTCGGAAGCCCGACGCCCGACGCCGGACGCCTACATGGGATCCAGCGCTCCGACGTCATCACCGCCTTCCTGAAAAAGGCCTACGCAGAGCTTCATCCGACGGGCGTACTGCTGTCCCTCGACGTCTTCGGCGTGATGGCCTGGCAGCGCCAAGTCGATCTCTCCCACACCGGACAGGACATCGTCGGCATGGCTCACTACTGCGACGTGCTCAGCCCCATGATCTACCCATCGCACTTCTTCGGCATGGATAACATCGCCCATCCCGGCGACGAACCCGCGCACTTCATCGGCGAATCCATGGACCGCTTCGAGCTGATCACAAAGGGTTCAGGCGTCGTGATCCGCCCGTGGCTGCAAGCCTTCCACTGGCGCACCAAGACCTACTCGCCCGAATACATCAAGGTGCAAGTGGAAACCGCCAAGACCAAAGGCGGCATCGGATTCCTATTCTGGAACGCCGCCAACGATTACTCCAAGCCCTTCACCGCGATGCCCGACATGAAGTCTGAGAACGCAAAGACAAAAGACAAATACTTCCGCGGGGACGAACTCCCAGTGGGCACAGTCCAAGCCGCCCTGACCCCGGCCACTCACTAACGAAGGACCATCGGACAAGCGGTGCCCCATGGTGTATCGGGCCGCAGCTGTTTTCTTTCGGCCCTTCGAGGCGGGGGTGCCCGCTCCACAGCGTCGCTCCGCGGGAAATTGGGACGACGAATTTTCCGCGGTAATTCACAGGGTGTTGTGACATCTGTCACAGACGCGACTGGAGCGCGGGGAGTAGGCTGACATGTTTTCCGGGATCCGGTTTCCCGGTGGACGTTTTCCCCATTCGCGATTTCGGATTCGGTGTTTCCCGTTCATCGCTTCCCGTTTGTCGTTTCCGTAAGCCCTCCGAGCAAGATGGTTCGTGGAAGAGGTCTCCCTATGCGTGGGAGCAGGTGTGGTCTGCTCGTTCTAGCGATGGTGATGATGGTGGCCGCGCTGTCGCGCGCTCAAACGGCTCAGCAGGGCGCGGCCGAACAGATTCGTGGGGATGGGGCGTCGACTAATTTTGTGCGGGCGCTGGGGCGGGCTGCCACCAGAGGGTATCGACGAAGGCCCGGTGGTGCGGCCGGGGGCTCCGGCGCGTCCGGTTGCGGGAACGATTCCGTTTCCCCAGATGGCACGCTCGGCGGGAATGATTTTTTCGGGCACGGTGACGAAGGTGGCGCGGCGCAAGGCCATGCCCAGGCACACCCTCGAGACGGTGGCCATCACGTTTCATGTGGAACGCGCGATTCGCGGGACGACGCCGGGCGAGGAGTTCACCATCTCGCAGTGGATTGGGCTGTGGTCGAACGGGCAGCGCTACCGCGTGGGAGAGCGGGCGCTGCTGTTTCTTTATCCGCCGAGCAAGCTGGGCCTGACCAGTTGCGTGGCCGCGCCGATGGGCCGGTTCGCCGTCGATGGAGCGGGGCGCGTCTTGCTTACGGCACAACATCTGTCTGCGTTCCGGGCGGATCCCGTCCTGGGTGGGAAGTCGCGCGCACGATTCAGCGACTTCGCCTTGGCGGTACGGCGAGCCAGTGGGGAGGAGTGAGCGATGAGTCAGGAGGTGACCGTGTCGTCCAGCCGGACGAAGCGCATGGCATTTACCGCTCGCTCATTTCTCCTCAGGCTGGCCCTGGCCGTGGGGATCGTGCTGTGTGGAGCGCTGCTGTCGCGGGCGGGCGGGCCGAAGAGTGTGGGCGGCGCCAACTACTTCGATGCGCCCACGATGGGGCAGGCGCTGGTTTGGCCGAAGGGACAGATCCTTTATTACACCGATCAGGGCGATCTTAGCGTGGCGCTGCCGAATGCGTCGGCAAATGCGCTGGTGGGGAATGCGTTTAGCCAGTGGACGTCAGTGGCGACAGCCGCGCTCGGGGCGACGAGCGGCGGGCAACTGGCCGAAGACGTGAGCGGCAACAACGTCGTGGTGAATGCGGATGGGACGATCTCGGCTCCGGCCGATGTACAGCCGACGGCCACCGGCACACCGATTGGCGTGGTCTACGACGCGGATGGATCGGTGACGGATACGTTGATGGGCAATGGGGCCGGCGATGCGAGCCAGTGCTTTTCGAATGCGGCGTTTGGAGGTAACGACAATTACGGGACGTTGGCCACGTATCAGCATGCGCTGATTGTGATCAACGGGCAGTGCGCGCAGCAGCTTTCGCAACTGGCCGATGTCGAGTACCGGCTGGTGCGGGTGATTGGCGGCATGCTCGGGGCGGGATGGTCGCAGGTGAATCCGAATGTGCTGACGGGTTCCCCGGCGGCGACCGCGGAGGACTTTGCCGGATTTCCCGTGATGCACTACACGGATCCGTCGTTTTGCGTGCCCATCACGAAGTGCTATGCGAATCCGTACCAGCTTGCGATGGATGATGTGGCGACGATCTCGCGGCTGTATCCCGTGACGGCGCAGAATCGGGCGAGCTTCGCGGGCAAGCAGGTATTCGCCGCAACGACGGCGCGTATCCACGGGTCGGTGTGGTTCACCGACGCGGCGGGAAATCGTACACAGCCGATGCAGGGAGTGAACGTAGTGGCGCGGTTGATCGATCCGGCGAGTGGGAAGGCATCACGGCGTTATGCGGCTTCATCGGTCTCGGGATTCCTTTTTACCGGTAACGAGGGGAATCCTATTACGGGGACGGAGGATGAACTGGGTGAGCCCTATGGCGAGTGGGGATCGAGCGACACGGCGGTGGAGGGATTCTTCGACCTCTCGGGGCTGCAACTGCCGAATGGAGGGAGTGCGCAATACCAGTTGAGCGTGGAGGCGATCGATTCGACGTGGTCGCAGGGCGTAGGGTCGTACGCACCGTACTTGGTGACGCCCTCGGGCACGTTCCCAACGGTCGTGGTCACGGTCACGGCGGGGCAGGATGTGCAGCAAGACATTCTGATGTTGAATAGCGCGCAGCCGGTGCCGCAGTGGGCAGCTTCGGAAACGTGGGCCGCGCCAGCGATGATTCCGGCAGGAGGGGAGTGGATCGGATCACTGAGTCCGTATGACGATGTGGCATACTTTTTGCTGCCGGCGCAGACGAACCGCACACTGTCGGTGGCGGTGACGGCGCTGGATGAATCCGGGAGAGCCACCATCGGCAAGGCGCAGCCGGTGATCGGGCTGTGGGCAGCGGCTGATCCTCCGGGGACGGCGCCTCCCGCGTTTACTCCGTCTCCTTTTAATACGGTCACTTTGGGTATGACGCGCCTGGACGCGCAGCTCGTGGCCTCGACTAATTTTGTGATCGGCATTGGGGATCTGCGGGGCGACGGGCGTCCTGACTATCGATACCAAGCGCGCTTGCTTTATGCGGACGATGTTTCTCCACCGCGGCTTGGCGTAAAGGGAGGGACGGTCACCGTAGAGGGTAAGGGGTTCGCACCGGGACTCACCGCGCTCGTTGGCGGGAAGGCGGCAACTCCGCTGGCAGTAAGCGCCGGACGGATGGTGCTGGCGGTGCCGGCGGTCGGAGATGGTCCGCAGAGCATCACCATCAGTGATCCCGTGAGTGGGGGATCGAGCACGATGATCGACGCGCTGACCCTCGGCGCAGATGCGGGCGACAATATTTTTCTATTGAGCGCGGGCAATCCAGCGACTCCGGTGGGTGTGCAGGCAGGCAATCCGGTGAGGGTGCAAGTGCTGGCGTCTGACGGGATCACTCCTGTGAGTGGTGCGACCGTCGTATGGAGCGCAACGAACGGCGTGCAGCTCTCTGCTTGCAACTTGGCTACCTCCTGCTCCGCGACGACCGATGAGAACGGAGCAGCCAGCACATGGCTCACGCCGGCTGCGACGGGGACGGCGACGATCACCGCCACCCTTGCGCCGGGAGTCTACAGTTCGTCGAAGTCGGTGAGCACCGTGCTCAGCGCGACTGAGTCGGCTTCTGACATTGGCATGACTCGTCCTTATGTGGGGATCTCACAGGGAGCGACGGTGAACGTTCCGCTGGCGGCGCGTGTGATGAGCAATGGCGTGCCGCAGAGCAATGTCAGGGTGAACTTTGCGATCATGAGCGGCTCGGGCTCGCTCAGCTCCGCGAGCGCCCTGACCAACTCGAGCGGGTACGCGAGCGTCAATCTCTCGCTCACACAAATTGCCGCGCTGGTGCAGGTGAGCGTGTGTGTGGCTCCGTCGAATAGTCCGTGCGCAACCTTTTATGCCACGCCGGTGCCTCTCGCGAGCCAGCGTCTGCAAGCCGTGGAGGGCGCCGGACAAGTGTCCACCGGCCAGGTATTTCAGCCGTTGGTCGTGCGTGTAACTGACGCGGCTTCGCCGCCTGATCCGGTGCTGGCGGCAACGGTCGCGTTTCAAACCACGGTGCTGCGTCCGCAAGGAACAGCATCTGTTGGAGGAGACGGAGAAACAAACCCCGGCAACCCGGCGATGCCGGTGATTTTGCAAGTGAGCCAGAGCACTGCCACCACGGACGTGGATGGACTGGCGAGCTTTGCCGCGACCAGCGGCGGCTTTAGCGCTCCGCTGGAAGTAGACGTGGCAGCGGCGGCTGGGACGGGCGCATTCCTCGACTTTGCATTGGAGGTCCTACCGGCCGTGGGCAGTTCGGGAACCAGCGATCCGCCGCCAGTCGGACGGCTTCCGGTACGGATGGTTCGGCCGGTGTGGATCGGAGAGGAGGAGGTGCGGGAGCGTTAAAGGCGATGCGGCTTGAAGGTCGGAGGCTTACGCACCGCTTGCGCGGTGGGCTAAATTTCTTTCGCTCCTTCGGAGCTTCGTTCATGCTCGCGGGCGGCTTGCATGGTTTGGGCCATCTCGCGGCTAACGGGCGGACTCTTTTTCGTCGGCAATGAGAAAACCAGCCATGGTTCTGGGTCTCGCGACGCAGGTTGCGGACGAGGGCGGGCAGGCCACCACCGAGGAAGAGAATGCCGGCCAGAGGGAAGCAAACCACGATACCCAGAACTCCGAGCAGTCCTACTTCGCTGCTCGGACCGCACGGTCCCCAGGTGCCCCCGAAAAGCAGTCCCACGCTGGAGAAGCCTCCTGCGGCAAGAAGGATCAACGCGGACCGCGTCAGTTGCGACACGAGACCCAGTTTAGCATCGCGGAGGCACTCTTCTCTGTTAGTGAAGACACGCAGCGCAGGTAGGGCGTCACGGTGCGGCGCTCGCTGCTCAGGCTGGTATAGCGGAACACACCCCTTATTGTTGCTCGCTCCTTTCCACGCACGCGTTCTCCTTCTAAGCTACGTTGTATCTTGGCCTGCGTGGTTATCAGCTACGTTGTGGAAACAAGAGAATCTTCTGGTACCGGAAGCGTCTCCCTTGCGATTATGTTGAGAGCCTTATGCGCATTCTCCTGATTGGCGGGAATGGCTTCATCGGACGCTTCGTTGTGGCCACACTCAAGCAGCAAGGACATGCGCTCGCGGTGTTTCATCGCGGCAAGTCGGGCGCGCCCGGCGGCGTGGACGAGATTCTGGGCGACCGTAACCTGCTCAACGCTAGCGCTGAAGAATTCAGGTGCTTTGCTCCCGATGTCGTGATTGATTTTGTGATCAGTTCGGGTCCGCAGGCGGAAGAACTGATGAACATCTTCCGTGGCGCGACGCGACGCGTGATCATGCTGAGTAGTATCGACGTGTACCGCGCAATTGGCGTTTCGAATGGCACAGAAAGCGGGCCGCTGCAGGAGGTGCCCCTCACGGAGGAGTCGGAGCTACGGCGCAACCTGCATCCTTATCCACCAGAAAGTATGGTGCTCTTGCGCAAAGTTTTCGCCTGGGTCACGGACGATTACGACAAGATCCCGGCCGAGCGCGTGGTGATCAACGACGGAGATCTGCCGGGAACCGTGCTTCGGTTGCCTATGGTGTATGGACCCGGCGACCGGCTCCATCGTTTCTATCCCGTGGTGAAGCGCGTCGCCGACAAAAGGCGACATATCCTTTTTCCCGAGACGCTAGCCGCCTGGCACACGCCGCGTGGCTACGTCGAGAACGTCGCCGCAGCCATCGCGCTGGCTGCTACCGATGATCGCGCGATGAGACGGATCTATAACGTGTGCGAGGAGCCGTCGTTCAGTGAACTGGAATGGGCCCGGAAAATCGCCGGCGAGATGGGATGGGGCGGGGAGTTCGTGGTCCTGCCGGTGGAGCACACGCCGCCCCACTTGCTGAAGCCCGGCAACACCGCCCAGCATTGGACGGCGAGTTCGGCTCGCATCCGGCATGAACTGGGGTATCAGGAGCCTGTAACGATTGAGCAGGCGATTCGTCAGACGATACGCTGGGAGCAGGAAAATCCGCCACTCGCGGCGTTCATGGCACAGTTTGATTACGCGGCAGAGGATGCGGCAGTTGCAGGCCACGAGTGATCCGCCACAACCGATGTTTTCTACTAGAACGTCGAGACCGACCGTTTCCCCCAGCCCGCCAGTCAGGGTTCTGTGTGCGACGACGCAGGCTGCGCATGGAAACAACGGGAATGCCGCGAGGCCCGCAAATCCGAAGACGGCAATAGCAATGAAGGGCTTCGTCGGAGTACTCTCTCTCCTCTCACGCTCAAGACACTATCCTCACCGCCTGCGCGATCGCGCAGCGTGATTAGCCTGGAATTGCCAAGGTGCTGATGTAGAATCGGCGCTGCTTGGGTTGCTGGGGCGAAGCACGAGTTCACGACTGCTGGCTTCCGAGGGACGCGATTTTGATTGGGCGGACGATTTCGCATTATCGGATTAACGCGGCGATTGGTGCGGGCGGAATGGGTGAGGTGTATCGCGCGACCGACACCAAGCTCGGGCGCGAGGTGGCACTGAAAGTTCTGCCCGCGGACATGGCTGGCGATCCAGATCGTCTTGCCCGCTTTCAGCGCGAGGCTCGCGCCGTCGCTGCGCTCAACCATCCTCACATCGTTACGATTTACTCGGTCGAGGAAGCCGAGGGCGTTCACTTTCTCACGATGGAGCTGGTGGAAGGGCTCTCGCTTGACCGCCGGATTGCGGCGGGCGGCCTGCCCGTCGAGCAAATCATCGAGATTGCGGGAGCGCTGGCGGAAGCGCTGGCGGCGGCGCATGAAAAAGGCATTGTGCATCGCGACCTGAAGCCCGGCAACGTGATGGTGACGGATGAAGGCCGCGTCAAGGTGCTGGATTTTGGACTGGCGAAAGATGTGGGCGCCGAGTCGTCCACCGATGCGACGTTGACCTCAGCCGGGCGCACGCAGGCCGGCATGGTGATGGGGACGCCGGCTTACATGTCGCCGGAACAAGTCTCGGGACGCGCGCTCGACCATCGCTCCGACATTTTTTCACTGGGCGTGCTGCTGCACGAGATGGCGACCGGCCGGAGGCCGTTTGAGGGAACGTCTTCCGCGGAACTGGTTTCGTCGATTCTGCGCGACAGCCCGCCCCTGGTCACGGAGTCACGAAAAGATCTGCCGAGCGACCTGGCGCGCGTGATACGGCGGTGTCTGGAGAAGGATCCGCGGCATCGCGTGCAAACGGCGCGGGATGTCAGCAACGAGTTTCGAGACATGGCGCGAGTTGCATCGCGCTCGACGAATGCGCCAATATCGTCGGGGCGCTCCGTTGCTCCGCCGGATTCGGGTGCGACCCGCGCGGATGAAGGCTTCTGGGTAGCGGTTCTGCCGTTCAAATATGGCGGCTCGAACGCGGACATCACGGCGCTGGCCGAGGGCGTGACGGAGGAAATCGTCACCGGTCTCGCGCGCTTCGCCTACCTCAAAGTGATCTCGCACAGTTCGACGTTGCGGTATGCGAATGGGCCAGTCGATGTGCGTTCCGCCGGCAAGGAACTCGGCGCGCGGTACGTGATGGAAGGCAGCCTGCGCCAGGCGGGATCGAGACTGCGCATCGCCGTGCAGTTGGTGGATGCGGCGTCGGGCGCGCATCTTTGGGCGGAGAGCTATGACCGGCCTTTTCAGGCAGAGTCGACTTTCGAGCTGCAGGATGAAGTCGTTCCAAAGATCGTTTCGACAGTCGCTGACACGCAGGGCGTGCTGCCGCACACCATGGGCGAGTCTCTGCGGGCGAAGGAGCCGAGTCAGTTGAGTCCGTACGAGGCGGTGCTGTGCAGCTTCGTCTACATGCAGCGGGTGGGCCCGGAGGAGCACGCCCGAGTGCGCGATGGATTGGAACGTGCGGTTGAGCAAGCGCCCGGTTATGCACCGGCTTGGGCCATGCTGGCTATTATTTTTCGGGAAGAGTACAACCACGGCTTCAATGTGAGGCCCGATCCGCTGGGACGCGCGTTCGCGGCAGCGCGGCAGGCCATCGCCGCAGCGCCGTCGAATCACCTGGGGCACCACGCCATGGCTTCGGTGCTGTTCTTCCAGCGCGAACTGCATGGATTCCATAGCGCGGCACAGCGTGCGTTCAGCCTCAACCCGATGGACGGGTACACCTTCGCCTACCTGGGCATGCTTACGGCTTATGCCGGCGAATGGGAGCGCGGATGTGCTCTCGCGGAGCGCGGGCGCAACCTAAATCCGAATCATCCCGGCTGGTACTGGTTCCCGCATGTCTTCGATGCTTATCAGAAGGGCAATTACCGCGGAGCGATCGACGTATGCCATAAGTTGAACATGCCGAACTTCTGGCGCACACAATGCGCGCTGGCAGCGGCCTATGGGCAACTGGGAGAGCTAGAGCCGGGGCGAAAAGCGGTCCGGGCGCTGCTGAGCATTCGACCAGACTTCGCTCGGACAGCGCGCGAGGAGTGCGAGAAGTGGTGGCAGCCGGAACTGGTCGAGAAGTTACTCGATGGCCTGCAGAAGGCAGGGCTGTGAGCGGACGCGAAAAATATTAGCCACGGATCAACACGGATTGACACGGATTGAAAATCTTTTGGTTTATCCGTGACGATCCGTGAGATCCGTGGCGAGGTTCTGACGACCTACTTCTTGGTCCACTGGTCGACCCAGTCGTTGACGGTTTTGTACCAGAGCGCGAGTTCTGCGGCTTCAGCACCCAGTGGCCTTCGTCGGGGAAATACAGCATCTTCGACGGCACACCTTCCATCTGCAGCGTGTTGAAGAGCTGGAAGCCTTCGCTCACGTCGAGGCGGTAGTCGCGCTGGCCGTGGACGACGAGCGTCGGCGTCTTGAAGTTCTTCGCGTACTGGTGCGGCGACCATTTTTGATACAACGCGCGGTTGTCGTAGGGCGTGCCTTTGAACTCCCAGTCGTTGAACCAGAGTTCTTCAGTCGTGCCCCAGGCGGATTCGGCGTTGAACATGCCGTCGTGCGACACGATGCACTTGAAGCGGTCGGTGTGGCCGAGCATCCAGTTGGCCATGTATCCGCCGTAGCTGGCGCCCAGCGCGCACTCCCGGTCTTTATCGATAAACCGATAATGCTGCTCGGCGTAGTCGAGGCCCTTCATCAGGTCTTCAAACGGAGCGCCGCCCCAGTCGCCGTTGATGGCGTCGATGAACTTCTGCCCGTATCCGGTCGAGCCGTGGAAGTTGATCATGATGACGACGTAACCGCTGGGCGTTGGGAAGTTGGTGACGCGAACAGCTCAGGATTCCAGCGGATAGCTCCAGTCGTCTCCCCATGCGCCCTGCGGCCCGCCGTGGATGAGGAACTTCACGGGATATTTCTTGGAGGCATCGAAGTTCGGCGGCTTGACCAGGAAGCCTTGGACCTTGTCGCCGTGAGCGCCGGTGAACCAGAAGGATTCGAGCGGGGACATTGCGACCTGCGAGAGGACTGCGTCGTTGACGTGCGTGAGTTGCATCGCAGCTTTTTCAGGAGGCGGCCCGTGGAGGTCGCTGAGCCTGCTCAGGTTCATGCTGTAGATCTCGGTTGGCGCCCGAAGTGTCATCCCGTTCGCGACAACCAGGTCTGTATTAACGGAGGTCGGCGAGTCAAAATACCCCTTCGCAACATTGAGGACCAACTCCTGCCCGTTCGGCCTCAGAGTCCCGGGCCCAGATATCCCTTGCTTGAAATCGAAAGGCAACATCCAAAGAACTGGAGACTGCTCCGCTTCCTCTATCGTGAACAAGAAGCCCCTCGAATTCAGGAAGCCAGCTGAACGATCCGACCCACTTATCAAAATTCTCCGTTAGATTCTTCTTCTCACCCGTCTTGCGGTCGTAGAGCATCAGGCGGAAGCGGTCGCTCTCGTATCCCGGACGCTGCTGGGCGCGGTAGGCGATGTAGCGGCCATCGGGCGAATAGAGCGGCGAGGTGTCGCTGGCGGGATTGTCGGCGGTGATGTTCTTGGCCTGGCCTCCGGTGACCGGAACGATCCACAGATCGTTGTTGGTGGAAGCCGCCGGATTCTTGTCGTGATTTGAGGCGTAGCAAATCTCCTGGCCGTCGGGCGAGAAGGCGTAGTCGTCCTGCCCGCCGAGCGAGAACACGGGCGCGTCGAAGTCACCGGGAGTGAGGTCGATAACACCCGAACCGAGAATTCTTGCATTTGTTTCATCAGGTGCAATGATCCTCCTCACGAAGATGTGGGTGCGCTTGCCCTTCTTGATAGGCATTCCAGTGACGGTAGAGCAGATGATCGAATATCAGGGCCTTGACCTTCGACTGCTCGGCTTCTTTCAGCTTTTTGGCGTTGCATCCTTCTCTGTCAAACCGTTGTGCGTCGCACTCGGGATAAACATCCGAGGTGAACAGAATGTTCTTGCCGTCTGGCGACCAGAGTTCGCCTCCGGCTTCGGTGGCGATTGAAGTCAGCTTGGACTTTTGCGCAACCGTCCCGGCGGCCCCGTCGAAATCCGCGATCCAGACCTGCGAGCCGCCTTCTTTCGCTCGATATAAATGCGAAGCGCTTCCCATCCGGCGCCCAGCGCGGACGGTCGGCGTCCTGATCGGCGATGAGCTCTTTTTCCTGACCGCCAGCACGTAGGCACGATCCAGATATGCGGCGTCTTGGAGTTGGCGTCGAGATCGACATCCACCACGCTGAAGATAACCCACTTGCCGTCGGGCGAAACTTGGGGTCGCCGACGCGCTTCAGCTTCATCATGTCTTCGAAGGTGAAGGGATGCTTGGCTTGGGCGAGGACCGGGAGAGTGAAGGCAAACAAAAGAAGAGAGAGAAGAAGACGGCGCATAAGGGCACTCCTTGGCAAACGGAAAAGTGTAGCACCAAGACCCCATCGGTTGACGACTGCTCCTGTCATCCTGAGGCCGCGCTTTTTGCAGCCGAAGGACCTATGCATTGCCGCAGCACCGGCGCGCCGGCAAATTGCATAGGTCCTTCGCTTCGCCAAACTGCGGCCCTCCTTTGGCACTACACCGGGTGACGGAAGCAACTGTGATTTTTGCATAGCACAGGATGTTCATTCGTCACAGACACGTCGCGCTCTTCGTGCCAGATTAAAGTCATGCGCGACACAAGAGACTACTTCGTCTACATCATGACGAACCGATCGAAAACGCTGTACACCGGCGTAACGAACAGCCTAGTCCGCGAGTGCGTGGACACAAGTCGGGTAGTGGTTCGACATTCACGTCGAAGTACAAACTCGACCGGCTCGTCTATTTCGAGCGATTTGAAGATTGTTCATCGGGCGATCGGGTCGGGAAAAGGAAATTAAGGGCTGGTTGCGAATCAAGAAGATTGCGTTGATTGTGTCGGTTAACCCGGCGTGGAAGGATCTGAGCGTGGAGTGGTATGCAACGGCACGCGTTTCAACCGGACGTCAATATTCCGCGCAGAGACTGCCCAAAGACTTGTCATCCTGAGGCCTGCGTTTTTTGCGGTCGAAGGACCCGTGCAATTCGCCGGCGGCATGGCGCTGCAGGCAGGTTGCGTAGGTCCTTCGTCGGGCCAACTTCGCCCTCCTCAGGATGACAACGTATGGGGAGATCGCGAAACATGCGTGGGCGAATCCGAAACCTTGAATCTTAGTCCACTACAAGGCTTATCTTCCGCCGGCAACCTCTTACCTATGAAGGCATCCAAGTGAGTGGCAGAACTGCAGCACCCTACCCTCCGGCCTCACTGAGCGGAGAGGGGTTGGAGGGAGGGTCGCCGCGGTGGATGCCGGGCCTGTTCGGCCATGTGGCGTGATCTCCGGTCAAGTTCAGCCGAGTTGCCAGCAACCCCTGCTACAACCTGTATCCGATAAAATAGACATATGAAACGGCATCCAGCCGATTTCTGCTGTTGCCTCGTGGCTTGCCTGGCTTGCGCGCTGGTGGTGCCCGTCCGCGCGCGCCCAGGAGGGTCCGCTTGAGAACACCCAACCACAAGGACACGACGCCCGACGAAATCATCAAGCGCTTCGCCGCGAAGGAAACCGAGTTCGCCAAGGCGCGCGACCAGTACACCTACCGGCAGGATGTGAAGGTCCAGACGCGTCGACGGTGACACGGTCGACGGCGAGTATCACGAAGTGTTCGACGTGCTGTTCGACGACAAGGGACAACGTATCGAGAACGTGGTGTTCGCGCCGCAGTCGAGTCTGGACGAAAGCGATCTTTCCATGTCGACAGGACGATTTTGAAGACATACGGCACCGGCTGCCGTTCGTGCTGACCACCGACGACCTGCCGGAATACAACATGCTTTATGTCGGTCAGCAGTCAGGAAGACGAACTGCACTGCTACGTCTTCGACATCGCCCCGAAACAGATTGAAGGCAAGAAGCGGTATTTTCAGGGACGCGTCTGGGTCGACGACCACGACTTCCAGATCGTAAAGACCTACGGAAAGACTGTGCCGACGCAACAATCGTCCGCCAAGCAAAAAGAGAGGCGACAGAGAATCTGTTCCCGAAGTTCACCACTTGGCGGCAGCAGATCGACGGCCACTACTGGTTTCCGGTCTACACCAAGGCGGACGACGAATTGCACTTCAAGATGGAAGACATCCACATCCGCGAGATCGTGAAGTACGAGGACTACAAACGGTTCGGATCGAATGTGAAGATTTTGTACGAAGGGAAAGAAATTCCGAAGGGCGAGCAGAAGCCGGACCAGAAGACGCCGGAGCAGAAGAAGCCGCAGTAAACAGTTTCGAAGTTTCAAGGTTTCATAGCTTTCCCAGTGAGACTGCTTCGCCTCGTAGAGTAATGAGAAGCTTTGGATTGACGTCGCAAACTCAGGCGGGGCAGCGGTTTTAGTGGCTGGTCTCTGAAACTCTAATAGAACAAATACTTCCTCCACTTATCATCGCTGCGGCCCATCAAGCCGCATGATGTGGCGGCTGGTGTGGAGATTGAAGGCGCGGGGTTCGCGCATCAGCTTCATGCCGGCTTCGAGCGGGAACTGGTTGCCCTTGCGGCGATTGCAGGCATGGCAGCAGGCGACGAGATTTTCCCAGGTGGAGAGACCTCCGCGAGAGCGTGGGATCACGTGGTCGAGCGTCAATTCGCCCGACGGCAGCACGGTCGCGCAGTACTGGCAGGTATTGCGATCGCGCAGAAGGATGTTCTTGCGCGAGAGAGCGCGGCTCTGGTGCGGAATGCGCCGGTACTCGAGCAGACGGATCACCGACGGCAGGCGCATGGCGACGCGGGCGGAGTGCAGGAAGTGTCCGTTCTCTTCTTCGGTCATGGCCACGCCCTTGAGCACGAGCACGAGCGCACGGCGAGCAGCGCAGACGTTGATGGGCTCGTAGGAAGCGTTCAGAACGAGAACGGGCGCGAGCAGAGCATGGCCGTCTCCAGCGCGATGAGGAGCCGCCGGCGCAGAACAGGCCGGCGGCGATGCCGGGATCCTGCATCGTTGTTCCATGCGCAGACGTACATTCAAGTTTCAAGGCTTCAAGTTTGCACTAGTTTCAATCTCGTCGTCTGCTGCCGCCTTCCCCACTTCAACTTCCGTGTCGTCAGGAATCTCAAGATACTTAGATGCCAGCTTCAGGGTGCGAGCTACCGTCGCGACCCATACCTTCGAGGCGCCGGCGCGGCGCAAGACCCGGGCACATTCCGAGGCCGTCGTTCCGGTCGTGTAGACATCATCCACCAGAAGCACTTCGCGGCCAGTCACTTCGTGGGGCGCGTGGGACGGTGAAGGCTCCACGCAGATTCTCACGGCGCTGATGGTTGGTCAATCCGATCTGCGAGTGCGTTTCGCGGGTGCGCAGCAAGACTCCGGAGACCAGTTGAAAACGATTGCCTGCGGGTAGCTGCTTCAGCGCGGTGCGGACGATCAGTTCCGCCTGATTGAATCCGCGCTGGCGAAGCTTACGTCTTGTAGAGCGGCACCGGGATCAGTGCGATGGGCTGGTCGAACATCGCAGGGTGCTCGAAGGTGGATTCAAGGTCCGCGATCGCCTCGGACAACATACGTCCTAAAACCGCAGCCGCGGGACGGACGCCGTTGTATTTCAGCAGATGGATCAGTTCGCGCAATCCACTCTCGTAACTACCGTAGGCAACCGCGCGGTTAAAGGGCCGCTCGATGCGGCGGCAAGCGGGACAAATCCGGAGACCCTCGACATCGAGGTCTGCATACGACGAAAGCACGCGCTCGCCACAAATGGAGCAAATTTTGCCGCGGACAGGATGAATGTGAGCGAGGCACTCTATGCATACGGGCAGGCGGGAAATGTTGAGCAGGGGTTCGCCGCAAATGCGGCAGTCCGCGGGAAACAAAACCGAGAAGAGGCTTTCGGCGGCGCGCGTGGCCCAGCTTCGGGCGGGTGAAGGTCGTTCAAAATTAATGGTGAGAAGGTCAGGACTCTGGAAATCGGGGTCCTGAGAAACAATACTAGGCCCTGCTACTGTAACGCTGGCATGGCTCGCCCGGGTTCGGTCCTCACTACTGCTGAAGACGGCCTCCTCGCGCTTCCCGCTGGCACAGTGCTGCCACGGGCCAATTCGTACCACCCTCGCAGTATAACGGCGATGGCGGGCGCTAAGCAACGTTTCGATGTTGCGGAGCCGGTGTCTTTCCCGATATGACCTTCGGCACATCCGTGAGGCGGTCACGCACGGTGGTGAAGATTATCCGGTAATCCCGCCGGAAACACTCTCCGCAACGGACGGGTTGGAGCAGCAACAGCGGCAGGACGAAGCGCTCCGTGAAGGTGCGGCGCCGCGAACGAAATCCGGTTTCGCTGCCACAGTCTTTACAACGATACGGTTGAATAAAGAGCGTGTCTGTGGAGTCGTTCATTACTACACCTCAGTGAGGGACTGACGAAGAGGCGAAAAGAACTAAGTGGACACATTTTACACCTTCGCGCAAGGGATGCATACCGCCGGGGAACCGGGCGGCGGACGACGGGGGCGGACAGGTATGAACCGCTCCCCGGCATAGAATGAAACTCCCTCTGCCTTTAGGCGACTTGCACTTGTCATGGGCCCATGCCGCGTGCTAACGTGCGCCGTTCCAGTGTTTTAATCCGTTCGTGAAGGCAACGCAGATGCGGTTGCTTCCATCCCACGCCCTAAAAGGATTCTACCTATGAGCAGCCCTGTGATCAGGAGCTCCCGCCAAGAAGCATGTGCCTTACGTGCCCGAAACCATGGAGATGAAGGAGTTCACCTTCCGCGCCGTGCTGATTGGGCTGGTGATGACCGCGCGTTCTCGGCTCGGCCAACGCCTATCTCGGACTGAAGGCGGGCATGACGATTGCGGCGACGTATCCCGCGGCCGTCATTGGCATGGCGCTGCTGCGGCTGATGAAGGGCTCGCTGCTGGAAGAAAACATCGCGCGAACCGTGGGCTCGATCGGCGAGTCGGTGGCGGCGGGCGCGGTGTTCACGATTCCGGCATTCGTCATGGCGGGGCTCTGGCCGGGGCTGACGACGCGAGCAAGTATCTGGAATTCCGTCGCGCTGATGGTGATCGGCGGCACGCTGGGCATCTTGTTTGTCACGCTGCTGCGGCGCGTGATGGTGGAAGATCCCGAGCTTCCTTATCCCGAATCGGTGGCCGCGTCGGAGATTCACAAGGCAGGACAGCAAGGCTCGAAAGCGGCGAAGATTCTGTTCGCCAACATGGGATTCGGCGGATTCATGTACCTGCTGGGTGCGATCAACGTCTTCTCGCGAACAACACGTTCCCGGTGAACATCGGCGACTTGGGCAAGCGGCTATCTGCTGCGCACCAGCACGAATCCGAATGTGGCGACCACCGTGACCGGCGGCGCGACGCTCTTCACCGCGCCGGACGTCAGCCCAGCGTATCTGGGCGTGGGATACATCATCGGACCGCGGCTGGCGGCGCTGAACTTTGCCGGCGGCGTACTGGCCTGGGGACTGCTGGTTCCACTTCTAACCTTCACGATTGGGCCGTACATCCAGGCGCAGCAACCGGCCGGCAGACGATTGTCGTGGACGCTGCTGGCGAGCGCCATCTACTACTCGATCGTGCGGCCGATCGCAGTCGGCGGCATGCTGGTAGGCGCTTCTTACACGCTGTTCAAGATGCGCAAGCAACTGGTGCTCGGCATGGGCCGCGCGGTTTCCGATCTGAAGAAATCGGCTGCGGCGCACGCCGCAACAGCCGCACCGAGCGCGATCTGCCGGCCAAGGTCGTCTTCGCCGGTGTCGGCGTGGTGTTCGTCGCGATGATCGCTCTGTACTACTACTTCATCAGCGGCGCGGGAACCTGTCCAGCTCGCAAGGTGATCGCCGGATCGCTGGTCGCGGCGGGCGTCATGATCGTCCTCGGATTCTTCTTCGCTGCCGTCTCCGGAAATCTGGTGGGCATGATCGGATCGTCGAACAATCCTGTTTCGGGCCTGACGCTGTGCACGCTGGTGATCGCGGCGCTGCTGATGGTCGCGTTGGGCGTCTCGGGAACGGGCGGTGTTGCGGCGGTGCTGGGCGTCGCGGCAGTGGTTTGCGTTTCGTCGGCTGTCGCGGGCGAGATGCTGCAGGACTTGAAGGTCGGACACATTCTCGGCGGCACTCCCGTCGAAGATGCAGATCGGCGACCTGATCGGCATCGTGGTGGCGTCGCTGGTGCTGTTCTTCCCGCTCGCGATTCTCGACAAGGCCTATCACTTCGGCAGTTCGGCGCTTGCCAGCGCCGCAGGCCGGATTGATGGCGATGCTGTCGAAAGGCATTGTCGGCGGCGACATGGCGTGGCCGCTGGTGATCGTGGGCATCCTGATGGGATTGGGCATGATCATGATCGAAGTGAAGAGCGTGATGCTGTTCGCGGTGGGCATGTATCTGCCGCTGGGCACGACGTTTGCGATCTTTGTTGGCGGCGTGATTCGCTGGATCACCGACAAGCTGCGCGACCGCCGCGGCTTCAACGATGCGCAGAAGGCGCGCGTGGATAATGCGGGCGTGCTGACGGCTTCGGGCCTGATCGCCGGCGAAGCGCTGTGCGGTCTGGTCATCGCCGGACTGGTCGGCTCGGGGCATGATGTGACGCTGTTCAAGTGGACTCCGCCATTCTTGCGTGGCGCTGGTGCGCGCTCGCGGTGCTGATCATTGCCATGATCCGTGTGCCGCTGGCCAATGCCGGACGGCCGGAAGAGCCGGCGCCGCCGACGGCGATCATGTAAGTGTTTTCGACCACGAAGGACACGAAGTTAGCACGAAGGAAAGTTCGGATCCTTCGTGTGACTTCGTGTCCTTTGTGGTTTATGTGTTTCTTATGTCGATCTCAGAAAACATTGCGGCCGTGCGCGAACGAATGCGATAGCGGCCGTGCGGCGCACGGGCACGGCGTCCAGAAGATATCGCGCTGATGGCGGTGAGCAAGACGCATCCGGCGGAAGCGCATTCGCGAGGCTTACGCTGCGGGACTGCGGCTGTTCGGCGAAAATCGCGTGCAGGAGTTTGCCGGGAAGGCTGGCGCGCTTGCCGATCTGGCTGGGGCCGAGTGGCAC
Source organism: uncultured Acidobacteriaceae bacterium (assembly GCA_963786095.1). Taxonomy (GTDB): domain Bacteria; phylum Acidobacteriota; class Terriglobia; order Terriglobales; family Acidobacteriaceae; genus Sulfotelmatobacter. The sequence continues at coordinate 12,575 of CAWAXV010000006.1, read as the reverse complement.
ATGATCGGTCATTTGCAGACGAACAAGGCGGGCAAGGCTGCCGAACTGTTCGGCGCAGTGGACTCGGTCGATTCGGTGAAGCTCGCGGAAAAACTGGATGCGGCGGCTCGAGGCTTCGGCAAGAAGTTGCGGTGTTGATTGAGATCAACGTTGGCGGAGAAGACGGCAAAGAGCGGAGTAGCGCCGGAGTCGCGGGAGCTGGAGGAGTCTGCTTCAGGCGGCGCCGCGGTTCGAGTCGCTTTCGTTTCGCGGTTTGATGACCGTGCCACCCTTCACTGACGATCCCGAAGGAGGCGCGTCCTTTCTTTCGCAAGCTGCGCGAACTTGCGCGATGCGATCGCCGCGCGCAAACTGCCTGCGGTCGGAATGGATGTTCTTTCGATGGGCATGTCGCATGACTTCGAAGTGGCGATTGAAGAAGGATCGACCTGCGTGCGAGTGGGAACGGCGATTTTTGGTGAAAGAGCAATAAGCTTCAACACTGAGGCACGAAGCCTCGGAGATCAGCATTTCGTATTACTCCGAGTCTCTGCTCTCCGTGGTGATCAGTTTCAATGATACCCATCACCGGATCTGACGGCGCGATCAGTTTCGCAGTCAAGGTTCATCCGCGCGCGAAGAAGAACGACATCACCGGCGAACTTGGCGACGCGCTGAAACTTTCGCTAACCACTCCTCCCATCGAGGGGCGGGCCAATGAGGCCTGCATCGAATTCTTCGCAAAGCTTTTGAAGGTGCCGCGATCTTCCGTTACCATTGCGTCCGGCCAGAGCAGCCGCAATAAAGTGATACGTGTGGCCGGGCTAACGGCTCAGGCAGTGCGCGCACGGATTGCCGGATAGCAGCAAACTGCGGGCGCAAAACCTGTCCGGAACCGAGTTGAAGGAATGCCCTCGCGACAGCCGGTGGGACGCCGGCGCTGCAACATCAGGAGACACATTGTCTTTCTCTCAACGTTTTGAGGAAATACGTACCGGATTCGAGCGGCCGTTCTGGATTGCCAACATCACCGAGATTTTCGAGCGGCTTGCTTACTATGGGGCGTTTGCTTCGCTGGCCCTGTATCTGCAGGAGCAGCTGAATTTCTCGACCGAACAAACTGGAACGCTGACCGGAATCTTCGGCGGGATGGTATGGTTCCTCGCCATCTTCGGCGGCGCGGCCGCCGACCGCCTAGGATTTCGGCGCGCACTTTCGGTCGCGTATCTCATTCTGGGCGGTTCGTATTTCTTGATTGGCTCGATTGGGGCATCCGTGGCTCGCGCCGGTACGGAATGCCGTGCCGCTCGGGCTGTTTGTCGGCTTCGTCCTCATGCTGCCGGCGCTCGGCATCTCGCTGGTCAAGCCGTGCGTGGTCGGCACGACGGCGCGAGCGTCGAAGGAGAATGTCCGCTCGATCGGCTACTCGATTTATTACACCATGGTGAACATTGGCGGCGCGCTCGGGCCGCTTTTTGCTTCGTGGGCGCACCGGCATCTGGGCGTGGAGAATGTGTACCGCGTGGTAGCGATTGGTGTGTTCGCGATGTTTTTTGTCGTGCTGCTTTTCTTTCGAGAGCCGCACAAGGCGGGCGACGCGCCTCCACCTTCGATAGCGACCGTTGCGAAGAATTTCTGCGTTGTGTTGGGAAATTACCGCCTGGTCTTGCCGGTTCTGCTGGTCGCGTTGGTGTTGCGCATCGTGGGGTGGGTGCAGCCGGCGTGGACCGTGCCGTGGTGGACCTGGATTCTGTTTCTGGCGGTGGCGATCGCGGGCATCAGCCGGTTCATGTGGTTTCTGGTGATCTTCACCGGTTACTGGATCGTGTTCTGGCAACAGTACATTAGCTTGCCCGGGTTTATTCACGGCTACATCAACTCAAAGGCAGACGTCGAAATCATCTTGGTGGTCGACGGCCTGACCGTGATTTGTCTCACCCTGGCGGTGAACTATCTGACTCGCAAGATTCCCGCATTTGCGGCGGTCATTCTGGGCACGGTGATCACGTCGCTGTCATGGGTGATCCTGGCATTTCGTCCCACGATCTGGGGTGCGATCTTCTCTCTATTTTTTCTGGCGCTGGGCGAGATCATCCAGGCGCCGCGCTACTACGAATACATTTCGCGGCTGGCGCCTCCGGGGCAGCAAGGGACCTATATGGGATTCGCGTTCGTACCGATTGGAATTGGATCGCTCATCGGCGGACCTTTCGGCGGATTTCTGCTGCATCACTATGGCGAAGTCCAGCATCAGCCGACCATGATCTGGTGGGTGATCACGGGCGTGGGCCTGGCGACGGCTGCGGGGTTGTGGCTTTATGACAAGTTCGTAAGAACGACGGGCACAGCCCCGGCATAGGGCAATCGAGGCTAGAGGTTGGCGGGTAAAGGCAGATTCCCTTCGACTCGCTCAGGACAGGCTTTTCGCTCGACGAGCCTCGCTGCGCAACAACGGCTACCCAGGGGAATCAAAACTGCACTCTTTATAGGCCATCCGGGCAATTGACGCTCAGCCGGAATCACGATAAAGTCCGGGACAGGGTTTTGCCCAGGGTAGCTTTACCAGGATAGTCTCTGTGTTTTTCTCGACCAGCCACTTCCAAGCCGCGCCTAGCTCTGTGCCGAAGGTATCTTCGAGGAAAAGAGGCGCACGGAGCCTCGCCTTGAGCGTTCTACTGGCCGTGGCGGCTTCGCAGGCAGTGATGGCAGTCTCTGGATTCGCGCCGCAGCGGCGGCTGGGGTATCACACCGGAGATCAGTGGGAACCAGCCATTTCCGCCGACGGCCATGGACATGTGTACGTGCTGTATCCACAGTACGGCGCGGTGCCAGAGTGCCCAACCTGTACCGCCCCGACGATCGCGTTGCTGGTGAGCAACGATAATGGGCTCACGTGGGAACCTTCGCGGCCTTTGCTTCCCTACCCTAGCGGGCAGTTCGATCCGCAAATTGTGGTTGATCCGGCGGACCGGCAGACGGTTTACGCCTCGTGGATGCAGAACAACAAACGCGACATCGTCGTGGCCCGCTCGCTCGACTTTGGTCGGAACTGGTCGTACTCGGTGGCAGAACGCGGCCGGGACGATGCCGACAAGCCGGTGCTTGCGGTACGCGGCGCCGACGTTTATGTGGGATACAACCACGACGAGAAATTCGTGGTCGCCGCGTCGCACGATGCGGGACAAACATTCACCGCTGTGAATGTAAATCCGAATGCAGCGCCGGGATGGTCGCTGGCGGGCGGCGCCACCGTCGATTCCTCGGGTAACATCTTCTTTGGATGGACCGCGTACGCCAGGCACGAGATGCAAACGCGTCCGGTCAGCGTTTTTGTGAGCCGGTCGGCGGATGGTGGACGCACCTGGAACACTGCACTGCTCGACGTCTCGAGCGCACCTCCGCCCTGTGATGAGGAGAGTTGCCAGACGGGATATCTGGGAGCACAGGTCGCTCTGGCATCGGATGCGGCGGGCGCTCTCTATGCTCTGTGGAACACAGGCGCCACAAACGGCGGGCCGGAGCGCATTTACTTTTCGTCTTCGACCACCGGTGGGGCGAGTTGGTCGGCACGGACGGACGTTTCGGAAGCGGCGGTTGGCGTGGAGCATTGCTTCCCGGCGATTGTTGCGGGCGGGGCTGGCGATGTTCGCATTGCGTGGATGGACGCGCGGACGAGAGAAGCGGGGGATCCGAATCGTCCGCTGTGGAATACGTTTTATCGAAATTCCACGAACGGCGGCGCGACATGGGGCGCCGAAACTCAACTATCCACTTCCGTCCGCGGCTACGACTACATTCGCCCTAACGGATTCCGGTTTCCATTCGGCGACTACTTCAGCCTGGCGATCGACAACGAGGGCACGACTCACGCCGTGTGGGGCGAAGGCCGAGACTACAAATCGCCGGGATCGATCTGGTACACGTCCGGCCGATAGCGGGGCTTGGCAGTAAGACATTGGCCACGGATTTGCGCGGATCGTTACGGATTAAACTAGACACAATTCAGATCAGTGAGTATCGGCTGGATCGTTGGCCGACGCTATTCCAACTGCATTCCGCCGGTGAGATCGGCCAAGCGCGTGATGTGGTGCTGGCGGCACCATTCTTGCAGTTCGTCGACAATTTTTTCCGTGGCGCAGGGATCCCAGTAACTGGCGGTGCCGATCTGGACGGCGCTGGCGCCAGCCAGCATGAATTCGATCACGTCGGCGGCGGTTGAAATTCCTCCCATCCCAATGACGGGAATCTTTACGGCGTGGGAGGCGTCATAGACCATGCGCACGGCAATCGGCTTGATCGCGGGACCGGAGAGACCGGCGGTGACGTTGGCGATGCGGGGCTTGCGCGTCTCGGGATCAATCGCCATAGCCACGAAAGTGTTGATCAGCGAAAGCGCGTCAGCGCCGGCTTCCTGCGCCACGTAGGCCATTTGCGCGATGCTGGTGATGTTTGGTGAGAGCTTGACGATCAGCGGGCGCTGCGACACACGCTTGGCGGTGGTGACAACTTCGTCGAGCGAGCGCGGATCGCTGCCGAATTGCAGACCTCCTTGGGCAGTGTTGGGACAGGAAACATTGAGTTCGTAGGCGGCGATGCCCTCGCCATCGTTGAGGATCTCGATGGTGCGTTCATAGTCTTCGCGCGTGTAACCGAAGATGTTCGCCATCACCACGATGTTCTTGATCCCGCGAAGGTGCGGCAATTTTTCATCGAGAAACGCCTGCGCGCCGATATTCTGTAAGCCGATTGCATTCAACATGCCGGCGGCGGTCTCCCACAGGCGTGGCGGAGGATTGCCGATCATGGATTCTTTCGACAATCCTTTCACAACAAAGCCACCCAGCTTGCTGAGGTGAACGACGTCTTCGAACTCGACGCCATAACCGAAGGTGCCGCTGGCGGCGATTACGGGATTCTTGAGTTCGACGCCCGCAACGTTCACGCTGAGATCGGGTCCGCCGGAATTAGGGCTCATGGTTTGGGCTCTCCTCCCGGGCCAGACCCCAGACGGTCGAACGGGACCGCGAAGCGGCTTGCAGGAGCGAGCGCTTCGGTCAAGACGCGTCCAACGGAGTGGGACGGAGCGTTGATGCCGAGCAGAGAGGCCAGAGTGACGGCCAGGTCTACCGGTTCGACGCTGGTGCGATAGGTTCCCGCCTGGAACGGCAGTCCATAAAAAGCCAGCGGGACGTGCGTGTCGTAGGCCCAGGGCGAGGCGTGGTCAGTGCCCTTGGCTGGCCCCACATTGTAGATTTCGGGAACGCCCATCACGAACCAGCTTCCCTCGGGCGAATAACTATTCAAATACTTTCGTCCCAGAGGCGTGTCAGGCACTTTGCCGTCGGCGAGTTGCGATTTGGTGTAGTAGTCGCGCAGACCGGCTTGCTTCATCGCATCACCAACGGCCGCCTCGGCGTCATGCTCGTGCACGTGAACGGCAGCGAAAGCATCCTGATCGAGCCACGCCACGGGGTAATCGAGTTTGACATACGCGGCGGCGTGACCGGGAGAAAATTTCGCGCCAATCGCACTGTTGATCTGCGCTTCGAGTTTTGCGCTGTCGAGATTTGCCGCCGGGATGTGCAGCTTCTTCACTTGATCAGGCAGAGACGAAACGCCGTGATCGGCCGAGAGGGCGATCCAAACGTTGACCAGGCCGATCTGGTGGCCGAGAAAGTTGATGAAGTCTGCCACCTGGCGATCGAGGTCGAGAGCCATCTGCTGCATTTCCGCAGAATCAGGGCCAACCTGATGGCCGAGAATGTCATTCGGCGAGAGGCTGATGGAAAGCAGATCGGTGGACGGACCGCGGCCGACGTTTTCGTAGACGACGAGTTCCTTAGCGAAGTCGAACTCGTATTCATTGCCCAGGGCAGTGCTGCCGATAACTTCGTAGAAGCCGGCGTCGGAGCCGTCTTTGCCCTTGCGATGAGCGGTCGAACGCAGCAAAGCGCCCTGCGCATCTTTCCAATCACGATCCCAGAACTTCGCGGGACGGTTGGAATTGAAATCCTGCACCCAGCGCGGGAGTTCGTTGCGGTAGTAGGTGGATGTGACCCACGCGCCGCTCTTGGGCTCGATCCAGTATGCGGCGTCGCCCGCGAATCCGGCGGGAAGCACGGCGGAGCGATCTTTCAGGGAAACACCGAAGACGCGGGACTTGCCTTGCGTGGCGACTTTGAGTTCGTCCCCTAACGTGTCGGCCAGGAGATTGTGCGGCGAGGCACCGTCTTTGTCTGTCGCGACACCAATCATTTTTGTGCTGTCATCTTCGACCGAGGTGACCATGCGTTTTTTCTTCTGGTCCCACCACTCATTGTCGGCGATGCCGTGGCCGTTGCTGTAGGCGCCGGTAAATAAGGTCGCGTGTCCGGGGGCGGTGCGGGTGTTGGCATAGTTGTAATTGCAGTTGGGGAAATATGCTCCGTGATCGAGGAGAAAGCGGAAGCCGGCGTCGCCGAACTGGTCGTGGTAGCGCTCGAGATAGTCTCCGCGAAACTGATCGATCACGATGACGACGACCAACTTGGGGTGGCCATTGTAGGCCGAGGCTGTACTGGGAATCGAAAGCGCGGCGACGGCTGCCATTGAGGCCAGCAGGAATAGAAGCCCGGCGAGCACTGATCTGGGGAGCGATCGCATCGCGAAGGCTAGTTTACACAGGCATGCAAGATAAGCCAAAGGCCCGCGCGCGACCTTTGGATCTAGAGTGGACGGTATGTGGAGAAGGGTCTCGGCGAAACTGGAAGGAGTTTCCAGGGCTTCACCGGTTTGAAAACGACGAGGTTATCGTGTTTAGCCGGCGCGGACAAAATCGAGAGTGGTTTATTCCGCTCCGAACGGTGGCGGTTGACGACACGTAGCAGAACTGCGACTCCTATCCCCATCGCTGCGCTAAAGGCGACGAAATACCAGAGAGAGGGGAATCCGAGGAGGAAGATCGCGGCGCAACCGACGGCGAAGAGAAGCCCCATGAATCCTCCGCCAATGGGGAGATTATGCATGCTGATGCCGGGATGACGATTCGCCGCCATGGAGCCACTTCCGTACTGTGTCAATCATACGCCGACGCAGGCGGGACTCAAACCTGTCTCTGCGTCAACCCCGATTGCGTATGTTATATTTCAGCGCTGATTTTGACGCTTCCAGCAGAGGTTGTTCTCAATGAGAAGACTTATCTTCGGATTGGCCATTGCGCTCCTATGCGCTCCCGTGCTCGCAGCACAGAAACACAAGGCGCATTCGAGTATCGGCTGCCAGCGTGGCGCGAGGGAAATATCTGGTGGAAAGCGTTGCCTTGTGCGGGGACTGCCATACGCCACGAAATGAAAAAGGCGAACCGATCGAAGAGCAATGGCTGAAGGGAGCACCGCTGGGATTTGCGCCGACGGTTCCGATGCCGGTGTGGGCCGACAAGGCGCCCGATATCGCGGGTCTTCCGGGCTGGGAACGAGATACGGCGATCCGGTTCCTGATGACGGGGATCGGGAAAAACAATCTTCCGCCGCGGCCTCCGATGCCTTCGTACCGGTTCAATGTGCAGGATGCGCAGGCGATTGTGGCTTATTTGAAGTCGCTGGATGCGGGGAAATAGCCGACACCTCGTACGCGCCTTGCGTGCATTCTCGAGCTGTTTTCCGATACATTAGTGAGTTCCCTTGATTGATCTCAAATCATGCTTGATCTGAATTTCGTACGCGAAAATCTGCCTCTGGTGGAAGAGAAGCTGCGCCAACGCGGCATGGATCCGGCTGCCGTGCTCAAGGACTTCCGCGAGGTGGATACGCAGCGGCGCCTGGCTATAACGGAAGCCGAGACCAGCAAGGCCCAGCGCAACAAAGCGTCGGAAGATATCGCCAAGCTGAAGAAGAGCGGCCAGGACGCAAGCGCCGCCATGGCCCAGAGCAAGGAATTGCGCGAGAAGATTCAGACTCTGGAAAAGACTGCGGGCGATCTCGACGCGCGGCTCCGCGACATCCTGGCGCGGCATTCCCAACCTGCCGCATGCCAGCGTGCCGGTGGGACACAGCGCCGACGACAATGTAGAGAGTTCGCAAGTGGGGTACGCCGCCTAAATTTGATTTCGCTCCCAAGCCGCATTGGGATCTGGGGGCGGAACTCGGCATCCTCGATCTGGAACGCGCTGTGAAGCTGACGGGCGCGCGTTTCGCCGTCTATTGGGACCTGGGTGCGAAGCTGGAACGGGCGCTGATGAACTTCATGCTCGATCTGCACACGCGAGAGCATGGGTATACCGAAGTTCTGCCACCGTATCTGGTCAATTCGGATTCGATGTATGGCACGGGCCAACTGCCCAAATTCGCGTGCTGATTCGTTCCGCGTTCCGTATCGGCGAGAAGGATCTGTGGCTGATTCCGACCGCCGAAGTTCCGGTCACGAATCTGTATCGCGACGAAGTGCTGGACGCAGGCACGGCTGCCCGTTTCGCTGACTGCCTATACGCCGTGCTTTCGCAGCGAGGCGGGTTCGTACGGAAAAGACGTGCGCGGAATCATCCGGCAGCATCAGTTTCAGAAAGTTGAACTGGTGAAGTTCGCGCATCCGGAGCACTCCTACGAAGAGCACGAGAAGCTCACGCACGACGCCGAGGAGGTCTTGCAGAAGCTGGGCCTGCACTACCGCACGATGGCGCTGTGCACCGGCGACATGGGCGCGTCTTCAGCGAAGACATACGACATCGAAGTCTGGCTGCCGGGGCAGCAACTGCTATCGCGAAATTTCGTCGTGCTCGAATTTCGAGGCGTACCAGGCGCGGCGGGCGAACATTCGCTACCGACCCGAGGGCAAGAACAAGACGGAGTTCGTGCACACGCTGAACGGCAGCGGGCTGGCCGTGGGCCGCACCTGGGTCGCGATCGTCGAGAACTATCAGCAGGCCGACGGGAGTGTGATGATTCCGGAGGCGCTGCGGCCTTACATTGGTGCGGAACGGATTACTCCTAAAAAGTTCTGAGCAGGTGCCTCAAACAGCAGGTTCCTCACGGCCATCGGCCGGTGAGGGATGACAAGAGCGCTGGCAGCGCTACGCGGTTTGCCACAAAAGCAGCAGATCATTGCCAAGAATGAGGAGGGGCCACTAGACTTGAGAGCGGAACTTACAACCACTGCGCCGAGCGCGCCCCTGCCGATGAACGCCGTTTGGCGAACAATTCGCGGATATATTCTGTGGCAATACGAGCGTGGCACACTGCATTACGACATCATGGTCACGTTGATCATCGTATTTGTGCTGTTTTCTCCGCGCGTAATCGACTTCAACGACAAACCCATGACGAGGAATCCGCATCCGACCGATGTGGTAGTTTCGGCCGATCAGCAAGGGCATTTGATTTATCAGGTCGAGGCGAGTTCGATTACTCCGGGCGATGACCAGGCAGTACGGGAACAGTTGTTGCGCATCATTCAACCGATTTCGGGGGCGGTCACAATTTTGAGCTATGAAACTGTTCCGGACCGGAAAGGCAAAGCGCAGAGTTACAAAGTGCTGGCGAAACGAGATTAGCGAATGATCGGACTGCGCCGGAACCTTCGAAATCGAATGAAATGTTTTCCGCCAACGTTGCTGGTCGCGCTCTGCTGCAGCCTTCTGGTCGTGGCCTCTGCAGCGCAGGAAAAGCCCGCCGAAAGCGGCAATCTCGACGCCGTGCTGAAGAAGATGGACACTGCCGCAGCGTCGTTTCGCACGACCCAAGCAGAGTTCGAATGGGACCGTTACGAAAAAGTCATCGACGAAGTAGATGACATTCAGTCGGGCACAATCTATTACCGCCGTTCGGGAAGCGAAATCCAGATGAAGGCGGACATCACGAAGCCCGACCGCAAATACGTCTTATTCAGCGACGGCAAGATCAAGATGTATCTGCCGAAGCCCGATCAGGTGACGGTGTACGATCTGGGAAAGAAGAGCGACGACTTCGAGAGCTATCTCGTGCTGGGCTTCGGGGGCAGCGGACAAGATCTGATGAAGGCGTTCCAAGTTACGAACCTCGGGCCGGAGACGATCAACGGCGTGGTTACGGCTAAGTTGGAACTCGTGCCGAAGTCGGAGAAGGTTCGTGGCACGTTTAAGAAAATCGTGCTGTGGATTGATGTCGATCGTGGCATCTCAGTACAGCAGCAATTTTTTGAGCCGCAAGGGGATTACCGGCTGGCAAAGTATTCGTCTATCAAAGTGAACGAGAAGATTGGCAACGACGTTTTTCAGCTAAAGACGACGAGTAAGACGGAGACGATTTCACCTCGCGGTTAAGTCGTTGAATTTAAAGAGGAAGTAATGTTCCAAGATTTGCAGTCCGGGGCGCTATACTGACCCCTAACTTTAGTTAGGTACCCATGGCCAAGGTTTTTACGATTACAGTCCCTCCTAAGCTGGGAAACAAGCGCAGAGAACGCAGTTCCGATCCCCGTTACGTCGATGGGCAGCGCTTGCTCGTCGAGGCCATGAAATATCTGGCGCAGATCGATCCGGTGAAGAATCGGCCGGCCATCGAACTGATCTCGGAGCACGTGCGCACGCGCTTCCGCATGAGCGACTCGCCGCTGACGTAGTGCACGCACCACTTCCGCCGCCTCCTGTCAGAAGCTAAAGCGCAGCATGAACTGCATCACACGCGGCTGCGTGAGTGTGGAGCTATACACACCGAAATTTGTCACGGTCGTGAGATCGAAGTTATTGGATGATGCTGCCGCATCGAAGCGCACCGAGTTGGTGACATTGAATGCCTCCCAGGCAAAGCTGAGAGTCTGCCCTTCCCTGATCTTCCAATCTTTGTCGAGCCCAGTATCAATTCCGAAGTAGCCGGGCCCGCGCAGTTCGTTGCGCTGGCCGCCCTCCCCGGGATACGGAGTGCGGAAGTCGTTGATGACCGCCTGACCATTGGCAAACATTGTGGGATTACCGGAGGCGTCGCGGTGGACGCCAACGGGGCCTGGGTTGGCGATTTCGATGGCTTCGCCTGTGAGGTTGTAGTTCGTTGCCCATCCGCCACCAGGAAAGATACTGAAGGGGAGGCCGCTCGACCAGTGAAACAAACCAGTGAGGCTCCATCCCCCCACGATAGCGTCAGCAACACGGCCCATGCCGCTAGCGAACTTGCGTCCACGACCCACAGGCAAATCGATCACCCAGTTGGAGTTGAGTTGATGTCTCATGTCGAAGTCAGAGACAGCGCGTAACTGATTGGGCTGCCACGAATTGATAACCTGGCTGGAAAATCCCCCGATCGTGTCGAAGACATTCACGCGTTCGGCATTGGAACCGACGTCAATGGATTTCGAGAAGGTGTAGTTCACGTCGAACTGAACACCAGCGCTCAGGGCGTGACGCAGTGTCAAATTGAGAGCGTGGTAGGAACTGTTGCCGGAACTTCTCCAACCCCACAGCGATGCAAACTGTGGCATGAAGAAGTTGTAGGCCGTGGGAGCGGACTGTCCGGGAAGTTGGGAGCAGGCCGGGAAGCAAGTACCGAAGGTCGGCGTGTCAGCGTACTGGAGAGCAACGATTTCGTCTCCGACGTTGCAGGCGAAGGTGTCGTACATGGCCTGCGTGTTGGAAACGGTGGCGCCGATATTTCCGTAGGGAATGGAATTACACCCATACAGTTGAGCCGAAGGATCGCCGGCTGCTGTCGGAAATAGATCTTCCCAGTAGGGGATGGGTTGAACGTCGGCCACAGCGGTACCCGCCCTGGCCATCTTCGAGAACATGGTCGCCGCAGTGAAGTAATCCATGTGCGACGCTGGATCGACGATGTCTTCCGGCAGTCCGAGATCGGTCTCCTGCAGAAGATGCCGCCCCAGCCGGCCAACATACGAGGCTTCTAGGAGAAGCTGTGTCCGAGGTCGCGCGTGAAAGAAAAATTGAAGACGTGGGAGTAGGGCGTCTTCAGCTTGTCGTCCATGCCCCAGTAGATGGCGAAGCCGCCGGGCGCATTCACTCCCAGCGGAGGAGTGACGGGGAAATGTGCCGGGCGCGGCTCCGCTCATCTGCTGACCGCAATATTGACCTTGGGGGAGATTGCTGATTCCGGTGAAGCGGAAGGCGCAATCTACATCCTGGACACCGTAGGGATTCGTTTCGACGGTGGTCAGGCCGAAAGATCCGTTGCGATCGAATGTGTTGACGATCCCTTCGCCGAAGTGATCGAAGTACAACCCGTATCCCATTCGCAAGGAACTCTTGCCGGCGGCGCCAAAGAGGCGGTGAAGCCAGCCCTGATCAAAGTTCGGGAGAATAGGCGAGGGCAAACCGCGGAGCGAAATTCTTGTAGTCCCAGTTCCAATAGGGCTGCTTGCCATTGCCCTGGCCAGAGAGTCCAAAGGTGATAGGCGGCGTTCCGCCAGCGAGGCCGTTGGCAGCGTTCTGTCCGGGAGAATAGGCCTGGCCCATGGTTTGGGCTTGAGCGCGCTGGGCAAATAGCGCGCCGACACTGGTCGTTGGAGCGGCCTGGTTCCCGTTCACTTCGTAGGGCGGTTGCAGTAACGAATAGCGCACGCCCAATGTCAGGACGACGTTCGGCTTCACCCGCCATGCATCCTGCACATACCACTCCGCCTCCCACGCCTTGAAATGACGG
>CAWAXV010000005.1:0-56000 GCA_963786095.1 uncultured Acidobacteriaceae bacterium | reverse complement strand
TCCAGAAAGACGGGACGATTCCATGAATCTACTCACACTTCCCAATATCTCGACCTGTCCGCCAATTCTGAACGACACGCAGCCGTAGCGGTCCTTTCGACGTGCGAACCGGTGCTCTCCATCTCATCATTTCTCCCGGATGACGGACAACCCCGAAGTAATCCCAAGGTAAGGTTTGTCGACCAACCGGGAGTTAAGTGACGAGAGGCGCGTTTTCTATGAGCAGGTCCGGGATGTCAAGCCGTATTCTCGTCAAAGCTCTTGCACCGCCCTAACAGGGCCTGTGAGCATGATCAGTATGGATGAGGAGACAAACTACCGAAAGAGGATTGTCCTCATAGTCGCTGGCATGTTAATTGCGATACCGATCTTAGCTTCCGTCCTCTTCTTGGTGCTCGGCTATTTCGTTCCTTTATAGGACCACTGGCTGTTGTATCGTCGTGGTCATCATTGCTCTCCACCGGGTTTCTCGCACTCTTCGATGAGTTGTCTTGATCCAAGCTCGGTGCCGGTTGGAGTTCGAGAGGAGAGTCGATGCTGCTATTTATCGGTCGGCCTGGAAGGCCAAAACGCGCACGAAGTCATCGGAAGACGGTGTCATTGCAACGGGTAAACATCGGCATCCTTCAAGCGGCCACTGCAGTAGAACGGCATGGAGGGCCCCTGCATGGTCCAGAGACGGTGGAGCAGAACGGCCAGCTTGTGGGCGACCGCAACGACAGCCTTGCTCTTGGCCTGCTTGCCGCCTCTGGCAGCGGGGTGAAGCCCCCACTGTCGAAGTGCTGAGTCCTTCTCATGCGGTCGAAGGATATGGAGGAACACTCGATGAGCAGACTTCGAAGGTATGCGTTGCCGGCGTGCGTGATACCGAGCTGAGGGTCATGATCTCTGGACTGACTTCGGCGAGGTCGTAGGCCAAGATAGCAACCAACATCACGACTCCGTCCGAACCGCTCGTTGCTGCCGAGCGTCAGCACGAAGATCAGGGCGGTGAGGTGGCCGACGCCGTGAACCTTCAGCAGCGCCTGTGTCTCCGGATACTCGGTCTGGCCGAGTTGCTGGATCTGCCGGTCGTACTGCATGATCTTGACCGTCATCTCCGCGATCTGCTGGAGCACTGGACCGAGCGCTTGTGCCAGTCCAGGCGGCATAACGGCCAGGCTCCGCTGAGCGAAGCACGTTGTGGCGGAGGCGGGCAGACGGTAGCCGCAGGACTTCGTCAGACCACGAACAGCGTCCACCGCAGCCGTGCGCAGGCGAACCAGCAAAGCCCGCGCACGAATCAGGGTAAGTGCCTCCTGCTGCACGAAGTTGCGGTGCGCGATCGGCCGTAGGATGTTCGGATCAAGTCGGGCATATCGTGCCAGCTTCTCAGCATCGACCTGGTCGCTCTTCCGATCACTGTGCGAGATCGCCCGCAGTTCACGAACGTTCGCGACGATGACTTCGTGACCCAGTTCCTGCAGCTGGGCGCTCATCCAGATCGAGTGTGTTCCAGCCTCCATCGCAGTGCCCATGCTGGGCGCGTTGGTCTGCACTGGCAGCAATCGTGACTGCTAGCTATCGCTAGACCGGCGCTGGAGGAACATCCGTGAACCACTTCTCGATCGCGTTCGGGGTAGTCCGGAATGGGCCACGGCGTCCCCCACTACTCCGTCCTGGTTGAGTCTGCAGTAATGGCTCCAGACATCGCCAAGGTCAATGCCGATCGTGATCTCAACCTTGGTCTGTCTGCGTGGAGCTTCAGCGATGAGGTGCTGCGCTGGCTTCTTCATGGGAACAGTCTGCTCCTCCTTGGGAGGACCTGCTCATCCCATTTATCGGGACCGATCAGGGCATCGCTTCACTTCGGTGAACGCGCCGCCTTCGTTTCCATTGAAGCGCCGAGCGATTCCATCAGCAGATCTGCGGCGACAACCGCAAATCCTTCGTCGTTGATGTGTGCGTCAAGTTCAACGACCCGGATGGTCGGGCTGAGCGAGGTTTTCAAGACACAGCGATAGGCGTCGAGCGCCTCTGGCGAGTAGAACGGTGCGCCGATTTTATCGATGGCGGAGACACCTTGCAGAGGAATGAGCACGGTCACAGGTCCGCTTGCGCGGTTGAGCTTGGTGGCTGTTATGCGTCCGATCTCCGCGCATTCTTCCGGGGTGGTTCGCATGAGAGTTACGCTGGGGTTGTGGATGTAGAGATTGCGGCTGCGAAACTGGGGCGGCACCGTTTCCACTGGCCCGAAGTTCACCATGTCGATTGCCCCCGGACAGACAAGCTGAGGAATGCCCTTGCGGCCTGCTGCTTCAAGTCGGTGCGGTCCCGCGCTCATGACACCGCCTACCAATTCGTCTGCGAGTTCCGTGGTCGTCATGTCGAGAACAGCTCGAAATGCGCCGTCTTCGATCAACCGTTCCATCGCCTGCCCGCCGGCTCCTGTCGCATGAAAGACGAGAACTTCGTAGCCTCTCTCTTCGAGCGTGTGCCGTGCGGCGGTGACACAAGGTGTGGTAACGCCGAACATGGTGGCCGCAATCGCGGGCTTCTGGTTGAGGGCGGCGCTGGCTGGCTCCGATGCAACCATGCCGCAAATCGCAGCAGCCGCATTGCCGATGATTCCGTCGGGAGACGTGATTCAAACCCGCGATGTCGAGCACCGAAGGCATCATGCAAATGTCAGTGGTTCCCACGTAGGGCTTGATATCGCCGGAGGCAAGTGTGGAAACCATCAATTTTGGGAAGCCACACGGGAGCGCGCGCATGGCCGCGGTCGCAATAGCCGTACCCGCAGAACCGCCCAGGGATACCACTCCATGAATGGCGCCTTGTTCAAAGAGCCGCACAAGAATCGCCTTCGCCCCGACCGCCATGGCGGTGACGCTTCGACCTCGGTCCCTCTCTGTTCTTAGTGCAGCGAGATTCTCATTTGCCGCCGCGGCCACCTCTGCTTGCGAGATGTCCGCCTCAAAGGTAGCGCTGCCAAGCACACCGACATCGATCATCAGCGTTCGCAGGCCCGCATTCTCAATCCGCGCACGCAGGAAGGAGAACTCTTCTCCCTTGGTGTCGAACGTGCCGATGAGCGCAACGGTTTTCGGAGTCATCGCATCAGCTTTCCGGCAGCTCGCCGGGCGCAAGCACCCGGCACTCTGGCATTGCGCGGAGGAGAGCCTCGGGGCCCGGCGGCGAATAGACGGCAACCAATTTCAAAGCCTCCCAGCCAGTGTTCACCGTGGAGTGGTAGATGTCGGCAGGAATGTGAATCATATCGCCGGCGCCGATGGATTCCCACTGCTCGCCGTCGATATCGATCATCTGCTTGCCTTGCCCGGACACTACGTACAGAATCTCTTCGGTTCCAGGGTGATTGTGGCGCGCGTGGCCTTTCCCAGGTTGCAGCAGCACAACACCCATGGTGAAGCGCACCGTGCCGGTGACGCGCGGTTCGCTGAGCCACTTGATCGTTCCCCAATCAAAGACCTGCGTTTCGACTGAGGCGGGTGTAACGAAACGGCGACCGGCGAGCTTAGACATGCCTGCTCCTTTACCTGTGGTCCGTATGGATTTTCAGATTCTTGAATTTCCTTACCTGCTCGGTAATGGCACGCTCGGAGGGCAGGCGCTCGATGCTCGAGGCGCCAAAGAATCCGCAGATGCCTTTGGTCCGGCTGAGGACATACTCAACATCGTCCGGCTCGGCAATCGGGCCGCCATGACAAAGGACCAGAATGTCGGGGCGGATGGAGATGGCTGCTTCCCGGATGGCTTGAATGCGATCAACCGATTGATCGAGAGTGATAGCTGTCCTGGCGCCGATTGTCCCTTTTGTCGTCAATCCCATGTGCGCGATCAAAAGGTCTGCGCCTGCTCTTGCCATGGCCTTTGCCTCATCTTCATTGAAGACATACGGGCAGGTGAGCAGGTCCAGATCATGCGCTCGCGCAATCATCTCAACTTCCTCGGCGTATCCCATGCCGGTTTCCTCGAGACTCTCGCGGAAGCTGCCATCGATCAGCCCCACCGTCGGAAAGTTTTGCACTCCAGAAAAGCCGAGCCGTTTCAGGTCGCGAAGAAACAGATTCATGATGCGAAAAGGATCGGTTCCACAGACGCCGGCCAACACCGGTGTCTTGCGAACGATGGGCAATACTTCGCGGGCCATCTCCACGACAATGGCGTTCGCGTCCCCGTAAGGCATGAGGCCAGCCAACGATCCTCGCCCAGCCATGCGGTAGCGGCCAGAATTGTAGATGATGATGAGGTCCGCTCCCGCAGCTTCGGCGCACTTGGCAGAAATTCCTGTGCCCGCACCAGCGCCGACGATGGGGGTGCCCGCCGCGCTACTCTCTCGCCATCGCTTGAGACTTGCCGCTCGGTCCATTGTGCCGCTACTCCCACTTACCAGCTTGGATCACAAAGTCACTATAAGGCTTCTGACGCCATTCAATAAGGGAATTTGGGACTGGCCGTGATCTCTTGCATTTCAAAGAGCACACTAGGCCCCCTTCTTGTTTGCATTTGCACAAGGTAAACGGACTCGAAGCGTCTGCCCGCCTCGTCCACGCTCTGCTTCGCGAAACTCATCCCGTCAACCGTTCGGTGTTTGCGAAGCGCCAATAGGGCAACGGTTTTAGAGGCGCACAGGTGCGCGGTGGATGTAGCCGAGTTTGTCTTCCCCCAGGCCGTGCAGCTCGTTCTCGTTGAGGCGGCCACCGCTGAGGAGGTTTGCGACGACGAGCGGGAGGACCGAGTAGCGGTAGTCGTACTTGCGATCGATCTCCTGGCGGCGCTGGGTGAGGTACCGTTCCAGCTCCCAGAGGCCGGACGGCTCTTGAATCTTCGCAGCCTTGGTTTTGGTTTCCAGGATGACCGCCTCCAACTCCCGCGCAAGCGCCTGATCGAAGGCCCTGCGGGCGATGGCCTTCTCCGCCGGCGACCATTTCAAGTCTCGCATCGCAGTGCCGGCGCCTGAGGCTGCCCGACTGGGTAAGCTGGTCATATTCCCGTCCTCCAATGCGTCATTTTATCTCCGTCCAGTTGTCCTTTGCATGGCTAACCTCCAATCTTCCGGGTTCCGGGCGAGTAACGGATAACCCGTACCTTACGGTCGTCTTCCGATTCGAATCGGTCGGGAGGGGTTAGCCGACGCGTTACTGACGAGTAGCCGACCAACCGGGAAGAACGCGACCGAGGGATCTTGAGAGGTGCTCGTCTTACTGAACTAGTTCCACATCCGGCATCTTGAAAGTCTTGTTCCAGAATGCATCTTCAGGGCCGTATAGCCGGAACCAGACATAAGGCTCCTTACCCATCGCGACTGGCCGCAAGATAGCGCTTTGATGCCGAGTACGTGGCGAGGATGAATGAACTGATTCCGCGAAATACGGGTATGTCTTCCTTTCATTCCGGAAAGTGCGCCACCACGAAACCTCTCCTCGACAAAAAGATTGCAACAAGTTTGCATTCCGGTGACACACCCAAACCCTCCGTCGCAATATAACCTCCGCAGGCCCCCCAAAAAAAATTCATACCCTATCGGGAGAAAACAGCGCATGAAGAAATCCATATTGACTGGCTCTCATGTGAGCCGGGTAGCTCGCGTTTTGACTCAGATTGGTTACCAGATCGCCCTTGCAGCGACCCCTTTGTTCGCGCTGGATTCCGCTCAGCTAACCGACGCCCAGACCACGATTCAGGTCACAACCACGCAGCAAGGGGTCACCAACAACCAGTGCTCTCTGCAAGAAGCGATCTATGCCGCGGAATTTGCGAGCAACACAGCGTTGAATCTGACTGATCCAGACCGTTTTTATACGACTGGTTGCGTATTACAGGGCGCTAGCGGGCCATTCACGATCGTCCTGCCGACGATCCGGGAGTGAGTGCACGAGAAGGGTGTTTACCAATTATCACGGCAACTGCGCCACAAGTAGTCGATTTGCAACCTACGCCGACCTATTTTTGTCACCAATCACAGTCGCCTCTCTCGCACATAGCTGGCGTTCTACTTTCGTCGAGATTCGAGTTTAGTGTAAATTCACATCTGCGGTGTTTTAGACCCCCGCATCGTGTTTTTAGGCCTCCAATCTTAAAGACTAATTAAAAGTGTCCGTAGCTAAGTCGATCTTCTCTCGCCTGCGGAGGGCAATTCATGCTGGACAGAACGCTTCCTGGAATCCGGAATTTGAGACACGTCGTCGTCCTCATGATGGAAAACCGGTCCTTCGACCACATGCTCGGAGCTCTTCATAGCGACAACCCTGCCGTCGACGGCATCACCGGCGCCGAATTCAACCTCGACACCACCGGCGAACCGGTCAAAGTCACGCCCGATGCTGAGTTCCAGAGCCAGCTCGATCCCGACCCCGATCATCACTTCCCCGCCGTCGACCTCCAGATATTTGGCGGGGTCACCACCGCCCAGAATCCCAACCGTCAGCCGAACATGCAGGGCTTCGTTCAGAGCTACTTCAACCAGCAGCACAACGTCGGTCACTCACACGAGATCATGAACTACTTCACCGCCGCCAATCTTCCTGTGCTCAGCACTCTGGCAAAGCAGTACGCCGTCTTCAATCGCTGGTTCTCTTCCATCCCCGGCCCCACGCTCTGCAATCGCGCCTTCGCCCACTACGGCACATCATTCGGCCAGGTCAGCATGGATGTCTTCTACTGGAACAAGCAATACAAGAGCGTCTACGAGCGCCTCGCCGCCGCCGGCCGTTCGACCAGGCTCTACTACTTCGACCAGGCCAGTTCTTCGCTTGAAGTCGTCAATCTGCTTCAAAACCAGCCAGAGCTCTTCGGCACATTCCAGGACTTTCAGGATGCCTGCAGCCGCAACAGGCTTCCGCAGTACAGCTTCATCGAGCCGAACTACACCGACCACGACGCTCCTGACGGAACCGGTGAACTCATCGCCAGCGATCAGCATCCCGACCACGACGTTCGCGCAGGAGAACAGTTCATCGCCACCGTCTACACCGCAATTCGCAAGAACCCGAATCTCTGGCCGAACACCGCAATCCTGATTGTCTACGACGAGCATGGCGGAATCTACGATCACGTTCCTCCGCCATCCTGCACACCCGACGGCTTCGTAGCGCAACCCACCGCCACAGGCACGCCCGACCCTTTCCACTTCGACCGGCTCGGCGTCCGCGTGCCCGCAATGCTCATCTCTCCATGGATCGCGCCAGGAACTGTCATCGACGAAGTCTTCGAACACGCATCGATCCCGGCGACCCTCACCGATTTCTTCATCGGCACCTATCCCGACCGTTCGCCCCGTGAAATTGCTGCCAATACATTTCTGGGATATCTCAATCAACCCAAAATGCGTGCAGATAGCGACTGTCCGACGTTCAAATAGCTTTGGAGGCATTCGATGGAACCAGTTCTCATACCCAGCGTGCCCAAAGAGGCATTCAACAAGCATCGCCGCATCTCCGACCTCGTTCGCAAGCAGGTCGAGCCACTTTGAGCACATTGAAGAAAAACTCCCCGCGGACGTTCGAGAAAAGCTTCCTCAACATGCGATCACTACGGAAGACGATGCCGCCCGCTACATCACCGCAATTACCACCTATCTCCTCTCACGGCCGAGGCGCGAACAGGTCGTAAAGAAAGCCGTTGCGATCAAGCCCCCCATTGCGCCCCGCCCGGGTCAACCGCTTGCTCTTGCCGCTGCCGCAGCTCCCACCCGAAAGAAATCAGCCGCAAAGAAAAAATCTGCTCCAAAGACAGAAACACCCGCCGCCAAAAAATTAACGTTGCATCAAATCAAAGCCTAAAGGCTAAACCTCTCCGAAACGGAAAAAATGAAGCCCTCCCCTATACTCTTTTCTCTGTTCTTTCTTGCTGCGCTTCCGGTCTTTTCGCAAAACGAAACCCGCGTTCAGCGTGACTTCCGCGTCGAAGGCGAATCCCTGAAGACATGCGGCAAATTCAACTTCGGCAGCCTCACCGACTGCGGCCAGACTCTTCGTCATGGGCCAGCCGATGCACATCACCGTAGGCAGCCTCGCTCCACAAGACGGTCTAGCCTTTGGTCTCGCATTCGTCGAGCACAAAAACTTCGCCAACGAGTGGAGAACCACCTACGACATCGATGCGCAGGCCACCCTGAACGGATCGTGGCGTGCCGGCGGTTACATTAAGGCTTACCGGCTCCCGGGAGGAACGCATTACAGCGTCGCCCCGCTGTTCAACTTCTACTCGCAGAGCATCTCGCTCACTCGTGTCGACTACTACGGCCTCGGCCCCAACACCACACCGCTCACCCACACAACCTACGGCTTCTCGGAAAACATCACCGGAGCAAGCGCCGCCATTCCGTTCACGGGAGCACTCAGCAAGACGAGGCTTGCCGTGACCGCCGAGCTCAACGGCCGCTTCCCCTGCAGTCCGCCCCGGAAGCGACTCCTCCATCCCCTCAGTCGGGCAACGTTCTTCAACAATACGACCGCTCCCGGTCTGACCTACCAGCCCTCCTACTTCCAGGCCTCCCAAGGTCTGCATTTCGGCCCGGGACTCTTCAAGGACCGTCTCCGCCTCGACTACCTCGCCCAGCTGCAGGAGTACGTCGCTACCGGCAGCAGTCAGTACTCCTTCCGCCGCTGGAATGGCGATTTCAACCACCAGATTCCGCTCTACGCCTTCTTCCCGAAGAAACTGGCGCAGAAGTACTATCAGAATCGTGCCGGAGCACTTGTGTACAACGGCCCAGACGATTGCTCGGGGAACAACGCGAATCGAAACATCTCGGTGACGCGAGCCGCAGCTGCCAAGCCTGATCCCGCTGTCCCCTGCCCGATCATCTCCACCGCCGAGAAACTCGAAGGATCGATCACACTGCGCGCCTTCCTGTCCGAGTCGATTGCAGATCGCGGAAGCTGTCGTGCCATTCTACTCCTGCTCGCCGACCATCGGCGGCTCCGACATCAACGGCAGCGCGATGCTCGCCAGCTATCCCGACTACCGGTTCCGCGGCCCCGACCTTCTGCTCTTTCGCGGCACCTTCGAACACTCCATCGGGAAACTTCCCATCGGTGGATTCTTCTCCGTCGACGAAGGCAAGATCGCGCTGCGCCGCGACGACGTCAGCCTCGACCACCTCCGTCATTCCTTCAGCGTCGGACTGACCGTTCGCGCCGGGGGATTGCCTGTCTTCTATTTGCTCTTCGCCTGGGGAGGCAATGAAGGCAATCACACCACCGCCACCATCAGTCCGACCCTCCTCGGAGGCTCGGCCAGGCCATCGCTCTTTTAGCAAGCGATAGTCAACACGAAATCCAGTCCGATTTCGCGAGCGATTTGAAAACGCAGTGTTCGACGTGGGAGGAGTTCATGACTGAGCAGTATTCGGAGAATCGTTAGCGTACTCCAATCTTCACCTCTTGAGGTCTCCCAAGTACATCCGGGTGGCTTTCTCCAAAAGGGAATTGGTTTCGAGCTGTCAACCTGCCACGGCTGTTGGCACAAAGTGGACCGACCTTCGCGGTCACAAACGAGGGTATGGACTGGGCAACGTGTGGTTGAAGTGCGCCAAGGCTTTAAACCAAAAACAGACAGGTGACTGCACCGACCTGCCCCCACTTGAATGACCTGCTCACGAGCCAACTTAAAAGTCGTCGCAAGCAGCGGCGGTAATTACCTTCTCACCAACCAATAAGCTGTCAACTCCGGCGAGCTAGGGCGCCAAGTGTACAGCGAAGTGCAGCTATGTGAGCTGCTACCGGACTGTCGCCAACCAAAGGCAATCCATTGGGGTTCAGACCGCATAAATACCGATATGTCGGCAGGTGGAAGCGATCGATTATTCCTGAGTTACGGGCAAACCGGAAATTACTCTCGTCAGTGTGGGCTGCTGCAGCCGTGCCCGAGGTCCGTCTTGACCGCCGCTCGGAAACTCAGATATTCGTGGGTCCTGGGGCGTTTATCGGTACTGAACCCAATGGCTCAAACGCGGCGTATCGGGCAGCAGGACTGATGAATACACGCCGGAATGCACAGCCAACGTGAAGGTCACGCCCGACCTAAAACAGTGACCAAGCGCTCTGAATCTGGTTCCATGTAAGGTTAGCGGGGTATAGTGATGACGAAGCGCGGGATTCTCAGGGCCGGATTGTGGGCCTTGGCGGTCGTTGTCCTGTTCGTCGGAGTGGCCGGAGGTTTCGCGCTCTGCATGCGTCACAAATTCAATCCCGATCCGCCGTCCAACGATTTTCCCAAGCCTGCCAACGCGCTCGAAGCGCAACAGCAGGACATTGAACAATTTTCGCGCCTGCTTGCCATGGATCGGTCATTTTCGCCTGCAGCGCGTGCCGAAGCCAACCGCCAGATTGCCGAACTGAAATCCGAACACGCACCGCTCGACAGGGAAAGATTCCATGTTGCGCTGCTGCGCATCACAGCGCTTGCCGACAACGGTCACACAAACCTCTACTACGGTAAAGGCGGCCCACAGAACTTCATCCCCCTGCGGGTGGTGCTGTTTGCTGACGGGCTTTACGTCCTGCGGGCAAAATCGGCGTATGCGGATCTTCTGGGCGCGCGCGTCGAAAGCATCGAAGGCAGGCCGACACGCGACGTGATCGCAGCGCTCGAACAGCTGCATGGGGGGACTGAGGGCTGGCGGCGCACCTATGCCGCGATCTACGTCCAGTCGCCCGAAATCCTTTACGGGGACGCGATCGGTTCGCGCCCGGACCAGACGCATTGGACGTTCCGTCTGCCGAACGGCAGCGAGGTGACGCGCACGCTGCCAGGTGAAATCTCCGGCGAGAACGAGCCACACGCAGAGATGACGCGCTGGCTGTCGCCGCAAAAGATGAAAGGCGAGCCCTCGGACTGGCGCGCGCTGGTTTCCGATGACGCGGACTTGCCACTGTCGCTGCGCGACTTCAACAGCACTTTCCGCCGGGCATGGATCGATCACGGTTGCACACTCTTCATACAGCTCAAGGCGATCGCGGATGCGGACAAGCAGCATATCGGCGACTTCCTCAGCGCCACGACGGATGAGATGCGCGCGCATCCGCCCTGCAACATCATTCTCGATCTGCGATTCAATACCGGAGGCGACTATACGAAGGCGGCTCGTTTCGCATCGCACCTGCCGGATTTCGTGCCGCCAAGCGGACGAATCTATCTTCTGACGGGCCCGCAAACCTTTTCCGCCGCGATTACGACGACAGCCTTCGTGAAGCAGGCGGCGGGATCTCGCGCAATCATCCTTGGCGAACCCGTCGGCGATCGGCTTACCTTTTATGGTGAGGGCAATGAAGGATGTCTTCCCCATGAAGACCTTTGCCTGCACTACGCAACCGGAATGCATGACTATGCGCATCGCTGTGATGATTGGGACCGGTGCTATTGGCTGAATTGGATCTTTCCGGTGCAAGTCAAATCGCTGGCTCCGGACGAGACGATCAAGATGACCTTCGCCGACTACACGGCGCGGCGCGATC
The DNA here is from genome assembly GCA_963786095.1 of uncultured Acidobacteriaceae bacterium. GTDB lineage: Bacteria > Acidobacteriota > Terriglobia > Terriglobales > Acidobacteriaceae > Sulfotelmatobacter. The sequence continues at coordinate 44,538 of CAWAXV010000005.1, read as the reverse complement.
CGGTGTTCGAGCGGGCTGTCGCGCTGGCGGCCGATTAGTCCCGGCGAGTACCATCGCGAACCCCATCAAACCTTAGTTGGACTATCGTCAGGCCCTCGGCGCTGCACTGAAGATCTCTACCAGCCGATCGGCGATGTACTTGTCCTCGCCCTCCTTCAGCTGCCACATGGCAAAGCCGAACCTCGTCGGGTCCTGCTGACGATAGTGGCGTTCAGGCTGATTCGCAGGAGCGTCGGGATTGCGTCCGCGCATACCGCCGGCGTCAGCATTCAGGCTACCGATGCCAACAGGCTTCGTCTCAGCAAGCTGGATGCATCACCTCCTGCGAGGTGATCGTCAGTTTGGTCTGATCGATTTGCCAGCTATAGTGCGGCGTTACGTTGCCCAGCGCGTTCGGATTGAACTCGCGCGGCAGCGCCGTCACACCAAACTTCGCAACCGCCTTTGTGATCACCTCGGCGCGCGCGTCGTAGCTCTTGATGACCTCGTCGTAGTCCTGGTTGACGAACAGCTCCAGCGCCTTGAGCAGAGCGAAGATCGTCTCCTTGCCCACCTTGCTGGAGCGGCCGATACGGTCTTCCTGCGGGCTCATGTTCATCTGCGCCCAACGGATCAGCTTCTCCTTGCCGATCAGGATGCCCGAGGCCTGCGGTCCACAGATATCCTTGCCGCCCGAGAAGGCCACGAAGTCCCAGCCCTGCGCCGGGTACTCCCACAGGCGCTCCTTCGGGGAACGTCGGCCGAGGCATCGTTGAATGTGTAGATGTTGTGCGCCTTTGCAATCTCGATCATCTCGGGCCCGCTCACCTGACCGCGGTCCGACTGGATGTTGATGAAGTGCATCGCCAGCGTCTTCGGATTGATGGCGTTGATCATCTGCTCCTTCGTCTCCACCTCCACCAGCGTCACGCCCGTCTGGCGAACCTGATGGTCGAAGTTGTTGCGATGGGCCTTCTGAATGATGACCTCGGTCTTTGGAAAGCCCGTCAGGTCAGGACAGGCCTTGAGACGCGGCTCGAGGTCCTCGGTCAACATGCCGGCATAGCCCACCACGATGCCTGCAGCCACGCCGCCGTCACCAAGCCGGTGTAGCCGGGAGGGGTCTTGCAGAGCTTTTCGATATAGCGGCCGGCAGCAACCTCAAGCTCGTTGATCAGCACAAAGTGCTGGTTGCCCTGGCGCATCAGCTCCATCACCTCGGGCTTCATCACAGAACCACCGATGACAGTGACCGTCCCGACGATGTTGACCAGCGGCGTCACGCCCAGTTCCTTATAGACGTCGCCCGTCGATCCCAGTCCGCTCTTGATGGGAACGATCGGGTGGCCGTCGATGCCATGCTTCTCGTCCCGTTCCTTCTTCTCGGCGACAGCCGCGCGCGGCGAAAACACGCTGCCGGTTGCAGCACCAAGTAGCGACAAGAAAGAACGACGATTCCAACCGGACTTCAAGATCATGTGTGGCTCCTCTGTTGTTTCAGAATCAATGACATGGCTTTATGCGTTAAGTAACGTGTCGCGGTATTGAGACTTGGCTTGGCTTCATGGGTTTGTCGCGTCGGTGTCAGTGGGTCCAAATCGCCGAGTCACTCATCGAGGTTCGACTAACTAACGGAAAGTCGGCTCGTGGGAAGTGATCAATTCCCTTCAACGTTAGCACTCGTTGGGGATGCAGAAAGGACGCGGCGTACTTGAACTGCCGACCATGCTCCTCCGCGCGCGCGGCGATGCCTCGCTGATTGAGACCATCTGCGATTTGCTGCGGGCTGGTGAGGCCGGCCGCGCGAATGTCGTCGATGACGGGAAGGAGATCATCATTGCGCTTAGCACTGGCTGCGCGGCGCACCGCTGCGCTGACAACGTTGCCCTTCTGCGCCATGCGCCCCATACGGTCTAGGCTTCCTCGCCGCCCGCCCAACTTCACGCCGCGGCCTTTAGCGGCGGCAAGGGCCGCCTTAGTGCGGCCTGAGATCATGGAAGCCTCGTGCTCTGCTACTGCGGCCAGGATGTGAACGGTCAAGCGATTTGCCTGGGGAAAGTCAACGGCGACAAAATCGACACCGGCCTCCATCAGCGAGGAGATGAAGTGGACGTTGCGGGCGAGGCGATCAAGCTTCGCAATGATGAGCGTGGCACGGTGCAGCCGACAGAGTCGGAGCGCTTCGGCAATAGCGGGCCGGTCGTTACGTTTGCCGCTCTCGACCTCTACCACTTCCTTCACCAGACTCCACCTCCCGCCGTTAAGGTCGTTGGCGACCGACTCCCGCTGTGCTTCTAGGCCGAGACCGCTGATTCCCTGCCGTGCCGTAGAAACCCTCAAATAACTGACAAACTTAGACTGTGCCATAAATTTACCTGGGAGGACATTTGCTTCAACGCTCGCTCGCTGAGGTAATGTACCGCCTACTGCGATCCGTCGCAACCTAACCCCGAAAAGTGTTGGTGCCCTCTCTCCGGCTCGGAGGAATCGACCGCCAGTAGGTCTCTGTATCTCATAGAATCATCTGGACAACTTTTTATGCGCCTCCAAGACGTCGATATACCCCAACCGATCATTGATGCAAAGAAGCAGGGCAAGCTCGTTCTCTTCGCGGGCGCAGGGCGCACCCTCGTCGTCGGGTATTGGCAAGTTTGAAGTCTAAGACCCGAACTTCGCGGCAATGATACCGATAATCACTCCACCAATTGCCCCCGACACCAGAATCGGAACCATCGCTTTCGTAATGATGGCATCGGGCAGACTCAGCAGGATTCCGAGGAGCAATCCAACAATCCAGCCCGGCCAAGGGAGCTTTACGTTACAGATCACGAATCCTAGGCCAAAGCGTGCGATGAACGCGCCAAGAAGGGCAGCCCGCTTGTCTGGAAAACTGAGAGGAATCATCATCGCGGTATCCAGACCACCAAAGATCAAGCCGCAAATTACGCCAAGATAGATTCTTGACATTGCACGTCTCTCCCTGTCGTATCGTTGCGCGGAAATTCTAGCAGGTACCCTCACACCCTATATGTTTCAGGTACCGCTTCGGCGTCACCTAGCGGCCTGCTGACAAAGGCCCACGGAGACTCCCCCGGCCCCGGCTCGCCTCTAGGGACTGACCCCCTGTTGGATGGTACCTAGACGAACTGTCGAAGCGTTGCCGAGGCAATAAACGCGTTGGCTGACCCAATTATGCATATGTCTGCCGCTGGACCGACATGCGCCTAACCCGCAGATAGGCTATTGCGGGGAGGGGATATGCCTGAAGAGGTAAAGATCGGAAGGGCAGAGGTCGTAGAGGTGGAGCGGATTGATGGAAACGTGGTTGTGACGTTCTCGGACGGCAGGGTGACGACGTTAGACCCGAACGATATTTACTTGACCTCGGTTGAAGTTTCAGCCAAAAATCCGCCAGAAGAAGCCAAGTAAATCTGGGTCATTACGCAGTGACCGGCGCATACTGGTAAAGCGTTTCGCGAGAGATGCCGAACTCGCGGGCAAGTCCTGCCTTCTTCTCACCGGCTGAAATGCGCGCACGAAGTTCTGCGACGCGCTCGGGTGTCAACGATGGCTTACGGCCTCTGTAGACGCCTGCCTTCTTCGCAATGGCGATGCCCTCGCGCTGGCGTTCCTTCAGTAGCGACTTTTCAAACTCGGCGAAGGCACCCATTACGGATCAGAAGCAACTTACTCATGGCGGAGTCCTCGCCAGTAAATGACAAACCCTCTTTGATGAATTGGACCTGTACCCCCGCACCCTGTCAGGTCTGTCACGATCTTCCGCAAGTCGTCCAGGTTAGGAGATGGGCCGAGCGATGAGCATCTGTACCGCGATTCTCCTTTATGCTTCTTCCTGCCTGCGCGTCAGTAACGACTCTTTGGACTCTGAGCTGGCTTTTGCTACTCGCGTCATGAGGGAAAGCCCGTCGAACAGGGAGGATCCCTTCCGGTTTGCCTTTCTATCTGCGTTCAGCGTGCCGCGCTCAAGACACCCCCGCCCTTCGGACGCACGCTCTCCTTCCCAGAATCCGCTGCGCGCCTCTCAAGAGGTGCGGACTCCTGCCCCCAGGCAAGCTGTAGTCCCCTTCCGCAGATTCTTCCCAGTCGCCGAGGGAGTGGGTCGCGACAGCACACCCTCCGGGCAAGCATTTAGGTGGATGAGACAGAGAAAGTCTCATCCACCATTTGTTGTCAAGATAAAGGGCTGGCTGTGAGATCGATTCGACTCAGATCGTCTCGATGTCAGCGTTGCTGGATTGCCCATTGCATTCAACTGATAATTCGTTCCTGGCGACCCGGGCGTTTATGAGTACTAATCCGGTCGGCGTCGGGTCCGTCATGGAAACTGGGCTGGACGGAGTGCTAAGCCCTGTTCGCAACAGTTGAAAATTCAAGTGAGCGCTACGACAGTCTTCTGGGGCCCCGCGAGAGATTGCCATTAGATCGAGTTAGTGGCGGACCGACGTTCACGATTCCGTACTCCGGCGCGCAATCTCTCTTTCCTCGCGCGAGCCATTGCCAAAAGCGGGAAGGCGATTACGCGTCAATCGAGAATAGGGGGCCATCACTAATCAGGGACTAAACTATCTGGATGGTCCCGAGAACTGGGTTTTCAAAGTCGGCATCCGGAATGCCGACTATCATGGTCCATTGGCCATGGAGATGAAGTTGAAAATCGCAAAACTTATTGCAAAGGGCATTTGCCGTGTAGAAATTGTGGCCGCCGGATTCGTAGTAGCGCTGATGATGTTCGCGCCATACGTCACAGCGCAGGTGGAGTATGTTGATCCCACCATCGGCAATGTCGGCATTCTGCTGGTGCCAACTCGCCCGGCTGTGTTTTTGCCTAACAGCATGGTGCGTGTATATCCGATTCGGACGGACGCACTGAACGATCAGATCGACTCATTTCCGCTAACGATTAGCTCCCACAGGATGCACGAGCTATTCAGTATCATGCCAGGCGAAGGTAGCCCAGCGGCGTACGATCAAGAAAAGACCACGCCGTATTATCTTTCCACGCGTTTCGACGGTTCTCTGATTCAAGGTGGAATTCTCTCCAACCGAACGCTGCGGCTACTTTCGTTTCGTTTTTCCCGATGGCAAAGCTTCAGTTGTGCTTGCAAACCGGTTGTCGGGCGACCTACGAGTGCAAGACGGCGTGGTGGTTGGTGAGGAAAACTTTGACGGCATGAAGGCGTACGTGTACGGCGAATTCAGTTCGCCAGTCACCTCAAAGGTGGATCACATCAAAAGCGGAAGGCGAGTGACCGCCTCGATAAGTGATACCAAATCACTGGACTTTCGCTATGGCATTTCATTCATCAGTGCAGAGCAGGCAAAGAAAAACCTGCGGCGCGAAATCCCGGCGTGGGGTCTTACCCAGAGTAAAGGATGCGGGAAGGGCACGTTGGAACGAAGTTCTTGCTCAGATTGCCGTGGAAGGCGGCACCGAAACGCAACGCAGGATCTTCTACACGGCCCTCTATCGATGCTTCGAGCGAATGGTCAACATCACGGAAGATGGACGCTACTATAGCGCTTTTGATCACCAAATCCATCAGGATGCGCGTCCGTTTTATGTGGACAATTGGCTGTGGGATACGTTCCGCGCATTGGAGCCTCTGCAGACACTTCTCAACCCTGAGATGGAGGCGGACAAGATCCAGTCGTATGTTCGCATGTATCAGCAATCGGGTGTAATGCCAACGTTCGCAACTGTGGCCGGGAATTACGCATGCATGAATGGCAATCACGCCGCGCCATGGTTTGCCGACGCATGGTTCAAAGGCGTGCAGAACTTCGATTTGCCGACTGCCTATGAAGGTGTCCGCAAGCGATCGCTTGAAGTGACCATGCTTCCCTGGAGCCTCGCCCCAAAGGGGCCCTTAGACGATTTTTACTCCACGCACGGTTATATGCCGGCTTTGCGCCCCGGAGAAAAGGAAACGGTGCCCGGGGTTCACCCATTTGAGAAGCGCCAGCCCGTGCCCGTAACATTGGAAAACAGCTTTGACGATTGGAACATTGCTCAACTCGCCCGTGTTCTGCACAAGACCGAGGACGAGAAGCTTTTTCTCCAGCGTGCCGCGAATTACAAGAACCTCTTCCGGGCCGAAAAGGGACTAATGTGGCCCAAAGACTCAGACGGGCACTGGATCGAACCGATGGACCCGAAGTTCGATGGCGGAATGGGCGCGCGGGACTACTATGACGAGAATAATGGTTATACGTACACCTGGGATGTGACGCACGATTTCAACGGCCTGATCACGTTGATGGGTGGAACCGCAAGAGCCGAGGCCAACCTGGATCAGCTATTCCGCGAGCCGCTGGGTCGCTCAAAATATGAGTTCCAGGCGAAGCTTCCCGATTCCACGTCAATGGCCGGTCAGTTCTCCATGGGCAACGAACCAAGCCTGGCGATTCCATATATATACAACCGTCTCGGAACGCCTTGGAAGACCCAGAAGCGCATCCGTATGTTGCTCGAATCGTTTTTCACCGACACACTGCAAGGCATTCCGGGTGATGAAGACGGAGGCGGTCTGAGCGCATTCGTGGTCTTTTCGATGATGGGCTTCTATCCCGTTACACCGGGAATCCCAACCTACGACGTAGGGAGTCCAGTCTTCGACAAGGTCACCATCCACTTGAAGAACGGAAAAGATTTTTCCATCATTGCTCGCAATAATTCCCATGACAATAAATATGTCCAGGACATCCGTCTGAACGGACAGACGATCAATCGAGTCTGGTTTCGCCACGCGGATATCGCCAATGGCGGCACGCTTGAATTGACGATGGCTGATACTCCGAACACATCACTTGGCTCTGGCGCTTCCAACCTTCCACCCGCATCCCTAGAGATCAACTCAGAAACCTACCAGGAATAGGAGTCAGATTAGTTACTGCTAAATCTTCACCGCGTTTGCTTCAGGACTTGGCGGATTGTGGTTGGGCACTTCTGCTTTTCCTGCAGTAAAGTAACGAGCCATAACTGCTGACCTGAATGGAACAGTCTCTTTTGTGCGAAGCCTCTCCTATACACTCTTCTCGTGCCAAAAACCCTCCGATCAAGTCGCCCGATGATCCAAACGTCCGTTCTTGCCGCTCTCCTCGCGGCATCCCTCATCACATCTACCGCCGCCAGCCATGGCCAGCAGGTCGCGTCCGAGCGAGACACCGCATCCCCCTCATCAACGGCTACGAGCCCAAATGGTGGAAAGAAGCCGTCGTCTACCAAATCTACCCGCGCTCCTTCCAGGACTCTAACGGCGACGGTATCGGCGACCTCAAAGGCATCACTCAGCACCTCGATTACCTTCAGAAGCTCGGCATCAACGTCATCTGGCTCTCGCCCCATTTCGCCTCCCCCAACGCCGACAAAGCCTGGCTGTCGACGCTCCAATGGATGAAGATGCCAAAACCCCGATCGCGGAACCACTCCAACCGGTCCGGCTTATTCAGCGAGCCTTCTCCGGATCGTCCACTGCAGCGGAGTAGGTTGAAACGGCTAAAGGAAGACCGTCAGCAGGGGGATGGCGCAGCATAGAAGTCGCGCTCGGAACATGGTACGTCGCTCCATTTCGATGCAAATTGAGGATCTGTTGTATCAGGCACGAATGACATATGAAATTACAATTCCATATCCAAAAGTAATGGCGTAACTAATGTGTGCTCTGCGACGATACGGCAAGAGACTCTCCTACAGCTCCTGGGGGTACACGAGGCCGATCGCAATTCGGGCATGGTCGAGGATGCTCATCATCTGGCGCGACATGTCGTGTGTGATGATTGGGCTCTCTGTGCGGCTGCTGCGTAGGAGATCGCAGAAGTGACTGACTTCATAATTGAACCCGGTGGATTCAAAGGGCTCATTAAGTTCAACAGTTCGTCCATCGACGTACCGGATGGTCGCATGGACAGGGTTCCACCACTTGCTCGGGATTGCGACATTTCCTAATGGCCCGGCGAGCAAAGCGTCGCCCTCGCCGTGGAGCCCAAGACCGCAATAAAGCTGGGCCACCCCGTGAAGGTGCTTGGTTTGAAGTACGGCAAAGGTGTCGATGCCCGTTGGACCTATTTCGCCGAAGGTCTGGACTCGTTCTACAGGACCGAGCCAATCGAGTGCGAGGAAGGCTTCATAGGGGCCAATGCCGAGGAGGCTGCCGCCACCCACATCAAGGTTGTAGATCGGATGGCTCAGCGGGATATCGGCGATGGAGGACCCTGCACGGACGAAGGCAACTTGGCCGATTGGATCCTGCTCAAGATGTTCCCGGAGCCTGCGGTAAAGAGGGAAGAATGGACTCTTCATTGCCTCCATGAAGAGCAGACCCCGCATGCTCGCGGCGACCAACACCTCCTCCAACTGTTGTCCATTCAGCATGGACGGCTTCTCGCAGAGCACATGCTTCCCGGCTGCGAGGGCCGCTAAGGCGTAGGCATGATGACTGTCGGGGTGAGTGGCAATGTACACGGCGTCGACAGGACCGCTCAACATCTGCTCGAGAGTGCAAGTGGTCGCTCCGCCGAAGTGCGCGGCAAAAGCTTCGGCCACCTCCCACTTACGTGTCCATACGGAGGTGAGCTTTAGTCACATGCCTGAGTCCGGCCGCAAAGCGCCTTGCGGAATCGCCTCCGCCGATCACACCCCACCTCACCACTCTACGCATCTCGGCCCCTGTTCGCTGACTATTTTGCGGCACATTTGTATTCTGTAGCGTGCAGTCCGAACCAGTGCCCATCCACTCGAATTTACTCTACCGTTGTTCCCCAAGAAATCGAAGTAGCAGAAGGTTCCAAGCGAAGGTAGCCGCGAAGACCGACTTATTGCCAAGAAGAAAGGGCGGCACGTAGGCAACGGCTGTTTGCGGACGAATCACGGGCCACCCGCACCTTACTGGTCGTCTCTTCGATTCGAATCGGTCCGGAGGGGTTAGCCGACGGGTTATTGACGAGTTCCCGGCGATCCGGCCGGACGAAGAAAGTCTTCGTATTGCGGCTCAGTGAGTAACTCGCCCTGTTCTCAATAAGTGCGATTCCGCCCGCGGATTGTCATGTTTGGCGCACCATGGCTAGAAACGCAGAATCCAGGATGGAAGTTCTTTTCCCTGGGCCATGCAGCCGCACAAACCTGGTCGCCGGGTTTCGTCAGGTCCCTTAATCGCAACGCAGCGCTGTCATTGGATCGACGCGAGAGGCGCGCCGCGCCGGGATTGCGCAGGCAATTCCTGCTACCAGGCCAAGCAGCAGGTGCCCGCCAGCAGCACGATAGGGTCGTGTGCATTGCCGTCAGCCCACTGCGCAACAATTTTGTTCAGGCCCAAGGTAAGCGCGAGGCCGCATAGAACTCCGCCGCCTACGCTGACAAGCGTAGACGCAAAGACTATCCGTAAGACGTGACCACGCCCTGCCCCGAGCGCCATGCGAATGCCAAACTCGTTTGTTCGCTGGGCCACGGTATACGACACGACGCTGTAGAGTCCCACGGCAGCCAGGGCCAGGCCCAGCACCGCGAAGAGGCCAAAGATCCACGACACCAGATGGTCCTGTTGCCATTCCGGCTCTTCCGAGATCCAAACGCTCAGGTCCTCGACGTTGTTGTAGATCTGCTGCTCCGGATTTACTGCGCTCACCTGCTTCCCTACGGCGTGCATCAGTGTCAGGGGAGGCACGTCCGATCTCGCCAGAATCTGGGTGCCCTCACTCATGCTGAGTGTGTAGGGAATGAAGACGGCCGGCTTGATGGGATTTCTAAGTCCATCGTTGCGGGCGTCCGCGACAATTCCCACAATCGTCAGCCATGCGTCCGCTATGCCGGGTGCGGACAAGACCTCGGGTGGACGGCTTTCAATGTCGGGCAGCTTGACCGAGTGTCCGACGGCATCGCCGTTCGGGAAGTAGGACCGCGCGAGCGTCTGGTTGATCACCGCGACGTGGGCGGCATTCTGATTCTCCGTATCGGTCCATAGCCGACCCTGCAACAGCGGAATGCGAAGAGCCGGAAAGTAGCCTGAATCGACAAGATTGATCGAACCCATCTGCTGGTCCATCGAAGGCTTGCCCAAAAGCTCAAATCGCAGGTTCGATCCGTTGCGCGGCGGAGTTGCGTTGCTTGAGATCGCTGCCATGGTAACGCCGGGAGTCTCCGCGACGCTCGCGCGCAACTGCTCAAAGTAGGCTGCACGCGCGGCCCACGTCGGAAGTGCGTTCTTGTGAAGGGGAACTCCGACCGACACGATATTGTGGGGGTCGTAGCCCAGCGGCGTGTGCATGAGGCGCGCAAAGCCCTCCATGGCCGAGCCTGCTCCGGCCAGCAGAAGCAGCGTGAGTGCAATCTGTCCTGCGATCAGAGCATCATGCATTCTGCGCCCATGCACGCTTCCAGCCACGCGCCGAGTGCCCGACAGCACCATCCGGCTCAACTGCGGCCGCGAGAGCTGCAGCGCGGGCCACAAGCCGAAGAGAACACCTGTTGCCAGCGCAGCGCCGATGCTGAACAGGAGCACGGGGAGATTGATGCGGATCACTACCTCCGGCGCAAAGGCATACTTCGGCAGCACCATCTGCATGCCCGCAAGGATGCCGTAGGCCAGCGCCACGCCGAGCGCAGCGCCAATGGCAGCGAGCAGCAGCGATTCGGTAAGCAACTGCCGCACGATGCGCCTCCGGTTCGCTCCGATCGCTGCCCGCACGGCGAGTTCGTGCTGCCGCGCAGTGCCACGGGCCAGCAGCAAGATCGAAACGTTGCCGCAGCCGATTGCCAGCAGCAGCCCGACGGCGCCGAAGAGCAGATACAACGTTCCGCCTATGCTCTTGACGACCCAGTCGTTCAGACCCTCCACCTGCACCTTGAAGTGCTCGGGAAACTGTTTGGGCGTGGTTTGGGCGAACTGCTCGAGCAGCGGTTGCAATTCGGCGTTTGCGGCGTCGCGGGTCACGCCTGGCTTCAGCAGAATGTCGATGATGTACCGGCGGCTCGGGGCCTGCATCAGCTTGAGAGGAAGAAAGACGTCGGCGCTGTACCAGGTGAATCGCGGCGCCGCCACGCCCACGACGACGTAGTTCTTCTGATCCAACTGCAATGTCTGTCCGAGCACGGCCCGATCTCCGAAGAAGTGCTTCTGCCAAAACTTGTACGAAAGCACAACTACCGGTTGCGGCTCCTGGCCATCAGGAGCGTCTGAGGGTGACAGGGCCCGTCCCATGATCGGCGGCACGCCGAGGTCATGAAAGCCGTTCGAGATGAGGCTGATTGTGTTGACGTTCTCGGGAAGATCATGCCCGGTCAGATTCATGGCATCGTAGTCCATGGCGAGCACGCCTTCTACGCTGTGCAGCTGCTGCAGTTGCTTAATCTGCGGACCGTTCAGGTTGATTCCATCGCTGGAGTTTGCTTTGCTGAAGACGGTCAGACGGACAATGCGGTCCGCTGCTGGATACGGATAGGGATTCACCAACGTGGCGTAGATCACGCTAAAGACTGCAGTTGTCGCGCCGATGCCCAGCGCCAGCGAGACTACGGCCGTTATGGTGAGCCCGAGGTTCCGGAAGAGTTGGCGTGTTGCGTAACCGAGATCCTGAAGCAAGGTCTGCATGGCCCGTTCCTCACGGCGCAATCGATGCAGTCCATGTTCGCATACCCCACGAGAGCAGCCACGACATACGCTCCCTCGACGGAGCGGTATCCTAAAATCTCGCGACTGGCAGTTCTGCTGCCTACTGTGGAGGACAACTGTGGAAGGTGCGTTTGACGTGATCGTAGTCGGCCTTGGCGCAATGGGAAGCGCTACGGCGTACCACCTTTCTAAGCAACATACAAAGGTACTGGGCTTGGAAGCCTTTATCCCCGCCCACGATAAAGGATCGTCACATGGTGAGTCCCGAATCATTCGGCAGGCGTATTTCGAAGATCCTGCCTATGTTCCGCTCGTACTACGAGCTTACGAGCTTTGGGATGAGTTGCAAGATGAAAGCAACGAGGACATCTTGAGCATCACAGGCGGAGTTGCAATCGGATCTCCACGGCGACGGCTTATAACAGGCTGCTTGAAGAGTGCGAGGAGGTACGGTCTTGAACACGACCTGTTGGACGCAAGAGAGATGCGACAGCGCTTTCCCCAGTTTGCCTTGGCCGATAACGAAGTAGCTTTCTACGAAGAGAAAGCAGGCTACCTCAAGCCCGAGGAGTGTATCAGGCAGCATTTACGATGTGCCTCGAAGCGGGGAGCAGATCTTCGCTTCGAAGAACCTGTACTTTCGTGGAGAGCTTCTCAATCAGGTGACGGTGTAAGCGTTACGACGGAAAAGCAGACCTACCAGGCCAGATCGCTAGTGATCTCTGTTGGGCCTTGGTTTGCAGAGTTCGTCCCAAGTGTCTCGATGCCCGTCATCGTCTCCCGACGAGTCATGTTTTGGCTTAAACCTACTAGCCAACCTTCCGCTTTCGATAGGAGATTCTTTCCGATTTTCATTTGGGAGCCTGAGCAAGGCCCGTTGTTCTACGGACTTCCGCGAACCAGGGAAGTTGGTGATCCAAAAGTAGGCATTCATTCTGAGGGTGAGGAATGCACTCCATCCACAATCGACCGGGTCGTCAGTGCGCGTGATGAGATGGCAATTAGGTCCGCGATCAGGTCTAGAATTCCTGCGCTGAATGGAGAGGTTTCTCACGCCGCGACGTGCATGTACACGATGACGCCTGACGAGCACTTCATCATCGATGCCCATCCAGAGTATCCGCAGGTCAGCCTTGCTGCGGGGTTCTCTGGTCATGGGTTCAAATTCTCCTCTGTAGTAGGAGAAATTCTCTCTGACCTTGCAATGACTCGAGAAAACTTCAAGTGATATCGCACTCTTTTCAGGATCCCGCTTTCGTCTGCAGTGAACGCCCTGTGAAGCTGCGACCACGTTCGGTTCCAGCAGCCGGAATCGAGATCGCAACTGTGAAGTCAGGTTTCGGCAAGTTCGGGATGTCGGGAATCGTACTTTCCCAAAATCCCCGTTTTCCCTGGAATGCCGCCAATCTTACGACTGCAGGTTTCGACGCCAGCAACGAACAATTCACGGTGGTTTCTAACTCTGGGAACGACGCAGTCTTCATCTCTACCACCGCAGAACCTTTCCCATACATTTTTTTTACCGCACCGAACCCTTTCTCGACTTACATTGGACAGAGCAGCATCCCCCTAGACCTGTTACGTTCCAAAACGACGAAGACCACCCAAGCGCTCTGTCTGCGAGCCTCGCTGTGTCGAAATCGCTGGGTGCTCCCTCATCTGTCCCTGAGCCTGCGAGCCTCGTTCTGATCGGCACCGGCGCACTGATGGGATTTCGCGCGTTGCGCCACAGGCTGTCTGTCTAAGTCATGATTGCACTCGCCTTCGCCGCACTCCTGCTGAATCTCCCGCAAAATCTGCTTTTCGGCAAGTTCACTTATCGAACGCGGAGGATCAGATTCTGAGAGGTGGAGAGTTGTGAGGCGTAACGAGACCAGTCAAATAAAAGCGCTCTGGCGAGCGCACCAACTGGGAGGGCTGAATGCGAAACGTAATGCACTCGATCAATTCATCGAGCGAGGCGACCAATCTACTGACCAACAGAATGAGGCAAAAGGTGAGGATGAGGCCGAAGACAGCAAGCTCGGTATCATTACCGGATCCCGGCGGGTCCCATCGGTCGAAAAGTTCAATCAGTGGCGCGAGAAACGCAGCCAGGCTGAGAAACACAATCCCGAATTGGAGAAGACGCCTCCCTCCCGAAGTATAGAGCGAATCTGTCCCTCCGACTTCAACAGTCCCCTTCAGACTTTCCGTCAGTATTAAAGCGACTTCAGGTACTCAACCAAATCATTCTTCTCCTGGTCCGTAAGCCCGAGGTTGAAGCGGACATCCTAGCTGTTGACGACATCCAGAAGTGTTTGGAAGCGTCCGTCGTGATAGAAGCGGCCTTTATTTTGCGGGAACATAAAGAGACCGCGTTCGCGCACAAACATGCCTGCCAGGTTCATCGTCTGGTATGCATGACCCGGCGCCCGGTCGGCTTCGAAGTTGTCGATCTTTATCTCATCGGCTGTGTGCTGGTTCCAGCCTGGTTCCGTCCACAATGGCTCATGGTGGCAGCTATTGCAGTTGGCCCGGCCGCTGAACAGTTGGTCGCCACGAGCGGCTGCCGCCGGATCGAAGTCGACGTTGGGTAGTGGTTGCACCGCGGGCAGCGCCAGTTGATAGAAATGCAGCGCGGCCAGCTTGCCGGTGACCTGATCGCTGTCCGGATCAACCGAGACATGACCGAGCTTCGCCGCAGCCGCGATGGGGAATTGGTTTGCGTCATCGAAACGCTCATCGAAAAATGTGCCGATGCCGTGTAGTTCATTCACCGCCACAAATGCGTTCCAGTAAGTCACCGTGCCCCAACCTCCGGTCCATGTATGCAGGTTGTGACCCGACAGGCCGTGCGCATTGGGCATCAGGGTGGCGCCGGAGACACTGGTCCCAGTCACTACGCCGTTTGTAATCTGCTGCGGGTTGAATGCCTTGCCATCGAGGAACAGCTCCGCGTCGAACTTGCCCGGACCCCAGCTGTTGAGTACGTCGCGAACACCCTGCACGGTAATGCTTGCGTCCTGCGGGGCCAGACGCAGCAGATTCACCACCGGTTCCAGGTTCGGCGCAGAGGCGACAATCGCGCCGACGTTGAGGTCGCGGTTCCCAAGCCCATCGATTCTCTCGCCGATTCCAAGTGCGACAGAATTGTCGACGATCGAATGGCAGAGCGCACAGGTAAAGCCGACTTTGCTCAGGGTGCTTCCGTCGAAGGTCCCACGACGTTTTGGGGTCGGATTACTTATCTGTCGCTGACTTATGGTGGTGGTCGCCACTATTTACGCGGGGTGGCATCGACACTGATATTCCCAGCTAGCCAAATCTGTATGTTGTACGGAAGGTCCCGGAATGTCGGGTTATCGGAAAGTTCGAGGCGGAAGAGCCGATCGAAGTTGCCGAAAACCCCGTTTTGCGGGCACGTCGATCACACCAACTCGATCTCACCTGGTCTCCATGTCTTATCGAACCACGGTTCAAGCGGCCCGTAGAGGCGCAGGCACGTGTACCAAGCTTTGCTCGAAACGGACAGGAGCCAGTTTTCTCTTTCCCAGCCGGTGCCTTCGGGCCTATGAAGAGGTCAGCGACCTGGGTCGCGAATGTCAGTTTCCTTTTTCAATATCGGGTAGTTTCCAGGTCTTATCAAAATAAGCTTCTTCTGGTCCATAGAAACGGAAGATTGGAAACCAGCCATGTCCAGGAACTGTCTTGATCCAATTGGCTTTTTCCTTCGGCTCGTTTGGACCGAACATGATATCTACCGATCCGTCTGCATTCACGATTGGCTTCGAGTAACTACTGATCGACGGCAGCAAATTGCCGTTCTGCAACTCCGACCTGCTGATCGCGTCGTATACGACGACGGACCAGAAATTGTTTGCAGGTACTTTGGCAGGAACGTGCAGCCAGTAATTCTTGTCGCCCTGCAGAAAGTCGCCGGCAGAGTCACGATACGTCCAGAGATATTGCGATCCCTGGCCAACGTTCTTTGCCATCATGGCGGGAGAGTTGCCAGCCGCCATGTAGTAAACATTGTTCCTGGCTCGATCTGCGGAGCATCATCCCGCGTGGACGTGTAAGTCATCCCCTCCGGAACTCCCTGCCACTTGCGGTCGGAATAGTAGTAGGTTTCCGGGGGTCCGAACGTGTTGGCGCGTGCTATAGCTCCGCCGAGTCGCGCCGCTTCCGACAGCAATGCCCTGATCTTGTCGTCCGGCTGGAAGGGTTGTCCCTTTTCGATGCCGATGCTCTGCATCTGAAACCGTTCGAGCGGCCCAAAGACATCGCGGGACTCCTCATCGACCAGCTTCGCGAGAAGTTCGAAGTAGTGGAAGTTATCGGGGAACAGCGTATCGATTGTTTTACCGGAGCCGTTCAGAAATTCCATTGGAGGGGGCGACAACGCTTTGGCCAGCGAATAGATTTTGATCTGCTTCATCAGCGCAACGGCTTGATCCGTCTTACCTTCAACCTGAAATCCCCGTACAGCGAACAAGACGGAATACGTGGGGGACTGGGAGACAAAATATCCGTCGGGCCGGTTTCCGCTGAAGCCAGGCGGCAGAATCAGGAACTTTCCTCCTTTACCCTTGTCTGGCCCAAGAGGGCCTATGTCGGCAAGGTAGTGCTGCGGGCCGTCCTGAACGAATCCAAGCATTCGCGCGGCGCTTCGATGACAGTCGGACCGTCGGTTCTCAGATCGAGATGAGCTATCGCGTAGACCCGTCTCTGTGTTTGCGGTGAGAAGTACGGTGCCGGAGTCCATCAGGTTTTCCATAAGACGACCTGGGTGGGCTTTGTAGCGCCGAACTCCCGCAGACCTTCTTTAACCGCAATCTCGCTGACAGGCATTAGCTGTGTCGAATAGACCTCAATCGCTCGATTAAGCGTTCGTAGTTCGAGCAAACGTTTGTGTGGCATCACCAACCGGATATCCACCTTCGAACTTGAAGTCGCCGAAGCGCGTGTCCAGTGTTTCGGTGCCCGCCCCCCCTTAGAACTCCCTAAGCTGCGCAGATCCGTGATGTGCATCCATTCTGAGTATTTTTTTAGCCTCCGTATTTATTCGCTCTATAGCTTGAATTGACCTCAAATCCGAGCCATTCAAAACGGACTTTAGGCTAGTCCAATCGGCTTCAGGCCCGAAACTAGCAAATGTGACAGCGCAGAGCTGTCAGCTAAGAGACCCTCGAATCGCTCTATCCACCCCTGCAGAGCTATTCGCTCCATCAGTCACGAATGGTTCTTTTCGACTCCCTGAAACTCCGGTTTTCGGCAAGTTCGGGGCGAAGTTGCGGATAACGCCGTTTACCAGGATCGTGCAAAACGCTTGAGACGCTCGCTTCTTCTTCGGGTCCGCAACGATTCGTTCGATGTCAGGTTTTGCTCCAGATGTACAGGTCACCTACCATGACATAATTTAGCGGGCACTCCGAAGGGGGCAACTTCGAACTCACCCGAGCCGCCAACCCGACTCCGTCAAACTCTTTGACTCCATCAAAGGCCGCGATGGCCAGTATTAATCCACTAAGGCATCTTTTCCGCTGCCTCCGCCGCGGCTTTGTCTGCCGCAATCACCGCTTTTTTGAAATTCTCCACCACTGGGACATTGTGGGAACGGAGACCGTCCTGTCCCGTATACCTCCACCCCGGTGCACCTACCATCCGACGGTCGGCGCGGCCGTCAAAAACTTCGAACGAATCATCCGTGCTCCCAGTCACCGTCGGAATTTGCGGAACCTGAGACTGCGGAGACCCGCTTTGCGGGCCCCGTTGTCCCATTCCATCCTGGCCACCCATGGTCGGTTGCCTGCCATTCGGTGCCCCCATACCGCCCCCATTGTTCGCCGGGATGGTTCCTCCCGACGGATTCTGCCGCGGATCGCTGATGTCTGAATCGACGGGCCGCGCATGTCCTTTCCGAACCACGATGATCAGGTCCGCTCCCACAGTGGTGTTCACAGGTTGAAACCTTCCCCACTTGATCAGCGCTGCCTCAACGTCTTTTTGCGCCATCAGGTTTGCCTGCGGATCATCAGGATCCATCTCCGCTGCCGGGGCAATGATCACAGCCACCGTATGGGCCTCCAAAATATACGACGGGAGCGTCTTGTCCTTTCCCTTCGCCAGCATAGGGGTCGCCATCAGACCCGCTGTCAGCAAAATCAAAACTCCACCCCGCATTCCACCCTCCCCATTTCGCACCGATTCTACGCCCGCCACGCATCCTACAGCTATGATCGACAACGCGTCACTTCCCGCAAAGTCGGGTGTGGGCAAGTTCACCTACGGCACGATTCGTGAAGCCGTAGTTCCCAAAACCCCGTTATTGCGGAGTTGTTGTAATGGATATGCGGGATTGATACTTAGGCGTTATGCGAGTCAAGATCCTCCCAAGTCCGAGGGCCAACATTGCACTAAGGCACTACCGGGAAGGAGACCGGGCAGCCTTCCACTTCCTATCGGACGCGTTGCCTGGCAACTCACCGCTCCAACACATAGCGGATCATTCGAGCGACTTTTCGACAGCAATCATCTTTGAAAATCGATCAGAGAAAGAGATTACAGCCCTCCGCTACTGCTGGTCGATGCGCGGCGACAACGGCAAGATTAGAACCCACACGAGTGGAAGTGACAGCTACAAAGTTGACGTCTATCGTCCTGTTGCGCTCTCGCAGTCCAAGCAATTGCTTTCTGTATCCGGGCGTTTGGATGTCGACCAAGGCTTGTACGATCATGTACTCGCTGGGGGCGGAGTGATGGGCGCAGGAGCGTCGGCAGGTGGACCGTTCTCAGATGCGACGGAAGAGGTTACCTTTCAGATCGAACTCGTGGTATTTGCGGATGGCGAGATCGCCGGACCTGACCCCAATCATTACGCAGTAGAACTGCAGGGCCGAAAAAGGGCAGCAGACTACGTTGCGAAACACGTGCGCCTAGCCAAACTGGAAGAACGAGATCCAATACCTGTAGTTGCTGCGCTTCGCGACATGCCACATCTTCGTTCCGACGTCTTAGCCCACCTGGTCAGTGAGTATGCTCGCACCTATCTCCGGCAATCAACCATGCGAGCTGGTTTGGTCGATTGGACAGAAGCTGCACTGAAACACTTGGAAAATCGACCTAATTTGCCAAAGTTCTACCGACTCGACAACCTGGCGTCGCCTCCATCAGCCTGAAGACACTCAGACCCTGCGAGTCCGGTCCATCGTCGCACTCTGGTTCTGAGTCCCGATCCTGTCGTTTGATCCCTCTCGCCTGCCTGGAAAGTCCGGTTATCGGCAACTTGCCAGTCTTCGTCCGTTGAGAGTTCGTTGAGCCTCCGTTCATCATTTCTCTCTGTAAGGGTTGTGACGGTGACCGTAATACTGCTCCCACTTCTCAGCCCCCGGCACCTTGTAGCGCTCGCCACCCTTCGGACAGCGGTTGTGCTCGGCCTCGATGTTGATGACGTCGCGGACTGCGCTGGGATGACCGCCTGACGGTGGGTTGCATGTCTCGGCGGTGGGCTGCGGTCATTTGGTGGCCATGCTAGTCGATAATCATTGCGGCTTCGCGACAGAAGGTGCAGGATTACGAGGTCTCGCTTTCTGCGTTTTTAGCGAGATCGGGGGACCTATGAGCCTTCAAGTTGCACTCGCCGGATTGATTCTAGTGTTGAGCATTGAACAGACGATTGCACAGATGCCCACTCCTGCCCAACAGGGACTTAATGTACCCGGAATGTCACAGCAGGGGAGGATTGGTTCCAGACCCGAGGATGACTCCTTGAGAGCGCAGCAGGAACAGAAACTGGCCAAGATTCGGAACGAAGACAGGCAAAAGAAGTTGGTATCTGATACCGATGAGTTGTTGACGCTGACAGCCGATCTGAAACGGCAGATCGATAAGACGACTCCGGGCACGCTCTCCATAGACCTGATTAACAAGGCCGGTGAAATTGAGAAGCTTGCTCACAGCGTGAAGGAACGATTGAAAGGGTGAAGCATCACCGAGAATTCGCGCCACGTTGCCCCACACGCGACCGGAGGGCGTTGCTATCGCCCGAAAGAGCAGCGGCCCCGCCCGTCAAGCGAAGTTGCCGAAATCCCCGTTTCTGAGGATAGACGTCGGGTTAGGTTTACTCATCTTTAATCGTGCCCAGCCTGCGACCACTGCGGCACAATCCCGTGCACGCGTGTATAGGCAATCAGTTGCCCCATGTGTTTGTCATGGGCGATGCTGTGGAGTACATTGCCATCTACGATTGCATCTTTGTTCGCGATCTTGATCTTGCGCTTGGCAAAATTTGATCGGAGCAAACTCATATGAAGGATGTGAGTAATAGCGCCCCTCGTGCGGGCCATGCAGGAAGTCCATCGCCGGAAACCTTCAAAGGTTCAACCCGGCGCAAGCTTCTAGGCCAGATTGGAGCCACCTTCGCCGCAGGCGTGCTCGCTCGCGACGCCCCAGCCTCTGGCCAGTCCAGGAGCGGTGCCGGCGACGGCGCTGTCACAAACAACTTCGACGGTCACGAGGGAGTCAGCAACTCGCGTGTGCGTAAGTCGTTTGCGCTACGTGTTAGCGCCGCGACGAACGAAGCACGAATCCCCATCCCACCGCACACTACCAACGGCGACGAGACGCGCTACTCCGACAAGTCCGCCACCTACACCAAAGGATTGCTGCAAGACGGCCCTTGCAAGGTCAACTTGTCTGCTTATGAGACCTTCAAAACCGCGTTGAAAAGCGGCGAACATGACGATTTCGAAAAGATTACACTCGGCGGCACGCGGAAGTTGAACGGTCCGCAAGGCGGCTTGACCTTCGACCTGGAAGGGAGCGATTCGGTTCAGTTCGGTAACGCGCCATCGCACCACAATCAGGAAGACGGCGTCGTGGTTCCACCCCCGCCGGCACTTGCCTCTGCGGCTTATGGCACTGAACTGGTTGAGCTTTACTGGGCTTCGCTGCTCCGCGACGTGGCATTCACGGATTATGCGACCAGTTCGGTCGCGAATGCCGCCGCGCAGGAGCTGTCGACGATGCCGGCCTACGCAGGCCCAACAAACGGCAGTGGACAGGTCACGCCGGACCTGCTTTTCCGCGGCGCCTTCCAGGGTGAAACCGTTGGTCCATACATCTCGCAGTTCTTCATAAGGCCCACTGCCTTTGGCGCACAGGAGATGAACCAGCAGATGACGAGCTACCTCTCCAATCTCGATTACATGACCGACCCGTCAACATTTCAGCAGGTGCAGAACGGAATCCCGACTGGCCTGGTCAACCAGATCGATGCGCAACCGCGGTACATGCACGACGGCCGCGGCTTGGGCGCTTACACGCATGTGGACGTGCTCTATCAGGCTTACTTCACTGCCTATCTCGTGCTCAACACACTCGGCGTGCCGCTGAATCCCGGCAACCCTTACGCCGAATCAAAAACACAGAATGGATTCGGCAGCTTTGGGCAACCACACTTCGCGACGCTCCTGGCAGAAGTGGCCACTCGAGCGCTCAACGCTGTCTGGTACCAGAAGTGGTTCGTGCACCTGCGCCACAGGCCCGAATCCGGCGGGGGCATTGCGCACTTGATTGCGACCGGTCAGGGCGGCACTATTCAGGGCAACCTGAGCAGCAATATGATGAACTCGAAGGCGCTGCAGGCAAGCTTCAATAAATACGGGAGCTACCTCCTCTCGCAGGCCTTTCCCGAAGGCTCTCCCACGCACCCTGCCTATCCGACAGGTCATGGAACGGTCGGCGGCGCATGCATCACCATCCTGAAATTCTTCTTCGACGGGAATTTCGTTCTCCCAAATCCTCTGGTCCCCACCAGCGATGGCTTCGCTCTCGCACCCTATAGCGGCGCGGATGCGGGCCAACTCACTGTGAACGGCGAGTTGAACAAACTCGCACACAACGTATCCTTCGGGCACGGCATTCTGTCTGGAATCCACTGGCGCAGCGACAGCGATTCGTCGATGGTGCTGGGCGAGGCGGTCGCGACCAGCATTCTTCAGGACAAGGCGCAGACGTTCAACGAGAAGTTCACCGTGCACTTCACGAAGCTTGATGGCACGACAGCGACGATTTCGAACCAGTAGCTTTGATCGAGGAGGGTGGCCCGCCCTTCCGCCCTCAACGAACCACAAAGCTCCGGTACCCATCTTCCGCGTCTCTTGCGACAGGTGGAAATGTAACTTTGTCCACATAGCTTGCCCGGTCTTGTTTCGGCGAACCATCTCTTGGAATGCGCACGAGTCAGTGGCAAACCGGAAATCCCGCCCCCACCCCTTTTCAGGGGTGGGGGCCCGCGCAGACGGTGATTCTCTATAACGTTTGTTGCCGAAAACCAGCGTTTTTACACTCGCAGAGTTGTTGGTCGGGTTCGGATCGAAGTTGGGCGAACTGACAACCGCGGTGTTCGTAATCGACGCCGGATCGGTGATATCGAAACTCGCACCGTGAAGCTCACTGTCGCTGACGGCTCCACTGGCCATGCTTCCAAAATTGCAGGTCACGGTTCCGCCCATGGCTGGTGGCTGGAGTCGTACAGGAGGCCCCGCCGGAGTTCATCGACAGAAAGATCGACTGCGCGGGCACTGGATCGACCAAAGTGACCGCCGACGCCTCGGAATGGACCCAGGTTCGTTACAGTCACTGTGTAGGTCAGAGTCCCTCCAAACTTTACAACGTCAAGGCTGGACGCCGTGGTCACGAGCAGGTCGGACTTGTTCTGCACCGTGATGCTCGTCGATCCGGCCGATCCGGAGTTATTGCTGGTATTCGGGTCAGACGTGCTGGAAGTCACCGATGGAGTGTTTGCGAGAGTCGCTGCCGTCGGCAACAGTAGTGCTCAACGTGGCCTGAATCGTGATCGTGACAGTTGTCACCATTAGGAAGAGTTGCCAGATTAAGGCTCGCTCCTCCGCCGGAGATCGTACAGTTGCCCGCCGTCGAACTGCAGGAAGCTGAAGGTTACACCAGCCGGTGGGAGATCGCTAAAGACAACATCTGCGGCATCGTCTGGGCCCGGAATTTGTCAACTGGACGGTGTAGGTAAACGAATCGCCAGCCACAATCTGCGCTGCCGATGTTTGGCTGGTCAGACTCAAATCCGCAGACACCAGAACGAATTCGAAGGCTCCAATGTCACTGTGTGGGCCTTGCGGACGTGTGACTCCCCGCTGATCCCTCGAAAGGAAGTCGAGAATCATCGGCGGCATCGACCGCAGGACTGCCCGATGGCAGCGCCATGGTAGGCGTGCCTATCGTGCTCCGCGGGTCCAAGGCCAGGGGCGCCAGTTGGGGATCGGCGCTGACCGCGACGCCAGGGCATCCGTTGTTATTCAGGATCAGATTGCCGCTGCCGTTCGCATCAATCGTGCCCACATTGTTGCCGCCGGTCGGATCAGAAGTACCCTGCAGTAAGCAGTCATTGGAGCCGTTTCGAGAAAGGATCGTGTTCGACAGGAAGAGCGATGCTTTCGCAGGCACACTCCTGACCAAGGGGAAAGCCACGACCACGACACCACCGCCGGCCTGGTTGTCAGAACCCGTGGCAAAGTTGCCGCTAATAGTCGTGTTCTCGATGATGAGCGAGCCGTTCAGCGAGAAGATCGCCGCGCCGGCATCCGCGCCCTTGTTCGCTCTGTCCGTGCCCGCATCGTTGACGCCGCCCTCCCCCCTGTCCACATCGTTATTGGTGAACGTGCTGTTGCGGATGAAAACCGTACCGCTCTCATTGAAGATGGCGCCTCCGAGAGCTCCGCCTCCACCGCCACAGCAACTGCCGTTACCACTTCCTCCGAAAGGGGCCTTGTTTCCGGGTTCGCCGTGCAAATCAATGTCGGTGCCCACGCCGAAGCCTGAGCCGCCGCCAAATCCACCATTTCCTCCATGACTGCCACTGAAGTCAGACCGGACCGTCCCTGAGGCTCCACCGCCACCGCCAAATCCGCCATTACCACCACTGCCGCTTCCCGAGGAGTTATCGCTGTCGCTCCCGCCGCCTCCGCCGCCGCCGCCGTAGTGGCCGTCTGCCCCATCCGATCCACCGAACGGAGTGAGGATGCCCAGGTTCTCCTGTCCTCCTCCACCGCCGCCGCCGCCGGGGCAAGACGCCACCATGTCCGTTACCCGCGCGGCTGCCGCCGCCACCACCGCAGAGGTATCCGCCAGGGCCTCCCTGGATTTCACTGTCCGCGCCATCGAAGATGGTGCCACCTCCACCGCCTCCACCTCCACTGAGTCCATCCCCACCGTTTCCTCTGGAGCCACCGCCACCGCCGCCTCCACCTTCACCGCCGGAAATCCCGCCATTGCCGGACAGGCCACCGCCGCCGCCACCTCCACCAGAACCATTAACGGACTCGCAACCTGAGTGGCTGCCATTGCCGCCAATGGCGAAGTTGGAATCGAAGGTGCTGTCCTCGACGTCGAGAGTTGGCACGCCCGAACCAACCGTGCCGACATAGATTGCTCCACCTGCACCGAGACCTCCGGCGCCTCCGCACGCTCCGTCGCCACCTTTTATTTTGAATCCCTTGACGTAGACGGACTCGAGCCGCAACGCTCCTGTTCCGGATACCGTCTTGTTATCCAACGTGTCGAAGATACGTTGCACTTCCCACGGCAAACAATCGGGAGTTTCCAGTTCCCGTCCATTCCAGCGTTGCTCCGTTTCCCTGGATGGTGATGTTCGCGAAAATAATCGGCGTCGCCGTCAGCCCGAACGGGTCATGCGCATCGCGATCCCAGAAAGTGTTGAAGGAGTACACCGTCTTTTGCAGGACGATCGTGAATGGCCCGCTAGCGCCCTGCAATACGCAACCAGTCGTATAAAAACGATCTGGATCAGTTAGGTTCAACGCTGTGTTGCTCCCAAATTCCGCGGCATAGATCGCTTCCTGTAGAGAGCAATGGCTGGCGTCGGTGACACCTTGCTGCGCGGTTGTGACCTGAATCGTGGTCTGGGCCTCGGTTAACTGAGCGGAACCCAGCGCGAGTAAAGCGGTCGCTGCAAGGGCGATCCGGTAACCAATCTGAGTCAAAAAGCGAGCTGGCCGGCTCAGATGCGAGCCAGTAAATATGGATTTCTTCATGCGCAGTTTTCTCCCGACAGGGCATGAATTTTTTTTGGGGGGGCCTGCAGAGGTTATCTTGCGGCAGAAACTCTGAGTGTGTCACCGGAATGCAGACTTGTTGCAATCATTTTGTCAAAGAGAGAAGAAAAAGGTCGCCGAGTTTCTCATCGGATCGCATCGACAGGGAGGCAGCCGGCGACAAAGCGGCATCCATCAACTTATCCCGATGTTCTTCGCTTACCGAAATCACATCTGTCGTCGCGCCGTGCGCGACTTACCGATAGCAGATCTGCGAGACGTTCACTTTGCTGCTCCGTGCTGCCCGAGCGTGACACAATCCATCGTATCCACGAAGCTATTGCCTACTGACGCTCTGGGTCGAGCCATTCATAGCTCGGCCCCGACCTGCTGAAGGGAAGGCGCGGGCACGAAGTATCCGCCATCGGAGCGAATGTCCAACTCCTTCCCAGTGTCGCGGCCCGGTTCGGAGATTGGCTCCGACGAAGCGGGCTGGGTTCCAGAGGATACCGCAAGCCTGCTATGACACCGGAGAAGGTGGCAGTCTTGCGCGAACGCGCTGCTGGGGGCACTAAAAGGCTGCCCCGCCCGTGAGTTGAGCATCAGCAAGCAGACTCTAGACTCACATTTGAAGGCAAAGTAGTTGATCCTGGAACATCCAAGACTTACTCGGCCACTTTTCTCAAATGAGGACACAAAAAAATTGCCCCCGCGTCGGTCTACCGGCCGGCTACAATTTGCGAAAAAAACCACCCCTCCGCGTGCTGTGCAGTTGCATAAGTCCAAAAGGGTCGTCTAGAATTTGCTCGATAACCCCGTTTCAAGTAACCAGGATATTCCCGCTCCGCAATCCTCTGCAGTGCGTCCACTTGCCGCAGTGGAGCTTATAAACGTGTGTTTCGGAATTCCCACCAATAGAGCTTACCGTTACATTTAGAGCAGCACAGTGGTGATAGGAGTCGAAGATGATCTCGGACAGGATCATCCTGCAAGAGGTCTCGTCAGCGGCGGAGGAGTGATAGAAGTACGATGACAACACCGACCAGAGGTAGAAGGAGCAAGTTGCTGCATTTGTTGTAAGAAAATAAACCTCAACCAGCGGGATCACATAACCATTATGAAAAAGAAACAAATCGAAATTGCGGCCAGGGCGGCGGATTCATCTCCAGTCGCCGAAACTATGGAGTCGCACTCTCTCCTCACCCGGCGTGAAATGCTGGAAATAACCAGTATGGCCGGCTTGGCGGCTTTGACCGGTATCGTACCCGTTGCTGTTGCGCAGACTGCGCAAAAACGGCCTCGTATCGCCTGTCTCGTCAGCTTTTGGGGTCTCCCGACTTCACATGCTGATTGGATTGTAAACAAGTTGATAGACGGTTATTGGTGGCAGGGCGCCCACACTCCTTCGCGTGTGGACGTGGCGTCCGTTTACATCCATCAGTTCGACACGAGCTTACTGGGTCAGAAAGTCTGCAAAGCGAAAAACATTCCCATCTATAAAACAGTTGGGGAAGCCGTCACGCTTGGCGGCAAGGAACTTGCCGTGGATGGTGTCGTCATTGTCTGCGAACATGGGAATTATCCAACCGATCTCAAGGGGCACTGGCTCTTGCCGCGTTGGTGGATCTACCAACAGGTCATCCGGGTTTTCGAGCAGAGCAACCGCTCGGTGCCCGTGTTTAACGACAAGCACCTCTCCTACAATTGGGACGATGCCAAGTGGATGTTCGACAAATCGCGTGAGCTGAAGCTTTCCCCTGATCGGGGGTTCGTCCATACCGCTTTACTTCCGCAAGCCCGAGATAGATCTCGCCGTCGATACGCCGATCAGGAACTCGATCGTGGTTGGAGCCGCGCCGGATGAGGGAGCCATCTTCCATTGTATTGACGTGCTCCAGTCCTTTGTCGATCGCCGCAAGGGCGGCGAGACAGGCGTCAAGTCGGTGCAGTCCATTCGTGGGCCTGAGACGTGGAAGTGGGTCGAACAGAATCCCTGGGCCAATAACCTGCTTGAAGCAGTGCGGAAGAACTTTGACCTCAAGCCGGGATTCTTTCAGGAGAGCACGCGATCAAACGTCTGCATCGTGGAGTACAACGATGGGACCAATGGGGCGGTAATTTCGGGCGCGGGTGTGGGGTGGACCTACGCCGGCGAAATCGAAGGGCAGAAGGATCCGACGATCATCTCCATGCTTGACTTCCCTGGCCCCATATCGCAGTACCACGCCACGAACGCCTTCGCGCACTGGATCATCGAGATGATGCTGACCGGAAAAGAACCGTTCAACGCGGAGCGGCTGCTTCTGTCAACCGGGATCACGAACCACTACATGGACTCAAACTGGGAGAACGGCCGTTACTCTGCCGTCGGACGCCGCATCGAGACGCCGTACATGAACATGAACTATCGCTCGACACACGGACCGATGTTTGAAACGGGTCCGCGGCCGCCGATTACCCCCTACATACGGGGTTTTGCATCATAGGCTCTCCGCGGGCTGTGGCGTCAGGGCCGAGCCCACTTCGGCGCCCCACAGAGCTGAGCAAACCTGCGGTATCTATCGCCTTTTCGCTTCGCTCCTGAAAAGTCCGGTTATCTGAAAGTTCGGAGCCGTCAGCGATGAAGTTGCCGATAACCCCGTTCGCTCAACAGCGCGGGCAAGGATCAGCCTGAAATCCTTCTTCGACTAGGACGACATACGCAAAAGCACTGCAGGAGGATCGCTGTGAATACACGCGACCGCCACAGAACCTGGACTTGCGGTTCCCGGTCTGGGAAAAACGCTAGCCAACAGCTTCCTGGGTAGCAGAATCAAGTCACAGAAGAGATCGGGAATTGAATCTGCCTTGAAGTGAGAGTGAAAGCGCAGCGATTGTCACGATCGCACTTCCGGCGATGGCGGCGAGCGTAATGCGTAGCAGCGTCATCGTCGTGGCAAAGTATAGCTTCCTCAAAAGTCTGGTTATCAGCAAGTTGGGTTGAACTTTCCGATAACCCGTTTGCGGAACTTCAACGGAACCCATCTGCGCCAGTGCAAAGACGGCATCGTCGACCATATCGTCAAATAATCCCGGCCCATTGGTTCTAAACATCCTCACGGAAGACGTTCCGACCCATCTTGACGACTCTGGTCTGCCGGAACGGAACATCGCGAGACATTCCCGCGTAATTGCTGCCACCGGCATTAATAAATCTCAAACCGCATGCGTCATCTCTATGAAGAAACAAGAAGGTGAACCCTTGGCTGCTGCCAGCATGACCATACCGTCCACGGAAAGCATCTCGCAACTCTTCGCGGAGCACTACCGCCGCGTGCTGCTGGCTGCCCATCGCATCACGGGCAGCATGGCCGATGCGGAAGATATTGCGCAGGGCCTATTTCTGCGGCTGGCAAGCGCGGAACGGCCGATCGACAACGTCGGCAGCTACCTCCATCGCGCGGCCATCAACGGGGCTCTCGACCTGCTGCGCAGGCGAAAGAGTGCAGCGACAGAGCCGCTGGATCAGGCAGCCCATATCGCTTCGGTCAGTTGGCGAAGCTCGCCGGAGTCTGAGGTCTCAAGCAGGCAGTTGGGCGATGCCTTGAGGATCGCGATCAGCGAGCTGGCTCCAAGAGCAGCAGAGATGTTTGCCTTGCGTTACTTCGAGGAACTGGGCAACAGAGAGATCGCAGCAGCTGATGGAAACTTCGCAGGCCGTGGTCGCCGTCACGCTTCACAACGCGCGATCCCGGCTGAAGAAACGACTTTTAGAAATGGACGGGAAGATCAATGAGACACGATAGCGAATCCTTACTCGAGACGGCGATCCACGCAATTCACGCTGCTGAACCGGATGCCACGCAGATCTCTGCCTCCGCAAAGCGAGTGGCCGATCGTCTCGGCATCGACTCGACGCGCAGCTTGAACCTCTTCTCTACGATCGAGAGCTGCGCCGATGTGCAGCATCTGCTCGGTTCGTATCGTGCCGGAACGTTGTCCGATGCGCGTTCGCTTCTGATTCGAGTCCACCTGCGCGATTGTGGAGAGTGCCACCGCTCCTACGTCGGCCGGGCCGGGAAGAGCCGGCCTGGACTGGTCCGCTCCCCAGACCGGCCCGCGCTCTTTCATGGAATTTTCGCGCATTCCGTTGGGCACTCGCTCCCACGCTTGCTGTTCTGGCGTTGACGTTCTTTGCTCTACCGTGCGTTCTGGCAGATTCCGCCCGGTGTTCGCGCCGAGGTGGAATCGATCGACGGCTCTGCCTCCCGCATCTCGGATGCAGGTGACGCTCCGATCTCGGCCGGCGACAAATTGAATGAAGGCGACCGTCTGCGGACGAGCGGCGGAGCTCACGCCGTGCTTCGGCTCTCGGACGGTTCAACCGTCGAGGTCAACGAACGCAGCGTCCTCTCAGTCGGCGCCAGAGGGCGAAACATGACGGTCGCGGTCGATAACGGAGCGGTGATCGTACAGGCCGCCAAGCGCACCTCCGGCCACCTGTATGTGAAGACTCCGGACTGCCGCGTCGCTGTCACCGGAACCGTCTTCTCGGTCAATGCCGGGATCAAGGGCTCGCGCGTCGCCGTGTTGGAGGGAACCGTCCATGTGACGCACGCCGGCATCGAGACGCTGATGCACGCGGGCGATCAGATATCGACGAACGACAATCTTGCGCCCGGAGCCAGTCGATCAGCAGATCGCCTGGAGCCGCGATCTCGACAAGTATCTTGCCTCTGCTCGCGCAGTTCAGCACGCTCCAACATCGGATCGATCAGATTCCCTTCACCACAGCTCCGGTACACGAGCGATCTGCTGGGGCGCGTTCCCGCGAACACCCTGCTCTATGTCAGCATTCCCAATCTCGGCAATTTTCTGAGCCAGGCCAACAATATCTTCCACGACCAGCTGAAGCAGAGCCCGGCACTTCAGCAGTGGTGGGAGAGTGGGTCGCAGCACAACACCGCGGAGCTCGATGCTCTCGTCGACAAGACTCCACCAGGTGAGCGAATACCTGGGCGATGAAGTCGTGGTCGTCGGCGTGCAACAGCCGGACTCCTCGATCACTCCCGGGTTCGCGATCGTCGCCGATCTTCAGAAGAGCGGCCTGGGTGATGTCCTGAAGAGCCCCTTCGGCGTCCAGCCATTACGGTGTTCGACGAAGCTTCACTCGCGACTGCTCCAGCTTCGCACGCAAGACCGGCCAGGGCAGTTCGCTCTTATTCGGCAACATGAAGTCGTCTTCTCGAGCAGCATCGCCATGCTGAAGCAGATGAATGCGCAGCTGAACGGGAGTGCAAGCGGATTCGCAACGCGGAGATTTCGGTCAGCAGATCGCCGCGGCGTACAGCCGTGGCGCCGGCGTCATCCTTGCGGCAGACCTGCATCAGATGCTGCACACCGCCTCCGAGAGAGGCCACGGCAATCCACGCAGTCAAAACGCATCTGCAGAGCAGCGGCATCGATGGAGTTCGCTATCTGATCGCGGAGCATCGCGAACGAAACGGCGCTGCCGGAGAACCACCTGAACCTGCAGTTCGCGGGAACGAGGCAGGGTGTAGCTTCGTGGCTCGCAGGCCCTGCCCCCATCGGGTCGCTCGAATTCGTCACTCCGAATGCGTGCCATCGCGGTCGCGTTTCTTTCGAAGGACCCAGTAGCCATCGCCGACGACATCATGAAGATGGCCCAATGCGTCCGGCGCATCCGGCAGCAGCGGTTGGAGCGAGGCTGAGGCGAAGCTGCAGATCAGCGTCCGCGACGATCTGGCCGCAAATCTCGGCGGCGACTTCCTGATCGTCGCTCGATGGCGCGGTGCTGCCGACCCCGGCCTGGAAAGCTGTCGTTGAAGTCCGTAACGCGGGCCAGCTGGAGAAGACTCTCGAACGACTGGCAGACGCCATTCGCAACCAGAGCGGCGGCAACCATGCCCACAACATCGTGATCCAGTCGAGCCAGAGCAACGATCAGCGTTTTACTCGATCCACGACCTCACCTCCGGCGCCACTGTCGCGCAATACACGTTTGCGGATGGCTACATGATCATGGCTCCCGATCGCGCTCTTCTGATGGAGGCGCTGCACACGCATGCGAGCGGCAACTCGCTGGCGCGTTCCGCGGCGTTCAAGGCGCTGCTGCCGAAAGATGAGAACGAGAACTACTCCGCCGTCGCCTACCAGAATCTCGGTCCGGTTTTGACGCCGCTGCTCTCTCAGTTCAGCGGCGAGTCGGCACAGGCGTTGACCCAACTGGCAGCAGATGGCAGACCTACCGCGATCTGCGCATGGGGGAAGGACAATCGCATCGAAGCCGCCAGCGACAGCCATCTCTTCGGCTTCGATCTTCTCGCACTGGAAGCCCTGGTCCATCCGGGGAACAAGCAGGCAGCGGGAAGCGTACGTGAATAGCATGGGCACGATTGAACTCGATGGGCTCGAGGTGCGGCTTGGCGGTCGCACCGTACTCAACGGGCTGACCGGAGTGCTGCGCGGTCAGGCCATCGGCCTGCTCGGCCCGAACGGAGCCGGCAAGTCGACGCTGATCAACACGCTGCTTGGCTTTCATCGCGCATCGAGTGGGACAGCCCGCGTCTTCGGCCTCGACACGTACCGGGACCGGGCGCAGATCCGCAGCGGCATCGGCTACATGCCGGAGAACGATTCCTTCATCGGCAACATGAGCGGCGTTCGCTTCGTCCGCTACATGGCCGAGCTCGCCGGCCTGCCCTCGGCAGAGGCGCTGGAACGCGCGCATGAAGCGCTCTTCTACGTCGGGCTGGGCGAGGTCCGCTACCGCAAGGTCAACACCTACTCGCTGGGGATGAAGCAGCTCATCAAGCTGGCCCAGGCGCTGGCGCACGGGCCCAGGCTGCTGATTCTCGACGAACCCACCAACGGCCTCGATCCGATGGCGCGCCAGCGCATGATTCATATGATCCAGGAGATTCGCAAAGAAGGCAGCGTCCGCCTGCTGATCTCCTCGCACCTGCTGCGCGACATCGATGAGACCTGCGACGAAGTGCTCATCCTGAAGAGCGGACGCATCGCCGCGCTCTGCAACATCGAAGAGGAACGCCGCTCGAACCGCAACTTCATCGAACTCGAGACAGTGGGCGCGACTGAGAACATTCTCCGTCAGTATCCGCGGCCTCGGCTGCGAATGCGCATGCTTCCCGGGCGGCCGCATCAAGCTCGTCATGCCCGAGCACATCGAAGCCCGCGATCTCTATCGTCATTGCCTCGGAACAGAGGGTCCAGATTCGCCGCATGCACCTGCGGCGCGACTCGCTTGAAGACATCTTCCTGCGCGCGATGGACAGCGAAGGAGAGACGGCCAGCACATGTCCATCTATAAACACGACTATCGCGCCTACACCGGCAAAGTCACGCCGCTCTGGACGCGCATCTTCGTGCTCGCGCGCTATGGTTTCGCCGAAGCATGGTCATCGAAGATCACCATCGTGCTCTTCGTGATCTGCCTTGCTGCCTCCCGTCGTTTCTCTCTTCACCATCTATCTCGCCAACAATCCAGCCGCGAGACTGCTCATCAGGCAACGGCGGCCCGCGAGTCCTGCCATCGATGGACGATTCTTTCTGAGGGTGCTGATGATCCAGTCCTGGCTGGCGCTGGCGCTGGCGTCGTGGATCGCGCCGCGCCTGATCACGTTCGATCTTGCCGACAACGCACTGCCAATCCTGCTCAGCCATCCCATCTCGCGCTTCGGCTATGTCCTGGGCAAGTTCGTTGCGCTTGTTCGCCCTCTCTCGCTGGTCACGTGGATTCCCTGCCTGCTGCTCTTTGCCTATCAGGGATACTCGTCGCCGCTGCCGTGGGCATGCGGGCAATCTTCGCATCGCAGTCGGGACTGCTGGCCGGATCGCTGATCTGGATTGCGCTGCTCTCGCATTCTCGGCCTGGCGCTCTCCTCCTGGGTCAAGTGGAGAGTCGTCGCCACCGGCATCATCTTCGCGGCGGTTTTTGTTCCGGCGGGCGTAGGCGGCATTGTGACCGCGGTGCTGCGCACCAAGTGGGGATTCCTGCTCAATCGTGCCGGTCATGATGTCCTACCTCTGGCAGCGGCTGCTCGGCGTCCACGGTGGTCATTGACGATGCGATACAGCTCCCTACGGCGGCCATCGTCACGATGCTTGCGCTGGCGTGCTGCCTCTCTGTCGTCATGCTGAATGCGCGCATCCGTGCGCGCGAGGTGGTGCGCGGATGAACAGACCACGATCATCTTCGAGAATGTCTCCAAGTTCTACGGCGAAGTCCTGGGCGTCAATCGCGTCTCGCTCGAGCATTCCGCCGGGCATCACCACGCTTGTCGGTCCCAACGGATCGGGCAAGACGACGCTGATGAACCTGATGACCGGGCTGGTTCAGCCATCGAGCGGAAGCATCTCGGTCCTGGGCTTGTCTCCGCGCGATGCAAACGAGTTCTTCCGCAACGGTCGGCTATTGCACGCAGTTCGATTCCTTTCCGCGCGGCATCACCGGATGGCAATTTCTGCTGGACAGCCTGATGCTGCATGGGATGAGCAAGGCCACGGCCATCCAGCTGGCGCAGGAGGCTCTTCGAACGCGTGCAGCTCGACAAGGCCGCGGCGCGGCGCAAGATCGACGGCTACAGCAAGGGCATGCGCCAGAAGATCCGGCTTGCGCAGGCCATCGCGCACCATCCCAGGGTGCTGGTTCTCGATGAGCCGCTGAATGGACTCGACCCCATGGCTCGCGCCGAATCGATGGCGCTGTTCGAAGAGCTCGGCCGCCAGGGAATGCATCTCATCATCTCCAGCCACATTCTCGACGAAGTCGACCGCATCTCCGATCGCGTCGTGCTGATCACCGGCGGCTACCTGATCGCCGAAGGCAATATTCACCAGGTGCGGCAGGAAGTGCGCGACAAGCCCATGCAGGTGCTGATTCGCTGCGATCACCCGGAGGTGCTCGCGTCGAAGATGTTTGCCATGAATCATTGCGTCGAAGCCAGGCTCCATCCGGACGGCAAGGGCATCTTTCTGCGCACCGGCGACGTCGATCAGTTCTATTCCCTGCTGAACGAGATCGCCGCGGAGGGACTCGTGAAGATCGAAGCCGTAGCGCCCGCGGATGACGATGCCAATGCCATCTATCAGTACCTGATCGGTTCGGAGGGAGGCACGCTATGATGCGACACGATGATTCTGGCCTGCGCAAAGATCTTATGCAACAGCCGTGGGCTCTCTGGTGGCTGCAGGCGACGACGTCTTGCGCAGATTGAACTGAGACGAAATCTGTTCTCGTGGAGAGCGAGCTGGATCTATTTCCTCGCGTTTGTTCCGACTGTCATCATCTTCATTCACGCCATCTTTGATTCGCACGATCCCGCATCGATCAGCGAAGACACCCAGAGTGCTGGCGGGCATCGTCCAGCTCTACTACATCCGGCTGGGAGTCTTCTTTGGCTGCCTGGGTATCTTCTCGCGGCTCATTCGCGGCGAGATGATCGAGCGCAGCCTGCACTTCTATCTTCTGTCGCCGGTCAGGCGCGAAGTGCTTCTGCTGTCCAAGTTCGCCGCGGGATCGGTCACCGCGCTGCTTCTCTTCGTTACGGCCATCCTGGCCGACTTCGCACTGATGTATCTGCCGTTCGGTGCCGCGGGAAGGGACTATCTCTTCAATGGCCCGGGCCTCGAACAACTTGAGGCGTATCTCTTGATCATTGTGCTTGCCTGCCTCGGATACGGAGCGGTCTTTCTTCTCCTGAGCATGATGTTCAGAAATCCCACTCCCGCGGCGCTGCTGTTCCTCGGCTGGGAGGCGATCAATCCGGTCCTGCCTTCCCTGCTGCAGAAGCTCAGCGTCGCGTCGTATCTCCGTCACCTGATGCCGGTCAATATTGGCGCGAAGGGGCTCTTCGCGCTGCTGACGGTCGAGACCGAACCGGTCGCCGGCTGGGTTGCGACGCTGGGCTTGCTTCTTCTGATCGCAGCGTGCTGCTCTACTCCTGCTATCGCATTCGCACGCTCGAGATCCGCTACACGACCGAATAATCAAAGAGCTACTCTTCCCTTGCGCGAATGCGGCCGCCGGGTGTTGCGCCGATCACCGGAGTGGTCCCGAGTCACAGGTTATCCGGAAGTAATCCCGTAGCGCTCGAAAAGTTAGGTTTCCGGAAAGTTCAAGTCTGGCCCGGCGTAGTCTCCGAAGACCCGATTCGCAGGAAGTTCGTTTCGGATTCACGCGATATCCATGGCTCAGGCATCTTCGTCATACCAGCCGAGACCAATGCAGTCGCCTGATTATCGTCCCGTTCTTGAAAGGACTCGCCGCTTGGGGAGCCCTTTTGAAGTGCTTCCCAGCACGTTCTGGTCGGAGTGGAAACGTTCCGTCCACATCGCGTAGCTAATCACCGTCACGGGAGAAACATCCTCATCTTCTCGCTGCGTAAACACCCGCCCCAGCGCGGGCTCGATCCCCAGTAGGGGAAACAGTGAAGAGGTGACTCGTTCCGCCCGGGCCTTGAACGGAGCCCCGCACCAGTAAGCTCGTAAGCCGATCCGATGAAGGCGCCCACACCGGAGAAAACCTTACTCTCGCGCTGGAAGATCAACACGTCAGGTGCGGACATACGCAGTTCGTGCGAATCGTTCTCAAAGCTCTCATGCAGGCTTATCAATCTTCCTGGGTCTTCGTACGGTAGCGGCCGCAACATCACAGCTTCCATAACTGAGAAGACTGCGGTCACTCCGCCAATTCCGACTGCCAGCGTGAGAACAGCCGTCAGAGCAAACCCGGAAGCTTGGCGTAGCTGGCGCAACGCGTAATGCAGCTCCTGAAGCACCGTCTGCATGGAAACCTCCTCACACATAATAGGGTCCAAGTAACAATGCACTTTTCCAGCCAAAGCGTCCAACTGCAAGCGGTTTATGGCAAGAAGCGGCCACGCGACACAAGAATCAGCGTGGTGGGGCCATGAGACAATCGGTTGTTTGCATAGTAGGGTTTTCGACTGTCAGGTAGGACCGAACCGCAATCAACTCCAGTTCAAGGGACCGCCCACATGTTTCTCTCGCGCCTTCTCACTGCCGTCGCGCTTCTCTGCAGCGCTGTCTTGCTTCCCGCCCAATCTCCCGTACCTATCTCACCCGCCATCGGTGCGCGCGTCGACGCGTTGATTGCCAAAATGTCCGTGGACGATAAGCTGAAACTCATCGGCGGCGTGGACGGGTTTTACACACAGGCAATCCCTTCCATCGCTCTGAAGCGGCTGAAGATGTCAGACGGGCCGGTCGGCGTGCGCACCTTTGGGCTCGCGCCTGCCTACACCGCGGGAGTCGCGTTGGCTGCGACCTGGGACCCGGCGTTGGCCGAGCGTGTCGGTGCATCGCTTGGTGACGACGCCCGTGCGCGTGGCGTTAACTTCCTGCTGGCCCCAGGCGTGAACATCTATCGCTCTCCACTGAACGGCCGCAACATGGAATACTTCGGCGAAGATCCCTTCCTCGCCGCACGCATCGCTGTGGGATACATCGAAGGTGTTCAAAGCAAGGGAGTCTCTGCCACCGTAAAACATTTCGCCGGCAACAATTCGGAGTACGACCGTCACCGCATCAACAGCATCATCGACGAGCGCACCTTGCGCGAACTCTACCTCCCCGCCTTTGAAGCAGCCGTGACCGAGGCCCACGTAGGCGCCGTCATGGACAGCTACAACCTCGTCAATGGCGAGCATTCCACGCAGAACGCGCACCTAAATAACGACATTCTGCGCCACGACTGGGGCTTCCAGGGCGTTCTGATGTCGGACTGGACGGCAACTTACGATGGGCTCGCGGCCGCAAACGGCGGACTGGACCTGGAGATGCCCTTCGCCAAGCTGATGACGCCCGAGACCCTGAAGGGAGGTCTTGCCAGCGGCAAACTGACCATGGCCGTGCTGGACGAAAAGTGCCGCCGCATCCTTGGTACGGCCATACAGTTCGGCTGGCTCGACCGCGAGCAGACGATCTCTTCGATTCCTCTCAACAACCCCAACGCGGACAAAGTCGCGCTTGAAGAATCGCTCGAGAGCATCACACTTCTGAAGAATGAAGGCGGACTGCTTCCCCTCGATCCCACGCGCGTGAAGACCCTCGCTGTCATTGGACCCGAAGCTGCCGTCGCTGTAGTCGGCGGCGGTGGAAGCTCGCAAACGACTCCCTTCCAGGCGAACAGCTTCGTCGCCGGTCTCATGCAGGTAGCTGGCACTCGTTTCAAGGTGATGTACGCTCCAGGCCTTCCACCCCTCGCAACCATCTTTGGCCGCACCTCGTTCCGCAATCTGACCGTTGGAGTAAACGGCAAGGGAGAACCGCCTCGTACGGAAAATACAGATCGCGGTCTGAGTCGGATCAACACCTGGAACGGGGGCGGAGGCGGGAGGCGGTGGTCCAAGGGGCAACGGTCTCACAACCTACGACTACAAAGGCGAATACCTTCCCACCGCACCGGGGGAGCATGTTTTGATCGCATCGGCCCCCGAGCAGGACACCTATCGCGTGCTTGTCGACGGCAAGGAGGTCCTCTCCCAGCAGAGGGATTCGAATCGCGTTGCAGTCAGGAACGTCTCCGTTGCTCTGACCGAAGACAAACCGG
Organism: uncultured Acidobacteriaceae bacterium; assembly: GCA_963786095.1. GTDB lineage: Bacteria > Acidobacteriota > Terriglobia > Terriglobales > Acidobacteriaceae > Sulfotelmatobacter. The sequence goes on along the minus strand of CAWAXV010000005.1, from coordinate 7,276 downwards.
TCTCCGTCGAAGTGGTCTACCAGACAAACGGCGACAACACCTCGTCTCGGCGTCGGTCTGGTGGCTTCAGCGGACATGCTCTCGCCCGATGCGCAGAAAATTCTGCACGATGCCGATGCAGTCCTGGTTACTGTCGGCTTCGATGCATCCACCGAGAGCGAGGGCTTCGATCGGACGTACACCATGCCCTGGCCGCAGAACGAACTTATCCAACAGGTCGCGGCACTCAACCCGAAGACGATCGTCTCCGTCACTGCCGGCGGTGCCGTGGAAACTGCGCCCTGGATCGCGAACGTTCCCGCGCTGCTTCACAACTGGTATCCCGGGCAGCAGGGATCGACGGCGCTGGCGCAGGTCCTGTTCGGCGACCATTCGCCGGAGGGCCATCTGCCTTTCAGTTGGGAGCGCACCCTGGACCAGAATCCTGCCAGCGCCCACTACGCGGAAGAACCCGGCGACGGCCGCATCGTTCGTTATGAGGAGGGCTTGTTCCTGGGCTATCGCTTCTACACGTCCATGGGCCAGAAACCTCTGTTCCCCTTCGGCTTCGGCATGTCTTATACGAACTTTGCGTTCACGCATCTGAACGTCAAGAAAAATTCCGACAATGATGTGGAGGTCTCTTTCACCGTCCAGAACACAGGCTCGCGGGCAGGCGCGGACGTTGCCCAAGTCTACGTCGGGGACCCCAGTGCGAAGTTGAAGCGGCCCTTAATGGAGCTCAAGCAGTTCAGCAAGGTCCGCCTCAAAGCCGGCGAGACACAACATGTCGTCCTGCACCTTAACAAGCGCGCTTTCAGCTACTACGACGTGGACGCAAAGAACTGGCGCATGGATCCCGGCGAATTCGTCATCTACGTCGGCGACTCGTCTGAGTCGATCCCTCTCAAGCAGTCGTTCCCGATGTAGACGGTCCGCTGTTTCTCGCATCGATTCCATTTGCATACGTTGTTTTACCGACGACAGTTGTAAGTTGCAACGACGTTGCGGCCCAAATTAATTTTCGAACGGCCTGCGAGGACTGGATGAGGAAGCTCCTACCTGAGGGCGTCGATTCGAGCTACCCCAGATCTCGCCTTCAGGTAACAGCTGCCTAACGATTCAGCACGTTGGAGGAAAAGCGAAATATCAGACCGGAACTGACGCGAAGGCTATGCTGCCGTCCGCTGAGATCGTTGGGCAAGCGGCTGGCGAGAAATTCCGCTTCAGCAGCCCTGACCGAAAGCCAGTCGCTGATACCAATTTCAACTCCGCCACCTGTTGAAATGGCCAGCGAGTTTGCGGAATCATTTGGTTGTGCATCATCCCTTGGGAAGTAGGCATCGAAGCCATGCATTCTTCCGGCAAGGAATTGACCATACACGGTGACCCGTCGCGGCAATGCGAAGGAATAACGGGGACCCGCCATGTAAGTGACCAGGCTGAGGCCTTGCTGCGACTGCGGAACATTGCCTGCGCGGTTCCCTGTCACCTGAACAACTGCTGCGATATTCTTCCAGACTTGAAACAACGCCTCGCCGCTACCACCGTTTAGGAGAAAACAACCACATTGGCCAGGAGGCGCGTTGCTGATCGTCGCGCTGTAACCAACCGCAAGTGCGATGGGATGGCTCTTCGAAACGGTTGGATCGTGACCGTCGAACGCAACAGCCTGGGAATGAGCGACTGGAACCGCCGTTATCGATACTACCGCCAGCAAAAGCGTGCTGAGTCTCATGGTGCTCGGGGCCTATTCCTCTGCGATTTTATTGAACGGTCAACGTGACAACGGCCGTGTGCTGCAACGTCGTATTTGCTGGGCTCATGGCGGTTGCCGTAACGGTAATGGTGTAGGTTTGCGGGGATTGAGTGAAGAAGCCCCCAGAACCGCATCCGGTCGACCCAAGAATCGCGGCGCTTCCGAGAAGTACGAAGAGGACGCTGAAGAATGTGCGAGGCACCTTGGCAAGCTTCGAACCGATCCGCCTGCCCCTCAATAACGGCAGCAAGCATACCGCCGCGCTGATAGGAAGCAGCGGACTCCTGGCCGGGGACAAAGGTGGCACCCTCTTCGCTTGGAGCGGCGCGGTCTTGATCGCAAGACTGAAGGGTGTTGCCGCGCTGGCTGAGGGAATCGTCGCAGGGGTAAAAGCAGCGCTTGCACCGGGAGGCAAGCCGGTCGCAGTCAGGGTGATCGTCGGCGTCACATTGCCGCCCTGCGGCTGCAAGGCAAAGGTGAAGCTTGCCGTCTGTCCGGGATTGACGAACAGCGTTGTTGCTCCAGTTGTTGTGAGAGTGAAGTCGGTGATGGCCGGCGGAGTAACCGTGAGTACAAAGACGCTGCTTGTAACGGGCGCGTTGAGAGCATCTCCGGCGTAGCTCGCCACCAGGCGGTGTACTCCAGGTGTCAACACCGAAGTACTGAGCGTTGCCAGATTGGCGCTCAGTGTAGCCGAGCCACTAGGAGTCGAGTCGCTGGTGATGTCCAGCAAGGTAACCTGCCCGGTCGCTGTCAGATTCGAATTGCTGAAGGTAGCAGTCAGCGTACCAGTGCCGAAGGCAACGACCGAGGCACCGCTCAGCGTCAGGGTCTCGATCAATCCCTGTCCGCTCCCCGTACTTGGGTTCTTGCCCGAAATCGTGTGAATGTCCCCGTTCCGTTCCACTTGGCGAACCAATTGATTTCTGGTATCCGAGAGTGCAAAAACTCCAGAAGCTTGCACCGCCGGGGCGGTCGGTGTGTCTAGTGCTGCGTTAACGGCTAGTCCGCCATCGCCCGCAAAGCCTTGCGAGCCATTGCCAGCCACCGTCGTAATGTTTCCCGTCTTCGCGATCAGACGAATGCGATTGTTGTCGCTATCGGCGACATAGATATTTCCAGCGCTGTCAACGCTCAAGCCTCTGGGACGAGCAAGCGACGCGCTCGTTGCTATCCCTCCATCCCCGGCGAAAGACTTGCTCGCATTACCTGCAAGCGTCGAGATCATGCCGGAGGCATTCACAACACGCACCCGCTGATTGTGCGTATCGCCGATATAAATATTGCCTGCGGAGTCGACCGCTACACCGTTCGGAGAATCCAGCCCCGCAGCGGTTGCTGCCGCACCGTCGCCTGAAAAGAACTGTTCGCCGTCGCCCGCAACCGTTGTGATTGTTGTGCCGGTGATCTTGCGGATGCGGTGGTTGTCCGTGTCCGCAATATAGAGATTGCCACTAGCATCTGAGGCGAGGGCGGTCGGATGATTCGAGACTTGCTACAGCTGCCGACCCGCCATCGCCGAAGAAGCTCGCAATCCCTGTGCCGCAATTGTCGAAATAGTGCCAGCACTTACCTTGCGGACGCGGTTGTTGTGAGTGTCAGCAATATAAATATTGCCGGCAGCGTCGACTGCGACGCCCGCAGGCGAATCGAGCAATGCGCTGGTCGCCGCTCCGCCATCGCCAGCGAAGCCTTGTTCTCCGGTTCCCGCGATCGTGGTGATGATGCCGGCGACGGTGACCTCGCGGATCACGTTGTGATTGAGATCCGCAATGTACAGATTGCCTGCAGCATCGTAGGCAATGCCCGCAGGCGCGTCCAAAGACGCCGCAGTCGCCTGGATATTGCCCGGTGGGGTAATTTGCGCCTGTGCGGCAGAGCCGCTCACGAACACAGCAATAAGAACTCTCGTCAGCACTCCCCATGCCGGGGGCAGCTTCAATCGGATTGTCGTTCTCTTTGACATAGCCGCATTGCCGTCGTGCAAGATGCTCTCTTTGCCCTTCAATCTTTCGACCCGCTCCAGGCCATTTGCCTGCGGAGGGGATCTTCTCCCGCAACCTCGAAGCCAAGCCTCTGATAAAGCCGCTCTGCCGGATTTCCTTTGAGTACCTGCAGCCTCAGTGTCCATCCTCGCGTGTCGCATTCCTGCTGCAGTGCTCGAATCACTTCGGTGCCTAATCCCTGTCCTCGCTTGTGGTTGATCACAGCAATATCGATCAGGCGCATTCCATCGGCGGTACGTTCTACCAAAACCGTTCCCGCGGGCGCTCCATCCTCCGTGCAGATGATTTCCTGCATCGCGGTTGGGTAATTCGCCGCGTAACTTGCTTGGCGGGCGCGAAACTGCATCTGCACAAACATCTCGCGCTGCGTCGCATCCAATCCGGCAAGCATCAATTCGGCTGCACGTTCCTGCGCGTAGAGATTCAATAGAAATCCCTCGTCTGCATTGTTCGCCGGACGTCGATGGTAGGCCGTTCTCGGGATGAGGTCTGCTGTCGGCATAGGGGTTTGGGACTACAGTTCCTTCTCCATCAAATACTCGCTGCGGACTCCTGCAGCATGCCGTCCGCTCGCGCAGACGGCGTGCCGCAGGTTAGCTGCGCGAAGGGAAAATGCCTGTCAACGCGATGATGAAGTTAATGCACAGGAAAGGCTGAATATTACTGTGTGGTTGATTGCCGCCCGAAGGTGCAATTGCAGTTGGGGCGAGCGTTCCCGTTGCTGCCGTCGAAACATAGTCAGAGACGGCAACTGGAGACCGGCCCGCTCCGGAGTTGCCCTGAGCCAGGATTGCGTTTGTCGGATCAGCGGCCGTTCCCGCCAGGTTACTTACTCCCATCAGGTGGTTATGCGCCGGCATCTGGTTAGGGAGTAGCGTGACGTTTTCGCTGCCTGAAGATTGGCCGATCGTATACGGACTAAGTCCCAGCCCGGCTCCCTGATGAATGGGAACCCGGCCTTGAAGGTTGGGCAGGGCAAACAGGAAGTCGTACCGTTGCCTCCATAGGTAGTTCCGAGTAGTGCAAATAGAGCCTGGTACTGGCTGATCGGCATCAACTGTCCATTACAAAGCGCCCATCCGTTGGCAGCAAAATTCCAGCCAACCATCCGTATCTCTCCGAGGAATGGATCCATGCTTGCTTTCTCCTTTTTAGCGGTCGTGGTTCGTTTGCGTTGCCTCTAACCATTGGTCAGGGAAGAAAACTGCTGAATGACCTGGGAAAAGAAATTTGCTAAGCTCTGCCTGTCTTTGCAGGCTGCTGAAACTCGTCTAATTTACTGCCGTTGTCTGTCTGGTTGCCTTCTACCGCAATCGTGATTTATTGACACACCAGCGAGATTGTTACCTTGTTGAAGGGGGTAGCATTGGTTTCAACAAAGGCAATGCTGATGTTGTCGCCGGCCGCAACCGAAAAGACATGTGTCGTGTCGCGGCAACCCAGACTATTGCCGTTGGTGGTTCCCGAACAGGTCATCGCAGTCGCCACCTGGTTCTTGTAGACGGTGATCTTTGTTGTGTCGGCAGAAGCAGTGTTGTAGTTATTGATGCCGACATTGAGAGCGCTCATGGTGCAAGCCACCGGCATCGCAGAAAAGTTGGACGCGGTCGCGCTTGCTATAACACTGTTTACTGCCGTAGTTGGACTGCTTGAGGCAGCAAGCGGCGACATAAAGAACGTTGTGCCTGCATTCGTTCCTCGATTAACGAATTCCATCGCAAAAGTAATGGCATTGACTCCACTACCGTTTGCTCCAGCAGGCCCCGCGGGCCCCGTTGCACCCGTCGCACCTGCAGGGCCGGTTGCACCAGCAGGTCCCTGGGGGATCGTGAAATTGAGAACCGCCGCAGAGCTTGTTCCTGAATTCGTCACTACAGCCGATGTTCCTGACGCGCCTGTTGTCGTCGTGCCCACAGTGACTGTCGACGAGGAACCAGCCCGCGCAAGGACTGCCCAGATTCCACCACTGCCGGATACGTTCGTCGCCGGATCGACAGCAGTATTTGTTACTAGCGCAATGTAGCTTGTGCCGTTTTCGAATACCGCATCGCCGATGGCATAGGTAGTGCCGCTGTTCCAGGTTCCCTTAAAGTGACCGGCGGGCCTTGCGCACCTTGAGCACCAGTCGCGCCAGTAGCGCCAATGGCGCCTGTGGGACCGGCAGGGCCAGTTGCTCCCACAGCGCCGGTTAAACCAATTGGCCCCTGCGAACCGATCGCTCCCGCAGCCCCGGTCGCTCCGGTTGCACCCTTCTGTGCCAAAACCGCCCAGGTCCCGCCGCTGCCTGATACATCGGTCGCTGGGTCTACTGAAAGATTTGCCGCCAGCGCAATGTAACTCGTGCCATTTTCAAAGACGGCATCGCCGACAGCGTAGGCCGGACCGCTGCTCCATGTTCCCTTGAACATGACCGGTGGCCCCTGTGCGCCCGTAGCCCCAGTTGCACCAGTCGCACCGGTAGCCCCTGTGGGACCGGCGGGGCCAGCAGCCCCAGTTAGTCCGATTGGCCCTTGCGGCCCGGTTGTTCCAGTTATCCCTGTCGCTCCTATGGGGCCGACGGGCCAGTAGCACCGGTAGCTCCCGTCAGGCCCATTAGCCCTTGTAAGCCGGTCGCTCCGATTGCGCCCGTTGCTCCCACGGTACCTTGCTGCGCCAGGAAGGACCATTGCGCGGGGCTCGTATTCGGCTGGTTATTAAGATTTGAGTTCGCCAGGGAGATAAAGCTGGAGCCGTTGTAGAACACCGCATCGCCAGTCGAATAGGTAGTAGCACCGGACGATGCGCCCTGGAAACTGACCGGCGGACCTTGAGACCCCGCTGCCCCTGGGGCTCCCGCTGGCCCGGTTGCGCCTTGAACGCCTGGAAGCCCCTGCGGACCAAGGGGACCAGCGAGCCGAGCTGCTCCCGGCGGACCAGCAATTCCGGGTATGCCCTGTATGCCTTGTACGCCTTGAATGCCCTGAGGTCCTTGATTGACGAGCGTGATATCGAGTCGCGGCGCATGGCCAGTCTCGTCATTTTCCTTGCTGTCGAAGAGGACATCAGCCCCCGCGGATGTCAGGGCAAATCCGTTGTTGCTCGCCGGTGTATTGAGCCATGCCTGCACTTGATTCGTCACGTCGACGGAGACAAACTGTCCCGCCACGGAGACTGGAAAGTTGCCGATGGAGCTTCCTGCCGCCGGCGCGGTTGCAGCCGTTACGCTGTACTCGCCCCAGCCTGCTGTTACTGGGCCGACCGATACGGAACCCACGACATTTACCCGGTTCACAAAGACAAGGAGTGTCGCGTGACTAACCTGCGACGAGACCGTGCCTGCCGGCAGCGTCGTCAAGTCGAACTGAAGAAAAGTAGTATTCCCATTCCCGACATACAGATTCGAGAGCGATCCATAGTTCAGGGAGCCGTGGGCAACGTTCACGCTCGCATCTCCGCTCAGAATCGCATCGAGAGCGAAAGCGCCAGTGACGTTAAAAACGGACACACCAATACAAAGGCCCAGCCGGAGTCTAAAGCTCTTCAAGGTAGATTC
>CAWAXV010000004.1:0-272826 GCA_963786095.1 uncultured Acidobacteriaceae bacterium | reverse complement strand
TTTATGATCGCGTTGGCGGGGGAGACTCCTTCGCTTCGGGATTGATTTATGGTTTCTTGTCGGGGAAGGATCCGCAGTGGTGCGTGGAATGCGGCGCGGCGCACGGAGCACTGGCAATGACAACGCCGGGGGATACGACCATGGCGACGATGGCTGAGGTCTTACAGGCAATGACTTCGAAGACTGCGCGGATCGAGCGCTGAATCGGCGAATGATATGACCATTGATGACGTGGTTGGAAGAATCGCGGAAATTGGAATCGTGCCCGTGGTGCGGGCGGCGACAGTCGATGAAGCGACGCGCGCAGTGGAAGCGATCTGCGCGGGCGGCATTCCTGTTGTCGAGATCACGATGACGGTGCCAAATGCGGTGGCGGTGATTCGCGAAGTGGCGCAGCAGTATGGAAACAAGGTTCTAATTGGCGCGGGCACGGTAACGAATGCCGACCAGGCCGAGGCTTGCATTCGCGCCGGTGCGGAATTTCTGGTAAGTCCGGGCTTAGCCGTGGCGGCGTTGTCGGTTGCCCGCTCGGCCGCGAAGCTGGCGATCCCGGGTGCGTTGACTCCGACCGAATTGATGAATGCGCACGAACATGGCGCGCGGCTCGTCAAAATCTTTCCTTGCGGAAACGTAGGTGGGCCGAAGTACTTGAAATCGCTGAAGGGCCCGTTCCCGAACGCTGCGTTAATTCCAACCGGAGGCGTGAATGCAGCGAACGCCGCGGAGTTCATTGCGGCCGGTGCGTTTGCCATCGGCGTGGGCGCCGACCTTGTCGATGCAAAGGCGTTGCGCGACGGAAATTTGGAGAAGATTATTTCGGGGGCTCGCGACTTGGTTCGGGCCGTCGCTTCGGCGCGTGGCGCGCTCACCGGTAAGACCGCCCTGACCCACTAATAGCGGGCTGCAGTGCACCGAAGCCTCACGGCGCTGCAGAACGCAGTAGGCCACGAAGTATGGTCAGTGAGGCCGGCGGCAACCGATACAGCGTATTTTCTTCACCACTTAGATTCGAGATCGCTGCCGGGCCGTCGGGATCTGCGTGACCTTTCTTGCGAGCCGGATGCCATTGGTACTGTTCTCTTCCAAACGTAATCATCGTCACCGGCCCCGTGAATGAAGAATTCCCGTTCTTGTCCCCATCGTGAAATACGATGCGCACCTCATGCGCATGATCGCGATCGCGGTTGACGAGCATCAGCGACCACTGTCCGTCCGGACGGTGCAGAGCATAGGCTGTCACCAGAATGTGCCCTTGCGAATCCTTCACATCACTCGAAGCGAGATATTGGGTGTGCTCTGCATCTTTTGGCTCGGCCCACTCCTGCGTGAGCAGCTGCGCGGCAAAGAACTGCGAAGTAGGTTGCTGGATTTCATAATGTTCGTCCGTCATGAACAGGTGATACGTGCCCCAACTGTTGGCACATGCGGGATGAGGCGGAGAGTAGGAAAGATCGTGATAGTAGTGAGTCGACTGGCCACCGGCGCTCAGAAATCCACCAAAGGAATCAGCCAGCCAAAGCGCACCAAAGATGTCGACCGAAGCTTCGCCGCCGTGGGCATTGGTTTCCGTATCGAGCAGAGGGAGGCCCGGTGGCAATCCGTCGTCTCGCCAAACCTTCATGATATGCGTGATCAGTTCCGGCTCCTGGTAGAGATTTTCCCAGGGAGTCTCGCACCCGTCGTAGGGATAATGCTCGAACGACATGAATGCCAGATCCTGCAGGCGTCCGTGAGCCTTCAGGTAGTCCAGGAAGCGCCCCAGCCACGAGGTCCGGCCTTGTGCATCGGGCCAGACTTTGATGTCTTCGGTGACTCCCTCGAAAACAGGTCCACCCAGCTTGAAATTCGGATCGACGCGATGAAGAGCACCGGCGAACTGCAAGTAGAGTGTGGCGTAGTCTTCCGGCAGCATGTACTGCCCATCGGGTTCCTCTCCCATCTCGATGTAGGAGACTGGATACCCACGCTTCTTGATATACGACATCTGTGCTGCCGCGTCTTCCGGGGTGCTGTAGAGCATGGCGATCGGAACGATAGCAGGCAAGCCGCGAGTGATTCCGCTCGTAAAGAAAAGATCGAACCCCGGCTGATCGCCCGACTCCATGCGATCCGGGGCAACATACAGATCGGACGGTTGGTGCCACGGATCAACGGAAGAGCACAACGTGAGCGTTTGCTTCTGGTCGGGAGAGTGATGCATGAGATCGCGGAATGTTCCTTTATCGAATACTCCCAGGTACAGTTCGTGAATGGCATAGCCGACGCAATTGCGGGGATCGGAGGAGCCATGCGTGTCGCAAGTATTCGAAGACCGCGTCATCACTACGCGGACGAACTTCGTACTGATGCGCTCGGCGCCCATGCCCAGCGTTGTCATTCCCCCCTTTGAGTCGGTGACAGTGCCACGCGGGAACGTCTTCCATTGACCTTGGCTTTGCTCATCCATGGCGTCGCCGGCGCCATCCCAGTACTGCACTTCGAAGTCTCTGGCGTACGGATCGGCCCAATGAATGCGGATCGCGTTGATGTCTTCCTTCTTCTCCAGCGCAATCACGACCCACTGCGGATGCAGCGAATCATCTTCCCCGGTGAAGAGCTTCGTCAAATACGGATTGCTCTTCCAGTACGATTGCAGGTCGCCGTCATCAAGGCGCGAGTAGCCATCAAACTCCGTGCCGCCGTTCCGTGTGAAGCCACGGTGAGGCAGGGAGTACCCGTAAGAGTGCTGGATCATTTCACGCGTTGGAGTCGCATCTCCGGTGAAATATCCTCTGCCCGTGCGGTCACTCCATGTTCCCATCGGATTCCAGTGCCACGCCTGAACAAACAGGTCCGTGTTCTGGCGATAACTGATGACTCCCCAGCCCGCAGAGAGAACTTTCTTGATCTGGTCCGGGCGGAAAAACATGTCCGTGGCATTGCTCGGCACGCGATCGACAGTCGATCCCAGGGCATAAAGTGGACTGAATTTGTTCACGACGTGGCTGGGTGTTGCGTCGACGGTCACGGTTTGCGCCGTTGCGTTGGCGGGAAAAGTGAAAAGACGAAGGACCAACGCAGCCTGAAGAATAAGTCGTCTCGAAATATTCAGGGCGTTTGAAGATTTCTTATCGCGGTCTGTCATAAGCGTTCCACAACAAGTTACTCCGCTTCTGTCCTTACACGAAGTGCGCGTTTTCACGGCGTAAGATGCAGGTTCAGGCGGCGCCGATTTTCTTCTCGACCCTTTGTATAATTTGGCGAATCCGTTGCAGCTATCGATTCTTATGCCTCAGTGGAGGGATTCGTATGCGTCTCAGGGTATTCGAAGACAAGGTCTCCTTGGGCCGGGCGGCCGCCGAACAAGCGGCGACCGCGATTCGGCGTGCCATCGCGGAGCGCGGCCGTGCACGGATTGTCGCTGCGACTGCGGCCTCGCAACTCGAGTTCCTGGATGCGCTCACGAAGGCGTCCGCCGTCGATTGGACAAAAGTCGAGGCGTTTCACCTCGACGAGTACATCGGTCTGCCGATCAGTCATCCCGGCAGCTTCCGGAAAATGCTGATGGAGCAGTTGGTCGAGAAGACTGGAATCATCCACTATCATCTGCTCGCGGGCGACGCCCCCGATCCCTCGGCTGTTGTTCGTGAGGTCGGAAACCAGCTGGCTTCGGCGCCGATTGACATCGCTTTTCTCGGCATCGGAGAGAACGGGCATATCGCCTTCAACGATCCGCCGGCGGATTTCACTACCGACGATCCCTACATCATCGTGAATCTTGATGAAGCCTGCCGTCGGCAACAAGTGGGGGAAGCCTGGTTTGCCGATATCTCGCAAGTACCTACACGCGCCCTCTCGATGTCGGCGCGCCAGATTCTAAAAGCCAGAGAGATTCTCGCTGTTGTCCCCGACAAGCGCAAGGCACAGGCTGTAAAGGCGTGCTTTGAGGGAGAGATCAGCCCGATGGCGCCGGCGTCGATTCTGCGCAGACATTCCAATGCGACTATCTATTTGGACCGCCACTCGGCCTCGTTACTGAGTCCTGCTCTGCAGAATGGACTGGCTGAAAAATCAGAGGTCGTAGTGAGTTCTTAACCGTCTGTTGAATCAGCACAACGGATCGACAATCTGCTGGGAAGTCAGCTGTTCTCACTTTCCGGATTCGGTTAGAACATCAACCCATGCTCGCTTGCGGTTGCTTTGCAGCACGGCATCGAGGATTGTGAGTTGACGCAGTCCATCGACGAACTGCGGATACTCCGGCGCCGTGTCCGGCGCGGCGATCGAGGAGTAGAAGCGACGGAAAACTTGCTTGAAGGTATCGTCGTAGCCTTCGCTGTGGCCGCCGGGAAGATCGGCGTAGCTGCGGGCGGCGGGCTTGAGCAGTGATGGATCCTTGACGAACACCTGATTGCCCACTTCGCGATGGCCTGCCCAAAGTTCGTCAGGCCTCTCTTGATTCCATGCAACGGAAGATCGAGTTCCGTAGATCTCGATACTGAGCCCGTTCTTTCGGCCCGCCGAGACCTGGCTGGCAGTCATGCAGCCGCGTGTACGTGTTCCCATGCGGAAGATCACAGCACCGAAGTCTTCCGTATCGACGGGCGTTTCGACGTAGTCTTCCGGTCCCAGCAACTTATTGGCAAAGGTTTCGACCGAGTGTTTGGGCTGCTTGCGCGTGGGGTGAAACGTCTGAAGATCGGCGCAAAGAGAGGTCACGCGCAATCCGGTTACATGTTCTGCCATATCGAAAAAATGTGAGCCGATATCGGCCATGCATCGCGACGGGCCGCCGGCTTTGGTGTCGACGCGCCAATTCCAATCCGTGTCATAGAGCAGCCAGTCCTGGGAATATGTTCCCTGCACGACAAGAATGTCACCCAGCTCGCCGGCCTCGCGGAGTCGCCGCATCTGCTGCACCATGGGGTAGTAGCGCAGATTGTGACAAGTGCAGTTCCGCACTCCCTGCCGCGTGGCGAGCGAGACGAGTTCTTCCGCCTCCGCCACGGTGGTGGTCAACGGTTTCTCACAGAGGACATGCTTTCCCGCCAGCAGAGCGTCTTTGGCCATGGAGAAATGTTGCGCGTTGGGCGTTCCGATGTGAACGGCATCGATCGCGGGGGAGCGAAGCACTTCGCGATAGTCGGTCGTCATCAGAGGAACAGAGAAGCCCACGCCCAATCTTCTCGTCGCCTCGGCGTTTCTGCCTGCGATCGCGGCTACTTCCACCGACTCAACGCGGCGCACCGCTTCGAGATGCACTCGGCCCATAAAGCCAGTACCGAATATTGCTGTTCTGATCGGTTTCATTCTCTCGGGTATCCCTTTCGCGACTAAGACCACCAGGCAGCTGCCGGCTGCTCGCGGATCACAATGCTATTGAGGAAGTTCGCCGCTTTCGTCAGGCCCTCGCCGGGTGACAGCAAGCTATCTTCGTGCTCAATGGAGATCACGGAATCGTAGCCAAACATACGCAAAGTGGAGATGAACTCGCTCCACCACTCGGCACCGTGGCCATATCCACAAGTGCGGAAGATCCAGCTGCGATCACGTTCGTCCGTGTAGGGCTTGGTGTCGAGGACGCCAGTGCGCACCAGGTTCGAAGAGTAAAGCTGCGTGTCTTTGGCATGGACATGGAAGATAGAGTCTGCGAGCACGCGCACGGCGGCGATAGGATCGATTTGCTGCCAGAAAAGATGGCTGGGATCAAAGTTACAGCCTATGTTCGGTCCCGCAATGGAGCGCAGTCGCATCATCGTCTCGGGGTTATAGACGACAAACCCGGGATGCATCTCGACCGCGATTTTCACGCCGTGGTCGGCGGCGAACTTTGCGTGCTCGAGCCAATAGGGTGCGACAACTTCGTTCCACTGCCACTCGAGGACCTTGCGAAAGTCCGGCGGCCAGGGGCAAGTGACCCAGTTGGGAGCAGTAGCACTCGGCGAATCTCCGGGGCATCCGGAAAAGTCGACCATCACGGAGACACCAAGTTTTTCAGCGAGCAGAATCGTCTTGCGGCTCACGTCGCGGAATTGTTTCGCGCTGGGCTGGGTCGGGATGCAGCGGATTGCCGTGACAACTTAACGCGCTGATACTTATCCCGTGATCGCCAAGCATCTTCTTGAAATCGGCCAAAGCCGACGGATTTTCAAGCATTGAGAGCTTGCAGTGGGCATCGCCTACGTAGTTGCCCGTGGCCAGTTCGACGGTACTAATATGGAGCGCCTCGAGCTTTTTGAGAACTGCGGGTAGCGGCAACTGCGACAGCAACGGAGTAAAGACTCCAACGCGCATACGATTTCGGTCTCCTGAAATGTTGAAGCGCTCATTCTACCGCAGCCGCCTTATGTTACCTTTATGCCTTTGCGGGAGGGCCCTTGCGCCGAATTCGAATCGCTCTATTCATCTCTCTGTTAATGCCGATCCTGGCGACCTTGATGGCCGCGCAGGATCACCCAGCGGTGGATCCTTCGGTTCCACCTCCGCCGCATGAAAAGCAAGTACGCCTTAAACATGTTCTGGTGATCGGTCAGACCAAAGGGTTTGAGCACGATTCGGTTTCAGACGGGATGGTGGCGATCTACAACATGGGCCGCGAGAGCGGCCTTTGGGAGGCCACGCTGCGGACCGATGTCGAGCTCATCACGAAGAAGGATCTGGGAAGAAACGCAAAGACGCTCGACTACTTCGACGCTCTCGTTTTTGTGAGCACGACCGGCGAACTAGACCTGGATGACAGCCAGAAGAAAGACATGATGTCGTTTATCAAGGATGATGGAAAAGGCTTTGTCGGCGTTCATGCTGCCCTTGATACCAACTACAAGTGGCCCGAATACGGTGAGATGATCGGCGGATGGTTCGATCAGCATCCCGTGGTCCACATTTAACGCGCCGATTATCAATGAAGATCCGAATTTTCCGGCAGTCCGTCACTTTCCGAAGGCGTTCGTGAAGTACGACGAAATCTATCAGCCCAAGGAGTGGTCGCGCGAAAAGGTGAATGTTCTGCTCAGTCTCGATCCCACCAAGCTCAACTACGCAAACAATCCGCGCATCCACCGAACGGACCATGATTTCGCCGTGGCATGGGACAAAATGTACGGCAAAGGCCGCGTATTTTATTCCACCCTCGGACACACTCAAGAGGCCTGGAAAGACCCTGACATCGCGTAAGATGTATTTTGAAGCGATCAAGTGGGTGCTCGGGATGACGGAGGGCAGTACGATTTCTCATGCCGCGGCCGCAAACATCGGGGGATGGGCACTAGCCCGCGACGATGAACTCCCTTCGATTAAGGTTGTGTTGGATCGCGCTGCTGGCGTCACTGCTTCGTCGTGGGCCTCACAGTTGCGAGCGCAAACCACCACTCCGAAGCTCGCAAACGGAAGCACGATCAAACGGCAACAGCGCATCGGTTTCCAAATCCTATTCGCCAGAACTGGTCCGGAAAGGGGGCGCTCTTTTTCGCCAGGACTGTTCCTTTTGTCATGGCCGCGACGCTGGCGGCGGAGAGAGCGGTCCCGATCTCACGCGATCGAAGCTAGTGACGGCGGATGTTGACGGAGACAAGATCGGTCCCGTCGTGCGCAACGGACGCCCTGATAAGGGCATGCCGCGCTTCGACCGTTCCGATCAGCAGATTGCAAGCCTGGTAGCGTTTATCCACACGCAGCAGAAAAATGCGCTCGCTGGCGGACGCAGGGGAAGTGGTGGACGCAAAGGCGTAGATGCTGCTGATCTCCAAACCGGAAACGTCGAGGCCGGCAAACAGTATTTCAATGGGGCCGGTGGATGCGCGACCTGCCACTCCCCGACCGGGGATCTGGCGGGGATCGCGTCGCGTTACCAGGGGCTTGAGCTGGAAGAGCAGATGCTGTATCCCAAGCACGCGAAGTCAAAAGTCACGGTGACCCTTGCTTCCGGTCAAACGATCACCGGTGTTCTGGCATATCTGGATGAGTTTACGGTTGGACTCGTCGATGCTACCGGTTCGTATCGCTCGTGGCGGACTGCCGATGTGCAGTACAAAGTCGACGCACCCGTGAGTGCTCACGTGGAGCTGTTCAGCAAGTACACCGATGCCGATGTCCACAATCTGATGGCGTATTTGCAAACTTTGCGCTAGGCGAACGATGTGAACCGCGAAGTCGATCGATGAATTCTCTGAAGAACGCATTCCTGATTGTCGTTAGCGCGCTCATCGCACTCGCATCTTCAGGCATGACTGATTGCGCAAGGGGTGGATGAGCAGATGCTTCTGCATCCGCCGGCTGACAGTTGGCCGGGGTATCACGGCGACTATTCCGGGACGACGGCACAGCGCGCTCACCCAGATCACGCCGCAGAATGTAAAGAATCTGGGCCTGGCCTGGGCGTTCCAGACAGATCAGACCAGCGCCAATCAAGTCGTCGCCTCTGCTGGTCGATGGCATTTTGTACTTTACCGTTCCGGACAACATTTGGGCTGTCGATGCGCGCTCCGGCCACCAGATCTGGCACTACAACCAGCCGACAAGCCAAGGGGAGCACATCGGGCATCGCGGTGTCGCGATGTACAAGGGATATCTATTCTTTTTGGCTCCCGATGCACACCTCATTTCGCTCAACGCCAAGGATGGAAGCGTGCGCTGGAACGTACAGGTGGCAGATGTCGACAAAGGGCTACTGGACCAGCATGGCGCCGCTCATCGTGGGGAACCACGTACTCGTTGGGGTTTCGGGAGACTTCGATAACCTGAGCGGCTATATCCGGTCGATCGATCCGGAGACGGGCAAAACGCAGTGGCAGTGGAACTCCACTCCTCCGGCGGGAACACCCAATCAAACCACGGGAGGAATGACGTGGATGACGGGAACGTACGATCCCGACCTCAATCTGGTTTATTGGGGCACCGGGAACCCGACTCCGGTCCTGAACGGTACGACGCGGCCGGGCGACGATCTCTACACCTGCACGATCGTCGCGCTGAATCCAGATACCGGCAAGCTGGCTTGGTCCTTCCAGGTCTCTCCGCACGATACCCACGACTGGGACGCGGTGGAGACTCCCGTGCTGGTCGATGGGGATTTTCACGGCGAGCCGAAGAAGATGCTGATGCAGTCCTCGCGCAACGGCTACTTCTTTGTTCTTGACCGCACCAACGGGAAGAATCTTCTGACCGTTCCTTTCGGACCGGTGAACTGGACGCTTGGAATCGATAAACAAGGCCGGCCGATTCCGAATCCTGCCAAGGAGCCGGCTCCGGACGGACGTCTGATTGCACCCGACGAAGCCGGCATGACCAACTATCGTTCCCCCAGCTTCGACACCAAGAACGGATTGTTTATCGTCAACGCTCATCCCAGCTACAGCCTCTATTTTGCCAAGCCGGCCGACGGAGTGTACGGGTGGGCTGGTGCAGACTATGGTGTTTGGGGCAAGGGTGTGATCGAGGCAATCGATTATCAAACTGGCAAGATCCGTTGGAGCCATGAACTCGGGTCCGAAGCCGGCGCGGGAGTGCTGACGACGGACTCAGGGCTCACCTTTACCGGCGACGCGATGGGCAATTTCCTCGCGTTGGATTCAAGCGACGGCAAAACGCTCTGGCACGCGGGTTCTGGGTCGCAGATCGCGAGTTCTCCGATCACCTACCAACTCGACGGTCGCCAATACGTGCTGACAAGCAGTGGCGGTGTACTGTTCGTATGGACGCTGCCGGCGTCGTAACGGAACAAGCCGCGCCGACAGTGAAATACCGTTTGGGGAGCGTCGAGCAAGTCACGACGAACGCCGTGCGAACCGTTTTCACGCGAATTTAGGCTGTGTGTCCTGCCGGGCGGGCAGGTATGCTTAACCTGAGTTTGCGCACTCCTTCTTGAATCTGATGTGCGTCTGTGCCGCCGTAACCAAGAATGACTCCGGCTTTCCTCGGTTTGCTCAAGTAGCATGTGGACAAGGGTGTTGCAGAAACCCCCTTCTGGGCAGCCTTCCGCGAAACTGCCACGTCGTCGGTGTCCGGAGGTAATAGCGCCACCAGGTGCATTCCCGCCTCGGCGCCCGTTACCTCGATCGTGTCTCCTATCTGATCGCTGATTGCGGTTACCAGCGCTCTCCGGCGCACGCATCATCCCGTTTCCCGTAGTGCTCTCGCTAATGGTCAGTCGCCGTTCCGCGGGCCGCCGACTCAATCGGTCAAATCCATTCAAGACAGGCTCATCAACTTGATCCATCTTTGTGTGCAGAGCCTGAAGGCTGCTTGATTTTGATAGTCTTTCGTCACTGTGAAAAAACTGACCGCTATTCTTTGTGCCGTCCTCGCCAGTTCGTATCTGTTATTCGTAATTGCGCGCGCAAACGAGAGCTCTCGCAGGGTTAACCTTCCTACGAGCAAAATGCTTACGGTTCCGGTCCCCGGCTTTATTGCGCGGACGAATAGCTTTCCGGCAACGATTGCGCTGAGCCCCAATGGACGGTACGCCGCGCTTCTCAATCAAGGTTACGGCCTTGAAGAAAGAGGCATTCGACAGTCGATCGCGATTCTCGACCTCAGCAACAACCAGTTGCGCGATTTTCCAGACGATCGGCTGCGCGGCGACGAAAAAACGACGGCGCAGACCTACTTCATCGGGCTGGCGTTTTCGACCGATGGTAATCGTCTCTACGCGTCGATGGCAGCCGCGACGGAGAACGGGATCGCAATCTACAAATTCGCAGACGGAGAAGTAGCGCCGGAGCGTTTCATACCGATCCCGGCGCAGCGGGTGGCGCCGGGAAAAACAATTGTCCTCGATACTGATAAGAACCCAGCGGGAACTGCGTCAGCCTATCCCGCCGGACTTGCTGTTTTGAGTTCGGGCGCAGGTGATCACCTGCTGGTCTCGAACAATCTGTCTGACAATGTTCTGTTGCTCGACGTTAGTTCCGGCCGCGTCGTGCAATCTTTCGATGTGAGCACCAGTAAGTACATTCCTGCCGCGTATCCATACACGGTCATTGCCAATCGCGCCGGCACTAAGGCATGGGCCAGCCTCTGGAATGGGTCATCCGTGGCCGAGTTGGATCTCAAGAAGGGAAGGATTACCCGTCACATTGCGCTCGCGCGCCCCGCCGACCCTGTTGCGGCGGGTTCTCATCCGACGGCGATGCTTCTGAATCACGGTGAGGATACGCTCTACGTGGCCTTATCGAACGCGGCCGTCGCCAAAAGTGATGGAGTGGCAGCAGTGGATTTGAAGCGCGGTTCGCTGCGGCGAATTTACCGAGCAGCCCTCGACAGCAATGATCAGCCCGGGGCGGCGTCAGTTGCGATCGCACTCTCTGCTGATGAGAAACATCTTTATGTCGCCGCTGCGTCACTGAATGCGATCGCAGTATTTGAGACCAAGTCCAATCCGAGCTCCGATCCTGCTGCGGTCGAATTGCCCGTCGGATTCGTCCCGACCGAGTGGTATCCGAGTGCCCTCGCATTGACTGGGGATGATTTGCTAATTGCCAGCGCAAAAGGAGACAGTAGCGGGCCCAACTCTATGCAAGCTAAGGTGCAGACCGGCTTGCATCCGAACCCGCATCCTTATATCGCAACGCTGATCGGAGGTGCGATCCAGAGGTTAAGCGTTGACGACATTCGTGCGAATCTTGCCACCTACACGCGGCAGGTGGAAGACAACAATCTGGTCCGCAGCAATCCAAAGATTGAGTTTGCTGGTGGCAAAAATCCTATCCGGCACGTGATCTACATTCTCAAAGAAAATCGGACCTACGATCAGATTTTCGGCGACCTTGGCGTGGGCGACGGAGATTCATCCCTGACCATGTTCGGCGCCGAGGTCACGCCCAACGAGCACAAACTGGCGTTGCAGTTCGGTGTGCTCGACAATTTTTATGACAGCGGAGACGTTTCCGCCAACGGCCATCTTTGGTCCGATGGTTCCGCCACCTCCGATTACATGGAGAAAATCTGGCATATTATCTATCGCGGTGCGCAACGTCCCGGAGATCCTGGAAACACTCTCGATCAAGACCTTCCCACGATGGACGATCCCGGTACGGGCTTTCTCTGGGACAATCTCGCCAAGCACCATTTCACCTATCGCATTTATGGCGAAATGCTGGATTCCGCATGGTGCACAGACGAGAAGGTAGCGTCGCCACGAGAAGGAACGCCCTCGCCGGTTTCCGCGGCTTGTCCATCGGCTGAAATCAAGCCGGGGGAGACGCTGCTGGCGAGCCGCAGCAATCCGACTGGCGGCCCAAGCCCGTGGCCGTGGGCAATCCCCAGGCTCAAGAGCATCCGCCCAACAAAAGCAGCGCAACGAGATCACATCGATCCTCTATTCGCGGATTTTGCAGTTGAATATCCCGACCAACTTCGTGCAGACGAATTTTTGCGCGAGTTTGACGAGTTCGTGAAAGGCCGGGGCAGTTCAAAAGAACTGCCGCAGTTCGTCCAGTTGTGGCTACCAAACGATCACACGGGTGGAACACGAGCGGGGAAGCCGAAGCCGCGAGCCTCAGTCGCCGATAACGATCTCGCAGTCGGCCGCATTGTGGATGCCGTGTCGCACAGCGCTTACTGGGATGACACCGCAATCTTCGTGGTGGAAGACGATGCGCAAAATGGCGCGGATCACGTGGATGCGCATCGTTCGACTGCACTGGTGATCAGCAAATATTCACCCCGCTCGGCCACGCCTTTCGTGGACCATCATTTCTACACAACCGTAGGCATGATTCATACCATGGAGGAGTTGATCGGGCTTCCTCCCATGAATCTGTTCGATGCGCACTCGCCGGTGATGGCGCCGCTGTTCTCCGGCGACGGAACTCAGCCTCCGTATGAAGCCGACGACAAAAACCTGCGCAGCGGCCTGCTCTACGAGATGAACAAACCAAAAGCCCCCGGCTCGAAGCAGTCCTCGCGCATGGATTTCTCTCGCCCGGATGCTATCGACTCGCAAGAGTTGAACGCGATTCTTTGGCAGGATGCCAAAGGCCGGCAACCCGTCCCGAAAGGGAAGTAGGCAAACTGTTTGGCCGAACAGGGGCTTAGCCGCGCAGCCCGTGAGGCAAACGCCTCTTACGGATTTGTCGTCCGACGCCAAACCGCCGGCGGAGCCCCTGTGATGCGGTTAACCCACCTGGTCATGTGGGCTTGATCGGCGAAACCTGTTTCCAGGGCGATCCTGCAAAGATCGTGCGAGCTCCTTGTGATGCGCAGCCACGCCGAACGTGCTCGCAATTCAGCTCGTAAAATCGAAGGTGGGATTCCATACGCCGTCCCGAATCCTCGCGACACCGTTTCTCGCGCCAGACCATTACTCTCCGCCCACGCTCCAATCTCCATCGAAGAATCCCGCGCCAAATCGGCCAGCAACATGTCCGGCCAGTCATTTTTTTGGCCTGGGGAAGGCGAACATTTTTCGCGAAGAGCCCGCTTCAGCAGATGCGTCGCTGCGGTGACATCCTTCTCGGCGGTTCGCGCGAGTTCATCTACGCTGTCCAAATGATGAAGGCCGCCAATCCCACTGGTATCCTCCCAGTCCAGCCGGATCAATTTCACACCGGCAGAGATCATCTCGTTTGCATGGCAGTCCAGGGCCGCATGGATCAAGACATCCCCGGCCGTCGCGCGTATGCGGCCGGAATAGCCTGACTCCTCGAAGCAGCCTGCGAGCACAACGGTTGCGTACGCGCGCAAATGCCGGTGGCGAGGCAAGCTAAAACTGAACGGCAAAAAGTCTATGCCGTGCTTGATCGGGCGGAATTTCGAATTGTCGATGGTTGGCGACACGTTCAAGCGAGAGGCGCAGATGACAGGAGCCAAGAATAACCCGGTTCGCCGCGCGTCCGTCAAGTCAAATAGATTCAAGACAGAGCACAGAGGATGACTCATCCTCAAGACACGTGGGTGTCTTTGTTAATGAGTCAGGATTCAGAAGTTACTCTGCAACTTGCGTGCGCGGTTCGCCCAGCTCAACCGAAAGATTGCGACGCGATGGCCTGCCTCGCGGTGCAGCTCGGCTACGAGTGTAAAGGGCGAGAGGTCCAGGAGCGCCTCAACCTGATGCAGGACCGAACCCAGTACGCAGTTTTTGTTGCCGAACTTGCAGAGGGCCAAATCGCGGGCTGGGTCGGAGCCTACCTCTTCCGGAGCGTTGAGACAGGCAGCTGCGCGGAAATTAATGGGATCGTGGTTGAGCAGAGCACTCGCTCCCACGGAATCGGAAGGGCACTCCTCCACGCCGCCGAAGAATGGGGCCGAAGCCTTGGTTGTAACGATATCTCCGTCCGCTCAAACGTCAAGCGCGATCGCGCTCATCAGTTTTATATCACCAACGGATTCCAGCATGTTAAGACGCAAAAAGAGTTCCGTAAGAGCCTTTGACTGCGCCTCGACAGAATCCGAAAAATTACCCGGCATACTATTCCAGCCCCTGCGGCCTTAGCACTCCAGCGAATCGTCCTCTGTTCCACCATTTTTCTTACTTGCACTCGTTGCAGAAAAACGCTTAGGTTAACTTGACCGGGCGCGAGGTGACTGCCATGGACCGGGGTGGGGAACACCACGAGCGCGCAGCGGAGATCGCTGATGCTTTTGAGAACCTTGCGAGAAGACGTGCTGGAGGCCAATCTCGAATTGGTGCGTCGCGGTCTGGTGCTGTATACGTTTGGTAATGCCAGCGGGATTTCGCGGGAAGATGGGCTGGTCGCGATCAAACCGAGCGGCGTGCCTTACGCGGAACTAACACCGGAACACATGGTCATCACCAAGCTTGACGGCGAAATAGTCGAGGGCGATTTGCGCCCGTCGTCTGATCTGGCCACACACCTCGAGTTATACAAGCACTTTCCAAACATTGCGGGGGTCGCGCACACGCATTCGGAGTTTGCCACCGCGTGGGCGCAGTCCGAGAAGCCAATTCCGTGTTTCGGCACTACACACGCGGATTATTTTCACGGGCCTATCCCCGTGACAGAGCGGCTGACTGCTGCCGAAATTGCGGGCGACTACGAACTCGAAACTGGCGCTGCAATTTGCCGGACGTTTTCGAAGATTGATCCCGACTCGATTCCGGCGGTGCTGGTGGCCGGGCACGCTCCTTTTTGCTGGGGTGCGACGCCGGGGGAGGCGGCGCATAACGCGGTGATTCTGGAATATGTCGCTCGCATGGCGAGCCGCACGCTGGCGATCAATGCAGATTCCCGGCCACTGGGAAGGGAACTACACGACAAGCATTTTTTCCGCAAGCACGGCAGCAATGCTCACTATGGGCAAGCGAAAGTGAAGTGACCGATCCGATTCATAGATAGAAAAGGAATGATATGTCTCATAAGAAAATGACGATGGGCGTGATCGTTGGCAATCGCGGATTTTTCCCCGACCAATTAGCTAAGTCTGGGCGCGAAGAGATGATCAAGGCGCTGGCCAAGGCAGGCATGGATTGCATTGTGCTAGGCGCAGAAGATAGCAAGCACGGCGCGGTCGAAACGCACGAGGAAGCCAAGCGGTGCGCGGCGCTTTTTCAGAAGAACCGCGACCGGCTCGATGGCGTGATCGTGTCGCTTCCCAATTTCGGGGACGAGCGCGCGATCGCCGACACGATGCGACTGGCGCGGCTCGAGGTTCCCGTGCTGGTCCAGGCAACTCCTGACGATGCTTCGAAAATGACCATCCTGCATCGTCGTGACAGCTTTTGCGGAAAGATGTCGGCTTGCAACAACCTGCGGCAGTACGGGATTCCTTATTCCCTGACCCGGTTGCACACGGTGAGTCCCGACTCGGAGGAGTTTCAAGACGATCTGGCGTGGTTTGGAGCGGTGTGCCGCGTTGTCAACGGAATGCGGAATCTGCGGGTCGGCAGCATTGGCGCACGACCGGCGGCATTTAACACGGTGCGTTACAGCGAAAAACTTCTGGAAGCGCACGGCATCACAACCGAGACAGTGGACTTGTCCGAGATTCTAGGGCGCATCGCGCGGCTGAAAGACGATCACGCTGGCGTGCAGGGCAAAATGGCGGAGATCCGCAAATATGTCACCACCAGCGGCGTGCCGGAACCCGCCTTGATCAAGATGGCGAAACTCGGATACGTCATCGACGACTGGATGAAGCAGACCGACGTGAAGGTCAGCGCGGTGCAATGTTGGACGGCGATGGAAGAGTACTTTGGCGTGGTGCCTTGCACCATCATGAGCATGATGAGCAACAATCTGCTGCCCGCGGCATGCGAAGTGGATGTGTGCGGGACACTCAGCATGCACGCGCTCGCCCTCGCATCGGAAACGCCGAGCGCGCTTCTCGACTGGAACAATAATTACGGCGACGATCCGAACAAGGCGGTGTGCTTCCACTGCAGCAACCTACCCAAGCACTTTTTCCAAGACGTGCGGCATGGATTTTCAGGAGATCATCGCAGGCACCGTCGGCAAGGACAACACCTTCGGCACCGTCGTGGGACGGGTGAAGCCAGGTGCGATGAGTTTTGCGCGCTTCTCGACCGACGATACTGCGGGAGCGATGCGCGGCTACGTGGGCGAAGGGAGCTTCACGAATGATTCATTGAACACGTTTGGCGGCGTGGGGGTCGTGCAGATCGGCGACTTGCAGAAGCTACTACGTTACATCTGCGAGAACGGATTTGAGCATCATGTGGCCGCAAACTTCTCGACCACGGCGGGCGCAGTGCACGAGGCGGCCGTGCGGTACTTGGGATGGCAAATGTACTGGCACGGAAATTAGTTACGTTCCCAACTCGCCGTTCTACTTCATGCTCTTGGTCTCGGCGTGGGCCGCGTTCGCAGCCAGAATAAACGACGTTGCGGCGTCAACTACATATTCGTTTTCATACCAGAGGAATGGCCACGCCTCCTTGAGTTCTGGAAAGTTGGGCTGGATGATCACGACTCCTGGGATCATTCCACCGGGAATGAACGAATAGTCCGCGCGATTGTTGCCATAGGCGATCAGCTTCGACTGGGTCCCTACCGTCGATACGTAGGAGACGTTCGACACGGGATGCCGTCCGAGAACGTAGTCCAAACCGTTGAGAGTGTCTTCGACGCCCACACTTTCTGGAAAGGCTTCATGCAGGAAGTACATTTCCGCTGCGAATCGGGTTACTCCCTCCGACCCTCCCCAGGTGCCGGTCGAGATCGGCACACCATAAGGGTTGCGGGAAATCGTTTCCTGTAACTTTTGTTTGTAAGCAGCTACAGCGGACGACACTTCTTGTTTAAATTCTTCGTCCATGAACGGCAGCGCACGCGCGGCGGTTCCGCCCACGAATGCGAATTCTTCCCTGATCAACGGCAATAATTCTTTGAGGCGCTTGCGATAGGGTTCCGCGCCGTGGGTCGAGATCAGCAGTTCAGTCGTAGCCTCAATCTCGGCGTGCCGCAGATTGCTCCCCGTAGTATTGAAATATTGGAAAAGCGCCGGCGGGTGTGAGTGCTCTTCGTCCCAAACTTTCACGGCAGTTTGCAAGCACTCTTCGGCCATTTTGTCGTTGTAGCCGCGAAGAACCCGACTCGCTGCTGCGAGGGCGCCGGCAGTGTCATAGCTCAGGGCTGTGGTGTGGGTCGTGAATGCCCAGCGGTCATCGGGCACTCCGGAATAGATGCCGTCGCTCTCCGTGAGACCCATCCGTTCAGAGTAGATGCGGCCATCGGTTTTTGAGGCTGCATCTCCTAAGTGCGTGTACTCCTCCAAGGTGGGTTCAACGATTCCGGGAATCGCGTGGCCGATTACATGGTATTGCGCCAACAACAGAATCACGCCGTGCTCAACCTGCTGCACGACATCGGGCACACCGTCTGGCTTTCGGAGTTGAACGTAGCGTCCGTTTTCGTCCACTGATGTGTCATCGGAATTAACGCCAAATATCTCTCGCGTCAGGACCAAATCAGTGATCACGCGGGATTGAGTCTGGGTGCGCAAATCAAAATCTCCAGCATCGAACCATCCCCCAACATTGAGCCCCGGGATATGTTGTCCCGGCGAAAAGGGCGAATCTGTTGTCTGGCCCTGTTTATATCCGTCGAAATGGGTGTAGCTGACCGGAGCCTGGCGGGCATCGTCGAGGTGCGATGCACCATGCCAAATACGGTATCCCTCGCGCACCTTGACGTGGTCCATCTGCTCGGGCAGATACGTTTCAAGCGATGGACGCCAGATCTCGTCGTAGATATTCTCTGCGATACGGAAAGGGCCCGTGCGTTGACCTGCGTATTCGATCGCGTAAATACCAGGTTCGCGAACCGTGGAGAAATCGAAGTGCGCGTACTTATAACGCATCCACTTGCCCCAGGGTTGAATCGCGCCAGTAAATACCACAGGATACTCACCGGCAGGAGTCAGGCGGACGACGCGAGCAGTCTTGGGCGCATCGAAAAGGGGATCGAGTTCCAGTACCGCAATCTTTTTTCGTTCGGGCGTATAGCCCACCTGGTTGTAACCAACTACCGGGGGACGA
The DNA here is from genome assembly GCA_963786095.1 of uncultured Acidobacteriaceae bacterium. Taxonomy (GTDB): domain Bacteria; phylum Acidobacteriota; class Terriglobia; order Terriglobales; family Acidobacteriaceae; genus Sulfotelmatobacter. Next base: position 254,393 of record CAWAXV010000004.1, on the reverse strand, counting down.
GTCCATCCGGCGATCACGTTAGGGTGAATATGCCACACCACGGCTTCGCCGGTTTTGCCAGCGGGGATCAACGTCCGTACAACGAACCATCCGTTCTGCGCTTTGTTGCGGCCATCGAACAACAGGATCGGGCCACTTTCGGAAGCGATGGCGACCCGCGTCGAGGGATCTTCAGGGGCAAAGACGAACTTGCTCGCAACGGCCAACGGGAGCGGCTCCGAAGTTCCGTCGCCCGTACTCTCCATTGGGCCATCGGGGTGGCGAGGAAATATCCCGCTGTCCTCGCCAGCGATGTAAGATTTGCCAAAATACAGCGTCGGCAAGAATTCGAGGTTGAACCCAGCTTTGCCGACGAGTGCTGGCGGGACAGGTTTCTCGAGCTGCACGGCTACTCGAAATCCCCCAGCTTCTGGCCGAACGTCGATGCGATAGTTGAGGGCTTGATCCGGGTAGGCGCAGTATGCCTTTATTTCGTCTGGAAGCGGCCCGTGCTTTCTTTCTTGGAAGTCCGGAATCGGATCCCACTGGCCCGGAGTTGGTGATAAGCGGAGGTCTCCGTTCGTGGCGATTCGCTGATCCTGAAGAATAATTTCTAATCCACTCATTTTCTGATCACCGAAAACGCGGTGATAAGAGTTGTGGAACAGCAGAACGCTCAATCCCTGGGTTTCAAGAACCTCCTGCTGTGTCAAGTGCAGGTCAGAACTCGACGACGACGCGAGCGCCGTGTTCAAAACAAGAGTAATCAGGAAGAGTTTCGGGATTGAAGTCGAGTTCATCGTGCTCCTCGCTTTTTGTGAATAAGACTTGACGCACGTGGCGCAAAGGCAATCGGAGATCATCTGAAAGCCTAGGGTGAGTCCTTGATGCACGCAGTATAGCGGAAACGTTTACGCTAAAAATCCCCCGTTTTGTTGGGAACGGTTCTCCCGGACGCCTCTGGGTTTTCAGTGAAATGACCGTAAACCTCCGGAAAGATTCAATCCGAAAATCGGCCTGTCATAACGTCCCTTCTGTCGCACGCCTTAGATCGGAATCCTGCTGGCACAGTCACCGATCCGGCGACTCTGATCCGCAAAGGGGCTAATTCCTGAGGTTAAAGCGTGAATTGGGGCGCGTATCCTTGCACGTTTGAGTTGGTTAGTTTAACGTTAGCTTCGATTTTGGTCAGTACGTTCGCCACTATCGGTTTTGTGTTCTGTTGGTCGAGTGGCTTCCACCGCGGCATTAGGCATGACTATGTTCAGGCGGCGAGAAGCCGGGGGAATGAATGGGCAAGAACCCGACTACGCTGCTTGACATTGCGAAGGCGCTAGGCACTTCGATTGGCACCGTGCACCGCGCTTTGCATGACAACCCCGACGTGAGTCCGGCTACGAAAGCCAAGGTCTTGCGCATGGCGAAGAGTTTGGGTTATCGCCCCAACCTTGCGGCTCGTTATTTATCTTCCAAAAAGACTCTTCGTGTGTCGGTCAATACCTTAGAAGGGACCACTTCTTTCTGGGACGAAGTGCGGGCGGGGATTCGAGAGGAATCCGCCGCAGTGCCGCTCGAGAATGTTGAGCTTGAGTTCCAAACCTACGCACAACTCGGGGAATTACAAGAAGAGGTTTTTGAAACCGCTATCCGCGAGAAGGTCGACGGAATCATTACATTTCCAAGCCACCCCGACACCTTCCGGCCTTGGATAAAACGGGCCTCACGAGCCCGCATCCCCGTGGTTTGCGCGGTAACTGATGCGCCTGACAGCGGTCGATTGGGCATTGTTGCGATCGACACTCTTGCCAGCGGTTCCATTGCCGCGGATCTGATGGGTAGGTTCCTTGCTGGGCAAGAAGGGACGGTCGCGACTACGCTCTTCGACAAAGCGATCACCGAGCACTCCGAGAAGTCTGCCGCCTTTGAAAGAACGTTGCGCTCGCTTTATCCGAACCTGCGCCTATTGCCACCAGTCGAGGATCATGGCATGGAAGCGGAAGCTTATAGCAAGTGTCGCGCGCTGTTTCAGGATCATTCGGACTTGCGTGGCGTGTATGTAACCACTGAGGATTCGATCCCGGTATTGAAGGCGGCGCACGACGCAAAAATTCTGAACCGCCTCACGATCATCACGACGGACTTGTTCCCCGATCTTGTTCCCCAGATTCGATCGGGCGCAGTGGCTGCGACCATCTACCAACGTCCTCGTACGCAAGGCCGCATGGCCTTCCGAATGTTGCACAAGCATTTGGCCGAGGGCGGAGCGCAATCCCATGAGATCGCTCTGGCACCGCACTTGGTGATGCGCGGTAATCTTGATTTCTTTCTCCATCAACAATCAATTGCTCTGGCCAAGCAGAAAGCCCCAAGAAACGGCAATGAAGTAGCGGATGGCTTGGCCTGAGAATCGGTTGTGAGCTAACGGGCGGATTCCTTGACCGCGACGATGCGATCGGCCGCCACGTTCCGTAATTCCTGAACAATGCCGGAGGGCCACCGGATCTCGACCAGATCGGCCACAGTGTGTGTTCCCAATCCAAAGTGAACTGGACCTGCACTTGACGATGCATAGCCCGAGCTGGTGGACATGTGGTTGTACTGCACTGCAGAGCCGGTAACCACTTTAATTCTCGCTCCGATACCATCGCGATTGCTCTTCGTCCCTTGAAGCTTGAATTCCAACCAATGATTCTTGCCCGGACTCTGGTTCACCCACACTTCCGCCGGAGCACCGATCGCGCTCACCACGACGTCCAAACGACCATCGCCGTTCAGGTCGCCGATGGCTGAGCCCCGGTGTCGCGAGGGAGGTTGGGCCGTGAGTCCAGCCTCAGAGGTTAAGGCTGAAAACTTCATGCCTCCCAGATTGCGAAAGACGGTATTGGGTTGTGCTACGACCAGATTCGGCTCTGCCAAGAGCGACTGAACGTGTCCGCGCGAGACAAAGATGTCCTTCCATCCGTCGTTGTCGAAATCGGCTATGGTCGGAGAATATCCGGCCATGGGCAGGCTCAGCTTGGTCATTCCGCTCTCGCGGGTGACTTCCACAAAGTTTCCTTTGCCCGTATTCCGGTAGACCGGAAATGTTTCCCCGTCGAGCGCGACTAGAACGATGTCCGGATAACCGTCGTTGTCGAGATCGCGAAAATCGACACCCATGCCCGAAATGTAGGTGCCATCTTCCCGCAAGGCAACGTTTACGTCGAAACCAACTTCATCAAACTTGCCATTTCCCTTGTTGCTGAAGAACGAATTCATCAGCTTGTCGTTGGGGATTATAAGATCCATCTTGCCTGAGAGATTGGAATCAGCTGCAGCGACGCCCATCCCTTTTCCGGGATGAGCACGGAGGCCGGACTCGACAGATACATCGCGGAAGGTGCCGTTTCCATTGTTAATCAACAATTGATTGGGTGTGGGTTTGTACATTTTTGGATGGCAATATTCCCGATGCCCGTACGACTCGCACACCGGTTCATGCGCACCATCCCACTTCAGATAATTCACGATGACCAGATCGAGCCAGCCATCGTTATTCACGTCCACCCAATCTGCCGCGACAGACCAGAGCGGCCCGTATTCCATATCGGGTTTGTTCAGCCCGGCTTTGGCGGTTACATCGGTGAAGGTCCCGTCTCCGTTGTTGTGATAGAGGGTATTGCGATACACGCCCGCGACAAAAATGTCTTCGTAGCCATCATTGTCGTAATCGCCAATCGCGACGCCTATGTCATAGCCTGTTCCCGCAAGTCCAGCTTTTTCGGTCACGTCCGTGAAATGTCCGTGGCCATCGTTCTCGAAGAGACGGTTGGAGTATTTTGCGGATGTCTTACGGAGCGTTTTTATGTCCGCGCCGTTTGTGAAGAAGATGTCGAGTTTGCCGTCATTGTTGTAGTCGAAAATGGCGACACCGCCGGCCATTGTTTCAGGTGCATGGCGCTCCGGTGTCTCGCAACTATCAAGCTTGAAATCGATCGACTGGTAGGCAAATCTGATTGGACTGTCGTCGGCGCTCGCGGTCTGTGGATCTGTTTTCGCCTGAAACGCTTGAGTTCCACGTCCTTGTGGCCACAGGGGTCCGCTCGTAACCAGGAGAGTCGCCACGAGTACACAAAAAAACTGACGCATCTTCATGTCGGGAACAGCGGTCATCCGTGATATTTTACTCCGGCAATGGGTGTTTGCTCGTGAACCGGAGAGGTCGCGATCCCCTTGCGCGGGCTCGCCTAAAACCGGCGGTTATTCGCCACCACCACGGTAAACGATACCGGTAATATCCATTGTGGGAACGCGAAAATCATTTCGCAGATGGGGCATCGCTGGCGGCGAAAACGTAAGTTGTCAGCCTATCGAGTTTGATGTTGACGCGTTTGGAAACCAGAGTCGCTGTCCCGTCTTCGCCACGTACGCACTCCACATCCTTCATCGCAACCCGGTGATCAGATACTTTCGTCGCAGCGGTGTCCGGAACGGATGGTTTGTCTTCATCCTGGTCTCCCCCTGGAAATGGCTTGTAAGCCGGAGTGTTCGGATTTGGGTAGGCCCCCTGCCCATTCCACTTCTTCCCGGGTGATTGTGGCGGCCCGTATTGCAAGTCCTGCCCGGCCTCTTCCGTCGCAGGGTAGTACCAAGCGCTGAGGTAAACTTTCAGAGGGGCAGTTCCATCTTTCCATTGCACGGAATCCATTCGAATCGCCAACCGCGACGGAGTCGTGGCGGTCTTCGCAGCGGATTCAACCACCTCTCCGGTGAACGTCGCATTCCTCGGAAGGACCTTGCCTTGCACCAACGTTGCGACCTCAAGTTTGGCTCGAACCTTCGTTCCAACCGCGGTTTTACCGGCCGAAACGCTTTCCTGCATGATGACAGGGAATTCCTGCGCCTGGGGACTAAGAGGGGACGTCGGCTTCTGCTGAGCGAATGAAACGCAAGAACTGAAGAAGCCCACCACCATCAATTGCGTAACGATTCTTCGTGTGAACATCGGCTCCCCTTTTTCTTCTCTGGCCACACAATTCCAGTCCCGGGCGAGAACGCTCAGGCTGAGTATACTCCCGGGCCGCGGTCGTGATTTCCTGATGCGCCCCGAGTCGATTCGCAGGGAAGGATAAAACTTTCTTTACGGGGAAAACTGCGTTGAATTTTGCCTTGAACGCGTGATCTCCCCATGCCGAGCAGAATTATCGGGGTGGCGAGTCGGGGCGGGCTTCAAACTGCCGTTGAAAGAACGCAACATCGAGCGAAAACCTCGTTGAGAAATCGACTTCCCCCGCAATCGATCAGCGCGAAATATCCGCTAAACGACAAAATTGAAAAGGAGCGCGTACACACCCGCCGAAATGCTGTACGGGGCAAATTAGTTCTTACCACCGAAGTACTCGAACGTTTTTTCTCTTGACAGTAGCCATCGGATGAATGTATTACCGATAACGTTTACGGAGTTCGAGGAGTTGCTGCGCCCAGGTTGCTCGCGAACCTAGTCAATTCGGAGGTTGCAAAATGAAATCTCTCTCGCCCATGTCTGTCGGGAGTCTTGGTCTTGCTGTGCGAGGCCGTAAGCTTCACTTTGCCATTCTACTAACTGCTTTCCTGGTACTCGCGTCCCAGGCCTTCGCCCAGGAAGCAACCATCGTGGGGACGGTTACAGACTCGACGGGCGCGGTGGTTCCCAGTGCGGTCATCACCGTCACCAGTGTTGACAAAGGAATTGCGCGAAGCATTACGACCAACAATGACGGGCAATATGCAGCGCCTAGTCTGCCGATTGGCCACTACACGATCCGCGCCGAGGCCAAAGGGTTCAAAGCCGCTGAACAAAAAGGCGTGGAATTAAACGTCGCTGAGCACGCCCGAGTTGACTTCAAGCTTGAAGTCGGCAACGTACAAGAGCAGGTCTCTGTCGAGGCCAATGCGGTCGCCGTGCAGACGGACACAGGCGAGGTCAGCACCGTCATCAATGGCGAACAGGTGAGCAACCTTTCCACCAATGGGCGAAGCTTGTACACGCTATTCGCGCTGGCGCCCGGAGCGTCGAGCATTCAGTCGGCCAGGGTAGGATTCACACCGGTAAGTGGCGACAGCAACGTTAGTGTTAACGGGCAGCGCGCCGGGCACAATCTTCAACTTCTCGATGGAGGCGAAAACCTAGACCGCGGTGGCAGCAGCGGCAGCGTCATGCCGTCTATCGACGCCATCGCCGAGTTCAACAACATTACGTCCAATTACAGCGCTGAATACGGGCTCTCCTCGGCGGCTACCATCACCACGGCCGTGAAATCAGGAACCAAGACGTTCCATGCCTCCGCCTGGGAATATTTCCGCAACGATGCGCTGAACGCTCGCAACTACTTCAATCCCGCCCCCAAGTAAAGTCACCGAGTTGCGGTACAACGTGTATGGCTTCAATCTCGGCGGTCAGGTTCCCTTGTGGAAAGAGCATCCAACTTTCTTCTTCTTCAACATGGAATGGCGCAAGGAGATCGACGGTGGCTCTACGAACGTCGTCGTGCCCGATACTGCAACGTATGGCGGATTGTTTGCTGGTGCGACTGCGGCGACCCTGCATACTCCATGCACCAATCAGGTTAGCGCGGCTCTAGCGACTGCTTTCGCCACTGCGGGACAGACTCTCAGCACGCCCGACCCCGTTAGCGGGGCATGCAATGATTCAGCCCCGAATAATGCAACCCTGCAACCCTTCACCGGGAATCAGATACCGTCAACTCTGCTCGATCAAAACGCCCAGAACCTGTTGACGTACGGCATCTTCCCCGCCAACAACTCCGTCAACAGCAAAGGCCAGCCCCAGTTTTTCGGCGGCAACAACTCTCCGACGACCTTGCGCGAAGAAATTGCCCGCGTTGATCACCAGTTCAGCAGCAAGTTCTCCGTCTTCGGGCACTGGGTCTCCGAGCAGATTTCCCAAACTTACGGAACCACGCAGTGGAGCGGTGACAACGTTCCTACCGTCAGCGACGTCTTCGGAAATCCTTCCTATAGTGCCGTCGTTCACACGACCTATGTGATCAGCCCGACTCTGCTCAACGAGGCCTCCTTCAACTACAACGGGAACCGCATCAACATCATCCCTCAGGGACTCTTTGATGGTGATAAGGCTGGTTTCTCATTTAACCGCTTGTTCAGCGGACCCAATGTGGGTAGCCGCATCCCTTCCATCAATCTGAACGGTGGTACGGGAACGAACTACACGTCGAACTGGACCCCCTGGCTCAACAAAGCAGACGACTATCAACTGCGTGACGATATTTCCTGGACCAAGGGTGCCCACCAACTGAAGTTCGGATTTAGCTGGGCGATCTACAAAAAGGGCCAGGACGCCTTTGCCAACACTCAAGGCAACTTCAACTTCAACGGATCCTTCACGGGTAACGATTTCGCCGATTACCTGCTTGGCTTCTCCCAGTCCTATAACGAGGATGCCTTTAAAATCCACGGGCAATGGAACAACATTTCACTAGCCTCTTACATTCAGGACAACTGGCGCGTGAACAAACAACTCACGTTGAACCTTGGATTGCGCTGGGACGGAATGCCGCACACTTACGAGGCGAACCAACAGTCCACAAACTTCTATCCCAACCTTTATGACCCTGCCAACGCGGCCACGTTTGACTCGCAAGGGCACATTTGCAGCGTGAACTCGGTCCCGGCGTGCCCGGGAGGACCGAGTCCGGCGCTCGGCACGAGTCCGAATCCTATTCTGGCTGGAGTGCAGTTCTACACCAACGGCATCGCACGGGCGGCAAGAATGGAATTCCCAAAGGCCTGGTCAATGACCACTGGGCCAATTTCGGACCTCGCATCGGCTTTGCCTATGACCTTACGGGTCAGGGTAGAACCGTTATCCGCGGCGGCTTCGGCATCATGTACGAACGGGTTCAGGGCAACGATATGTATAACGGCGCCACCAACCCGCCAGGCAACTTCCAACCCACCCTCAACAACGTATCGTTGTCGAATCCCGGCCTCAGTGTTACTGACGGCACTCTGATACGGCGGCAGATTTGCCGGTTCTGCCACTCGGGATCACTGGCATCGCCAACCCCTACAAACCGGGTACCGCGTATCAGTACAGCGCTGGCGTGCAACAGGCCCTGGGCCACCGGGCCGTCTTGGGCATTTCGTACGTCGGTAGCCACGATACCAATCTGAACGACTATCGGGCCATCAACCTTCCACCTTTGAATTTGCTCCCCGGCATGGTTGCTGCCGGAAAGCTCGACAATACGCAGGTTACGTATCTTGGTTTTGGCGGCATCCGCCTTGCCGAGAACGAAGCCAGTTCACACTACAACTCGCTACAAGTTGATCTCCACGGGCGAGTGACCCGCGATCTCCAGTTGCAATTTGGCTATACGTTCTCAAAGGCGATTGACGCAACCACCAGTAACGGCAGCGGCGGGGACCTCAACAACGTCACCAATCCGTATGCTGGATGGAAGTACGATATCGGGCCATCCCAGTTTGACCGCAGAAACAACGCGTTCGTCAACTTCGTTTACGACATCCCGGTCTTCAGAAACGGCAACCAGTTCACGAAAGCAGCCCTCGGCGGATGGCAGATTTCAGGAATTGTCACCTTCGAGTCAGGAGCACCACTTGATCTCGGAGTGAGCGGTACGAACGCGGCTAGCATTATTGGAAATACGGGTAACCGGCCAGACTTGATCGGGAAAATCTCTTACCCGAAAAAGGTTGGCGAATGGTTCGACACTACCGCGTTCTCAAAACCGACCTGCACTGTCGGCGGAACAGGAGAGGACTGCTACGGCACACTGGGATTTGATGCACTCCGTGGTCCTGGCCGCCAGAACTGGGATCTTACGCTCTTTAAGACCTTTGCTTTCACAGAGCGATTCAAGCTGCAATTCCGGGCAGACAGCTTCAACACCTTTAACCACACCGAGTTCAATGGCGACAAGAATAATGGCGGCATCGGCCTGAACGTACCGACCCAAGGCTAGCCTTGGAGTTATCTCCAAAGCTTACGACGCACGCCAATTCCAATTGTCGCTTAAAGCGATGTTCTAGTTGTAAAAGTACCGCCTCAGCCCCGCTTGCACTCAGCATGAGTTGCGAGCGGGGCCTTTTTTATGGAGCGACTCGAAACCCTATCTTGCTCGTTGTCCGCACCTCCCCGGCATGGAATTTCTTCACGATGAATTACACTTCTCGTTTGGGGCGTGCAACTTGATCCAGAAAACGCCCATCCTTACCCCCATGCCGAAGAAAACATCAAGAGCGGTCTGGAAGGCGTGGTTGGCTCTCGTCCTCTTTCTGCAGGTGCTTTCGAATGCGCAGACCGCTACGCCGTCGCAAGCAATCGCTCTCGAACAACTGGGAAAACTGGACGAAGCTGCCCAGGCGTGGACTGCGGTCACCCGAAGCAATCCCCACGATGCCGCCGCGTTCGCCAGCTTGGGTGTCGTTCTATCGAAGCAGCAGAAGCTCCCGGAGGCGGCTACGGCCTACAGAAAGGCCCTGGCGCTCAACCCCCAACTGCCAGGCATATCGCTTAACCTTGGCCTGTGTGAGTTCAAGCAGGGCCATTTCTCAGCGGCAATCGTGCCTCTCAAGAGCGCGTTAGCCGCAGATCCAACCAGCACGCAAGTGCGCACCATCCTCGGACTCAGCTACTACGGCGCCACGCAGTTTGCGCTGGCGGTAGAGTACCTGGAACCCGTGGCCACGGCGGACCCTACGAACTCTGCTCTCCACAAAACCCTGGCGCAGAGTTGCCTTTTGGCGAAGAAGTACTCTTGCGCCGAGGAAGAGTTCCGCAAAATTGTGGAGCAGGATCCGAATTCGGCCGAAGCCCACATCCTTACTGGAGAAGCGCTCGACGGCTTGGGCAAGACGACCGAGGCCATCGCTGAGTTTGAGACAGCTGCAAAGATTTCGCCGAAGGAGCCCAACCTCCACTTCGGCTTGGGATACCTCTATTGGAAGTCGCAAAAGCTACGACGATGCAAAGCGGGAGTTCAACCAGGAGTTGTCCCTCGATTCGAACCACGCGCAAGCCCTGGGCTATCTGGGAGACATTGCGTGGAAGGATAACAAGCCGAATGAGGCCGTTCCACTATTTCAGCGAGCATTGAAATCGAGCCACGACTTGCGCATCGTTTACGCCGATCTGGGTGCCATTTATATGCAGCAGAAGAATTACAAAGAAGCTCAACCGGTACTCCTTCGAGCCGTTGAACTCGATCCCACGCGGCCCGATGCCCACTACCAATTAGGGCGCCTTTACCAAGCGATCGGGAACAAAGCGGGGGCCGAGAATGAGATTCGCAAAGTGCGGGCCCTGCACGAGAAGGCGGATGAGAATCTAGCAGGCACAATGCCAGCGTCTGCGTCTACCGTGAGTGCACCCAACGATAGGTGACGCGCGGGGGGATCCAGCCGGATATCCAGAAAGTTTGTAATTGCTTTAGTTGCGAGCATTAGCAGGCGGGTTGTGATAGCTCTCCGGCGGGCCCAGATAGCTGGGTTTTACGCCTCCCGTATCCACGACAATCTTCTGCAGAACGACACCCGGATCGACGGCCCATATCTTCAAAGTATGATAGCCCGGCTTCACTAGAGTGTGCTCCGATTGAACTTTGCGGACACTGTCCTTTACCGCCGTCCCCCAATCCGCCACCGAGTTGTTGGCAAGCGCGTCGATGATTTGCTGTCGTTGGTCATCGAAGGCGATCTCATACCTCAGCCCACGTCCCGGAACAAAATTCAAGGTGGGGGCAAGGATCGTTTCCACCTTTACTGAGCCGGCGGTGAATAAGTACATCTGATACTCAAGGCAGGGGGAATCTTTACTGCCTGTCATGCTAGGTGAGGTCACCGGAAAGATCGTCATCGAGGACGACGTTCGTCCGTAGTCTCCGATTTCTTCCCACCAGGCGGACGCCGTGTTGATTTTCCTTGTGTAGTGCGCAGCCTCTATCGATACATAGCCGTCGGCCTCCACAAAACCCTTGAGTGAATCTCTGGTAGGCTGTTTCGGATTTACAGCGTTAACCGTCAGATTGATTGGGCCCGCGTCCGCGCCCGCGCCCGCTAGAGTCACTGTCCCGCTGGCATTCCCTTTGGGAGCTTTGCTCCAGTCGATGCTCACCCAAAGCCGCTCATCTTTTTCGATCTTCCCGTGGGTCGCGCTCAGCTTGATCCACGGCTGTGTGGTTTGCGCCGTGAATTCGAATGCCGTTCGGCCGCGATTGAATATGTCAATGTAGTGGCGTTGTTGATTGAAAACGTCAAACGCTGGGAGCAAGGATGCTCCCTCCCTCCGAGCGGACCAGGAAAGCAGCGAACCCTCGACCGCAATACCGATGCCCGCGCGATCGGGATTTGCCGTGTCTACGACCTCAGGTATAACGTTCGTCGGTGGATCGTGCCAACCGGTGTATCCGATGTGCGTCTGGTCCATCATGTGGTCCCACTTGCCATGTGCGAGTTTCTGGTTGTATTCCGCGGTTAAATCAGCGTCGGCTTGGAAGAGCGCCCGAGCCTTGGCAGCATAGTCGTTTGCGCTGGCGCGTCCCTGGCTCGCGTAGAGGCGATTCTTACCGACTGCCACGTAGAGTTCTGTAACTTGTGCGGACGCCTTCACCGGGTAGAGTACGAGCTGAAAGAAGGCATCGCGTTCGTCCTCCGGCAAGAGGCCGTAGATACGTTCGGCCTGATGAGTAATCTTCTGCCATTCCTCCACCACGCGATCGGCTTCCTGATAATTCACAAGACTGAATGTGTCCGGTTCGAGCAACTCCGGCTTGCGCCGTCCGTTATATTTTGTGTATTTGGAAATGATGTCGGCAATTTCCGACGCGTACTTTGGCCCGAACTCGCGCTGTGCCCACATTCTCGAGTACGCCTGAATGCGTTCGTGGGGCCACTTGTCAGGGTTCCAAGCCAGAGTCAGAAAGAATTCTATGGGGAACTCCATGGGTTTCAAGTCACCCACATTGACAATCCAAATGCGATCTGCGCCGTATCTATAGGCGAGATTCATCTGCTCCCAGACTTTAGTGATCGGGATCGTGTTGAGCCATTTATAAGAGCGTGGATCGCCAACGTAATCGAAATGATAGTAGATGCCCGCGCCGCCGATGCGCTTGCGTTCTTCCGCAGTTGGAAGCCGCCGGATATTGCCCCAATTATCGTCGCACCAAAGAAGAGTCACATCGTCTGGAACGCGCATCCCTTTTTCGTAATATTCCTGCACTTCCTTATATAGAGCCCAGTCCTGCGGTACGGCCGACAAATCTGGATTCACGTGGCTTGCAATAATGTTCCGCTGGTCGGCCACAATCTTCTCCAGCAAAGCAATGTTGGCGCCTTCGGTCATGGGGAGATCGCCATCTCCTCTCATGCCGAGCGTAATTACGCTTTCATAGTTCTTGTTGCGTTCAATCCCTTCCGTCCAGAATTGTTTCAGGACCTCCGAATTGACCGAATAGTCCCACGGTCCGCTGCCATGCCTCTTCCACTCTTGCTGCGCACGCAGCATGGGTTCGTGGTGCGACGTTCCCATGACAATGCCGTACATTTCGGCGGTTTGCGGATTTAATGGATCGTCTTCGTTAAATGCGTTGTTCCACATCGCCGGCCACAGGTAATTGGCCTTGAGCCGAAGCAGGAGCTCAAATACTTTCTCGTAGAACTGATGGTTATAGTTCCCAAACTTCTCCTGCACCCAACCGGTCAGAGCCGGGGCCTCGTCGTTAAGGAAGATGCCGCGATACTTGACCGCGGGCGGCCCCTGCACATATCGGCCGGCCCTAACCAGGAGAGCGTCTTGGTGCTGGACAGCAACATCTGCCCACCAGTACCACGGTGATACTCCAACTTGCTCGGAGAGGTCGTAGATTCCGAAGATTGTTCCGCGTTTATCGCTACCCGCAATGATCAGCCCGCTGGCGATTCCAGGCAGAGGACGCGATACGACCTGGATGAGGAACGATTCCCACTTGCCCGCGATGGGCGAGACGTCGATCTTCTTTTCTCGGATCAGTTGATCAATGGCGGCACTCTTCCCAATAGTGCCGATGATGATGACGCTCGTGTAGTTGCGGGTTGGGGTTTGGTTGATGATGGCGGGACTACGACCGGTCACGCGAGCAATATCGGCTTGCAGGTCGCCCGTTGCACGAACTACTCCAGCGTGATCGGAGGCGTCCACATAGATCGTAGCCAGCGATTCTTTTTCCGCAATCGTGAAATTGCCCGTGGAGTGCGCAGTCTCGACGTAGTGGCGTTCGGCTAATGCAATCGCCTTTGTGTGCAGAGCGAACAGAGAGGATGCCAGCAGTAAAAATGCCTGGACACACCGGTCACGACGGATCCGCGACATACGCCCGGGCATGGTTGCAATATTGCCGAACAGGCTCACGTTCTCATCTATCGTGCGACTACGTTCAATTTGGTTTCGATCAGATCCACCGAGTTGCCGCCGACCATAATGTTGAAACTTCCTGGCTCCACGACGCGATGCATCTCGCGATCGAGGAACGAAAGTTCATCGGGCCCCAGCGCAAATGTAACGGTTTCCGTCTTGCCGGGATCAAGCGTAACGCGATGGAAGCCACGCAGTTCCTTGATTGGCCGTGTAACCGAGCTTACCTCATCGCGAATATAGAGCTGCGCAACCTCAGCTCCGGCGACTTTGCCTGTGTTTGTGACATCCACTGAGACCACAGTCGTGCCCTGCGGCCCAATCGCGTTCGGAGCCAGGCGCAGGTTGTCATACTTGAAACTGGTATAGCTCAGCCCCCAACCGAAGGGGAAAAGGGGTTTGATCGACGCTCCCAAGAAACCGCGCTTTGCAGAAGGTTTCTGATAGTAGTAGTCCGGCAATTGGCCCACCGACCGTGGCACAGTAATCGGGAGCTTGCCCCCGGGGTTGTAATCCCCGAAAAGGACATCGGCGACCGCGGTTCCGCCCTCCTGCCCGAGATACCAACCATCCAGAACAGCGGGAACGTTCTCGGCAATATAGTTAATGGAATTCGGACGGCCATGCTGCAGGAACACGATTACAGGTTTTCCCGTGGCGAGCACCGCCTTTACTAAATCGTCCTGATTCCCCAACAGATCCAGGCTATCGCGATCTCCGAGATGATCCGCAGCCCAGGCTTCGCGCGACGTTTGCTCGTTCTCGCCCAGCGCGAGAATCACGATGTCAGCTTTCCTGGCCACCACGACCGCTTCTTGAATGCGCTTCGCATTCAGCGCGGCGTCGCCCAGCACCACTTTGTTGGCGTCCCAATCGGGCAAAGTTTCGGTGATCTTGCATCCTTCGGAATAGAGTACCTCCGCTGACGAACCAACCTTGTCCTTGATCGCTTGCAAAATGCTCGTTCCGCGGCCCGGCTTGTTGCTGTATCCGCCCAGGTGCAGGTCGGCAGCATTGGGACCGATCACTGCAATTTTCTTATATTTGGACTTCACGAGTGGCAGCAGGCTTTTCTCGTTCTTCAACAAGACGATCGCTTCGTGAGCCGCCTGTAGCGCGAGTTGTTGATGCTCGGTATTGTTGACGATCTTTTCCGAATAGTCAGGATCCACGTACGGATTCTCAAAGAGTCCGGCTTCGAACTTGGCGCGCAGTAGGTGTGCAACCGCCTTGTCAATCATGGCTTCGGACACTCTGCCCTGATGCACCTGCTCAATCAGGCTCGGATACGCAGCTTCAAAAGGGAGCTCGATTTCAACTCCGGCCTCCAATGCCATCTTCGCAGCGTCTTCCTTCGTTGCAGCCACGTGATGAAGGTTCAGAAGATCGGTAATGCCGAAGTAGTCGGAGACGATGGCTCCGTCGAAACCCCATTCGCGGCGCAGGATGTCGTCGAGCAGGTGCTTGTTGCTATGCGATGGAATGCCGTCAATTTCGTTATAAGAAGCCATGACGGTTCGCACATGGCCTTCTTCAACAGCCACTTCGAAAGGCTTCAGAAAATATTCTCGGATCACGCGCTCGGAATAATTGCCGGGAGCGACGTTGGTCCCGCCCTCGGGTTGGCCATGAACTGCAAAGTGTTTGGCCGTCGCCATGACGTGCGCACTGTCGATCGGCCCCGTTCCCTGAAAGCCGTGGATGGCCGCGAGGCCTATATGCGAGACGAGGTAGGGATCCTCGCCGTAGGTTTCTTCCGTGCGGCCCCAGCGCGGATCGCGGGCTAGATCGAGCACAGGCGCGAGACAGTGGTGGACTCCGGTGGCCCTTGCTTCCGCCGAAGTAGCGGTGAAAACATTCTCTACCAGGACCGTGTCCCAGGTTGACGCCAGTGCAATCGCTTGGGGATACGAAGTTCCCTTGGGCGCGACGTGGCCATGCAAGCACTCATCGTGGAATAGAACTGGGATTCCCAGCCGGGTGTTGTCCTTGAACCATTTCTGAACCGTATTCGTATATTCCGCCTCTTGGCGGGGTCCACGGTTCTCGCTTGGGCGGGAAATCTCTCCGAGGCCATTTTTCAATAGAACAGCAGCACGCTCAGGTAGGAAGTTTCCCTGTTCATCCACAAACAGGGATTGGGGATCGCTAAAAAACTGGCGATTTTCCCATGCGCCTTCCATTTGCGCTACTTTCTCTTCCAAGGTCATTCGCGACAAGAGGTCAGCGACCCTCTGCTCAACGGGGCGCCTGGGATCACGATAGGGTGGGGGTGCTTGCGCTGTGGCGGCGGCCGGTAGAATGAAACAAAAGGCCAAGAAAACGTAGAATACGCGCGAGACAAGTCCTGCCTCAAGGGAGGAGTTCATAGGGTACATGGGTTCCTTATTATCGTCGTTTGCAACTGTGGATGCGTGTGCTACTATAACGCCGTTAACGTTTACGCTCAAGCTTTTCTATTATTAGCAGGCGCACAGTATGGGATTCGCTCGCCACTGTTCTGTTCGCGGTCTTCAGGATGTGAGAGTGTCGCCCAAATAACGCGATGGAACTGCCTCGGCTCCGACCCGTTTTTCGAAGATTCCCCGCGAGTGATTTCGCAAACTCGACAGCAATCTTTCCACCCCTGCGTCCGGGAAGAATGCGAGACTGAATGCCTATCTATGTACTAGGAATCGACGTAGGCACGGGTGGTACTCGCGCCGTAATCATGAACGAAGTGGGTCGCGTCGTCGCCTCCGCCACCGAAGATCATGAGCCCTTCGCCACTCCCAAGATTGGCTGGGCCGAACAGCGCCCGGAAGACTGGTGGCGCGCGACAGGCGTTGCCGTTCGCAAGGCTTTGGCAGATGGGATGGTCGGCGGCGATCAAATCTCCTGCGTCGGTTTTTCCGGACAAATGCATGGGGCGGTCATGCTTGACCCCTCGGGGGAAGTAGTTCGTCCGGCTTTGATCTGGTGCGACGTTCGCACCGAAAAGCAATGCCAGGAACTGAATCAACGGATCGGGTCGACGCGGCTCATTCAGCTTACGTGCAATCCCGCGCTGGCCAACTTCACCCTTACCAAACTCTTGTGGGTGCAGGAAAACGAACCGGAAAACTGGCGGCGCGTTCATTCCGTCATGCTTCCCAAAGACTTCGTCCGCTTCCGCATGACCGGGGAGCGCGCAACCGACATGGCCGACGCTTCGGGCACATTGATGCTCGATGTCGCGCATCGACGATGGTCGAACGAAGTGTTGCAAGCAGTTGCAATTGATTCGTCGATGCTGCCAGCTTTACACGAATCGCCGGAAGTGTGTGGAAAGATTTCGGCTGCAGGCGCAGCCGCAACTGGCTTATCCGAGGGCACACCAGTCGTGGCGGGAGCGGGAGATCAGGCTGCTGGTGCGACCGGTATGGGAATCGTTCGCCCTGGGTCGGTCAGCGCAACGATCGGAACATCTGGAGTTGTGTTTGCGGCAACTGATTGTCCGGCGCTCGACCCACAAGGACGCCTGCACACTTTTTGCCATGCCGTCCCCGGGCGCTGGCACGTAATGGGCGTAACCCAGGCCGCCGGGCTTTCCCTGCGATGGTTCCGCGACCGCTTCGCATGCGGTCCAACTAAAAACGGAACAGATCCCTACGAGCACCTCACTGCCGAAGCTGCCAACGCCCCCCCTGGATCAGACGGCCTGTTATGGGCTCCTTACTTGATGGGAGAACGCACCCCACATCTGGACTCGAACGCACGTGCCGCGCTGGTTGGCCTGACCGCATCACACACGCAAGCTCATGTGGTGCGCGCGATCCTTGAAGGCGTCGCTTTCAGTCTGCAGGACACGTTCACGATTTTCCGCGAGATGAAAGTCCCGGTGAAGAGCATTCGTCTGGGCGGCGGCGGGGCACGCTCCCAGTTGTGGCGCCAGATTCAAGCAGATGTTTACGGGCACGAAGTGGAACGGGTAGAAGCCGAAGAAGGCGCCGCATATGGTGCCGCCATTCTCGCCGGAGTAGGCGCGCGGATGTGGCCTTCGGTTGACGACGCTTGCGACGCCTTAGTCAGGGTGAGAGATCGGGTTTCCCCGAATCCGGCCAATGTTGCAACGTTGGGCAAGAGTTATACGTCGTACCGGCGGGTCTATCCCGCGCTCAAGTCGATTTATCAATGAACGATACCAAGCAATCATTAAGGGAGATTGAATGACAGAACATACGCAATATGAGCCCAAACCAGAGCATAAGTTTTCTTTTGGCCTGTGGACGGTTGGGAATCGCGGGCGCGATCCCTTTGGCGATTTCGTGCGTCCCGTGTTTCGGCCTGTAGACATCGTTGCGATGCTAGGCGAAGTGGGCGCGTGGGGAGTGAATTTGCACGACAACGATCTTGTTCCGATCGATGCAACTCCCAAGGAGCGCGATAGCATCGTGCGGGAGTTCAAGAAAGCCTGCCAGGACCACGGAATCGTTGTACCCATGGCGACCGTCTCTCTCTTTTTTCACCCGGTTTTCCGCGATGGCGCTTTCACGTCCAACGATCCCGAGGTTCGCGCCTACGCTCTGCAAAAAACCATGCGCGCCATGGATCTTGGAGCGGAACTCGGCGCGAAGATTTTTGTTCTGTGGGGCGGACGGGAAGGCGTTGAGACCGATGCCTGCCGACGCGCCGACGAAGCCATCAAACGTTTACGCGAAGCGGTCAACTATCTTTGCGAATACAGCCTTGATCAGGGTTATGGGTACAAGTTTGCCCTCGAAGCCAAGCCGAACGAGCCTCGGGCGGATATTTACATGGCTACCACCGGTCACTATCTCGGATTTATTCCCACGCTCGATCATCCCGAGATCGTCGGCGTGAATCCGGAAGTCGCCCACGAACAGATGGCCGGGCTGAACTTTATGCACGGAGTGGCGCAGGCCTGGGAGGCGGGAAAGCTCTTTCATATCGACCTGAACGATCAAATGCCCGGACGCTACGATCAAGACCTGCGCTTCGGCTCGTCAAATCTGAAATCCGCTTTCTGGCTGGTGAAGTTTCTGGAAGATGTCGGCTACACGGGTTCCCGACATTTCGATGCGCACGCCTACCGCACCGAAGATTGCCTCGGCGTGCGTGACTTCGCTCGCGGGTGCATGCGCACTTATTTGATTCTCAAAGAGAAGGCGTGCCGCTGGAATGCGGACAAGGAGATCCAGGCCATCGTGCGAGAAATCAATCCTGCTCCAAACGGTACTCCACCGATCGGAAGCTATTCCAAGGCGGGATCCTCCGCATTGCTTTCGCACACCTTCGACAAAGACGCGATCATGCAGAAACGATTGCCTTACGAGCGTCTGGACCAGTTGACCGTCGACCTTCTGACCGGCGCGCGCTGATTTGGTGAGACATTGCGATTGCGTGTACGGTTGCGCTCTAACGCGTTAGAGTGAACTTGTCCCGCAGGCGGATATCGTCGGAAGAACCTCCAACCAGGATTGAGAAGTCGCCTGCTTCCGCGCTCCAATCTTTTTTCTTAACGTCATAGAAAGAGAAGGCGCGGCGATCGAGCGTCAGTGTCACTCGCTTGCTTTCACCAGGTTTCAAGTTTAGTTTGGCGAACCCCTTTAGCTCTTTAACAGGGCGGGGAACACTCGCGTGCGAATCGCCAACGTATAATTCCGCAACTTCTGCCCCTTCACGCTGTCCTGTGTTCTTGATCTCGAACGAGACGGCGATCGGCTCGTTCAAGTTTCCCGTTCGTGGCGTTACTGACATGCCGCTGTACTCGAATGTCGTATAAGAAAGACCATGGCCGAACGCGAATAGGGGCTTGGTCTGCGAACGATCATAGTGCCGGTAGCCCACGAAAATACCCTCGGAATACTGCACCTGCGACTCGCCCTTCGCAGGGTAGTAGCTGTGAAAGGTGGGATTGTCTTCCCATCGACGCTCGAAGGATACGGGCAGTTTGCCAGATGGACTGTAATCTCCAAAAAGAATCTGAGCCAGAGCGGTTCCGCCTTCCTGCCCCGGGTACCAGGCGTGCAGAATCGCGGGAACGCGGTCAACCCACTGCGTCATGTCGACGTTGCCGCCCGCCGTTAGCACGACGATCGTGTTCTTGTTGACCGCGCTGATTTGGCGTATGAGCTCGTCTTGTCCGCCCGGCAGCTGGAAAGTGCGATCCGCACCCTCGCTCTCTGTCTTGGCATCGAACCCAACGCAGATGATCACTGCATCGGCCTTGGCAGCGATTGCTTTGGTTGCGCGGCCGATGAAAGACTTCGGCTCGGGTCACGCCGAATCCTGCGATTGCGCTGCCTACGGCCTCGAAATATTCGAAGCGGATTTTGTAGGCCTGCCCCGCTTCGAAGTGTCTGGCATAGCTGTCGACCGTCTGGGCATGAGGTTGCCAATCGTCAATCACTGCCTCATCTCCGATGTACAGTCGAACGCCGTCGTCCGCGGACGAAAAAAATGTGTAGTCGCCAGATTCCTTCGGTACGAAGTAGCCCGTCCAGCGAACCGAAAAATGGTCGATCGGTTGGTTCGGAGCAAAGCTGCCTTCTCCCCAGTCGAAATGGATGTGCTGGTCGGTGCGTACCATCGCCGGCGAACCGCTCAGAGCGTCATTGCTGAAATACTCGCCTTTGAGTCCGCTTTCGCCGCCTGGGGTAGTAACGAATTCTGAATGCTCAAAGACTTCGTCCAAATTCGGGGTGTCGACCGCGTACAGAACTCGCGCCTTGGTTCCGAGGCGATTGCTGATGCCTTCCAGATAGCTCACCGCGTTGAAGGGCTTGGATTCAGCGCTTCCGCCTCCGCTCGGTACAGCGGGATACGCATCTGGACCGATGACAGCAAGCGTCTTCACCTTATTCTCATCAAGCGGAAGCATGTTGCTCGAATTTTTCAGCAACACCATGCTTCGTCGAGCTGCCTCCAGCGCGACCTGCCGGCCCTCCTGGCTATAGAAAGGAATATCTGTATTCGTCTGTGGTTGATCGAAGAAGCCAAACTCGATTGCCTTGCGAAGAATTCTTTTGATCTTGTCGTCCAGGGTTGCAATCTGAAGCTTGCCGTCTTGGAGAGCTGGAAGCAGAGCATTGCTGTTCATGAAGGTGGGCGATGGCATCTCTAAATCAAGGCCGCCGATCGCAGCCCCAACTCCGTCGTGCGTCGCACCCCAATCGGACATGAGAATACCGTTGAATCCCCACTCTTTCTTAAGAATTTCGTTGTTCAAGTGACTGTTCTGGGTCATGTAAACGCCGTTGACGAGGTTATAAGCATCCATGACCGCGCCCACATTTGCTTCCTTGACGGAAGCTTCGAATGCGGGCAAATAGATTTCGCGCAGAGTTCGTTCATCGATGTTGGAGCTGAGCGTCATGCGAGCGAACTCGGAGTTGTTCCCGGCGAAATGTTTTGCGGTTGCAATAACACGCTGCCCCTGGATTCCCTGGATGGCAGCAACCGCGATTTTAGAGGCGAGAAACGGGTCTTCTCCGAAATACTCGAAGTTGCGGCCGCACATCGGTGCGCGATAGATATTCATGCCGGGCCCGAGAATGAAATGCACTCCGCGCGCGCGGGCGTCCTTGCCCATCGATGCGCCGAAACGCTGCACAAGGTCGGTATCCCAGGAAGCCGCGAGCGCGATGCCTGCCGGATAGGCAGTGGTAAGCCCGTAGTCGTGGACGCCCATCGGACCATCCGACATTCGTAGCGAGGGAATCCCAAGTCGTTCTATCGGGCGGGTGTAAAAGTCGCTGATGCCGCCGATCATCTGTATTTTTTCCTCCAGAGTCATTCTGCCCAGGAGGGAATCGACGCGCTTTCCCACTTCTGCGGCTGAGGGCGGGTTCTGCGCGGCTACGTAGTGCGCGAGAAAAAGAAGCAGTACGGCTGCCAGGGACTTTCGGCGAATAGTCATCTTGTTTGGTGGCTCCATTTGGTCGCGATATTCATTTCCACTGGAACGTGGCTACGGCTCCGGCGGGCAAGGTGTAGTTGAAAATCTGGTTCTTCCAGTTCACCGTGAAATTGTTATTGCTGCTGCCCGAGTTCAACACGAGCAGAACGATGGATCCGTCGTGATTCTGAAAGGCAACGTCTTCAATGCTTCCGTGGCCAAAACTGTTCGAGTCGATCCTGTATGCGCCCGGGACGACAAACTTCGCCAAATGTCCAAGCACATAATATTCAACATTATTGGTGATGGTCGCCGGCAACGTGCTTGAGTCAATCGTGACGACGCCGCGGCAATTCGAGCATCCGCCGTTCTTCGGGCCAGAGTTCTGGTCGAGCGCAAGATTCCACAGCGAGACACTGCGCCCCCAGTTGCGCGTGGCGCCGATCAGAAGATTCTCGGCGTTCCATGCCAAATCGCCCGCGAAACTCGATCCAACTGTTCCTGAGCATTCGGTGAACCATATGCCCTTGGCAGGGTAGGCAGACTCCACCGTGGATTGAGCGCTGACATCTCCCGCGTAGCAGTGAAACGCGCTGCCCGCCAGGTAGTTTGAGGCAGAGGAATTGGCGAGCAGCGTTTGAGGATAAGAAGGCTGGTCCCAGTTGTGGTCGTAGCCCAGAATCTTGACGTTGCTCAATCCAGCTGCACTCATTGCCGGCCCCAGACTCCCGCCGATGAACGCAGCCTCGTCGGCAGCGGCGAGATATTCGGTAGGGTACCCGGTGTTGGAATTGAGCGGCTCGTTCTGCGGTAGAACGGCGTAAATCGGAATGCCTTGCTGCTGGTACGCCTGCACGAACTTCACAAAGTACTGCGCCAGATTGGGGAAGTACGCGGTGTTCATGTTGCCGCCATTCATGGTGGCGGAGGCTTTCATCCAAGCGGGCGGACTCCAGGGTACGGCCACCACTTTGATAGCGGGGTTCACCGTGAGCGCCTGTTTTAGCAAGGGGATGATGTAGGTCGTGTCATGCGCTATCGAAAAATTGGCCAGGTTCGGATCCGTTTGATCCGCAGGCATGTCGTCGTAGCTATAGTTTCCGTTGACGGAAAAATCTGTGGCGCCCATCGGCTGACGCAGGAAACTAATGCCGATGCCCGCCGTCGAGCTGAACAGACTCTGCCATAGCGCACTCTGTTGCGCGTTGGTGAGTTTGTTTGAGACAACCCAGGCCGCGGAGTCGGTGAGCGAGGCGCCGAACCCGTCCATCTGCTGATACTTCGTTGCATCATTCACTGTGATGACCAGACCGGAGGAGGCACCTGTTCCGAAGACTACGTCGGTTTGCTGCTGCAACAACATCGCGCGATCTCCAGTGGTCTCGAAGATCTGCACGGTAGGTCCTGAAGGTACGACTAGCGTCGATGTGTGGCTTCCGGAACATGAAAAGCTACAGCAGAAAAGGATCGAGAGGGCCGCGCACGTGATGAATCGAGGAGAGCCAGCGAAATCCATGGATCAACTCCACTGTATGCAGAGCCGCGTGCCGAAGCAGCGGCAGCGACCTTCTGTGAGCCGTTGCCTGTTAATGGGCTGACTCCGCCCACCGCATGGGCTGAAGCATAACACCAGAATTCCTCTGACTCGATTTTTCGACTACCTGTGGCTTCACTTGACGAGTATTGAGGGTGACTGGCGGTTCCTTTCGCAGGATGAGCAGGCCGCTTCACTACGTTTCGGGAAAATGCTGACGAAACGTGATTAGAATCGCAACAAATCAGTACTCCGTTGTTGCCTGAACCGTTTCGGAGCCAAAAATGACAATTGCCCGCACCGCTTTTTCTTGACAACCGTGTGCTAGTAGTTTTGTACTAGTGCCCACCGGGACGTAGGACGCGTGTGACTTCTCGCTGTTATGGAGTGCGACGGCGACGAAGGGCCCGATCGCGATCCTTCGGAGACTTTTGTCGGTTCCTTCGGGAGGGATTCTTATGCGGAGCAAGTGGCTTGCGGCGTTGCTTCTTGGGATAAGTATTCTATTGATGCTGAGCACAGCTTTAGCTCAGTCGGACCGGGGAGCAATCGCGGGCACAGTTCTCGACAGCAGCGGCGCTGCGGTTCCTGGAGCAGCGGTAACGCTGAAGGGTGTGGATACCGGCAGCGTCTTCAAGACGGTGTCATCGTCAACAGGCGGCTACCGCATCAGCGAGCTCGCCATCGGCCACTATGACGTCACGGTCGAGGCCACTGGCTTCAAGGCGTCCGTGCAAAAGAACGTCGAGATTCAGATCAGCACGGTCAGCTCTCTCAATGTCACTTTGCAGCCTGGAAATGTGACAGAATCGGTGACCGTTTCGGCGGATGCTCCCACGATTCAGACCGACAGTTCCGATGTAGGCACGGTGGTCGGAGACAAGCAGATCCACGATCTGCCCTTGTCGCTCGGCGCACGGGACAGAGCTTCGTTGCGGTCACCGGAGACTTTCATCTTCCTGACTGCCTGGAACCATTGGGCAGGGAACGAACAGCGACCACGGGTCGTCGGGCATCTTCGAGTCGAAGATCTCCGGAGGCCAGAACTTTGGCTCGGAAATTCTGCTGGACGGCGCCAGCGTGCAACGTTCCGACTCCGGTCAGCGTTCGACCAGACCGCACCCTCGGTGGAGGCCCTGACCGAGTTCAAAGTAACCACTTCAACGCCGTCGGCGCAGTACGGGCAGACTTCCGGTGGCGTAGAAAGCTTCACGACAAAGTCCGGCACCAATCGTTACCACGGAACTATCTTTGAACTGTTCCGCAATGAGGCCTCTGGATGCCAACTCATGGCTGTTCAACAACAGAATGCGTTCAATGTGGCGGGTGGTCTGGCCCCGACTCAGAAGCCGCGCGACCGTCAGAATGATTTCGGCGGGGCTCTGGGTGGTCCCGTCCGAATTCCATCTTTACGATGGGCACGACAAGACCTTCTTCTTTTTCGCGTGGGAGCAATATCGCAACAGCGCGGGCTGTCGAACGAGTACGACGACGGTTCCCACGGCGGACGAACGCAATGGTAACTTTTCGGCCATCCTGGGACCGGGGCTTGTTGACGGGAGCGGCAATCCGATTATCAATCCCTGCACGGGGACGCAAGTTCTGCAAAACCAGATCTTTGATCCTTCCACGACACAAGTCGTCGGTGGTCAAACCTGCCGCATGCCCTTTGTCGGAAACCAGTTCACGCCATCGAGTACGGTCGCCCAGAATGTTCTGACATATGTCCCTCTGCCCAATAGGACAGCTGATGCAAATGGGAACAACAACTTTGTGTTCAACGCCCAGTTGCCCTACATCACAACGGCCACGACGTTCCGAATCGATGAAGCGCTGACGGACAAGAGCAAGATATTCTTTTCTTACAGCAGTCGGGAGTCGTCACAACTTCAAAGTACTCCCAGCCTGCCCTTCCCCGTGGATCCTGGCAACTATCACAACAACTATTTCACGCATTACGAGCGGCTTGGTTGGGACTACATGGTTAACCCCGTTCTCCTCAACACACTTGTTGTGGGGTTAAATCGCGTTTGGACTGCCAGCCTGGGCGAAAGCGTGAATGGAAGCAACTGGAACCAAGTGCTGGGTCTAGCCGGTGCGAGTGGGCAAACGTTTCCAGAATTCGATTTTAGCGGAGGCCTCAGCAGCTACTCACAACTGAGCGGAGGAAATGACGACCGTCACATCCCGAACAGTCTGGTGGTTGCGGATAGCATTTCATGGACGAAGGGACGCCACTCCGTCCGGTTTGGTGGCGAGTGGCGCTCCTACCAGTTTTCTGTCCTGAACCTTGCCAACAACTCTGGAGACTACAAATTTTCAAACTCACAAACGGCCTTTGCGCCCGGAACTGGTGAGCAGAGCAACGGCGATCCGTTTGCTGCCTTCTTGCTGGGTCTACCCTCAAGCGAGAACCTGCAACTGTTTACGCACTTTCCGCGCTGGACTCAGAAATACTATGCCCTGTATGTGCAGGACGCCTTCAAGGTCCGACCAAACCTGACTTTGAATCTCGGCTTGCGCTGGGATGTAGATACGCCGCGGCGCGAAGCCAACGGATTCCAGTCGGCCC
The DNA here is from genome assembly GCA_963786095.1 of uncultured Acidobacteriaceae bacterium. Taxonomy (GTDB): domain Bacteria; phylum Acidobacteriota; class Terriglobia; order Terriglobales; family Acidobacteriaceae; genus Sulfotelmatobacter. Next base: position 229,018 of record CAWAXV010000004.1, on the reverse strand, counting down.
TGTCGCTGACGGCGGCCAATCCAGGTACTCCGGGACAGCCGGGGGCTTTTGTGTACGGAGGGCAAGCCGTTGGAGCCAAGACCTACTATAAGGACTTCGGTCCTCGTCTGGGTTTTGCTTATTCCCCGGGCTTCCTGGCCAACACGGTGTTGCGTGGCGGATACAGCATTTACTACGCTGCCCTGAACTACGCGGATTTTGGCAATAACTTCACCGTCGGCACTACTGCAAATCCGAGTTTTTCATCGCCAGACAACTTTACGCCGATTCAATCGCTCGACCAGGGATTCATGGCTTACACGCCGCCGAGCACCAACCGTGATCCAACGATCCTAAACTTCCAGACCGGAACCAACGACTACATCGCGCCAGACTCCGGACGACCCGGTATGGTGCAGAACTGGGATCTGGAAGTTCAACACCAGCTTGCTCCTGACCTTATTCTCAGCGTCGGGTACGTAGGCCAACATGCCACCCGGTTACATTCGTGGCTGGCTCAGGTGAATGCCATCAATCCGCAATACTTGTCTTTGGGAGCTTCTCTGGGATACATGGTTGACGGCTCAGACGGAAACAATGGACCTGCAATCCTCTCCCAGCTTGGAGTTACGGTGCCCTCCTGGTTCGTACCGGGTTGGGGCGGGGCGGCGTCGATTGGACAACTGTTGCGGCCCTTTCCGCAGTTCGGCAACATTAACACGACTGACGGTCTTGAGAATCTGGGCCAGTCCACTTACAACGCCTTGCAGGCTAAGTTGGAGCGGCGCTTCCGCAACGGTCTAAACTTGCTCGCGTCCTACACCTTCTCAAAGACGCTCACCGACGCCGACAGCAACTATCCGTCGTTCAGCGGAAATCAATCCAACGTTTTCGGTGCTCAAAATCCATTCAACCTTCGAGCTGAGAAGCAGGTCAGCTACCAAGACATTCCACACACCCTCGTATTGAGCTACATGTATGAACTGCCTATTGGAACTGGCAAGAAATACCTCAATCATGGTGTCGCCGGTCGTGTGCTGGGTGGTTGGCAGATCAGTGGCGTGCAGCGTTACCAGAGCGGGTCGCCGATGTTCATCAGCGAATTCGCATATAACCCAGGCAACCTCTCGGGGCAGCTCAGCACCGGCAACTTCCGGTACAGTCTGATTCCTGGACACAAACTATTCGTGTCGAACCCAGCGCATTGGAGCCCTGCTGCGGCGTTGACTTACAACAGCACATGTGTTGAAAACAATGACGGGACGTTTGGGTTCGCGCCTAGGGAACAACGCTCCCATCATCAATTGCCCCGCCCTGATTGATCCGAGCGCACTGTCCATTAGTGCGGGGGGAGGGTTTGTCTACGGAAACCTGCCAACAACATTCGCTAACTGGCGAAGCCCGGGCTATCTGAGCGAGGATTTTTCCATCATCAAGAGAACTACCATACGGGAGAATCATGTGATCTCTTTTAAGCTTGACCTCCCCAATGCATTTAACCGACACGTATTTGGAGCCGGTGGTGGTGCTCCACAGACCTGGAATCCAACTTTCGGGACTCCGGGATTTACTTTTTACGGCGCGCCTAATGGTGGCCTGAACCCCGCAAGGCAGATCCAGGCGACCTTGCGGTACGAGTTCTAACCTCCGGTCCGCTGGAAACATCTCTAAACCAAGGTCCTCTTGCCGTCACCGGCAGAATGACCTTTTCTACCTCACGACTGCAGTTTCGCGAGTGTAGAATTTGATTGTGAGTAGGATTCGAACTCTCCTCAGAAACGCTGAGTGGCGTTGGATTGGAAGCGCCCTTTTTGAGGGATACGGCCTGCGCACCCTCCTGGTCGGCCTTTTTCTAGCCTCGTGTGCTTCTCTCTCGCGCACAGAGTCCCGGCGCTGCTGCAACCTTCAATCAGGCGACACAAGCCATGCGACAGGGGAACCTCGAAGAGGCGGCAACGGGATTTGCAGCCAGCCTGAAGCTGGATCCGACTTTTGCCGAAGCCGAATTCAACCTGGGATTGGTGCGTGAGGAACAGGGCAAGCAGCAGGAAGCGATTGTCAGTTTTCGACGAGCCTTGGCGCTCAAGCCTCATCTCCACGGCGCCAACCTGTTTCTCGGCATCACTGAGTTCCGGCTCAACCATCTGGAGAAAGCTCACGCGGCCGTCGCCAAAGAGACTCTCAGCTATCCGAAGGATGCGTCCCCTTGGATGTGGCTGGGGGTGATTTGTCTGGCGAAGACAAGGCCGAAGACGCGGCTGACGCGCTCGACAAGGCCGCCAAGCTCAATCCAAACGACGAAGACATCTTCTACCACCGCGGCCGTGCACACCTGTTGGTATCCAAGAATAGCTATGCGCGGATGTTTAAATTGAATTCAAGCTCATGGCTCGTGCATCGCGTGCTGGCCCAGGCGAGTTCAGAGGCCGAACGGCATAGTGATGCAATCGCGGAGTACGAAGCCGCCGTTAAGCTAGCTCCGAACCAGCCAGGACTCCACGAAGAACTCGGTTCGGAATATCGCGCCGTGAATAAGATCGCGGAGGCAGAAGCTGCCTTCCAGAAAGAGCTTGAGATTGATTCCCATAACGTGCTGGCAACCTACAAACTCGGAGCCATTGAAGTCGAGAAGGGTGACGGCGCAAAAGGCAAGGAGCTGATCGAAGCAGCGCAACGCGAGAAGCCCGGATTGGTGCACCTCGATTACAACTTGGGTCGCGCCGAAATGTTATTGGGGATGACCAGGCCGCGCACGACCCATTTCGAACGTACCGTGAAGACCGACACCGATCCCGACGTTGTCGAGCAGGCGTGGTATCAGCTGGGCACCGCGTATCGTCGTCTGCACCGGATGGATGAAGCGCGAAACGCCATGGCCACGTACCAGCAACTCAAGGACGAAGCCGCCAAAGAAATCCCAACAAACACTGGAGCGCTATCGCGCTGACCATCCGACAATGCCCGACGAAGCTCCGCCTACCACGGGATCCACAATAGATTGCATTTCCGGATTCTAGTGATTTGAAAGGGTAGCCTTGGATCCAGCCGCGCGAGTTTGCAACTCTTCCGCCCGATCGAACTCCGCCTTGGCGCGATCGGTGGCGTGGGTTTCTTTATATAGACGGCCGAGCAGATAGTGCGCAGTTGCATTCTCTGGTTCGAGTTGCGTGGCTCGCTCGAGTTCCCGCTGTGCGTGCTCCAGGTGTCGAGTCTTCCGATAGGCTTCGCCGAGCTTTAGGTGGCAATATGCGCTATTTGGCGCCAGTTCGGCGGCTTTCTGTAGCAACTGAAGAGCCTCTCCGGTCTGACCCTGCTCCATCAAGAGACTCCCAAGATTTACATAAGGCTGTTCGCTCGGATGCTCATCGTCTTCCTGCCATCCGATCGCCCTGCGATAGGCTTCAATAGCAACTGCAGGTTGAACCTCAGTCTCCAGGATCAAGCCCAGATTGTTTTCACCTCGGACGTTGTGAGGGTCAAGCTCAAGCAACCGCTTAAACGCTGTTTCGGGCCTCTGGAAGACGGCCTTTCGTGTAGTAGACGCGCCCAAGGTAGTACCACGCATCCTTGTTCTTGGGATCGAACTCGACGGCCTTTTCCAGCCACTTGATCGCGTCTGGATAATCGTCCAACAGGACGTAGTCCAGGCCCACGATTTTGAGATCATCACCGGTTGGTTGTGTGATCGCCGCAGCTTGCGTGTATGCGGTCAGCGATTCGGCGGGCCGGTTCTGACGGTGCAGAACAAAGCCGAGAAGATATAGCGGCGTCGGCCGAGTTTGTATGGGAAATCAGGTATCGGCGGAGCGCTTTTTCCGCTCCGGCGAAATCATCAAGGTGAACGAGGCATTTGGCCTCGTAAAGCAGCGCGTCGGTCGTGCCGGGAGACGACGCTTCCGTTCCGGCAAATGTCGTTGCAGCCGAGGAGTAGTTTCCAGCCCGGAACTCAGTCAGGCCACGCTCGAAGTCGCTGTTTTGTGCTGAAGCCGGAACGCATAACAACCCAGCGACAATTACGCCAACGAGAACTCGCGTGGATCCGCAATGCACATTCATGGTTTTGTTGCCGGGGTGGCGCTAACTGGTTCGTCAATCTGAAGGATCTGATCCGCAGAAACGTCTCTTAGCGTCTGCCGGATTCCACTGGGCCAACGAATTTCAATCTTCTGCGCGACGTTGTCTTTTCCCAGGCCGAAGTGCACGCGCTTGTCGCTGGCCGAAAGGTAGCTGCCGGCAGTTGATACCGTCGCGGATTGCAAGCCGCCCGCGGTCACAACCGTAATTTCAGCGCCAATTCCATCGCGATTGCTTTTGTGTCCGACAAGCTTCAGGAGGATCCAGTGATTTCGCGTCTGGGTTTCATTATGGAGAACGTGAACAGGGCCGTCGTTAGTGGTCACAACGGCATCGAGACGGCCGTCGTTGTCGAGATCTCCGATGGCGAGTCCGCGTGAGACCCAGGCTTGACCGAAAACATCACCAGACTGGGTGGAAACGTCCACAAAGCCGTGGCCCGTGTTGCGAGCGAGCAGCAGCGGTTCGCGATACCGCAGATTGGGAGAGGTCAACTCGATCGTGTCCATATCGTGACCCTGAGCGATAAGGAGGTCCTTCCAGCCGTCGTTGTCGTAGTCAAAGAAGCGAACGCCCCATCCCGAGTGGGATAGTGTCATCTGGCCGATCCCGGCGGCACTGCTCGCGTAATTGAAGGAGCCATCCCCGTTGTTCTGGTAGAGAGCATAACGCTGATTGGCAAGATCGGTCACAAACAGATCGGGCCAGCCGTCGTTGTTGTAGTCGGCGAAATCGACACCCATGCCGGCATAGGTTCGCCCGTCGATGTCTACTGCGACTTCAGAGACCAGTCCCAGTTCTTCGAACGTGCCGTTTCCCTTGTTGTGGTAGAGGAACTCAGCCATGGAGTCATTCGCCACGAAAAGATCGATGTGGCCATCGCGATCGTAGTCGGCGATGGCAACGCCGAGCCCTTTCCCAGGTTTCGAAAGGCCCAGCTTCTCTGCAACCTCCGTGAATGTGCCATCGTGGTTGTTGTGATAGACCAGCGGCGAGATAGGCTTGAAATGATCCGGGTGGCAGTAGGCTCGAAATCCTTCTTTGTGCTCGCCGCACCAGAAGTCGTCAAAGTCCCAATCCAGATAGCGAAGAACAATCAGATCGAGGAATCCGTCATTGTCCAAATCAACCCACGCAGCGCTGGTGGACCAACCGCCCCCTCCGACGCCGGCCTTCTGTGTTACATCGGAGAACGTGCCGTTGCCATTGTTGTGGTAGAGCTTGTTGCCACCATAGGCAGTGACATAAAGATCCTCGAACCCGTCGTTATCGTAGTCGCCGACGGCAACGCCCATGCCGTAGCCGGTCCCCTGCAGACCGGTTTTTTCGGTGACGTCTTCGAATGTGCCATCTTTCTTCTGGTGGTAGAGGCGATTCGAGTACTGCGAATTCGTTTTCTGAGGGGTCGATCCCTTAGGGGTAGGATCGGCCAGGGGAGCGCCATTTACGAGATAGATGTCCAGAAGTCCGTCATTGTCGTAGTCGAAGAGGCCGACCCCTGGGCCCATTGTTTCGAGAAGATATTTCCTGGAAGTGTGCGAGGCACGGTAGTGAAAATTGACCCCGAGGCGCTGCGTGACATCAACGAATGTTCCGGGGGGGCCCCTGGGAAGGCGCCGCTGCTGTAGAAGCTTTTTGTCCGTTCGCCTGCAATGTGAAAACAAAAAGCAAGCAGCCTGCCGTCAAATGACGCAGCACGTACTGCAAATGCAGCTTCACGGCTTGACGATTCCTTTGCCCTCGACCACGGTAAAGATCTGGTCTACGGACGGAATCCGAACCTCTTCCTTCTCGCCACTCGGCCAATGTATTTCCATTTTGTCGATTTTGGTGGCGGCTCCTAATCCGAAGTGAAGTCGTTGATCCGAACTGGATGCATAGCTGGCGCCACTGAAGACATCGCCGCGCTGGCGAGCCCCGCCCGCAGTTACAAATACTTTGGCTCCAATCGCATCGCGAGGGCTCCTGGCTCCTCCAACCAATTTCAGCGTCAGCCAATGATTTGAATTCTTGACGACATTGCGCAGAAGAACGGGGGTGGAATCCATGACATTGAGAACAACGTCAATGTGTCCGTCATTGAACAGGTCCCCGAAAGCGGCCCCTCGAGCCGAGATGACATCGGCCAACCCGCTGCCCGTGGCCGCGGGAACCTCCTCGAAGCGTGATCCATTTAGATTGCGAAACAACAGCGGACGCTGAGCCCAGGTGGTACCCCAATCCTGCTTGTCGACGCCCGGATAAACGTGCCCATTGGCGACGAAGATGTCCAGCAGTCCATCATTGTCATAGTCCAGGAACCCCGTGCCCCAGCCGAGGAAGGGAATTGTATCATTGCCAATTCCGGCGGCAAAGCTCACATCAGAAAAGCTAGCTTCCCCTTCGTTGCGGAAGAGTGTGTTGTAATCGTCCGAGAAGTTCGTGACATAAAAATCAACCCTGCCGTCGCGATTGTAGTCACCAACGCCAATCCCCATCGAAGCTTGTTCGCGGCCCTCGTCGTTCAGGGCAAATCCGGACAGATAGCTGATGTCTTCGAAAGTGCCATCGTGCTTGTTGCGATAGAGATAACGCGGAACGGAGTCATTCGCTACCAGCAAATCGACCCAGCCATCGTCGTCTATGTCCACAAAAACCGAAGACAGTCCATAGTATCCGCGGGGATCAGAAACGCCGGCCTTCACGCTGAAGTCGGTAAATGTGCCGTTCCCATTGTTGTGGAACAAATGATCGCTCTCTCCCGGCAACCCGCGGGGACCGCACATCACTTCAATTCCACGAAACTGGCAATAGCCTGGAGGGATACCGCCTTTACCGGGGATCGGAGGATTGTCAGGATCGAACTTGACGTAGCCCGGCACGAAGAGGTCGAGCAGCCCATCATGATCATAATCGCCCCACGTTGCACCGGTAGACCACGCGCCTAACGTGACACCTGCCTTCTCTGCGACGTCGGTGAAGGTGCCATCATGATTATTGTGGTAGAGGCGATTCTTACCGAAGTTGGAAACGTAAATATCGGGCCAGCCGTCGTTGTCGTAGTCTCCAACCGCGACGCCAAACCCCCAGCGTTCATTCGCGATACCAGCTTTCTCTGTCACGTCGGTAAACGTGCCATCGTGATTGTTATGGAGCAACATGGCACGCGGAGGAGATTCCTTTCCCTTCAATGCTGGGAACGTCGATCCGTTCAAGAGATAAATATCGAGCCAGCCGTCGTTATCGTAGTCGAGCAGTGCGACACCGGCCCCGGGCGTCTCGAGGATTGTGCTTTTTTCCAGAGTTCCCGACTTGTACCGAAATTTGTCGAGGCCAGCCGCATGGGTGATGTCGGTGAAGATCACGGGCGCTCCGTCGACAAAGCCGCCGGCGGTGATCGGCCGCGAAAGGGCGTCCTTGACTGGCGCGTGTGCGACGCCCGTGCTCATGCCACTCTGCTGCGCTTGCGGTGGTGCTCCCTGCAGCGGGTTCTGCGTCCATCCCACACTTGCAGGTAGTAACCCACAGACCGCTAAGAGTGCGAACAAGTTTTGCGTCAGCCGACGGCAGGCAAATTGGTGGGGAATCAAGGGTAGTATTGGCTCCGACAGGCCGTCTATTCGCAAAATTCTCTCACAGTGGCCCCATTTGATCCAAGCGTGGGAAGTTCGAGGAACGAATCCCTTTGCGATCCCAAAAGTTTGTCAGTTATCCCTGGCTTCACGGTCGAACGCGGCCATTTTCCGCGGTGCGACATTTTGGTTCAACCGGAAGAAGTTCTTGGGATCATAGTGCGACTTTACCGCGACCATCCTGTCCCATCGTTCGTGGTAAGCCTCTGGTACGCGATCTTGTTCATCGCCGCTCATGAAGTTTACGTACACACCTGGCTTCATGGCGGGGCGCAGGTTGTTGAAGAGACCGCGGATCCAGGAGATGTTGCCCGCGTCGGCGGACGGGTCCGACCAGTTTGCCAACAGATTCATGATGAAAGGAGCACTGCGGTCGCCGAAGGCGGTCTCGTTCGCGGCCATCCGTGCCGCTGCACCGCCCAGATAGGCAAGCTCAATCTGAGTCTCCGATGAGGGAATTGTGAGGACAGCCTCTGTCATGCGGTCAATCGTGTCGTTGCTGAGGTCAGTAAAGTAACCAGACTTCGTGTAATAGCGACGGCCATGCGGAAAATCGGAATCCGCCATGGTCTGCAGATCCAGGAACGAGACAATCTTGCTACTCACCGACGCCGGAGTGCACATGGAAAGGGCTCGAGTCAGGTATGGGCGCCCGGCTTCAGGGTCACCGGTCCAAACCAAAGAACTGCCCGCAACCGGCCGTCCCCGTAATTCGATGGGCACTTTTTCTTTGTGGGGAGCGAGGCGTAAATCAATGTTCCACTTCAAATCGAACGGTGCTTCCGCCATGAAGCCTTTCCAGAACTCAAGGAGCCGGCGAATATCTGCTTCCCGAGTTAAACCTTCGGCCAGCACTACAGAAGTAAGTGGATGGAGTCTTACTTCAAATTCCGTTACCACTCCGAAATTGCCGCCGCCTCCGCGCAAGGCCCAGAACAGATCTGCGTTTTCCTTCGAGTTGGCGCGGACAATGGAACCATCGGCCGTGATAAGAGTGAAGCCCTCGACGTTATCGCATGACAATCCGAATCGCCGGGTGAGCCATCCAGTACCACCACCCAGGATGAGTCCGGAAGCGCCCGTATGAGACACGACGCCGGCGGGAAAGACGAGGCCAGCCTTTTGAGTTGCAGTATCGATCGATCCCAACAGACAACCGCCGGCAATCTTTGCCCGGTGGGCTTCGGCGTCGACACTGACCTGGCGCATTTGCGACAGATCGATCACGAGTCCGCCATCGCAGGTGCTGAAGCCTGCGAGGCTGTGGCCACCGCAACGCACGGCGGTGAGGACTCCGATTTCAGAGGCGGTGCGGACAGCGGCTTGTACATCGTTCACATCTGCGCAGCGTGCGATCAGCCCGGGAGTACGAGCTACTATGCCATTCCAAATGACACGGGCATCTCCATACTCGCGGTCGCCGGGCCGCAACAGATCCCCTTTGAATCGTCGGTGGAGCGAAGAGTAAACCTCTTCGATGGCTTCGGCCATCTCTCACTCTCCTCAAAGTGTTTTGTGGCGCCGTGCTCGAAGATACAAGATCGAAATCAAGATTAAGAAAATTGAAAATGCGGGAACCGACCATTGCAATCCATCCACAAAGAAGGTTGTACACGCAATCGCAAGTATTAGCAGAATACCGATTCCAGTGAATAACGGATGAGCCCAGAGGCGCATGGGCAACTCCGACAACCGCTCGTGACTGATGGATTGCCGGAACCGGAGATGCGTACTGAGAATCACCAGCCATACGAAAAGCATCCCGGCAACTGCAGTCCCGTAGAGCGTGAGGAAAGCGTTCTTCGGAGCAAAGATCGCCAGTAGGATGGCCGCGATAATCCCAGCGGTTGACGCCATGAGCGCGCGATGCGGTACGCCGTTGCCGCTCACTTTGCCCATCCATTCGGGGGCATACCCTCCCCGGCCCAGAGAGAAGAGCATGCGAGTGGAAAGGTAGAGGTTGGTATTTACGCTCGAGAGTGCCGCCGTGAGCACAACAAAATTCATGATCGCAGCGGCGAACGGTATGTGAGCCGCAGCGAACGCGGTTACAAAGGGGCTGCCGGAAAGCGTGGACGAGTTGCTGGTCTGGTTCCATGGAACCATCGTCACCATAATCGCAATCGCCAGCACGTAGAACAGAATAAGCCGCCAAACAATATTCCGCATGGCGTGAGGAATTGTTTTCTCCGGATGCTCGGCTTCTCCGGCAGTGACCGCGATAATCTCCACTCCCATATAACTGGTGACCGTAATGGTGAGCGAGAGCCAGACTCCTTTCCAGCCGGCAGGAAAAAATCCGCCGTGGTGAGTCAGATTGGATAGACCAAGCGCAGCGCGGGAACCAATGCCAAGGATCAAAGAGAGTCCCACAATAATGAATGCAATGATCGCAGCGACCTTGATCATTGCGAACCAATACTCAAACTCACCCAGCCGGTTGACCTGCATCGAATTCAGGGCCACCAGTGCGGCAGAAACTAACACCACCCAAATCCACTGCGGGACGTTTGGGAACCAGAAGGAAATGTAGATGGCTGCGGCGGTGACTTCTGCGCCGATAGCAATGATCTGCGCGACTCCATAGGTGGCGCGAACGGAAAAGCCCGCCCAGGGATTGAGGTACTTCTCCGCATACACACCGAAGGCTCCGGCGACAGGATGGACCACCGCCATCTCCGCTAGCGCGTAAGACATGATCAGAGCAATCCCTGCTCCCAGCAGATAGGAGAGGATGACGGCGGGTCCAGCCAGGCGGATCGTGACGCTGCTGCCCAGGAACAAGCCGACACCGATGGCGCCGCCAATCGCCATCATCGTGAGTTGCCTTTGGCCCAGGCGACGTTGCAGACCTTCAACCTCGGGCTTCACGTCGGCAGGCGCGGCGCTGACCACCGGCGGATTAGTCATGGCTGCCAACACTGGCAGGGTCAAGGACCATGAGATTGAGATTCCTCTTGAGAACTTCTACTACTGCTTTCACATCGTCAGCTGTGTTGTAGACATGGAACGCTATCCGCAAGCCGTCGTGGCGGTTCGAAGCGATGATTCCGTTTTCGGCGAGCTTCTGGACCAATACGGTTGCATCCTTGGACTGCAACACGATCAGCGGTCCCGTGCTGTTGGCGGGGGTTTTGACGCGGATGCCCAGGTCGAGGGCATGACTCATCAGCAGGTGCGTGAGGTTCTTAATGTGGGCCGCAACATCTTCCATGCCGACTTCTTGCAGCAGCTCAAATCCCGGAACCGCTCCATAGACATTGGGGATGGCCGGTGTGCCCGATTCGAATCTGCGAGCCGTGAGAGAAAGATCAAGGGTTTGCGGATCGTAGGCAAACGGATTAGCCTGCGCAAACCATCCCGTCAGCGTGGGAACCAGTGATGAAATGAGTTCTTTTCGGACGTACATGAAAGCGAGACCAGGAGGACCGAGCAGGTACTTGAGAGTTCCGGTTACGTAGAAGTCGAGATCCATGGCCTTCACGTCGACCGGCCGGGTTCCGCAGTCCTGATAATCATCGAGCATCACGAGCGCACCAGAGCGGTGAGCAATTTGCGTCACCGAGTCGACATGGGAGCGAAAACCATTCTTGAAGCACACATGCGTGAGCGGCACGATCAGCGTGTTGCGGTCCACCAATTTTTTGTAGTTGACCGCTGGAATGCTGTTGCCGTCCGCAGGCACAAATTGTACGTCGGCACCTCGAACGCGCTGCCCGAGCCACACATGCCCCATGGTCGGAAATTCAAACTCTCCGAGCACAACTTTCTTTCGTTCCCCGAACTTCAACGCACTCGCAACGCTATTTACAGCTGCTGAGACGCTGGTTACGATGGCGACTTCATCCGGTTTGGCGTTGATGAAGCGCGCAAATGCGGCGCGCGCCTCTTCGTAGCGATTCACCCACAACTCCCATGGCGAGCCTTGCTCATGCCAACTCGCGATGAAGTCTTCGACGCCGGCCTGTACTGCATCGGATAGCGCACCCTGAGAGCAACTGTTGAGATATATTTTGCGCTGGAAGATGCTGAACCGCGAACGAACGCTTAAGATCTGGGTGTCGGTCAACATGAAGCTTTCGTCTCGGCCAGCGCGATTCCAAACCTGTGCACTTCTTCGAGGGTGTTGTAGTGGACGAGCGACGCCCGGACCACGCCGCTCTCTTGGGTGAGCCCCAACCGTTTCATCAGCCGTGGCGAATACATGTGCCCGTCGCGCACACCGATATTTTTTTTCGCGAGCTGTTCAGTAACTCTTGCCGGAGACATGTTCGGCAAATTGAAGCTAAGGGTTGGCACTCGTTCAGCAAGCCGCACGCTGTCTGATACGCCGTAGACGACTGCGCCACACTCCTTGAGCACGCGAAGCATTTCGAGCGAGAGCGATTCTTCGTAGCTCCGGATCGCATCGAACGCGTGTTGAAGCGCCGCGCGCCTCGATGTGCCAACTCCACCGTCGCCGCCCAAACTCCGCCCTAAGCCTTCCAAGTAGCGCACGGCGGCATCCATTCCGGCCACATTCTCGTAAATAAAGGTTCCGGCTTCAATTTTCCCAGGCGGCTCGTCGGGAATGAAATCTTCGCGGAAAGTAGGAAGTGTATCGAGCAGTTCGCGGCGTCCCCAAAGAAATCCCATGTGGGGTGAAAAAATCTTGTAACCCGAACACACCAGGTAATCGCAATCAAAAGCTTGCACATCGATGAGCCCATGAGGGCCGTAATGCACGGAATCGAGGAAGATTTCCGCTCCGGCGGCGTGCGCCACTTTCGCAGCGGCCGCGACATCCACGATTGAGCCGATCGCATTCGAAGTGAGCGTGCACGCTACGAGGCGCGTCGCGGCAGAAACCAATGGGGCGAGGTCCTCAACGTGCAGGTTGCCATCGTCGCGCATCTTCCACCAACGAATTTGTGCACCATTGTGTTCCAACGCCATCCAGGTCGCAACGTTCGCCTCGTGGTCCATATCGGTGACGACAATCTCGTTGCGCTTGCCGAGCGTTTGTCCAATCGCAAGACTCACCAGGCGAATGAACGACGTCGCATTCATGCCAAATGCGATTTCGCTCACATCACGAGCATTGACCAAGTCAGCGACACTTTGACGTGCCCGCGAAATCGTTGCATCCACTTCGACGCTTTTCGCGTACCGTCCCCCGCGCTGTACATTGCAATCGAGAAGATGATGATTCACAGCGTCGAGCACGATCTGTGGGATCTGAGCACCCGCCGCATTGTCGAAGAAAATGAAATCCGGAGTTCGGGTTAGGGCAGGGAAGCTGGTACGAACAGTTTCGATCGGAAAGCGTGCATTTGATCCTGATGGGGCTTCGGGGTTGAGAACACCTTGGGACTTAGTCTGCAATCCTTGCTCCTGATTACACGCGAAAAGTGGCAGGGGAACGAGTAGGGTCAAGCTATACCGCGCTGCAAATGCCCGTCAAGTGGCCATTTGCGCCTCGCCACGCAGGCGTGTTCGCTTCCTGTCCAGAACGAAGGTTATAATCTCACGCGGCCATCGTGGAGCGTTACACATCTGGTGGCATGCTGCGGTACTCGGTCCCGAAAGAAACTGATGCCCGTCTCTCTGACTAGTTCCCGGCTCATCTTTGATGCTTTGAAGGAGTGTGACATTCGTCTGGTTTCAGCGCTCCCGGAAACCTGGTTGGTGCACCTGATCCGAATGGCAGAGGAGGACCCAGAGATGATCCTGGTGCGACTGGCAAAAGAGGAGGAAGGGGTCGGCGTCTCGGCGGGAGCGCACTTCGCCGGAGTTAAATCGGCGATGCTGATGCAGAACCATGGGTTCCTTGCATCCATCAATGGCATCGTCTCATTCGCGCATCTTTACAAGATTCCGCTGTTGATGCTGATTAGCTATCGCGGTTCGCTAGGAGAGCGCGATCCGTGGCAAACGCAAGGCGGCAACATCAGCGAGGCCATTTTGCGGGCGCTGGCGATTCCTTACTTTTGTCTCGATGCACCCGAGACGGTCAAGAAACGCATACGGCAAGCGCAAACTCTGGCCGAAAGCAGTTTGCAGCCAGTCGCTCTTTTGTTGACGCGCGACCTGATGTGGGAGGAGTAATGCTGCGCATTGATTGCCTTCGATCGGTTTATCCGGACATCGAGAACTGCCTGGTCGTCACCATCATGGGAGCCGTTGCGGCTGAGTTGCACTCGCTGGGGCATCGTCCAAATTTCTTCTACTTGCAACACGCCATGGGTCTGGCTTCTTCCACGGGCTTGGGTCTGGCACTATGCCTGCCCGAACAAAGAGTGATCGTGTTCGATGGCGACGGTTCTCTCTTGATGAACCTCGGCGGTCTGAGCACGATGGCGCGCTACCGCCCCGGGAATCTTGTGCATGTTGTTTTCGACAACGAGAGCCTGCTCTCGGTTGGTGGGTTCCCGACGGCAACGAGCACGGGTACTGATCTCGAAGGGATCGCACGTGCTTCCGGAATTCCTCGCGTCGAGACAGTACGCGATATTGAGACCTTCAAAGACGCGGTGATCGCCGCGATTCGTGGGAAAGAACTGACAACTATCATTGCCAAGGTTGAAGGCAAGGGGCCCAGTGGCTACGTCACCGATCTCTCGCTCTTGGAGAATCGGTTTCAATTCCGACGACACATTCAGTCGCTCAAGCGGAGCTAGAACGATGGGCGGATCCACTCGGGCACAAAAAAGTTAGGAAATGCAAAATCTGTGAGGTGGGAACATGTCTCGCGTGTTGAATGAACTGCTCCAGGAACTAGCGGCGGGCCGTTTGCGGGTGGTGGACCTCACCCAGACTCTAAGTCCGCAAACACCGCTGTTGCCGCTGCCTTCCCAGTGGAACAACACGCCTGCGTTCAAGATCTGGGAACTATCGCGGTATGATGAGCGCGGTCCAGCGTGGTACTGGAATGCGTTCGAGACCGGCGAGCATACGGGCACGCACTTCGACGCGCCGGTCCACTGGGTTTCTGGAAAAGACCTTCCCAACAATACTGTCGACAGCATCCCGCCCAGGAAATTTGTCGGTCCCGCCTGCGTAATTGACATCAGTGCTGAGGTTGCGCGAAACCCGGATCATCTCCTTACGCTTGATGGCGTTCGCGACTGGGAAGAGCGGCACGGGCGTATTCCTGGTGGTGCGTGGGTTCTGTTGCGGACTGACTGGTCGAAGCGGGCCGATCCCAAGGACTACATCAACCTGAAAGAGAACGGACCTCACACGCCAGGATTGGCCAAAGAAACCTCCACGTTCCTCGCCAAAGACCGTGATGTGCTCGGACTCGGCGTAGAAACTGTGGGAACGGATGCTGGCCAGGCCGCTACTTTTGATCCACCGTTTCCGAACCACTACCTGATGCACGGCAGTGGCAAGTTTGGACTGGCGGGGTTGTCGAATTTGGATCAGCTTCCGCCTACGGGTGCCATCGTCGTTGCCGCGCCACTCAAAATTGCCGGTGGCTCGGGCAGTCCACTGCGGGTTATTGCCATCACGCCCTAAGCAGGTCACGAGCGCGCGCACTATCAAGCCCCCGGTGCTGTTGGAATCGAAAGCACTGCCTCATTGCGGATCACGCAGCCTCCGCCCGGTCTGAACTTGTTTGGCGCTCCAGCAGCGAACGCACCGACCTCAGCGCGCCTATACCATCGGCACTGTGCGCAGAGTACGCAATGTAACCATCGGGCCGAACGAGAGTCACTCCATCGCCTTGGCCGGATCGCAGATCGACAGTGTCGCTGAAGGAGTTTGCGAGTTGCTCCGCCGCTTCCATTGTGGATTCCTGCGATTCCTTTCCTAATACCAGGAGGAAGCGGCTCCGAATGCCCTCGCCGCCGCGAATGGAATCGTCGAAATACCGCTTTCCCGGTCCCTCAACAATCGGACTTCCACGATATGCAACGCCGAGTTCAGAGAGCCGGTGCACGAATGCGTGTTGAAATGGCGCCAAACGAGAGACCATTGGTATAACGACGTCGCGCAGAGCTTGAGCAAATTTGTTCGGCGTTCCCAGTGTCTTCGTAAGAAAATGGGTAGTTTCGATAACACCCTTGATGATTGGAATCCGTTCGGAACTGTACGTGTTCAGCAAAGCCTCATTGCCCCGCCCGCGCAGGAAAAGGTCAAGTTTCCAGACTAGGTTCCAGACATCCTGCAACCCGGTATTCATCCCCTGTCCACCGAATGGACTGTGAATGTGAGCAGCATCGCCAGCAACAAACATGCGCCCCACGCGCATTTCGGCTACGTGCCGGTGATGGATGCGAAAATAAGTGCTCCAGTGCAGGGCGTTTGCCTCGATCCCACTGGGTGCGCGTTCAGCCAATATCTTCTGAACAAGGTCAAGAGAGGGGGCGTCACCTTCCTCGTTGGAGACTGTGGCTATGACGCGACGGCGAGTGGAACTCATAGGGAAGATTGCGACCGGGCCAAATTCGCTCGGACACAGCTGCAGTTCGTTCCCGGGGAGGGATTCGTTCGTTTCAACGTCCGCGAGCAGGAACAAGTTACTGTAAGCGGCTCCCTCAAACGGCAGGTTTAATGTGTGGCGGACCATGCTGTGGGCACCATCGCAGCCGACGACGAACGCCGCGATAAAGTTTTGCTGCTGACCGTTCTGGTCCAGCGTGACGCTTACACGGTCGTGGGCCTGGACTGCGGAAACGAAAGACGTTTCATACTCGATGGTTCCCCCGTTACCTTGCAGCTGTTCCACGAGCAACTGCTCGGTCACATCCTGGGGAACCATGGCGACGAATGAATAAGGACTGTCGTCGGGCGTAAACTTCATCCGCGCAAGCGTGCGTTCACTGTTTGCGACGGCGACCGATGTGACGCGGTTCGCCTTTTCGAGGAACGGGCCAACAACACCTGCCATATCAAAGATCTCGAGGGTGCGAGGAAAGATCGCAAGCGCTTTAGAATGCTCCGATTGTGATGAGCGCTCCTCGATCAGCCGCCATCGCAGGCCCCGCCGAGCGCATTCATTCGCGAGGAATAGGCCAACGGGCCCGGCCCCCACGATTAAGACATCAGTATCAGTCTTGTTATTCGTCATGATTTCTTCCTCGCGACAAGGGCCCATTCTGACGACTAGATGATTGTAAGTTTGACGGGCCACTGCACATTTGGTTGGATCGAGTTGTTTCCTGCTCTGATTCACAATTCTGCTGTCTTTACGACGCTGCGTCCGGACGAGCGGCTCAGGTGATCACTCTAGGCAGGAAGTTTTTGCCGGTAATCATATTTGTCTTCTGGTACCCTGCTAGACCATGCGACTCCCTCAAAGCTTGTTGTTAATTGCCTTCTTAGTTGCTTCGGTCTGCGCCCAGAATTCCAAGCCTGTCGCGGACCGACTCGCCGCGCAGAACGCTCTTTTCGAAGAGCAGTATGAGAACGATCTCCGGAATTTTCCGGAGCGAGCCACTGCCTTCGGAGACTACCGCTACAACGACAAACTGGCGGATTATTCGCTCGATGCGATTGCGCAGCGCGAAACAAGCAATGAGGCATTCTTGAAGCGGATTGAAGCCATTCCGACGACAGGCTTCTCCGATCAGGACCAGCTTTCGCACGATCTGATGGTGCGGGTGCTGCAGCAGCGCATCGCCGACTATAACCTCAAAGAGTATGAGATGCCGATCAACCAGCAAAACGGCATTCATACGAGCCTTGCGGACCTGCCGCTCTCAGTCCCGTTCGACACCGTGAAGCAATATGAAGACTACATTGCGCGCCTCCATCAAATTCCGCGCGTGCTGAGTCAAACCACAGAGGTGCTTCGCGCGGGCATGAAGGACAAGCTCATGCCGGTGCGATTTCTGCTGGAGAAGCTACCGATACAGTGTCAGGGCATCATCGATTCGGACCCCTTTTTGCTGCCGACCAAGAAATTTCCGGCCAGCATTTCGCAGGGCGACCAGAAACGGCTGACCCAACAGATCACCGACACGATCAACACCGATGCGATTCCGGCCTACAGGACGTTCGCGTCATTTTTGCGTACCGAATACGCTCCTCAGGGTCGAACTGCCCTCGCGATTACGTCGTTGCCCGATGGCGAAAAGCGTTACGAGAACGATATCTATGGCCGGACCACAACACGCATGACTGCGGACGAGATCCACCAACTCGGTCTGCGCGAAATCGAGCGCATCGAAGCCGAAATGATTGTGATTGCTAAGAAGGAAGGCTTTGCCGACCTCGCTGCTTTCCGGGCGTCACTCAAAACGAATCCCAAGTACATCCCGACCTCTGCGGATCAAATTCTCGACGACTTCCGGCACTACATCGCGCAGATGGAACCGAAACTGCCGGAATTGTTCACGCTGCTTCCCAAATCTCCGGTGACGGTCGAAGCCATACCTGGATTTCAGTCTGCAGCTGCGACGCACTACGTAACCGGCACGCCGGATGGCAAGAGGCCCGGCCGCGTGGTCGTCGCCACTTCAAATTTCGCGGAGCGCTCGCTGGTTGACGATGAGGCCGTTGCTTATCACGAAGGCGTTCCCGGACATCACATGCAGCTCTCGGTGCAGCAGAAGCTGACCGGATTGCCCAAGTTCCGGCTTCACGGGCTCGGATTCAACGCATATAGCGAAGGCTGGGCCTTATACGCGGAGCAACTTGGGAAGGAAGTCGGTTTCTACCAGGATCCAGTCTCGGATTACGGGCGGTTGTCGTCAGAATTATTCCGCGCGGTCCGACTCGTCGTGGACACGGGAATCCACTCCAAAGGATGGACACGCGATCAAGTCGTGGAGTTCTTCCGCAAGACCGGCGCAGTGGACGAACCGACCCTTCAATCGGAGACCGACCGCTATATTTCATGGCCGGCGCAGGCTCTAAGCTACAAACTCGGGCAGCTCAAGTTCCGTGAACTTCGCGATCGAGCACAGAAAGAATTGGGCGCCAAGTTCGACATTAGGACTTTTCACGACGAGATGCTCGACGGCGGAACTCTCCCGCTCGATATGCTCGACGCCCGCACCAACAAATGGATCGCGGAACAGAAGACAAAGTGAAAACGCCGCTTGGCAGTCGGGCCGCCATTCGATTACCCTAGCGCCCTATGGCACTTTCCAGGCTTCGCACTCTCCTCGCAATTAGTTCGCTGTTGCTGACTACAACGGCCCTGTTCGCGCAGTCTTCGTTCACTGTGGAGCAGGTTCTAGGGTCTCCTTTTCCTAGCGAACTGGTTGCTGCTGCTCATGGCACTCGCGTCGCATGGGTCTTCGATGCGAAGGGAGTTCGCAACGTTTGGGTCGCCGACAGTCCTGACTTCGGGCACACCGCGCGACAAGTGACTCATTACCGCGAGGATGACGGGCAACCCATCGCCAGCCTGCGACTCACGCCCGACGGCAAGACAGTACTTTATGCGCTTGGCACCGAGTTGAACGACTCCCAGGAGAGCGCGAACCCAGAGAGTTGGACGAAGGGCGTCAAGCAGCAGGTCTTTGCGCTGGATGTAGATGCCAAAGAAACACAGCCTCGATTGTTGGGTGACATGGGCTGCCCGGACGAAGGCTGCGAGGATATCCAGATTTCGCCGGATGGGAAGTCGACGGTATGGTCAGCGAAGAAGAAGTTATGGATCGCCACCGTCGACGGGAAACAGCAGGCGAAAGAATTGGCTACAGTTCGCGGTGCGGCTGCTGAGCCGAAGTGGTCGCCGGATGGCAAGCACATTGCCTTTGTCAGCCAGCGCGACGGTCATAGCCTGATCGCCGTTTATGACCTCGGCGGCGACTCTATCCGCTACATGGCTCCGGGTGTGGATAAGGATTCCATGCCGCGCTGGTCTCCAGACGGCAAGTCGATTGTTTTTGTGCGCACGCCTGGAGACGAGGCGAAGCTGCCATTGATCCCGGTGCGTCCAGAGCCGTGGTCGTTGTGGATTGCTGACGCGGCCAACGGCACGGGGCGCATGCTGTGGCGAAGCGGCGAGAAGTTAGAAGACTCACTGCCCCGCCTGACTGAAGATGGCTCCCTCAATTTTGCCGCGGGCGGCCGAGTGGTATTTTCCTCGGAGCAGGATGGCCGCAATCACTTGTACTCGCTTGCCGTAGGTGGTGGAGCAGCCACGCTGCTCACGCCCGGCGACTTTGATGTGGAAGACGTGACGCTCAGCGCCGACAAAATGTCGGTGATCTATTCCTCGAACCAATCCTCGTCGCACCCGGAGGACGTCGATCGGAGGCACTTGTGGCGCGTAGCCGTATCCGGCGGAATGCCTCAGCAGGCGCTCACTAGCGGCGAGACGATCGAGTGGTCACCCGTCGAAACCGGAGACGGCAAAAGCATTCTCTGCCTTGGTTCCACAGCGACGTTGTCCGCCATGCCTTATGAAGTGACTGCGAAAGGCCGCGAGATGATTGCCAAAGAGGCTATGCCGGGCGACTTTCCCGCGGCCTCGCTCGTGACACCAAAGCAGGTAATTTTCCGCAGTGCCGACGGAGTCACGCTGCACGGTCAACTTTTCCTGCCGCGCAACTCCAGTGGAAAGGTTCCGGGGTTGGTCTTCATGCATGGAGGACCGGTTCGACAAATGATGCTGGGCTTCCACTACATGGACTACTACCACAACGCATACGCGGAGAATCAGTTTCTCGCAAGCCACGGATACGCCGTGTTGTCGGTTAACTACCGGCTCGGTGTCATGTACGGACGAGCGTTTCGCGAAGCGCCCAACTCTGTGTGGCGCGGAGCCGCGGAGTACAAAGACGTCGTGGCGGCGGGTCGTTATTTGCAATCGCTCCCGGAAGTTGACGGAGAGAAAATCGGGCTATGGGGTGGATCTTATGGAGGCTTTCTGACCGCCATGGGGCTCGCCCGCAATTCGGATCTGTTCAAAGCGGGAGTGGACTTCCACGGGGTGCATGACTGGAGCGTCTTCCTCACAGAGCGGCCATATTTCGGCAACCTGGCTTTGCGTCCTCCAGATGCTGAGGCTGCGATCAAACTGGCATGGGAATCTTCGCCCGACGCCTACGTCAGTACCTGGAAGTCTCCAGTGCTGCTGATCCACGGCGATGACGACCGAAACGTTCCTTTCACCCAGACGGTGGATTTGGTCCAGCGATTGCGCGCGCAGCACGCGCCGTTCGAGCAAATGATCTTGCCGGATGAGATTCACGGTTTTCTGAGGTGGAAGAGCTGGATAAGAGCATACGGAGCTACGGCTGACTTCTTTGACCGGACGCTGAAGCGCGGGGAAAAGATCGGAACCGACAACTAGAATTCTCCGGGAGTTCTGGTCAGCATAAATTCAGCGTAAGTGGCTATTGCTTCAGATGTTGTTCTCTCCAATACTATTACTATGTCCAGGAAGGCTATTGCTGCACTGTCGGGGTGGATGCTTTCAATGGCCAGCCTGCTATTTCTCTTGGCAGCCGTGCCAGCCGATGGGCGAGGTTTGCCGGGCGATGACAAAGCCGCTCAGGCTCATCCTGTGCTGGTTGAGCTGTTTACTTCCGAAGGCTGTTCCAGCTGTCCTCCTGCAGACGTTCTCCTGAAAAAAATTGATGAAGCCCAGCCCATCCCGGGCGCGCAGTTGATCGTTTTGAGCGAGCACGTCGATTATTGGGATCATGATGGGTGGAAAGATCCGAACTCGTCAGCTTCGCTGACCGAGCGCCAAAGCGCCTACGAACGTGCTCTAGGAAAGGATAGCCCGTACACGCCACAGCTGGTTGTGGACGGGAGCAACGAAGCCTCGGCAAACGACGTGAAACAGGTGGAGAAGGTCCTGCAAAATGCCGCGGCTACGCCTAAAGTTTCCGTGCGCATTGGCGAAGTCAGCGTGGATACTGGGAATCCCGCGATTTTGCGAGCACGTATCGACACGGATGCCAATTCCGACAAACACAATGCTGACGTTTTCGTGGTGGTTGCGCTCGATCATGTGGAGTCGCAGGTCCTGCGCGGGGAAAATGGTGGCCGGCACTTGACCCATGTCGCAGTTGTGCAACAGATGACGAAGGTGGGAAAGGTGCAGAAAGGGAAGAGTTTTGGCGAAGATGTTCAGCTCAAACTCAAACCTGGGACGGACCCCAAAAACATAAGACTCGTCGCCTTTGTGCAGGAGTCAGGCCTCGGCAAATTGCTGGGAGCAGCCGTGCGGAAGCCCGCGAACTGAGTTATTTGCGTTAGTTCTCCATGAGCCCGCGCAGCTTGCGAACAGCGCGCGGAATTTCCTCGACTGTCGTGCTGCCAAAGCCCAGGATAAAGCCTTGGCGCGGCGTCTTACCCAGATAAGAAACAGAGAGGGGCCAAACCCGAAGATTTTGACGCGCTGCCCGTTCGGCAATCTCTACGTCTTGGCTTTTGTTTTGCAACGTAACAGTGAGGTGCATCCCAGCCTTGCTGCCGTGCAATTCAACGATGTCCCCGAGTTCCTTCTCGATGCTGGCCACCAACGTACTTCTGCGCTCGTGGTAGAGAACGCGCATCCTGCGGATGTGGCGCGCAAAATGTCCTTCGCCAATGAAGTCTGCGAGCACATCCTGCAGAAAGCCAGGCGGGCCAAGATCCATGGCTCGGCGGATGATCAGAAAACGTTCTACGAGATCCGCTGGAATGACAAGGTAGCCCAGACGCAGAGCTGGAAATAAGACCTTGCTGAAGGTTCCGATGTAGATTACGCGAGAGTTAGTGTCGAGCCCTTGCAAAGACGCGATCGGCGAACTCTCGTAACGGTATTCGCTGTCGTAGTCGTCTTCGAGAATCCACGACCCAGAGCTTTGCGCCCATTCCAGCAACTGGAGGCGGCGCGAAGCGCTGAGCGTTGCCCCCAGTGGGAATTGGTGCGATGGCGTGACGAGGGCGGCCCGAGCCTTTCGATACCGCTTGATCCCGGCCGCAACGTCCAGACCTTCTTCGTCAACCGGAACCGGCACGAGATGACATCCGGTCAGGGCGAAGGCGATTCGTGCCAGGCGGTAACCTGGATCCTCCACCCAAACACGACTTCCCGGATCGAGCAGGACGCGAGCCGAGAGCTCCAGCGCCTGCTGAGACCCGCTGACGATCATGATTTGCTCCGGCTCGCAGTGTAGGGATCGCGCGGTTCGCAAATAGCTTGAGATTGTTTCGCGAAGGGCCTTGGTCCCCATCTGGTCGCCGTAGTGGCATGACTGAGCGTTCATCTTTCGGCAACCGCGCGCGATCAGCCGAGACCAGACTTGGAGGGGGAACTGATCAAACGCCACTTGTCCAACCCCAAATGGCCCCCAACCCTGCACCCACGGAGCACTTTCTAGACGGGGTAGGGACAAGCTGCGGGCAGCGACTGGTCGAGGTCCCGCGCCATTGTCCGCGATCCGTGTACGGGTCGCAGGTGCACTCGACGTGAACTGGTCCGGCAGGGAACTGGAAACCACAGTTCCAGCACCCACGCGGCTTTCAAAGTAGCCTTCAGCCAGGAGTTGGGCGTAAGCGTTCAGGACGGGGAAGCGCGAAACACCCAGTTCAGACGCGAGCAACCGAGTAGATGGAATGCGCTGCCTCGGGCGTAGTCTGCCATCGACAATGGCGGCGCGGTAGGCCTCATAAATCTGGCTGTGCAGTGGCTTGTGGGCCTTCCGGTCGACCGCAATGACGGGCAGAATTCCTGAGGCGACTCTTTTCATCCCGGGCGGATCATAGTGGCTATGCCAAAATGCCGTCAAGTGGGTATTGTATCTGACCACTTTCAGGAATGAACTGGAATTGGAAGCAGATGCCGACTCACGGCAAAGCAGGTTGAAATGGACATTGCCCACAACGATATAAACGAGACCCGTGACAGAAATATTCGGGAGCGCGGCGCGAGCCGCATCGAGGCTTGGCCACAACTCCAGACACAGTCCAGAAGAAGCTGCATGCGGATCGCCATCAAAGCGAAGAGCAGTATCCTGCTCATTGATCCGGCGGAAGTGATCGCAGTCGAAGCCCATGGAAATTACGTTGAGGTGCAGCAGGCTTCGAAGTCGCATCGGCTGCGTGAGTCGATCTCGACCATGGAGGAGAAACTGGATCCGCATGGGTTTGTGCGGATTCACCGATCCGTCGTGGTGAATGCGGCCTGGGTGGAAGAGATTCGGCAATGGGCTGGCGAGTACGTGCTTCGTGTTCGCGGCAGGGAGTATAAGGTCACCCGCTCGTACCGGA
The DNA here is from genome assembly GCA_963786095.1 of uncultured Acidobacteriaceae bacterium. Lineage (GTDB taxonomy): Bacteria > Acidobacteriota > Terriglobia > Terriglobales > Acidobacteriaceae > Sulfotelmatobacter. The sequence goes on along the minus strand of CAWAXV010000004.1, from coordinate 205,205 downwards.
AAAATCTGCAACTCCTCGCGCAGTCGTGGATCGGCCGGTGCGGTTTTATGGCCGAGTAGAGGCCTCGGAACGAACCCTCCCATCTTGACCAAAAACAGGGGCCGGAATAGACTCGGGCATCGCCATGCCGGGAAGAACGCTTCGCCTCGGGTCTCCCCTGCTGTTGAGCGCACTGGCAACAGTAGGCCTTCAACTCTTAGGCCTGACATTGTTAGGGCCGAAACCTCCCGGCCCTGTCCTTTCCCAAGTTTTGGAAGCGCTCTGCGCCGCCCTGGCGGGAGCGGCCTGCCTGCAGGCCAGCTTTCGTAGCGTGGATTTTGCCAGGTCGTTTTGGCGGCTCTCCGCTAGTGCCTTTTTCTTCTGGACTATCGCGCAAGCGGCTGGAACCTACGATCTGTACGTTACATCTCGTACTGCCCAAGCGGGAGCCGCCAGAATAATTCTCTATTTCTTTTCCTTCACTCCCTTGTTTGCCGCGCTATTCCTGCAACCCAGCGCGAGCGGCCGTGATCATACCTGGGAGTCCTACCTCGATTTCCTCCAGATATTGATTGTTACCGGCACGATCTACCTGTTGTTTCTCTACGCACCTTGGTGGCAACTTCGCGACCAGGAGTGGGTTTCGCGGCGCGCGACCACGGTCAACCTCCGTAACCTGTTGCTTACCGGCGGATTTGCGTTGCGGGTGGTGACCAGCCGTTCCCGGCGGCAGCGCGAACTGTATACGCGAGTGGGCGTGCCGATCCTCCTCTATTCGCTGGGCTTTTGGATAGGCAAACACGGGGTGGCGCTCTGGTCGGTGCGTCTGGGAAGTTGGTTCGATGTCGGATGGACGCTACCCTTTTTCCTGATGGTGATCCTGGCAGAGAGTTGGCAGGATGAAGCGGAAGCGAGAGAATACAAAAAAGGAATTGAATTCCTGCCCCTTATCCTGGCTTTCCTGGCAACTCTCTTCTTGCCGGCCGTCGCTTCCGGTTTGCTCGTTCTGCGGGGAAGTGTATCGAGAACCGAAGTCTTCCTGATCAGCGGAGCCGCAGCGGCGGTGGTAACTTGCTTTTTTGCCAGACTGATCCTTACGCAATACCGCCAGAATCGAGCCTTCGAACTCCTCCACGTCTCGGAGCAACGTTATCGATCTCTGTTCGAGCACAACATGGCTGGAGTGTTCTGCACCACGCCGGAGGGGCGATATCTCGATTGCAATGACGCTTACGCACACATCGTTGGATATGCCTCACGCCAGGAAGTCATGCTGAGCAATCCGGATGCGCTCTATGTGACGCCGATCATGCGCACGGAGCGGATTGCGCTCTTGCGTCAACAAAGAATCTTCAGGAACGTGGAACTCCAACTGCGAACCAAGAGCGGCAAACTCATCTGGGTCCTGCAAAACGTAACGCTGATGGAAGATGAACACGGTAACGAATTCATTGAAGGCACGATGATGGACATTACCGAGCGCAAACTGGCAGAAGCCCGGATTCTAGATTGGAAAAACCGCTATGAAGCCGCGGTGCTTGCCAGCAAGCTGATCATCTATGACTGGAATCCCAGTACCAACCAGGTCACTTTTGGAGGCAACGTCGAAACTATCCTCGGTTACCGGGCGGAAGAGATCGGCGGCGTAACCAACAAGTGGGCTGAACTGATCCATCCCGATGATGTGGAGCGATACAGGAACGAAGTGGCTCGAGTTTTGGCCAGCGGCACCGAGTCGCTACACATCGAGTACCGAGTGCGCAGGAGAAGTGGCTCCTCCGTGGTCGTGAAGGACGATGGTTATTTTGTTGGCGGTGAATCTGGTCACAGACTGCAGATCGTGGGCTTCATCTCGGATGTTTCGGAACAACGCATGTTGGAAGCGCAACTCCGGCAGTCACAAAAGATGGAAGCCGTGGGACAACTGGCAGGCGGTGTTGCGCACGACTTCAATAATCTACTGACTGTCATCAAAGGTTATAGCCGGATGGTTCTGGATGATCCGCAACGAGGAGAAAGCGTTACGGAAAATGTCGAGCAAATTGATGCCGCGGCGGAACGGGCAGCATCGCTGACTCGGCACTTACTGGCGTTCAGCCGTAAGCAGGTGTTGCAGCCCAAGATCTTCGACCTCAATTCACTTGTTGTGAATCTCGACAAGATGCTCCGGCGGGTGATCGGTGAAGATATTGAAATGATAACTGTCGCCGGCCGCGATCTTGGCAGCGTGAAAGCGGATCCCGGGCAGATCGAACAAGTCGTCCTGAACTTAGTCGTGAACGCCCGAGACGCCATGGTTCGAGGCGGTCAAATTACCATCGAGACCGCGAATGTGCAGTTCGATGATCGTTATGCTCGAGACCATGAGGGAGTGCGGGCGGGGCCCTACGTGATGCTCGCTGTGAGTGACACGGGTGTGGGCATGGACGAACAAACTAAGGCCCGGATTTTCGAGCCATTTTTTACGACCAAAGAAATGGGCAGGGGAACGGGCCTTGGGCTCTCGACGGTATATGGAATTGTCAAGCAGAGCGGCGGCCATATATGGGTTTACAGTGAACTGGGTCACGGAACGACGTTCAAGATTTACTTTGCTAGAGTCGACGCCCCTGCAGAAACTATTCAGCAATCTCTAACGCTGCCCGCGACGTCCGGGAAAGAAACTATTTTACTGGTGGAGGATGACGAGCAGGTTCGTGAATTAACCCGTTCTGTGTTGAGCGATCGTGGCTACACTGTGCTCGTCGCGGAGAATGCGGCTGCACTGACGAATATCTGCGAGACGCATGCAGGGCCCGTCCATTTGGTCTTGACTGATGTGGTAATGCCCAGCATCAGCGGGCGTGAAGCGGCGAATCAAGTCCTGGCACGCTGGGGCAACGTTAAAGTGTTGTATATGTCCGGGTACACGGAAAACTCCATCATTCATCACGGAGTGCTCGATACCGGCACGTCTTTTCTGCCCAAGCCGTTTACTCCTACGGCGCTGGCAATCAAAGTGCGTGAAGTGCTCGATTACCATGCCTCGGCCGACTGACGTGCAATTAAGGGTTGCGACGGCGGCCTCAGTGTGCCGACGTGTTCGCTGACTCCAGTTCGTCGGCCGCTTTTCCAATCGCAGCCGCGGCATCTTCCAACACTTTGGCCACGCCGGGGACCTGAGCATCGGCATCGGTCCACTTCTTCGCATCCATATACTCACGGACCGCTGCCAGGGGCTTCGCTCCGTATCCGGTGTAGGCGCCGGGCGCGTAGACCTGATGCTTGAACCACGGCCGTTCAGGCAGTCCTCGTTCGGTCAAGAACGCACGCTGAATTTTCAGTAGATCTGTGTTCAGGGAGTCCAGCGCTTGCGGGGAGAGCGGCGCCGCGCTCTCGCCTTGTGCTTTCGCGAAGGCGGCCTGATATCGGTCGGCACTGTGCTTGAAGGTTTCCGCGGCATTTTTCAGGGGCGCAAAGTTCATATACGGCGGATCGGTCTCGCGCGGCGGAGGGACAGACGTTTTTTTCGGATCAGCGATCGCGGAGAAAACTCCTTCTTTCAATTCCAGGTTCCGTTCTTTGATCTCGTCTTGCTTGTCTTTGAGCAACTTCTCCAACTCGGTTACATATTTGCCAATGGTTTCAGCCATTTCCGAGTATTCGAATGGAATCAGATCGGCATCCGCCAGGCGCATGACGGTGGTGCCTCCGGTCTGCGCAAGCGCGCGCCCGTAAGAAAAATTGGTATCAACGAACTTGGTGTACCAGGAAAAATCGTCGTAGATGGAATGGTAGGCGTCGGCGTCATTTTCGCCGCCATAGCCAATGTTCAATGCCGAAATGCCCGCGTGGTCTAGGAAAGACGCGTAGTCGGAGCCGTCTCCGAGCGCGCCGATTGTCAGTTCAGCACGTTTACGAATCTCGCCGCGCTCTTCCTGGTTCTTGGCATTCGCAATGCGGGAGAGGCGAGCCCGCTGCCATACCGGAATGTCCTTTTCTGGATCTTTGATTTCGCGAATCACGTCGTTGATGAGTTTTTCAAGGTCGTGTGATCCGGAAGCACGAAAAAATCCACGTCCATTGCCATCGGAGTTGATGTAGGCAACTGCACGCTTCTGGAGATCGTCGCCGTGTGTTTCCACCCACTCGGTTGAACCTAGCAAACCGGGTTCTTCGCCATCCCACGCGCAGTAGATGATCGTTCGCTTCGGATTCCAGCCCTGCTTGTGCAGTTCGCCAAGCATCCGCGCCTCTTCGAGAACCGCTGACATTCCCGAAAGAGGATCGGCGGCACCATTGACCCACCCGTCGTGATGATTGCCACGAATCACCCACTGATCGGGAGCTTCCGAGCCGCGCATGGTTGCGATGACATCATTGACCGGCTTCTGATCCCAATTCGAGGTGACCTTGAGATGGACCTTCGCTGGGCCCGGACCGATGTGATACGTGATCGGCAGCGCGCCGCGGAATCTTTCAGGCGCGACCGGGCCATCGAGCGCAGAGAGAAGTGGTAGCGCGTCGCCGTAGGAAATCGGCAGCACCGGTATCTTGGTAATCGTCTTCGCCTCGGCGATCGAGAGGCGTTTGGCGTCGGCAGTCGCGCCGACTCCCGGGGTGAGAGGATCGCCCGGATAGTCGGTATCCATAACGCTGCCGCGCTGGACACCATCTTTGGGCCGCCAACCGCCCTTCGGATAATCATCGCCGTTAAAATAGCCGTCATCTTTTGGGTCGGAATAAATGATGCATCCGATGGCGCCGTGCTCCGCCGCCACCTTCGGCTTGATGCCGCGCCATGCTTCGCCGTAACGGGCGATGACGATTGCGCCTTTGACGGAAATACCAAGCCGGTCGAGTTGTTCGTAATCTTCGCGGCTGCCGTAATTCACATAGACCAGCGGCGCCGTTACGTCTCCGTCAATGGAATAAGCGTTGTAGGTGGGCAATTGCTCGGCAGTCTGGCTCGAGGTGGAATCGCCGGCGACGGCCGGTTCTTGCAGTTTCGCGCGGAATTTTGTCGGCTCCAGCAGTTCGACTACGCGCTCCTTGGGGGTGGGGAATAGAACATTGAACGTTTCGATGTGCGCATCGAAGCCCCACTCTTTGAATTTCGAAAGAATCCATTCGGCATTGTCCTTGTCGTAGGGCGAGCCGACGTGGTGGGGGTGAGCGCTCATGCGCCGCATGTTCTCGCGAACATTGTCTGCCACAATGCCGTCGCGGAATTTCTTCTCCCACTCATGTTCGGGCTTGGAGGATTGGGCAGTGTAACCGTCGAGTTGCCCGGCGTCGTTCGGCTTGGCTGATGGAGATTGCGCAGCAGTCAGCTGTGCGATGAAAAGAGCGACGTAGCACGAAATAAGTAGGCGGATCGGATTCAAGGGAAAGCCTCCTGATTGCTGTGATTTCCAGTGCGTCGTGTTTCTGAAAATGGGAATTATAGAGCCTGACGGGAAACATCACATGCGGAAAGGGTTTTGTTCGGGGAAAAGTTAAACAGCGGTTGGGCGGGAGCGGCCTGCAAAAGAAAAATATAGACGATTGGGATGATCCAGCCGCTAGCGAATCTGCCAGACCGTATCGAGCAAAGTGCCATCAACCCACTTTACGACCGCCACTGGCCGATCGCCGCGCCTCGGCTTTTGGGGCTTTCCGCCGCAGATGCGCTCGACTTCATTCTTGATGTCTTGCAATGGGCGAATCGGGAGGTTCGAGCCTTTCGTTGCTTCCAGCAAATCTTGACGGCGTGGGTTAATCGCTATGCCTCGTTCGGTTACGACGACATCGATGAGTTCGCCTGGCCCGCACAATGTGGTGACGTCGTCGACGATGACCGGAATACGGTCGCGGAAGGATGGAACAGCCAGGATCGTGCATCCGGCGGCGAGACAGTTCTGCCATCCACCGATACCGTGGAGAAGCCGGCCGTCGGAGTGCGTGACGACGTTGGCATTGAAATTTGTGTCCACTTCGGTGGCGCCGAGGACAACCGCGTCAATCATGGACGCAAAATTCCCTTTGCCGTGGTAGTTGTAAGAAGTGAATGGCGAGGTCGCAACGTGGCGCGGGTTGTCGGCCAGCGAACAAACTCCTTCGAGGTCGAACGTCTGCCCGTCGAGGATGTAGTCGGTGAGGCCTTCTTCCAGTAATTCGACCAGATATTTAGTCGATCCACCGCGCACGAATCGCGCTCTCACGCCGCTCTGCTTCATCATGTGCTTGAGGTAGCTGACAAACGCGAGTGCGATTCCGCCGGATCCCGCCTGAAATGAAAACCCGTTGCGCATAATGCCGGCATCGCGCAGAAATCGAGCAACGAATTCTGCTATCCGCAGTCGGTCGGGCGACCGCGTGATTTGCGTCGTGCCGGAAACGATTCGGGCAGGATCGCCGATGGAGTCCACTTCGACAACGTAGTCCACATTGTTGCCCTGAATCTGCCACGGAACGCAGGGGAAGGGAACCAGGTTGTCGGTGACGACAATAACGTGATCCGCGTAAATCGAATCGGCGAGAGCAAACCCCAGAGAGCCACAAGCAGATTTTCCGTGCGAGCCATCGCTGTTGCCGAAGGGATCGGCCACCGGCGCGGCGATCACGGCAATATCAATGTGCACTTCGCCATCCTGAATGGCCTGCCAGCGTCCGCCATGCGAGCGCAAAACGCCCATGCCATGCATCTTGCCGTGCGTGCAGTAGTCGCCCAACGGACCGTTCATGCTGCCTTCGATGTGATGGATGACTCCTGACTCCATCAGATCAATCGCGCTCTTCTGCGACGGGAAGGACGCGCTGGGAAACCACATCAGATCTTTCACGCCCATTCTGGCCGCGGTCTCAAGAGCCATGAGCGCCACGCGGTCGCCATCCCGAAGATGATGGTGCGAAGACACGACCATGCCATCGCGCAGTCTGCACTTGCGGAGCGCGGTCTCCAGGTCCGGCACGCGCTTGTCCCCGTTCGCGGGATAATCTGCGGCTGTGCGAATGGGGACCGAGGCTTTACCGTCGACCGGGCTGTATTTCCCAACGCCCAGGTAGGGCACTTGAGACTGTCCGTTCACGGTTTCCGGGACCATTCGTCGCACGGCATTTGCGGCCAGTTCGGCCTTATCGAGGATTGGCATAGCGACTCCCCTACGAAGGCGTGACTCAGAACCTTCGCTCGACCAACCCCATTGCCTGAGCGCGCGCCATCAGCTTCAGAGCGCGCTGGACGACCGGGGCATCAATCATCTTCGAACCGAGGCTCACGACTCCCAGTCCGTTGTGCTGCGCCTCGTTGAAGGCGGCAACGATCTTCCGCGCGCGCTCGATTTCTGCGGACGTGGGAACAAACGCATCATGAATTACCGCGATCTGCAGCGGATGAACGCAGCCCATTCCTTCAAAGCCGAGGCTGCGGGAATTCACGCCCCACGAGCGCAGACCTTCCATGTCGCCAACATCGCCGAACACGGAGTCGATGGCTTGCACTCCGGCTGCGTGGGCAGCATTCACCAAGCGTAGCCGGGCATAGAGCGACTCGGCACCCATTGCGGTTTTCACCACGCCAAGGTCGGCGGTGTAATCCTCAAGGCCAATGGTCAAAGCGACGATCTTGTCGCTGGCCTTGGCGATCGCAAATGCATCTTCGATTCCGAGTGCGGACTCGAGAATCGGCATCAGCCAGATCGGGCGAGTGATACCGTAGTCCCCTTTGATCGCAGCGATGCGATCGCTCGCCTCGATAACCTGCGCCGAACTCTCTACCTTGGGGATGAGAATCAGGTCGGGCGACTCCGGCACGATTTCGTCGAGGTCATCCAAGCCAAGCGGAAGTTGGTTGATCCGCACCATGCGTTCACACTGCCGGAAATCGACTGCCCGAAGCGCATTGCGCACGAGCAGGCGGGCAGCATCTTTCTCACAGGCGTGAACGGAGTCTTCAAGGTCGAGGATGATGGCGTCAGCCCCGTGCAGTGCGGCGTTAATGAAGTATTTGGGCTCGCTACCGGGCAGGTAGAGCCGAGACCGCCGTAGCCGATCACGCGCAGAGGATTCGGGAAGAGGAACTTTGTCCGGGAGTACCCGCGTGCCTTCGCCGAGCCCCGCGCGTCTCACTGCGGCTTCGATGCGGGCGGCAATCACAAAAGGCAGCGCCCCCTCGTCATGAATCTGTATCTGGGCGTGGCGCACACCAAGCGCCTCCAGCACTTCCTCTGCCTGCCTGCGGATGGAGTCGCCATAATACGGTTCAACCCGCGACTCAAGTTCGATCTCGATACCGCCGCGATGGCGCGGTTCGATGCGAACGTGGAGATCAGAGCGGATGTCCGCGCCCGCGTGTCCGGCTTCGCCCGTGCGAGTTTCGATTGCAGTTGTCATGGGTGCACCGCCGCTATATGTCGCTTCCGATTTCGGCAAATTCAAGTTCCGCATCCGCTGCATCGTCAACCGACGGATGCGCGGCCAGTTGGGCGAGAACTGCATCCGTCATTTGCGCGGTGCTGGCAGCTCCTTGACTGATTGCTTTGTTCCCGCCGGGAATGCGCATCATGTCATACGTACGCACTCTGCCTTCTTTTACGACGGCAGCGATTGCGTCGCGGATGCGGCGGGCTTTCTCCACTTCACCAACGTGCTCGAGCATCATGACCGCCGACAGGAACATGGCGATCGGATTCACGATCGGCGGGTCTAGTTCGGCATATTTGGGAGCCGATCCATGTGTTGGCTCAAACACTGCGACTTCGTCTCCGATGTTGCCGGAAGCCGCAAAGCCCAAGCCGCCAATGAGGCCGGCGAACGCGTCAGAGATCACATCGCCGAATAGATTGGAAGCTACGATAACGCCATACTCTTCCGGATTCTTTGTGAGCCACATGGTTTGCGCGTCAATGTTGGTGGACCACAGTGCGATACCGGGATACTGCTTCGCGACGGCCTTAGCTTCCTCTTCCATCAGTCCGGAGGTCTCGCGCAGCACATTGGGCTTCTCGCAGATGGTGACAGACTTGTAGCCATACTTCTTGGCCCAGTCGAAGGCCGCTTTGCAGATCTTGCGCGCGGCATTACGTGTGATGACTCGCACCGAGACCGCGAGGTCGGCCCCGGGGGTTTCGTTGAAGGGCTTGAATTTAGGATGCGTCGCAAGCGCGGTACGAACTTGTTCCGGCGGATTGCTCCACTCGACTCCGGCGTAGAGGCCTTCGGTGTTCTGGCGAAAGACGACTACGTTGACGAGTGGCTCATCGAAGCCCCCGCTGGTGCGCTTACGAATAAAATTCAGCGGATTGCCGGGAAACGAGTTGCACGGGCGAATGCAGGTGTCGAGATGAAACCGCTGCCGCATGGTCACGATGGGGCTGAAATACGAATATCCCTTGCCACGGAGTTCCTGCCGGAGTTCGGCCTCGGCCTGTTTCTTTGGCTTGGAGGTGATCGCGCCGAAAAGTCCAAGCTTGTGTTTGGCCAGTAGATCGCTCGTTCGCTGCGGCAGGGCATTGCCTTCTTTGCGCCAGCACTCCCACCCGATGTCGGCGTGAATGTACTCGGCATCGAATCCCACTGCTTTTAGAACACGCACGGCCTCCGGGAGAACCTGATTGCCAATTCCATCTCCGGGCATGGTGACTACGGTATGTTTTGCCATGATTACTTAGTCTCCTGAAACGACAACTTCTTTTGGATGTTCTTTGTTAAGCCCGAGCTTTTGCGCCACCACATTCTCTGCGCCGTCCGCAATGATTAGCGACTGCGGCACAGAGCCGAGCGGCGGAAATGGGAACGTCTCTCCGAGCCAAGTGAGAGTGCTGGCAGTGAAGTCAATATCAATGTTCTGGCCGGGGATGATGGTTTTTTCTGCCGCGCTAATTTTGCTGGCGAACAGGTTGCCCAGCCGTTTCACAAAGGCTGGTACCTCGATGCACAAAAAGCCGTTGTTATAGGCATTGCGCAAGTAGGTTTGCGAAAAGCTGGCGGCGACGACCAGCGGGATGCCCTTTGCTTTCAGGCAGGTCACCGCCTGCTCGCGGCTCGACCCTGTGCCGAAATTAAATCCGCCGACCACAACATCTCCTGCGCGTGTCCGGAGCGCAAACTGCGGATCGTAATTCTCCATAACCACGCGAGCCATCATCTCGGGAGTCATGTCGTCGCGATAGGTGTAATCCTTGCCATAGATCGCGTCGGTATTGACGTTGTCCTGCGGCATGAACACCAGTCGGCCTTGAACGCGTGCCGGAAAGCCAGGCAGGATCGCTACGCGCTCTGCCGAGTGGCCGTTAGTGGAGAATTCCTGATATTGACGGGAGGGAGTGCGGGCGGTGAATCGACGAGGCCCAGTGATGTAACCCGCGAGTGCAGACGCTGCAACGACCTCTGGACTAGCCAGATAGCATTGCGCATCGCGCGATCCCATGCGGCCTTTGAAATTGCGGTTCGTGGCTGAGATGCCGACCTCGCCCTTCTCCAACAGGCCCGTTCCGAGGCCAATGCAAGGGCCGCAACTGGGCGGCAGAGCAATCGCGCCTGCATCGAGCAGGGCTTGCCATACGCCGCGTTTTTCCGCTTCCTGTTGCGTCCATGCGCTGGCGGCTCCAACGTAGAGCTTTACGGACGGTGAGATCTTCTTGCCGCACAAGACCCAGGCGGCTGCTTCGAGGTCTTCGACACGCGAATTTACGCAGGAAACGACGTACGCCTTCTGAATCGCGATTTTCTTCTGTGCGATCTCGGCGACTGACTGCATGACCTGCACGTTGTCGGGGCCGGAAACATGCGGCGTAACCTGGCAGAGATCGAGGACAATGCGCGCGGCATAACTCGCATCAGGATCAGGTCGCGGTGGAGCGCCGGTCCACTTTTCAATATCCCACGCCGTGAAGCGTTCGACACGCTGCTCGTGCAGCCGCTGGTGCACACGGCGCAGGTAGCGGATTGTAACCTCGTCCACCGGGAAGCAGGCCACGAGCGGTCCCCACTCCGTGCTCATGTTGGAGATTGAGAAGCGAGCATCCATGGGCAAGCTGGCAACGCCGGGGCCGCAGAATTCAACCGCCGCATTGAGCACCTCGTCGTGGTTGTAGAGGCCACAAAGCGTGATGATCACGTCTTTGCCGCTGACGCCTTCGGGTAGCTTGCCCTCAAGGACCACTTGGATCGTGCGCGGAATCTGCCACCAGAATTCACCCGTAGCCCAGACGGCGGCGGCATCGGTGCGAACGATCGGCGTGCCCACCGCGCCAAGCGCGCCGTACATGTTGGAATGAGAATCAGACGCAACCACAAAAGACCCGGGTACGACGTATCCGCGCTCGATCATGATCTGGTGGCCGATGCCCGAGCCGGCGGGGTAAAAATCGACTCCGTGCTCTTTGGCAAATGCTTCGATCGCACGGTACTTCTTCAGGTTTGCTTCATCTCGATTCTGGATGTCGTGGTCGAGAGCGAAGACGAGTTGCCTGCAATCGAAGATCTTTTTCGCGCCGATCGCCCTGAACTTGCTCACTACAGCCGACGTGTTGTCGTGGGTCATCACGTGGAACGGCCGGATGGAAACGAAATCGCCCGCTCGCAACGGACGCTTGGGGCCGTCGGCGAGGTGGCATTGCGCGATCTTTTCGACAATAGTCTGCGGCATAGTTAACTCCAGTTAACCTTCGGCCCTTCTCGTTCTGATCTGACGAACTATGCAAGCACGGGCTTGCGGCTCTTTTGATCCTTGCGGCGCACCGAGGTTTTTCCCTTGGACCTCGCGGGCCTGGTTTTGCGAGCGTCCGCCTCCATCAGCGCCATGAGTTCGTTTACTGAGCCGACTCGTTCCAAGTTCCAGATAGCGTCCTTCACCCGCTTCTGTGCGACATTCGACAGTACTCCGTCTGCGAGAGCAGAGAATTTCTCTTCGACCTCTTGATCCGTCAACGGATTGCGCGGATCGCCTTTTGGATAATCAAGCTGCTTGCCGAAACAACGTCCGTCTGTAGTGTTGATATGCACGATCACCCTCTGTAATGCTGGAAATACCTTTTCAATCTCCGGATCCGCAACCACCTCGACCTTCTTGAGCTGCTCCCGAATCTTCGGGTCCATGATTTTTTCCATGGTGAACTGGGCGGGAGCGACCTGGCGCTCTACCAGTGCCGCAGCGATTACATAGGGTAGCGAGTGATCGGCGGTCTCTTTGCTGCGCGGGTCGTACTTGCTGGGATCGGAAAGAATGTCGGCCGCCCGAGCCAACGAGCGAATCTGAATTTTTTCCACCTGATCCGGATGCAGATCGTTAGTCTTAACCAGATCGAGGACGGCAGAGATCGGAGTGTGAGTAAGGGCCTCCGTGGGAAAAGCCTTCATGCCGCATTGCGTGATGCGCCACGATGCTCCCAGCCATTCAGTCAACAAATCGACTTTCCAATTGGGCCCAAAGACGTGCGTCAGCCCTTCTTTGCCATCAATGACATGTTCGGGACCGGTGTATCCCTTTTCGGCTAGCAGGGCCGCGAGCACTCCACTTTGGGTCGCCAGCGGATCAACCGTGTTCTTCATCATCGTGAGCTTGCCGGCGGTGACTGCGCCTAGAGTGCAGTGACGGCTGGCCGAGATGCCAATGGCGTGTTGAATCTGCTCCCAAGGCAGGTGAAGCGCGCGGCCAGCGACGATCGGCGAAACGAAGGCGGTCAGCGTGGCGTGATGCCAGCCACGCTCGCGGATTCCGGGGAATCCTGCCTCGCAGAAACGCATTTCGAATTCGTGTCCAAGGACGAGTCCAACGATCAATTCTTTACCGTCGCTGCCCGCGCGCTCAGAGCAGGCGATCGCTGCCGGAAAGATGTCTGACGGATGGGAAGGATCCTGCTTCCAATAAATGTCGTTGTAGTCCATGCAGCGGATCATGAGCGCGTTGGCGAGCGAGGCCGACACCGGATCGACGCGCTGCCCGGTGCCTATCACCGTGGCGAGACCGGGTCCAGCGATTTCGCCGAGCACTTCGAGCGCAATCTTCACGTCATGTTGCTGGTAGCCACCAAGCGCGCATCCGAACGAGTCCAGCAGGAAGCGTTTTGCCTGATAGATCGCGTCGGGAGAGAGGTCTTTGAACTGTAAATCGGCCGCCCAGCGCGACATTTTCGCGGTGACGGTTTCCTTAGCGGGGGTGATCGGCTTTGCTGACAAGACTCTCTCCTTTATTTATTTGTTGACCTTGATGTTTTTCGGATTCTTGAACGGGAGAAACGCCATGAAGTCGGCGTGATGCACGATCAAGGCCTCCGTGGTTCGCTTGACCAGATCCCCCTCGGCGGCATGGGCGGCGATGATGTGGCAAACGGCATCGGGCACGCCGCACTCGAGGGCCAGCGCAACGCCAGTAAACGGATGCCGCAGAGCCTCGCCACGTTCAGACTGCCGACTTTTTCCATCGGGACCGATCTCGTACTCGAGCAGTTTGCCCACGTCGGCCAGAATCGCCCCTGCGATCACGATGTCCGCGTCAACCGGCAGTGCACGCCCCATGAAATCCTGCATGGCCTTCGCGCTGTCGCGCGCGATGTGCACGACGCAACGCTTGTGCTCCATGAATGTGATGGGGCAATTCGGAACCAGCAGCGTGAAGGGGATCGCCTTCAGATCCTCTGGTTTCAGAGGGCTGCGCTCAAGCGCCTTGACCCAGGTCTCCGTAACTTCTTCACGCAATTGGGGATCTTGAATCCAGTCGATCTCCGGCCAAAGGCGCTTGATAGTCTCCCGCATACGATCGTCCGGTCCAAACCAGTTAGGCTAGCTTGGGTGCAGAGGCGGGGACCACGATTCGAATCACAGTGGCCTGTGATTTGAGCACACCTTGGAACCCGATTTGGGTCTCAGTCTCCTAATGCGCCCGCGAGTTCGCGGAGTCTCTCGGCAGCACTTTCAGGGGTGATATCTCGTTGCGCTGTTCCCAGCATCTCGAATCCAACCATAAATTTGCGAATCGTCGCTGAGCGCAGCAATGGCGGATAGAAGTGCGCATGGAAGTGCCATTCCGGATGATCCAGGCCATCTGTTGGCGACTGGTGGAAGCCCATCGAGTAAGGGAAGGGAACGCCGAAGACTTTGTCGTAGGTAGAAGTCACGCGATGGAGAATCTCGCTGAGGAAGCGGACGTCCTCCGCGCCGAATTCGTTCATGCTTCCAAAGTGGCGACGGCTGCAGACCAGGATTTCGAAGGGCCAAACGGCCCAGAACGGTACAAGGGCAACAAACCCCTCGTTCTGACAGACGACACGGAACTGCTGTCGAGCCTCCAATCCAACGTAGTCGCATAGCAAGCAAGCGTTGTGGGCTTTCCGATAAGAGTTTTGCGTCAGCAGTTCCCTCGACGGCGCTTCGGGGATCGAGGCGGTCGCCCAAATCTGGCAATGCGGATGCGGGTTGCTGGCCCCCATCATGGCGCCGCGGTTCTCGAAAATCTGAACGTGGTTGATCTCTTCGAGACCGCCCAACTCGCGATACTGTCCCATCCAGGTGTGGACCACGCGTTCAACCTCATCCAAAGCCATGGTCGCGAGGGTTAAGTCGTGCCGGGGAGAAAAGCACTGTACCCGGCAGATGCCCGGTTCTGCTTCGGCAACGAGCAATCCCTTGCCGTCAACATCGAGGCGATCGTGGGACAACTGTGGCTTCAGGGCCGCGAAATCGTTCTCGAAAACAAAGGTCGAAGAGTAGGCTGGGTTGCGAATGCCGCCCACGCGTGTGTTGCCGGGACAGAGGTAACAATTCGGATCGTAGGCAGGCTCTGCCTTTTCTTCCAGGCACGCCACTTCTCCCTGCCAGGGACGTGTGGCGCGATGAGGTGAGACCAGCACCCACTCGTTTGTCAGTGCGTTCAGCCGGCGATGTGGATCTTCGTTGAGTTTCAAGGAGCGGCCTCGCAGCATTTTACGACGAAGGGGCGTTGCCTGGGATCTCCGCTTCTCGGAGTCGGGAAATCAATGCGCCATCTCAAAGGTGCTATCACCGCGGTCACGCCCGGACGTGATCTCCCTCACAGTCAAGGCCTTTTCTCGGTAAATAAAATTGATAGGTCTTTATAAGGAGTCGCTGTGAGATCGGAACAAATTCGTCTGCTTATATTTTCTCTTTTTCTGATGCTGCTGATTGTTTTCGGAATGGTCTATCAACCCGTGGACGCCGTGAGTCACCCGGCGGACCGAGCGAACAGCGCTGCGCAGACCCAGAACGCGCAGACAAGCCCGGCGATAAATCCGGCAGAACAACAGAAACGATAGCCGAGTTGTCGACGAAGTGATTTCTCGCTAGGCTTTTCGTTATTGACTCGCGGCGGATCCCGCGGACTCAAAGATTTCCGGAGGATCGAAAAAGCACTTGTGCCACAGGGCTGAGTCCGACAAGGTCCCGGCCTTCCACTGCTGAAGCGTAGGTATGGTGGCGGCGATCATCCCGCCATCGACAGCATCGAAAATCACAACAATGCCGGCCAGTTCCTGCGGTTTCCCCGCCATTTCCTTATAGCTTTTCTCGAGCAGAAATTTCGCAAACTCCAGTCGGTCCGTAGGGGCAGGATCCTTCCCGCCAGCGTCGATCTTTTGAACAGAAATGATTTTCACATTCTTGCTTCGCAGGGGCTCCCAGTCCCCAGGGAAGGGCGCGGTTTCCTCGCGAGTGACTTGAAACAGGTCCGCGGCTGAAACGACCGGTGGGGTTCCGTGTGCATCCGTGTCAGCGATGCCGTCAGGCATCTCCAGACTGTTGCGCCAAATCCAGCCGCGCGATAAACCAGAAACGCGCACGTGCACCCAATCAGAATTAAAATCCAGCATCTCGAATTCATCATGCATGCTGGCGAGAAACAAAGCCTTCGCGTTCAGGCTGGGGGACCCCACCACGGGCGTGCCCGATTTCTTTACCGCTACCAGATTCTTGGGATGCCCTTGGTTCTTGAGGATCTCCTGCAGACTTTCGGCCTCCGCCTGCAGCGCGCTGGTTGACTTGTCAGTCGTCACAGGTTGCGGACTGCCCCCATTTACGCGCTCCTCAGCGGCCAAGCTCTGGCTCAGCGAGGAAGAAAACGTACGGTTGTCGGGAAACTTGGGAGCAGGGGCCGAAACCGGCGGCGGCGTAGCCAGCGACGGATTGGAAGTCGATGAAGTGGTTGTCGTGGCGGGTGGTTTCTGCGGGGACGTTGACGCGACTTTACTCGTCTCGGGCGTCGCTGTCTTGGCAAGCTGATCGGTCAATTGATCGAGCAGATCCGCCTCCAATCTTCCGTTTGAGGCCAGCAATTGGTATCCAGAGTGTGACGCTACGGGATCGTTGTACCAAGCCGTCACCTTCATGCTGACTCGCACCAGCGATCCCCCGGAGGGCGTGCTGGTGACCTCAACCGCCGCTTGATAGTAGCCACGGTTGTAACGATCTAGCGAGTGTTCGCCGGCTTGAGCAAAGCCTTCCAGCGCGGGCAAGTGCCCAGCGACGCTCGCCGGAATCGCTCGCAAGGCCTTTTCAATGGCCGCTTTGGATTGCGGGAACGCGCGCTCGTTGGGTCCCATCTGAGCCTGCAGACAGGGCGCCATCGAGCTGAAGAGGATCATCCCCACCAAAAATCGCGCAGCGGGTGCTCGACCGATCCTTCGCCATTGGTATTTCACTGCTTCGGCTCCAATTCGTCGCGCATGATCCAGCCATGTTGGCCGTCATGCGTTTCCACCCCAAGCCAGTAAGTCGTAGAAACTACGATCAGAACTTCAGTTCCTGTAGGCAGAGACTGGAGCGTGCTGGCGGTGTGAAACGGTGCCGACTTGAGGGGTGCTCCGGGAGCCTTCACCAGCCGCTCAACCTGCCGCCGAAGATCCTGAACGCGCTCTTCCAGAGTCTGAGGCTTCTCTGCAGAGCTCGAACTGGGCGGTCCGTCATTCGCGGTAGTAGCGGCAACGGTAGTAGCGGAGGCCAATGGGACAGGCTGAGATGATGATTGCGGGACATCATTCAATGCGCCTGGCTGCGTCTTGCCCGCCGCGTCCTGTTTGTCCCGCTCGGCCTCGGCGGTCTCGGCTTTCATCAACTGGATCGCTTCCAGGCGGTCGTGAATGTCTTTGTATTCAGCGCCTTCGACTGATCCGCTCGACGCGTGCGAAATGTGACGGAAGTCCTCCACGAATACGGCATCAATGCGCAGGATGGTGTTCTTTTCGTTCTGGGCTTGCACCACGTAGCGGACAGCCAAGGTCCCGACGTCGCCGCCGTCTTTGAAATTTCGAGGGTCTAGGGCCTTCAGGCGCACCTTATAAAAGACTTTACCGCCTTCGGTCCACTCCTTAAACACTTTGGTGGAGCTGGCTGAGCTGGCGCCGCTGACGTATTCGTCCTTGTTGTATTCCTTGGTACCCCGAATGAGGCCGTTCTGAATCACATCCTGAACAACTTGGGTGACTTCGCTCTCGGGGAAGGGGACGTTCACGATAAGACCCGTCCCGTATTGCGTCGTATCCTTTTCGCGCGCATAAAGGGGAAGTGCCGCCAACAAGCAGAGCGAGAGAACGGCCATTTTCAACAGAATTGAGCCGTCGCCTGAACCCCAAAACCGTCTTGGATAGGTTGTCATCACCCAACAATTCTCCCGCTGGCAAAGAGTCTCAACTCTGAGTCAGTGCTGTCAACTCCTTCTTTAAACGGTCAGCTTTTGAGTCGATCCCGATCACCAAAATCACCTGAACCTTGTTTTACCTTGTCAAAGAAATGTAAAAAAAATGTCTCTAACCTCTTGCAAGTCGTTGTAGAGACATAGTAGGATTCCGCCCCGGTACGGTGGTAGGACCTTTCGAGTAAGAAAGTTACTCCGAGGTTCCGCCGGGAACAGGCGTGGGAAAGGGGTTTCACGCGCATGTTCCCTGGTTGTTACGGATTTTCGCCCTTCGCATTTGTGGGAATGCGGTTGATCAAAACTCAGGAAATTGTCTTTAAGGAGTTTGGGCATGCGTATGGGAACGCGGTATGGCCAGTGGCGACAGTTACCGTCCGGGAAGCACTTCCTCGCGGCGGCTTTCGTCTTCGTCTTCATGATTTTAAGCGGCCGGAGCGCGAATGCTCTTCCGGCATTCGCCCGTAAGTACGGTCTACGCTGTTCGGCTTGTCACGAGTCTTGGCCGATGCTCAATTATTTCGGCCAAAAATTCAAAGACAACGGCTATCAGCTGATGAATGATCGCGATGCCCCGATCTGGCAGAACCCGGGCTATTGGCCGGTCACGTTTCGTATTCTTCCGATCTGGCACCGAGTCAGCACCGGCAAGGTCTCAGTCGACCAAGGCAACGGGATCGCTCGGGTTACCACTTCGGGCTTCGACCTTAGCGGCCTCGACTTCCATACCGGCGGCACGCTCGAAAAGAACTTCTCGTTTTACGTGCTTCCGTCCTCTGACAACACCGCCTCCTTCCACTTTGAGACGGTCATGGCTCGGCTCGATAACCTGTTCGGCAGTCCGTGGCTCAACATCAAGCTGGGCAAATTTGAGCTCGACAACCTGCTCTCCGAGAAGCGTGTCCTGACGCTCACCGGGAACGGCGGCATCTACCAGCTCTATCACTTCATCCCGGTGGGCGACGGCAACATCTTCGGCCAAATGGGAGACAACCAGCTGGGCGCGGAACTGATGGGGCACTCGTGGAATGACCGGACTCGATACTCGGCCGCGCTGATCAGTTCCACGGATGGAACCCCAGGCCTCCCGTACGGGAATGCCTACACTGGATTCTTCACTTTCAGCCAGGCGTTCGACACCGGCAAGCTTGGAGTGGATCGAATCGGCGCCTACGCCATGATCGGCCAAGCTCCGACGTATTACCTCACCACTACTCACCTTCCGGCACCGCTCCAATTCCGGGCGCGGGACTCGGCAACAAGTCCTTTCACCGCGAAGGGTTTGTGGGGCAGTTCTACTTCGGCCAGCACTTCGATCTTGCAGGTTGTCACCCAGCACGGCTGGGATAACGTCTGGTTCGGGCAGGGCTATGGCGACTTGATCGGACGAGCTGCCGTCCAACAACAACCTGCCTGGGACAACGCTTCCAGCGGGCGCGCAGGCACCGACCTGGAACGGCGTTCTTTTCGAACCGCACTACGTGTACAGCCCGCAGCTGATCTTCATCGGGCGGTACGAGACGATTCGAATGTCGCGCCAGTCTACGGCCGATCGGCACTCCGTCCGCTTCCGAACCTCGGCAACATCTCCACCTATACCGTGGGAATCCGCTACAACCCGTTCATGACCAGCCGGGCTGGTTTTGCCTGGCACAACGAATACAACTGGCTGCATCAGGACGGCACCGGGCCGATGGCTGGGGCAACGTCTCAACGTGAATACCAGCGAACTGATTGACCGGATTTGACTTCGATTTCTAGAAGAGGGATAGACATGCGAACAAGATTGCAGAAATGGTCGCTGTTGGTGGGAGCGACGGCGCTTTCTGGCGCTCCCGCTTGCTTCCTGGGCGCAACTCACGACCATATGACTTCGAATCGCGCATGGGGATCGAAAGCCATATCGGAAACATCACCGGTCACGCCAAGGATGCCAAGGCCGACTACCGGCGGTACTGCGTGGTCTGCCACGGCGACCTTGGGTGACGGAAATGGCGAAAATTTCCCCTGGGTTGATCCCCCAAGCCCCGCGATTTCCAGCTTGGGCGTATTTAAGTGCCGATCCACTCCGACCGGGACGCTTGCCCACCGATCAGGATCTGTTCGACACCATCGCGCGCGGCTCTCGACCGATCCAACATGCCGCAATGGAGCACGTTCACCAAGCAGGAGCGCGCCGACCTGGTCGCCTGGGTGAAGCACTTCTCTCCGCGCTGGACGAACGAGAAGCCGGGAACTCCGATCACGATTCCTGCGGAGCCTGAGGTCACCGCGGATCGAATCAAGGCCGGCCGCGACGTGTTCGCGCGCGTGCAATGCTGGAAGTGCCACGGCGTGGAAGGCCGGGCGAATGGTCCCTCTGCCGCGACACTCACCGATGATCTGGGCCGTCCCATCCACCCTATAACTTCACCGAAGGTGCGCGGCCGAAATGCGGCGACACCGATCAAGACATCTACCGGATTTTCATGACCGGTCTGGACGGCACGCCGATGCCGTCGTTTGCCGACAACATTAAACCCGACGAGGCGTGGGACTTGGTGTTCTATCTCCGCACGCTGATGTCGCAGCCCAGTAAGGAAAAAGCAATCGCCAAACAACTTGGCCTGAAACCGGTTGATCCGAATGCTCCGCCGCCGGCGGCGCCTTAAACAAAGAAACTCATGAGCGGCTCAACCCAAAACAGAAGAAGCATCGGCCGAGCCCGAGTAAAGCACTCAAGGAGGAATTCATGAAGAATTCGCACAAGCGTTTCGTGGCAGCGGTACTCCCCACGTTTGTATTGGCCTGCTGCGCGGCACTGTTCCTGGGTCACAAGGTCAGTGCAGCCGGTGAGGGCAAAATTACCGGGACCGTGAAGCTCACTGGCAACGCCCCTCACATGAAGGGCATTGACATGTCGAAGGATCCGTATTGCGTCAAAGCAACATGCGGATAGTCCCGCGCACCTCGAAAACGTAGTGGTGGGTTCGGGCGGAGGACTTGAGAACGTTGTTCTCTACATCTCGGAAGGCCTGCCCGCCAGCGCTCAGTCGGAAACACCCACTACGGTCCCGGTGTTCGATCAAAAAAATTGCATATACACGCCGCACGTACTGGCGCTCGACGTAAACCAGAAATTCAAGGTGGTCACCAGCGACCAGACGACCCACAACATCCACCCCCTCCCGAATCCGATGACCGGGAACATTCCGTGGAACCAGTCTCAGCCACCGGGAGCTGCGCCGGTTGAGAAGAGCTGGAAAGCCGCGGAAGTGATTCCGGTGCAATGCAACATTCATCCCTGGATGCACGGCTGGTTCGTCGTAGTGAAGGGGCCTTACGCCACCACCGATGCCAATGGCTCATTACACCATCAACAATGTGCCTCCGGGAAATTACACGGTGACGGCGTGGCAGGAAGAGCTTGGTACCCAGACCGCGAAAGTGACTGTGGCCGGTGGAGCAGCGGCGACGGCCGACTTTACGTTCAAAGCGAAGTAATTGCTGAATCATTAACGCGTTGGGCCGCCGCATCGAATCGATGCGGCGGCTTTCTGAAAATCCGGACGTTTTCGGAACTGACCGCAAGCGAGGGGCGTTTATGGCCAAGTTTTTCGCAGTCACCATCGTTCTGATTACGATTGCATCCGCGCTTCCTATCCTCATGCACCATCTGGGCGCCACCGCAGGATATCTCCACGCACGGAGCAGCGATTGACGACCAGACCAACGAGACTATGCTGGAAGCGGGAATCTCGTTCCTCGCGTCGCAATTACTGCTCGCTTTCTTCATCTGGAAATTCTCGAACCCGAAGCCGGGAGACAAAGATCAAAACTTTCCCCGGTGGCGCCAAAGCCATGGTTTGGGCTGCTTTCCTGCTGGTAGGAACGGAGGTGCTGGCGCTCGGAATCTTCGGAGTTAAAGCTTGGGCGAACGTATATCTTCACTCCGCCTGCTGCCAACGCCATGCCGATTCAGATCCAGGCCGGGCAGTTTGCGTTCTACTTCCGCTATCCCGGTCCGGACGGAAAGTTCGGGCCGCTGCATCCGGACATGATCAACGAATCGAATGCGAACTTCTTTGGCATTGATCAGACCAACGATCAGGATTCGAAAGACGACATCGTCACCGCCGAGATGGCGATTCCGGTAAACCGCGAGATTCACCTGCTCATGCACTCCAAGGACGTCGGGCACTCCTTCTTTGTTCCCGAGTTGCGGGTGCAGCAGGACTTTGTTCCCGGGCTTGATCTGTCGGTACATTTCACCGCGACCAAGATCGGCCGCTACGAAATTGTCTGCACCCAGCTCTGCGGTCTCGGGCACTACAACATGAAGGCATATCTGAGTGTGATGTCTCAGCAGGATTATGACGACTGGCTGAAGAAACAGGCGGCGCTGCAGTAGAGCGGTCCGTGTATTTCTGCTGTGGCAGTCAGAACAACATTTCTTCGAGGTGAACCATGCACGACAGTCGCTGGACATGGACATGCGGTTTCTCACGAGCCGACAAGCTTTATTCAGAAGCACGTCTTCAGCCTGGACCACAAAGTCATTGGGAAGCAGTATTACGGTATGGCCCTGATCGCGGCCTACGTGGGAATGGTTCTTTCCTGGCTGATGCGCATTCATCTCGGCTGGACGAACGCCGCCATCCCGGGATTGGAGACTCTTTCTAAGACGGGCGCACCAGGCGGCGTTATTACGCCCGAGTATTACCTGCAGTTGATGACCATGCACGCCACCATCATGGTCTTCTTTGTGCTGACCACCGCTCCTTTCGCGGCGTTCGGAAATTATTTCTTGCCCATCCAGGTTGGCGCTGAGGACATGCCCTTCCCGCATTTCAACATGATGTCGTTCTGGGTGACCTTCAGCGGCTTCCTGGTCCTGATGTCATCGTTCTTCGTTGGTGATGGTCCGACGCTAGGCGGTTGGACACAATATGCACCGTTAAGCGCGGTGGGCCCAGCCTCCGGTCCGGGACAGGGCTCAGGCGTCATCCTCTGGGCGATTGCAATTGGGCTGTTCTGCGTTGGCCAGTTGTTCGGCTCGCTCAACTTCATCACCACTACGCTCGATATGCGGACGAAGGGCATGAGCATGTGGCGCCTGCCGCTTACCGTGTGGGCATGGTTCATCACTTCAGTCATGGGTCTAACGGCATTCGCGGTGCTGATGCCCGCCTGCATTCTGCTGATTCTCGATCACGTCGCAGGCACCAGCTTCTTCGTACCGGGCAACCTGGTGGTCAACGGCCAGCTGCAGCCACACTCCGGCGGTTCGACTCTGCTCTGGCAGCACCTGTTCTGGTTCTTCGGGCATCCTGAGGTCTACATCGCAATTGTGCCCGGCATGGGAATCGTCTCGCACATTCTGACCACCACGATGCGCAAGCCGCTGCTGAGCCATCGCGTGATGGTCTACTCCATGGGAGCGCTCGCCGTGCTCAGCTACATGGTGTACGGGCATCACATGTTCGTCAGCGGCATGAATCCCGTTTCGTCGCTGGCATTTTCCTTCCCGACGCTGGTCATCACGATTCCATCGACGATCGTGGTCTTGATCTGGATGGGCAGTCTTTACGGATCGAAGATGACGCATTCAACGCCAGCCTCGCTGTTCGCGCTGGGCTTCATCTCGATGTTCATCAGCGGCGGAATCAGCGGCTTCTTCCTGGCGCAGCCGTCGATCGACATCATGCTGCACGCGACCTACTTCGTGGTCGGACACTTCCACCTGGTGATGGGGGTGGCGGCGATGTTCGGCATCTTCGCGCGGCACCTATTTCTGGTTCCCGAAGATGTACGGCCGCATGATGAACGAGACTCTGGGCAAAGTCCACTTCTGGCTGACCTTCGTCGGCGCCTATTGCATCTTCATGCCATTCCACTATCTGGGATTGGCCGGCAACGTCCGCCGCTACCAGGCTTTCACCGACGACTACCTGCAGCCGCTGATTCCACTGCACAAGTTCATCACGGTCGCCGCCATACTGCACCGGCGCTGGCGCAGTTGATCTTCCTCTACAACCTGATTCACAGCCGCTTCTAGGGAGCGCCGGCACCAGCGAATCCGTGGGAAGCCACGTCGCTCGAGTGGAGCACGCCCTCGTCGCCGCCACCGTTCAATAATTTTGGCGGCACCTTCCCGGTAGTGCATCACGATCCGTACCAGTACGGCGTCGAGGGCGCGTCGGCCGATTTTATCATGCAGACTTCGCCGGAGAAGGTGAACGGTCCCGACGAGTCGTAATCGTCGTGTCGAATGCTTTGGAGATCAATTTTGTAGTCAGGGAAAGCGGTAACTTTTTATGGCAACAACGGTCCACGAACCACCAAAATCGGGCATCGCTGAAGCTCCTCGCCTTCGGCCAAGCGACTCCGGCAAGGTGGTGGCGCAATCTGCTTCCGCCGGCGGTGATCTGCGCGCGGTCAAGAAGTATTCGCCGCCGCCCGCCTCCACCGGAATCTGGGTGGTGCTGGCGTCGATCACGATGAGTTTTCTGGCGTTCACCAGCGCGCTGATCGTGCGGCAAGGCTCGGAGCAACGACTGGCGGCACCTGACTCTGCCCTCCGATTCTCTATTTCAATACGCTTGCTGCTTCTTGCCAGCAGCGTGCGCTCGAAATTGGACGGCGCCAGGTGCGAGCCTTTATGACATGCGAAGACCTGGCTCGCGAATCCGGCGCGCTGGCTTTACGTCGCATTGTTCCTCGGAGTGCTTTTCGTGGCCGGGCAATTTGCCGCCTGGCTGCAACTCCGCGCGCAAGGGCTGTACCTGGCAACCAATCCGAACAGTTCGTTCTTTTATGTGCTCACGGTGGTGCACGCGTCTGCACGTATTCGGCGGCTTGGGTGGCCTGACTCGTGTGATTCGCAAGCTGAACCGCTCAACGTCTGCGCAAGAGCACGCTCGACGCAACCTCGCACTACTGGCATTTTATGGACGGCCTTTGGGTGTACCTGCTGTGGTTGCTGTGGGCGAGATTGTAGACCGCTTGAAGTTGTGAAACAAGCTGAACACAAGGCAGTCAAGGAGGCGCCTTGAGCTACGCCAATCTATACGATTCACGGACACGACGCCGAGGGAGTGCCGCCGGTATGGGCTATTCCCGCCAAGAAAATGGCGATGTGGCTGTTCATCATCGCCGATTCGGCGACGTTTGCCGCCTGCCTGGTGGCCTACGGCTATCTGCGCGTGGCCGATCCGCACTGGCCCCGACCCTTTCACGGCATCACCAACGTGGCCTTGATGACCTTCATCCTCGTCACCAGCAGCCTGACGATGCTGTTTGGTATCGATGCGGCCAAGTCGGGTGACAAGGCCGAAAGCGTTCCGCTGGACCATGATTACCGCCGTGCTTGGCGTGGCTGTTCGCCGTCCTGCACATCCGCGAGTGGATGGGGCTGATCGGCGAGGGCGTGCGCCTTTTCCAGAATCCGTGGGGCTCGGCGCTGTTCGGCGCATCCTTCTTCAGCATTACCGGTTTGCATCTTGTTGCACGTCACCTCTGGCGTGATCGCGCTGCTCGTCGTCGGCGTTCGCTATAAGGGCGGCCGCTACAACGCCGACGACATCGAAATCACTGGCCTCTACTGGCACTTCGTGGATCTGGTTTGGATGTTCGTTGTGCCGCTGGTCTATCTTTTGAGCCTGTCCCACTGAGCCAAGAACGATAGGAGACTATATGGCTACCGCAGACGCACACAAGAGCAATATGGGGAAGTACATAGTCACCTACCTCTGCATTCTCGCCATTGCGGGACTGCAGTTCGTGATCGCTTACTCCAATATTGATGGCTCTCAAATGTTTACTCGCATGCTTCTGTTGGCGTGCGTGGAGGCGGTTCTTGCGGTGCTTGTTTTTCATGCATCTGTGGACTAGACAGCCGCGGGCTTCTCTGGTTTGTCGCCGTCTTTACCATCTTTGTGCTGCTAGCCATGCAATACGGGTGGACAGACAGTTATCGGCTTGCTTGACGGCGCACCATGGGCGAAGTGAAAATGGCATCCTTCATTCGATGGAGGAAAAATGAAAGCGTCAAGATCGCTCCGCTGGATGGGTCTTGTGCTGGTCGGGATTGTGGTTCTGCTGGCGCCGCTGCCGGCGTTTTCGCAGAATTGCGCACTCTGCTACACTCAGGCGGCGTCTTCGGGAGCGCGGATGATTCAGGCGCTAAAGAGCGGGATTCTGGTTCTCGTTCTTCCTCCGACCTTTATGTCTGTTGGTATGATTTTTATAGTGCACCGAAAGAGCAAGCAGGTTCGACGCACCGACGAGAACGAGAACGACCAATCCGGGCAAGACTGGTAAAATGGCGACCATAAACGTGACAGCGAATCCGTTCTCCCTTGCAACGCTTAAGTCCAAGTTTCAGGACTATTACATCCTTACCAAGCCTGAGGTAAACCTGCTGATCCTGATGACGACGTCAGCGGGCTATTATCTCGGCTCCCGCGGTCCATTCCGCTTTGCCGGCCTTGCTAAACACGCTGGTCGGCACCTTGCTGGTTGCCAGCGGCACGGCGACCCTGAATCAATGGTGGGAGCGTGGTTGGGACGGCCAGATGCTGCGCACCGCGTCTCGTCCGTTGCCCTCGGGAAGACTCAGCGCCCGCGAAGCGTTTTGGTTCGGCATGCTGCTGAGCATTGCCGGAGGGCTATATCTTGCGCGCTTTGGTGAACGCGCCTGGCGGCAATGCTCGCCGTTTCTACGTTGCTGTCGTATCTGTTGATCTACACGCCCTTGAAGCGTAAGACGCCGCTCTGTACGCTGCTAGGCGCGTTCCCCGGCGCCATGCCAACATTAATCGGATGGGCCGGAGCTTCCGCGAGCATCAACCGTAACGCGTGGTTCCTTTTCGCGATCTTGTTCCTGTGGCAGTTCCCGCATTTCCTAGCCATCGCCTTGATGTACCGCGAAGACTACGCTCGAGCCGGCTATCGCATGCTTCCTCGCTTCGATCTCGATTCCCGCTTTACCCGTGCAGAGATCTTCGGCTTCACCGTGATCCTCGTCGTAACAACCATGCTGCCGCTTGCGGTTCACGCGGGCGCCATTTATCTGACTTCGGTGGCATTGGCAGGGACGTACCTGCTTTACCACGTCAGCAGGCTGATGAACTCCACTTCCACAGTCATGGCGCGGCGTGTGGTGCTTGCCTCGGTTCTATATCTGCCGGTCGTGTTGGGGATGATGATGGTCTCCAAGGCCTGAAGTTGAATCAGCGGACTGTTCGCGCGCTCCTTGAAGTTGTCGGAACTATTCTTCTCGCGACGCTCGGCGGCCAATCGGCGTTTCCTCAAACAAAGAGCGATCGCGTCGAGAAGACTCCTTTGTCCCGACGCACATTCCCGCTCACCAAGTTCTACGACACTCCCAACCCACTTCCTTCTAAGCCGCCCGGCGAGTTGATCCGATCCGAGGAATTCGACGAATATCAACTGCCGGAGGGAGTCCAGGCGGTGCGTATTCTCTATCATTCGCGTTCTGCGACCGGCCATGACGTGGCGACTTCCGGCGTAGTTCTCTATCCGGAAGAGAAGGCCCCCGCTGGCGGTTGGCCTGTCATCGCATGGGCACATGCCTTGAATGGCGTTGCCCGCCAGTGTGCTCCCTCACTCGCCCGAAACGTGCAGCACGGCCCTTTTCTCGCTATGTATGTGAGTCTGGGGTACGCAGTCGTGGCAACGGACTATACGGGATTAGGCGCCAACTTCCGCAGTGCTTATTCCGACGTGCAATCCAATGCCACGGACGTGATTTATTCCCTGCCGGCAGCGCGGGCCGCGGTGCCGCAACTGAACGCGCGGTGGGTCGCGATCGGTATTGGACAAGGCGGCCCAGTCGCCGTTGGGGTGGCGGAGTTGGAGCATGAGATTCGAGATCCGAACTATCTCGGAAGCATCGCCATCTCCGGTCTCGACGATATGCAGGATCATTACAATCCCTCGGGCGCGCACGCTATTTACGACATGCCTCTGTTCCTGGCCTACGGAATCAAGACCGTCTATCCTGAGTTCGATGTAAAGGACATCCTGACGGACAAGGCCCTGGCGTTGTATCCGCGCGTCGAAAACGCCTGTGGCGATCCGGGGGCAGAGTCGAAGCTTTCGCCTGCGGAGATGCTGAAGCCGGGATGGGGCAGCAACAAGTTCGTGACCCAATACTTCAGCCGGAACACACCGGGCCAGAAACCGGCGCAGGGCCCAATTTTTGTCCTCAGCAGCGAACTCGACCCCTCACTTCCGATCGGATGGACTGCGCAAGTTGTCGCCCGCATGTGCAAGCAGGGGGATCAAATTCAGTTCGAACGATACCCTCAATCGGACAAGGGGAGTATCTTCGGGGACTCTGTCAGAGACCAGATCGCGTGGGTGCAGGCGAGATTCGCGGGAAGGCCGGCTGCAAGCAATTGCTCGGCGCAGCACTGACTCTCTGAAACCTCGCGGCCTTAGTGTTCTCGTCAAAGTCTCGCCCGAGGAGAAACATCCTGTGCCCAATTTCGCCTGCGCCGTGGCATAATCTTCGGCAACATCTCCTTTCTTGGGTGCCAACCTATGCGTCAAGTTCTGATTGCCGCGCTGTGCTTTAGTGTCTGCATCTCGATTTTGCCTTGCTCAGCCGCACCAACCGCAACTGCCAAGTCGCTCCAGATCTACTTCATTGATGTCGAGGGTGGGCAAGCGACGCTGGTTGTGAGCCCGTCCGGGCAGTCGCTGCTGATTGATACCGGCTGGCCCGGATACGAGGGCCGGGACGCTGATCGCATTGTGGCCGCCGCCCACCAGGCTGGGATCAAGCAACTCGACTACGTTTTGATCACTCACTACCATCGCGACCACGTCGGCGGCGTCCCGCAACTGGCGGATGGCATCAAGATTGGAACGTTTGTGGACCACGGGCCGAATCTAGAAGATTCTGAGGTGACTCGCGCCGATTATGCCGCCTACGAGAAGGCCATCGCTGGGCACGCTCACGTAGTCGTGAAGCCGGGATGGGTACTGCCCATCAAAGGCATCGAAGTACGCGCTCTCACATCAGCAGGGGATCACATCACAAGCTCGTTGCCTGAGGCTGGAAAAGCGAATTCATATTGCAGTTCCGAGCCGGCCGCTCCAGTGGACAATACCGAGAATGCCCGCTCGCTTGGCGTCTTGATCACCTACGGGCACTTCCGCTTCCTCGATCTTGGTGATCTAACCAAGAAGAAAGAGCTAGAAATTGCCTGCCCCAACAATCTGCTCGGCACCGTCGATCTCTTCCTGGTGACTCACCATGGAGCCGACCTTTCGAATTCGAAAGCGCTCGTCTGGGCGCTGCATCCCCGTGCGGCCGTGATTGATAATGGCCCGCGCAAGGGATCGAGCCCGCTGGCCTGGCAAATCGTCCATGATTCTCCCGGCCTGGAGGACCTGTGGCAGCTTCACTACGCCGCGGAATCAGATAAGGACCATAACGTCGCCGAAGATCGCATCGCGAATGTGAAGGAAAACTGCGAAGGGAAGTATCTCAAGGTCGAAGCCAGCGCCGACGGAGCGTTCACAGTGACCAACAGCCGGACCGGCAGCGAGAAGACCTACGCCAAGAAATAGTTCACAATCGTTAGCATGATCGTGATCGTGATGGGAGTCGTCGGCGCAGGCAAGACCACAATCGGGCACCTGCTGGCCGAGCAGTTGCGGTGGAATTTTGCTGACGCTGACGATTACCATCCAGCGGCGAATGTGGAGAAGATTCGCCATGGTATCGCGCTGGACGATGACGATCGGCGACCCTGGCTGGAGCGCCTTCGCGCTGCAATCACACAGTGGATCGCCGAGAGACGCAACGTTGTCCTGGCATGCTCCGCCTTGAAGCGCAGATACCGGCAGGAACTTGAGGTTGGCCCCGACGTGCGATTCGTGTATCTCAAAGGCGACGCGGCGCTGATTGCGAAGCGGCTGCGTGCACGCGAAGGTCATTTCGCGGGCGAGCAAATCCTGGCCAGCCAGTTCGCCGATCTGGAAGAACCCGAGGGCGCGGTTACTGCCGAAATCGAGTCCACGCCTCAGCAAATCGTGAGCGGGATTCGTGAACGGCTCGGTTTGGCGTAGAATCCTCGCACCGCGCCGCGGGTTTTTACCGACTATTCGGACTCTTCTCTTGCAGACTGCTCCCGACCGCCTCGAATCCGCTGTCATCTTGCGACTGATGTGGCGGCTGATGCCGTTTCTGTTCCTGCTCTACATCGTTGCCTACCTCGACCGCATCAACGTTAGCTTTGCCGTGCTGCAGATGCGCGGACAGCTCGGCCTGAGCGACAGGGTCTATGGCCGCGCCGCAGGGATTTTTTTCGCCGGCTACTTTCTCTTCCAGCTACCCAGCAACCTGGTGATGGAGAAATTCGGCGTCCGGCGGTGGATCTCAGGTCTGATGGTGACTTGGGGAGTGATTTCCTGCCTGATGATCTTCATCCGCGGGCCCATCAGTTTTTACGCGATGCGCTTTCTGCTCGGCGCCGCCGAGGCCGGATTCTTCCCCGGCATGATCCTCTATATGAAGCACTGGTTCCCGACCAACGCACGTGCGCGCGCCGTGGCCTGGTTCATGACAGCCAACCCCATTGCAGGCATCGTTGGCAGCCCGGTATCGGGAGCCTTGCTCAACCTAAGTGGTAAAGGGCTGTCCGGCTGGCAATGGATGTTCTTGATGGAGGGTATTCCAGCGATTCTTCTTGGCGTAACGGTGGCCTGGGTTCTGTCGGATACTCCCCAAGAGGCGCACTGGCTGAAGGGCGACGAACGCGCCTGGCTGCTCGAGAAGTTGGCTTCCGAACGACAGGCGGAGTCCGCTCTCAAGCAGGAAAGCCTCTGGCAGGTTATTCTCAGCCCCCGAATTTGGATGCTGTCGATGGTCTACTTCGGAGTCTCGACCACGATGTACGGAGTCACGTTATGGCTGCCGAGCGTGATCCGAAGCTTGTCAGGGCTGGGATACTTCACAACGGGTCTGGTGGCGGCGATTCCGTTCATGGTTACAGCAGTTGTAATGGTCTTGGTGGGCGTGCACTCCGACAAAACCGGAGAGCGGCGGTGGCATACGGCCACCCCGGCCTTTGTGGGAGCGGCTGGCTTGGCCCTCGCCGGATACGGCACCTCAACAGTTGTAGTCGTCGCGTGCATTGGCCTGGGCCTGGTCTGCGCCGAATCGATGGTAGGGCCTTTCTGGGCGATGGCCACCTCACGCATGACTGGCCTCTCCGCCGCCGCAGGAATCGCGGTGATCAACTCCCTCGCGAACCTTGGGGGGTACTTTGGTCCCGACATTATTGGCCTATTTCGGACGATGAATGGCGGATTTCGCGGTGGCCTGCTGGCAATTGGGGCTACGCTGGCGGTGAGTGGCGGGGCAGCGCTGATCGCAGGCCGCCAGCCACGCCAGATCCGTCGATCGTAAGGCGCCACCCTGTCCCCGCTCTCCCCCCAGCTTCCGAGGCGCAGGATGCCTCTCTGAGGTCGGCAAGGCGCTGCTGCTAAACCCTTTGCTTCGTTCCTTGCCCTCAATTGTTTACAATAGGACCTTCGTCTGTCTGCCCAGGAAAGAAACCCACGACAGGTGAACAACCAATTTTGGAACAGCCAAACCACAATCCCAGTACGGCCCCCACCGTCTACTGGCGAGTCGAGGGGAGCCTGCTCGACCTGACCGTGGTCGAGCCTGTGGCGTTTTTCACCTGGAACGCGCAGACGTTCGCCGAGCGTTTCCGGCGCCGTGGGCTGATCTTTGTGATGGCCCTGCTGCGTCCGTTTCTTTATTCCACGAATCGTAAGTTCGCTACGCGAGCCGTGCACACTGTTCTGCGAGGAGTCACCCGCGACCGCCTCGATCTGCTCGGCGAAGAGTTCTTTCAGTACAAGCTGAAGCCGCGCCTGAAGGAGCGAGGCGTGCTGAAGGTGCAGGAATTGGTGCAGGCCGGCGCCGACGTCGTGCTGGTAAGTCAGGGCTTAGAGCATGTCATGCGTCCATTGGCCCAGCATTTAGGCGTGAAGCGGATTGTATCGAACCGGCTGGAATTTCGCGACGGCGTGGCCACTGGACGCTTGATCGAACCCAGTGATTCGACCTCGGGGAGCGTTCGCCCGAATTCGCGAGGAGAATCCGGATGGACGCCGTGCCCCGAAGACGTCTGGCGCGGCAACTCGATATCTCCGTCGAGTAGTTGCGTGCCGCTGTGATTCCCGCCGAGCGACGGGACGCGGTTTGAAACGGCCGGTCGTCCACTTCGAGGGGCAAAGGCAAGCTCCTGGATTTTCCGTGCGTCGTGCGTTCTCCGGGAAACACGTGATGCTGATCGGCGTCACTGGATTCATCGGGAAGGTCTGGCTCGCAAATACTCTTCTCGATTTGCCCGATGTGGAGCGCATTTATCTACTGATCCGGCGTCAGAAATCGAATCCAGCCGAACGGCGCTTCGAAAAGATGGTCGAAGACTCTCCGGTCTTCGATCCTCTGTTTGAGAGGCACGGAGACAGGCTCCCCGATTTCCTGCGAGAAAAGATCGAAGTCGTGGAAGGAGACGTCACCCAGCCGGGGCTTGGTCTGACGGCCGAAGCCGCGCGACGCCTGCAGAAGAATCTTGATCTGATCATCAACAGCTCGGGACTGACGGATTTCAATCCTGATCTGCGCGACGCTCTCACCACGAACACCAATGCAGCACTTAACATTCTGGAGTTTGTGCGCTCGGCAGATCACGCCGGCCTTCTGCATCTCTCCACCTGCTACGTAGCAGGCGAGCAAGACGGTCGAGTCAGCGAGAAGCTGACTCCGAACTACAATCCGCGCGGGCTGGCTGGTTTCGATGCTGAACAGGAATGGCAATCGCTTCAGGAACTAGTGAAGCAAGCTGAGGCCCAGGCTGAGAGCGAAGAAGTGACTTCCGGCTTGCGCATGCAAGCGCAGTCCAAGGAACACGCGGCGAAAGATCTGCACGGTGCGGCGCTCGAAAATCAGATCCGCAAGAACCGCGTCCGCTGGCTGAAGACTTATCTGACTGAGGCGGGAACGCGGCGCGCCAAGGAACTCGGCTGGCCGAACACTTATACGCTCACCAAGAGCCTCGCCGAGTCGCTGATCACTAAGCACGGTAGCTGGCTTGCCCGTGGCCGTGGTGCGTCCGGCGATCGTCGAAACCTCAGTTGCGAAGCCTTTTCGTGGATGGAATGAAGGCATCAACACTTCGGCGTCGCTCTCATATTTGCTCGGCACCTACTTCCGGCAATTGCCCTCGAACGAGAGCAAACGCCTCGACATTATTCCCGTCGACGCAGTTTGCGCGGGAATGACACTGATCGCCGCTGCCGTCATGGAGCGCCGGCACGATCCGCTCTATCAGCTCGCGACCTCCGTGACCAATCCCTGCGACATGGGACGCTCGATCGAATTGACCTCGCTGGCACATCGCAAGCACTACCGCGCACAGGAAGGGCTCGAGTCCTGGCTGCGCCTGCGGTTTGACGCGATCCCGGTTTCGAAAACTCGCTATAACCGAATGTCGGCGCCGGCGCAGAAGGCGATCGTGAAGTCGATTCAACGCATCATGTCGCCACTGCCGCTGAAGAAGGCGCCTCTCGTGAAGACTGAGCGCAACCTGGAGCGGCTGGAAAAGCTGATTGAGTTGTTCGAGCCATTTATTCTGTTGAACGAACACGACTTCACTGCGGAGAACATCGAGAAGCTGTCTCTGGCGCTCGTTCCCGGAGAGCAAGCCGACTTCGCCTACGATACGCGCTCCCTCGACTGGTGGGAGTACTGGATCAACATTCATATCCCGGCACTGCGCCGCTGGACCTATCCGCTGATTGAAGGCCGGCCCTTGGAAGCCAGGCCTCCTCGTACTTTTCAACTCGCGCCCGCCAACGGTGATGCCGTGAAGACCGGGACCAACGGAGCAACGTGGCGATATTCCTGACCGGATCGACCGGATACATCGGCGCGCACGTCGCCGCCAATTTGCTGAATGAGCATGGTGCCGCATTGAACCTACTGGTGCGCGCGCGCGATCCGCAGGAGGCGCAGGTGCGCCTGTGGCGTGCCCTGCAATTGCACCTCGACTTTCCGCGGCTTCTTCGAATATCTGCAGACGAAGGTACGAATCTTCTGCGGCGACCTGACGATCCCGGCTTTCGGCCTGAACCGCGATGAGTACGACCGCCTGGTCCACACCACCGACTCCGTGATTCATTGCGCGGCGTCGTCTGAATCGCAAGTCCGAAAAAAGCTGTCTGAACGTGAATCTGCGGGGCACGCTCGAAGTCCTTACGCTGGCGCGGCATGCCGAGCATTATCACGGGCTGCGCCGCTTCAGCGAAGTGAGCACTGTAGCGGTGGCAGGGAAGCGCAGCAATGAAGTCGTCACGGAAGACCGCTCCATCGAGTGGGATCGTTCCGACTACGATCCGTACGCGCGCACCAAGAAATTTTGCGAGCACATGACGCGAGTGCTGTTGCCCGATACTCCGAAGACGATCTTCCGCCCGAGCATCGTGCTCGGCGACAGCCGCCATGCCGAGACCACCCAGTTCGATATGGTGAAGGCGTTCGTGTTCCTTGCCGGACTGCCGGTGCTGCCGTTTCGTCCGACGGACAAGATCGACATCGTGAACGTCGATTTCGTCGCCGACGCGATCGCGACGCTCCACCAGAAAGAGAAGCCGCAGTACGACACCTATCATCTTTCCTCCGGGACCTCGTCGCAGACATTCCGTGAGTTGACGACGGCCTTGGCAGCAGCGCAGCAGAAGCGCGGACCCATATTCATTCCGTTGGCCGAGAGGCCATTTGTCGGCTCGGTGAACTTCCTCTCAAATCGCAAAGGATCAATGGCCACGGCGCCTCGCTCATGAAAGTGTTCATGCCTTATCTGGTGTGGAACACGGTATTTGATAACACGCGCGTGACCTCGCGAGCTGGGACGCAAGCCGGTGCCGTTTTCGCAATACAGTTTTCCGCTGTTGAAGTTCAGCCGCGAAAATCAACTTCGAGTACAAGTACCAGCCTTGGCCCGCGGCCACGCAGGAGGTACCGCCGCATGATGGACTTTCATCCTCGAAGCCTGGGTAAGCGGCAACATCGAACGCGCCAAGGCCCGCTGGATGCTGGGCGGAGGCAACACCCTGGCAGCCGGGCGAGAAGCTGAAGCTGCTCTTTGCCGGATACAACGGCACGCGCAATATGGGATCGGATGTGCGCGTCGAAGAAATGCTGCGCCAGATCCGGCACATTCTGGGCGCAGAACGCGTCGACTTCAGCGTGATGAGTCAGAACTTCGACTTCTCGCAAGGGATACTTTCGAGGGCACCGAGCAAGTTCATTTGCCCGATATCTTTCCGCCATTTTTGTCGGACGAAGTTCCCAAGCATCACGGCGTGGTCGCCTGCGAAGGCTCGATGTTCAAGAGCAAGTTCGCCAATGCCCTGACCACGATGATGATTGGATCGCTCGGCATCGCGGCCGTGCAGAACAAACTCTCGGTCGGATATGGTGCCGAAGCCGGGCACATGGATCCGCTGGTCGCGAAAATGTGCGGCCGCTACTGCAAGAATTCGCTGGTCATCACGCGCAATGAAGAATCGCGCAGCATTCTGCGCGAACTGGGAGTGCCCACCGAACTTGGGCACCGACACCGCATGGACCTTCGAACCGCTGCCGGCAGAGTACGGGCAAAGCATCCTGCGCCAGGTCGGTTGGGACGGCCACACTCCCGGTGCTTGTCGTCTGCCCGATCAATCCCTTTGAGTGGCCGGTGAAGGCGTCCGTGGCGAAATACGCTCTGCGCACCGTGACCGGAGCCTACAAAGACAGCCACTACCGCACGGTCTATTTTCACAATTCCGGTCCGGCGGCCGATCGGGCCTACCAGCACTATCTGACCTCGATCGCGAATGCTGTAGATGCCTTCCGCAAGCAGCGCAAACGTGTTTGTGATTCTGGTGGCGACCGAGCGGCTCGATGCGCGCCCGGCCAATCGCATCTCCGAAAAGCTCGGTGGGGTGCCGGTTCTCACCTCCGACCAGTACAACATGTATGAACTGGTCAGCATTCTGCGCGCCTGTCACATGATGGCGTCGTCGCGCTATCACGGCATCGTGACCTCGATGCCGGCTCTGGTGCCGTCGGCAGGCATCACGATGGACGAACGCATCCGCAACCTGATGCGCGAACGCGGCCATCAAGACTTGCTGATGAAAGTGGACGATCCGGACCTCGAACCAGAGACTCTTGGCTGCGCTGGAGATGCTTGCGACCGAGGGTGAGCGCATCTGCCGACGGCATCGCCCGCACCGTGGTCAAGAATCTGAAGGTGATGGCGCGGATGGGAGTCTTCTTCGAAGAAGAAGTGCAGCGGCGCTATCCCGAATTCCCCACGCGCACCGGCGAGTGGAGTTGGGAAGATTACCTGCCGCCGATGAACGCTTCGCTGCGCCAGATGGTGGCGGCGTACAGCTGATTTCGCAGCCAGCACAAGAAACCATGCCTTTCGTCGGAGACATATTCTCGCAACTTAAAGTCGGCGGCGGACACCGCGATCCTGCAGGAGATCCGCGACTGGTCAGATCACGGGAGTGACCGGCGGCGAACTGCTCGAATTGGTCCGCAAGGCGCGCACATTTCTTGCGGCAAAGCAATTGAAGAAGGGCGACCGCTGCGGCGTGCTGGCGACGAACAGCATTCGCTGGATCGCGCTGGACCTCGCCGCCATGGCCGAGGGCCTGATCGTCGTCCCGCTCTACTTCCGCCAGGCCCCGGCAGAACTGGTCGCGATGATGAAGGACAGCACGCCCTCGCTGATCTGCTGCGGAGATGCCGCTCTGCGCGACGCGATTTTGCAGAACTGTTCCGAGGCACCTCCGCATGTTTTGTTCGACGAAATTTTCGCGGGCATTGAGGGCGTCTCACTCGAACGTCCGCAGGTACGCGACGCCGATCCGGTGACGATCATCTACACCTCCGGCACCTCTGGCGAAGCCAAGGGCGTGATGCTCACTGCAGCGAACGTAGGCTTCATGCTGGGCTGCACTTCGGCGCGACTCGATCAGCTGATGGGAGGTCGGACGGGACAAGATCGCATCTTTCACTATCTGCCGTTCAGTTTCTGCGCGTCGTGGATCGCCGTGCTGACCTTCATACTGCGTGGCAGTCTGGTGACGCTGAATACCGATCTGACCAAGATTCCCGAACGACATGCCCGCCGTCGCACCGCATTACTTCCTCAACGTGCCACAGTTGCTCGAGCGCATGCGCCGTGGGGTCGACGAGCAGATTGCACAGAAAGGTGGCATTGTGCAGGCACTCTACTCGCGCGCCAAAGCAGCGTGGTTCCGCCAGAGGAAAAACGGTCACAGTCGGCGACGCCCTCTGGTTCTGGCTGGCCAACACGATCGTGTTTCCCAACCATTCGCAAGAAAATGGTTGGCGACAAACCTGAAGGCCCTGATCTGCGGGTCGGCTCCGCTGACCCCTGAGACACAGGACTATTTCCGCATGCTCGGCATTCCGGTCCTGCAGGTCTATGGCCTGACCGAGACCACCGGCATCTGCACGATGGACGATCCGATCACGTCGTACCCGGGCGCGTTGGGCCGGCGATCTCCGGGCATCGAGATGAGGCTGGGCGAGAATGAAGAGATCGTTGTGCGTGGGCCGAATGTTTTTCCGGGATACTGGAACCGTCCGCAACAAACTGCCGAAGTCCTTGCGCGACGGATGGTTTCACACCGGCGATCAGGGCGAACTGGACGCGTCGGGGAACTGGCGGATCGTCGGTCGCATCAAGAATCTGATCGTCCTCGGATCGGGTCACAAGATTGCGCCGGAAACGATCGAAGAAGAAATCGCCCACCACCTGCCGAACGCGCAGCAGGTAGTCGTCGTCGGCAATGGTCGCGGATACCTCTCCGCGATCGTCACCGGGAGCGCGAGCAGCGGAACAGGTGCAGGCGGCACTCGATGCGGTCAATCCAGACCTTCCGCACTACAAGCAAGTGCGTGCGTTTTGCCTGCGGCACGGAACCGTTCTCGATTGAGAACGGCATGCTCACCGCCAACGGAAAGCTGAAGCGCGACCTGATTGCGACGCGGATGAAGAACGAGATCGAAGACATGTACCGCGTGAAGCAGGCGGTGTAGAGTGGCCGTGAAAGGGACAAGATTGGGCGCAGCGCAATTCAAAGGTCAAGAGCTATCGTGGGAGCTCAAGAGCGGCGTCATCGAGCTCGCGCTTCACCGCGAGCCTTGCAACGAGATCGGCTCTGCCTCGCTCAACGAATTGGAGAAGTTCGCGGCAGCACTCGACGAGTTGGAAACCGACGCCATGCTTTGATCATCCACAGCGAGCTGAAGGCGGATTCTGTGCGGGGGCGGATCTCGCGAACTCTACAGTCGTTCCGCAAACCATGGAGAAGTCAGAGGCAGTGCGAGGGCGTGCGCGATTTTCTGGAGCGCATCCATCACGTGCTGAATCGTGATCGATGCCGCGCCCCTGACCACGATCGCCGCGGTGCACGGCGTTACGTTTGGTGGTGGATTTGAACTTGGCACTGGCCTGCGATCTGATCATCGCCGACAAGATGGCGCGCTTCTGCTTTCCCGAATTGCGGTTGGGACTGATTCCCGGATTTGGTGGAATCCCGCGCCTGAAGCGCGATCTGGGCAACGCCGTCGTGCGCGATCTGCTGCTGACCGGGCGCAGCTTCAACGCGACCAAGGCGCAGCAGATCGGACTGGTGAGCCAGGTGGTCGCCGAAGGTGAAGCCCTGCGTGCGGCGCGAGCGACGGCGGCTCAACTCGCGAAATTTGACCGGGCAAACCGCCGTCGGCGGCCAAGCAATTCATCAAGCCGATTCCGCACGACGAATTGCGGAACGGAAATCGACTGTTCTGCGACTTGTTTCGCGGCCCGCGGTGCAGGCTGGGCTTGAAGAAAGTTTGTGGAGAGCACGGACGCGCAGCCATATCTGCCGTAGTCGAGAACTGAATTAGAATGACTGCTTATGCAAACAGCCGACAAACACTCTGACGAAATCCTGACTCTGGCCGCCGCGCACTTCAAAGTGCCGCGCGAGAAGCTCTCGCCCGACGACGACTTCTTCAAGGCGCTCGGCATCGACAGCCTGCAGACGCTCGATCTGCTGACGAAACTTGAGAATCATTTCCACGTCGAGTTGCCGGACTACGAACTGCAGGGCGTGACCGACTTCCGCACTCTGGCCGGGAAGATTCAGGCGCGGTTGTGAAATATCCCATCGTCGATGGTTGAGTTCTGACTTGTTGATTGCGAGGAACACTGATGCAGACGCTCTGCCCGCAAGTTCAATCAACAATCTACAATCAACAGTCAGCAATTTTCTTAATGCTCGATCTCCGCCAATACACGTGTCTGGGTGCTGCGCTGCGCGATGCCCTCGACCGCTTTTCCACGGAAGTGTGCCTGATCGAGGCCGACCGCGACCGCGAGAAGGTTCGCCTCACCTATTCCGATTTCAAAGA
This sequence comes from uncultured Acidobacteriaceae bacterium, assembly GCA_963786095.1. Classification (GTDB taxonomy): domain Bacteria; phylum Acidobacteriota; class Terriglobia; order Terriglobales; family Acidobacteriaceae; genus Sulfotelmatobacter. The sequence goes on along the minus strand of CAWAXV010000004.1, from coordinate 166,110 downwards.
AATCGCTCTGCCGCTGGCGCGCGCGCTCGAAGACGCCGACTTCGATGCCGGCGACCGCGCCGCCATCATCATGACCAATCAGTCGAAGTGGCTGATTTCGGCCTACGCCATCTTCTACTGCGGCGGCGTGCTGGTTCCGCTCGACTACAAGCTGACCGCGGCCGAGCACCTTCAACTGCTCGCGCATTCCAAGGCCAAAGTCCTGATCGTCGAGTATCACCTTTGGCGCGCGATCACTGCAGTCGCCAGACTTTCAGAAGATCGCGACCAAAATCGTTCTGGTGACGGAAGCTCCGCTGGGCGCGGATTTGGCGGGTGCGTTTCGCTGGGAGGATTTCAAGCGCAAAGGCGCGCCCGACTTCGTGATGCGCCAGAAGGATGACGTCGCCTGCATCGTCTACTCCTCGGGAACCGGTGGGCGTCCCAAAGGCTGCGTCCTTACCCACGAGAACTATCTCGAGCAATGCCGGTCGCTGACGGCGTGGTATCCGTTCTGGCCGGGCGTGCGCTACCTGAGCATTCTTCCGACGAATCATGCGATTGATTTCATGGTCGGGCTTCATCGGGCCGTTCGTATGCGGAGCGTGCGTAGTGCATCTGCGCACACTGCGTCCCGAGTTCGTGCGCGATGCGTTTGTGCGATATCGCATCACCTACGTCTCGCTCGTTCCGATGATCTTGAAAAATCTGGAGCGTGGCCTGCGTGCCAAGTTCGACGAACTTGCCCGCCTGGAAGCGCGCCTTTCTGAACACGATGATCGCGACCAACAAGGTGCTGACCCGCCGCCGACCGAAGGTAAAGCTCAGCCGCATGCTGCTTTCGAACGTGCATCGCGGATTCGGCGGCGAGTTGCTCGCCCTGATCACCGGCGGCGCATTCATGGAGCCCTCGACCATGCAGTTCTTCTACGATCTCGGCATTCCCGTCGTCAACGGTTACGGCCTGACCGAGGCAGGCACCGCGCTCACGCTGAACGATCTCAAGCCGTTTCGCGCCGATACCGTCGGCAAGCCGCTGCCCGGCGTCGAACTGCGCATCCTGAATCCCGACGCGGAGGGTGTCGGTGAAGTCGCGGTACAGCAGCAAGACGGTGATGTCGCACTATCTCGACGATCCAGAACTGACGCTGGAGACGATCGTCGACGGCTGGCTTCTGACCGGCGATCTGGGCCGCTTCGACGGCAGCGGCCACCTGCAACTGTTCGGCCGCAAGAAAAATATGATCGTCACCGAGGGCGGAAAGAACATCTATCCCGAGGATATCGAAACGGTTTTCGACGGGCTGCCGGTGAAGGAGTACTGCGTCTTTGCGGCGAACTACGTCTGGCCGAAAAAGGAACTGGGCGGTGAGAGTCTGGTCCTCGTTCTGCGCCTCGAGCAGAATCAGAAGTTTGACAGCAAATTGCTCGAAGAGATTTCGGCACGAAATCGGCGGCTGCCCGACTTCAAGCGCGTCGGCGGATATCTGATCTGGGACAAAGACTTTCCGCGCACCGCCTCCATGAAGATCAAACGCCAGGTGCTGGCGGAGGAAATCGGGAAATCGGTGGAACGCACTGCAGTCGTGCGGTTGTGACCCGCCGCTGAATCCGGGTCGAAGGCGCGGAAGTCTCGTGCAGGCAAATCATGTGTAGAGAATGGATCTGGGACCTTGGGGCAGAGCTATCTCGCAATCGTAAACCCGGCAGCAGGCGGAGGACGCAGCCGCAAACTGCTGGGCCCTGCGCTCGAACGCCTGCGAGCTGGTGGTCTTGAAGTCAAGGTAGTCGCGACCCGCGCCGCGGGCGAGGCCACGCAGATTGCGCGCGACGCTTACGCACGCGGTGTCCGCAACTTCATCGCTGTTGGTGGCGACGGCACTTCCTACGAAATCGTGAACGGCCTTTATCCCGAGGCACTCAGCGGCGAGCGCCCGACGTTGGCCTTCCTGCCGCTCGGCACCGGCAATTCCTTTCTGCGTGACTTCAGCGACCGTGGCGTCGAATACGCGATCGAATCGCTGCTCGCTGGACCGCAGCCGCCCATGCGACGTGCTGCGCCTGCGGCATCGTGCCGGCGAGCTTCACTACATCAACTCCTCAGCATGGGCTTCTGCGGCCGACGTGGCCACGCTGCGTGCGCGCCGTTTCAGCGCACTGGGGAGAGCTGGGCTATATCACGTCGATTTTTCTGACACTGGCCCGCTTCAATCGCCGGCCGTTTCCGGTTCGAGTCGAGGGCTCGGAATTCGACGAGCGCCGCTGCCTGTTCCTGACCTTCAATAACAGCAAATTCACCGGCGGCACGATGATGATTGCCCCGAAGGCCGAGGTCGATAACGGTCTGATCGAATATGTCCGCTGGGGCCCGATCGGGCGTCTGGGTCTGATTCGCAATCTGCCGACTCTCTACGACGGAACGCACATTCGAGCATCCGCTGGCCGAGCGCAAGGCGTGCGCCGAGTCGAGTTCAAGCTCGATCATCCGGTAGATGTCATGGTCGACGGCGAAGTGCTGACCCTGCACTGCGAAGAAATCGATGTGCTGGCCGGAGCACTGAACGTAGTCGCGTAGTTGCCGTGATATAAAAATAAGTCATGTCTGACGAACGAAGAAAACGCAAGCAGGAACGCGAAGGCAGCGCCTCGGGCGCCGGAAAATCAAAGAAGGTGCTCATCTGGGGCGGCATTCTGATTCTCCTGGCGGCCGCTTATTATGCAGGCTGGCATTACAAGAATCACAAATACGACGCCTTTGCCAAGTGCGTCTCTACGAAAGATGCGAAGATGTACGGCCTGTATTGGTGTCCGCACTGCATCGAACAGAAAGAAAAGTTCGGCGAGTCGTTTCACTTTGTTCCCTACGTGGAGTGCGCGACCAAGGGGACCAATGAACTCAACCCGGAGTGCAAGATCGCCGGCGTGAAAGAATTCCCCAGTTGGCAATTTGGCGGGGAGCAGCCCAAACCAGGAGTCCTCTCCCTGGAAGCAATTTCCGATAAAACCGGGTGCACCCTGCCGTGACGCCATCGAGTTTCGAAAATCAACCGACGAAGGGGCATATCCTCTTTTCGCTCATCGCAGCTCTCGCACTGGCCGGTGTCTTGGTGTCTGCAGTTTCTCTACAGCGTCACTATGCGAAGTCGGCGACCGAATTCTGCGATTTCAGCCAGAGATTCAGTTGTGACATTGTGAATCGCAGCGAGTATTCAAAAATCATGGGCATTCCGGTGGCGGGCATCGGCGTCGTTGGATATGCTGCGCTCTTCGTCTTTGCAACATTCTGGAAGTCACGCCTGGAAACGCCCAACCGCCTTTTGGGAGCGGCGATCGCCGGTCTGGCCTTTGCTCTGTATCTGACCTACGTCGAAGCCTACAAGCTCGAAACCTGGTGCATTTTGTGCCTGATCTCGCTCGTGCTGATCTCCTTGATTAGCGTTCTTGCGATCGCTGTGAAAGTCAGAGTCGCGAAAGCATGAATCGAGTCGGCCGTTGTATTCTGGTAGTTCACTTTTCCTGATGGAAGAAATCCAGCAAACTGAAAACTCGCGGACGCGGAACTGCGCCCGGTGTAATCCGCGTGGAATCAGCGACCGGAGATTTGCGCCTGCACGAATTCCGCAGCCGCACCTTCCGCAACACTCGCTTCCTGCGTGTCTGGCTGCCTCCCGACTACGACGATCCGTCGAATGCTGGCCGGCGCTATCCGGTGTTCTACCTGAACGACGGTCAGAATCTGTTCGAACCCTCGACCTCTTTCACCGGCGTCGAGTGGCAAGTCGATGAGACCGGCGACCGCCTGATCCGCGAAGGCATTGTGCCTCCCATGATTTTCGTGGGTATCGACAACGCGGCGAAAGACCGTTTCCGTGAATACATGCCACACCGTTCGTTGCATCCCATGATGCTGCGAGTGCAGGGAACCCGCTATCCGACGTTTCTGATCAAGGAAGTGATGCCGTTTATGGCACGTAACTATCGTGTGGCGAGCGGGCCCGAGAACACTGGATTGGGCGGATCGTCCCTGGGTGCTCTTATCTCTATTTTCACAGCGGCAGTGTGCCCCGGCGTGATCGGCCGGTTACTGCTGGAGAGTCCGTCGCTCTGGGCGTCAAATCGGCAACTGATTCGGGAGAGCCGCCGCGTAAGACGTTGGCCGGAGCGCGTCTTTCTCGCGACCGGCACCTCGGAAGTCGGGCGGAAGGATCGCGATCAGAGCGTGGTGGACGATGTGCGCGAAATGGCCGGGATCCTTCGACGCGCGGGACTGGACGAGAAGCGGCTCCGGCTGGTCATTGAAGAGGGCGGCACGCATCACGAATCGGCGTGGGCACGACGCTTTCCCGAAGCGCTGACATTTCTCTTCGGCAATCCGACATAATCTCAATTTGAAATCCAGCTCCCGCAACTTTTCTTCGCGGTCTTAGCGGACTTTCTTGGCGAACCTTGCGGTTAATTGCTTTGGATCTGGGCCGGTAGATCCGACTCCAAAGGTTCCGCAGAGGTAAGGCGTGAAATGTGCCAGATCAGATAAACGCCGGCCACCATCGCGACGACTGACAACTGCACGTGCGTCCATCGACTGTACGGTCCCAGCAGCGGCAGCATGTAAACGAAATAAAGCAGCGTCCCCAATCGCTGGGTTGCCCGCGTTGGCACGGTGCTGATCAGCCAGTCTGCCAGCAATAAAAACGCAGGTGCCAAAATGACCAAGTCGTAAACCGTAAGATGCGGCGCGACCAGCACCGTCGCCAGAAGCAGAGCCGAATAACGCAAAGCAAGGGGCGCAGCAGGGAAGCGCTTCCAGCATGCAATCGCCAGTCCGAGCAAGATAGCAGCGCTTACGGCGTACAAGGCGAAAGATATCCCCGGCCAGGGCACGAGCATTGACCAGAAAGTTCGCAACGAGTGGGTCTGATAGGGCTTGGGTTCGAGCAACGGCAACACAGAGCGAACATGCAATAGCTGGCGAATCCATTTGCGAAGAGGTTCCACTCCGTAATAGAGCACGCCGACAGAGAGTTGCGCCGCCGCTGAAATTGCCGCTCCCGCGACAAGCTTCCAGGCACCAATCGAGACGAAAACCACAACGGCGGCCAGCCCGAGTTGCGGTTTGAAAACCAGGCAGCCGAGCACCAGCCCGGCCAGAAACTCACGCCGGTCGCGTAGAAGGAAAAACATCAGCGTGGAGCAGCCCAGCGCGAGCGCTGAAGTTTGTCCCCACGCGATCAAGTGAAAGAACGCCGGGAACGCCAACGCCAGAAGTGCGACCGTGCCCCCATGGTCGCGCAGCTTCGGACAAGCTCGCCAGATGCCGTAGCAGCAGATGCAATAAACGCCCCCGCTGAACGTCCACCACAGAACCAACGCCCAGCGATACGACAAGAGCGCGAGTGGCGCAAAGAACATCGAAACCTGTGGCGGATACAGCGGCAAATACCGGATCCCCGTTGCGTCCGGCACACGCTCTTCTGCCAGCGCAGCCTGCGCCTTCATGTCGTAGAGATCAGCACCGCGATTATCGACCGCCAGCGACCCCAGTGTGTAGAGGTGCAGAAAGTCGGTTCCTTTGAGGTTCCCGTGCCGGTCGCGCAGTCCCGGAGTCGCCACGTTCCACACGTAGAGCGACCACAAACACAGCGCGAGAAGAGTCCCGTGGGCGCGCAATCGCTTGCGGGTCAACCACAACCTGGAAGGCGGCATGATGACAGCCTATAATAGGCTGCCTCTTGCGATATGCCGCGCGAACCTGCGGAGTCACATAGACAATCCCTGATGATGCCGACAGGTCCAATCGCTAACAACAAAGTGGGCCGAATCTTCACCTTGTTGCGTCGCCCTCTATTCCTCTTCCTGGCCGCGGCAATATTCCGCTTCGTTGTTCTCAGCGTAATCGTCGCGCGCAGCCCGGTGTGGTGGGGAATGAACGAAGCGGGCGGTATTGCCAGGGAGCTTGTGCACGGCAATGGATTTGCCTCGCCATTTCACGATGCGACTGGACCGACTGCATGGTTAGCGCCGGTGTATCCCACTCTTTTGGCCGGTATCTTCTCACTATTCGGAGTTCAAACCGGAGCATCGGCTTGGGCTGCCGCCATACTGAATGTTCTTTTTTCGTCCCTCACGTCGCTCGTGGTGCGCCAGTTGGGCAGGGAACACTTTGGAGAATCGGCTGGTTTGGTGGCCGGATGGGCCTGGGCCCTCTCGCCTCCACTGGCCATCATGCCCTGGCTGTTGTGGGAGACATGCTTGTCGGCGCTGGTCATGAGTTTCGGTCTTCTCAGACTGCTCAGGCTCAATGAAACGTCGCCGATTCGAGAGTGGATATTCTGTGGTTGCATCTGGAGCTTCGCAGCGCTTCTGAATCCAGCTTTATTGGCTCCGCTACCGATATTGGTGCTCAGGGCTGTCTGGAAGCGCTGCCTGATCGGTTCCGCGGCGATGATTCTCATCTGCGCTCTGGGCGTTGCCCCTTGGACGCTGCGCAATGTACTAAGCCTTCACCATTTCGTTCTGGTGCGAAGCAACTTCTGGCCCGAATTATTTTTTGGCAATGTAAGCTTTTCCCTGCACCCTACCGGCGACAGTATGTTGTATCAGCGAGAGGGAGAAATTGCTTTCTCGGCCGATCTGCGCAAGCGCGTGATCGATTCCATACGTTCTAACCCGGCGGACTTTTCTCGTCGCACCCTCCAAAGAGTGATCGCCTTCTGGACCGGGCCATCCCCCTTTGGTCCCTACGGCGCGCTCCTTTTCCTAGTGACCCTGACCGGAATTCTTCTCGCTGGATCTACCGGGCGGACGTGGTTTTCTTTTGCCTGTGTTCTTGTGCTGTATCCCCTGGTGTATTACCTGACGTTCACGTTTGCCCGATATCGTTACCCCATTGAACCGTTGATGTACACATTAGGTGGATTTGTATTGTCCGAATTGGCGACCTATGGCAAGAGATGGAGAGCGCGGGAGGGCTGATAAGGCGTGATCCTTGGACTCTCATTGTCGCCTTCAATCAACCACGCCACCCGGTTTGGGTAATAGCGCAACACTTCCTGATTCTGCGTCTCGCCCATGTCGCGCGCCCAAACGACTTTCGCGCCATCGATATCAGCGGCATTCCAGACCCACTCCCGATCCACGTCATGGTGCGAGCCATAGCGAACAAATACAACCTGCTGGCCCGGCAACTGACGAAGTTCGCGGACAACTCTTGCCCGTTCGAGATTACCGCGCGGCCAATCCGGTTCGATGTGCGTATGTGTTGCCGCCGCCGTGACGCGCAGGAGAATCATCATGCACGCGACTGCGGCAATGGCCCGAACCATGGCCGAGCCAATCTCGCGCCCGCGAAGGCGCCACTGCCGCAAGTGGCGTAGTCCCTGCACCAGCAGAATGTACAGAGCGCCCGTTGCCGGGGAAAAATAATGAGGGAGAGTCCATGTTTGAACCGCGAACCCGGCAACCATGGCGGCACAGATCACAATCGGCAGGATCATCTTTTTCCGGCGAATCGTCCATGGCAGGGCTAGAAGGGGCAGTGTGAGCAAAGGTCCCAGACAGAATTGCCACCACGAGGCGACTTTCTGTGCGGATCGCTGCCAGAAGCCTCGTAGAGTCCGGTTTCGTCTCGAACTCGCCAATTCCCGAAGATAGAAATTGCGCATAACGTCGTGGTGATACTCGGGCTCCAGCGCGAGGCGTCTGCCAGATGAAATAAGGTGCCATTGCGTACTGGTTGCGGTTCACTTGGTACGCCATCACGAAGGGTGAGCCAGTCACCCGCGAATAGTAAAATCCCGTCGCGAGTCCGCCGAGTAAGAGAGCAGTCAACGATCGGAACACTACGGTCGAACGCAAGACTGCCTCAACGGGCGGTCGATCCCTACCACCAGCCAAGCCAGCATAGCCACGGCGACGGAACTGAGAAAACGAATCCTTCGTAAGGTCGACTGTTCGCCAGAATCACAAGGCCCAGCCGCAACCAGAACGAATTGGCAATAGAATGTCGCACCTGCGCACGCGCGGCCACGCTCCCAGCACCAGTGCTCCACCCAGCGCCGCCACCGAAGCGCACCAGTACGTATTCATCCAGTAGCTGAGAATGCCCAGTCGCAGCGCTGCCAGCGCTCCGCCCAACAAGGCCCATCCTGGAGGCATCCAGCCTTGCAGCATCCAGCACATTGCGGCAGCACATCAATCCGGTGATCAGCAGTTGCCCGATCCATGGATGCCCGAGCAGTTGTCCCGCTGCGAGCACCAGCCCTTGCGCCGGCGGATACATCGACATGTACGTGGGCTGCTGCGATGATATGGAAGCTCTCGAAGTGGATCCACATGCGGATGTGTAGGATTCGTGAGTCTTCCCGTGGGCGAAGGTGTCGGCCGCGAGCAGGTAGCTGAATTCATCGTTCCAGCGCGGCTGCGGGATTCCCAGCACGGGAATGAGCGCAACCCGTACGACGACTACGCTCGAGCGCCGACGACGACAAACGGAGAGCACGCCGCCGTTGCGCCGACGGCGCGAAATCGCCGTTCGATCGAGCGAAAGGCAGAAGCACGGCGATGCTGGACGCGCCTGTCGCCGCGAAGAAGATCAGCACTCCGGCGGCACTCATCAAAATCAGTTCAATGATCGCGATCAGCGAAAGGCGCGAGCCGGAGGTAGAGGTTCTGCATCGTGGTGAAGGGAATTCCCGCACTACTGTACGCCAGCCGTAACTCGAAAAGAAAATGGCCTCCACGCTACAACGGCGTGGAGGCCCAAGAATGCTGGAGTTACTGTCGCGCTGCTTCGCGAACGCCGATTTCTTCGAAGAGGCCGTCGACGATCTGAATCATTTCGTTATCCACAACACGGTTTTTCGAAATTGCTTCTTTCAGTGGGATGGACACAATCTTGTTCGATCGCAGCGCGGCCATGCAGCCAAACTCGCCGCGATGCACCATGTCGACCGCGCCTAAGCCGTATCGCGTTGCCAGTACCCGGTCAAAAGCGCTCGGCGAGCCACCTCGTTGGATATGTCCCAGCACGACTGCGCGCGTTTCGAAGCCAGTGCGTTTCTCGATTTCGCGGGCCAGAATGTTCGCGATCCCACCCAGCTTGGCGTGACCAAATTCGTCTTTTCCCATGTCCTGCAGAATCGGCGATCCGGAGCCCTCCGACGAAAACTTTGCACCCTCTGCCACTACGACAATCGAGAAGTAGCGTCCACGCTCGTGACGCTGTCGGATCGATTCTGCAACTTTATCCACGTCGAACGGCCGCTCGGGAATCAGAATCACGTCGGCCCCGCCGGCGACGCCGCTGTAGAGTGCAATCCAGCCCGCATCCCGCCCCATGACTTCAACGACCATGACGCGGTTGTGTGCTTCAGCCGTAGTGTGTATGCGGTCAATCGCTTCGCATACGATGTTGCATGCCGTATCAAATCCGAAAGTGTAGTCGGTGCCCGCCAGATCGTTATCAATGGTCTTAGGCACACCGACGATCTTGATTCCTTGTTCATGAAGTTTCTGGGCGACAGACAGCGTATCGTCTCCGCCGATCGCGATCAGTGCGTCTATTTTGTGCGTGTCAATGGTCGCAAGGCAGCGGTCAATGCCGTCGGGGCGCTTCGAAGGATTCGTCCGGGAGGTGCGAAGAATCGTTCCGCCACGAGGCAGAATACCGCCCACCGCATCCAGATCGAGCGGCATGCTCTTGTCTTCGACCAGGCCGCGCCAGCCCTCGAGGAAGCCCACAAATTCGTCATGATAATGAAACACACCTTTGCGGACCACAGCGCGGATTACCGCATTCAGGCCGGGACAATCGCCGCCGCCGGTTAACATGCCAATTTTCATCGTTTGCTCCTCTGGGTATGAGTTCGAATGAAGTCCTCGGAATGCACCCGGATACACGTACACGACCTGAGGGCCCAAAACGTGGGGTGACAATCGCTCGGAACAAATAGATTATCACTAAATGGATCGCCACCGAAGCGAAACAGTCGTTGCAAAATCGTTCAGGTACGGCGCTCCGCGCTCTTTCACTAAAAGCCCCCATTGCGCTCTGGCGGCCGGATTCGACACAATGCTGCCGGACCTTCTAAGCCAGATATGAACAAGACCCTCTCAACTCTCGTGTGGGGACTCGTTGCTCTCCTGGGCGCCTCCGCCGTCGGCGTAGTGGCCGTGCACCGGGGCGAACCGATCAACGCACTTTGGTTGGTGACGGCCGCGACTTGCTGCTACGCCTTCGGGTATCGCTTCTACAGTAAGTTCATTGCGGCCAAGATTCTTGCCCTCGATGCCCTCCGTGCCACTCCTGCCGAGCGCCTGGAGAACGGCCGCGACTTTCTAGTTACGAACAAATGGGTTGTCTTCGGCCATCACTTTGCCGCCATCGCCGGACCGGGACCGCTAGTCGGCCCCGTTCTGGCCGCTCAGTTTGGGTATCTTCCAGGCACACTGTGGGTGCTGGCTGGGGCGGTTTTTGCGGGATGCGTGCAAGACTTCGTCATCCTTCTTTTTTCCGTCCGTCGCGACGGCAAATCGCTCACCGAAATGGCGAAGGACGAAATTGGCCCTGTCGGCGGCTTTGTGGCTTACACGGCTGTGATAGCAATTCTTATCATTCTCCTGGGCGTCGCGGCATTGATCGTGGTCAACGCGCTCAAAGACAGTCCCTGGGGAACGTTCACGATTGCAATGACCATTCCCATCGCGCTGCTGATGGGCCTTTATCTTCGCCGCATTCGCCCCGGCAAAGTGCTGGAAGTCTCGATCCTCGGATTCATCCTCGTGCTGCTGGCGATTTGGGGCGGGCAGTGGGCGTCGCAAAACCCGGTGATGGCGCACGCTTTCACGCTCCAAGGAACCACCCTGGCGCAACTCATCATCGTCTACGGGTTTGCCGCGTCGGCGCTTCCCGTGTGGCTTCTGCTGGCGCCACGGGACTATCTCAGCACCTTCGTCAAGCTCGGCACGATCGCGCTCTTGGGAATCGGAATCGTCGTCCTGCATCCCACGCTGCACATGCCGGCGCTGACGCGATTTGTAGACGGCAACGGCCCAGTATTTGCCGGAAAGATATTTCCCTTTGCGTTTATCACCATCGCCTGCGGAGCCATCAGCGGATTCCACGCCCTCATCTCCAGTGGTACGACTCCCAAGCTCATCGCGCGTGAGACCGCAGACGCGTATGGTCGGCTACGGCGCCATGATGGCCGAGTCTGCCGTTGCCGTCATGGCGATCATCGCGGCCTCGGTGCTTCAGCCGGGTATTTACTTTGCGATAAATAGTCCGGCAGGGATTGTTGGCCAAACCGCCGCCGCTGCGACCGCGACAATTTCGAATTGGGGATTCCCCGTGACTGCTGCCGATATCCAAGCCTTGGCTCACGCCGTCGGAGAGCAGACTCTGCTGAACCGCACCGGTGGCGCGCCCGCATTCGCGGTAGGCATGGCGCACATCTTTTCGCAGAGCCTCGGCGGCGCGAACGGTCATGGCGTTGTGGTATCACTTCGCCGTCATGTTCGAAGCCTTGTTCATCCTGACGGTTCTCGACGCCGGCACGCGCGTCGCTCGCTTCATGATTCAGGATGCCCTTGGCCACATCTACAAGCCCCTCGGACGCACGAGTTGGTATCCCTCGATCCTCGCCAACAGCGCATTAATCGTCGGCGCCTGGGGGTACTTTCTTGTGGCAAGGAGTAAAAGATCCGCTGGGTGGCATCAATTCGCTGTGGCCGCTGTTTGGCATCGCCAATCAATTGCTGGCGACCGTCGCCTTGTGCGTAGCCACCACGATCATCATCAAGCTGCATCGTGCCAAATATGCCGCGGTCACGCTGGTTCCGCTGGCATGGCTCGTGGCCGTGACCTTTACGGCGTCGTGGCACAAGATATTCGATTCCAACCCACGCGTAGGTTTTCTGGCGCAAGCGCGCGTTCTCGCGTCGGGTCAAGCGACCAGCGCAACCGGACGTCTGATCTTCAACAACCGCCTTGATGCCGCGATCACCGCTATTCTTGTCGTGATGGTCGCGCTGGTACTCATAGAATCGGTGCGCCAATGGATCGGCGTCCTCACCGGCAGGGAAGAGGCGCGCGTAAAAGAAGCTCCGTTCGTCATGACACGTCTGGCGGAGGATAGAGCGTGATGATCCGCCTCAAGCAAGCCGCGCAGATTTTGCTGGATACGCTGCGCGAGATCTTCGACGAAGCCCCGTATGCGCGCTTCCTGCGGCGCACTAAAACCGCATCGTCGCCAGCAGCCTATGCTGCCTTCTGCCGCGAGCGAGAGTCGGGCCAGGCGAGGCGTCCGAAGTGCTGTTGAGTCGAGCGCCCGGAACGTACTGCTAACTCTGTTCTGAACCGTCAGATGGGCAGTGTTTACGACGATGCAACGAAAAGGCACCCAGACGAGGGGGAGATTCCCCCTCGCCTCCCAAGCTGACAAATTTTGACAAACCTAACCGGGGTGCTCGGATTGACTGCGATTCGTCGCGCTATTCCTCTTGCGTTTAGTTGACCGTGAAGCTGGTTGTGCTGCTGGCTGTGCCTCCCGGGGTCGTAACCGAGATCTTTGCAGTCACGGCTCCTGTCGGCACGGTGGCAGTGATTTGCGTATCCGAGTTCACCGTGAAAGTCGCGACTACGGTCCCGAACTTCACCGCCGTAGCCTGCGTGAAACTCGTGCCCGTGATCGTAACGACCGTACCCACCGGCCCGCTGGTCGGACTGAAGGTTTTAACCGAGGGTGTGATCTTGAAGTTCAGAGGCGAAAGCAGATTGCCGCCGGGTTCCTTCACTGTGATCGCTCCGGTGGTTGCCCCCGATGTAATTTTCGCGGTCGCGAATGTGTCGTTTACGATGGTGAGCGTCCCCGTTCCCGCGCCAAACTGCACGCCGGTTGCGGTGTTGAATCCTTGGCCCAGCAGCCCAACCGAAGCGTTGACCTTGGCGGAGTGAAGTACAACGGGCTGAACGAATGGCTTCAGGTTGTTGGTCAAACTGTAGACAACTCCATACGCGGTGTGGCTGCCCCCGTGCGAGGCTATCCCGTAGATCGTGCCATTGGTGTGTAACAACGGAGTACTGTACGGAGTGTCGCCGGTCGCCGTCGAGAAGCTGTGGAGAACCGTGAAGCCCGTTCCGGTAGTGCTGATCTTGTACAGAACCCCCTGGCCGCTGGCGCCGCCGGTTGAGGTTACGCCGTAAAGGAGTTTGTCGCTCCCCTGCACGAGCCCGGCAAAAGGATATGAGCCATTCGTGGAACTTGACGTGAAGTTGTTAAGGACCTTGTACACCCCGGCGGTAGTGATCCTGAAGATCGCGCCGCCACTCCCCGTGCCGCCGGACGCTACCGTTCCATATAGCGCGCCATCGGTGCCCTGCATCAGCGGACCGTAAGGCGAGTATTCGGTGTGGAAGCTGAACAAGGTCTTCAGCGTCTTCGTCGCGGTAGAGAACTGAAATACGGTCCCGCCGTTGTACGTTCCGCCGTACAGGGTTGTGCCGTACAGGTTGCCGTCGGTGCCCAGCAGCAGCGGCGAGTAGCTCTGTGACGCCAGAGTGGCCAGCACCGTAAACGTGCCCGCGGTCGTGACCTTGTAGATCACCGCGACCGTGCCGTTGCTGGTTGCGCCGTACAGACTCCCGTCTTGTGCCTGAACCGGTGGAGTCTTTGGATACGCACCGTCAGTGGTGTTGTTGAAGTCATACAGCTCGGTGAAGGCGCCACTCGGCGTGAGCTTGAAGATCGTGCCAAAGCTGTGAGTTCCGCCCTGATAGGTTGTGCCGTAGAAATTTCCGTCTGTGCCCATGCTGATGCCGCCCTGGGGATAGCCGCCGTGGGTGAGGTCGAAGCTGTAGAGATTTGTCAGCGTGCCCGAGGGCGTCATCACGAAGAAGTTTCCATAGAGGTGGGCGCCGCCCGAGGTGGTTGTGCCGTATATGTTCCCGTCTTCCCCTTGGGCGAGCATGCTGGGGTAAGTCGCGCAGCATCCGTCGGTCTCGTTGAAATCGTGGAGGTCGGTGTAGGTCTGCGCATGCAACCGCGCCGCTGAAACGGCCAGACAGATCATCAGCATCAGGCAGTGTAGCTTTGGGCTTGTCATGGGATTACTCCTGGATTCGTGCTTCCCTCGGAACGCACGAGCTGGCGGCGTAGCGTTTTAAGCCGCTCTATCCAGTAATGTGAAAATCACGGACGATTTAGCTCATGTGGATGGAAATAAAGTTCGCTCCGGCTGCGTTCCTCGAGGATGGACTCCCTTTCGCTATGCTCCGCTCTCGGATTCCGCGATAGAATGCACTCGATGCGCGTCCTCGGAATTGACTGCGGCGGGGAGTACACCGGTTACGGCGTGGTCGAGATGCATCCCCCCGGAAAGCTCTGCTGCCTGACTTGCGGCGCGATCAAGCTCTCTCCGCGCGAAGCCCTGCCCCGCCGCCTGTCCCGCATCTTCACCCAACTGGGCGCCATCATCGCCGAGCATCAACCCGACGAGGTCGCGATTGAAGATGTCTTCTACGCTCTGAACGTGAAATCGGCGCTGAAACTGGGCCAGGTTCGCGGCGTGGCGATGCTTGCCGCGGCCGTTGCCGGTTTGGATGTAGCCGAATACTCGCCGCTCACCATCAAATCGTCGGTCGTCGGTTATGGCCGCGCCGAGAAGCAGCAAGTCCAGCATATGGTGACCCGGCTTCTCGAACTTTCGACCCCGCCTGAGCCAATGGACGCTTCCGACGCGCTCGCCATTGCCATTTGCCATCTGCACACCGCCGGGACGCTGATGCGGCAGCGTGCGGTGGCTCGATAGCATCCAACATGTACCGATCTTTGGCATAATTTGAGAAGCAAGCGTGTGTGAGGCGGCCACGACCGCAAGTAAAAGGATGACTCGAACCAAGTCTGCCGGGAAGGCTAGATCGCATGGCGCGCGACGCAACCGCACTTGCTTGACCGTGTTTCTAGGATGCGTTGCTCTGATCTGGCCGTCATTTATCGGTGCCGCCGAACCCGCTACAGTCAGCTTCTCGCTGGATTTCCCCGCATCGGATCCCGCGCAATACACGATCACCGTGGAATCTGACGGGCAGGCGCACTACGAATGTTCCGCGAAGGTTTCGCCGGACTCCGACGAGCGAGACGTCTACCAGACCGATTTCACATTCTCCGATGCAACCCGTGCCCGGATTTTCGATCTCGCCGCGCAAGCCCATTATTTTTCCGGGCGGATTGACTCCGGCAATCACAAGATCGCCTTCACCGGCACCAAGAAACTGGTTTACAAAGATAGCCAACGCAACTCCTCGGCCGAATACAATTATTCCTCGCTGGCGCCGGTTCAGCAGCTAACTTCCTTGTTTCAGAACGTCGCTGCTACGCTCGAGTACGGCCGACGCCTCACGCACTACCACCGCTACCAAAAACTGGCCCTCAGCGACGAGTTGAAGCGCATGGAGGACCAGGCCCGCGCCGGAGACCTCGGCGAGTTGGGCGCAGTGAGACCCGTCCTGCAGGATATCTACGATGACCAGTCCGTCATCAACGTCGTCCGGGCCAGGGCTCAGCGGATCATGGAAATGGCCAAGGGCCCGTCCGCAACCCGCTGACTGCCTCAAGTCGCGTCATCCTGAGCGTAGCCGTCTTTCAGGCGAAGCGAAGGATCTAACGCTGATCCACCATCGCGCGTAAGCCAAATCGCATAATGTTCACGGTTCAGGAACTCTAGGGCAGCGGCCATACCATCTCAGGTAACCTCCCAAAAGACCCAATCTTTACAACTCCCGCGCGGGAAGCGTGTTCTAATAAAGGAGACCTCGGGGGTTCGCCAATGTCCAAACCATCGCTCTCTCGTTTGAATCTGGTTCTTCTTTCGGTCGCCGCTTGTGCTCTGCTAGCCCTACCGGCCATGGCTGATTCGCAGGCACGCATCGTTCGCTTGAGTGACGTGCAGGGCTCGGTTCAGATCGACAAGAACACGGGCATGGGATTCGAGAATGCATTCCTCAACCTCCCGATCACCCAAGGCGCGCAGCTCAAAACTCTCGGCAATGGCCGTGCAGAAGTTGAATTCGAAGACGGCAGCACCATGCGTCTGACTCCCAACTCTACCGTCCAGTTCAGCACGCTCGGCTCTGACGATTCGGGTAAGCACATGTCGGAGGTCAACCTGGTCGAAGGTATGGCCTATGTGAACTGGCTGGGCAAAGACGAGATCACGCTCAACTTTTCTCGCGAAAAAGTCTCGCTCGACCACGCTGCTCACTTCCGGCTCGATGCTTCGACGGAGGTTGCCAATCTGGCGGTCTTCAAAGGAAACGTGGAAGTGGAGGGCCCGACTGGCAAGGTCATGGTCGACAAGAAGAAAACCGTGACCTTCGACTCTGCGGACAATGACAAGGCCACGCTCGCCAACAACATCACGGCCGCCCCGCTCGACTCATGGGACAAAGAATCCATCGCCTACCACGATCAATATGCCAGAAATAATTCATCGAATTCGTCGCCTTATGGTTATGGCATGAGCGACTTGAATTATTACGGTTCCTACAGCAACGTCCCGGGCTACGGCATGATGTGGCAGCCCTACTTCACCGGCGTTGGCTGGGACCCCTTTATGGACGGTGCCTGGTCCTGGTATCCCGGATACGGCTACATGTTCGCCTCGGCCTATCCCTGGGGATGGATGCCTTACCGCTACGGAAACTGGATGTTCGTTCCCGCCTTCGGCTGGATGTGGCAACCCGGCGGATGGAACTCCTGGCTGACGACGCCACGCCAAACCCCAACGACCTTTATTCACTTTCACCCGCTTGTGGCTCCTACGACGGGCACGGTCAAGGCCATCGCGGTCGGACGGGGTGGGGCAGTGTCTCCAGTGGTTAGTTCACGTACGGTCGTAAACGCCGGATCGGCCGGCATGGGAATTCCGCGTGGTTCGCTCGGCAATCTCTCTCACCTGAATCACGAGGTGGCTAAGAACGGATTCGTCGCCGTGCGGCCCGCACCCCAGTTCTCCGGGACGTCGCAGAGAAGCTCGGGCTTCGGCGGGTCGCATAGCTCCTCGGGATCCACACCGACGTTCCACGGCGCGCCCGCCTCGCACGCTTCGGGCGGCACACACCACTGATCGTCGATTGATAAGCAACGGGCGGCCAGGTAAGCCGCCCGTTTGCTTTTAAGGCGTAGCGCCGGCATCCTGCCGGCTGTCGCGAGGCCATCTTGGCTTCGCAGCTGCCGAGAGAACGCCGGCGCTAGTTGGATCAACCCGGCTACCGCCGCAGACTCACCGACGTAATCACCTTCTCGCACACCGCCTGCAATTCTGCCGAAGAGGCGTGATCCGAAGTGCAACTCACCGGGACGACTTTCCCCCAGGGCGTCAGCATCAGCCCCAGCATTCCACGAATGTTCGCCAGATTGCGCTGTGTGGCGCTGAAGTCAACGATCACGCCCGGATATCCGTCGAGCGTTGCATTCGAGAAGCTGGTTCCGATCCCAGGCTTCGCCGCGAGCCAGACATAGTTCGCCAGATAGTATTCGGCTGCCTTCTTCAGTTCTTCGTCGTCCGTCAGGCCCTTCGATCGCCGATCAAGCGCTGGGCCTACCGACACACCAACCAGTAGATCGCCCTTCTGTACGAGATAAACCGTGCGCAGCGGCGTGTCCTCGGAGACTTGAACGTCTCCCGGCAAAGCCACGGATACCGTCGCGCAAAACCACGCGTCGCGGCACAGCCCTTTTTCGTAACGCGTAAACCCCGCCGGGGTCGCGACCAGCGAATCCGAATCGACCACGATCCGCGTTGTCCGCTTCACAACGGCGGGCTTGGCAGCCTGAATCATCGGATTTGGCAGCAGCGTCTTAGTCGGTGGAACTGGAATGTTGCCGCTCTCCGGCTCGGGCGTCGACTCGAATTGCTTCAGCGCCGCCAGCCATTCCACCGCTCGGTCATTTGGCAGCAGCCGCGCCCGTGCCTCCTCCTGAAAGTGAAATGTCATAAACGGATATCGCCCCGGATTGTCCGACCGGATGCTCGAAAGGTCAGGCATCGGATTCTCGGGGTCATCCGCATCGGAAGGCTCCTTCGCTGGAGGATCGCTGTCCGCGTCGTCGTAAGGCGAAGCCAGCGTAAGTTTGTTGTCGATGGTCTGCGACCGATGCAGCCATGCCACATGGTGGCTCGCCGGATCGAGCAAAAGCGAAACGTGAAGAACCGCTGCCACCGCGTTGTTGCCCGCTGCCGGGATAACCCGTCCTCCGCTTGCAGTGCCCACTGCCGGAAGATCAATCGGCGAAAAGATGTATTGCGATGTCACCCAGGCGCACGATCGTCCATCCACTTGCACCATGTTTCGGAAGCGCAAGTCCGCTCCGCTCAGTTCCAGGTCCTTCAGCGCTCGGTCGCGAGAGTAGGCAAACTGTCCGCGCGGCTTCCACGATGCTCCCGCCGTGACGGGCTGAGGCGAGAACTCGGTCTGCAACAGATCCTGCGTCACCTTACGCAACAACTCGCCACCGTCCCAGTACTTGAAATAGCCATCGCTGGCATGGTTCAGCGCCGTCTCACCGTGCGGCCCCACACGAAACGTGGCCGCCGAAGCCTGCAGCGCCGCCAGTCGCTTCTGAAAATCCGGTGCGGAAAAGAGCGCGCAGCGCACACTGGTCAGCCGCGTTTCACTGTAGGTCGCCTCGACAGGAATGTTGCCGTCTCTGTCCAGAGCCTGCGGACGCAACGTCACAATCGCCGCCAGCGAATAGTCGCAGGGTCCACGCGGTGGCGTCAGAATCGCTCCGCTGGCATCCGCGATAGGAAGAAACGACGCTGCCGCCTCGAGTTCGTAGCGCAGCACTTCGCCCGGCTTGAAATCGGCGTGCAGCACGATCTTGTTGCGTGCGGACGTCTGCGCCAGCGAACGTGGCGTTGCTAGCCCCGTGCAAAGAAGCAGTGCGAGGCAGGCGGTCGCGAAAATGGAGTGCTGTCCTCTCATTTATTCCGGATCCTCATCCTCACGAGGATCGTGCTGCGGATAATACTGGGGATAGTAAGGCTGCGGATCCTGATACGCCGGATAGTATCGAGGTCTCGATGGCTCGAGCATCTGGCCTCTTGCCGATTTCACGATCGCGTCGCAAATGTTCGCGGCGGCAGCAGCATCCTGGTCCCGAAATACGCAAGCGAAGCCGTAGTTTCCGTTGGGCGTAGATGACACCACGCTCAGCCCGCGATACTTGACCGCATCGCCCGCCACAATGAAGTGAGAAATTACGCTCTGAAAGTTGTCAATCATCGTGTGCTCGTCGAGCACGATGTGCGCCGCACGGCCGAAATATTCCGGACGCGCGAACCACGCTTGTAGAAACGTTCTCTTCGCGCCGTCGATCGAATACAGGGGTTCGAGCGACTCGGCGACATAGATGCGAATCAAGCGGTTCGAATCTTCCTCGGGGCCCGCTAGAGGAAGCAGCGCAGGCCTCGGTTGCTCCGTGGCCCGCTGCCATTTGGGATCTTTCGGCAGCGTGATGGAAAGTTCATAACACGGCGTCCGCGAGCACAATCGCACGCGCCATACACCCGTCGTGTCGGGGCCGTCCTCCTCCTCATTCACCAATCCCTTTGCGGGCGGATGATCTGTGGCGGCCCGCTCTTTGCGCGTCTTGCGTGCCACGTCTCCCAACGGCGGGCCCGGCGAATCCTGTCCCCGCACTTCGACGCATGCCGACAGAACAATGGCGCAGAGCGCCGCCACCCATCTCCGGATTGTGCCGTGAGTAGGTTTCATGGCAGTCGCAGCGAATTCACCAGCGTCGTGCATAGGGCTTCGGCGTTTGCAAAATGTTCCTCCGGCGCCGTGCATCCCACCAGAAACTGTGCGCCGCGATTACCGATCAACACGCGCTCGCCGATCCACCACCTCTTCTGGTCTCGAAGGTAGCGAAAGCGCGTCATTTGCGCGGGCTTACCTTGGATCGTTAAATCCTGCGTGCTCACTGCGTCGGCTTTCTCGTGCGACCAGCCGTTGGAGTTGGCCAGGTCTCGCATGCGGATGAAGTCCGCATCTGTCAGGCTGCGATAGGGCGCGTTCACATCCGCCGGCCCGGCGTAGAGTAGCAAGAACTCGCCATCCAGCGCGGTCTTAAAGATGTGCTGCCCGTTGGTGCGCGATACCACCTCAGTCTTCTCCGGAACAATGACCGATGCTTCCGAACATTGCTGCGGATTCATGCAGAACTGCAAACTAAACGGCTGGAATCCCGCAGGCGCCGCGTTCGTTCCTTCGCTGTAGTCGAACCTCGCCTGCGCCGTCCCATGCAGCGCTTGCCGCGTCTCGCGCGCCAAATCTGCCAGAGAGGCCGATTGCGGACCCGCCACGACCGGCGCACTGTTCTGCGCTGGAATGCCCGCCGCAGTAGCCACCAGGTGCGCTTTGCCCTCTGGGATCGACGCCGCGTGTACTACGATGTCTTCTTTCAATTGGATCGACGGATAGATGATCTTGTCGCAAGCCTGCGTTGAAGTTAACTGCTCCCGGTATTGTGCCTGGATTGCACTCTTAACTCTCTGCGACTCTTCCCATGTTGGGTATCGGTTCCCGCAGGTCTGGTAGCCGTACGCGTTGTACGTACAATTGCGCATATCATCGGGGCTGACGCACATCACCGGAATCGCCCGGCCCGATGCGACAATGATTTCCATGCTGCCGGTGATTGGATGGCCCAGCAAGTTGCCATTGTTCATGGAGCAACGAAACGCATTGTGCGAACCTCTTTTGACCGGCGAACAATACGTCGACGACGAGTACTGCTGAGCGATTCGCCTCATGAAGTTTGCCACGCCAATGTCATTCAAGGTCGATGGCAGCGGAAGCGGCGCTCCTGCCAGGACCTCGGAATTCGTAACTCCCATCTTCGAACCGAGCAGCACCGCACCGCCGTTGTCGCGTCCTTCCAAGCTGTAGGGAAACGGCACGAACAGCCGGTAGTCGCCCGCGTCATAGTTCTTGTATCCCAGCGGAGCGTTGTCGCTGGCTTCCTGCTCCGCCTGCATCTCATCCACCAGATCCTGAGCCTTGTTCGATTTTGTGTCGGGTGCCGTGTGCTGGGCACGGCTTTGGCGAGCGATGTCGCCCAATGAAGAGGGCGACTCCTCGGGCTCCTGGGCCGGCACTGCGACACTCAGGCAGGCAACTAACGCTAACGCCGCCAGTACTCCACGATCGAACGAAGCAATCTTCATGGCAGTCGCAACGAATCAATCAGTCTCGAACAGATGGAGTCCCCGTCCGCGAATGTCTCTGTCGGCGCCAGGCACCCTACTACGATCTGCGAACCATTCGTTTCAACATCAGCTCTCTTGCTGATCCAACTGACGACTCCGTTTTTAAACCGCATCTGGCTGATGAGCGCCGATTTTCCGTCCAATGTCATCTGCTGGCTGCCGATGAGGGACGAAGTCCCGGGATCGCGAGCCGTCTCCGGATCCACGAGTTGTTTCCAGCGCACCTGGCTCGGATCGCTTGCCTTGCGGCCGTCGCAGCTTTCACCTGCCGGCCCCAGCAGCAGCAAAAACGGAGATCCCTGCACCTTCATCTCGAACACGTACTGTTTGCAATCGGAACTGACCAACTTGGCCTCAGCCGGTACCAGAACCGATGCGTCCCAACACTGTGTACGGCTTTTGCAGTAGTTGAACGCTTGCACTTTGAAGCCTGCGGGAACCGTGCTGTGCAGCATCGCGGCCGCCGCCTTATCGGATTGGGGCGATGCCGCCGGTGGGCCGGAAGAAGGAACGGAGGAGGAAACGGAAACTACCGGAGCATCCGGAGTCGCTCCTTCCCTGATGTGAATCGATTGGAAAACTGACTCGCACTTCTTCCAGACGCTTCTTACGTCGTTTTCTTCGTGGTCGAGAGACTGACGCGCCGACCCTTTCGCGGCGCTATTGGAGCGCGCATTGTTCAGAGTGTCACGCGCGCTGCTTTCGGTCGGGGCAACGCACAGTACTGGATACATATAGCCCGCCGCTCTTACAAAAACAGCGTTCCCGCTCACCTGCTGCGAGAGCAGACTTGCTGCAGCCAGACTACATTGGTAAGCATCGTGACTGGCGATGCTGGTCTTAGTGCAGTTCGAAGACTGTGCGTACAAGCGGGCAAACCGTGTGGCGGCTTCCTCAAACGCGGCATCACTACCCGCCCAGCGGTCGACTACCGGAGTTCCCACCAGCACCATGGGGCGCTTCGAGCCGACCATGGGACCGGACAGCACTACGCCTGCATCGTCATGTCCCTCCACCTTAAAGGGCGCGGGAACCCACACTTTGTAGTCGCCCTCATTGTAGGTTTTGAAGCCTCCAGGGGCCCCGCCGTCGTTCTGATCTTCCGACAGCTCATTGGCAACTTCCTGCGCACGGTTTGATTCCGTTCCAGACTGCGCCTGCTTCTGCGCGCATGCCTGCCGCGCCATGTCGGCCAGAGAACCGCTGTCCTGACTCTGTACCGGAATTGTGGCAACAATCAGGAGCAATAACGTCGCAAATCTTAACCCGCACAATGCTAGTCCGCCTCGCGGATTCGCCTCGCTTGACTTTGTTGTTGGCTGTAAAGTCCAGTGCATGCACCGTCCTCCATTTATCTAATTCGTCTCGTTGGTTGAGCTTGCCGGCTGAACAGCGGCTTCGGGCAGATCAAGTTGGATGGGCGCGTTGTAATCGGAAAACGAAAACCTTGCGCGTTCCCAGTCCACCGTCATCTCATATGGGAGACGATCATCGAGACCCAGGCACACGGTATCGTGTTCCAGGCCGCTGGGGGCGCCCTTCATGGTGACGAGCCACTCGCGGCACCGCACACCGTTCACCGTCTTCTTGTCGCCCTTCTGCAGGATGCCGCGCTTGATCATGCTGGCAATCTGCGGCAGCAGATTGCTGTCTGTCCCCTGGGCCAGGCTGCTGCAATACCACTTCGCGGATTGTCCTCCGCTCCCGTAGCGATTGGCCAGCCACGAACCATCTTTCTGCCGGATGTATTCCTTGCCCGCTACGTGCATTTCCTCCATGGTCATCTCAGAGGGATGATCTGCACTCGTGTCTTGCACGTGCATCTGGTAGTGCAGCACGTCGCGGCCGCAGTCGACCTCCCACAGCATTTCATTGCGCTGTGTTCCAGGATTCGCAGCCAGAACTGCGCGGAAGGTATGCACTTGCTTCATCGCGTCGAGGGTTTTCTGGAACTCTTTTTCCGCGCTACCCGTTGTCGTATAGCTCGCCGCCCAGCCAATAATCGCCACGCCCACAAGCAGACGAACGCCTATCCACATCCAATACCGGTTGCCCATAGCCAAGCTTCTCCCGAGTAAGCCGTGCTCCTAGATTAATGGGCTTCCCAGTCAGCAAAAAGTTACGAACGAATGCCGGGTTGGGCCGACTTTGACCGTGTTTTTTCCGTGTTTTCTGGAAACGCGACCAGCTCAGTTGGTCATTAGGGAAAGCCAACAGCCGGGGGAGGAATCGCTCTTTATGTGAGCTGCCGGCGCGATGGGCGAAGCCGAGAGGCTCTGGCATGAACTCGAACTGCCGAAGTCCGAGCTACCCACTACGACTTTTTTCAAACCACCACCACTCCCGCGTACCCCACAACCATATCCCGGTCGCCCGAGACATCCCCCGAGGTCGCGTACTTCACCAGTTCCGCCGACTTCGCGCCCAGTTGTCGAGCCGCTGTCAGCATCACCACGGCCGGACCTAATCCGCACATGCTGATGTCTTGTTGCGTGACCACTTCAAAGAGCCCCTGCGGATCAAGCGTGAGAATCCGCTCGATGGCCCGATGATCCTTCACCCTCGTCACCGCGTCGGACTCGTAGTGATTCATGTCGCTCGAAGCGATGATCAACACTGGATCTTTCTGTGCCGCGACAACATCGGCAATGGCCTTGCCCATTTGCTCCAGAGCCTCAAACTGTCTCGTCCCCAAAGCGATCGGGACGAACGTCAACTCCGGTTGCCGCATTTGCAAAAAAGGAAGCTCGACTTCCGCCGCATGCTCCGCACGATGCGCCGCCGAATCTTCCTGCAGAGCAGGGAACCGCTGTTTCAAGGCGCCTGCGAGTCCGCTATCAATCGCAACCTCGCCCAGCGGAGTTTCCCATGCCCCTTCGCTCATCACCGATAGCGGAACACCCATTCCCGTGTGGTTCGGACACATCACGATGCAGCGCCGCGGAATTTCAACTCGAGCAAATACCGCGCCCGCCACATGCCCCGAATACATATAGCCGGCGTGAGGCGCAATGCACCCCACCGCCCGAATTGGGCTCTGCTTCCCGGAACTCGATTGTGAGAGATAACCGCGCGCCTCAGCGCGCAGATCGTCAGGATCAGCTGGATAAAAGCGCCCCGCAACCGCAGGATGACGCAGGATCGTCGTCGCCATGGCCCCTCCTCATTTCTGTTCAACATGTTCTGTTCAACACGGGACCAACACCCTAATGCTATGACTCGTTCTTTGCGCTGTGCAAGGCGCGAAACACCGCAGCGCTCTCCTCCAAGCTCAAAGTCTCAGCTCGCGCCGTCGCCTTCACCTTGGCCTCTGCAAGAGCGCGCTTCAGCGTCGCACTTTCATACTGACCTTTAAGATTGTTCCACAGTGTCTTGCGTTTCTGACCAAATGAGAGTCGCAGAAAATCGATGAACCCGTCTCCCGCGACTCCCAACTTCTCCTGCTGCGGATCGATCGTCAACCGCAGCACCGACGAATGCACCTTCGGTGGAGGCACAAACGCGCCCGGCGGCAACGTAAACAGATTTTCCACACGGGCGTACAACTGGGCCGTCGCCGACAGGATGCCGTAGTCACGCCCACCCGGCTCCGCCGCAATCCGGTTCGCGACCTCGCGCTGCACCATGATCACAATGCTCTCGAAGTATTTCGAAAACTCAAACAGCCGCAGCAGAATGTCCGACGTAATGTAATAAGGAAGATTGCCCACGACCTTCATGGGCTGCGGTTTGAGATCAATTCCCGGACGGCTCAGCCCTGGCTTCGGTCCAAACAAAGAATCGAAATCAATCGCCAAAACGTCGGCCTCGATGATCTCGACATTCCGCGCCATTCCAAATTTCAGCCGCAACTGCGCCGCCAGCACGCGATCGAGTTCGACTGCGATCAATCGCCGCGCCCGTCTGGCCAGCAGCGATGTCATGATCCCGCGTCCCGGGCCGATTTCGAGCACTGTGCTCTGCGATATATCGCCTAAAGCGTCGACGATGCGCGCAGCCAGGTCTTCACTGGCCAGAAAGTGTTGTCCCATTTTAGGCTTGGCTTGCGGACGTCGCTCAGATACGGCCCTTGGCACGTTGACCCTCACTGCCTCGGGAAGTAGACTTTGAGGTCGGTCCTTGCATCCTAGTTGCGGACCCTCGGCCCCGAGACACATTCATAATAGCGTGCGACGCCTCAAACGTGCGCACTGGAGGTTCGGCAATCATGAACATTTCCTTCGTAGCGTCCGAAGGCGTTCCATTCTCTAAAACTGGCGGATTGGCTGACGTCGTCGGAGCCCTGCCGCGTGCCGTCGCCGCCCTCGGACATCAGGTCAGCGTCTATCTGCCACGCTATCGCCAGACCAAACTCACCGACGTCACGACAGTTGTTCGCAGCGTAACCGTCCCCTTCGATGATCAATACCGGTTTGCCTCGGTTGTCAGCGGGGGCACTCAGGGTGGCGTGCGCTTTTATTTCGTCGAATATCCGCCGTACTACGATCGCGATGCTCTCTATGGCACACCCGCGGGCGACTTTCCCGATAACGCCGAGCGCTTCGCTTTGTTCTCGCGCACCGTGCTCGAAGCCTCGAAGATTCTCGGTGTCCCCCAGATTTTCCACTGTCACGATTGGCAATCCGCGCTCGTGCCCGTTCTTCTTCGCACTGTATATGCCGAGGACCCTGCCTTTAAAGATGTAGGCACCGTCTTCACCATTCACAACATGGGCTATCAAGGCCTGTTCCCGCCCGACACTCTGCCGCTCCTAATGCTGCCTTGGGACCTCTTTACCATGTCGAAGATGGAATTTTTCGGTCAGGTCAACTTCCTGAAAGGTGCGCTAACGTATTCGGACTACATCACCACGGTGAGTCGCAAATACAGCCAGGAGATTCAGACTGCCGAATACGGCTTCGGCCTCGAAGGCGTTCTCCGCGATCGCGCCTCCACCGTGACGGGAATTCTCAATGGAGTGGACTACGACGAGTGGAGCCCGCAGACCGATAAATTCACCGCGGCAAAGTTCTCGCCGCAGGATTTGACTGCCAAGGCCAAGTGCAAGCAGGATTTGCTGACCGCCTTCGGAGTCAAGAACGCCGACCCGAAACTCCCGGTGATCGGAATCGTCTCCCGCTTCGCTGCCCAGAAGGGTTTCGATCTGATCTCGCAGGTTGCCGACCGCCTCGCCCGCGAAGAGATGATCATCGTTGCCCTCGGCGCTGGCGACAAAACTTACGAAGAAATGTTCCAGCGCCTGAACAAGCAATTTCCTAACAAGATCGCAGTCAAGGTCGCATACGACAATGCCATCGCGCACAAAATCGAAGCTGGCGCCGACATGTTCCTCATGCCCTCGCGCTACGAACCTTGTGGCCTCAATCAGATTTACAGCTTGAAGTACGGTACAGTCCCAATCGTCCGCGCCACCGGCGGCCTCGACGACACCATCGAGCCCTGGGACGCCCGCACCGGCAAGGGAACCGGCTTCAAATTCACTGAATACAACGGCGAGTCCCTCCTGCTTACCATCAAGCAGGCGCTTACCGCCTATCGTGATCAAACTTCGTGGCAGGTGCTCATGCGCAACGGCATGAACAAAGATTTTTCGTGGAATGCTTCCGCCCGCGAGTACGGCAAGGTCTATGAAAAGGTACGCCAACTGCGCAGCACCCCCGCCCCACCCGAAAAAGTATTAGTCTCCTAATTGCGAAGGGACGGCCGTTGAGGCCGCCCCTTCGGTACGTCACCCATCCGATCAATAACCGACAGTACTATTTCGCAGCGGTCGGCGACAATTCACAGGGAATGTCAGCTAGGCTGCTAGAATTTGTGAA
Source organism: uncultured Acidobacteriaceae bacterium (assembly GCA_963786095.1). Taxonomy (GTDB): domain Bacteria; phylum Acidobacteriota; class Terriglobia; order Terriglobales; family Acidobacteriaceae; genus Sulfotelmatobacter. The sequence continues at coordinate 139,042 of CAWAXV010000004.1, read as the reverse complement.
ATATGGCCGCGGTCCATAGCACCCCCGCTTTCCCCCGCACCATCTTCCATGTGGATATGGACGCCTTCTTCGTCTCCGTCGAAGAGCTCCACGATCCGTCACTAAAAGGGAAGGCCGTCGTGGTAGGAGGGCAACGCGATGAGCGCGGAGTAGTCTCCGCCGCGTCCTACGAAGCCCGCAAGTTCGGCGTCCACTCTGCCATGCCCTTGCGCACCGCCGCGAAAATGTGTCCGCATGCCATCTTCGTCAACGGGCATCCCGACCGTTACCGCGAATGCTCCGAGAAAGTCTACAAAGTTCTCGACGCGTTTTCTCCGCAGGTCGAAATGGCTTCGATCGACGAAGCCTATCTCGACATGAGCGGCACCGAACGTCTGCACGGTCCTCCGCTCAAAGCCGCCCACGCGCTGCACCATCGCATGAAGGCCGATACAGGTCTGAACTGCTCGGTCGGAATCGGCACCTCCCGCCTCATCGCCAAAGTCTCTTCGGCCCAGGCCAAGCCCAACGGCGTGCTCTGGATCGTCCCCGGCGAAGAGGCAAAATTCCTCGCTCCGCTCGACGTGCGCAAAATCCCCGGTGTCGGCAAAGTCATGGAGAGTCACCTGCACGCGCTCGGCATCAAGAAAGTCGGAGATCTCGCCAGGCTCGAAGACGGCGCACTCGAAGATCGTTTCGGCAAATGGGGCCTCGCGCTCGCCGGCAAGGCTCGCGGGGAGGACGCCGGTGGATGGTTCGACTCTGAAGTCGGCGAAGATCTCGGCGCCAAATCCATCAGCCACGAACACACTTACAACGAAGACACCGCCGACGCCGGCCAGCTCGAATCCACCCTGATGCGCCTCTCTGAAATGGTGGGCCGCCGCCTCCGCGAATCCAACTTTCACGCGCGCACTCTTCAGCTCAAATTGCGCTACAAAGATTTCACGACCATCACGCGCGCCCACACTCTTGCGGCCCCGACTCAACTCGACACCGAAATTTTTGAGCAGATCCGCGTGCTCTTCCGCAAGAATTGGAAGAAAGGTCAGCAGGTGCGCCTGCTCGGTGTACACGCCGCTTCCTTCACTACGCAACCGGATCAGATCAACCTGCTTGACGGCAACCTCCAGCAGCGCTGGAAAGACGCACTCGCCGCCGCAGATCGCCTGCGCGACAAGTTTGGCGAGTCCAAAGTCGGCCTCGCCGCCGGGCTCCGCGGAACGTTCCGCGAACGCACTCATGAGAATCCCGCTGGCCTTCCCGGCAAGGACAAGTCCCGCAATTCCTAGCGCCGGCGCACCCGGGTTGCAAGATTCTTCAACATGCAAAATCCTTCACATGCAAAATCCTTCACATTGACACCGCTTCCCGATGATGGCAACATTCAGACCCCCACTGTTTTAGTAGTAGTCCAACTTCTAGAGGTCTCCTCGGTGTGCAAGCAATCGGCCTTCAGCAAGCTCCTGGTCTGTGTCTTGAATCCGACGGAATCGCAACGAGAGGAAGTTCAATGACGAAGCTATGTCGTCTCGCAAGTCTCGCAGCGCCCATTCTTTTCTTTCTTTCCCCTGCTGCGCCAGCCCAAGACGTGGCCGCCCAGGGTGCACGAGCCCAAGACGCACAAGTCCAGGACACGCAAGGCCAGGATCCCCAAGCCCAGAATGCTCACACCGGGATCAGCCAGATTCGCCACGTCATTTACATCATCAAAGAGAATCGCTCGTTCGATAGCTTCTACGGAACATTCCCCGGCGCGAACGGCGCTTCCACTGCCGTCATCTCCTCCGGACAAACCATCACGCTCGGCCATCAGGGCGACCAAATGCCCCACGACGTGACCGGCCACGGCTGGTGGGATGCCATCACCGGCATGAACAACGGCAAGATGAATCAATTTGATCTAGTCACTGCCGGCAGTACGAATGGCGACTACCTCGCCTTCACCCAGCTTCACCAGGCAGACATCCCGAACTACTGGATCTATGCCCAGAACTTCGTTCTCTCCGACAATACATTTTCCTCGCTGCAGGGTGCCAGTTTCCCCAACCATCTTTACACGATCGCGGCGCAGTCTGGCGGCGTGTGGAACAATACTCTGCAGATCAATGGCAAAGGTCAGCTTTGGGGTTGCGATGCGAACCCTCTCGCGCAAGTTCCCGCGATGGATCTGAACCGTGTGGTCACTAAGCCGTTTCCTTGTTTTGATTTTCAGACCCTTGCCGATCTGCTCGACGGTGCCGGCTTGACCTGGAAGTACTACGCACCCGGCCCCGGCACTGCGGGATACGTCTTCTCCACTTACGACGCGATCAATCACATTCGCAACACCTCTTTGTGGGCGCAGCACGTATTTCCTGATACGCAGTTTGCCATTGACGCCGCAGCCGGCAAATTGCCAAACGTAGCTTGGCTGGTTACCACGGGCAAGTCGAGTTTTGGCACTGGCAGCGGCGGTGGTAACAGTTCCGTGGATAACAACGAGCATCCGCCGGGCAGCGTCTGCAACGGCGAAAATTGGACCGTGACACAACTCAACGCCCTAATGTCCGGGGCCAACTGGAACACCTCCGCTGTCTTTCTTACTTACGACGATTTTGGCGGTATGTACGATCACGTTGTCCCTCCGCCTGTGGACATCTACGGCCTCGGGCCTCGCGTCCCCATGCTTATTATTTCGCCCTTCGCTAAGAAGGCCTATATCTCGCACACCCAGTATGAGCTTTCCTCCGTGCTGAAGTTTGCCGAGGAAGCATTCGGTCTGCCCAGCCTCGGTCAGCGCGACGCAACTGCCAACGACACTACCGACAGCTTCGACTTCACACAGACTGCTCGTTCGCCTCTCTACCTGACGCCGCGTCTTTGCCCGCTCCTCTCTACCGACGTCGATTACTTTGGGTGGGAAGCGGTAGGCGGCACCAGTGCCGGCCGCAAAGTCATCATTAATAACGACCAGACCGCCAACATCACTCTCGATAGCATCGCAACCACGGGCGATTTCGTGATTACCTCCAACAACTGCGGAAGCAGCGTGACGGTTGGCAACTCCTGCACCATGATGGTCGAGTTCAAGCCCACCGCCTCTGGAGCGAGGAGTGGCACCCTAACCGTCACCGACAGTGGAGTCACCAGCCCTGAGACCATCGCTCTCTCCGGCATTGGTTCCAACATTTCCGTCTCGCCGCTCAGCCTCACCTTCGCCAGCACACTTGTGGGCAGTACTACCGCTGCCAAGACCGTCTCATTGAAAAACATCGGGACCTCCGCCATCAGCATTACCGGCATCAATGCCGCCGGGGACTTTGCTCAGGCCAACACCTGCGGTAGCAGTCTGGCCGCCGGAGCCACCTGTGCCATTCACGTGACCTACACGCCGACCACATCCGGAACGCTCGAAGGCGGAGTCAGCGTGATGAGCAGCGATCCCGCCAATCCCATCACCGTGCTTCTGAAAGGCACCGCGACCGGCGTCAGTCTTTCGCAACAGGCATTGACCTTCCCGGCTACGAAGGTCGGCGCCTCCAGCACGCCGATCCAGTTCACCATTACGAACGTCTACAAGATTCCACTGAACATAGGGACTATTGCGACGACCGGCGACTACTCCCAGACAACCACTTGTGTGAGCCCTCTGGCCGCCGGCGCCAACTGCACCGTCAGCGTCACTTTCACGCCCACCGCCACTGGAACGCGCACCGGCTCCTTCAGCATCGCCGACAGCGATTTCCAGAGTCCGCAAAATGTTTCCCTGACCGGCACGGGCGATTAAATCCTTTTCAGATGAGCCGGGAGTGCCTTCGGAAGATGCGCTCCCGGCGAATCTGAGCCTCCCCGTAGTTGACCATCCTCCTCGTCGCGCACTAAGATTCCCGTTCGTTCAAAACACCTGAGGAATCAACATGCGCAAAGTCTTCGCTCTGTTGCTGTTCACACTCGTGTGGATGTTTGTTCCGACCGCCTCTGCCCAGTCCGATCCTCCGCTGCTCCTGCGTTTTCCCACCGTCAACAAAACTCAGATCGTCTTCAACTATGGGGGTGATCTATGGACGGTCAGTCGCGACGGCGGCGATGCTCGCCGTCTAACCTCAGGTGTTGGAGCGGAAGTCCTCTCCTACTTCTCTCCCGACGGCTCCATGGTCGCGTTCACCGGAGAATATGACGGCAATCTCGATGTCTATGTGATCCCTGCGACAGGCGGAGTGCCACGCCGTCTCACTTATCACCCCGCCGACGAACTGGTCGCGGGATGGACTCCCGACGGCAAAAAAATTCTCTTCAATTCCTGGGCGAACAGCTTCATGCACTTCGAAGATCAGCTCTACACCGTTCCTGTCGACGGCGGATTCCCCACGCAACTGCCGATGCCGATCGCCGAAGGCGCCAGCTTCTCTCCCGACGGATCGCACGTCGCCTACGTTCCCCACCCGATCTGGGAGCCGGCCTGGAAGCGCTATCACGGCGGACAGACCACTCCCATCTGGATTCTTGATCTCAAAGATTCCAGCGTGGTGAAAATTCCGCGCGAAAACTCAAACGACGACAATCCCATGTGGGTCGGCGACACCATCTACTTCCTCTCCGACCGCAACGGTCCAGTCAGCCTCTTCGCCTACGACACAAAGACCAAGCAGGTTTCCGAAGCCCTGCATAGCGACGGCCTCGATTTCAAAGGCGCCTCCGCCGGACCCGACGCCATCGTCATCGAACAGTTTGGTGCCATCAAGCTTTACGACCTGCAACACTCATCAGGCGAAAAATGTCTCCATTCACGTGACGGGCGACCTCGAAGCGGTGCGCCCGCATTTCGCCAAAGTCGAGCCCAAGCGCATTCAGAATTTCGCCATCTCGCCCACCGGAGCCCGCGCCGTCTTCGAGGCTTGGGGAGAAATCTTTACCGTCCCCACCGACAAAGGCGACATTCGCAACCTCACCCACAGCCCGGCCGTGGCCGACCGCGATCCGCAGTGGTCGCCTGACGGCAAGTCCATCGCCTATTTCTCCGATGAATCCGGAGAGTACGATCTCGCCATCCGCGATCAGAATGGCCTTGGAACCGTTCGCCACATCAGCCTCGGTACGCCGCCATCGTTTTTCTATACGCCCGTGTGGTCGCCTGACAGCAAGAAGATTACGTACTCCGACAAGCGTCTGCAGTTGTGGTACGTCGATCTCGATAACCCCGCTCCCAAAGTGATCGACTCCGATTATTTCGGCGGCTTCGGTCCCACGCAGCTCAATCAAACCTGGTCGCCTGACAGCAAGTGGATCGCCTACACCAAGCAGCTTCGCCAGCGGTCAGCACGCCGTCTTCGTCTACTCGCTCGAGCAGGGCAAGGCCTTCCAGGTCACGGATGGCATGAGCGACGCGCTCTATCCCAGCTTCGACAAAAACGGAAAATATCTCTACTTCACCGCCTCGACCGACGTCGCACTTTCCACTGCCGGACTCGACATGACGAGCCAGGAACATCGCGTCTCGCGCAGCGCCTACGTGGCCGTCTTGAGCAAGGACGAAAAATCGCCGCTCGCCCCCGAGAGTGATGAGGAAAAATCGAAGGAGGAAAAGAAAGCCGAGCAGGATAAAGACAAAGCCAAGGACAAAGACAAAGACAAAGACAAGGCCAAGAGCAAGGACGATAAATCCGCCGACAAAACTAAAGACGACAAAGACAAAGACAAAGATAAAGACAAAGATAAAGACAAAGACAAGCCGGTCGTCGTGAAGATCGACATCGAGGGCATCGGCCAGCGTATTCTCTCTCTGCCGATTCCCGCCAAGAACTACACCAACATGCTCTCTGGAAAGTCCGGCATCCTTTTCCTCGCCGAAGGCCCGCAAGTCCCCACCGAAGACGACTATCCCAACCTCAATCAGACCATCCAGAAATTCGACCTGAGCAAGCGCAAAGTCGACAAGCTTCTGGACGAAGTCAACGACTTCGCCGTCTCCTTCGACGGCGAGAAAATTCTTTACCGCAAAGGCGACTCCTGGTCCACCGCCTCAGCCGACGATGGTCCCGGCGGCGGAGGGCCGCCCAAGCCCGGTTTCGGTCCGCTCAAGCTCGACGGCTGGGAAGTCTACGTCGAGCCGCGCGCCATGTGGAAGCAGATCTACAACGAGACCTGGCGCATCGAGCGCGACTTCTTCTACGATCCGCACTATCACGGCCTCGATCTCGACAAGGCGAAAAAGAAATACGCGCCCTATCTCGACGGCATCGCTTCGCGCGGCGAACTTACTTATCTCTTCGAAGAATGTCTCGGTGAACTCACGGTCGGTCACATGTTTGTCGGAGGCGGCGAGCGTCCCGAACCGAAGAAAGTCAAAGGCGGCCTGCTCGGCGCCGACTACAGCTCTGGAAAATAACCGCTACCGCATTGCAAAAGTCTACGACGGCGAGAACTGGAATCCCGGCATGGAAGCGCCACTCACGCAACCTGGCGTCAATGTCAAAGCCGGAGACTACATCCTCGCCGTGAATGGCCGCGATCTGCACGCCTCGGACAATATCTACAGCTTCTTCGAGGAGACCGCAGGCAAGCAAGTCGTTTTGAAAGTCGGCGCCAATCCCGATGGCAAAGAATCCCGCGACGTCACGGTTGTCCCCGTGGATAGCGAAGAGAACCTTCGCCACCTCGCCTGGATCGAAAGCAATCGCCGCCGCGTCGATCAGGCCACCGGAGGCCGCATCGCCTACGTTCACGTCCCGAACACTGCAGGCGGAGGCTACACCAGCTTCAACCGTTACTTCTTCTCGCAGGTGGGCAAAGAGGGCGCCATCATCGACGAGCGCTTCAACGAGGGCGGACAACTGGCCGACTACATCGTCGACTATCTCCGCCGTCCCATCATGAGCAAGGTCGTCACCCGCGAAGGCCACGACTGGTCGAGTCCGTCAGAAGCGATCTACGGACCCAAAGTCATGATCATCAACGAAATGTCGGGCTCTGGCGGCGATGCGCTGCCTTGGTATTTCCGTAAAGCTGGCATCGGTTCACTCATCGGCAAAAAAACCTGGGGAGGTCTTGTCGGTATCGGCGGCTATCCTCAACTTCTTGACGGAGGCCGCGTCACTGCGCCGCGCGCCGCCATCTACGGCCTTAACGGCGAGTGGGAAGTTGAGAATCATGGCGTTCCGCCCGACGTCGAAGTTGACCTCGAACCCTCTACCTGGCGTCAGGGACATGACGCGCAACTCGAAAAAGCCATCGAGGTTGTTATGCAGCAGTTGAAAGATCATCCTCTGCCGCAATACAAACGTCCGTCCTATCCGAACTACCACGAGCACGACGACCTAGGTGCCAAACCCTAACTCCTGCTTGAATGCCCCATTTCTCGCGTTTTTTGCGGGAAGTGGGGCTTTTGATTTTGAAATCTAGTGTCCGGAAGAGGCGAGCAACGATCCGACTCCAGGCTTGTAGCCGTAGAAGTCGCCGATCAAGTGCAAATGGTCGATGATCTCTTCGTCGTAGCGCTGCTTGAGCGGAGCCGTGAGGATGCTGTGCTCCGCGTTCGGATCGGCAGCAAGATCGAATAAATAACTCTGCGCGGGAGAGTCGTACGTTGTGTACAAATAACGCCCATCGGCTGTGAGAACTCCGTAGACTGCCCGCACATCGGAAGCCAGCAGCAAATCTTTCCCTCTGTAACTTTCTAATTCCTGTTTGTCCTCGGCAAATAAAGGTCGTCCGTACAGAGGATTCGGTCGAATCGGTTTGTGCCCCAGCAAGTAGTAGAGACTCGGAGCAATGTCTGTTAGTGTCGACAGCCGCGAATCGTCGTACACAACCTGGTCGCGCATCTTGCGTGGCAGATGAACGATCAATGGCACGCGCATAATTTCCGGCCAGATCAACGTGGAGTGGCTCGTCCGTCCGAACTCGCCAGTGGCATCGCCGTGATCGCTGGTTACGATAATGATGCTGTTGTCATACATCCCATGCTGCTTCAGATAAGTAAAGAATTGGCCCAGGCACGAATCCACCCAATGCACTTCGTAGGTGATGCGATTGTTCAATCCCGCAGGTGATTGCCAGTGCTGCGAAGTCGGCGAAGGCACGTCATTTCGCGCAAACTGATGAACGTTTTTGGGTTGAGCATAGAAAAAGACAGGCTGCTCGCGATTTTGTCGTGAGTCGAAAACCATCTCCGCTTGCCGCAACGTCGATCCCAGTTCGAGTTCATTCCACAGCTTTTTGTCGGTGTCGAGTCGTACTACGTCATCATTCGCAGGCAAGAGCGTGGTCAGGACTTCGTCCATGCTAACGACCATGCTGTAACCATCGGTGTGCAGCATCCTGTCGAGGCTGTTGAGTCGCGAGAAGGGCTGCAAATAATGGGCATGCAGCATCATCGCGCCGGACCAGATTGCGGGCTCGGAAAGGGAAGTGCCTGCATACTGCGAGTAGACGTTATGCAGAACGATGCTGTCTTTCGCGAAGGTATCGAGATTCGGCGTGTAATCGACCCGCGGATTGTATGCACCCAAATAGTCCGGACGCATCGAATCGATCACAAATATAAAAATGTTTGGACGCTGTTCTGAAGTTGGGGTGAGATGATCCACAAGCTGCACATCAGTGCGAGCTTGCTTGTCGCGAATGTTCGTATACTCGCGCAGGATGCGGCAAAGATCTCCACAAGCTTCTCCGCGTCGATTGCCCAAAGCGTGATGCGCCAACTGGAAAGAATTGTCATGGCCTGCGTAAGCTTCGAGCGAAAGCGAAATCTCGTCGTCGGTCGAACCAAGCGGCTTGCTCCAGAATATCTCGCTGGCCTGCAGCATCTTGTACGCGCCTGCGCACGCGCCTAAAACCAGCAGGACGATAAGGGCTGAACACTGACCTCGCACAGGACGAAGCCGGAACAGGCAAACGCTGACCGCGATCCAGATCGCGAGCGTTACCGTGCTCTGCAAGAATCCACTCCAGTCTGCTCCTCCGATTAGATACGGAAAGGCAATCGCAAGGGCGGATGCTGCGATCAGCACAGCCCATGTTCCAACCTTGAGGTTTGGTGTGCTGGAAGCGTCGGATTCTACTGAGCGCGAATCCACGAATGGCAGTACGAGCGAAAATCCCCAGAGCGTCAGTGCCAGAGCCAGAGAAGCTGCATAGACCTGAGCTTCCCATCCTCCAAAGCTCAGTGCGTTGGCGAGAAAGCGAAACAATGCGATCCACAACGTGACAAAAACCAAACCGCTTACGACCGCGCATCGTGTTGCCTGCGGTTTTGGAAACCGCGCGGCGAGGATGAAAACCAGGTTGATGATCGACAACACTACGAACGCCAAAACGACGTGCGAAAGCAAAGTCCAGAGCGTCAACTCTGCGTCCGCGAAATGAAAGCCGAGTTTGCGCGTTTCGCTGTAGATCTGAAGTCTCGCACTCACCGCGGAAACCATGCTAATGATGAAAGCGATCAGCAATCCAGTTGAGTATGCGAAGGGTCTGCGATCGCTATCTTCCTTTTTCACTTCTCTCGGGTTGTCTGCCTGCTTCCATAGCGTTACCCCAATCAGTAGAAGCAGAGCCGCAAGGCTCCACCAATAGGTTGCGCGATTGTCTTCGAGCGTGCGCAGAAAGGGATGAACTGCGAGGAAGATTCCAACTGCGATGAGCAATCCGATTCCTGACAGGAATCTCCGATCTTTCTTCTTAAACGAATCGCGTACTCGCCAGTTCGCGATCGTCGCAGCAGCAGCAGCGATCCAATAGAGAAGAGCTTGATGACGTACGAACCAAGGCATCCAGGCGTAAGCGGGCGCCTTGATCAGAAAAAAGTAAGTGTAAGGAAGAAAGGCGAGCAGGCAATACAGCGACGTGAGAACGAAGTAGGTTCCCACGATCAACCGAAGTAGCGTGTTCAGCCACAGCCTCAAAATGCCAACCTCAGAGCACACGAATTCCGCGTGCGCGCCCTTTCATTCTCTAGGAGCGATCTCAGGACTTGCAAGTTACTCGCGCGCGAGAGTTCCGTGGGAGTGCAGGGTGACCGTGCGCTGGCTGTGGATTTCTGCCTGGAATATTTTTCTGAGGTCGGGCGAAGCAGCCAAATCTCTTAGTGCCATGAACTCGATTTTACCTTTTACTACCGCCGCTCTCTTCCCTCTTGGTCTATTGGAATCATGGGTTTAGAGGAAAACAGAAAAGTAATCTTAGAGCTTCAATAGCTTACGGGCAAAATCTTGAGCCCCAACGGGTTACGACCCCTTCCTGCGTACAGGCCAGACCGCGCGACGGCGCATACTCAAACAAACTGGCTGCTGAAGTCAAGGTCACATGCCACCTAGCGGCTGGGAATTGCCGGGGTATTTTCCAACGCGAAAGTCAGAAGGATGCAAAAAGTTGATCCTTGCGATTCACCGAACGCTCCGCGTCTGGCTCCTTGTCAATTCCCATCATGGAGTTACAAGGCTCAGGCGGGACTGATGGCATGGATCGAATGTTTCAATTTCCATTTCTGAATCTTGTTCGATATCAATAAGCAAGGCAGTGGAAATTCGCCAAAAGGGAATTCAAGGGAATTCAATGACGAAGCGGACCACAAGGCAATCGCGCAATCAGGCGGCTCTATCGGGCGACCTCAACAATATGCTCGATACCCTCAGGGCGTGTGACTGGGCCGTGATTGAATTCTCGATGGGCCTGTTTAACGTTCCGCAGGCCGAGCAGGCCGTGATCCGCGCACAAAACCGGCGGCTCCATGGCGCGCTGAGAAAACATCTGTTGCCGCTCGAATCTAAGGCAACTGCAATCGGCCGCACAGGTGCGAACTCCGATCATGGGAGAAGCACCCAGGCCTCTCGCATGTCACGAAAAGCCTGCCGCAGTTGCGAACAGATTCTCTAATGCCAAAGCCTAGGCTGACGTGATTTAAGCAGAGCCTTTGTGGGCATAGTAATGTTGCTTCTCGTTGCCCCTCCCAGAACCCTTGCTTGATGGAGTAGCCTCCGGTCGCGCGCTTGTGTCTGAAAGAGTCTCTCCCACTCGGGCATGGCAGGCCGTCTGGTGCGATCGGAGTGGCCGCGTCGCGCCATGCGATCTTGCAGCACTCTTGCCGGGTGCTGGCATAGACGCGCATACTCCTCACGTTCTGCGCGAATATCAAAACGCTTTGGGATTGATGAAGTGCCCAATCCATGATTTGCCTATGCTTGTGGGAAGAGTTACTGGCGACCGTCAATCTGGCCGCATTTCTGGAATTTTACATCTCGACCCGTCCATTGATGAAGAGCTGTATTTATCGTCAACGACCTGGTGCCCCACGGTAGAACTCTTAACCGCTAAGGACGCTAAGAAAAGCCGCTGAAGACGCTAAGAAAACCGAAGCTGCAGAACCGACAGTTGGCTCTGCCCTTAGAAAAACGAAGGCCGGGTATCCCGGAAGGAAGTTCCGGATCCCGGCCCACGTCTTACTTCAACTTGGAGTAGAAGCCCTGCTTAAATCAACCTGCCTAAGCCGAACTAGTTGCCCGAGCCCGAGTTGGCGGCAGCGGTCGCGGGAGCCGGAGTCGTAGCGGCGCCTGCACCGTAGCGAGCCAACCGCGGAAAGAAGGGCGTGACTTCGAACGGCATCTTGTCACGCGCCGAGGTGATGGCGACCGGAGCCGTCTTCACCATTTCCGCCTTGTCGTCCCAGGGATTGATCTTCACGCGTCCACCCAAAGGCAGCGCCGCGATCTGATCGAGTTTGTTGTTGTCGAGCGCCGGTCCCTGCGTGCGCCAGAGCCGACAAGCGGTTTACCTGTCCGCCTTCGGCCAGCGGGTTGCCCAGGTGCGTGGTCAGCAGCGCGTTCAGCGCTGCCAGCGCGCAGCTTGCAACGCCTTCAGGAACAGGCCCACGTTGTCGAGCTTCTGCGCGTAGGGCGAGTTCTTCAGAAGGTCGACAGCCTTCTTGTCGGCGGCTGTTTCTTCTTCCGGAATGTGCTTGAAGCCCAGGTTCTGATAGGTGCGCTTCGTCGGAGAACAGCATGCGGTCGTTGAAAGCGAACTTGCTGCCCAGGTTGTGGCCGAGCACGATGTGCGCGAGTTCATGCGAGAGCACGGCAGCCAGGCTGGCCTCGTCGGGAAGCACGTCCACCAGACCACGGCTGATCACGATGGTGTTGCCGACGCTGAAAGTTTCGAGCGGAGCCGTCAGCAGCACGCGCGTGCGAACCGGCCGCGGCAGATCAATGTTGTTGGTGACTTCCAGGTTGTTGACGACGGTCTGGAGAATGTGGTCGACGTCGCCCTCGGGCGCGAGCAAGCCCGCGCTGGTCAGGCGCTCGACGACGTTGTCTTCCGCCTGCTGCTGCCATACACGCTCAGCCTGCAGCGGAGAAGCATCCTGCGCGGCCGTGCTTTCGTCGTTCACGCTGTCCACGCGGATGTTGGTGAGTTCGTCGTCTTTGCCGCCCTTCTTCAGGTCATAGCCCCAGATGCGGGTCTGCGCCTTGAAGGCCATCTTGTTCTTCACGCCAGCGCTGAAGTCGCCTTCTTCGCTGTAGATGTACGACGGCACCCAGTAGCCGGGGATCAGGTTCAACCGCCAGCTGTCCATGTGAAAGAAGTAGGAGTTGCGCGGCGCGGGATAGTAGGTCCCGTTCAGGCGCACGATGTTGAAGCCCTGATCCTCGACCCAGACCCGGCCCAGGAAGCGGCCGCGGCCGGATTTCGGCTTCGGAGTCACGTCGAATACCAGGCAGCGCACGTCGCCGAGGAATTCGCGGCGCATGGTAGTGGAAGTCATAGTGTTCGCGGTCGAAGTCGGTGCGGTCGGCATAGACCATCCACGAGAAGCCCAGTGGCTGGTACTGCACCTTGTAGAGCTTCTGGAAGCCGCCGAGCAGGCGCTCTTGCATGCCCTTCTCTTCTTCCTTCAGATAGTCCTTGCGGTCGACGGTCTCGCCCATATCCATGCGGCCGAGGAAGTAGTGATCTTCGCTGGGCACGGGGCCGAGTTGCGCGATCGGTCTGTCAGATTCTGCAGATAGGTCTCGACCACCGGCGTACGGTTGGCGAGCATCTTGATCAGACCATGCTCGCGCTCAATGAACAGGTTCACGACCTGGTCCATGGTGGTGGGAGCCGGAGCAACCGCCGGTGGTGCCGGGGCTGCCTGGGCTGAAGGTGCGGGCTGCGAAGCCTGCGCCGAAGCCGGTTGCGAAGGTTGCGTCTGCTGGTCCGCCGCCGCCGGCGCTGCCTGCTGAGACGGTTGCGCCGTCTGCGTCGCGTCGGGCGCAGGCGTCGTTGCGGACGGCTGTGAACCCGTCGCTTGCTGTGCGGCTGCGCTTAGCGATGCCAGCAAAGCCGCGGTGAATATCCATTTCCAAGTACGCATGACTCTTTTCTCCAAGTTTCTGTGACCCGAGTTCTTTTCTCTGATCCAGCTCCAAAGCCAGACTTACTTCGCCAAAATTGTTAGTACGCCATCTGGAACGTCACATGTACGACGGCGGTCGAATCGACCGGCTGCCCGCCGCGCAGGGCCGGCTTGAAGCGCATCTTGTTCGCAGCAGCGATGGCAGCCTCGTCGAGGCCATGTCCCAGGCCGCGCACCACGCGATTCACATGCAGCGAGCCGTTCGCCGAGAAGCTCACCTCGAGCAGCACTTCGCCCTCGAGCTTCAGACTGCGTGCTTCATCGGTGTAAACCGGATTGGGCTTGAATGTAATTTCCACCGGGCTGGTGGCCGCACCGGGATCGGCCTGCGCAATCTTCGGTCCCTGATGCACGACCTGCTGTGACCCGAATCCGCCTGTCGCAATGCCCTGGCCATTGCTGCGCCCGTCGCCCTTGCCGCCGGTTGCGATGCCATTGCCGAAATCCGCGCTGGCCACGGTCCCCTTAATTCCTTTGGCGCCGCCCGATCCGTTGCCCTGTCCGGGACCGACCGGCATGTCAAAGCCACCAGCCTGCGCCGCTACTAATTTCGCGGTAGGCTTGCCTTCGCCCTTCAATCCGTTGGGATCGCCGAAGCCGCCGGTCTGCACCTTCTGCACCGCCGCATTCACCGTCGGAACCTGCGAGCTGCCACCGAAATCTCCGGTGTGCACCAGCTGAGGACGCGCACCGCCCGACACCATCTTGATTTCCGGAGCTTTGAACTGGTTGACCACAACCTTGGGTGCTTCTACCGGCTGAGGAGCTTCGCGTCGAACTTCGCGGGGCACCACTAGCTTGGGCGTCTCAAATACCGGAAGCTTTACCGCCGGAAGCAGTTTCTTCGTTGGCGGAGGAGGCTTGATCGGTTCCGGCTCAGGACGCAGTGACGGCATGGGAATCATTTGCGTCACGCGGTAGCCTGCGAACTGGATTTTTTCTGGCAGGATCAGCCCGATGTTAATAACGATGAGCAACAGCAACGCCACGATTCCGTAGGCGGTCGCCAGTGCCCGTTTGTTGACCTTGCGTTCGGGCAGTAGCCCTAATTGAAATCCGCGGTAAGCCGTCGCCATGCCTTTTCACTCCATTGGGTCCCGGTTGGGAGAGTCCCGGGGCTTGGAGCTTTAAAAATACGGGAGATAGGACAGGGGGTAAACGTGTCAACGGCTCTTGACCTTAGGTAACCAAGTCGGTGCCTTTTGGGGAAATCGCCCCGAAACGGGTGCGGGACGGGCGTTGCAGCCCGGGTACCTGGCGCGTTCCGGAGAAACCGGGAAAGAACACGGAAGTGAGCCGACAAAACTCGGAGACAATTTGCGGAAAAAATTGTGCCGCTTTCCTCTGTGTTCCTTAGTGACCTTTGTGGTCGGAATCTTGGGATTTTGCCCGACGTCGCGAGAAATACGAGAACACAGGAATCCCCGCCAGAATCACAAGCAGTCCATATCCCGAGTTCGGCCAGTCATTCCGGAAGGTGTAGCAGAGCAGCGCCGCCGCAACCACGATGAAGAGGAGCGGCACGAAAGGATAGCCCCACATGCGATAGGGTCGCGGCGCCTGCGGGTCGCGCCATCGGAAAATAAATATCGTGCTTCCCGCGATCATATAGAAGAGCCACTCGGCGAAGATCGCAAGTGAGAACAACTGCCGGAAAGTTCGCTCCGACCAGCAGCAATAAGATCGACAGTACCGCCTGCACGACGATCGCGACCGAGGGCGTGTGAAAGCGCGGATGAACCTCAGCCAGCGCCTTGAAAAAGTATCCGTCGCGCGCCACTGCGAAGGGCACGCGTGCTCCACTCATGATGGTGCCATTCAAGGTGACGAGCATGGAGATCGCCATGCCTGCGGAGACGATGCCGGCGCCCATACGCCCCATGATGAGCGCGACCGCGTCCGACGCCGGACGTTGGGAAGCGGCAATCGTTTTGGCGGGCAGCACATATTGCACTCCCGCGTTCATGAGAATGTAGAGCAAGCCCACGGTGGCGACGCCCGCAATCAACGCAATCGGAATGTTGCGTTCTGGCTGCTTCACCTCGCCTGCGACCATGTTCAGATCGTTCCATCCGTCATAGGCCCAGAGCGCGGCGACCAAAGCCGCCATGAATCCAGCGATGCCGCCCTTGGCCCCGGTGAACGTACCGGCAAAGTTGCTCCAGCCGCGGCCGGGCGCGTCGCCGATTCCGCTGAAGCAGACGAAGACGATACCCAGAATGATGGCGACTTTCAGCAGCGTGAACACAAGCTGGAACTCGCCAGCTTTTTTGACACCGAGGTAGTTCAGAAACGAAATCAGGATCGCAGCGGCGATGGCGACCAGCTGTCCCCAGGTGACGGTGAAGGGAACGGAAATGACGTTGGCCGAGAAAAATGAAAAGACCGAGAACGTCCCGAGAATTCGCACGAGACCGGTCACGACCGTCGCGATCGAGGCAGGTTTCGCAATGACGAACCATGTCCAGGCGTAGAGAAAGCCGCCGAGTGGGCCATAACCATCACGGACGTACACATACTCTCCGCCCGCCTGCGGCTTCATGGCGCCAAGTTCGGCGTACGTGAGTGCGCCAAAGAATGAGAGCAGGCCGCCGACGATCCAAGCAAGATAGACGAGTTTCGCTGAGCCGACGGCCTGCATCATCTCGGCAGGCACGAGAAAAATTCCGCTGCCGATGATGGTGCCAACGACCACGGCAGAGGCGTGGCTCACTCCCAAATCGCGGGAGAGTTCTGGCCGGGTAGCAGTCGGGGTTGAAGCCATGGGTTCGGTCGACCGGGAAAGTCCGCTGCAGTATACGACACGCCGCGGTTCTACACTTTGCATCTGACCCTGCGGTGTCATCCTGAGCGGAGCCGTTTTTCAGGCGTAGCGAAGGATCTCCAGATCCTCTGGCGTCTGCGCGTAAGCCATTGCCTTTTCCCGACGCCCATAATCCGCGGGGTAGAGTCTTTGCTGTAAATTCGTCCGGCAAAATACCCTGCCACTCAACCCCCGTCCGGGGGGCCGGCATCGTAGCTGTCGTGAGCAATAACTTGAAGCGCCCGCCCTTGCTGCAGTGGTGGTCGTGGCCAGCATTCCGAACGAGACCGAAGAACAATCACGCCGCGTTAGTTCATCACAACGGATTCAACGCCGGATGGAAGCAAGAAATTTCTGCGTGCTCACCTTAAGTTGGGATCGTTGCGTCCTTTTTGGCGAACGCGACACTGGTCACCCATCCGACTAAGAACGTTACGCTCGTCCCGATCATGACCCACCAGGTCCATGGGACGCTCGTAAAGAGCCACAGGTACAGCTCCATCACGAAGCCAAATAGCATTCCGACCGTCGCGCCTAACTGATTTGCGCGCCGCGTCAGCACGCCTAGTAGGAACACTCCCAGTAGCGCGCCATAGGCGACCGAAGCGATTTGTAAGCCGACCTCTACGACTCGTCCTACTTTGTGCAGCGCAATGATTGCCAGCCCAAACAAGACGGCCGCCCACATGAATGTGGCCAGCCGCGAAAAGCGCATCTTGGTCTTTTCGTCCACTTGCGGCCGGAGACGAACGTAGAAGTCCATGATCGCGCTCGAGGACAGCGAATTGAGCGCTGCGCTCAGGTTCGACATGGCGGCCGCCAGGATCGCGGCAATCAGCAGCCCCGAAATTCCGTGCGGCATGCGCGTCACGATGAATGTCGGGTAGATTCGGTCGGGTCTGCCAAAATTCGCCGATGGCACGCGGTAGAACGCCCACAGCATGATGCCCACGATCAGAAACAATGCAAACTGGAAAAAGACGGCCAGGCCGCTCGAAAGCAGCGCCGTTACGGCCTGTTTGCGACCACGCGCCGCCAGCAGTCGTTGCACGATGAGCTGATCAGTTCCGTGACTCGCTGTTGTCAGAAAGGTTCCGCCGATTACTCCCGCCCAGAAGGTGTAAGGAATCCACACGCTTCCGCTGAAATTAAATACTTGCAGTTTGCCTGCGGTCGGCCGCCGCTGCATGAATTGCTCGCCCATCCTCCCGGCACAAGATGCAGGATCGTCACCAGTCCAACCAGCGTGCCGCCCACGTAAATTGCGGTCTGCACGACATCGGTCCAGATGACTGCGGCCAACCCGCCTTCGAATGTATAGATCAACGTCAATGCAGTAATGATCGCAATCGAGGCGACCTCGCCCGTGCCCAGCGCAATCGATACAACGATCGACACGGCATAGACGCGTACGCCTTCAGCCGCAGCGCGCGTGAGCAGAAACAGTCCTGCAGTCAGAGAGCGCAACCCGCGGCCGAAGCGGCGCTCGATCAGTTCGTAAGCCGTGTAGAGGTCGCCCCGGAAATAATGCGGCAGGAGAACAAAGCTGATGACCACGCGACCCACGACGTATCCCATCACGACTTGCAGAAAGGTCAGGTTAGTGTCGTAAGCCAGCCCCGGAATGCTGATGATGGTCAGTGTGCTGGTCTCGGCCGCCACGATCGAGAGCGCAATCGCCCACCACGGAATATCACGCCCGGCGAGAAAGTAGTCACGCAGCGTCCTCTGCTTCTTGCGGAAGCGCAGCCCAAACAGCGTGATCCCCGCCAGGTACAGCCCGATGATCGCGAAATCCAGCTTGTCTAGGCCCATGCGTGTCAGATCTGTTCAAGATACCTTTGTCATTCCGACCGCCCGAGCGACGCGAAGGGCGAGGAACCTGCTTTCCTCCGTCACTACACAACTTTCCTCGTCACACTCTCCGCCGGATCATACGTCTCGGACGAAATCGCCACCAGCCACAGCGGCGCATCGCCATCGTTGCGCACGGCATGCGACGCCCCCGGCGACACCAACACGAGCACCGCGCTCGTTCCGGCAAACTGCCGATGCTGCGCCGCCGCCCCATCTCCATCATCCCAATGCAACGACCACTTCGCCCCTGGCAGCACCACAATGGCCTCGCGCCGCCGCAGATGATAGTGATTCCCACGCACCGCTCGGGGCAAAGTCGAGGCCAAATGCACATCTGACATGCGCCCCACAAATGCCAGAGCGTCCGCAGGAGCCGTGAAGCTGAACCCGCGCACATCTCCGCTGTTGCTGAGTTCTGTAATCTGAATCTTCGCAGTCATGAATCGCTCGCACTCGCTGAATGAATTGCTTGGCTAAGACAAGCCCTCATTATCGAAGCAAACACGAGTTTGCGCGAGTGAGACTCTATAGTCCTCGCGATGCCGGAAGCCAAGTCCGGCCGAAGTAATCGGCCAGGAACCCGTCCGCTAAACAAGGAGAACTGAGAACCGCAACCGCCCTGTGTTAAAAATAACCGTGCCTTACTACCTCGGCATCGACGGAGGCGGTACCAAGACCACGTGCGCGGTCGGCGACGACTCGCAACTGCTGGCCTCCGCCACTGCCGGCCCAAGCAACATTGTGCGCGTTGGCGAGTCGCAGACCCGCGAGTCGCTGCAGCAATCGGTGCGACAATCATGCGCGGCAGCGGGCATCACGCCCGCGCAAGTGGCCCACACCTGCGTAGGAGGTTCCGGCGCGGCGCGCCCAGAGTTGGCCGCGATCGTGCGAGGAATCCTTGCTGAGATTCTTCCTACGCCCATTGACGTTCTTGGCGACATACAGATTGCCCTCGAAGCCGCCTTCGATGCGGGCCCCGGCGTCATCGTGGTCGGCGGCACCGGTTCGATCGCTTACGGACGCAACCGCCAGGGAAAGACTGCCCGCGCCGGAGGTTGGGGGTTCGCCATTGGCGACGAAGGTTCCGCGCACTGGATTGGCCGCGCTGCGGTGAGTGCCGTGCTGCGCGCCTCAGATCCGATAGGCGATGCGACCGAAGTCCGCCCGCCGCTCCCGGACTCTTCGCTTGCAGCCGCTCTGCAAACAATATGGGGCGTGAGTTCGCTCATCGATCTCGCCCGCGCCGCCAACTCGATTCCGCCACCCGACTTCGCTGTGCTTTTCCCCGCCGTTGCCAACAGCAAAGATGAATTAGCGACGCACGTACTGACCATTGCGGGCAGGGAACTCGCCGAAATTGCGGCAGTCGTGATGCGTCACCTATTTGCTGGCAACCGAGCGGGAGCCCGTCCCAGTGGCCATGACCGGGGGCGTCTTTCGTCACGCCGCGCTGGTGCGCGAGGTTTTTTACAATGAACTGTGTAGGCTCGACGCGCGCGTACAGATGAATCCGCAGGTTATCGAGCCAGTGGAAGGTGCGCTGCGCCTGGCCCGGCGCATTGCATCGAAGAAAGTTCAAAGCAGAGGATCAATGTAGGGACAGCCGCCCTCGACTGTCAGCGGGCGCAGCCCGCTCGCTGTCCTGCTTCACAGGCGCCAAGCGACGGCATTCATTAGCCCAGGACGTAAGTCATGGGTAGGTCGCTAAGGGAATGCGAGTCCCGTCAGGGACGGCTGATTCGTAGGCAAGGCCATATGAATCTTGAGAACCCGGAATCCGCGCTCGATTCGCCGGAGGCCCTGGCAACCGCGGCCGTCACCAACTCGCTCACCGAAGACCTTGCCCTCGCTCTTCTAAAACGCGGGGACCTGCTCGCAGCAGAGATCGAACAAATCAGCAAAAACGCTGCCGTGATGCAGTCCCGCAAGGTTCGCCTCGCGCTTGCTGCGCATCCGCATGCTCCTCGACGCGTCGCACTGCGCGTGGTCCGTGAACTCTATACCTTTGATCTGATGAAGTTCGCATTGCTGCCGGTGATCGCCGCCGATTTGAAGCGCACCGCCGACGAACTGCTCGTAGCGCGAGTCACATCGATCACATTGGGCGAACGGATTTCGCTCGCACGCCGATCGTCGACGATAGTAGCCGCGGCTCTGCTGCTCGACAAGGAGAAAAACGTCTGGCAGACGGCGCTCGGAAACCCTCGCCTCACCGAAAGCGCCATCGTTAAAGCGTTGCAGCGCTCGAATGCTTCGTCGGCTTTCGTCGAAGCTATCTGTCGTCACTCCAAATGGTCTGTCCGTCTCGAGATTCGCATGGCCTTGCTGCGCAACGAACACACGCCGTTAGCGCAAGCCCTCGAGTTCGCCCGCCGTCTTCCTCCCGCGCAATTGCGCGACATACTGCACGCCTCTCGCCTTCCAGAGAAAGTGAAGGCATACCTGCGCAAGGACATCGAAGCCCGACGTACTCACGGGTAATGTCCGGCTTATAATCCGCCGCATGGCGTCTGCAAATTCTACGTTGCGCCCGCTGTCACTCTGGGCCCGCGAATCCAGTTCCGCAAAGCAGGGAATTAAGACTGGACTCGCGGGCACCATCACCTACGCGATCTACACCGGTTGGCATCTGCCTCAGGGCTACTGGGCGGTCTTTGCCGCGCTGGTCGTCACCCAGGCCAACCTGGGTGCGTCGTGGAAAGCCGCGCTTTACAGAACGATCGGATCGGCCTGCGGAGCAATTGCTGCGGCCCTCCTCATTCCTGTATTAGGCGAGGGTCCGGTAGGCGCAGGCATCGTTCTCTTTCTGTTAGCAACCTTGTTCGGCTACCTGACAGCGTTGCATCCAACCTTTACCGCTGCCGGTTTCACTGCAGCGCTCATCCTGGTTTTCGGAGGGCAAGGAGAGCCCTGGCACATGGCATGGCTCCGTGTGCTCTACACGATGCTGGGAGCGGTTGTGGCCTTTGGCGTTGGCGCCCTGATTTTACCGGTGCACGCGCGAGTGGGTCTGCGCTACAAGATTGCGAACATTCTCGACGGCGCCGGAGCGCTCTACCGCGCCATCACCGAAGCTGCGCTGCAGGGAACCGACAACGAAGAGCGGGTGCGCCAACTCGATCGCCAACTGCACGATCTGCGTCGAGGCATCACTCAACAAATGGACGAAGCCAAGAGCGAACTCGCCTTTTCGCGGTTCAACCAGGGCGGCTATCAGGCATTCGTCGATCTCGCCGATCAGGTTCGCCGGCGGCTGACCGCGATGGCCGAGGACAGTTCGCTCTTTGTGAACGCGGAGTTGCCTCCCGGACTCGTTCCTTCACTGCCCAACCTGGCTGTGACAACGGAGCAGAATTTTACGGCGCTGGCCGAAGCAATTCGTAATCCTGACAAGCAATTGAATCCGGCAGACCTTGACGCCGTCATCAGCGAACTCGATCCTGATCTTGCCAGACTCCGCGCTCTGCGCTCGACTTCTCCTTTTGCGCTCGATCGTATGCTTCCTTTCTGGGCGCTGGTGTTCAACCTGAGGGAAGTCGCACAGGACCTGAAGCAACTGGAATCCATGTCGACGAAGTTGGCCTGAGAGGTTTTCTGCGTCGTGAAGGTAGCGCCGGCATTTTGCCGGCATTCCGGGGTTGTCTTCGCTCGCCCGGGTCTAATGCTGATGCGCCGCGGTCGGCAGATGCCGCAGCTGAAAAGTCTTATAGTTAACCGGGGTTAATGCCGCAGCACCTTCCCGCAGATGAAACGCCCTATCCACCGGCAGATCGTGAAATTTCTGTACGAGCTTAGATGTTGGCCAAGTCACTTCAATCTCGCTGATCTTCTCGGCTTTACCCACGCCAATATGCTGGCGCAGTGGATTTCCGCCGAAACTTGATCCATATCCCACCGTGCGGTAGATGTGCCGCACGCCCCCGGCAGTTTTTACCGTGACGTTCACGCGTGTTCCAAAGGCCGCCCGGTTCGTCCTCACACCTTCGATCTCCAGCGTGATCCAGTGATTACCATGCCCGGGGTTTTCATATAAAACGCTGGGATAGTTATCTCCACTCGCGGCTCCGCCCATTTCTTCGAACACATCTTCATCGCCGTCGTTATCAATATCGCCGAAAGCTACGCCGTGGCCTTTCTGCAAGTGGCCAAAGCCCCCCGAGGTCGTCACGTCCTGGAAAACTTTTCCTTCGTCATTGCGGAACATGTGGTTTGGCAGCAGAGACTCGTAAGGCACGTCCCCCGTGCCGAGGTACACGTCGAGCCATCCGTCATTATCCAAATCTCCGAAGTTCGATCCCATAACCAGAATTGCACGGTCCAACTTCACTTGCTTGGTCACATCGCTGAAAGTGCCGTCGTGATTGTTGTGATAGAGGCGTGGCACTTCTGCTTTGTAGGGCAGACCCATCTCGAACGCGCCAATATCGTTGAGGGTGTCCGCGTAAAAGCCAGCTACAAAAATGTCCGGCCAACCGTCGTTGTCATAATCGAAGAACCAGGTCGCGAAGCTATGGATCGGCTCTGCCACGCCCGCTTGGACCGCTACGTCAGTAAACTTCCACTGATCCGGCTGCGGGTTCTTCGGATCCATCGGCCCATCGTTGCGGAACAGGCGGTTGGGCTTGCCCTTCACCGAGACATACAAATCGGGACGGCCGTCGTTATTAAAATCTCCCCAAGCCACGCCTTTCACGAAACCCATCTCTTCGAGCCGGTTTGCAGCGGCGACCTCAGTAAACGTTCCATCGTGATTGTTGTGGAACAGTTGCGACGGATGATTTTCGGTGGTATTCGCTTCATGGCCCACAAAGAGGTCAAGCCAGCCGTCGTTGTCGTAGTCGGCCCATGCCGCGGTCTGCGTCGGATGCAATGAAAGCAGTCCCGCCTCTTCCGTGACGTCATCAAACGTTCCGTTGCCGTTGTTACGCAGCAGCGACATGGGATATTTCCCGTTCTGTCCCCACCAACCGCCTCGCAACACGAGGACGTCGGGATGGCCATCGTTGTTGTAATCGGTGACCACAAGGTTCAACCCGCCGGTTTCACCGGTTAGTCCTGCTTCAGGCGTGCGGTCAGAAAATGAGCCGTCGCCATTGTTGTGGAATAAGCGCAACTGATCGTGTGGTCCCGAGCCCGACACCATCAGATCGAGCAAGCCATCGCCGTCGAAATCCTCCATGATCACGCCGCCTGAATGATGGTTGATCACGAGCCCAACGTCAGTGGCGACATCGTAGAAGCGTCCAATGTCGTACTCCGACGCGAAAGTGGTGGGTGCGACACGCCATTTCTCGGGCACGTCATCGGGATACTTGCCGAGCGTCATGGCGGCAATGTTCAGCAGCCAACGCGACTTGAGGTCATTCGGATCTTTTTCAAGTGCGGCAGTCAGTTCGTGAAATGCACCCTCCGCTCCTCGCTGCAAGACGTGGACACCTCCACCCTTGATGGGATAGAGGCACGAATCCTGCCCGTGATAGTGGACGCAGTTTTCCTGCTCGCCCAGGCGCAAATAAGCTATGGCGAGGTTGTCGCGCACCAGTTTGTCGAAGGCAAGAGCGAGAATGATCCCATCGTCTTTGCAAATCGTGCGAATTTTTTCGAGTTGCTCGACCGCGCCCGCGCTGTCGCCGGCTTTCAGCAGGTTTTCCGCCAATACTTCGCGGATCTTAATTTCGTCGCGCAGGCTGGGATTGTTGGCGAGATCTTCGCGCAGGTGGCTGGCGCGCTCGGCGGCCTTGTTCGGGTCAGTCGCCCAGTCCTGCTCGCGGAAGATTTGTTCGAGGAGCCCCGCCATCTTTTTGGTGCCGGGAGACTGGTAAGGTGCGTCGGCTGCAGGATGGGGTTCGGCGGCGAGGGCGAACGACAGAGTGGCGAAGGCAAGAAGCAGCGCGAAAGAACGCGTCGGGTTCACCCCAACACATTAAAGGGGCAGAGCAGCATTGTCACTAGGGAGCGCGGCATCACTTCTGGCGATTGCGGGGACAGTTTGCGGGGACGAAACTTCGCAGCGATTCAAGAAACGGTGTCCCCGACCGCTTCAGTTTGTCTTCGAGGCGCACCGTGCAGTCGCAGTCTCCGCAGGCCCACGGTTCTGAACCATTCTCATCGCGGCATTTGCGGCGATCATGGGCGTCCTGCACTCGAGTCAGATCGAAGTATTGTTCCCAATAGGGTCGCTCTTCCTGCAACGGAGTAGGGCAATAGCAGACTTCCACCCAGCGCGCAGTTTCGTCCTCGCATAGCCGCGCTTCTGTCATATTGCGCAAGTACTCGCCTTCCGCAACTGAGCCCTGGCCCAGGGTCTGCTGCTCGATGGCCTCGAGCAGGTCGGCTTCTCGTCCGGGTTTCACGCGAGCTCGGACCAGATAACGCATCGAAGACTCCTACTGCAATCCGGCTTGCGCCAGCATTTCCAGGAACTGATTCCTTGTCCTCATATCGATCGACTGGGCTACAAGTTTGCCCGCGCGGTCGTAGACGAAGCTTTTCGGAATGCCTTCCACGATGTAGGCTTCGTTCACCTTCCGCCCGGGATCGAGCAAGATGGGGTATCCGATCTTGCGGTCCGCGATAAATGGACTCACCTTCGCGGCATCTTCATCGGAGATGGCCAGCACCACGAAGCCCTGATCGTTGAACCTGTCGTAGAGGGCCTGCAAGTCGGGCATCTCTTTGCGGCACGGTGGACACCAAGTCGCCCAGAAGTTCACCAGCACGACCTTGCCTCGCAAGTCCTGCAGATGCCACTTGTTGCCCCGTAGATCAGCGAGGGTGAAATCGGCAGTCTGGCGTTTGGCATCGTCAGCTTCGAGTCTTGTCATCGCCGCCGCAAACTGGGGATTGTCAGACGCCGCCTGCATATGCTCGTAGCGCACCAGAGAGGCAAGCTCCACATAAAGCGAGTTCGGCTCGCCCTTCTCTGCCGGAGGCTGCTCGCGCAACGCAGACTCCAATGTCGTCGTCACTTCCTGCAGCGTGTCATGCCCGAAATCCCCTTCCGTCGCGAGCCCCGACAGCCCTCCTGCCAAGCGCAGTTTGTTGGGAACGGCCGGCAGTTGCCGGATCTGCAGGGCGAGTTCCTTAGTCGTATGCGCTCGTACGGTGTCATCGAGCTTTCGCAGGCCGCGCAGTTGTTCGACGATTGGCTTCTCCTGATCGCTCCAGACAATTTTGTCCTGAGCGGCCAGCGAGAGAGCAAAAAGAAATCGCACCGGCGACAGCAATGTTTGCGGAGGATTCGACTACGGGAGACGAGAGAGGAACGCAACATGAGAGATTGACTTCTCAGAAGAGCAGTCGTTAGCAGCGCCAGCTTGGTGTAGCAGCACACACTCAGCGGACGCGCTTCAGATGAACATCTCGTCCTGCGGTACGGGGCGCCGCTCCTCACGCCGGTCGCCATTTCTGCGCGCTTGCGGCCGCCGAAAAGAAACTCCAGTCCCACCGTGATCCCTTGCATCAGTCCGGAAAGCTGCCGCACTGGCGAGATCACGGTCTTGTGCACCATGTCGGAGGTCTGTTCCACGCGGTCCAGAGTGCGGCTGACGAGTTCGTCGGCGCGGATGATCTGCAGGCGGGCGCGATCCACCGTATCGTTGACGGTCGCATCCACGCGCTGCACCTGCGCGCGCAGCAAGGTTGTCGACTCCTGCAGGTTGTCGGCGATCACCTGGAGCTTGGGGCGCATCTCGGCTCATGAACGCCTGGGCCTGCTCGACCGTGGGCAAGAGCTTGGTCTTCACTTCGGTCGCCAAGCGCTTCCATGCGTTCGCCGGTCTTGCGCATGGCGAGGTACATGGCCAGCAGAATGCCAGCCTGCAATAGCGACTGCCAGCCCGGTCAGGGCGATAAACAGAGTGAGCTTGTCCATAAGCGTGCCTCCGCCAAGCCATCGAGTCCCGCTCGGGAGGAATGAGCGCGGCACTCGATTCCTTACAGATTCTTGGGCGCCCCGGTCTCGGTCGTCGCTTCGTGATACGCCTGGCGGCCCGCTTCATAAGCGGCGCGGAACTGTTCCTTCTGTTGGTTGACCACATCGCGGCCTCGGTCGGCCCACTGCGACGCCTGATCGCGCGCTTCACGGGCGCGATTACGCACATAGTCGCGGCCTTCTTCGGCACGGGCCCGCAATACATCGCGGGTCTCACTGCCCGAGCGCGGCGCATAGAGCACTCCTGCCAGTGCTCCCAATCCCAATCCTGCCAGGAACCAAACGAAACTATTGCCGTCACGATCCGACATGCCGCACCTCCTGAATAAAAGACCTAGTCGGATGGTACACCCAGTGTTAGGGAAATACAATTACCGGCAGAATCTGTAGATACGCAAGTATTGGACAGCTGAGCGATCTGCTTTCAGACGGATGAACGAACGCTCACTCCGACTCGAGCAGAATGCGAAGCTCGTGGGCAGGATAGCGCGACGCGTTGACTACTTCTGTTGTGCGGGCGGAGTAGCCGGCGTTGGCCGGTGCGGGTTGAGTCTTGACCGGCTGCGACTTCAGACCTTGCAGCACGGAACCCGGGCCGCCGCGCTTGGTGGCATAGACCGACAGCGTGATCGACGTGATCATGAACGCCACCGCCGACCATGTGGTGGCCTTGGAAAGAGCGCTGGCCGCGCCGCGAGGACCGAACGCCGTCTGGCTGCCTTGACCGCCGAAGGCCGCCGAAATGTCGCCGCTCTTGCCGCTCTGCAGCAGCACGACGATGATGATGAAGAAACAGACCAGGATGTGAATGGCTACGATCAAACCGTAAAGTAAATCATGATTTACGTTTTCCTGACAGCGGCGATTTTCCGGGCTGAGCCTCTAGACGTCGGCTTTATCGTCCTGGACATCAAAATGTATGGTGCGGAAGGGGGGATTTGAACCCCCACGCCTTTCGGCGCCACCCCCTCAAGATGGTGTGTCTGCCAGTTCCACCACTTCCGCACAGGTGTGAACCATCACGTCGAGGCAGCGTTTTATTATAGCAAAGAGGCACTCCGCGAAGGAGTACGCGGAGTGCAGTCTCTGAGCCCTTTTCGGCCGAGTGCGGAATTTTCGCTGAGGAATCTGCTCTGTTCCCGCCAAAAGCAGACTCCCCGCCGACAAGCCGAGATCCGAACTGGCAGAGGCATTTACTTCTTCGGGCGCGACTCTGGAGGCACCATCCCCGCCACGCGATAATACACGGTGAGTTGTCCGTAGATTTCACCGGAATGCTCAATGAACCCGTAGGCAAAGTCGCTGATCCGAGTTTGTGTGTTGCTGAAGGGATCCACCACCGTCGCAGACATGCCTTTGTCGCCCTTGGCCTTGATTGCCGCTTCTCCTTCAGCAAAGGACCTCTTCACGAACGCCACAATGTCGGCCTTCGTTTTGAATTCTTCACGCTTCGGATCGTCCATCGCGGGCATCTTCTTTCCCTCTACGCCGTTAATAAAGAAGTCGTTCGCATGCGCCGCGTGGATCAATCGCTCGGAAAAGCTTTTCATCGTGGGCGCCGGCTTGAAGTCGTACTTGTCTTCAGGGAAGTCTTCCGCCATGGCATTGATCTTGCGCGCGATGTCGTTCCACTGGTCGAGTACTGCTTGGGACGCAGACGCCGCCGGTTTGGGAGATTCTTTCTTCGCCATATCCTGGGATCGCGCAGTAATGCCCTGAGCTGCAACAACAAAGACGAGTCCTGCCAACAGACTTGCTTTCTTCATCAACATTCTCCTGTTCTTGCAATTGGGATTCGGTGTAGGTAAGACGACCATGCTACCGGAAAGGTCAACAAACCGGAACACACCCACCCGGCTTTTATTATTTCTTGACACTTGCTCCCGGCCCACCCTATCGTTAAGAGGTTCCGGCATTCGTGCCTGAATGAAGCTGCAGTCTCATGCAGAGTGGCTGAGGGTAACGGGCCCGCAGAAGCCACGACAACCGGATCAGGAAACAACCTGATCATCTGGTGCCAATTCCCGCCCGGTTTGCGGGGGACATGAGATCTCGGTGAGCACTTGCCTCGTCCCCATAATCCCGGATGAGGCATTCGTGTTTTTAGGGCGCGCAGGGCCCAGCGCAGCCGAGTTCGAGAGGCCATTATGAATCGCATTTATTTTGATCATTCCGCCACCACGCCGCTGGATCCTCACGTGCTTGAGGCGATGGGGCCATTTCTGGGCGGCGGGTTTGGGAACCCATCGAGCTTGCACTATGAGGGCCGAGTCGCACGCGCGGGCGTTGAAAAGGCGCGCGCGCAGGTCGCGGCTCTGATCGGCGCTGAGCCGGACGAGATTATCTTCACCGCCAGCGGCACCGAAGCTGACAATTTAGCTCTTATCGGCGCGGTGCGGGCCAGTGGACGTCCGGGCCATGTCGTCATCAGTTCGATCGAGCATGCCGCGATTCTTGAAACCTGCCGCTTTCTCGCGGAGTCGGGGACGAAGATCACTCATCTTCCCGTCGATGCCGATGGCATTGTCGAAACGCAGAGTTTACTGCGCGCGCTTCGGTCGAACGTAGCGATTGTCTCGATCATGGCAGCGAGTAATGTCGTCGGAACGATTCAGCCGATCGAGGAACTGGCTCATCTAACAAAGCTGCATGGCGTGTTGTTTCACACCGACGCGGTGCAGGCCGGGGGCAAGATTCCTCTAGACGTGAACCAACTGCACGTTGACCTGCTCTCACTGTCTGCGCACAAACTGCATGGGCCGAAGGGGATTGGCGCTTTGTATGTGCGCAAGGGAGTGAAGTTGTCGCCGATCGTCTTCGGAGGCGGCCAGGAGCGCGGTCTGCGCTCGGCAACGGAAAATGTTGCAGGGATTGTTGGGTTCGGCGCTGCGGCGGAGATCGCGCAGGCGGAGTTGGCGAAAGAGGCAACGCGATTAGCGCAATTTCGTGAGCGCATCGCTACAGAAGTCAGCCGGGCGTTGCCCCATTCCTACATTTTCGGACATCCGTCTAAGCGCCTGCCCGGTCACTTGAGCTTCGGGTTGCGCGGTCAGGAACGGCAGGCCGGCAGGCTTTTGCTCGCGCTCGATCAGGCCGGTGTAGCTGTGTCGGCTGGAAGCGCGTGCAGCGCCAATCATTCCGGAGAGCCTTCCGGCGTGCTGCTCGCCATGGGATACGACTCGGAGCAGGCACGGGGTTTGCTGCGGGTGAGCCTGGGCCGGTTCACCACTGAGCAGGAAGTGGATCGCTTTCTGGATATCCTTCCGCAGGCGGTCGCAACGCTGAATGGCAGCGCGACCGATCACCAATCGTCCCCGGTCGATGTGGGCGAAGTCGCGCTTGCGTAAAACTCATGCGGGAATTTTCGCACTCGCAGCTTTAACTCGGCGCAGCAGATCCGGAGCCTTCAGACGCCGGCAGTAATCGTCAAAGGTGGGCCGTGGTGCGTGCCATCGCAGGTCGTCCACGGTATCGAACACGGGCACATCCGACCGCAAAGTCGCGAGCGTGCGAAAGAGCAGAGCTTCGTTCCACGTCCCAAACAGCGACTCTGACAATACGCGCGCCTTTTTGATCGATGGATTCCACTCTTTCCAGTCTTTCGGAATATCCTCCAAATGCGAATACTGCGATAACACCAGCGCCGCGCCCTTCGCGCCCCATCCCTTGACGCCGGGGAAGCCATCCGCGCTGTCCCCCACCACTGCCAAATAGTCTGGAATCGATTGCGGAGATACTCCAAATTTGGCGACTACGCCAGCTTCGTCGCGCACCTGATTCTGCCTGCGGTCGAGTTGAACGATATGTGTTCCGACAACACACTGGCTGAGATCTTTATCGGGCGTACAGATGAACACCTGCTTCACGCTCCCATTCACTGCAGCTTTGGCCGCGGCGGAGGCCAGCGCATCATCGGCTTCGAATTCGACCATCGGCCATACCATAACTCCCATAGCCACGAGCGCTTCTTCAAGAATGGGAAACTGCGAGAGCAGGGCGGGGTCGATGCCTTCGCTGGTCTTGTATCCGTGGTAGAGATCATTCCGAAACGATTCCACGACGTGATCCGTCGCCACTCCGAGGTGAGTCGTACCGTTTTCAATCATGGACAACACTGATGTCAGCACGCCACGCACGGCGCCGATTTCCTGGCCAGTTGCGTCTTTCGAAGACGGAACGGCGTAGTAATGCCGAAACAGTTCGTACGTCCCGTCGATGAGGTAGACATCCATGCGGCTCCAAGCGACTGTCGCACGCGATGGTACAGGATTCGCTGAAATGGAAAAAGGGCCGGTCGTCTAAGACCGGCCCTTTGCTGTTGAACGATCGCGCTTACGACCGTTAGTCCCCAGACGGCAACAACATCTCCTCCGGACCGATGTCAATCTTGACCGGGGTGTGCGGGCAATCGCCGAGAATGGGCTGGCACGCTGCATCGGGACCGTGTTCCGGCCGAGTGAGCGCTTTCTTCTCCATGAACTGCTCGGTCTCGGTCGATCCCGCCAGCGCCGTGGTCGAGGCGAGTCCGCCGGTGATCACCTGCTGTACCTGGTCGAAGTATCCGGTGCCCACGAAGCGCTGGTGCTTCACGGCCTCGTATCCGTACTGGGTCTCGCGGCTGAATTCCTTTTCCTGCAGCCGCGAGTAGGCGGTCATTCCGGCCAGTCTTGTATCCGCGCGCCAGCTCGAACATGCTCAGGTTCAGCGCGTGGAAGCCGGCCAGCGTGACGAACTGGAACTTGTATCCCATGCGCGCCAGTTCGGGCTGGAAGCGCGCGATGGTGGCTGTTCGTCCAGATTCTTGCGCCAGTTGAAGGTCGGCGAGCAGTTGTAGGCCAGCATGCCTTTCCCGGGATACTGCGCGTGGATCGCTTCGGCGAAGCGCCGCGCCTCTTCCAAGTCGGGATGCGAAGTCTCGCACCAGATCAGGTCGGCATAAGGCGCGTAGGCCAGACCGCGGGCAATCGCCGAGTCGATTCCGCCGCGAATGCGGAAGAAGCCTTCCGAGGTGCGCTCGCCGGTGCAGAACTCGCGGTCGCGCGCGTCGATGTCGCTGGTCAAGCAGGTGGGCGCTGTCGGCGTCGGTGCGGGCCATGATCAGCGTGGGCACGCCCATCACATCGGCCGCCAGCCGAGCCGCGACCAGCTTCTGAATCGCCTCTGTCGTCGGACACCAGCACTTTGCCGCCAAGATGTCCGCACTTCTTCGCCGACGAGAGCTGATCTTCGAAGTGAACGCAGGCCGCGCCCGCTTCGATCATGCCTTTCATCAGTTCGAAGGCATTGAGAGTGCCGCCGAATCCCGCTTCGGCATCGGCGACCAGCGGTGCGAACCAAGTCTGTCCCGGAGCCACCTTGCCCTCGGCGTGATGAACCTGGTCGGCGCGCTGCAGCGCGTTGTTGATGCGCCGGCAAAGATTCGGAACGCTGTCGGCCGGATACAGGCTCTGGTCGGGATACATCTGCCGGCGTTGTTGGCATCGGCCGCGACCTGCCATCCGCTGACGTAGATCGCCTTGCAGCCCGGCCTGCACCTGCTGTACCGCCTGGTTGCCGGTCATCGCGCCCAGAGCGTTGACGTAGGGCTCGGTCTGCAGAAGTTCCCACAGGCGCTCGGCGCCCATGCGCGCCAGCGTGTGCTCGATGTGAATCGAGCCGCGCAGGCGCAGCACATCTTCGGCCGTGTACGGACGCTCCACGCCCTTCCACCGCGGATTCGTCGCCCAATCGTGAGTCATGGCATCCTGGGCCAGAGCGTATTGCGCGGCGCGCTCCTTCGTGCTCATCGGATGCTCCATCTGTTGGGAAGTTGAAGGTTGCTTGCTGTGTCCGTTTCCGTTGGCCGACATGCTGTTTCTCCTGACAGTTTGCGTCTCAGGGTGAGTGGCTTAAACCGGATTAAATTCTCCGTTCACGATCATGGCTTCACTGATTTCGCGAGCGCGGCGGAAACGGTCCGCCTCTTCTGGAGATGCATTGTCCGGGAAGTTCGCTCAGCAGGCGGTCGAGTTCTTCGTCGAACAACTGCGTGATAAATTCCGGCGTATGCTTCACGGCCTGGCCGTCTGTCGTCTTCCACCGGACCAAGTCGCGATGCAGCACGCGCTGCGCGATCATCAGCCGGTAAATGCGATCGGTGGCCAGATCTTCCATGTAGCCATCGAGCAGGCTGGCGCCTCGTGCCACTCAGCACGCCGTGGCGGTAGCGGATCACCGTGCGCACCGCCGCGCGCGTGCCGCTCACCGTGCGCGCTCCAACTCCCGTCGGCGCCGGCCGCAGATCGGGATAGCGGCTCGCGTTTCTCGGACGCGCCTGCAATTGATTCGGATAAGGGAACTGGGCCACCGCGATCTGCGTTCTGGTCAGGATGTCCCGTCCATGCGCCGTCCATCAGGCAGTCGGCTTCGTTCTTCTTGTCTTTTTCCAGGACGGCCAGCGCGCGGGCATTCAGTTCGGCGTCTTCGCGGCTGGGATAGAGAGCCGTCATGCCGCCAATCGCGAGAATTCCGCGGTGATGACAAATCTCCGGCATCAGTTCGCGCAGGTTCTGGAAGAACGCAACGTTGTAAGGAATCGTGTTGCGATCGGGCAGCACCCAGTCGGGATCGTCGAGATTGAAATGGATCAGGCTGGCCATGTAATCCCAGCGTCCCAGGTTCAGTCCGATGATGTGTTCGCGCAGGTTGTAGGCGAACTCTTCCATCTGAAACGCCAGCGGATGCGACTCCACCAGCGCCATGCACTTGATGTAGTTGTGCGGCAGGCCGCGCCATCGGGCGAGAGCCTGGAACAGATCGCGCCACCACAGCGCTTCTTCCGCCGACTCGGACTTCGGAATGTAGAATGCAAAGCGGATGCTTCAGCTCCGCCGGATCAATGCTGTAGAAAACGTCGGGCAACATCGAAGAGCGAGGCGGAGACGAGTTCTCGCCGGAATCACTCCGGCCTGGTTCAGGTGCAGTCCGCGCGGTCGCGTCAAGATCACCGTGTCGCTCGGCTTGATGCGTGACCGGTACGGTCACGTTTCTTGTCGTAATAGCTGAGTTGGCCGCGCAGGCAGGCCAGAATGTTCTCCACGCCCGTCTCGTGGTGCTGACCACTCGTTGACGCAGGAATCTTCCAGGTCGAGCATCACGCCGGGCGCGCCCGAGTTCAGCATCTTGACGCACAAGTTCGGCGTCGTCGGCCGGTCCGGTCATCTGGTTGCGCTGGTCGCGGCACCATTCCGGCAGCGTGATTCGCCAGCCATTACGCACGGTGTCGGAAGGGAATTGGTGCTTGGGCTTGTCTCCTTCGAGCGACGCTTGCAGAACCTCGACGCGGCGCACTGCCAATTCCTGCTGGCGCGGCGTGAACCGGCGATGCAGGGGCAGGAAAAAGTCCATAAATCCGGCGGGCAAGTCGCGGGTGGGATCGAAATCCACCGGGGTGGTGCTGACCGGATTGATCAAAGTGCTGGTCTCCAGATTGGATACGGCGGTCGACATCATCGTTCGGGCTCCTGAATCTTTGAATCGCACTGTTCAATATGTTGAACATTGATTCATAATACCGTCCGATCCTAGGCGAGCGGGAAATACGGGTCAAGGGCGGTGTTCAATATGTAGAACATACATTCATTTTGTTGGCGGACTAGGGTTTTGCTACCATAACGATTCGGCATGCCTTCGAACCATGAATCTCCGTCGGTTGCGGTGGAACGGGCCCTGGCTATGCTGGAGGCGGTCGCCCAGGAGCCGGAAGGCCTCAGTAACGCCGAAATAAGCCGCAAACTGCAGATGCCAAAGAGTTCCGCCAGCTACATTCTGCGGACACTCGAAACCCAGGGCTACCTGAACCGAGACGAGGGTAGCGGCAAGTACCGCGTGGGACTGAAGATTCTCAGCCTCAGCCGCGGAGCCTTGAGCGGCATTGACGTTCGCGAAGTGGCATTGCCCATCATGCGTCACCTGGTGGAGCAAACCAATCTCACTTGCCATCTCGCGATCCTCGATGGCCCGGAAGCGGTCTACATTGAAAAAGTCGAGCCTACGGGATTCATTCGCATGGACACCTGGGTCGGCCGCCGGATGCGCGTGCACGCGACGAGCGTGGGCAAGGCTCTGGTGGCCCACATTCCGCAGGAGCGGCTGGAAAGAATTATCGGGGAGCGCCCCATGGAGAAGCGCACTCCGAAAACGATCACTACATTTCCAAAGCTGCTGAAGG
Source organism: uncultured Acidobacteriaceae bacterium (assembly GCA_963786095.1). GTDB lineage: Bacteria > Acidobacteriota > Terriglobia > Terriglobales > Acidobacteriaceae > Sulfotelmatobacter. Next base: position 104,895 of record CAWAXV010000004.1, on the reverse strand, counting down.
ATCTCGAGAAAGTACGCGCGCAAGGCTACGCCGTTGACGACGAGGAGAACAATATGGGGGCGCGCTGCGTCGGCGCTCCAGTCTTCAATCAGAGCGGAACGATCGAGGCGAGCATCGGTTTGAGCGGCACGATCAACCAGGTGAACGCGCAGACCATGCCGCGCATCCTCGAACATTTGAAGGATGCAGCCCGGCATGTCTCTATGCAGTTGGGCTATCGCCCGCCGCGCCGAGTCGCGGGCGACTAGGGAGTGGGGATCCGAATACCAACGATCTTGATACCTAGACAATGTAAGCGACCAGAATCCTTGCCAGTCACGCTGTTTGGTCTGGGGTTTGAGCAAGGCTCAGAAGCACAGAAATTTCCCGACTCTCCTTTTCATCACCGCACCTCGCCTACGCCTCTGCCGGCCGCCGATGGGTCAGACTGTCCACCTTCGGATTGATCAATCGGTAGGCGTCCTTCCAACTCATGCGCACCAGTTCGCGATGCGTGCCGGCGCTGAACGTGATCTCTTCGTTTTTTGCGAGCTCGGCGTCGGCGTAGACCGGCATGTCGTAGAGAAGTCCAAACGGGGGCATCGCGCCAGTTTCGCAATCCGGGAATGCGTTCTTGAACTCCAGCTCCGATGCGATCTCCGCCGTTTGGGCGCCCGTTACAGCTTTTAGCCGGTCAAGGTCCACGTGGTGCGACGCTGGTACCACTGCCATGGCCAGCACACCGTCTATCTTTACGATGATGGTCTTGGCCAGCTTGTGGCCGGAGACATGCGTCAAAGCGGCGATCCCCTGGGCGGTGTAGGCAGGAGAATGAGAAATCACCATGTATTTAATGTTGTGGGAGTCGAGGAATTCACGAAGCTTGGATAGAGCCATAAGCCCTCCTCGCTGGTTGAAAAGAACTGAACTGAGGGATCTGGTGGCGAGGCGTTCTTCGTCGGCCAAAAAATCCTAGACCTCACATCACTGATCGCGCAGTGACCGGAATCACCGCTGTTGAGCGAGAAACAAGTGTGAGACTCTTTGCCGTAATCGAAGTGATTTAGAGTGCGAAGACTCCGTCCTCGGCGCCAGCTCGCACATCATGGATCGGAAGAAAGTAATCGCACGCTTCACCAAAAACAAAAAGGACAGGCCGAAGCCTGTCCTTCCCGTCGGTTCTGCGCTGTCGCTATTTCAACAAAGCGTTCTTGCCGTGCAGATGGGCTATCCACACGCCCTCATTAAAGTTCGCGTCGTACCACGAACCCACCAGCGTCGAGCCATCGGCGGAAATCGCCAGCACACCGCTCAAAACGGTGCCACTCGGAATGATCGCGCCATTCCGCACCAGCGCAGCCTTCAGCCAGCGCATGCCCGTCTTCTGGCTCCAGATAAACGGCTGGCTGGTCCACGTGAACGGATTAATGCTTGCCCCAATCACCATGCCCGCGTCCGACACTCCAATCGCGACGCTTTGATCGGTCGTGTTCCCGGTCAGCACGCCCATCGGAACCAAGCCCGCCGAATCCGTGTAATAGAACGCGCGGCCATTGCCCGTGCTGTCGGGAGCCTGCCCCACAATCTGCTTTCCATCGGAACTGACCGCGATGGCTTCTCCCGGAACATCGCCTAGAAACAAATCGGTGGCTCCGTTCATCCAGCGCACCGGCCGGCGAAAGCCCTGCGTTGGGTCTTCGTAGAAGCCAACAATCGTCGACCCGTCCGCTGAGATAGTGGTCGCGCGGCTGCTCGCGCCCGTCGGATGCCCCAATCCCACGATGCCGCCTGGCTGCGTCCACACGAATCCTTCGGCTCCGGGGCAGTACCACGCAAGCCCCACGACGATCGAGCCGTCGCCACTCACGCTCCAGGCGTCGCCCCAACTCTGGTCCAGCGAGCAACCCTCCGCGGGATGGCCCAGATTGACCCAGCCCGTCGCCTGCTGCCACATCGCCGGGTTCGCGTTGCCGTCAGTTCCGGTTCGTCCGGTCACAATTGTATTTCCGTCCGCGGAGACGCCGATTGACGAGTTGAACAAGTCGCTCGTGCCCAGATCGACAAAGCCACCCGCCGCGGTCCAGCGAAAAATTTCTCCGCCATAGTTCGCCGCCATCACCTGGCCGTTCTTGGAAAGCGCAGCGTTAACCCACGTGGGCTCGACCGGGCTCGTGATTATATCCAACTTCACTTGAGCCACAGCCGATGCCGCGAGACACACGAGCGCACTCAGCGCCACTCTTACAAAGCACTTTTTCATGATCGAATTTTCCCCGAGGACGCCCGGTCCACGATCCGGGCAGATTTTTTAGGATGGGCCGTTCCATCTCGTGGATATCCAGTTCCCGAAGCAGCCGGGCATCTGGAAGAGTCTCAAAACGGCGTGAGAAGGCCGGCACCAAGGTACTGGAATACGTGCACGCCGTCAACGAGCAAATGCCGCATCAGTAAGCTTGTTTGGGCCGGCCCCATACCGTCGGCGCAGAGATTTCTGTGACCGCGTCCGCGACATGTGGAAGGGATTACGTCTCGACTCGCTCAGTACTTCACAATCGCTGCAAATGATTTCGGGTCGAGAGAAGCGCCGCCTACAAGTGCGCCGTCAATTTCTTCCTGCGACATGAGCGATGAGGCGTTTTCGGGTTTCACCGACCCGCCGTAGAGAATGCGAAGCTTCGTCGCGAACTCCTCGCCGAAGATCTCGGTGGCTTCACGCCGAATGACGGCATGGGCTTCTGCCGCAAGTTCAGGAGTCGCCGTTTTGCCCGTGCCGATCGCCCAGACCGGTTCATAGGCAACGATCAGCTTTGCCGCCTTCTTTGCCGAAATCGCATGAAATGCGCGTACGCACTGCCGGCGCAAAACATCGTCGGTAAGTCCGGCTTCTCGTTCTTCGAGCACTTCGCCAACGCAGCAGATGGGTGTAAATCCTGCTTCCAGCGCGGTTTTCAAACGCAGGTTCACGGTGTCATCGGTCTCGCCAAAGTACTGCCGCCGCTCCGAATGCCCGATGATCACATGGGACACGCCAATGGCGGCCAACTGCGCCGCGGATGTTTCCCCGGTGAACGCTCCTTCTTCCTTCCAGTGAATGTTCTGCGCGCCGATGGCGACATTCGATCCTTTGGCCGCTTCGATCGCCGCCGGCAAATCCAGAAACGGTGGGCACACGACGATCTCGTCGCGAGTGTGTCCCGAAACCAGAGGCAAAAAGTCGCGGAAGAAGTCGCGAGTCTGGTCAGGAGTTTTGTACATCTTCCAGTTGGCGGCCATTACTTTTGTTCTCATGAGTGAGCCTTTTCAGTTCTGAATGGGGGAGTGGTGTTCAAACGCTGGAGCTTTTCCGCCGCGCGTTCGAAGGCGCGAACGGTTGCAATATCAAAAAGAACGAACCGGCATTTCGTAACATGCGCAGCTGCGGCAAGTGCCTCGACCGTGGCTGACAGTGCGATAGGCGCGGCCTCAGTCACGGGATATCCGTAGGCGCCCGTAGAGATCGCGGGGAACGAGAGGGAGCTAAGAGCCTGCTCGTCAGCCAGTCGCACGGACTCACGGTGGCAACTGGCCAATGTGCCAGCATCGTCCGGCCCTCGGCCGTAAATCGGCCCCACCGTGTGAATGACGTGTTTCGCGGCAAGTTGTCCACCGGTCGTGATGACCGCTTGTCCCGCCGCCAGCCTGCCAATCTTGCTCACGATCTGGCGGCACTCGCCGAGGATGGCTGGCCCTCCAGCGCGGTGAATCGCACCATCCACGCCCCCACCCCCGAGAAGCGATGAGTTGGCGGCATTGACGATTGCATCGGTGGATTCTTCGGTGATGTCGGCCGGCCCGTGTATCTCAATCGCTTTGCCGCCATCGAGCACGAGACGAATGTTGAAGTTTTGCACAACGGTGTCCAGAGCGGTCACTTCGTGCCCGTCATTTCTTATCCGTGAGGGCTTCGACTCCCGGTAGTTTCTTGCCTTCCAGGAATTCCAGCGATGCTCCGCCACCGGTCGAGATATGCGTCATCTTGTCGGCAACATCGGCGGCACGAACGGCAGCGACGGAATCGCCACCACCCACAATCGAGATCGCTCCCCCATTGTCTGCCACCGCATGTGCGATCTTGAAAGTCCCCCGAGAGAATCCCGGAACCTCAAAGACTCCCATCGGCCCATTCCAAACAATCGTCCGGGCGGTAGAGATTTCCTCGGAGAAGAGTTCGATCGTCTTCGGTCCGATATCGAGCGCCATCTTGTCGGCAGGAATCGACTGCCCTTCGCCAATCTGCTGTACCACGGCGTTCGGCTCCGGCTTCAAGGCGACGACGTGATCAATGGGCAGCAGAAATTTCAAGTTTCGCTTTTTCGCTTCCGCGAGCAGTTGCTTGGCAAGGTCGACCTTGTCGACTTCGAGCAACGACTTGCCAATCTCGTGTCCCTGCGCTTTGAGGAAGGTGTAGGCCATACCTCCACCGATGATCAGGGAGTTCACCTTGGTCATCAGGTTCTTGATCACTTCGATCTTGTCGCTGACTTTGGCTCCGCCGAGAATCGCAACAAACGGCTCTTCCGGATGCTCCAGCGCCTTGCCCAGGTACTTCAGTTCTTTCTCCATCAGCAGGCCAGCCGCGGATTGCTTTACGAATTTTGTGATTCCCACGGTCGAAGCGTGGGCGCGGTGCGCCGTACCGAACGCATCGTTCACGTAGTACTCAGCCAGCTTCGAAAGTTGTTTTGAGAAACCTTCGTTGTTGGCCTCTTCTTCCGCGTGGAAACGCAGGTTTTCCAATAAGAGGGTCTGGCCCTTTTCCAATTGCGTGGCCACTTCCTCCGCCTCGGGTCCCACGCACTCGGGACAGAACCCGACGTTTTCGCCGCGTGCGAGTTCTTTGTCGAGCAACATGCGGAGTCGCTCGGCGACCGGCTTGAGGCTCATCTTGGGATTGACTTTGCCCTTGGGCCTTCCGAGGTGTGAGGCCAGGATCAGGCGCGCGCCGTGGCGCAGGGCGTACTCAATCGTAGGTAGGGTTTCGCGGATGCGGGTGTCGTCCATGACGCGCCCATCTTCGAGCGGCACGTTGAAGTCAACGCGCATGAAAATCCGGTTCCCATTGAGCGGGAGATCACGAATGGAAAGCTTGGACATGGCTGGTCGTCCTTATCTTGCAGGCGATGAATATGGCGCGGGCGCCCTCGCCCGCGCACTCCTTCTCGGGCCGCATGCAGCGCGGGCGAGGGCGCCCGCGCCACACGGAAGGTCTCTTACAGGCCCTTGCTGGCCATGTAGTTGATCAGGTCGCGTACGCGGCTGGAGTATCCCCACTCGTTGTCGTACCAGGAGATCACCTTCACGCAGTTGCCGCCGACCACCATGGTGCAGGGCGCATCCACAATCGAAGATAAAGAGTTGCCCTTGTAATCCGACGAAACGAGCTCTTGCTCTTCGTATCCGAGGTAGCCCTTCAACGGCCCCGACTGAGACGCTTTCTTCAGCGCCGCATTCACTTCTTCCTTGGTGGTCTTCTTCTCGACCCATACCACGAAGTCAACGACTGAAACGTTCGGAGTCGGCACGCGCATGGAGAACCCGTCAATCTTGCCGCCGAGTTCCGGAATCACGAGCTTCAGCGCCTTGGCCGCGCCGGTGGACGTCGGAATCATGTTCAATGCCGCCGCGCGCGCACGCCGCAGATCTTTGTGCGGGAAGTCGAGGATCACCTGATCATTCGTGTAGGAGTGAATCGTCGTCATCGTTCCGCTGACGATCTTGAATTCGTCCTGGATAACTTTGGCCACAGGCGCCAGGCAGTTCGTGGTGCACGATGCGTTCGAAAGTACGTGGTGCTTCGCCGGGTCGTACTTCTCATGGTTGACTCCGAGTACCAGCGTGATGTCTTCATTCTTCGCCGGAGCCGAGATGATGACCTTTTTCACCGTCCCGCGCATGTGCTTCTTGGCTTCATTTGCATCGGTGAAGCGGCCGGTCGACTCGATGACGACCTGCGCGCCTACGGATTCCCAAGGCAGCGCGGCTGGATCCTTCTCTTTAAAAACTTTGATGGTCTTGCCGTCGACTGTAATGCTGTCGGCTCCGGCGGAGACCTGGTTTGGAAGATTGCCCAGAACCGAGTCGTACTTCAGAAGATGAGCCAGAGTTTTTGGATCCGTGAGGTCGTTGACCGCGACGAAGTCCAGGTTGGGATCTTTCAGAGAAGCGCGCAGCACGTTGCGGCCGATTCGTCCGAAGCCATTAATGCCTACTTTGATTGCCATGTTTCCTCCGTAGATTTATGAAGGCGTGAACAGATTTGGTCCAGAGTTGAGTCGGAACTAATGATGGTAGCAGGGAAGGGGAATCGACGTAAATGACGGCCGGCCCATTTTCGTACACCCACGGTTCCGATCACGGAAATAGGTGCGCCGGGTCACTGACTTTGCAGGTAGCGCTGGCATCCCCGCGGCAGAATTATGAATGAGGTTTTTCCTTCTCAGAAACGTTTGCTTGAGGCGGGACATTTTTCGGCTGGGTGTCCAGAATTGCTCAGACACCGAACTGTCAGGATTGGTAACGTGATGCCACCTTCAGAATCGGGTTCATGAGTGAGAACTGAGGAGTCAAGTTGATGGTGTCGGTGTTTGTTGGCAGTAGCGTTGACGGCTTCATCGCGCGACCGAACGGCAATCTTGATTTTTTGCCGCCGGGAGGCGGCGAACCCCACGGCTACAACGAGTTCATAGCAACTGTCGATGCGATCGTGATCGGTCGCAAGACCTTCGAAACGGTTCTGGCCATGGAAGACTGGCCCTATGGCGGCAAACGGGTGGTGGTTCTGAGTAGTCGCCCCATTGACCTGTTCGGGGCGCGTGGCGTAATGGAACAGATGGCCGGGTCTCCGGCCGAGATTGTTTCGCTGCTGGCGGCCAGCGGCGCCCACCACCTATACGTCGACGGTGGAATCACGATTCAAAGATTCCTGCGGGCGGGACTGATTCAACGCCTCGTTATCACCCGGGTGCCGGTGCTCATTGGCGATGGAGTTCCCCTTTTCGGCACCCTACCGCGCGACATTCGCCTAAGTCACATTGCCACTCGGCACTATCCAAGCGGTCTGGTTCAGAGTGAGTACCAGGTTGCCGCCGCGTAGCGACCTGAAACGAATCACTTTTGTAATTTCGCGATCGCACTCATTGACCGGCACGTGCTGACAAGTTCTTCCCTTTGGGAGCGAAGGGGGCATACCAACTGGTGCTCTTCCAAGTCGCTCCTGGCGCGCTCCATGTCGACGTTCTTTAGGGCCGCAAGCTCCGTGCTGACTTGATAATAGGCAGAGGACCGGGCCTCGAAGTACTTGCTGCGCCTATAGTCAAGAGTTCGTTCCAGATCCTTGCAGATCAGGCAAACCATAGCAGTCCCCCCAGCTTCTCCTCAGACCACAAGGATGGCGTGGATGCGTACCTTCTTATCGCTCCTGTCGGAGGAGCTCCTTCTCAGCGCGGAACCAATCTTGTTCCTCCTGACCGGATTCACGACCACGGCTTTCGTACAACTCATAGGCCCGCTCTCTTATCCTGTCCTGTGGCGAGACTGTGTTTGGCATCATCGCCAGGTTTGCAGGCGAGCTCTGCGGCGTGACAGCGGCCTTTGGTTTCGATTGTGTGGACGTCTTGGGATCGAACATTGGGACACCTCTTGATTCGGTAACGCTAAGAGAGGCGTACTTCAGATGAACTGCCTTAGTCCAGAGGACCTGAAAGAGGAGGGGAACTGCTCACTCGTCTTCAAGCCTACGCTGAACGGTCATACGTGTCCAGCGTAGAGGTGATTCCCTCACTCGTTGGATGGCGTGATATCCGACATCATATCGCTCATCGGACCCTCGATTCTGCCGCACGTTGCCTTTGTGACCCCCATCACAATCCCGAGCGACCATTGTCACTGTCCGAAAGCCGCCGCCATCCTTTAATGAGACAGCGGAGAGAACGGCGCAGAGCGGCGCCCCCGCAAGATTCCCTCGACCAAGAGGCGGCAATGGTTAATGACGACGTTGTGAAATGTCCCCTGTGCCACGGATTTACACACATCGAGCAGCCTGATCTACTGGCGGCCCTTAAGAACCCCAGACTACGCGAGCAGATCGAGCAGTACATCGGGGAGCTCCTGAAGTCTCCGGTGGAGGAGTTGGCGTCGGTGGGAGCCCCACAGGCGGGACGCGACTTCCAGAAGGATGTTCACTCCTGGAATCCGTGTGTCCCCATGTGGAAGAGAAGTCCGAAAGAATAGTTTCGGCGTGAATTGAGCACAAAGCAGAGACCTGGCGAGCCATGTTTTCCCGAACGAGTCTCAAGAGAAAGGTGTGTCCATGAAAGCCATTAAGAAGATCTTGATTCTGGGTGCGGCAGGCAGAGACTTCCACAACTTCAACGTGGTCTTTCGCGGAAACGCGGAATATAACGTGGTCGGCTTTACGGCCACTCAGATTCCAGGCATTGCCGACCGTCGCTATCCGACCGAACTGGCGGGCCCGCTGTATCCGGCGGGTATTCCCATTTTCGAAGAGAAAGATCTAGAACGTTTAGTCGCGGAATACGGCGTGGATGCCGCCGTCTTTTCCTACAGCGACATCTCCTACCAGAACCTGATGCACCTGGCCTCACGCGTAGTGGCCGCTGGAGCCGACTTCTGGCTGCTCAGTTCCGAACGAACGCAGCTCAAGGCATCCGTGCCCGTTGTTTCGATCTGTGCAGTCCGTACCGGATGTGGCAAGAGCCCCGTCGGCCGTCTCGTGGCGTCCGAACTGCGCCGCGAAGGCTGGAAGCCGGTCGTCGTCCGCCATCCTATGCCTTACGGCGATCTGGCAGTCCAGGCTGTGCAGCGCTTCGCCGTGATAGAGGATCTCGACAAGCATCTCTGCACGATCGAAGAGCGCGAGGAGTATGAGCCCCATCTCCGCGAAGGGACGGTTGTTTACGCCGGAGTCGACTACGGCCGCATTTTGCGCCAAGCCGAGAAAGAAGCCGACATCGTCATATGGGACGGCGGCAATAACGATACCCCGTTCTACGTCTCAGACCTGGAACTCGTGGTCGTAGACCCGCATCGTGCCGGCCACGAACTTGCTTATTACCCTGGCGAAGTAAACCTGCGCCGTGCCGACGTCGTAGTCATCAACAAAGTGGACACGGCAGCAAAACAGGATGTCGAAACGGTTCGCAGAAATGTGCAGGCCAACAATCCCAATGCAAAAGTCGTTGAGATGGCTTGTCGCGTTGCTGTCGCGGAGCCGGAGTTGGTGAAGGGACGAAGAGTCCTTGTTGTCGAGGATGGTCCTACGCTGACTCACGGCGAGATGCCTTACGGCGCCGGAGTCGTAGCTGCCCGGCAGTGCGGTGCCGCGGAACTCGTTGATCCTCGCCCGTATGCAGTGGGCTCGATCCGCGGAACCTACGAGCGCTACTCCCACCTGACCAGCCTGCTACCGGCCATGGGTTACAGCGCCATCCAACGTCACGAACTGGAGGAAACTATCAACCGCGTTCCTTGCGATCTGGTGCTGGTGGCAACGCCGATCGATCTCGGTCACCTGATCAAGCTCAACAAGCCCAGTCTGCGCGTGACTTACGAAGTCGAGGACTTGACCCATCCCGGACTGGCCGAGATTCTGGCCCAGTTTACGCGGGAGAGGTCGGCTGTGGAGGTTTAACGAACCACATCAGGCTCACGCCAGAATGTGATCGGGATCACTGCCTGTGCTGCCACTAGGACTTATACCCAAGAGTGGAAGTATCTCTGACGATGGACACTAACGCCGCCAGAAGGGATGCCAGTGGGGTTTTAAAGGCCATACATCTCTCGCGAGATCACAGCAGTAGCATTCCCCAGAGATTTTGCCCCGCCGCAGCAGCCTGGGACCCAAGATTACGGAGGAAATCATGTTAATCAGCAAGCAGCAGGCCCTCGACTATCACAATGGGCCGCGCCCTGGAAAGATTGAAGTCACACCCACCAAGCCCTGCCGCACGCAGCGCGATCTGAGCCTGGCCTACACGCCGGGCGTCGCCGAGCCCTGCCTCGAGATCCAGAAGAATCCGCAGGACGCCTTCAAGTACACCGGCCGCGGCAATCTGGTCGCCGTGCTCAGCAACGGCACCGCCGTGCTCGGCCTGGGCGACATCGGCGCGCTCGCCGGAAAGCCCGTCATGGAGGGCAAGGCCGTCCTCTTCAAGCGCTTTGCCGACGTCGACGTATTCGACATCGAAGTCAACAGCCACAATCCCGAAGAGATCATCAAGCTCTGCCAGTTGCTCGAGCCGACCTTCGGCGGCATCAACCTCGAAGACATCAAAGCTCCCGACTGCTTCCACATCGAAGAGACTCTGCGCAAGACGATGAAGATTCCCGGTCTTTCACGACGACCAGCACGGCACCGCCATCATCTCGGGAGCGGCGCTGCTGAATGCGCTCGAAGTTGTCGGCAAGGATATTCGCAAAGTGCGCGTCGTCTTCAACGGCGCCGGAGCCGCCGGCATTGCCTGCGCCGAGCACTATGTGCGCCTTGGGCGTGAAGCGCGAGAACATCATCCTCTGCGACACCAAGGGTGTGGTCTACAAGGGCCGCAAAGAAGGGATGAATCCCTACAAAGATCGCTTCGCCCAGAACACCGAAAACTGCGCACCCTGGCCGAAGCGATGGTCGGTGCCGACGTTTTCGCCGGACTCTCCGTCGAAGGCGCGATCAACGGGACATGATCCGCTCCATGGCGCCCGATCCCGATCGTCTTCGCGATGGCGAATCCCGATCCCGAGATCACCTACGAAGAGGCCAAGGCCGCCCGCCCCGACGTCATCATCGCCACTGGCCGCTCCGACTATCCCAACCAGGTCAACAATGTGCTGGGATTCCCCTTCATCTTCCGCGGAGCGCTCGACGTTCGTGCCACCGCCATCAACGAAGAGATGAAGCTGGCCGCCACGCACGCGCTCTGGCGGACCTGGCCAAAGAGGACGTTCCCGACTCCGTCTGCCGCGCCTATGGCGTCCACCCGCCTGCAGTTCGGACGCGAGTACCTGATTCCGAAGCCGTTCGATCCGCGCGTCCTGATATGGGAAGCATCCGCCGTCGCCGAAGCCGCCATGGACAGCGGAGTCGCCCAGGAGCCGGTCGATCTCGAACGTATACCGCGCCCAACTGGAGTGCCGGCTGGGTAAGGCCTACGAAGTGTCGCGCACCATGATTCACAAGGCCCAGGCGAACCCGAAGCAGGTCGTTTTCCCTGAAGGCGACAACGAAAAAATTCTGCGCGCCTGCCACACGCTGGTCGAAGAGAAGATTGGCAATCCGATCCTGCTCGGCGACATCGACAAAGATTCACGCCCGGGCCCATGAATTTGGGCGTGAATCTCGAGGGCATGCAGATCGTCGATCCGCTCACGTCTCGCGATCACCGCGAAGCCTACATCCTTGAACTCTTCCGGCTTGCGCCAGCGGCGCGGCGTCACTCTGCAGCGAAGCCGAGACACTGATCAACAACCGCAACGTCTTCGGCTCGATGATGGTCCACATGGGCGACGCCGACGCGCTCGTCTCCGGCGTGACCCAGCATTTCCCCGACACCATCCGCCCGGCGCTGCAAATCGTCCGCATGCGTGAAGGCTTGCACCGCGTCTCCGGCTGCTACGCCATCATCACGCGCAAAGGCGAAGTCTTCTTCCTCGCCGATACCAGCGTCAACATCGAACCGACGGCCGAGGACCTCGTCGAGATCGCGCTCTGCACGGCGCACATGGCGCGCCGCTTCGACATCGTCCCGCGCGTTGCGATGCTTTCGTTCTCCAGCTTCGGCGGCGTCGATCATCCGATCTGCACAAAGGTGCGCAGGCGGTGGAACTGATCAAGTTCGCCGACCCCACGCTGATCGTCGATGGCGAAATCATGGCCGACGAGGCCCTGTCTCCCGAAATGATCGAGGAACAGTACCCCTTCAGCTCGCTGAAGGGCGGCGCGAACGTGCTGATCTTCCCGGACCTGGCCTCGGCCAACATCGCCTACAAGCTGGTGGCAAAGATCGGCGGCGGCGAGCTGATCGGCCCAATCCTGATGGGCATGAGCCGTCCTGTACACGTACTGCAGCGTTCGGCAACCGTCGACACAATCGTCAACGTGGCCGCGATCGCCGTAGTCGACGCGCAGGAAAACGACACATACTCGCATCCCCATGTCCATGTTTCGGTCGAACCAGAACTGGTGGGAGAAGACTGATACAGAAGTGAATCTCGCTCTCCGATTCCGGCATCTGTGTAGGTTCGGTTTTTGGTGACTGGAGGCATTCACGCATGTCTACGCTCTGGAGTTCGCGGTACGCGCAGCGCACGCTCGGAGTTAAGAGTTCCGCCATCCGTGAACTTCTAAAGGTCACGCAGAAGCCGGAGATCATTTCTTTTGGTGGTGGCCTCCCCGCGCCCGATGTCTTTCCGGTCAAGCGCTTCGAAGAAGCGTGCCACAAAGTTCTCAGCGAGCACGGAGCTCAAGCCCTGCAATACGGAACGACCGAGGGCTATCAGCCTTTGCGCGAGATGATCGCCCGCAACATCGCTCGCTACGGCATCCAGGCCAATGCCGACAACGTCCTCATCACCTCCGGTTCGCAGCAGGCGCTCGACCTGATCGGCAAACTGCTCATCAATCGCGGAGACCGCATCCTCGTCGAAGCTCCCACGTACCTTGGTGCCCTGCAGGCATTCAACGTGTATGGAGCGCAGTATGTGTCCGGTTCCTGTGGACGACGACGGACTGCTCACCGATCAACTCGATCCCAGCCTGCGCGCCGGACCGAAGTTCATGTACGTGCTGCCGAACTTCCAGAATCCTGCGGGCGTCACGCTCTCCGAAGGACGCCGCCACCAACTCATTCTTCTGGCCGACAAATACGGCATTCCGATCATCGAAGACGATCCCTACGGACAGCTGCGTTACGAGGGCGAGCACATCGCCCCCCTTGTCGTGCTCGACCGTGAGAACCTGCGCCGCGATAACGGTTTCACCCTCGGCAACGTGATCTACTTGAGCACTTTCTCGAAGACGTTGGCACCGGGGATCCGTCTAGCCTGGATCGTTGCTCCCGAGGACGTAATCGTCAAGTTGGTGCAACTCAAACAGGCCGCGGACCTGCACACTTCCACCTTCAATCAGTACGTTGCCTACGAAGTCGCGCGCGACGGATTCCTCGACCAGCACGTCAAACTGATCCGACAGGTCTATCGCGAACGCCGCGACGCGATGTTGCAGGCTCTGCGCGAATACTTCCCGCACGAAGTCACCTGGACTCACCCCCAGGGAGGCTCTGTTCCTTTGGGTGACGCATGCCGGAAGGCATCAGACTCAGAGACGCTCTTCCATGCCGCTCTCGCAGAAAACGTCGCGTTCGTCGCCGGAGACTGCTTCTACGCCAATAACGGCCACGCGGGCAGTCGCCACATGCGCCTGAACTTCTCCCACTCCCAGCCGGAGCAGATCCGCGAGGGAATCCGGCGCCTTTCGATCGCGGTCAAGATGCAACTGCGTACTCATGTGACGCAATAGCTCTTAACGGTCCGGGGTCCGACTATTACGGTGGAAAGCGCCTAATGTTTGCGGTGCGCTACCTATCTCATTGTCAATACACGCTTTGTTTGCCCCCTAAATGGGGTGACGAGCGTCACTGCCAAATTCCTCGGTACGGCATCAAATAACCGCTCAAGGACACTTCTTTTCTCTGGCCAGCGAAAGCGAGGTCTAAGGTGACTACCCGGAACAGCCTCCCGACCAGCGAAGTTTGTTCGCAGATCAAGGAATTTGGTTACGCGATATCACAGAGTATTAGGATCTACGGCGAAGACTTCGAAGTATTGTCGGACCCTTTTGCGAGCGATGGCGGAATCGCGGTCCAGGTCCGTTCGAAGCGAACGTCACAAACGCGCATTCTGCAGTTGCCGGCGACCGTGATCCACCGCGTGAGCCAGCAGCGTTTTCCACGAGCCGCGTAAGTCTGAAAACCGAAGTCTGATAGGCCCCGTGATCCCGATCACATTTTGCGGTGACGCAAGGCACCGCTTTTTCCCGTGTTCTCCGTCACACTGATCTCGCGCGATGCTCTCTCGCACGATGGTCCGGCCCTTTGCCGGCCAGGAGGTGACCTATGACGGTCTCCGTATTGATCGCCCTTACTGTCGTTGTGCTAGCGGTCGGCCTTTTCATATTTCGCGCCATCCCTGGCGTCCGCGCCTACTTCAACCTGCGAGGAAAACGTCTGATCATCTGCCCCGAGACGCACACGCCGGAAGCCGTCGATGTCGCTGCCGGTGAGGCTGCGGTCGGTGCATTCCTCTCTGAGCCCACGCTCCGCCTAATAGAGTGTTCCCGGTGGCCCGAACGTCAGGACTGCGGACAGGACTGCCTGCAACAGATCGAGATCGATCCCGCGAACTGCCTGGTCTGGAACATTGTCGCGAAGTGGTACGAAGGGAAGAGTTGCGTGTTTTGCCGCAAGCCGATCGGCCCGCTTCATCACTTGGATCACGCTCCAGCGTTGTTGGGTCCGGACCATGCAACGGCCGAGTGGAAGGAATTTCGCGCGCAGCAGCTGCCCGAGATTATGCAGACGCACCGCCCGGTCTGCTGGAACTGCCATATTGCGGAAACGTTCCGCCGCACGCACCCGGAACTCGTAGTCAATCGCGAACTCGAACCGCGGCGCATCCACTAGAGTAGACACACTCGCTCAATATTTTGGGTTTCGCCAGGTCGCGCCCTAGGGCTGGCGATGCAATACGTGGGTAGCGATGTCTGGCCAGAACTCGCGGAACGTGTTCGTCAGAGCATCGCGCCCCATCGCCCATCCAAATTTGACAGCAAGTGCTCCGATGGTTCGGTCGTGACTGGGGTAGTACGTCATCGAGATTCCCTGCGCGATCGCACGTCCGAATATCTCCGACGCGTTAAACGTGTTGTGTCCATGATAGTCCGGGGTTATCAGAATTCGGGAAGATGCGTAGATTCCCCGCTTGAAGAAATTTCCTTTTCCCATGGCGTAATAGCGCTCATCCTGGTGCAGCACCGAAGGCAGAGCGAAGATCACCAGGTAATTTCCGTCAGTTTTATCGACAAAACCCCGCCAGTAGTATCTCCCGTAGCCGGCCACTCCCTTGCCTAGTTGCGGATGGGCATTGGACGCCTGCGCCAGTTCTGAAGTGATCCCCACGAAAATGAACGAAGAGTAGTCAAAACTATTCTTCGTGGCAATCACAAAAGCTTGCTTCGGTGTGGGTGGCGGAGGGATCGCTCCGGCGCTGACTGCGCGAAAGTTGGGCATGATTCCCAGAATCCGCTGGGGCTGTTGCTTCGATGCGGCAACGGACTTTGGCGCACCACTTGGATTGGACGTGGAATTTGACTGCTCCGTGGTTTGTGACGGCGTAGATTGCGCCGAGGGTTCGGGGCTTGATGGAGGAATGGTTTGTTGAGCTGCACACAGTGGCGAAAAAACACCCGCCAATCCCAAGCATGACAGCAGTCTCGCGGCAAATCCAAACGACATCCCTTGTCGTTCGTTCCTTATCGTCGTTATCTGTCTGCGAGTTGAATGTTTTTTAGTGAACAATGACAAGGTTCCACGGCTAGCCACCATGCTGATCTGCGCTCCGCTGGGATTTGGATTTGTGCGACATCTTCCGATGAATGTCAGGCCAGAATTCCTTTACTACGATTGTGATTGTGTCCAAGCTGACCTGCGTTCCCCAGACGTCGCCCGCGTTCACCAAGGTCCGATCGGAACCGACGAATTTGTGTGGATTGCCCGGAGTGCTGATGTACGTACTTTTGGGATGGTAACTGTACGTGGAAATCGCTGCCGCGGATGCGCTCCCAAAAATCTCGGAGTAATTGAACTCAGAGTGCCCGGAATCGCTTCGAGTCACAAAAATTCGACTGATGGCGTATCCCGCGCGCCGTCCAAAACCGCCGTCACTGGATTGATAAAACCGCGGATCCTGATGCAGCACCGAAGGGAGAACGGCGCCCACCGTGAAATTCTCGATGGTGCTATCGGCCGCCGTCGTGCCATAGCGCTTTCCATACGCCGCCCACCCTTGTCCAAATGCCGGTTCGCTGTTGTCTGCCTGGCTGATTGCCGAAAGCCGCCCCCACCACGGGAACTGAATCGGATCGAACGTCCCCAGCGCCACGACTTTGAATTTCTCTTTCGAGCTAAGTGGCGGCAATTGCTTACCGTTCTCTAATGTCAGAAAATTCGGCAGGGCATAGAACAGGCGGTCGTTCGACGTTCCTGCAACCTTCCCCTGGCCGTTTGCCGCCGGAGGGGTGTTTGCCTTGCCTGCGGCTGCGGGCTGCGTTTCAGGTTTCCGCTGTTCCTGCGCTGAAGGAGCTTGGGGTTGCGCCTGTACGGTATCGCTTGCATTCGACGGCGGAGTTGTTTGTTGTGCAGTTGATGCCACTGACAAGACTGATGCGAGTGCAAACAGCACCGCAATTTTTTCGGCAGATTTAACGGTCAATCATTCCCCCGATGTGAATATTGCAGTCAAGAAGCGGTTGCTTAATTCTATCAATGCGTTTGGGTGCGCTCTGCGGAATAAAAGCTCTTTTACATACATTTACACTTCAGGTTTCGCGAGGGAGGCAGCGATTCCCCGAGCGCTTTCCTGCTTTGGGATTAGAATTGTAAAAACTTAAAACGGTTATCCAGTTCACGACTGCAATCGGCAAGTTACTATAGAAATGGCTGCTGCCATGAACCACCGGCCAGCCGCGCACTCATCTTCAAACGCGAGGGAAAGCATGTCAGAACCGACCTACGAAGAACTTAAAGCAAAGTTGTCCCAACTGGAAAAAGAAGTCGAAACCAAAAAGCGCAGCGGCGACTTGATATTCAAAGTCGGAGAGAAGGGTGGCGTCAGTGTCTACGGCCTCGGCCGGTTCCCAGTCACCCTTTACTACGAACAATGGAACCGGCTGTTGGGCGCCGCCAACGAAATCAAGAGCTTCATGGAAGAGAACAAATCGAAGCTAAAGCTCAAAGAACAGGGCTAGACGGCCGCATTTCGCGGCCCCGTTCTCAGTTCCAAAGGTACCCAAGTGAGAACTGAGAACCGGGAACCGAGAACCGCTTTTCGGTTTATAATCAAAAGACTGTGCCAAAGTACTCCATCGTCGTTCCTCTGCATAACGAGCAAGAGAACGTCACTGACCTCTACGACCGCCTGAAGGTGGTAATGGAGGCTCACGGCGAGACGTTCGAAATCGTTCTTGTGGACGATGGCTCGAGCGATCACACTTTTGCAATGCTGCGGGAAATCGCGGCGGTTGACAGCCGTGTGACGGTGGTCAAACTGCGCCGCAATTTTGGCCAGACGGCCGGACTTGCGGCCGGGTTTGACCATGCTCGCGGAGAGTACATCATCGCCATGGATGGCGATCTGCAGCACGATCCCAACGACATCCCGCTGTTCCTGGAAAAAATCGCCGCCGGCTACGACATCGTCAGCGGATGGCGCAAAGTGCGCGTTGACAATTACTGGATGCGCCGCTTCCCGTCGCGCATTGCCAACTGGCTGATGGCGAAGATCAGCGGCGTTGATATCCACGACTTCGGTACCACCTTCAAGGCTTATCGCCGCGATATTTTGGAGCAGGTGCCGCTTTATGGCGAGTTGCACCGCTTCATTCCGGCGTTGGCGTCGTGGCATGGTGCCTCGATTTGCGAAGTCCCCATTCGCAACGTGAACCGCGAGCGCGGTGTTTCGCACTACGGTATCACTCGCACGTTCCGCGTATTCTTCGATCTGCTGACGATCCGCTTCCTGCTCCGTTATCTTTCGCGCCCGCTGCACTTTTTCGGCAGCTTCGGCATGATGAGCATTTTCGGCGGCAGTGCCATCGTGGCGTGGCTCGGCGTGGAGAAATTTCTGCGCCACGTCCCGGTCATGGCCTCGCATGGCCCGCTCATGATGGCTGCTCTCGGCCTGCTGCTCGGTGGCTTGAACCTTCTAGCTATCGGCCTGCTCGGCGAGATGCAAGTCCGCCACTACCACGAACCCAGCCGGCGCGCTCCCTATTCTGTAGACCGCGTTTTGCGGGCGCAAAACGAACAGCACAGCGTCTCGGAATAGCTAAGCGGCCGTATCTGTTTGGACTTTCTCATCTGCGACGCGGAACGTCCCGACGATTCCCATGAATTCGCCTGCCACGTTGTGCATCGGCGTCCCCTGTACGAGGACACTGATGGCAGATCCATCCTTGCGCCGCAATCGAAAGCGAAACGGAGCTTTGTCGCCTCGCTGCTTGCTCTCGAACAGATGCTGAGCCGCTTCCACGTCCTCCGGAAAAACGTAATCGAAAGAAGGCTTGCCAATCAGTTGCTCGACGTCCTCACCCAAAATGTGGGCCATTTCCGCGTTGGCAAATAGCGTGGATGCGTTTGAGTCGATAATCCAGATACCGTCCCGTCCGTCGCTCATAAGTTATCGTTGCTCATCTTATTTCGGAGGTTGCAATCTCGTCCAGAATGAAGTGCGTAATCGCTTTACTCTTAATCCCACCGGGCACCAGGTTTCCCCTTCCTCAGCCAGATAATGAAATCGGTTAGCGGCGGCTCTCCGCCCAACTCGCGCAGGCGCGTCGCGTTCTGTCCGCGATGATAGTGGCTGTGCATCGCCGCTTGCGTTAGCGCGTGACGTCGGCTGAGCTTTACCGGTGGCGTAAACCAGGGGGCCTCGACCACTTCCTCGAGTTTGTCCTGGCTCAATCCCTTAAGCAGGTCGGCCACCGCTGTGTGGTATTGCTGCGCGTATTTCTTTACCTCGGCCATGCTCGCGAAGTCTTCCAGTTTCCTGAACGCGAACGCGGAAGTCTTCGGACCTGTGATCCACAGAAAGGCGTGCTGCACCTGATGGATGTGCAGCAACCGCTCGCGAATCGCCTTGTCTTCGAGCGCTACCGAGTATGCCTCAAATGCCCGCCAATGCTCGGCATCGGCCCACTCCTGATGCGCATAAAATTCATCGAGATAAGAACTCACATGTTCCTCCGTCGGAATTGCGTAGAGTTTACTCCCCTTGACCGCCTCCGTTCCTGCCCACTCCCATCGGGCGTATAATGTGCCGTTTGCCGCTTAGAGGAGTTTTCCAGCCATGGAGAGAGCCACCCAGTACGAACTGCAACTCGCCCGCCGCATGTCTCGGCTCGGTACCGAAACCGCCTTTGAAGTTCTGAACAAAGCGCGAGCCCTCGAGCGCCAAGGCAAAAGCATCATTCACCTGGAAATCGGTGAGCCCGATTTCGATACGCCCTCGAATGTCGTCGAAGCTGGCATTGATGCCCTCCGCAAAGGCTGGACGCACTACGGCCCCTCAGCCGGTCTCCCAGACCTTCGCCAAGCGCTTGCGGAATACGTCAGTAGCACGCGCAGCGTGAAAGTTACCCCTGAGGAAGTCGTGGTTGTGCCAGGCGGTAAACCGATTATTTTCTTTACGATCCTATCATTAATTGATGAGGGGGATGAAGTCATCTACCCCAACCCCGGCTTCCCGATCTACGAGTCGATGATTCACTACGTGGGGGGACGCGCCGTGCCGATTCAGCTGCGTGAGGAGCGCGATTTCTCGCTCGACGTGAATGAACTGGCCTCGCTCGATCAACGATCGCACCAAGCTGATCATTTTGAACTCGCCCCAGAATCCCACGGGAGGAATCCTCGAGCGCCGCGACATCGAGCAAATCGCGAAGGCTATCGGCGACCGCAACATCATGGTGCTCTCCGATGAAATCTATAGCCGGCTTCTCTTCGATGGTGGCGAGCACTTCTCCATCATGTCAGTACCTGGCATGCAGGAGCGCACCATTCTGCTCGACGGCTTCTCGAAGACCTACGCGATGACGGGATGGCGCATGGGATACGGCGTGATGCGCCCCGATCTCGCCGCGCACATGACGCGCCTGATGACCAACTCAAATTCCTGCACGGCCAGCTTCACGCAGGTCGCGGGAATCGAGGCCATCCGCGGAAATCAGGCATCCGTCGACCACATGCGGGACGAATTCCAGCGCCGACGTGACGTCTTCGTCGCCGGACTTAACAAGATCAAAGGATTCTCCTGCCGCATGCCGAAGGGCGCATTCTACGTCTTCCCGAACATCACGAAGACGGGATGGAAGTCGAAACCTCTGGCCGACGCATTGCTGGAGCAGGCCGGTGTTGCGGCGCTCTCCGGTACCGCATTTGGAGAATACGGCGAAGGCTACCTGCGCTTCAGCGTCGCGAATTCACTCGCAAACCTGCAGCAGGCCCTCGACCGCGTCGACCAGTGGACGAAGAAGAATCTCTAGCCGGATTCGTTTCAAACAGAGAGGGGCATGCCGTCGAAGAAGAGCGCAAGAAAGACGCGACCGAAATCCAGCCGGCTCCAGACCCCCGGCTACGGCTTCCCAAAAGGCACCAAGGGTTTGCTGCCGTGGTCTTGGGCCGAGCAGCGCCTGAAGAAATCGCACAACTACTGGATCACGACCGTCAAACCCGATGGTTCGCCGCACACTATGGTCGTCTGGGGTCTCTGGCAAGATGGACGTCTGATTTTCAGCACCGGCAAGACATCTGTCAAGGCGCGCAATCTCGCTCACAACGCGCACTGCGTCGTCTGTACCGAACACGCTCACGAGGCCATCATCGTCGAAGGCATCGCCGAGATCGCCGATGTCGTCGCCCGCCGCAAAATGATTCCCACCTACGAGCGCAAATACAAGTTCGATTTGTCCAAGATGAAAGACGACATGCTGAACATGAAAGAACCAGTTTTCGCCGTGCGCCCCTGCACCGTATTCGGCCTCCGGGAGAAACACTTCCAGAGCAAATCCACCCGCTGGCAATTCGAGTGATCGCAAGGTGCACGCGGGCGATCCTCCCGCGTGCCTGCACTCTCAAGAGTGACCGCCGCGAGGCCCAGAAATTTCTGGAAGAATCCTCTCAAGCGTCGTATTCCTGTAGCTTCCGCCGTTGCCTTCGCGTCACCCCCTAATGTGATTGTGATCACGGCCTCATCCAAGCCCGGCAGCTACGCTCCCTAGAGCACGTTTTGTGCGCCTTTCTGTGCGGCGCGGGAGGCGGAAGCCATGGCCCTCATCGATTCCAACAGCGGAAAAGTCATTCGCGATTACTCCATCGAACAATTGAAGGATGCCGCCAACCTGATGCGCGGCTATGATCTGGTAGCGCTGCACGCAGCCGGTTCCGGACATGCCGGCGGAACCCTTTCGATCATGGACATCACTGCGGCGCTCTATCTCAAGATCGCCAACCACGACCCGCAAAATCCCAGCTGGGCCAACCGCGATCGCATCATCTGGTCCACGGGCCACAAGGCGCCGAGTCTATATTTGGGGCTCGCATTCGCGGGATTTTGCCCTGTCGACGACGTGGTCACGCTGCGCAAGCTGAGTTCGCCCTACCAGGGTCATCCCCATTGGCTGAAGCTGCCGGGGGTCGAAGCCTCCACGGGATCGCTGGGTCAAGGGTTGAGTATCGCCGTGGGTCTGGCACTAGCGGCGCGCCTCGATGAAAAGAAGCACAAGATCTTCTGCATTATGGGCGACGGCGAGCAGCAGGAAGGACAGGTGTGGGAAGCCGCGATGGAGGCGGGACACTTCCACCTCGATAACGTGGTTGCCATCGTGGATTGCAATCGCCTGCAGATTGATGGTCTTGTCAAAGACGTCATGAACATCGACCCGCTGTGTGCAAAATACGCCAGCTTTGGTTGGGACGTGATGCGGATGGACGGCCACGATATGTCGCAAGTCGTCGACGCATTGCAGCAGGCGAAGAACTCCACGGGTAAGCCGGTCGTGATTCTGGCGGACACGGTAAAAGGCAAAGGCGTCAGCTTCATGGAAGATCAGGCAGGTTGGCACGGAAAAACGCCGAACGCCGAAGAGTTGACGAAAGGCTTGCAGGAGTTGGGGCTCGCCGAGCGAATTCCGGTACAGCAGTTGCTGGACAAAGCGAAACAGTATCAAGTCGAAGTCGACCGCAAGCTCGACGCCAAGATGCCGAAGTTTACCCGCAACTACTGGTGGAACGCGGCCGACACCATGAAAGTGAAGATGGAGCCGACGCGTAAAGGCTTTGGCCAATCGCTCGCAGAGAACGGCGATGACGATCGTGTGGTCTGCCTGGGCCTCGATATTTCCGGATCCATCACCATTAGCGATTTCTACGCTGGCAAGCCGGAGCGAAAGAAACGCTGGATCAGCCTGGGCATCGCCGAACAGTCGGCGACCTCAGCGGCGGCCGGACTCGCGCGGGAAGGGAAGCTGCCCGTCTTCGGTACCTATGCCACATTTGCCGCGGCGCGCAACCTCGACCAGATCCGTACTTCGGTCTGCTATGGCAACTTCAACGTACTGATTGCCGGCGCGCACGGTGGGGTTTCCGTCGGCCCTGACGGCGCGACGCATCAAGCCCTCGAAGATCTCTTTGCGATGCAAGGCCTGCCGAACATGACCGTCGTCGTCCCATGCGACGTGGTGGAAACGCGCAAGGCGACCAACTACCTGCTTCTCGAGCACAAAGGGCCGAAGTACATTCGCTTCGCGCGTGAGGCGACACCCATTGTCACCGACGAGAAAACGCCTTTTGTATTTGGCCACGCAAACGTGATTCGCCTGCGCCACGAGGGACCGAACTTCTTATCGGCCTTTGACACAACACTGGCTGCGTCTTACAAGAATGAGAACGAAGACCTGAGCATCGTCGCCTGCGGGCCCATGGTGCCCGAGGCCATGCGCGCAGCCTACATTCTGAAGAAGGAATTCGGCTACGAGACCCGCGTTCTTAATATCCATACCCTCAAGCCGATCGACGCCGAGGCCATCGTTCGTGCGGCCGCTGAGACTGGCGCAGTCGTCACCGCCGAGGAGCATCAGATCGGTGCTTTGGCTTGGCGCGTTAGCGGAGTCCTTACCGAATGTCCGGAGCTCTATGGTCGACCTGTCATCACCGGAGCCATCGGCGTAAAAGATCGCTTCGGAGATTCGGGTGCACCTTGGGAGTTGATTAAGGAATTCGAAGTTAGCGCCGAGCACATTGCGCATAAGGCAGTCGAGTTGATGGCCGTGAAGAAGAAACCGCCGGTGCGGCGCGAAGAAGTCTCCTTGGCTGGAATGCGCTAAAGCGAAACATTCCGTTCAATCGTCCGACTACGCGGTGTTACTTTCGTTACGCGCGTGGCACCCTGCAAGACACGCTCGATGCCACCTTGCCCCCATATAATTTCTTCAAGCCACACATACCAGGCGATGCGACGGCACACGATGCGCCGCGCGACAGGTGTGGCGGTTCCCCATGGCAAGACCTCAAACATCGAAGGGACAGGCGGCGCCTTGGATCTACAATCCGTGGCTCGACCTGATCGTGGGCTGCGGAGCCTGGTCAGCGCCGCTGTTGCTGCTCTCCTATGTTTCGCTGGCGTCGAGTGCGCGGACGTGGTCCGTGGCGTTTTACGCCCTGGCGCTGTTTTTTAATTACCCGCACTACATGGCGACGATTTATCGCGCCTACCATCGAGCCGAAGACTTTCAGAAGTATCGCGTTTTCACGGTACACATCACCGCGCTGATCGTACTGACGCTGATGCTGTCACACTTCTGGCTGCGGTTGTTGCCGTGGATTTTCACCATCTATCTGACCTGGAGCCCGTGGCACTATAGCGGACAGAATTACGGGCTGTTCATGATGTTCGCCCGCCGTGCCGGCGCTGATCCGGGGAAAGCGGGACGCCGTGCGCTATACGGCGCCTTCGTCGCGTCGTATCTGATTCTGTTCCTCGGTTTCCACACCGGAGCGTCGAGCGACCCACTCTTCGTGTCCCTCGGGATCCCGTCCGTCGTGAGTCGATGGGAGCAAATCATCCTGGGCGTGGCCTTCGTCGCGCTCTCCGTGTTCGGGCTTTCGCGGCTGGCGCGTGAGACAGGATGGCGCAAACTCATCCCATCGCTCACGCTGTTCTCTTCGCAGTTCTTGTGGTTCCTGCTGCCGGCGGCTGTTTCGCTGTTCAAAGGATTGGAGGTTCCCCAGAACCGGTACAGCACGGGCGTGCTTGCGGTGATGCACGCGGCGCAGTATCTCTGGATTACGAGTTACTATGCGCGCCGCGAGGCTTCGGGTGAAGCACCCGGCAAGACCGCGCGCAACTGGCGTCCGCTGGCCTATTTCGGTGTGTTGGTCGTCGGCGGGATCGCGTTGTTCGTCCCCGGACCGTGGCTGGCGAGCCGCGCGTTTCATCACGATTTCACGGCAAGCTTTCTAATCTTTACGGCGCTCGTCAACATTCACCATTTCATTTTGGATGGCGCCATCTGGAAGCTCCGCGATGGGCACATCGCGTCGCTGCTGCTGAATTCACGCGAACGCATTACCGATGCTGCAACCGACGCCCGTGGACGCTTTGCTGATGCCTGCCACTGGTTCGTAAGCAAGAGTGCGGGCGCGCGGGCGCTTCGAGTAAGCGCCGCGCTGTTATTGCTGGTTTGGGGGACGCTCGATCAAGCTCGATATTATTTCGCTTTGCGCACCGACGATCTGAGCGACTTGCAACGAGCCGCGGCGCTGAACTCCTTTGACAGCTCTCTGCAGATGCGGCTGGCGCAGAAGGAAATGGAAGATGGTCAGCCGCAGCAGGCCGAGATTTCCTGGAGACGGGCAATGCAAGCCAACCCGGCTGACCCGGCTCCTCGTCAGGCTTTGCTGCGATTCTTGATTGAGCAGAAGAGACTCGACGAAGCGTTCAACCTGACCGAGGTCTCGCTCCAATACACGCCGAAGGATGCGAACCTGCTCATTGATCGCGGATTCCTGGCGCTGCAGCGTGGCCATGCCGACGAGGCTCGCGCCGATTGGGACATGGCAATCACGGCCGATCCGTCGCAGGTCAACGCCCATCTGTATTTGGCGAACGAACTGGATCACGAAGACAAAGCCCAGGCCGCGGCAGCGCATTACAACGCTTATCTCGAGAAGGTGGTGAAGCAACCCGCGGAGGATCGTCCTTCTGCGGACAAGATCGTAGCCATTGTTTTAAGGATGGCGGACTGCCAGGCTCGTTCATCGCAGACCGGCCTGTCGGTGAAGTCGTATCACCTGGCAGAGAAACTGGCGGCGCAAACGCGCCAGACCAAGCTCGAAAGCGTTGCAGACGTCAACGAAGCCGCGCTTCAGGCGAGGATCGGTAAGCTGGGCGAGGCGTTGCAGCTTTACCAGCACGCGATCCAACTCGACACCTCAGTCAGCGACAACAGCGCGGCCGCGCAAGACTGGTTCGCCTTCGGGCGCTTTCTCGACGATGCGGGATTTCCCGCGCGGCTGGCTTATGCGTGTGTAGTGCGATCCGAATCCGTGGCGCAATTGCTTCCCAAAGAAACGATTCCAGATTCACTGGATGCGACTCGAAAGCAGATCGAGAAGCGGTTGGGCGCGTCAGCAGCAGGCATCCGTCGCGATCCGGCACCCGCACTGCAGGAGGCCCTGGCGCTGCGGCGCTAGACATCTTCGCATGCAAACGCGGCATCCCATGAGCCAATTGACACTGCTGTCTTACTACTGAACAATAAGTACATTCCCGCAATCCATTTTTGTTGCTTCCTGAGGAGGAAGAGTGTATGGCCGATGAAGGCGATCAGATGCATATGGAACACGAGTCGAACGCCGGTAAGTGGATCCTGATGGTGCTGGCGATCTTAGTGGTGGCGGGCTTCGGATACGCGCATTACGCCACGCACACGGCGGTCGAGAAACTAAACAGCGAACTCAGCGCCAGCCAGGCGCAGGTCAAAGAACTGCAGAATCGCATGCAGACCGCCGAAGAGCAGCAGGAAACTCTAGCGCGCCAGTCCGGCATGACCAAGAAGGAATTGGTTCAACGCACTGCTGAGCTGAAGGCGGAGCAGAAGGCCGCCGAAGCTCGACTTGAGAAGGCGCAGAAGGAGTCGATCACCGCAGTCACGGGCGATATTGCCGGCGTGAAGACGGATGTTGGCGGCGTCAAGACCGATGTCGCGTCGACCAAGGCCGATCTCGAAGCGACGAAAGCGAAGCTGCAGAGTGCGGTCGGGGACCTTGGCATGCAAAGTGGACTTATTGCAAACACTCGGTCTGACCTCGAAGTCCTGAAGCACAAGGGCGACCGCAACTACTACGAATTCACTTTGCTGAAGGGTGCCAAGCCCCAGCCGGTTTCCACCGTCAGCCTGCAACTGAAGAAGTCCGACCAGAAGAAGGGCAAGTTCACTTTGAATGTGACCGCCGACGACAAGACGATCGAGAAGAAGGATCGCAATGTCTCCGAGCCCATCCAGTTTTATTCTGGCCGCGACCATCTGCTCTTTGAGCTAGTCGTGTGGAGCGTCGACAAGAACAAAGCCACGGGATATTTGAGCACGCCAAAGAACGCTCCCGTGCCCGTAACGGCGAACTAACATGCTTTTCCCCGGCGGACACGTGCTGCTGCAGATTGTTCTGCGCACAGGCGTGATTTATCTGCTGGTGCTGATTGGCGTCCGTTTAAGCGGCAAGCGTGAGGTCGGACAGATGACCCCGTTCGATCTCACGTTGCTGCTCCTCTTATCGAACTCCGTACAAAATGCAATGACCGGGCCCGACACTTCGCTGATGGGCGGCGCGGTGGCGGCATGCACGCTGCTGATCCTGAATTACATCATCGCTGAAGTATCAGGCGGGAACCGGCGTTTCCGGCGCTTCATCCAGGGCCAGCCCACTCTGCTGATTCATGATGGCAAGACCATCGAATCGCACATGGCCAAAGAGCACGTCAGCATGGACGAATTGCATCGCGCCCTGCGCGAACACGGCCTGAATAGCTGTGATCAGGTGGCGCTCGCAGTCCTCGAAGTGGACGGCTCCATCAGTTGCCTGAAGTATGACGAAATCAACCAGGACGCGAATACGCATCTAGTTCGGCGGCGATTTATCCAAAAGAAGACGTAGAGACGTTTCTTGACAACGTTTCTCTCCTGGCTCAAATGCCCCAAGCCAAGACCTAACTCACGGCCAGATCAGACTATTGAGTCTTCAGAAACCTGATGCAGACCGGCCGTCCGACCTCAAACACCTGTCCCGTTGGAGTCAGATTTCCTGTCTTCGCATCAATCCGGAATACGACCACATTGTCCGAGAGCTGATTAGCAGCGAAGAGAAACTTTCCCGTCGGGTCAATCTCGAAGTTGCGCGGTTCCTTGCCTCCCGTTGAAACAGATCCTGTCTGGGTCAGCGTTCCCTTCGTCTGGTCAATTACGTAGATGGCGATGGTGTCCTCGCCGCGGTTGGATGCGTACAGAAACTTGCCCGAAGGGTGCACGCTGATCTCCGCGTCATCATTGCGCCCTTTGAAGTCCTTGGGCAGAGTCGAGATCGTTTGCAGAGTTTCCAGCCTTCCGGTTGCTGGATCGTTCGAGAAGGCCGTCACCGTATGTCCCATCTCCGCGATCACGTATGCGAATTTGCCGGACGGATGCAGGGCGAAGTGACGCGGTCCCGCGCCCGCATCGAGCTTGGCGAACGCCGGTTGATTTGCTGAAAGTGACCCCTTGCCGGCGTCAAATTTGTAAACGAGCAGCTCGTCCAGGCCGAGATCGTCGACCATGGCGAACCGGTTGTCGGGCGAGAGATCGATCGAGTGCGCGTGCGGACCCTCCTGTCGCTCAGGATTCGTCCCTTTGCCCGTGTGTTGCACAAACGCCGACGCCTCGCCTAGCTTTCCGTCTGTGAGCACAGGGAAAACGGCGACGCTGCCGCCCGTGTAGTTCGCAACCAGCACGTATTTTCCAGTTTTATCCACGGTGATGTAGCAGGGATCGGCGCCGCGCGATGCCACCTCGTTCAGGAATGTCAACCTGCCCGTTGCGCGATCGATCGAGAAGGCGCTGACACCACCACTGTTCGGCCCCTTGTAATTGGGAACTTCATTGACCGCGTAGAGGAAGCGTCCGTTTGGATGCAATACCACAAACGATGGATTGGTCGTCTCAGCGGCCAGTCCAAGGGGCGTGATCTGCGCAGTGCTCGCATCAAATCGATAGGCGTAGATGCCTTTGCTCTTGCTGCCTTCTTCAGTGTAGGTGCCGACGTAGAAAAGATACTTGCCTTGTGGTGCGGGCGCCGCGCCTGCAGCAACAGTGATAGTGATAAGGAGAAAAAGTGCGATCAGAGGAACAAGCGAGCGGAGAGACCGGAATTTCTTCATCCCAGTATAAAAGCGCATTCCGGCGCATTCGCGCAAGCGGTCGAACCTTTTTACCTCGTCAGCTTACTTTGTTAGAACCGTCGGCACCGTCTGGTCATAGGCCCAAATGATCACGCTGGTGGACTGGCGCTGATTGAACTTATCCAGCGTGATAGGAAACGCCACGATGATGGTTCGGTTCACGGTGTCGTTGGGCTGAATCTTGGTCTCCGGAGTGAGGGCGGCCTGCGCGCCGTTTTTGAGTGTGGGAAAAGCCTGGAAATATCGTTCAAAATCGACGGCGGACACAGCATCGGCCGTCAGGTCTCCCGTGGGCGCCTTGATCGAGCTTTGCAGGCTGTGTACGTAGAGAACCTTGTCGCTGGTATTGCGCAGCGTGAAGGTCAGGGCGACCATGGTCGAGTCCTGTCCTGGGATTTCGACCGCAGTCACGTTGTCGAGCGATCCTCCGGCCTGTGGTTTGGCACGTTTTAGAAACGACGCGAAGACAACCACAACGAGTAGCGCGCCGACTGCGATGAGCAGAATCTTTGCAGGCGGAAGATTTCGTTTGGCCGTCCCGAATTCTTCCCCGATGTTGATGGTCGGACCGGCGGGAGTTTTCGGTGGCGCAGTGTTCGGCGCAACTAGAGAGGACGGCGGCGTGGGCGTCTGATCAGGCATAGGCTTTCCGCCGATTCTACGCCTGCGCCCGACCGGATGCGACTCCGGCCATCGATGGTTCTATTTGTTCTTAACAGTTTCCCGCGCCTGAGTTGGAATCTCAGCGACCACTTCCAGGTCACGGTCGCCGCTCTTCCATACCTGCTCTCGAACCGTGCGGGGCACGACGACGCATCCCTGAGACGCAGTGCCTGGCGCCTCTTTCGAATCCCCATGCATCAGAAAACCGCTGCGTCCAAACGTTGTTGTCTCGGCCCCTGGTTCCAATTTCAAAACGTATGGCCCATGCTCCCGCGTGTTTACAGGCGGTCCGACGATTGTCCAATCGCCCTGTGGGATAGGTCCGACGTTGTGTATATGCTGCATCTCCGGATTATTTTTGCCGGCGCCAGCTCCGGAATATCCTGTTGCTACCGGTTTTCCGTCCTGTTGCAGTGCTCCGGTCTTCTGGGCATAAGTCCACGCCAACGCCTGAATGTCGTCAGCGAGGGTTTCTTCGTCTGTTGTGTTCACAGTGGGGTTCTCCTCGTTCTCTTCGCAGTATTGGACTCTGGAAAACGAGGGTCAAGGTTATGTGAACATTTGACGAAATAAGTCTGTGGAAAACTCCGGGTCGGTTGTCATTTCACCAACCATGCTTCATAGCTTTCGCGAACTTTGCCGCCGGTAGCGTATTCAGTACATCGTCTTTCGTCAGCCACGCGCGCCGCGCCTGCAGAATCCCATAACGGATTTTCTCCATATGGGAGGTGTGGTGCGAGTCGGTGTTGATCACGATCTTCACGCCTGCCTGCTTGGCCTGCCGCAAATGCACATCATTGAGGTCGAGCCGGTCGGGATAAGCGTTCAACTCCATCGCAACTTTGTGTTTCGCTGCCGCCGTCAGCACCGCGCGCATATCGAATTGATAAGAGTCTCGCCGCAGCTGAATGCGGCCGGTGGGATGCCCGATCAGCGACGTATTCGGATTCCCGATCGCCTTTAGCAGGCGCTCCGTCATCTTCGCCGGCTCCTGATTAAAGACGGAGTGAACGCTGGCGATGACGATATCCATTTGCGCCAGCACGTCGTCAGAGAGATCAAGATCGCCGTCGGCCAGAATGTCCACTTCAATGCCGGCAAAAATCGTGATTCCCTCGATCTTCTTGCCAACCTCGCGAATGCGCGCAATGTGCGCCACCGCGCGCTTGTCGTCGAGCCCGTTGGCGAATGCCAGATTTTTCGAGTGGTCGGTAATGGCCATGTATTTATAGCCACGCGCCCGCGCAGCTTCGGCCATCTCTTCAATTGTGTTCTTACCGTCGGTCTCAACCGTGTGCATGTGCACGTCGCCCTGAAGATCTTCCTGCGTAACTAACTGCGGCAGGGCATGCTTCTCGGCCAAATCGATCTCGCCGAGATTCTCGCGCATCTCCGGCGGCACATAGTCGAGGTTCAACTTCGCGTAAATCTCTTCCTCCGTTTTGCCGGCCACCGGTTTCCCGCCGTCGAGCTCAGCCAAACTGTATTCATTCAGTGTGTATTTCATCTTCAACGCGCGTTGACGCAGGGCCACGTTGTGCGCCTTCGATCCCGTGAAGTACTGCATGGCCGCGCCGAATGATTCCGGCGGCAGCAGTCGCACGTCTACCTGCATTCCGCCGCGCAGGTGGAAGCTGATCTTGTTGTCCCCGCTCGCAATGACGTCCATCAACGGCGGATACTTCGCAACGTACGCGATTGCCTCCTGCCGTCCTTCCTCTGTTGTGCAAGCGTTCCCGGTAACCAGGATGTCAAGATCGCCCACGGTATCGCGCCCGCGGCGCAGAGATCCGGCTGGCGTGATCTTCTCGATCCCCGGGAACTTTTCAACGTAAGCAATAATCTTCTCGGCTTCGATCTCTGCGCTATCAATCAGGAACCGGCCTCCGATGCGGCGATAATCCTCAATGGCCTTCAGCAACTTGGCCTCGTGTTTTTCGCCCATGCGCGGTAGCTCGCGAATCTTTCCTTCGCGCGCCAGTTTTTCGACGCCGTCCACGTCGCTCACCTTGTACGCGCTCCAGATCAGTGCAATGGTCTTCGGCCCCAGGCCCTGGATCTTCAGCAACTGCAGCATCGATGGATGATACTTCTCGAGCAATTCAGCTTGAACCGCGAGTTTGCCGGTATCGAAGAGTTCCTTCAGGTTGTTCAGCATGCCCTTGCCGATCCCGGAGATGGCAAGGACCTGCTTGGAATCGCCCATCAGATCCTTGATTTGCTGCGAGTGGTTCTCGATGGCCTGTGCGGCGTTGCGGTAGGACCGGATGCGAAATGAGTCCTGCCCATCAATTTCGAGCAGGTCGGCGGTTTCGTAAAGAATGTTGGCGATGGCCTTATTGTCCACCGACTAAAGATAAACAAGATTTTCGGTGAGGACCAGACCCCGCTGAAGAAGATTCCGCGAACGTCAGAAACGATTCACACACTAAACCCCGGCGGGTGCCGGGACGCGCTCGCGTAGCGGAGGATGAAATGAGGTGGCAGAGTCTGCCACTAGGTTGCTTTGGTCACGTTCGCCGCCTGCGGTCCCTTCTGGCCCTCGGTAATTTCGAACTCCACCGGGTCGCCTTCTTGCAGGCTTTTGTATCCCTCAGAGCTAATCGCGCTGTAGTGAACAAAAACGTCTGGCCCATCCGCGCGCCCAATGAACCCGTACCCCTTGGCGTTATTGAACCACTTTACGGTTCCTTTCAGTCGTTCCACGTACCCCCCTTTTTCTGCACATCCCTTTTGGGGGCGCCCAAGGACGTGCCCGCAGTCAATAGGATGCATTTTGGAACGCTAGGGGTAGGCTGTCAAGTGAATGATAACTAGTCAAAAAGCGTTGAAAACGGGAAGAACGTATTTTCGTTTGTACGGGAGAGCCTGGGATTGTTGACAGTTGTTTTAGGTAGCCGACCGGCCTCCCTTCGACCTGCGCGACATGTGATCGAGCCACAGTACCGACGAAATCGTCTTGGCATCGCGAATAGTTCCGCGAACTGCCATGCTCACCGCCGCTGGTAGCGGCACCAGGCGCTTGTAGATAATCTCGTCTTCCTCCGGCTGCGCCTCACCCGCTCGCAGGCCGGTCGCCAGAAATACCGACATAGTCTCGGCGACGAAGCCCGGGCTCGCATAAAACTTCAGAATGCGCTTCCATTTGCGGGCCGTGTATCCGGTCTCTTCCAACAATTCGCGCCGCGCAGCGGTCAGTTCCTGCTCACCGGGATCGATCCGGCCGGCAGGCAATTCCCACAAATAATCTTGCGCCGCGTGACGATACTGGCGCTCCAGGAGAACTCGAGGCGTCGCCCCGGAGTCGTCCACGGCAAGCACAACCACAGATCCCGAGTGATGGACAACATCGCGCCGCGCGCGAACGCCGTCCGGTTCCTCGACGTGGTCAGTCGATACCCAGAAAACCGGCCCGGTGTACACGGTGCGAGAGGAAACGAGGCGGGCCTTGGTCCGCTTGCTGCGCGCGCCCTTGTGAGGAGAAGATTTTGCCATGTCAACAATATAAAGCACGGCGTCAGGCGGCAGGCATCAGACCTCGACCCAGCGATTTGCATTCATTTTTCTGCTCTCAGAATTGAGAAGATCGGAGCGCTGAAGTCTGAGGTCCGACGTGCGAGGCCGTTTTTTCCTGCTATGCTGCCGGGCATGGGGGCCAAGCCGCGAATCACGATTGTCGGAGCAGGGAACCTCGGCGCTGCCCTTGCCGTGTCTCTGCGGCGAGCCGGGTACGCGATCGACGCAGTGCTTGCGCACTCCAACGGAATTTCGCTGAAAAGGGCGCAGAGGCTGGCGAAGGAAGTCAATGCCACGGCTATGTTGCAACTCCCGACTGCCATGTCAGCCCAAGTGGTCTGGTTGTGTGTGCCCGACGCGGAAATTGCCGGTGCCGCTCGCACGCTCGCTGACAAGA
Organism: uncultured Acidobacteriaceae bacterium; assembly: GCA_963786095.1. Taxonomy (GTDB): domain Bacteria; phylum Acidobacteriota; class Terriglobia; order Terriglobales; family Acidobacteriaceae; genus Sulfotelmatobacter. Next base: position 72,035 of record CAWAXV010000004.1, on the reverse strand, counting down.
CGACCTGGAAGGGAAGAGTTGTCTTTCATTCCAGCGGGGCCCTCGCCAGCGATGAACTGAGCAGCTTGCGAAATCGAGGAGCGAGCGTTGCATCGGTTCATCCGCTAATGACATTCGTGCGCGGTTCGAGACCATCGCTCGCAGGAGTGCCATTCGCAATTGAAGGTGACGCTGCCGCCGTGCGCTTGGCACGCCGTGTTGTGAGCGATCTTGGCGGTCACGCTTACTCGATTCGAAAGTCAGAGAAGGCCGCCTACCACGCCTGGGGAACCTTCGCCTCGCCATTGCTCACCGCTCTTCTCGCCACCTCAGAACACGTGGCCGCCGCCGCGGGAGTAAGTCGCACAGCCGCCCAGCGCCGCATGACTCCCATCCTGTTGCAGACGCTGGCCAACTACGCATCCTTCGATGCGGCAAGCGCGTTCAGCGGACCCATCGTCCGCGGCGACGTCGACACAGTGAAACGCCATCTGCGCGTGTTGCGGAAAGTGCCTGCGGCGCACGAAGTTTACTTGGCGTTGGCGAAGGCGGCCGTTCACTACCTGCCGGGAAAAAACAAGACTGCCCTGCGCAAGGCGCTGGAATCAGCCTGCTAGCGTGCCAGACCCGTTTTCTGTTTGATCTCTAATCAGAGCCAACGCCAGCAGTCCGAGCACTATGAAGGGAAAGGCCGCGGCGGTTCGCAAGGGCAGAGCAAAAATTGCCTTGGAATAAAAATGCTGGTGCGTTAGGAGTGGCCGCAGTGCGATTAAACCGCAAGCGGCGATCCAGGGCCACAGCAGGACCACAGTTCCCATGCCCAGCAGCGCCTTGAATATCCAACTCAAGGACCATATGCTCCGGCGCAACGCCAGAAGGAAAATCCCCGGCAGCAGAATGACATGGTCGTGGAGAGCCTGCCCCGGCAGCATCGTAATGTTTGTGATGCCAAGCAAGACGCTAAGCGTAAGCCAGAATTCCACTGAAGCCGCTTCTGCCGCGCGGTTGCGCCAAGCCAGCACGATCGCGGCGATCAGCAAGGCTGCAATCATCATCAGCGTGGCGGGTCCAGCGATGCTTGCACCCAAGGGTTCTGCAAGAACCGCGCGTACGAGCGGGGGCTTGGCGTAGCGATGGTATCCAAGCACAACCCGAGCCCACGACTGTATCCACTGTGGCCAAACTATGAGCGCCGTTCCCACCAGAAGAATCTCGGTCGAGAACAGACCTACGCAGAACCGCCGTCGCTCGCGCCAGTTTTGTAACGTCCAGAGAAATAGAAAGAGTATTGCGAGCAACGTCATCTGCGGCTTGAGGGTCGTGAGCGCCATCAAAATGCCGGCGAGCAACAATCGCCCTCGGCGCAGCGCAAGTATCGAAGCCGCCAACAGAAATCCTACGAGCAGGCCCAATTGATCTGCGTACAAACCCTCGAGCACCGGATAGCTGCATAAGACCAGCAAAACAACGATCGCGGTCCATGTACACCCGAGGTGCCAACTCAGCGCTCGCATCCAGAGCAAGATGCTGATGACAGTGAGAACGGCCAGCAACACGACAACCGCCACGCGCACCACAGGAAACGGAAAGCCAGCCGCGGGCCAAAACAACAAATCCGTGAACGCAGGGTAAGCAAAGGTTCGGTAATCCGTAAGGGGGTCGGTAGGAACGCTCGCATCCAGCGGCCGCCCAAAGAGTCCCTGCTGAATTTCGCGCGTCATCTCGGGGCTATAGGGATCGCGCCGCTCCTGCAAGCATTCCCGCGTGGTCAGCCATACAGGATAAAAGTCATTGCCGAATGCGTAGCCGCCCGCCAGATTTCTGCTGGCTCCCACTTCGAGCACTCGCGGCATGAAAAGCCCCAGATGGTAATAGAGCATTGCTGCCGCGCCTACCAGGGCAAGACCCAGAGCGACAACAGCAAAGCGTGACGACGCACGATTTCCGGAATCAGAGGCAGCCATTCGCGAAAGGGAGTCAGCGAATTAAAGCACGATGGGGGCAGTTGCGCAAAACCGTAGCTGCAAGACGAGGATCAACCGGCTAACTCGAAGTGAAAAGGTGCCCCAGCTTCTCTTTCTTTGTCTTTAAGTATTCTTCCGCGTGTGGGCTGGGTGTGACCTCGCAAGGCACACGCTCCACCACGCGCACCCCGGCGCTTTCGAGGGCCTCGACTTTGTCGGGATTATTCGAGAGCAGTCGCACCCGCGTCACACCCAGGGCCTTCAGAATTTCTGCGGGAAGGGTGTAGTCGCGGTAGTCATTTTTGAATCCCAGTCGCTCATTCGCTTCGACCGTATCGAGCCCGGAATCCTGCAGTTCGTAGGCCTGCAGCTTGGCCATCAAGCCGATGCCACGCCCTTCTTTCTGCTCGTAAATCAGAATACCCGCGCCGACTTCGCTGATCATCGCCAGCGACATCTCGAGCTGCTGGCGGCAATCGCAGCGCAGCGAATGAAACACATCGCCGGTCAGGCATTGCGAATGAATCCGCACCAGCGCCGGCTCCGACCTCACGTCGCCCATCACCAGCGCGACTGCCTCTTCCATGCGGCGGTTCCCATCAGAACCGAACTGACCGCGAAAGCCATAAATACGGAAGTTGCCCCATCGTGTGGGAAAGTCGGCCGACGCAACCTGCTTTACTGCGATATCGTTCACCTGTTCATTATAGCGGCTATAGGCGATTGTAAGAGGCCGCCGAATCCCGCTGTTCGCGGGTCAGCCGCGTGCCCGGAATGGAAAGATTGCATCCTGCTTCGAAGGAATCGGCGCGCCGTTTTTCGTGGCCGGACGAAAGTGCCAATTTTCCAGCGCCGCCAGGCACTTGCTATCGATGTCGGGGCCCAGGCTCTGCAGCACCGTCTTGCTGATGATATCTCCGCGTTCATCAATCGTGATTTCGATAACCTCATTGCCCGCGTAGTCAGGCAACTGCCACGGATAAACCGTCGGATCAGAAGTCGTGACCGGCAACGCCGGGCGAATCTCGTCCCCCGTTAGCGGTCCGCGGTAGAGCGTGCCGTAACGCGGCCCCGCCTCGGCTCCGTGACCCAGAGCCGAGAGCGTCTGTGTCTTGGAATTGTCCTCAGCCTCAGTGCGCGACAGCGAATTCTGCGGCGCCGTGAGCTTCGCCAGCTGCGCCGGTGTCTTCCAGGTCAACTTCTCGTGCCCAAGTCGCTGATGCTTGTACCGCTCCGTCGCCTGATCGGAAGAACTGTGACTGCTGTCATCCGGGTTCGTGCTTGGCCAGTACAGCCGCGTGACGGAACTGCCATTCTGCCCGACCGCGACCGATGAAGCCGTTAGCAACAGAGGAGTTGGTGCATGCAACATCCAGGCCAATACCGCCCCATGCAGAGCAAGCGATCCCGCTCGGACCCAGAGCTGCCGCCGTGCATACACGGGATTAAGTTGCGAAAACATCGGGCAATCCCCAACGGCTCCCACGGCCGTTTGTTAATGATAGTTAGACGTGATCCATCGCTTTTCGTCAAGCCTATTTCCCGGACGTGGTTCTCCATCGGGTACCCACGGTAATTCGTCCGTTTGGTGCCAATCTTCGAACGCTGATAAAATACTTCAGCAGTCACAATCCAACCCACATACGGGGCTATAGCTCAGCTGGGAGAGCGCATCGTTCGCAACGATGAGGTCGTCGGTTCGATCCCGACTAGCTCCACCAAATCTTCAGTCCCTCCAGGCAGTTGAATCAAAAGGCCTTCTCCGTGATGCCTTTCACCCAAACTGCGTGACCCCCGTCACCGTGCACGGTGACGCCTTTCACTGTCTCTCCTAGCCCTGAAAAGAGACCATCCAGCAGGGGATGTTGCCGTCTTCTCCATGAGTCACCCCGAGCGTAAACACGACCGGCAAAGGCTTTTCCTGGGGCATTCCCCATGCTTCTTTCGCCTCTCCGCTCTTCTAACGCCCAATCCAGATCCGTTCAACGCCGAGAACACCCCAACCCGTGCTTGGAGAACTGAGGCATCCCATGGGCCGTCATAACTTTCTTTCCATCAGAAACTTTTCGTCGGAGGAAATTCGCTATCTGCTCGACCTTGCCCACGAAATCAAAACGCATCCTTCGGCACACACCGCCGTCCTTCGGGGCAAAACACTGGCCATGATCTTCGAGAAGCCCTCGCTGCGCACTCGCGTTTCGTTTGACGTCGGCATCCAACAGCTCGGCGGTTTTTCTCTTTACCTGTCGAACGCCGAAATCAATCTTGGCAAGCGCGAGTCGCTCTACGACGTCGCCAAGAATCTCGAGCGCATGGTGCAAGGCATCATGATCCGCACGCTACGCCCACGAGATTGTCGAGCGCATGGCGGAGTACGCCAACATTCCGGTCATCAACGGCCTCACTGACTACAGCCACCCCTGCCAGGCCATGGCCGACTATCTCACCATGCAGGAGTTCAAAGGCGATGTCTCCGGCCTGAAGGTGGCCTTCATCGGCGACGGCAACAACGTCTGCCATTCGCTGATGTTTGCCGGAGCGCAACTTGGAGCGCACGTCTGGGTAGCCACGCCCCGGGGCTTCGAACCCAAGCCCGAGGCGGTGGAGTGGGCCTTGCAGCGCGGTATTCAGACCGGTGGCACCTGCACGCTCACGAATGATCCAGTTGAGGCAGCGGCGGATGCGGACGTTATCTACACCGACGTGTGGGCCAGCATGGGCCAGGAATCAGAAAAGGACGAGCGCCGGATTGTATTCATGCCGTATCAGGTGAATGCCGAGCTCTTCCGTCACGCCAAGTTCGATGCCCTGTTTCTGCACTGTCTACCTGCTCATCGCGGCGACGAAGTTACGGACGAGGTGATCGACTCCCCGCACTCCGTGGTGTTCCAGCAGGCTGAGAACCGCCTGCACGCGCAGAAAGCCATCCTTTTGGAACTCATGCAGTACCGTGAAGCGCCTCAACCGGCCACCCCGTCGTGTCACGAACTAACGCACGCTTGAACAGAGAACAGAGCCGGAAAGAACGTAGCTGAGAACTGGAAGAACTGCCTTGCGCTCCATGCTTATCGCCGTCGGTGGCAACTCCCTGATCCGCGCCGGGGAAAAGGGCACCGTTGTCGAGCAACTGGCCAACGCCCGACGGACGGCGGCTGCAATCATCGGCTTGATTCGCGAGGGCTACCACCTCGTCGTGACTCACGGTAACGGCCCGCAAGTCGGTGCGCAGCTCTTGCGCTCAGAGCGCGCTGCTGACCTGGTTCCCGGCCAGACGATCGATGTTTGTGGCGCGGCCAGTCAGGGAGAAATCGGCTATCTGCTGGCGCAATCCTTATACGACGAACTGGCCGCCGCCGGACTCCAGATTCCAGTGGTCAGCCTGGTCACGCAAAGCATCGTCTCGCCGAACGATCCCGCCATGCAACATCCCACCAAGCCGATTGGACCCTTCTATTCACGCGCCGAGGCCGAAGAGCGAAAGCGCCAGTTTGGATGGGAGATTGTCGAGGACGCAGCTCGCGGCTATCGCCGCGTCGTCCCCTCGCCGGAGCCGGTCGAGATCGTCGAGCTGGAAGTCATCCGATCGCTCATGAGCCAGGGCGTGCTGGTCGTTGCGATGCGGCGGCGGCGGAATTCCCGTCGTGCGTGGAAACGGCGATCTCCACGGCGTGGACGCAGTCATCGACAAGGACCGCGCCTCCGCCCTGCTCGCCTCCCAACTCGGTGTCGACCTGTTCGCCATCTCCACCGACACCGACTACATCTATCTCGACTACAAGAAGCCGACGCAGCGAGCCCTGACCAATGTGACCGTCTCTGAACTCGAAGCAGCACTACCGCGCAGGCCAATTCCCGCCCGGAAACATGGGCCCCAAAGTCGAGTCCTCGATGCACTTTCTGCAGGCGGGTGGCAGGGAAGCAATCATCACTTCTTACGATCATCTGTGCGATGCCGTTGCCGGACGCGCTGGCACTCACATTGTTCCTGACACAGAAGTGATTCTGGGTAAGGTGCATGTACATTTCGAAGTCCCTGTGGGAGGACGCTGACCATGTCACACACCATGCTTGTGCCGAGCAGCCAGACGCCGACGACTTGGATCCCGATTCGAAAAACGCCAAAGGTCTGCGCCATGTGATCGAGTCGCAGCAATTCACCGTGCCGCTGCTGATGGAGTTGTTCGAACGTTCGCACGGGATGGAGCGCGTCGTGGCGCGCGGGGGCACGCTCGACTATCAGAACCAAATCCTGGCCACACTGTTCTACCGCCCCTCGACGCGCACCCGCTTCTGCTTTGAGGCCGCCATGCATCGGCTGGGCGGCAGGGTGCTCTCCACCGAACAGGCTCGTGCGTTTTCGTCCGAGGTCGAGGCCGAACAGGTGGAGGACTCCATCCGCATCATCGGCAGCTACTCCGATGTCATCGTCGATTCGCCATCATGAAGCGGGAGGCGCGAGCCGCGCTGCCCAGGTCTCCCCGGTGCCGGTCATCAATGCCGGAGACGGCGATGGCGGCCAGCATCCCACTCAGGCGCTGCTCGACCTGTACACGATTTATCGCGAACGTCCGCTGGACGGGCTGAGCGTGGCCATTATCGGCGAACTCGACAAGGGTCGCACCGCGCGATCGCTGGCGTATCTGCTGGCCAAGTTCGAGCGCGTCAAGATTTTCTTTGTCAGTCCGCCGGAACTGCAGATGAAGTCCGACATCCTGCATATCTCGACGAGCATGGCGTCCGCTACGAACTGGAGTCGGACATTGACCGCGTGATCGGCGAAGTGGATGTGGTCTACCAGACGCGCATCCGTCCCGAGCGCGTGCGCGACCGGCAAGAACTGCAGCGCTATGCCATCGATTCGACCGTGCTTGCAGCAGCATGAAGTCGGACGCGCTGATCCTGCATCCGCTGCCGCGCACGGTCGAACTGGACAAGACCGTCGATCAGCGATCCGCGCGCCCTCTACTTCCGGCAGGCGGCGAACGGCTTGTACGTGCGCATGGCGCTGCTGACCATGCTGTTGGAGAAGAGATCCGTCATAACTGATTACGATCCCAGGAGGACTCATGCCCGATAGAAGAAAAGACTCAGCTCTCAGGAATTCATCGAGCTCGAAGAACAATTACGGAGCTCACAACTATCATCCGCTCGACGTGGTCATCGAGCGCGCCGAGGGCGTCTGGGTGTACGACGTCGAGGGCAAGCGCTACCTCGATTGCCTCGCGGCCTACTCGGCGGTCAACCAGGGACACTGCCATCCCAAGATTCTCGAGACGCCTGATCGAGCAGGCCCGCAAGGTCACGCTGACCTCGCGCGCCTTCCGCAACGACCAACTGCCGCTGCTCTACGAAGAACTGCACGACCTCACCGGCTTCGACATGGCGCTGCCCATGAACTCCGGCGCCGAGGCCGTCGAGACCGCGGTCAAGGCCGCGCGCAAGTGGGGCTACAAGGTCAAAGGCATTCCCGACGGCAAGGCCGAGATCATCGTCTGCGCCAACAACTTCCACGGCCGCACCATCACCATCGTCAGCTTCTCGACCGACGAGCAGTACCGCGACGGCTTCGGCCCGTTCACTCCCGGCTTCAAGATCATCCCCTTCGGCGACGCCGACGCGCTGCGCGCAGCCATCACGCCCAACACCTGCGCCTTCCTGGTCGAGCCGATTCAGGGCGAGGCCGGCATCGTCATTCCGCCCGCGGGTTTCTTCGAAAGAAGCCGTCGGCCATCTGCCGCAGAATCGACGTCCTGCTTCATGGCCGACGAAATCCAGTCCGGCCTCGGCCGCACCGGCAAGCTCTTCGCCTACATGCACGAAGGCATCACGCCCGACGTGGTGATCGTCGGCAAGGCGCTCTCCGGCGGCTTCTATCCGGTCTCGGCCGTGCTGGCTTCGAAGCGAAGTGCTCGGCGTCTTCATCCCGGCGATCACGGCAGCACCTTCGGCGGCAATCCGCTGGCCTGCGCCGTCGCGCGTGCCGCCTTGCGGTGTCTTGAAGGACGAGCAACTGGTCGAGCGCTCCGCCGAACTGGGCGCCTACTTCCTGAGCCGGCTGCAGACTCTGCGCAGCCCGCACCTGAAAGAAGTCCGCGGCAAGGGCCTGTGGATCGGCATCGAACTCCACAGTCCGGCGCGCCCGTACTGCGAAGCGCTCAAAGACGAAGGGATTCTCTGCAAGGAGACGCACGACAAGGTTCATCCGCATCGCGCCTCCGCTGGTCATCACGCGCGAGGAGATTGACTGGGCCTTCGAGCGCATTCGCGGCGTGATCGAGAAGCCAGGAGTCTGACAACGAGCGCTTTCAATCCTGGCCAGGCGGGATGGCTCTCCCTCAACCGCAGATCGGGAGGGCATCCTGCCTGGGTGCCGGGGGACGATCAATACCAGTTTCACTGCCGACAGTTTCTGTTCAATCTGCATCAGGAATAGTGAACTGGCGCTCGGCCCGAATGACGGCGTGGACCGTGTAGTACTGTCTTTATGCAGTCCCCGTTCCCCAAGTGATATGATCTTCTGTGAACTTCCTGCGTCTCGACCTTCGCCGTTACATCTGTGACCGCCTGGCCCCTTCCGGGCTCTAGTTACTCCCGCAACTCCGATTTTGGGCTGATCCGAAGGCTCACCCATAACCACAAAAGGCTTCTGACACAGACGATCGCGGCATTCGTTCCCGCGGGTAGTGTGATCCTCCGAAGCCCAGGAACAAACTCTCAGGAGAGATTTCTATGAAGCTACTAGTAATTGGTTCCGGCATGATGGGCTCTGCGGCAGCATTCGACATGGCGCGCACCCCGCAAGTGGACGCTGTTACCCTGGCCGACACTGACCTAAAGCGCGCCCGCGAAGTGGCTGCGCGAGTCAACAAGATAACCCGCGACAAAAAAGTCCGCGCCATAGCGCTCGATGCCAGCGACCAGAAAGCCGCTGCAAAGGTAATGCATGGTCACGCCGCCGCCCTCTCCGCAGTGCCGTACTTTCTTAATCTAGGTCTGGCTCGCGCTGCGGTTGAAGCGCGCTGCCACTTCGCCGATCTCGGGGGCAACAACACCGTGGTCCGCCAGGAGTTGGCTCTCTCGAAGCAGGCCGAGAAGCGCGGTGTAGCCCTCGCGCCGGACTGCGGCCTCTCTCCGGGTATGGCCTCGATTCTCGGCGGCGAACTCGTCCGCAGGCTGGGCGGTCGCGCCGACGCACTGCGCCTCTACGTCGGCGGCCTTCCCGAGCAGCCCACGCCGCCCTTCCACTATCAACTCGTTTTCTCCGTCGAAGGACTCATCAACGAATATGTCGAGCCCGCCCGCATTCTGCGCAAAGGCAAGCTGACCACCATTGATCCTCTCACCGAACCGGAAGACTTCCACCTCGCCGGCTTCTCGCCGCTCGTGGCATTCCACACCTCCGGCGGAACCTCCACGCTGCCGGAAACATTCGAGGGCCGAGTCGGCGAGTGCTTCGAAAAAACGTTGCGCTATCCCGGACACTATGACCTGCTCTGCGAACTGAACGAACTCGGTCTCTTTTCGAGCGAAAAGATGAAATTCGGCAAGGCCGAGATCGCCCCTCGCGCCATGATGTCGAAAATTTTCGCCGGAAAATTCGCTTCGAAGGGACCTGACGTCTGCCTCATGCGCCTCGAAGCGCACGAATCCGTGAATCGTGCCGGAGTCCGCGGCCTGCTCGGCGGGCGACTGAAGGGAAGAGTCGCGTCCTTTACCATGGTCGATCACTACGATCCCAAGACCGACATGAGCGCGATGATGCGCACGACGGCTTTTCCTGCATCCATCGTCGTGCAGATGCTCGCCTCGGGCGCCATCACCAAGCGTGGCGGAGTCCTGCAGGAACTCGACGTTCCTGCCGATCTCTTCCTCGATGAAGTGGAGAAGCGCGGCATCAAAATCGACTACGCGATTGAGTAATGGCACCCGCAGCCAGAAGGCTCGAGGGACCTTGACACAAAAAAGGCCGCACAGCATGGCTGCTGTGCGGCAGGAGTGAGATGCGTTCAGAAGGGTAGTGCCGGACAAAAACTAATCTTGTGCTTTGGCCATCTTCCGGCGGATCATTCCCGCCAGCCCAATCAATCCCGTGCCCAGCAGCGTCAGGCTCGCTGGTTCCGGAACCGCGCTGTAGCCAATGAATTCCTGCGGCCCCATGCCGGGCTTCGCGCCCACTGGCGTGTAGAGCAGCAGCCTGGTGTAGGCGCCATTTCCTGCGGTTTGTGCCTCTGCGAGATAAGTCGCGTCAATCGCAGCCCCGTTAATCGTGGTGAAGTACGGATTGCTCTGCGCGTTCGTCGAGAACAGGCCCCAGATTGCCCACTGCGCCTGCGCACGGTCAAGTCCGCCCGCGAGCATGCTCTTGAAGATCAATCCCGCAGCCTTGTAGTCGAGCGTCATCGAAGCACCGAACATGCTGTTGCTGATGCCCTGCAGAAATGGCGAGACAGTCGCGTTAAAGGTCTGGCCCAGGCTCACGTTGTTGTCGTAACTGTCGCAAAGCAACGGCGTGAAGGTCTTGCTTCCGTTGATCGAAAAATAGTAGGGATAGCCAATGAACGGCGAACCGTCAATCGCTGTCGCGCCTTGATGGCCTTCATAGGTCATCGTCACGCTCGTCGCAAATGCAGAACTGGCCAGAACCAGTGCCACGAGGGCCACAATCAGAACAAGAGAGATACGGCTTATGCGCATCGGCATGTCTCCCAGCAAACGAAGATGGCTGTCTCCCATCGCTCGCGACAGCAGGCACTTCTGTTTCTTCTACCGGGGGATATTGGCTAAGCCGTAGGGTTCGGTTAGCTGGTAGCGCCGTGAAGGGAACGGCGATTCTTTCGTGTACAGGATTAACTCCCGTAACCAACCGCATGGTACCAACGGTTCTCTGCTTTGTGGAATGGCCCAAGCGTGTTGGTTACTAAAGTAACTAGGCTGAACATCTCGTGAAATCGGAGGATTTTTCCGCCTTGGGAACTACTGCCTCCCTTCCCGTTCCATTCTTGGAACATGTTGATGCAAATCGCTGCGCTGTCTGTTAGCATGTTGCGCAATCTGACTTATCGATCTGCTTCGCATTGTTGGAGATCGATGCGCCGGCTGGTGGCACCGTACCTGCAGCCGCTTACTGCAGTGAAGTGTCGCTCGGTCCAAAGCCCAGGATGGCCGGCCACTATGAGGTAGGGAGAGAAGTGAATCAACCCGAAGCAGGGAATGTTCAAACGGTAGTCCGCAAACGCAGGACCCGTCGTCATCGCCGCAATCGTCTCGTTCGCCACGTCATCTTGGGATTGCTGTTCGTTGCCTGTGGTTTCGGGCTTGCCTCCATTGCTCTGCGGCATTTGAGCCCATCGTTGTTCCACGTCTCCACTGCAACGCCTCCGAGCCACAGCGCCGAGTCTGCCACAAATCTGCTTTTGCTGACGCAGCAGGAGACTGCCCGCACGGTCGTCGATCGTCCGGTGTATCCGTATTCAGTCGTGCCCGGTGGAATCAATGACGCGCGCGAGTTGAAGTGGGTGGCGGAACACGATCCGATCGTTGCAGCTCATTACGCCGGATTCGACTATGATCATGCCCGCGTGGTGCGTCTCGTCCTAGCGCGCACCGCTTATATTTCCTACCGCATCGGCAACAAAGTCTATTGGACGCGCCACCGCGTTACCCTCAAGAAGGGCGAGAAACTCATTACCGACGGCAAGATGACGGCGCGCGCCCGTTGCGCCAACCGCGTGGAAGAAGTTCCCCAACAGGCAACGAACTCTGCCGAACCTCCGCCCGCAAAATTTGAAGAGCCGGTTCATCCTTCGATCGGAACCGCCGTTACCGCTCCGCCCGTCCCCTTCGAATCAACATTGCTGAACCGTCCGAGCGTTCCTGGATTAGGGCCGGCTCCCCCACTCAGTCTGTACGATCCCATCGAGGGCGGGACATGGGTTCCAATTTCTCCAGCGCCACTTCCCGGCGTTTGCGGAGTCGGAAAAAATCCCAAGTCAGGCACAACTACTACCGTCAAGGGCAAGAAGGGCAACCCCTGTCCCAGCGGTGGCGGCGAAGTCCCCGAGCCTGGGACGTGGCTGCTGGTCGCATCCGGCTTGGGCTTGACCTATTGGATGTCGCGCCGCAAACTCGCCAGATCGTAGCGCGCCGACGGTTCTGAGGTGAGTGGATATCCAAGCTGTCACACTTGATTAGTCCCCCGTTTGTCATTCCGAAGCGCGGTTTTATCGCGCGAGGAACCTGCTGTCCTCCAGCCATCGACTGGCCTCCTTATGCCTTGAACTCATTCACCTACTTCCGATAGCCTGCTGGTCTCATTTTTATGGAGGTTCTGGTGCGTCCTGCTGCGTTTCATGTCGTGGCCGTCATGTGGTTCTCTTTTCTCTCCGCGCTAAGCGCCGCGCAGGCCATCCGACTTCACGTTGATCTCTCCGACGCACGTCGCAACATCTATCACGCACACTTGCAAATCCCCGCACGTGCCGGCGAGATGGCGCTCGTGTTTCCCAAATGGATTCCCGGCAATCATCGGCCCAGCGGACCGATTGCCGCTTTGACCGGCATTCACATGGAAGCCGCCGGACAACCGCTCCCCTGGCAACGCGATGGCGTCGAAATGTACGAGTTCCACGTTCCAGTCCCCGCCGGCGTGACTGCAATTGATGTTTCGCTCGACGCCATCACCTCGCAGGACAGCGCCGGAGCAGGCGGTCCAGCCGCCTCCAGCAATATCCTCGATTTGAACTGGAACGCCGTGTTGCTTTATCCCAAGGGCTCCCGCTCGGACGATGTGACCTTCGAGCCATCGGTTACTCTGCCCGCAGGTTGGAAATTCGGAACTGCGTTGCCGGTGGCACGCAGCTCGGGCGATGAGGTCGAGTTTTCGCCGGTTTCCCTGACTACGCTCGTGGATTCGCCTCTTATCGCTGGCGCGCACTACCGCAAAGTCGAACTGACCAAATCAGGAGAGTCGCCCGTCCACGTGATGGATCTGGTCGCCGACGCCGAGACTGATCTCGCGATGACGCCGCAGGATCTTGCCGCCTGTCAGAAGTTAGTCGCCGAAACCGGAGCGCTCTTCGGCGCACGTCATTATCGCCAGTATCACTTTCTTTTGACGCTGAGTGACCAGGTCGGCGGACACGGCCTTGAGCATCACGAATCCAATGACAGCGTCGCCTCGGAACGCGCGCTGCTCGATCCCGACCTGCACATGTTGGAGGCTGGGCTCGTGCCTCACGAGTTCGTTCACTCCTGGAATGGGAAGTATCGTCGCCCCGCCGGCCTCGCCACCCCCAATTATCAAGAGCCGATGGTGGGTGACCTTCTCTGGGTGTATGAAGGTCTCACGGAATATCTCGGCGACGTGTTGGCCGCGCGCTCCGGACTGTTGACCGACGAGCAATACCGCGAGGGGCTTGCGTCAACTGCCGCCACGCTCGATCATCGCGCGGGTCGGACCTGGCGTCCGCTCGAAGACACCGCGCGCTCCGTGCAAACCCTGCGCATGATGGGATCGCAATGGCAAAACTGGCGCCGCAGCCTCGACTACTATCCCGAGGGAGAACTGATTTGGCTCGAGGTCGATGCAACGATCCGCCAGCAGACGCACGGTCAGCGCTCGCTCAACGATTTCTGCCGGCGTTTTCATGGCGGCGAAAGTGGTCCACCCAAAGTCGTTTCCTACACGTTTGATGACGTAGTCCGCACACTCAACGAGGTTGCACCCTACGATTGGGCGAAGCTGTTGCACGAACGTGTCGCGGCCACCACCACACACGCTCCACTTGGCGGTATTGAAGGTGGCGGCTGGAAGCTGGTCTACACCGACAAGCCAAATCCCTTCACCCAAGCCATCGAGAAGCTGGCTAAGTTCGCCGACTTTTCCTTCTCGCTCGGATTTACCGTGAATGAAGACGGCAAGTTCGACGACGTGACCGTCGGCTCACCCGCATACCAAGCGGGCCTCGGCCCGGGCATGAAGCTGGTTGCGGTCAACGGTCGCAAGTGGTCGCCGTCTGTAATGCACGAGACCTTGAAGGCTGCGCAGGGAAGCGATCGTCCCATCGATCTGCTGGTCGAGAACGCTCAGTTTTTCAAGACATATTCCGTCGCCTATCACGACGGTGAGAAAAATCCGCATCTCGAGCGCGCCTCGGGCCAACCTGACCTCTTGGGAGAGATCCTGAAGCCGCTGACTCACTGACGCTAGGGCGGAACCCTTGGTTCTAATACCTAAGTAAGTCCCATAGTTGCCAAACACTGCTAGAATCGCGCTAGAACCATCGAAAATTTGTCCGGGCACAGGTGTTCATGCTCAGTCTTCCCCGAATGGTAGCGAGCCGACTGCAGGTGACTGCGTTGTGCGTGCCCCTCGCCGGTTCCATGTTGCTGGCACAGACTTCAGTTCGGAATGTGAAGGTGCTCGGCAGTAACGACGCGGTCGAAATCGAAATCGAGTCAAGCGACCGGGTCGTTCCTCAAACACAAGTGCTGACCGGCCCCGACAGGCTGGTCATCGATTTTCCCAACGCCACTCCCGGCAGCGCACTGCGCAGTCAATCCGTCGATCGCGGTCAAGTGAAAGATGTTCGGATCGGCTTGTTCCAGTCGAAGCCGCCGGTCACGCGACTCGTCCTCGATTTGAAGAGCGCCCAGTCCTACCAGATATTTCCCTATGGCCGCACCGTGATGATCAAGGTCATGGGTGGCGGCGCCGCCACTTCCGCGCGAGTCTATACTTCGTCTCCTGCGCAACCGACGCGTCCGGGGCTGGTGACAGCCAACTACGTCGCCGGTGGCGAGCGAGTTCATGTTGATCCTCCGAGGCCCCCCCTCGAAGTTTCGTTCCGCAATGGACTGCTGGCGATCCACTCCGACAAGGCGACGTTGTCAGAGGTGCTGTACGCGGTGCAGCAGCGTACCGGTGCTGAAGTCTCCATTGCTGCCGGAGCCGAGCAGGAGCGAGTCGTGGCCGACATCGGTCCAGCGCCGGCGGCTGAAGTGCTTGCGAAGCTGCTGAACGGATCGAAGTTTAACTTTCTGATTCTCAGTGCGGCCAGCGATCACCGGCAACTCGATCGCGTGATCCTCAGCCCCCGCGCAGAAGGCTTCGCCATGCCGTTGCCTCCGGTGCAAACCGCCGAGGAGTCCGAGGACGATGGGGCCGCTTCGCCTCCAGCCGCCACGAGTCCGCAATCTGTCCCCGCGCCACAGATCCAGGTTCCTGCCAACCAGCAACCAGAAGCCAAGCCCGGCGACGACAACCCAGACCTCTAAACACAGGTTTCAAAGTCCAGTGGTTTCGGGTTCGAAATCCCGTAAGTCCTTAGTCCGCAATATTTTGCCCGTAAAATCTTTGTTTCCAATATTTTGCGGATACCTCGGTCATATCCCTGACCCCTAAGCCCTTGCAATCAAAGATTTTAGCGCAGAGGTATCGGACAAAGCTGAGATCCTGAACCTGTTGCTCACGGAGAGGTGATTAAGCGGACCGGCACCGGAGACGACCCCGTGACAGGGTTCGGGGAGGTCGTGTTCGTTCCGTTGCCGCAGCCAGCCACATTCAAGACGGTCACGTTCACGTTTCCATACTGGTCAACCGAATTGATGAAGACTTGCAGGAACCCGATGATGGTGACAGCGGTTGTAGTGCTACCGATGGCCGTACTCTGATCGTAGATCGGAAGAGAAACGATCGAGTTACTGTTCGTGATTGGGTTCCCCGCGGTTAATCCGAGACCCGAGAGTGGATTGGCGGTTCCAGCGAGAATCTGGAAAGGGAACGCCGATGGAGCTCCAAAAGGGTTGAGCGTGTCCTGCCCGGTTGCCGAACCCGTCGTGCTGGCATCCGCCTGGTGTATCAAGGCCAAGACGCCATTTGTGGTGTCTGAACGAGCCGGATTTTCACTCAGGTCGACAATGTTGGGGGTACCACTGGAACTCTGGACTCCGCATTGGTAGATCGTACTCTGATCGCATCCGGCAATGGCCTGTTCGTAGTTATTTCCAGCCAAGGCTGCACTGGGAACCGCAACCGAAGGGCTCAGGACTTGGCCGGGCAGGTATTCCAAGCTTGGAGGTGGCTCAAGATGCGTTAGATTTCCCGAGTAATAATTAGGCAAAGGCGATGGGTTCCGAAGCCCGCACGTGCCAGCGCCGAAATGGCAGTCGGGTGACAGCCAGAATCTTTCGCCTATCACACCCGCGTTCGTAACTGCACCACCGTTGAGCGAGACTCCGCCATGGATGACGTGCCCGTCCCTGAGATCGACCAGCGGTTGACACGTGGCGTTCGTGCATGTGGGGGAGCTTGGGTTCAATGGGTCGAGATTCGGTATGATCCACGGCTTCACGCAGCGCGGCTGCACCGGAGTAATGGTTCCCGTAACTTGATTGCCGACATTTCCAGAGTTCGACGGATTGAAGGCCTCAGCCGTCGCGTTGGCGCTAACGCTGTTGCCGGTGTTTCCCCAGATGCGCGAGAAGAACGTGGGCAGGCTGGTGCGTTGTAGCTGAACGGTGACCATCGGGTTCACCGCGAAAGCAGCCGGCAATGACGAACAGTCGGCGGTCGGACCTTGACCTCCGGCCGAATACGTCACGGTGACCGTAGTCGCGACAGTGCCTCCCACCGTGCTCTGCGCGCCGATGGCGGTTGCCGCCTTAGTGGCAGGGCTCGCCGCCCCGCCGCAGATGGCTTGCCAGGAGTTCGCCGAGTTGTTGGGATCGCCAGTCAGGCCCGAAATCGAGACGAGGCGTGCAGCTGTCAGCGCGGCTGCATCGGCGGAGCGCTGCGCTTCCTCTCGCGCCAGATAAAGCGTGACGACATCAATCGAGAGCGCCGCCATGGCGATGATCGCCACCATCGCAATCGCAACCAGAATCATCGTGACTCCGCGTTCGGAGTGCGAGTGGCGCAGTCGGCAGAGAATAGGCGGCTTCATAAATGATTTCAATTCTCGTTCATCGCAACCGCAGTGGCTGAGATATTGCTCGGCAGCGCAAGCGTCGAACCCAACAGGCTGACCACGCGGCCAAATTGCCATTGGTAAGCATAGTGAACACTGACGCAGGTGCCGATGACCGCGGTTTGCGCGCCTGCTGCCTGTGACGAGCAATTCACACCAGCCGGTTGGTTCGCTCCGTTGGCGGCGAATATATAACCCCGGTTAATGACGATCGTGAGGCCGGTTCCCAGGCAACCGTTGGTGTTGCTGGTAAAGGTCCAAGTCTCGCCCGGGCCGGTTACGAAGATAGAAGGGTTAACCGTCATCCCGCACGTATTGATCTTATTTGCGACCAAATAGTTAAAAACGACCTGATAAGAGTCGCTGACAGAGGCAGGCAAAGCTGATGAAGGCGATTGCAAATCGTTGGCCGGATCGGCGGCAGCGGCGCGAGCCGCATCGCGCGCGACGTTGGTCAACTTCTGCTTGAGCGTGTACGCTCCACTGAAATCAAAGATACCCACGACGAAGACCACGAGCAGAGGGAGCGAAACCGCGAACTCGACGAGTTGGGCTGCACGCTCGTCGCGCCACGCGACCTTGCCGAGCCCACTCAACCAACTCCGTAAGTGAGGCCGGGAGATCAACGGGTTTCCATCCGCACGCGGGCTGCTGCTGGCAGCCAGATCTGCTGCTTGTTCAACGAAGTAAACGGCAGCCAGAACTGAAATGGATATTGGAACGTCACGGAGATTCCGCAGATTCCGGCAGCGCCTGTGCCGACCGTGCTCGTCAACTGGACAGGAGTCTGCACGCAAAAATTCGTGCTGGCTGCGCCGTCGCAAGCCGCTGCTCCTCCTCCGCTAAGACACTGGTTGAGGACGGGTTGAACCGCCGGCCATTGCGCTTTCGTCGGGTCGAGTTTGGCAATCGTCAGTGCGGCCTGGACCGCGTTCGAAGCATTTATGGAAGGTCGGTTCACCGTGGTGCACGTCGTGCAATACGGGGCAGCTCCGGCGCGCGCACCTTCCTGCGCTGCGCGCGTGATGGTGCCGTAGATGCTGAAGGCCTGTCCGAACCAGAAGATGCCGAGCAGCATCATGAACATCAAGGGCAGGACGGCAGCAGCCTCGGCAATCTCTGCTCCGCGGACTTCGGTGGCGAGCCGATGGATGGTTTTGCGCGCGAGATTCAGCATGCTATGCAACTCCCCAAACGTGGGCAGCGCCGTAGAGCATCACCGTGAAGGCCAGAGCCACGCCATATGGAACCTTGAGCGAGTCGGGATTGTCGAGCGAGACCTGATGTCCCGGTAGTCGGAAGGTGACCAGCGAAATCAAGATATGCCCGATGTTCCGCATGGTCTGTCGCACACGCCCCGTGTAAATGATCAATGCCACCGCCATGACTCCCGCTACGAAAACTGACCAAACCAGCAGACCGACCAGCACGGTTGGCCCTGTGAAGGATCCCAGGGCTCCGGCCAGCTTCCAGTCGCCAGCGCCCAAGCTGCGCAGAAGGACGAAGGGCAACAGCAACAGCAGCCCCAGTCCCGCACCGAGCAGCGAAGCTTTCAGTCCGCTCCAGCCGTTGAACGCTGAATTCGCGGCAATCCCGACTAATAGCGCTGGTACCGTCAACCAGTTCGGAATGCGGCGGCTACGAAAATCGGTCCACGCTGCAATGACCGATAGAAGCACCGCTCCCGCCAAAATTGCCGGCTTCAAACAAGCCTCAAACTGGAGTGCCGCTCAGACGCCCGCCCCGAGGTCTTGCTATGACAGCTTCCATGATATTGAAAAAGATCCATTTTGTGACGGTTCAGAATCGCCGACGAGGAGGAATCGCTGGTTCCCGCCGCTTCGCTATTATCGCTGCAAAAGCGGCCTCTTGCGCGGATTTTCACATAGGGGCAGGGGGAAGTCAATGAACGGTTGGGTACAGCATGATTCTCTTGAAACAAAAGGCCCGGATTGTGTCCGGGCCTTTGCAGAGACTTCTGAACCTAGCGGTTGATCAGTGGTTGAAGGGCGGAGCCGCATTGTGCTCGGCCACGATCTTTTTGGCGTTCTCGGCGAGCGCTTTTGCCTGGGGCAGAAGCTCGAGTCCCTTCACGACCTCCGGATCGGCCTCGGCACGCACCTTCATGCCTTCATCCTGACCGAACGCATCGATGAAAACCTCGGCCTTGATGTTGGAGCGCAGCCAATCGTTGTTGTCGATCAAGTCAGCTTGCGTGTAGGGAATGCTGGCCTCGTCAAGCGACTTGCGGAACTCCTGGAACGTAGCGTCATCCACCTCGAAGCCCTTCGTCGGATGGTGCGTGACCACGTAGCGCTTGGCGAAGTTGAAGAACGCATAGTGCTGCAGCAGCGTGTCCTGGAAGTGATTGCTCTTCACGGGAGGAATGCTGACGTCGGGTGTGATGCCGCCGCCGCCGTATACGGTGCGTCCGCTGTCGGTAAGCTTCACTTCGCGGTTCGCGGTGTTCGAAGACTCGGCGCTGTCGCGGTTGTAGTAGTAGTCGTAGAGCGAAATGTTGCTGTAGTCGCGCTGGATGAGGCGTCCGCTGGGCGTGTAGTAGTGAGCGGTGGTCAACGCGAGTCCAGTGTTCTCCGAGAGCGGATACACCGTCTGCACCAAGCCTTTGCCGAAGGTGACTTCACCAACGATAAGGCCGCGATCGTGATCCTGAATCGCGCCAGAAACAATCTCCGCCGCGGAAGCAGTGAGGCGGTTCACCAGCACGACGATAGGATATTCCTTGCCGCCGTTGCCGTGTTGCGCGATATAGCGCTTCTCGGCTGAGGCGCGGCCGTGATGCGAGACGATGAGCTGGCCTTTCTTCAGGAACTTGTCAGCTACGCCAACGCCCTCGCTGAGCAGTCCGCCGGGATTGCCCCGTAGATCGAGGATCAGCCCTTTGAGATCGCCGAATTGATCGAGCGCGTCGGCGACTTCATGCTCGGTGGTTTCGTTGAAGCCGTTGACGTGCATGTAGCCGACGCCAGGCTTGATCAGGAAGTGAACGTCGACGCTGTAACGCGGAATCTCGTCGCGCACGAGCGTGAACTCCATCGGCTTCTCGACAGCTTCGCGCGCGATGCTGATGTGAACCGTGGTGCCCTTGGGTCCCTTGAGCAGGTCGGCGACGTCGCCGGTGCTCATGTTCTCAGTGGACTTGCCGTCGACGGCGATGATGACGTCGCCCGGATGAATGCCGGCCTTATAGGCGGGCGTCCCGACGAACGGAAAAATGACGATGACTTTATTGTTGCGCGGACCGACGGTCATACCCACGCCGTAATACTTGCCGCGCTGGTCCTCGCGCATGAGCGCGTAAGATTTGGGATCGAAGAAATTGGAGTGCGGATCGAGCGCGTGCAGCATGCCGGGGATGGCGCCGTTGTAGATGGCCTTGTCGGCGTTCACCGGCTCGGCGTAGTTCTCCTCAATTAGGGAGTACACGTCGGTGAATTGCTTGAGGCTGTCCTTGACTTCAGAGTCGCCGGCCATGGACGACTGCTGGCCCGAGTGCTGGGCAAACAGAATTCCCAGAAAGCCACAGGCGAGCAGAAAAAAAACTACCAGGAAGAGTGATCGGCGTGAACTACGAGCCATCTTGAGATTTCCTTCGTTGAGGGCTTACTTCCACCCCAGGTACCGGGCTGCTTAGCCGCAGTATATCACCAGCTTGGACTGCCCCAGACCCGGATTGTCACCTTGGTAACTGTCGGGGAACGGTGCTAAGTATGAGATGCGTCACGACGGGCTGGGGGTTCCCAAGGTATCGAAACAATTAGGTTTTTTAAGTCGTCGAGGCTCGATCGCCATGGTTAGACGGTGGCGCAATCGGCGCCTGGTCCATTGAGGCAGTTTGGCGCGTCGAATGTTGTTCTGTTATGGCCGGGATCGGTGCTCCGCGGCGGATGGCCGTTTCCTCGTCGTCGTACCACGGATCGCGATGGTAATGGTGGCCGTGGAAGGGCGCAATGGCATGGCCCACCGCTGCGCCGAAGAGGGCTCCCAGGCCACCACCGAACAATGCAGCCACGACGCGGCCACCACTGTCGGTCTTGGCAGTGGCGCCAGCGGCGGCTCCTATGCCGAAGCCGATCATGGCTCCGATAGCAGCGTGGTGACCATCGTCGAATTGCAGAAAGGGAGGCGGGTAGGATGGGCGTGGGGCCGCCATCGAACATCGGGGGGCGCAGGGCGGCCCGGGGAAATGTTGGGGAGCCTGGGCGGTGGTCGACCCCTTGGCATCGCGAGCCGGTGCCCCACAGATCTTTTCTGCGGGTGTGTATTGGCATCGGGCGGCTGAGAGGGCTGGTTGCTGCGGAGTGCTCGAATCCGCGGTTTGCGGCAGCGCAAAGCGTGTGGTGGAAGCCAATATAAGTAACATAACTGCATTTCTGATTTTCATTGCCAATCTCCAGAGCGCCGCCTTCGTTCAGTCGACGGACATTACCGACTTCACTGGATCGTATTGCTGGCGCACTCGCGCCGGATGCGAACTTGGGACAGTTTCGTGAGTGTCACAAGGCCAGAGTGATTCATGGGACCGTGATCAGTTCGAGACGCGGCATGGGTGTCTGGTTTTGTCGGCTTGAGGAGCGCGGGCCTGTAGAGTGGCTTCGAGAGTGCGCGGAATGTGCTTCGGCACTTCGAAGATGACGACCTGCGCGACATTGTTTGGGAAGTTGTTCGGATCGTGATATGAGATGCGGAAGTAGTGGCTGTGGCGGCGCATCTTCACCATCCCGATTGCGATGGCGGGCAGCACACCGAGGTGCCGCGTCACTTCCTTCGAATATTCATAAGAGTCGATGGACGCGTAGGGAATCAGCAGCTTGTTCCCCGCATATTGGAATGTCAATGATGCTTCCGGAGTGGTATCTAACCGTCCGGAAACTCCGGCGGGAAAGCCGGCGACCGTGCCGCCGACGTAAGTTACCTGTCCGTCTTCTGTTGCTGCGAGCGCGGTCAAAGAGAGGGTAAGTAGAAAGCAGATCGTTAAGAGATTCTTCACACTGCACCTCCGGTGAGCCCGATTTCGGCCTCAACAATATGAAGTGTAGGAGGGATTGGGCTGGCGGAGTGCGGCCTTCAGGACGCTTTCTCAAGTGTCACATGAGGGTTCGTCAGGCGGCTTTGACGCTTTTGGCGATGCGGATTATGGCCGCTGCGCTACGCTCAACATCATCATCGGTGGTGGCCCAACTCGACAGAGAGATTCGTATGGCCGTGTGACCGTGCCACTGCGTGCCACCGCACCAACAGGTGCCGTCAGACTGAATCTCGGCAATGACTCTGCGCGTTTCGTCAGCGGTGCCGAATGAGACCAGCACCTGATTCAAGACGACCTCGTTGAGCACGGTGAAACCCGCGGCGCGGAGGCGGTCGGCGAAAAGGCGCGCTTGGTGGCAGTTGCGCTCGATAATTTCGCGCAAGCCGCTTCGGCCGAGCGATCGCAACGCAGCCCATAGCTCGATTCCGCGGCCCCGTCGGGAAGCATCGGGTGTGTATTGCCACGGTTCGCGGCCCGCGCTCTGTGTTAGGTACGCGGCGTGTCCCCAGGATAGTGCGCGTCGCAAGTGTTCCGGTTCACGCACCACCGCGATTCCGAGTCATAGGGAACGTTCAGCCACTTGTGGCAATCGATCGCCCAGGAATCGGCGTCACCCACGCCTTCCAGCAGCGGCGCGTAGAGCGGCGACACCGCGCCCCACAGGCCGAAGGCGGCATCCACGTGAACCCACGATCGAGCGTCGCGAGCCCGCGCGCAAATTTCTTTTGCGGGATCGAACGCTCCGGTGTTCACGTTGCCCGCCTGTATGCAGAGGATGGTGTGTTCGTCGAGCACCGGAAGGGAGTCGGCGCGCATGCGTCCCTGGCTGTCGGCCGGAACCGTGATCACGCGCGAGCGCCCAAGGCCGAGCATAGTCAGCGCTCTCAGCACCGAGATGTGAACTTCTTCTCCGACCACCACGCGAATCGCAGGAGCTTCAAACATCCCATCTTCTTCCAGATTCCAGCCGAAGCGCTGCAGAACGGCCGAGCGTGCAGCAGCGAGCCCCGAGAAGTTCGCCATCGTGGTGCCGGTAACGAATCCAGCGCCACTGCCGGACGGCAGGCCGAGCAGGTCTAGGATCCACGCCTGAACAACTTCTTCGACCTTGGCACACACGGGAGACATGACTTGCATCGCTGCGTTCTGATCCCAAGCTCCGGCGAGCCAGTTTGCTGAGAGGGCGGCAGGAAGAGTGCCGCCGATCACGAATCCGAAGTAGCGGCCGCCTGTGGTGGCGACGGTTGCGGGCGAACCCACGTCGTCGAGCAGCGTCAGGATTTGCTTCGGATCGGACGGGCCTTCGGGCAGTGGGCCGCCGAGCGCATCCAGGCGAGCGATGTCTTCGGGCAGCGGTGCAACGCGGCGACTGCCAATTTCAGATAAGTAGCGGGCGGCTCGAGTCGCGGTTTCGCTTAACAGTTCTTTCACGGGATTCTCCTTGCGATTTCACAACTCTTCGATAGGCTGGCGGATGAATTCTTCGTAGCGGCGCAGTTCGGTGATGGACGACTCCGACAGCACTGGAAAGGGAATCGCGCGACACCCCGCGGGAAGCTCTGCGGCCGTCAGTAAATCGCAGACGACGGCAGCGGTCTGTTTGAGTCCGCGCTGCCAGTTGGGCTCCCGGGCGTCGCGAAAGACGAGACTATCGGGATGGAATCCGGCGGCGTTAAGCACCGCCCGCGCCACCTTCAGAAACTCGGGCCAGCGCGAAGCGACGCCGACCAGCATGCCTGCTGGGGCCGGCAGATATCCGGAGAGCGACGCCGGCACGGAGCTGACTTGCAGCGTCAGCACCTCGGTGCCTTCGGGGAGTAGTTTTCGCACCGCGGCTTCGCGATTGGGAAGCACCACGGGAATGCCGCCCACCGGAATTTTAGGGCAATCCTGTGGAGTGCAAGACTCCACGGGGAACGTGATGGCGCGAGCAATTTCTGCCGCGAGGATCCGGCGTAGTTCTTCGTCGGGCTCAATCAGCAGGAAATGATCGGGAGGCTGCAACTCCAGCCACTGGCGCAGGCGCGAGCGCAACAGAGGGAGCGAGACGCCTAGCTTCCGCGCCGAGCGGAAAAGTCGAGCGATCATTTGATCGAGCGCGAGCGCAGGCGAGGGAGACATTTCAGGCTTGCTGGCGCGAACATAGACTCCGCTGCCGCGGCGGAACTCGACCCATCGATTACGCTCGAGCTGCCGGTATCCGGCGCTGACAGTGTTGGGATGCACGTGAAAGCGCCGCGCCAGTTCACGCGTGCTGGGCAGGCGCTGACCCGGCTCGAGATCGTCGCTCAGAATCCCAAGTACGATCTGCGTGACCAGTTGTTCACGGATCGAGACTTCGCTGCCTCGGGCAAACCAGAGTTGCATGGCGCGAACATCATAAGCCGTGGGCGCTGCGCATTGAAAGTTGTCAAGCCATTGTCACGGCCGTGATTGCCGCTTTTCCGGCTCCGGCAGTATGATGAACCGCATGAGTTTTTCCGAGACGATCTTCCTGTTCTTCCTGGCGCTCATCATCTTTGGGCCCAAGAAGTTGCCGGAGATCGCCCGCCAGGTGGGCAAAGCGTTGAACGAATTCCGGCGGGCCTCGAACGAATTCAAGTCGCAGATCGAGCAGGAGATCGCTCATCTGGAGGTCGAGAAAGAAGCCAACCATTCTGCCGCCCAGTCCGCCTCCGGAAGGCGCGACCAGCCGCAACTCGACCTTTGCCGGGCCGCGTCGAGCCAAGTCGCAGCGCCATCGAGCGGCCGACCAACCGGCCGCGACATCCGTGGCTTCGGAGGACGACACCGGCTGCTTCGCTTCGAAGCCCTCCGCGGAACGGCGGCGGCAGTCGTGACCGAGCCGCCAATCGCCACCGAAGCGCTCCCCAGCTCCAGCGACGTAACCTCCTCCTCCAGCGTCGCAGGAATCTCATGCCTGAATTTGCGGCCGCAGCTCCCGGCGGCGAAAGCGAAAAAGAGTCGATGCCCACCATGGGCTTCCTCGATCACCTCGAGGAACTGCGCAAGCGCATCGTTTATTCGATCATGGCGGTTGCGGTTGGCGTTCGTTGCCTGCTGGTGGACTATCGCGAGCAAATCTACGACGTGATGCAGCGCCCCATCATGGACGCGCTCAGAGCCAATGGAATGCCGGAGAAGCTGGTCTATCTGAATCCCACCGAGCCCTTCAACCTTTACTTGAAGATTGCGGCGCTGGCTGGTCTGTTCCTGACCTCGCCGTTTGTGCTTGTACCAGGTCTGGATGTTCATTTCTCCGGGCCTTTACCGCAACGAAAAGCGCTACGTCGTGCCGTTCATGATTTCGACGATCACGCTGTTTACCCTGCGGCGGGTATTTCGGCTACAAGATCGTCTACCCGCGGCGCTGAACTTCTTTGATCGACTTCGGCAAGCAGTTCCAGCCGATGATCACGATCGGCGAATACACGTCGCTTTTTCTGAGCATCATCCTCGGCATGGGCCTGATCTTTGAGATGCCAATTCTCGTGTTCTTTCTCTGCCGCTCATGGGCATCATGAGCGCCGAGCTTCATGTGGAAGAATTTCCGCTACGCGATTCTGGTGATTTTCATCATCGCTGCGATCGTCACGCCCACCACCGACATCCTAAACATGTGCATTTTCGCGGCGCCGATGATCGCGCTGTACGCGCTCAGCATCGGCGTGGCGTGGCTGGTGCATCCCAAGCAGCGCGAAGCGCGGAAAGCGAAGCAAGCGCAATGATGGCGAGCTCAGGCGCAGTTCCGACTTGGTACTCTGCTGGCTCTTGCCCTGAGTGCTTCTGGCCTGTGACCGCGATAAGGAACCGGCGCAAGGACAGAATCAGCCCGAGCCACTGCCCGGCCGAGACGCCGTCCTGCCAGCGTTGAACCTTCCCGCCGGATGCCGGACCGCCTCCGGTCTTTGATGGCGATCGCGCCATGCAGTATGTGAAAGACATCGTGAAATTTGGGCCGCGGCCCCTCGGCAGCGCCAATCACAAGAAGGTGGAAGACTACATTGCTTCGCGATCTGAAGGGCGACCAGGTCGAAGACGATGTCTTCACCGCCGACACGCCGGAGGGCAAGTTTCCGGTCCACAACATCATCGCTAAGTTTCCCGGCAACGAAGGACGGCATCATCGTCATGGCCAGTCACTACGATACGAACTATCCGCTGCGCGATACTTCGTTCGTTGGCGCGAACGATGGCGGATCGTCGAGCGCGCTGCTGCTCGAACTCGCCAATCAGCTGCGCGGCAAGCCGCGCGACGGCTACAGCGTCTGGCTGGTGTGGGACGACGCCGAAGAAGCGATGAAGCCCGACACCGAGATGCCGTTCGAGAAGACAGCCTGTACGGGATCACGCATCTGGCGGAGAAGTGGCAGAGCCGACGGGACGTTGAAGAAGATCAAGGCGTTCCTGCTGGCCGACATGATCGGCGACGCCGACCTGAACGTGGATCGCGACACCAATTCAACGCCCTGGCTGGGAGATGTCGTGCTGCGAAGCGGCCACGCGGCTGGGATATCAATCGCATTTCTTCGCGCGCTCGATCCCAGGTCACGGACGATCATCTGCCCTTTGTGAAGCGTGGGCGTTCCCTCGCGTCGACCTGATCGACTTCACTTACGGCTACAACAACGTCTTCTGGCACACGACGCAGGACACGGTCGACAAGCTCAGTCCGAAGAGCCTGAGATTGTGGGCGAGCGTGATCCTGGAAACCGTGCGCATTCTCGACAAGATGGAGCCGCTGCCGCCGAGTGACACGACCACTAGTCGAGGCCTGCTCCCGGACTTCGCGCGTGCTCGCCTTTTGCGCTTTTCGCGAATTTCATTTCTAATGCAGCCCAACATGCGAACTGTGAAGACCCTGTTCTTTGTCTGCATTGTTTCTTTAGTTTCACCTGTCTTGCCGCAACTCCCTCCGCTCACCAACGATGTCAACCAAGTCATTCAGGCGGCGCTTCAGCCCTCGCCGCTGGAGGCGAATCTTCGCCGTCTGACCGACGAGATCGGCGGACGCGTCCCGGGCACGCTCGCGATGCAGCATGCCGTCGCAGTGGGGCATGCAAGCGTTCACGGCGGCCGGCGCCGACAGCGTTCACACGGAAGGATTTCGAAATTCCGAACTCCTGGGCGAAGGCGCCACCGAGATGACAGCGACCACTGCGCACCAGGTCAGCGCGACGAAGGTGGGCGGCGGGACCGTGCTCTCACCGTTTCGCGTACGCGCCGTTTCCGTGGCTTGGGCTCCGGCGCTCGCTCCGGTGAAGCATGTGCCGGTCGTTGACGTGGGCGAAGGCACCGACGCCGATTTCGAGAAAGCCGGCGACATTGCCGGCAAGATCGTTCTGGTGCACACCACTGTTCTCAAAACCTGGGACGACTTGTTCGCCGAATACTCGAAAGCGCCGCCGGTCATTGACCTCGCGGTAAAGGCGAAAGTCACGGGCGATCGCGTTCATGGCGACCCGCGAGCACGACATTCTTTACCGGCACACGAATGCGGCGGCGGGAGAAATCGACAAGCTGCCGATGGTGATCGTGGCGCGCGAAGACGGCGAGCGCATCGCGCGGCTGCTGGCCGCCGGGCATCTGGTCTGGGCCGATCTCTCGATTCCCAACCAAGTCGGCGGGCCGATCAAGACCGCGAACGTAATCGCCGAAATTCGCGGCAGCGAGAAGCCGGACGAATTCGTCATCCTCGGCGCGCATCTGGATTCGTGGGAACTCGGCACCGGCGCGCTCGACAACGGCTGCAACGCCGCGCTGGTGATCGATGCGCTGCGTGCGATTAAAGCCTCGGGCGTGACAGCCGCGGCGCACGCATCCGCTTCATTCTTTTCTCAGGCGAAGAGCAGGGACTGCTGGGGTCGCGCATCCTATGCCTTCAACCATCGCGCCGAACTCGATAAGGCTGCGGGTGTGATCATCTACGATTCGGGTACCGGGAAGACGACAGGCTTTTCCCTGGTGGCCGCAAAGATATTCTTCCGACCGCGAAAGACTTGATCGCGCCTCTGGCGCAATTCGACGTCAAAGAGCTGAAGACCGACATGGAATGGGGTACCGATCACTTCGATTTCATGCTGGAAGGCGTGCCGACGTTCGTGGCCGATCAGGAGGAAGCCAATTATCTGGAGAATTATCACGCCGTCTCCGACACCTACGACAAAGTGGATTTCCCGCAATTGAAGAAAGCATGTGGCCGAGGCCGCCGCCCTGGCCATTGAGTCTGGCGAATCTGCCGCAGAAGATTGGTCCGCGCCTGACGCATGATCAGATTGAGCAGACCATGCGCGACACGCAATAGCGTGGAGATGCTTAAGGCCGACGGCATTTGGGACGACTGGGCCAGCGGACAAGCGCGGAAGACAGAAATAAAAACACTGGTTGCTGATATCTTGGATTAAACGCGCACTCCGGGTTGTTGGTTTTGCAATCAGCAATCGAAAATCATCAATCAACAATTCTCGGCTCGCCAGGATTTCCTCTTGCTTCATTGGATTCTCTTCAACGTCTTCGCGCTGGGCATGCTGATACTCGACCTGCGGGTCTTTCACCGGCCGGGACATGGTACGGGATTTCGCGAAGGCGCTGGCTTGGAGCGCGATGTACGTCGGGACTCGCCGTGGCCTTCGCGGCGATTGTTTATCTTCTGGCAAGGACATCAAGTCGCGCTGGAATTCGTCACCGGATATGTGCTGGAGCTTTCACTCAGCGTCGACAATCTCTTTATTTTTCTCGTGATCTTCAATTATTTCGCGGTCCCCGAGGACCAGCAGCATCGCGTGCTGTTCTGGGGAGTCCTGGGCGCGCTGATCATGCGCGGCATCTTCATTGGCGCCGGCGTTGGACTGCATTGAGCGCTTCCACTGGCTGTTCTATATCTTTGGGGCGTTGCTGATTTACAGCGGAATACGGTTGGTTGTGATGGGAGCGCACAAGATTGACCCGGCAACCAATCCGCTGGTGAAGGACGATGCGGCATTTTGATTCCGGTGACGGATGGCTACGAGGGAGGAAAGTTCTTCGTGCGCCGGGCGCAAGAAAACGCGCGCCTCTACGCTACCCCATTACTGGTCGTGCTTCTGGTGATCGAAACCACCGACGTACTGTTTGCGGTCGATTCAATTCCCGCGGTACTCGCCATTACCTTGAACGCCTTCATCGTCTACACATCGAACGTGTTCGCGATCCTGGGGTTGCGTTCGATGTACTTCGCAGTGTCAGGACTGATGAAACTCTTTCGGTTCCTGCACTACGGGTTGGCAGCCGTGCTGATCATGGTGGGCGTGAAGATGATTATGGCAGATTACTTCCGGATCCCGATTGCCGTCACACTGGGAACGGTGGCGGGACTGCTCGCTGTGTCGATCGCGGCCTCAGTCGCCTTTCCAAAAAAAACTGATGATTGCTGATTGAAAAGCCGGCGCAGCGGTTTTCATCTGCAATCAAAAATCATCAATCAACAATCATCAATCAACAATTGACCGCATCGGTCTCAAACGAACTTAACACTCTCACCCCGCACCACTGAGTGCTTCAGGAACTTCTTGTCGTCGTGATCGGAATAATCCATGCGGTAATGTGCTCCGCGGCTTTCTTCGCGGGCGAGCGCGGAGCGTGCCACGAGAAGTCCCGCCAGATGCAAGTTGGCCGCCTCGTGAGCGCGCCGCGTCTTCGGATGTGCGAGTCTCGGCGTCATCTCTTCGAGAGCCTTGATCGCTTTCTGCATCCCCATGCGCGTGCGGACGATGCCAACCTCGTTCCACATCAGGTTCTGAATCTGCACGATCAATTCTTCCACTCCGGCGTCGACCGGACCATTGGAGTAGGCGGCCTTCGGCTGAGTAGCCGTCATTGACGTCGGCTTCAATTCTTCTCGCATCGCCTTGCCCGCCCGCGCGCCGTACACCAAACTCTCCAGCAGGGAATTGCTGGGGAACCGATTGGCACCGTGGACTCCCGTGGTAGCAGTCTCGCCGGCCGCGTAGAGTCCGGCGAGGTTCGTCCGTCCATTAAGGTCGGTGCGCACGCCGCCCAGGCAGAAGTGTGCCGCCGGGCGAACGGGGATCAGGTCTTCGGTGATATCCACGTTGTGCTTCATGCAGGCGGCGTAGACGCGCGGAAGACGCTTCTGCACCTTCGTGGCACTGAGATGTGTGAGGTCGAGATACACGAACGGATCCTTCGCGCGACTCACTTCCATCTCATGCACAATGGCGCGCGCCACCAGGTCGTTCGGAGCCAAGACGCCTAGGGGATGATATTTCGCCATGAAGCGGTCGAGTTCGAAGTTGCGCAGATACGCGCCCTCGGTGCGCAGCGCCTCCGACAATAGAAAGCGCGGCACCTTTTTCATGTAGAGCGCCGTCGGATGAAAGTGAACGAACTCCATGTCGCCGATCTCGGCCCCGGCGCGAAAGGCCAGTCCGATGCCGTCGGCTGTAGCCATCTCCGAATTCGTCGTGTCGCGATAAATCCGTCCCATTCCACCTGTAGCCAGCAGCACCGCCGAACATGCAAGTTCCTGAGGAACTCCTTTTTCGTCGAGCAGCGAGATGCCAGTGATGCGTCCGGCATCTGTGAGCAGAGCGGTCGTGAAAGCGAACGGCGCAAACGAAATGTGCTTCAGAGAATGAGCCTTCGCCGTGAGCGCCCGTAGCACCTCGCTTGCGGTGGATTCTCCTTGCGCATGGAGTGCGCGACTGTGGCTGTGTGTGGCTTCTTGTACGAAGACGAGTTTCGCGCCTGCGCGGTCAAACTGTTTGGCCCACGCAATCACCTCCTCGATGCGCTCAGGAGCCTCGTCGATGAGAGTCTTTACGGCGGTGGCGTTGCACAGTCCATCACCAGCGGTAAGCGTGTCCTGCAGGTGGACAGTGACTTCGTCTTCGTCGTTGAGATCCGGGGCGGCGGGCGTATGGATGTCGCGGACTTCCTTCTTCGACAAAACGAGAACGCGCCCGGCCGCGGCCAGTTCAATAGCCGCGCGCAGACCGGCAACTCCTGTGCCAATCACTACGAAGTCGGTCTCGGCTGGAAGACCCTTCATAACCGAGGAATGGTACCACTTTGCGAGGCAGAGCAGTCATTCCAGCGCATACGCTATCATGGAACGGCATGCCGCAAGTGACTATTCACGTGCCGCCACGGCCGTATCAGGCTTGGATCGAGAACGGCCTGCTGACGCGTGCCGGGTCTGTCCTGGGCGACTTATTGCCGCAGGCCAGCCGCATTTTTGTCGTGACCGTGCCCCCGGTGCGCACGCGCTGGGGATCGAAACTCGTCACGTTCGCTCAAGAAGAGCGGGTTCGCGCCACAAGTGATTGCCATGCCTGACGGCGAACCGTCCAAGCGTCTGGCCACCGTGGAAGCTCTTGCGGAGAAACTGGCCCGCCTGGGAGCGGATCGCAAGGCAGTTGTCATTGCGCTTGGTGGCGGCGTTGTCGGTGACGTTGGTGGATTGCTGGCCTCGCTCTACATGCGGGGCGTGGAGTTAGTGCAGATTCCAACGACTGTGCTGGCGCAGGTAGACGCTTCCATCGGGGGCAAGACCGGCGTGAACCTCGTTTCCGGGAAGAACCTGATGGGAACGTTCTACCACCCGCGCGTTGTGCTGATCGATCCCGCGGTGCTGAAGACGCTGCCCGACCGCGAATTTCGCGCTGGACTCTACGAGGCGTTGAAGTGCGGCATCATCGGGAACATTGAGTTGTTTTTGCGTTTTGAACAGAATCGCGCGCGGATTCTGAAACGCGATCCGGTCGAACTGGAATGGCTGATTGCGCAATCGGTGAAGCTGAAAGCGGAAGTGGTTTCCGCCGACGAGCGCGAGGGTGGCCTACGGCGGGTACTTAATCTGGGCCACACCATTGGACACGCGCTTGAAACCGAAACCGGATACCGCCGGCTGCTGCACGGGGAAGCCGTGGCCTGGGGCATGATCGCGGCCACGAATATCGCGCTGAGCGTGGGTCGCACGGACAGTGTTACCGCCGGCCGTATCGCCGATGCCGTTTTGAGCCTGGGGCGCCTGCCGGAAGTGAACGTCAGCGCGAAGAAAATTCTCGCTCGCCTCCAGTCCGATAAGAAAACGCAAAACGGCGTGGTGCAC
Organism: uncultured Acidobacteriaceae bacterium; assembly: GCA_963786095.1. Taxonomy (GTDB): domain Bacteria; phylum Acidobacteriota; class Terriglobia; order Terriglobales; family Acidobacteriaceae; genus Sulfotelmatobacter. The sequence goes on along the minus strand of CAWAXV010000004.1, from coordinate 39,965 downwards.
TTCATTCTGCCGCGCGAGATCGGAAAGGTGGAAGTCGCAAACGACGTGCCCGTGGACGCCGTAGTGAACGCCGTCGAAGAGTTGCGCCGTTTGTCGCGCGGCGGCTGGGTCTGGGAAAAATAGGGGATACTCAATATGCAAGAAACAGCGCAGCAGTATACGCAACGAATCCTGGGCCACATTGAAGGCCAGGACTCCATCAAAGTACAGCGGGCAACCGCCGCAAACCTGAAGAAGTTGGTACGCGGACTCACTCCACGGCAACTCAAGTGGAAGCCTGAGCCGGGGAAGTGGTCGATTGCGGAAATCGCCGCGCATTTGGCCGACGTCGAGATCGTCATCGGCTGGCGAATGCGCTCGATCATCGGAGCGAGCGGGACGACGATTCAGCCATTTGATCAGGATGCGTGGGCGTCGGCATTTCAATATGGCAAGCGAGATGCGAAGCAGTCGGCGGAAGTGTTTCGCGTGCTGCGGGAAAACAATTTGGCAATGCTGAAAGCGCTTCCGCCCGAAGCCTGGGATTTCTACGGTATGCATCTCGAGCGCGGCAAGGAGACCATTTCGCACGTCGTGCGCATGATGGCTGGACACGACTCCAACCACCTGCTGCAAATCGAAAGCATCGTCGCGCAATTGAAGGGCGCGAAAAAGAAGAAGCGGTAGGCAGCGGTCTGCCCTAGTGCCTGAAATCAGCAAATCGACGGTTGTAGGCGCGGCACCGGAGGGTGCGAGTGACCAGCGCTCGGCGGCGCGCGCCGTGCGCGAGATGTTCACGTCGATCGCCCCGCGCTATGACCTGCTGAATCACGTTCTCTCGTTCAACATCGACCGGTTGTGGTGGCGGCGCACCGCACGCACGTTCCGCCACATTTTGACGCGGCCGGATGCTCGCATCCTCGACCTGTGTTGCGGAACCGGCGACATGACATTTGCGCTGCGGCGTCAGGCAGGGAATTCTGCGCCGCAGATTATGGGCGCCGATTTCTCGCACGCGATGCTGCAGCGCGCAACGGCGAAGTCCGCTGCACAGAACGGGTCAGCCCCGGGCTGGATCGAAGCTGACGCCCTCAATCTCCCGTTTCCCGACAAGCACTTCGATCTTGTGACTTCGGCTTTCGGTTTTCGCAATCTCGCCGACTACGATGCGGGACTGCGCGAGATCGTTCGCGTTCTCAAGCCCGGTGGTGAGTGCGGCATCCTCGATTTTGGCGAGCCGAAAGGCGCAATGGGCACACTCTACCGCATCTACTTCAAGCAAGTGCTGCCACGCGTGGGGACAATGATCTCGGGCGTGCGCGGGCCGTACGCTTATCTCCCTGCCTCGGTCGAGCGCTTCCCGGCGCCAGAAGAGATGTTGACGAGGATGAAGAACGCTGCCTTCGTGGAAGCGACCTGGACGCCCTACACATTCGGTGTCGCAGGACTGTATCGCGGGAAGAAATAAATGCGACGTGCCGGCAACTTCTATCCAGCGGCGCGCAGCAGCTTACTCAAAGCCTGGATTTCGTCGGGGCCTACATCTCCGATCACAAAATACCGCAGCCCATTCTGAGTCCAGTTCTCCACGTTGAAGGAAAGCTCCTTTAGCGGACCGGAGGGCAACGCCGCGGTTTCTTCCCCACGATCCTGAAAAATGAAGACAGACACTTCGTGCTTGCGGACCTGATAGATCAGTGCGCTCCGGGCGTTTGCGCGAGATAGGTGACGCGCCCGCCGAGCAGTGTGAACTCCGTGCCCTGCAATTCGGGAAGGTTAAACGTGAAAGGAATTTTTCCCGCGAACCACGGTTTCACAGTATGGCGGTCGGTTGAAACCACGTCGACCGGTGTCGTGCTGGCCAGAGTTGCGACGTGAAGGTCGGCGAGTTCGCTGTAAACGTGCTGCCGCCGCGCATTTTCGCGCGCGTAATAGGACTGCACCAACACAGAGAGGATCACAACCGACAACACCGGCACGGCGACAATCGCCCACTTCCAACCCATCTTCTTCCTCGGTTTGGCGGTCGCGTTCTTTAGAATCGTCGCCCTCAGTGCTGCGCTGGGTTCAAAGCGCTTTCCGGCTGCCGCAACGGAACGCTTCATTTGCACCCGCTCCAGAGCGTCGGCGGCGCAGGCGGCGCAACTGCGGGTGTGAACACTCAGTTCTCGAGCGTCCGCAGGCGCAAGTTCGCCGTCGAGGTAAGCGTCGAGCTTGTCGCGCCACGCATCACACGCCATGCTGTCCTCCTCGTATTTTCTCCTGAAGCAACTTGCGCAGCGCCTTCCGCGCGCGGGAGAGTCGCGACATGACTGTACCCGGTGGAATGCTCAATGTCTCCGCGATTTCCTGGTACGACATTTCCTCGACCTCGCACAGCAGCAAAATGTCGCGGAAGTAAACCGGTAGCTCCTCCAGCGCCTGCTGCACCATCTCGCGGTCCGCCTGCTCGATCAGAAGAGTCTCGGGCGTCGGTCCCTCGGCGGATGGTGTGGTTTCATGCTCCTCTTCATCGAAAGCCACCGTGGTCTTGAGTCCCGTGCGTGAACTCAAAAACGAATTCCGCAAAATGCGATACATCCACGCGCGGAAATTCGTGCCTGCCTGAAATGACGAGAATCCGCGCAGCGCCTTCACGTAGGTCTCCTGCACCAGATCCTCCGCTTCGGCGGTGTCCTGGGCGAGCCAGCGCGCGAAGTTGTAGAGCTGATCGAACAGCGGCAGAGCCAACTCTTCAAACGTCGCGGCACTCAAGCGCTTGTCGGGCACCTCCACAGCATAAACTGCCAGATCGTTGGTTTATTCCCACAGTCGTAAGAAATATGTTTCGAAGCGGCACGGGAATATTTGGCTGCCTCCGCGGTTACTCCCATAGAAATCGCACGAACAGGAGATTTCATGAGTCAGCCAAACCGCAGATCCTTTCTCAAAATTGCCGGCACCTCTCTCGGTGTGGGCGTTCTGTACTCCGCCTACCCGGCAGCGCTAGCCAAGGGCGAGGTCGGAGACATGTTCACTTCGCTCGGCCGCGCTAGTGGCGAAAAGGTCGCCCCATTCTCCTTTGTCCAACTCAGCGACGCACACGTCGGCTTTAACGGTCCTCCCGATCCGCTGGGAACCAAGGCCTTCGAACGGGCCGTCGACATGATCAATGCGTTGCCGAAACGGCCCGATCTTGTGTTGTTCACCGGTGACCTCACCCATGACACCGAAGACAAAGACGTGCACTCGCAACGAATGAAGCAGTTTCAGGAAATCTCGAAGAGGATCAATGTGCCCCTCATCAAGTGCGTTCCCGGCGAGCACGACGCCGGACTCGACGGCGGCGCCCTTTATCGCGAATTCTTCGGCGACAGCAACTACTCGTTTGATCATCGCGGCGTGCATTTCGTGGCGCTCGACAACGTCTCGCGTGCCAAGCCCGAAGTGGGCGCCGAACAACTCGCCTGGCTCAAGAAAGACTTGAGCCGCTTCTCAAAGGCCGCTCCCATCGTCGTGTTCACACACCGCCCGCTGTTCGACCTCCGTCCCGACTGGGAATGGTTCACCAGCGACGGCGACGAGGTGATGAACGCGCTTTCCGCCTACGACAATGTGACCGTTCTCTACGGGCACATCCATCGCGACGACGAGCACGAAATCAACAAGGTTCATCACTATGCGGCTCGGTCGCTGATATTCGCATTTCCCAATCCAACCGGCGTCGTAGGCCAGCGAAAGCCGATTCCGTTCGACAAGGACCATCCCTTCAAGAATCTCGGCATCCGCACCGTGAGCTTCAACGGGAAACCGCAACCGGCTACCGGTCAACTGTCGGTCGAAGACGTCGAACTCACGGCACGCGAGTTCCGCGGCATCAACGGAGTGCACCAGTTCTTGAAGAATCCGAATGTATAGAAGGTGAGCAGGTAGAGGCGAGTCCAAAATTTAAAAAACGGAAGGTAGAAATCATGACCAGAATCAAAGCCCCCAACATCGTATTCTCAGCCGCTCTGTCATTCGCCCTACTGGCGCTGATGGCATCTTCTCGCATCAAGCGGGCACATGCCGCCGATGTACCTGTTGTCGAAATCACCGCCAAACGTTTCGCTTTTAGTCCCGACAAAATCACGCTGAAGAAAGGTCAAACCGTGAAATTGCGCCTCCACAGTGAAGACGTCACCCATGGATTTTTCCTGCGTCCGCTCAAACTCGACGAGGAAATTCCCGCTGGCGACACTGCTGAAGTTGTAATCACGCCGCAGGAGGCGGGCACGTTCACGACAATCTGCGATCACTTCTGCGGTGCCAACCACGGCAACATGAACATGACCATCGTTGTGGAGTAGCCGTGCGACATGACTATTTTCGTCGTGTGCGGCCGTTGTTCGCGGCGACGGTTGCGGCGGCTCTGCTGTTATTGGCCGGATGCAAAGTGCGATCGCCCGGCAGCATCGAGACTACTTTGATGCAGGGTGCGAAGCGGCGGCTCACGGTCGGGGGTCGCTCCGACCGCAATCCGCTGCAGGCGACCGAAGAAAATATCCACGCGGGCAAGAGCAACTTCGGTTCTTATTGCATGGTTTGTCATGGACTCGACGGCCAAAACACCGGAGTTCCGTTTGCAGACAAGCTGGCGCCTCCTGTGCCGCTTCTAAATTCGGCTCCCGTGCAGTCCTACACCGACGGGCAGTTGCACTGGATCATTCAGAATGGAATTTTTCCGTCAGGAATGCCAGCGTCGAAAGACGTTTTTCGCGACGAAGAGATCTGGCAACTGGTGCTCTACATCCGGCATTTGCCTCCGAAAGGGAGCCTCGGCGAACCCGCGGTCTATGGGGGGGCACCGGAGCCCACGAAAAAGGCGGCCCCTTAGAGGGCCGCCCAGTAGAAAAATTAGCGCTAACTCTAGCGCAGCGGTGCGGGTAGTCCCGCATCCACCTTGAACACGGTTCCCAGCGGATTAATCGGAACACTTCCACCCTTGATCGCCGTTCCATAGAAAGCGCCATCGTTGCCTTGCACCATCCCCTCCGGATTGCATCCGGTCTTCGCGCAATTGAATTGCACACTGGTGAGGAATTGTCCCGCGAGAGTAAGGGCAAACACGGTGCCCGGTCGGTCAGGCGAGATTCCGGCCGAGATGGCGATGCCCCAAAGGTTCCCGTCCGACGCTTGCAACAACTGGTTCGGATTCGAACCCTGCGCGAGTGTGAGGACGTGGATGGTCTTAAAAGCGCCCGCAGGAGTCAACTGAAAGACGCCCGAGGTCGCCGCTCCATAAAAGTTTCCGTCCGAGGCTTGCACCAGGTTGCTTGTGGTGGGCTGGAACTGCGGGAGGACATGCAGGAGCGTGAAGTGCCCAGTGGGCGTGACTTTGAAGACAGTGCCACGCTCGTTCGACAGACGTCCTGTCCCGTAGAAGTTGCCGTCTGCGCCTTGGATCAGACTGAGGGCTGTGCCTTCCGTGGTCGAATTCGGTTCGTGGATGAGACTCCACATGCCTTGTGGCGTCAGACGGAAAACGGTTTGAGCATTGGCGCCATAGAAATTACCATCTTTGCCCAGCACGATCGCGCCCGAAACGTCGGTGCAAGGCGTCCTTGAACAAAAGTTATAGAGAATCTCGAACGTTCCTGACGGTGTGAGCTTGTAAAAAACTCCAGCTCCATGGGCGCCGCCCGATTCGGAGACACCGTATAGATTTCCGTCGGCGCCTTCGGCGAAACCGAGCACGGGGTTTTCACCTTGGGCAAATTTTCCGGATGCACCGGGCTCGAAGGTGTGCAGCACCGTCAGCTCGCCAGACGTTGTCAATTGCCAGTCGGTTCCACCGGCATTTGCATTGTTTTGTCCCGCCCAGAAAGTGACGCCGTACAAATTGCCATCGGCCAGCTGGATCGGTGGCAGAGTCGGATCGAAACCATTCGGACAAGAAGTGAAGTTGGTGTTGCACGAAAACGAGAACAGCTGCGTGATCGTGGGCGTGGTGAAGGGATGTTGAGCGAACGCGGTAGCCGTCAGAGTTAGACCAACGAAAAGTGAACAGAGAGATCGCATAGGCGTCTTCCTTCCGGCGAAGTGTGGATCAAAATCACTGATCTCGGCACAAGATTATGCCGTCCGCATTCCAATCGTTGATGTCAATTCCTTGTAAAAACGACGAATCAAGCCAGACATAACAGTCCGGGGGAGTTGCCGTCGGTGATGAGCCTAGGTTGCGCTCGCGCCGCGCTGAGCCGAGGTCGCGTGCGAGTGAAAGCTGTCGGCGAACGCATCGGCAATGCTGTAGCGGATGACGTGCTCGTACTCCGGACCCAGGAAGCGGCGCAAGCGGTCCGTGTTCATGATGTATTCGCCCGTCATGTAAGGAACGGCTTGCGGAGGAATCGAGGAGATTTTCTGCTTCCACAGGAAGTTCAGGATCTGCCGCATCGCCCACTTTCCCGGAACGCGTAGAAGTTTTGCCTGCGCTATCTCGATGCAACGGGCGAAGGTGAGAGGTTCGCCGCTGCCCGCAACGTTCAACACCGTCAGGCGCTGCGTCTCCGGTTCACGCTGCAGAATGTGCCGCAGCAGGCGCGCCATATCATCCACATGAATGAACTGGATTTTGTGATCGAGGTATTGCTGTCCCTTGGGCAGCATGCAGGGAAGGCGTTTTCCCGCGTTGCGCATCTTCTCGGCGCGCTCACTCTTTCCGTTGGGCGTACCGCGGAACGCTCCCATCAGATAATTCTCAACGCTGGCGCCCGCAAAAATGTGGGGACGCAAAATATAAGCGCTACATCCGCGTAACGCGTGCGAGCGCTGCTGAACCACTTCATCCGATTGCTTCTTGTGAATTGCGTAGGGAAGAGTATGCGCGGCCAGGACTGATTCTTCGGTGGCGGGCGCGGCCAGGTTCGGCCCGTACGCCGAGACACTGCTGGGAAAGATGAATTGCTTGACTCCATCGTCGGTAGTGCGATTGGCTTCGGTGACGGCTTCCATTACGCGCGCCGTTCCGGCAACGTTGATTTGCCACATCCGTTCGACGTCGAGCACGCCGGTGCGCACAGGATCAATGACAAACGCGAGATGGATGACGGCGTAGGTGTGCGTGTCGCGCAGCAATTCGTACAACGTTCGGGTAGAGGACTCCGCACCCAGATCCAGCCGCTCAAACTGCAATTCGGAGTCGGTCTGGGGTGGACTCACGTCCACCCCGATTACCGAATAACTCCCCAGCAGCGGCAGTAGCCTGGAGCCCAGGTTGCCCGAAACACCGGTTACTACGACGACAGGTTTTGCCATCAGTTCGGTTTCGCAGCCGGAGGTTGAGCCGGTGGCGCACCTTGCGGTCGAGCCTGCGGCGTAGTCGGAGAAGGAACCATGCGGGGATTCGGCATGCGCGGCGGCGGTTGCATCGGCCCGCCCGGACCAAAATACATCTCGTTGGTTACGACTTTGAACGAGCTGTTGACCTTTTCCATCATCTCGCGGTTCCGGTCATTCTGCAGCTTGCTGTGAATCTCATCCTTCACTTGATCCATCGGCAGCGTCTCTTTGCTGTTCACCTTGTAAATGTAGTGGCCGCCCGAATCGTTGATGACCTGCGATACCTCGCCTGCCTTGAGATCGAACACTGTTGCGTGCGCCGGAGGAAGCCCGGTCCGTCGCACCTTCGGCAGGTTTACGGTGGGAGATTCGATCTTCATCCCGGCGGCCTCGAAGGCTTCCTTCTGCAACTTGGGGAAATCCTCGCCGGCGGCGGCGCGAGTGCGCAGGCTTTCGGCCAGTTTAGTCATCGCCTGCTCAGCTTCGTCGGCCTTCGTTTTTTCGGTGGCCTCCTTAGCCTTCTGCTCGTCCTCGCTTAGCTTTTCGGTCTTTTCCTCGTCATCCTTGGCGTCCGCCTCGCCCTGTTTCGTCCGAGGTACAAACAGCCGGTCGAGGTTGAATTGCTCAAAAGCATCCGGATGATCTTGGTAATATTTCGCGACATCCTCCGGCGGAACCTTCGCCGCTTCTTCCTGAATACTACGCTGCAGTTCGTTCGTGAGAATCTGCATCTTCGCGAACTTCATGGTCTCTGAAAAGCGTGGAGTCTTATCGAGGCCCTTCTTCTCGGCCGCATTCGACATGGCGATCAGCCGTGGCAGCACGCTGGCCAGTTGCTTCTTCAACTGCGGCGTCATGTTCGGTGCAACACCGCTCGCCAACTTCTCAAATTGAGCTTTCGTGATGACGGTCTTGCAGTCGGCGGCAGAGGTCGCTGCCGATGCCGTCTTCTCTGTCGCGGACTTAGCTGTGGTCCCAGGCGCGGTTTTCGCGACAGCCGGCTTGGGCTTTGCGGGGCACACTCCGTTCACCGTGATGACTGCCTCTTCAGGTGGAACTGCCGCCGATGTATCCGGGGGCGGCGCGGGCGCTTGCGATGGGGGAGGTGTGCCCGGCGCGGCTTGTCCCCAAGCCAGGGTACTCAACAAAACACACACCAGCCAACTCTTACGCATAAGTCATTTCCTCCAGGATTGGTCCATCAGAAAGTTGAAAATGCCAAGCACCAAATCCTAGCACAAATAGGCGCATTTGCTCGCGCGCGAACGCCGGACACCAGATCGCAGTTTGTCGTTCTCATACAGCAGTGCCATGCTGAGCGCAGCCGTTTTACAGGCGGAGCGAAGGATCTCGTTTTACGCGGTCTCGGCGTCAGCCAAACTGCACCGCGGCGCCATGCCGATCAACTCGCCAACACAGTCCAACCGTGCCGGGCCTCGCTCCCTGATTTGCTTGGCGCATTCCACTATCAACAGCGATAATGCAAGCATGTCAGGGAATCCTGCAATTTCTCCGCCAGAGTTGATGCGTGCCGAGAAGCGTTCTGCTGCGGGAAGTTCTGTCATCGCTGCGGTGGTGATCACCGCTTTGAAAGTTGTAGTCGGAGTTACAACCGGCAGCCTGGGAATTCTCTCGGAAGCCGCGCACTCCGGCCTGGATTTGATCGCGGCCCTGCTGACGTATTTTTCCGTTGGAGTTTCGGATAAGCCTGCCGACGCTGACCATCAGTACGGCCACGGAAAAGTCGAGAACTTTTCCGCTTTCGTCGAAACGGGCCTTCTGCTGCTGACTTGCGCCTGGATCATGTACGAAGCGGCCCACCGACTGTTCTTCCGCCGGATCGAAATCGAACCCTCGTTGGCGGCGTTTGCCGTCATGATCTTTTCAATGGGCGTGGATTGGTGGCGTTCGCGCGCGCTCGGTCGCATTGCTAACAAATATGACAGCCAGGCTCTGGAGGCGGACGCCCTGCATTTCTCAACCGACATATGGTCCGCGGGAGTTGTTGTGCTCGGACTGGCGCTGGTTCTGCTGGGACGCACTTTTCATGTGGACTGGTTGCGCGACTCCGACCCCATCGCGGCGCTCTTGGTCGCTGGCATTGTGATTTCGGTCAGTTGGCGTCTGGCGCGGCGGACGATTGACGCTCTTCTCGATGCGGCGCCTCCCGGAGTGCGTTCCCAGATTTACGACGCTGTCTCCCGTGTAGACGGTGTTCTCGAAGTAGATCGTGTGCGCATTCGGCGAGCCGGGAACCGTTATTTCGCCGACTTGGCCGTGGGGCTCGCGCGTACGGTAACGTTTCAACGGTCCGGGCAGCTTGCGAGTGCCGTGACGGATGCGGTGCATGGTGTTTTGCCGGATGCCGACGTTACGGTGCAACCGCTGCCGCGAGCGCAGCGTTCCGAAAATATTTTTGACCGCATCCGCGCCGTGGCCACCCGCCGCAACCTCAACGTGCATGACATCAGCGTGCAGGATCTGGCCGGACGCCTGCACGTTGAGCAACACATCGAACTCGACGAGCGCATGTCGCTAAAAGCCGCCCACGATCAGGTGACTGAGCTCGAGGCTGATATGCGCCGGGACGTGCCGGAAATTTCGGACATCCTGACTCACATCGAGAGCGAGCCGGCCACCATCGAAAGGCCCGAAGAGTTGGTCGGAGACGCCGAGCTCGAGCATCGTCTGAAAGCCGTCGCCTCGCAGTTTCCCGAGATTCTCGACGTGCACGACTTCGTTTTTAAGCGCGTGCGAGACCGGCTGTTTGTTTCGTGTCATTGCACCCTGTCAGATGATTTGCCACTTTCCCGCGTGCACGACATCCAAACAGAGTTGGAGATCCGCTTTAAACAGGACGCGCCAGAATTATTTCGCGTTTTAATTCATCCCGAACCGAGTACGGATAACCGGAGATAACGGATTGTGACATCTCCGCCGAGAGGCCATCATGATTTCCGCGAAAGCCATTTGGACTGACAAGGAGCGTTACCTCGGCGAGGCCACGTCTCGGCATGCCATCGTGATGGACACGGCCTCCGAAAAAACTGCTGGCTCGCCGATGGAACTGGTGCTGATCGCGCTTTGCGGCTGCACGGCGTCGGATGTTGTCGGTATTTTGCGGAAGAAGCGCGAGCCGTTCACCAGCCTCGAGGTCAGCGCAAAGGGTGAGCGCTCCTCGGGCTACCCGGCTGTTTACACGGAAATCAAGCTCGTGTATCGCATCGGTGGTAAAGTTTCTCGCAAAGCCGTGGAAGATGCGGTTCGCCTCTCCAAAGAAAAGTATTGTTCGGTTTCGGCGATGCTGGAAAAAACAGCAAGAATTACGGTTGAGATCGAATACGACGGCTCGTAGCAGGTTTTGGGCAAAGGTAGCATGACACCGCGCATTCTGTTCTTCAGTCAACCCGGGTGCCTATCGTGCGAGCTCATGAAGATGTTGCTCGAGGCCAAGGAAATTGTCTTTGAAGAGCACGACATCAGTGCAGATCTGTCGGCGCGCCGCGAGATGATCGATCAGCACGGCAGCACCGAAACTCCTACCATCGTGATCCTTTCCGACGAAGTATATGAAGTCGTTGTCGGTTTTGATCCTGTTCGCCTTGACCAGTTGCTCGACCCAGCCCCATCATCGGATTCGGTGACCGGATCCTGAACTCCACGAATTCCAGCCAAAGAACCCCGCATCCTCTCCGCGGATATTTCTTCATTGCGTCTGCCGCGTTTCTCTGGGGAGTCTCTGCCGCGCTAGGCCGCGCCGTTTTCACCGGCAAGCTGGCATTGAATGGAGAAGCCTTACATCCGATCGACCCTCTTATCCTTTCGCAGACGCGAACCTCCTTCTCGCTCCTCGTGTCATTGCCCATTCTCGTTGGCCGGGGCGGACGGCAGCGCATCAAGCTTCCCGCCCGCGATCTCATCCAATGCCTGGTGCTTGGCATGCTGGGCGTCGCCGCATCGAATTATTTCTATTACGTCGCCATTCAGAAAACGAGTGTCGCCATCGCGATCATTGTGCAATACACCGCGCCGGTGTGGGTGCTTCTGTACGTGGTGGCTCGAGGCCAGCAAAAATTGTCTCTGCAAAAAATTGCGGCGGTGGGTGTTGCCATAACCGGCATCGCGCTGACCATCGGCATCGTCGGCGTGAAGTCGGCATCGCCTCTTCGCCTCGATTCTTACGGACTTTTCGCCGCGCTCCTGGCTTCATTTTCATTTGCGTTCTACAACGTCGGTGGACATCGCATTCTGGCGCGTTACGACCGCTGGCGCGTGCTGACCTGGACTCTTACTTCCGCTGCAGTGTTCTGGCTGTTTGTGAATCCGCCGTGGAAGGTCTTGGCTGCGCACTACGCGCCCGCGCAATGGGGGTTCCTCTTCGCCTTTTCGATGATCTCGGTGCTGGGATCGTTCTCGCTCTACTTTCAGGGCTTGCAACATCTGGAGCCCACGCGAGCCATCATCGCCAGTTGTCTTGAGCCAGTGTTCTCGATTGTGCTCGCGGCGGCGTTTCTCGGAGAAGGCCTGCATTCCATCCAGACGTTTGGCATCGTCCTAGTCCTGGCGGCAATCGTCATCGTGCAACTGCCGGGTCGAACTGTAAGCGGGGCGGAAGACTCAGTGATGGTGGAGCCGATCGAATAGCAGTTCTTACTTTCTGCACTCGACGTACAAACTCTCATTCCGGCGCACCTCGAGGTCCAATCGATCAACCTCTGGAATCGCACTCTTTCCGTAGCTCGATACCTCGATGTGCTCAAATCCTGCCTCTCGCAACATGTGCACGAGGGCCTTCGCGTCGAACATTTGGGAATGGTTCGATCCCGGATGAATCACATCCTGCACAGAATGATTCAGACTCAACCGCGACAAAAAGGTTTGCGCCGCCAGCGGCTTCGGATCCGCCTGATATTCGCGCACGATCAATTCCAGGTCCGGAACAACAATTCGCAAAATGCCTCCCGGTGCCAGCGCCCGGAAACATTCTTTGGCAATCGCCAGCGACTCAGCGTAGGTGAAGTGCTCAAACGTATGCGAAGAGTAGATGTATCGCACGCTGCCGCTGGTAAAGGGAAGTCCCTTGCGCACGTCGTAACGGCGCACGTCGCGAGGCCAGGGCGGCGTTTTCAGCAACCGATTCAGTATGGGAATTCGAGAGGCCGTGATGGTCGGCGAGTTATCCAGATTGTGCCAACCGCTGATCCCGGAAAGACCGCATCCAATATTGATCTTGATTTCTTCGGAGGACATTGTCACCCGAAATCCTAGCACGCCTTCGGCATCGCTCTCCGCCGCACCTCACGCTGCAGTCGGACGATGACAGTAGCATGGTTTACTTCATGGGTACCTTCGTGCGCGCATTTACCTGTTTTTTACAATTCCAATCGAATTCTTGGCTAGGCTGATTACTATCCAGTCCTGAAAGATTGAGGGTAGCGTTATGCGAATTCGCTCAGCTATCTATTTGCTCGCGTTTCTTGCCTCATGTTTTACGCCCTGCTTTGCACATCACACTGCCGTCGTGGTCAACAAAGACAATGCGGTCGAGAACGTCAGCTCCGCCCACCTGGCCAGGCTGATTCGGGGAGAAATCAAGAAGTGGCCGGATGGGAAGAACGTGGTCCTGGTGCTGCACAAAGATTCCGCTAGCGAAGCCGAGACCTTGCAGCGCCTGAACAAAATGTCTGCACCAGAGTGGAAAGCTTTTATTGCGGCGCGTAAAGACTCGATCCTATTCGTCGACACCGATGCCGACGTTCTCAAGGCGGTGCAGGCCGAACCGGGTGCTCTAGGTCTGATCGAAGTTCACTCGATCGACAACAGTGTCAACGTGGTGCACGTGGACGGCAAACTCCCCATGGAACTGGGCTACCTGCCGCACTAAGCCTGGCCTGCGGGATTCGCGCCAGCAGCCAGTCGCAGCAAGTGGAAGTATCTCCGCGCTTTCTTTACGTCCCGTCCGATCTGTTCACGCAGAGCCTCGACCGAGGGAAACTTGATCTCGTCACGCAGGCGCTCCAAGAAGCAAATCTCAACTTCGGTTTCGGGTGCCAGTTCAATCGGGTGAAAGTTCAACAAGTGCGTTTCAATGGCAAATAATTCTGCGCCAAACGTCGGACGATTGCCAACGTTCGTGACCGAATCAAAACGTTCCTTACCGACCCGCGTCCAGGTGATGTAGACGCCGTCCTTCGGAACAAGTTCTTCGTAGCGCGCGAGGTTGATAGTGGGCACCGTGTACTTCGAGCCATATCCACGTCCACGGCCCGGCGTTCCCAAAATGCTGAAGGGGCGCGCCAGCAGATGGCGCGCGCGGCTGACCCGCCCCTCGGAGACCAGCCTGCGAATTTGGCTGCTGGAGACGGTCTCGCCCCGCAATGTCATCTCCGGATAAACCTTCACTTCAAATCCCATCTCCCGTCCGAACTCGGCCAGCAGGTTGATATCTCCGGCGGCCTTGTGGCCGAAACGGAAATTGAAACCCTCATGAACTTCGCGGGCGTGTAGCTTCTTTTTCAAAATACGTTCCGCAAACTGGCGCGGCGTCATCAGTGAAAGATCGCGCCCGAAAGGCAATAGCAGCACGGCGTCGATTCCCGTCCTCTCCAGCAGGCGTAGCTTCTCCGTCACTGGAGTCAGCAACTTCAATCCAGATTCGGGCCTCAGAATTCGTGCGGGATGCGGTTCAAACGTCACCGCGATCGCTTTGGCTCCGCTCTCTCGTGCCCGCGTAACGATTTCCCGTAACACATGCGCATGTGCGCGGTGTATCCCGTCAAAGTTTCCCACACTGACCAGCGCGGGGCCGAAGTCGGCAGGGACGTCATCGAGTTTGTGAAAAACCTGCATAGGAAAAACGGCGTCAGAGCTTGGCCCTGGGCCAGTTCAAATCTTTTGCGGGATCCCAAGGGCGACACACAAGGCCCGGCGCCGGCTCTTAGATTTCGAACTCCAGTTTCAGTCCGTCATGCGACAGGCGCACGTGTCGCGGCAATGTGGCGTTCGTGGCTTCATGCCCCAGGTCGTGGCAAATATGGGTGAAGAATGCCCGCTTCGGTTTCAGGCGTTCCACAATCGCCAACGAATTCTTCACCGTCGAATGCGTCGGATGCGGCTTATGACGCAAGGCATCGAGAAACAAAATGTCGAGCCCCTCCAACTGATGCAGCGATGACTCCGGAACTTCGCTGTGGTCCGTGAGGTACGCCGCCGACCCGAACCGGTAGCCATAAATCTGGGTTTCGCCGTGAATCAGGATCACAGGCTCGAAGCGCGCTCCACACACATCCACCGGTCCGTCGATCGGCCGCAACTCCAGCACAGGCAGACCGCCGAATTTATAGTTCGCGTCGAAGATGTAGCTGAACATTTTGCGCAGAAATGCCGCCGCATCAGGACGCGCATAAAGCGGCAATTTTTCAGGTTTATGCCGGTAGCTCAGCGGACGCAGGTCGTCGATGCCCAGAATGTGGTCCGCGTGCGTGTGCGTATAGAGCACCGCATCCACACGCGTGATCTTTTCTCGCACGGCCTGTATATAAAAGTCCGGCGTCGTATCGATGAGCACGACCTTGCCGCCGAACTCGATCATGATCGAAGGCCTGGTGCGCCGGTCGTGTGGATCGGTCGAATGGCAGACAGGGCAATCGCAGCCGAGCGTGGGCACTCCCATCGACGTCCCACTACCCAGCACGGTCAAAGTTGCTTTCATCTTCCGGTCGTTCCGGTGGCAGGTCCCGCTTGCGGTGGCCGCGCCAAAGCGTTGGTTACCTCCACATATGCCATGCGCAGTTCGTACAAGCTGTTGTGCAGGAAATTCTCTTCCGTCGTATTGAGGTTGCCTTTGGTCTTTTCCCCGATAAGGCTGAGCGTGTCAATCGACTGGCGCGCCCCAATCAAGTCAATGCGGGGCTGCTCGCCTTGCTGGCGCATCAATCCCATTTGCACCATCGCGGTCATGTAGAGCGAGGCCATAAAGCGCTCAAACGTGATCTCGAAATCCTTCGCCGAATGGCCGCTCAACTCAACCTGCGAATCGAGCTCCTTCGAGGATTGCTTGTAAGCGTCAACTCCCGCCTGCTGCTCGGTCGCCGTAGGCATAGGAGGCATCTCCGCTGAAGCGTCGGTCTGTTCAAGAGCGGGAGAGGTCGGCGCGCTCGCAGAGGGTGGCGGGGTTGCTGGTGGTGGTGCTGGCCTTGGCGTTTCTACCTCTTCCGCGACGTCCGACCGTAATTCGCCGTCGGAATTGAACAGCCGCCGGTCCGTTACTTTGAACTCAGATTGCTGGTATTTCTTCTCAGCCATATATCCTTTCCTCTAGAAACTCTTCGTTACGCACGATGGTGCTCGAGGGAACGCTCCTGCAGCACAGTTTCCTCGACGGGCAACTGAACGACGGTTGCCGATACTGCACCAAGCTTGACCTCGCGCCCTGGGACGCCTACTTCACGCCGAATGTAACCGAGTGCGACGGTTTTTTCTCCGCCCGCCACATGCAGAGAAGCCGCGCTGGTGATCTCGCCGACTTCCTTCTCGCCGGCGACTATCTTCGTGCCCGCCACGATCGGCGCCGTTCCCTCCGCTAGAAATCCTGCGAACTTCCGGTGAACGGCTCCTCGCGAGCGAATGCGCTCCACGATTTCCTGTCCAACATAGCAGCCCTTGTTGAAGTTGAGGGCGCGTGCCTGCTCGGTTTCCTGCGGGAGATCGCGCTCGCGTATGTCCACACCGTATCGCGGCATTCCTGCAACAATGCGGTACAACTCCAGCGCTTCTGAACCCGCGGGTGTTGCTCCTGCGGCCACGAGGGCGTTCCAGAGTTGCTTCACGTTGTCTGGCGCCAGCCAGATCTCATACGACGTTTGATGCTCGTCTTCACCGCGAACAAGCGTGCAATTCGCGCCTTGCCATTTCACCGGCTGCATCTGCAACGAGCCCATCTCAGGAATTTCGAATCCAGCGGCCGCCAGCACCTCGCGCGACTTCGGTCCGGCAACTCCAAGCGCAGTCAGTTGCTCGCTCAGGTTCGTGACCTCGACATCGTCCATGATGATGTAGTGGTCGAAGGTCGCCAGAATCTTCTCCGCCTGGCTGAGGTCGGTGTCAACGGTGATCGATTCTCCACGGTTGTAAGCATAGAGATCGCCCAGAATATGCCCTTGCGGATTGAGCAAAAACGCATAGGCACCCTGGTCCGCTGCCAAGTCACGGATGTTGTTGGTGACCATGCCGTTCAACCAGCGCACCCGGTCGCCGCCGGTCAGCGAGATCTTGGCTCGGAAGCCGAGATCGTAGACGCCGCAACCGCCGCGTAACGCTGCGAACTCTTCCTGCGATTCGCCAAAGCGCGCGGCGGTAGTCGCGCCACGATATTCGCCTACGCTGGCTGCGCCTACTCCCTCACCTTGAACCTGCAGTGCCGTCTTCCCCATAGCTGAGTTCGATTATAGCGATTGTGTTAACTTTCCTGCCGTGGACTCGAAAAAGGCAACCAAGCAGGCAAAAGGTCAACAGAACGATCAACCCAGAAAAAGCGCATCGCCGTCATCCCCGGCGACGGTATTGGCCAGGAGGTCATTCCGCAGGCCGTGAAGGTCATTCAGGCCGTGGGCGCAGCGGTAGAGCTGAGCGATTTCGACTGGGGTGCCGACCGCTACCTGCGCGATCAGACCACGGTCCCGCCCGACGGCTTCGCCATGCTGGGCCGCGAATTTCGACGCCATCCTGGTCGGGGCCTTCGGCGATCCACGGGTTAAGACCAACATCCACGCCAAAGAGATTCTGCTGGGCATGCGCTTCAAGATGGATCTCTATGCCAACGTGCGCCCGGTGCGCCTGCTCGATGCAGCGCTTTGCCCCCTGAAGAACGTCGAACCCAAAGACGTGGATTTTGTGGTGCTCCGCGAGAACACCGAGGGCGTTTACACCGACGCCGGAGGAGTTTTCAAGCAAGGTACGCCCGACGAGATCGCTACGCAGGAAGACATCAACACGCGTAAGGGAGTCGAGCGCATCATCCGCTACGCCTTCAAATATTGTGAAGAGCACACCAAACTCGATGGCTCGCGCCGCAACAAGGTTCTCATGTGCGACAAGTCCAACGCTATGACCCACGCCGGGGGACTTTGGCAGCGCACGTTCAAGGAGGTCAGCGGAGAGTATCCGCAAATCACGGTGCAGCACATGTACGTGGATGCTCTCTGCATGCAGATGGTCCGCGATCCGCGGCAGTTCGACGTGATCGTCACCAACAACATGTTCGGCGACATCATCACCGACCTCGCCGCCGGCTTGCAGGGCGGCCTGGGTATGGCGGCCAGCGGGAATATCCATCCCGGCAAGGCATCGATGTTCGAGCCGGTGCATGGCTCGGCTCCGCCAATCGCGGGAAAGAACATGGCGAATCCGTTTGGCGCCATTCTGACCGCGGCGATGATGCTCGCTCATCTCGGGATGACGGCCGAAGCCGAGAAGATCGAGGCGGCTGTGCTCGAAGCCGTGCGGAAGAAGAAAACTACGTCGGACATTGGCGGTTCACTCGGCACCCGCGAAGCGGGCGAGTGGGTGGCGAAGAAAGTGAGTCAATCATGAAGGTCCTGCCACGCTTGCGCCAAATGGAAGCGGCAGACGGTTTTCACACGAACCCGTCACGCCCGTCTTCCCGCCACCAACGCCAGTTCCCGCCACTTCCAATGACAGTCCACATCCGTGAAGCCGATTTCGCGCAACCAACCCAATTGGGTTTCCACATCTAACAGCTTGTTCGATGGGTCCTCGGTCTCGACGGTGAATCCGATACGCTGCAGAAACTCTTTATGCAAGCTCGGAGTGGGCGACGCTACGTGCTCCAGATTGCAGAAGACGCCACCCGGATTGAGCAGACCATGAATCTCCGCATAAAGCGCACGCTTGCGCTCGTGGATCAAATGATGAATCGCGAAGCTGGAAACGACGGCGTCGAAGCGGCCCAGTGCCGGAAGGGTGTCGTCGAGATTGTGGGCCACTACAGTGACGTGGGAATCATCCGCGAAGCGTCGACGAGCGGCCTCAATCATAGCGGGAGAAAAGTCGAGCGCAACAGCCTCTACGTCAGGATGCTGGCCGCGAGCCAGAGCCAGCAGCCGTCCGTCGCCAGTTCCCAGGTCGAGAACACGGCGCGTCGTCCGTGGAATGAATTCGAGCAGGGCCGACTCGCCCTCTTTGCGATGTGAAATCGAATCTGCGCGCTCCAGATAGTCGCGCGCATGATCAGAGGACCTCCAGAGGTTGACGGGCTTGGTGGCAGTCATGAGGAATAAAGTATAGGGAAGCGTATAAACTCAATCTCAATGAATAAAGTTAAAGGGCACTCCGGCGGGATTCTTCGGCTGCTTTTCGCGGTTGTACTGGCGGCTGCTACGTGCGTGCCATTGCCGGCCCAGGCGACCGCGCAGGATCAGCAACCTCCGGAAAAGACAGTTCCAGCACAAATCCCTCCGCCAGACAGACCCTCAATCGAGCAGGAGCCTACCAAGCCCGTCGCACCGCCGCAAGAGCCGCCGAAAGAAAAGGAAGAAGTTAAGATCACGCCTAGCCAGGCGGAGGAACTCTTCCATTCAGTGGACGAGATTCTGGATTTTGACAGCAAGCAGACCGGGCTGCCCATCAAAAGGGAAGTGAAGCGCAAGCTGACTAGCCGCGATGAAGTCGTTTCCTATCTCACCAAGCACCTCAACGACGAAGACACCCAGCGCCTTCGCCGCTCCGAGTTGGTACTGAAAAAATTCGGCCTGCTTCCCCGCGACTTCAACCTGGAAACATTTCTGGTCTCGCTGCTGCGGGAAGAAGTAGCCGGCTATTACGATCCCAAGACGCGAACCGTAAACCTGCTCGACTGGGTGCCGATGGAAGAGCAGGAGCCGGTGATGGCTCACGAGTTAACCCATGCATTGCAAGACCAAGCGGTCGGCCTGCAGAAGTGGATGAAGCGCGGCGAGAAAGATCTGGGCGAAATCAAAAAAGATCCCACGCCCGCCGACATTGAAAACGACGAAATGGACAACGCTCGGGAGGCGGTTGTCGAGGGCCAGGCGCAGGCCATCATGTTTCAGTACGCGATCGCTCCCACGGGGCGCTCGATCACCAGCGCGCCATCGCTGGTCGACGCCATGGAGGAGGAAACGCTGACCGGATCGGCGGGCACGAAAGTCTACAACGAGGCGCCGATTTTTCTAAAAGAGTCGCTCACTTTTCCCTACAGCTACGGCCTAGAATTCGTGGTCAAGATCCTGGCGAAGAGTGGCAAGGAAAAAGCATTTGCCGGAGTCTTGCAGAATCCTCCGCACACCACGCGGCAGATCATGGAGCCCGATACCTATCTGTCGGGCGAAAAGATCGACCCCATGCATGTGCCCGATTTCAAGCACGACTTCAAGGACTATCAAAAGTTCGACATCGGCGCGATGGGAGAGTTCGATGTCGCGGTGCTGATCCAGCAATACGCCGGCAAGCCTTTGTCGAAGCAAATGTATCCCGCGTGGCGTGGCGGATATTACTATGCAGCCCGCCCCAAGGCCGATGCCACTGCGCCCTTGGCTCTGCTCTACGTGTCGCGCTGGGCAAATGCCGAGAAGGCTTCCGAGTTCGCGGGAATCTACGCGCAATCGCTACGGAAACGCTACAAAAAAGCAGACGCCGTCGGCGATCCCGCGCCGGATCAGGCGGCGCAAGGCGCCGAAACAAAAATGGACACGCTAAATGGCCGCCACGTCTGGACCACGGAAGAGGGCACCGTCGTCATCGAAGAGCAGGGCGACACGGTGTTCGTGAGCGAGAGTCTCGACCCGGCCACTACGGCAACACTCGAGAAGGAAGTCTTCGGGTCCGCATCCGCCCCGAAGTAAGCGCTATTTTTTCTTCTTCTTGGCGTCCTTCTCGTCAGGCAGTTCCGGCAAGAAATGTTTCACCTGCGCAATGACCGTAGACTGCGCGCCTGCGCGCTCGATCGTGAGCCGGCGCTCCTGATTCGAGGTCCCACCCAGCATCGCCCACACCTGTCCCATCGTTGATCCACGCACCGGGATGCCGTCCACCGCAACCAGATGATCGCCCGCCTGCACGCCGTCCACCGACGGTTTACCCTCGAACTCCGCCACTCCCAGAATCGAAAATCGTCCATCATCTTCCGGCCGCAGAATCAATCCGATGACGTCGAAATCAGGAAACGTAAATAAGCGGCCAATGTCGAAATAAACCGTCGAGTGTGCATAGTCGAGGCCGACGCGATAGTTCTGTAGTTCGTTCGCTCCCAGCAGGCCAGCCGTTGCCACACCCGCGCGCTTGGTGAAGAAATCCATCCGGTCTTTCGGGAAGTCGACAACCGCAACGTCAGTCAGAAAAAGCGGCCCGTACTGCACTCGGTCCAAGCGCATCACCTTCCACTTCGATTCCTCGTCCAATCCCCACATGTTGGCCGAACCCACTGCGCCCGTCATGTGCGGCCAGTCGGGATGGTCCGCGGTCAGCTTGTCGAAGACCTCCTCCGACAAAAAGCCGATAGATGCGCCCACGTCGAGCGCGAGGTTGTATTTCTTCCTTTCGATCTGGCAGGGAACCTGAATTAGTCCGTTTTCAGCGTTGACCAGCACCTTGCCACTCGATCCCCGAAAGTGAATCGTTCCCGGCGCGCCGATCGAAAACTTATGCTCAGGAAAATCAATGAGCACGTCGTAATGCAGCAGCACCGCCGATGGAAGATTGATTTCCACATTCATGCCCGGAGCCAGAACCCCCGCTGCATTCACCGGCTTCAGAGGAATCTTTGCCTCCTTCACCGCGCCGAGTGGAATCGTCATGCCTCCGATTTTGATCTCCCGCGGCGGCGGAGACGAGCAGGCGTGATCATCGCAGGTAACCGAAAGCCCCAGCGCGGTGGCGAGGTGTCGCGACACTTCGAGATCGGCATTCCCGTTATCCACCCAGGCATGCACCCGCCGCGTCGATCCATCCGGCAGAGAAACATCGGCGTCGATGACAACGCGATTGTGATCAATTGTCGCGGGAACCGTTACGGACTTGGGCTCAGTCGCCGTCGCTTTGTCCTGCCCGCAGGTCAGGCCGGTGAACAACAGGAACGCGATTGCCAAGCGACAAAGTCTCATACCCAAATTGTAGCGCTCCGGACGAGCCCATTTTCCAAAGAGGATGCCCTCAATAGCGGCGTCATCCTGAGAGGAGCCGCTTTTCAGGCGGAGCGAAGGGATCTCCATCTCATACAACCTCGGGCGTAAGCCAAATTGCATCATCGCCAAGCGCCACAGCACCCGGATCACGAATTCTCCTCCTGTATAATCACGAGTTTGACTCTCAGGCCTCGATCCTTCTGGAGGAGCATTGGCACAGGCGGAAATCGGAATCATCGGTGGCAGCGGGCTCTATTCCATGCCCGGGCTGACCAAGGTGAAGGAAGTACTTGTGAAGACGCCGTTCGGCGCGCCCTCCGACGCGTATGTATGCGGCACGCTCGAAGGACGAAAAGTTGCGTTCCTCGCGCGCCACGGGCGCGGCCATCGCATCCTTCCCAGTGAACTCAATTTCCGCGCCAACATTCACGGCTTCAAGCAGCTCGGCGTCGAACGTATCGTTTCGATCTCTGCCGTGGGCTCCCTCAAGGAAGAACACAAACCTCTCGACTTCGTGATCCCTGACCAGTTCTTCGATCGCACGCGTCATCGCGTCGACACGTTCTTCGGCGCCGGCGTCGTCGCCCACATTGCCTTTGCCGACCCCATTTGCTCGGAGCTTGCCCGCGTCGTTGAATCCTCCTGTAAGAAGGCCGGCGTTGTCGGCAAGCATGGTGGCACTTACCTCTGCATGGAGGGTCCGCAGTTTTCGACTAAGGCTGAGTCCAACGTGTATCGCGGCCTGGGCATGGATATAATCGGCATGACTAACCTCCAGGAAGCTAAGCTGGCCCGCGAGGCTGAGCTTTGCTACGTCACCGTCGCCATGGTCACCGATTACGACTGCTGGCATCCGCATCATGATTCGGTCACCGTCGATCAGATCATTGCCGTGCTGATCAAAAATGCCGAGAACGCCACCAAGGTTGTGCGCGAGACCGTGGCCGCGATGCCCCGCGAGCGCTCCTGCAAATGCGGAGCCGCGCTGGCCCACGCCATCCTGACCGACCACAAGAAGATTCCTGCAGCGACAAAGAAGAAATTGAAATTAATCCTTGGGAAGTACGTGAAGTAGAGTGGTTCGTGATGAGTGGCCATTGACTAAACTTGCGCCGCACCATCCACTAAGCACCAACCACCATCTACTGAAAGGCCCGAATGAGCATTCTCGTAGTCGGTTCCGTAGCGTTTGACGACGTCACGTCGCCCTCTGGCAGCGTGAAAAATATCCTGGGCGGTGCCGCGACGTACTTCTCGCTCGCTGCCAGTTACTTCTCGCCCGTGCGCATTGTTGCCGTCGTCGGCGAGGACTTCGGTGCCGCGGAGGAGAAGGTTTTTCAGGACCACCGTATCGATATTCGCGGTCTGGAACGCGCAAAAGGGAAGACCTTCCGCTGGGGCGGATCCTACACCGACAACCTCAGCGAGGCGAAGACCAACTACACCGACCTGAATGTATTTGAGACCTTCCATCCGCAGATTCCCAAAGAGTACGAAGACACCGAGTTCCTCTTCCTCGCAAACATTCAGCCAACGTTGCAGGCCAACGTGCGCCGCAGCATGAATGGCGTACGCCTGACCGGCTGCGACACCATGAATTACTGGATCAAAGGCACCCCCAGGGAACTTGCTGAAACATTGAAGTTGGTCAATGTACTGCTGATCAACGACACCGAGGCAAAGATGCTCGCCTCCGAAACCAACCTGCCGCGCGCCGCGCAGAAGGTATTGGCGATGGGGCCGCAGGCCCTCGTCATCAAGCATGGCGAATACGGCGCTACGATTTTCTTTCGCGAAGGCGCTTTTGGCATCGGACGCCATCCCTTTCGCGCTCCCTCGCTGCCCATCGAAGAAGTCAAAGATCCAACCGGCGCAGGAGATTCTTTTGCCGGCGGGTTCATGGGCTACATCGCATCGCAAAAAGAAATCAACCGCGAGGTCCTGAAGCGCGCCCTGTTTTACGGTGGTGTGATGGGATCGTTCGCGGTCGAGCGTTTCGGCACCGAGCGTTTGCAAACGCTCACCCGCGAAGAGATCGATGCGCGCTTTCAGATTTTTCGCGAGTTGACCCACCTCGAGTAGCCTGCCCATTCCAAGGTTCAATCAGCTATGGCCAAGCGCCCGAAGACCGCGCCCGTCAGTTCCCAGTGGGACACCGAGATCCGGTTGCTGGCCTGGCTCGCCCTGTGCGTCTCCGTGTTTTCCTTCCTGTTCTATTTCCAGCGCGGGCAAGTGCTTCTCTACGGCGACGCTGTAGCTCACATGAACATTGCCCGCCGCGTTTTCGACTCGAAAACTCCCGGCCTGCTGCAGTTGGGAACCGTGTGGCTGCCGCTGCCGCATCTTGCGATGATCCCGTTCCTGTTCTCCGATGAAATGTGGCGACGCGGCGTGGGCGGTTCCATGCCGTCGCTCATCGCCTACGTGATGGGTGTGGTCGGCATTTTTCGCCTGGTGCGGGGAGCGCTCTCGCATACTTCACAACTCGACGCTCCCGCTCATGTCGCAGCGTGGGCAGCGGCGCTCGTCTATGCCGCCAATCCCAATCTGATTTACATGCAGACCACCGCCATGGGCGAAGCGCTGTATCTGGCCTTCTTCATCTGGGCCGTCGTCTATTTCAGCGAGTCCATCCGCGGCGACGCGAAGGCACTCACTAAATGCGGTCTGTGTCTCGCCGCTGCCTGCTTGACGCGGTATGACGGATGGTTCCTCGCTGTTGGTATGGCCGCGGCAGCTGTGTTTCTGACCGTGTTTCCGATTCCCGCCAACAAGCCCTCCGTTTTTTTGCGCGCGGCGGTCACGAAGTTTGTGTTGCTCGCTGCCGCTTCGCCGATCCTGTGGCTCGCCTATAACGGAATCGTCTATCGCAATCCGCTCGAGTTTGAAAACGGCCCATACTCCGCAAAGGCAATCGAGCGCCGGACGCAGACGTCCGGCA
Organism: uncultured Acidobacteriaceae bacterium; assembly: GCA_963786095.1. Classification (GTDB taxonomy): domain Bacteria; phylum Acidobacteriota; class Terriglobia; order Terriglobales; family Acidobacteriaceae; genus Sulfotelmatobacter. The sequence goes on along the minus strand of CAWAXV010000004.1, from coordinate 15,587 downwards.
ATCCCGGACATCCGGGAAGCGGGAATCTCGTTGTCGCCGGACTCTACTTCATGAAATCCGGCGAGGCCAACGTCGCGGAAAATCAATGGGTGCAGCGGGTCTGGATCCTGATCCTCGTGATCGCTGTGAGTGCAGCGATCCTGGCCCGCCGAAAACCGCCCGCAGCGACGTCTGCCTCGAGTGTTCCGTGGGCGCTCGCATTTCTCCTGGTGCCGTTGCCTTTCTACGCCCTGTCGGTGGCCTATGGAGGCGTCCCGATCTTCGTACCCGCGTGGTGGCCCTTTACCCATTACAACGTTCGCTACGGATTGCAACTGCTCCCTGCATTCGCTGCCGCGGTCGCGATCGTCATCGATTTCGTCCTGCGGCTCGAAGCGTGGAAGTGGCGCTTGCGCTTGGCGTGCGTGCTTGGTCTCTTAGCCTTAGTGATCGTGAGTTACGCGTCAGTCTGGAGTGCCGCCCCCATTTCCCTGCAGGAGGCCCAGACCAACATGGGCAGCCGGAACCGCCTCGAGACGCAACTCGCCGGCTGGCTCCAGAAGTTGCCGCCAGATTCCACCTTGCTCATGTACCTCGGCGATCACGTAGGAGCCGTACAACAGGCCGGCATTCCACTCAAGCGCGTGATCAACGAAGGCAATCATCGCGTCTGGATGCAACCGGAAGATACCGACGGATTGTGGGAGAACGCACTGGCCGACCCCGCGAAGTACGCGGACTATGTTGTCGCCTTTGAAGGTGACCGCGTATGGCAAGCCGTGCAGGGCCGCCGCTTGAAAGAATTGGTTGAGCTTCACACCACGGGGCAGCCGCGAGCTATCTTGTATCGCGCGCGGTAATCAGCCGGGTTAACGCAGTTCCCGCCGGCTCCGGTGATAGAATCCGGCCATCCGAAGCATGTTTTGAACAGATAAGAAACGCCCCATGAACTGGCAACATTTCGTCGATTTGCTCCACCGGGAGATGGCGAGCGGCTTTGTCGGCAGTTCGCTGACCAGGCTGATGTTTGCTGCCGTCCTCGGCGGCGCCATCGGCATTGAGCGCGAATTCAAACATCGCTCCGCTGGCCTGCGCACCAACATGTTCATCTGCTTTGGCGCGGCTCTCTTTACGATTCTGTCGCGCGGTCTGGCAGCCGAGCCTTCCGATTACACCCGCATCGCCGCTCAGATCATCCCCGGCATCGGTTTTATCGGCGCAGGATCCATTCTCCACACACGCGGACTGACCACCGGCCTCACCACCGCGGCAACCTTGTTTGTTGTCGCATCCGTCGGAATGGCCGCTGGTGGGGGCCTTTATGTCACCGCGATGTTTGCCACCGCGATGGTCCTCTTAGTCCTGTTCCTTCTCGGACACATGGAGGAGACGTTCAATCTCAAACTGCTGCTGAGCAGCTACGAGGTTACCGGCTCCAGCGTCGAAGAAATCACGAACGAAGTGAATCGCATCCTCGAAAGTCATCACCGCCTCATGCTCAACATGATCAGCGGCAACACCGGCCAGCACATCCGCATGCAGTTCGACGTCGAGGGCTGCAACCGCGATCAAAAGGAATTATTCCGCCAATTGAAGGCGTCGACAGTGCTGGGCAGCGCAATCTCTCTCGGCCGCGTGGAGCGCGAGTGAATTTCGGTCTGCATGCGATCCCGTTCCTTAAGGCTAGCGCCTGCGGTAACGATTTTCTGCTGATCGATGGCGCGCTGGCTCCGTCTGATATTGCCGCCTTTACCCGCCGCATCTGCGATCGCCACGATGGCGTCGGCGCCGATGGGGTCGAGTGGATGTACCCCCATGCGCTGGCGGATGTGGAAATCCGCCTCATCAACGCGGACGGTTCCCCGGCAGAAATTTCCGGCAATGGCACGCGCTGCGTTGCCGCCTCGTTCTGCGCTCAACAGGGCAAGGAACGGATATTGATTCTCACCGGAGCCGGAATGAAGCTCTGCGCGTTGACGGCGCGCCGGGACTCCGAATATGAGTTCGAAATCGAAATGGGCGAGGCTGTTGTCGAACCGGAGCTCGCCGTGAAAATTTCGAGCGGAAAAGTGCGAGGCATTCCCGTCTCGATGGGAAATCCCCATTACGTGATGTTTGTGTCCGAATTTCCGAGCGATTGGCAGGCGCAGTCCGGGGAAATTCAGCGCAGTTCGCTGTTCCCGCACGGGGTCAACGTGGAATGGGTGTCCCCTGCGGATGAGCACAGTGTAGCCGCGCGTTTCTTCGAACGTGGCGCCGGTGAGACTCGTTCCTCCGGCACTGGTTCCTGTGCCTCGGCTGCCGCCGCGATCGCAACCGGACGCGCGCGCTCGCCGGTGAAGGTACATGCACCTGGCGGTACGCAGACAGTCCGCACTGAGGGAAGTAAAATCTACTTGCGCGGGGGCGCGCGAGTGGTGTCCCGCGGGGAATTCTTTTTCGACTGAGTCACCGCTCTTTCTGATTTGTCAGCAGTTGCACATAGTCTGGGAGTCCATGTCTTCATCGCACCTTCAACGCGTCAAGCCGCCCGCTCTTCGCCCCGGCGATACCGTCGGCATTGTCGCGCCCGCCAGTAACATCAAACCCCCGGACTTGGACGCCGGTTGCGCCGCGCTTCGCCGCGCCGGATACCTCCCGTTTTATTTCGATTCGATTCTTGAACAGGATCTCTACTTCGCCGGATCCGTCGATCGGCGCGCCCGCGAATTAGAAGAGATGTTCGTTCGCGACGATGTGCGGGCCGTTGTTTGTGCGCGCGGCGGCTACGGCGCAAATTACTTGCTCCCGGGTCTTGATCTCGAGAAGATCAAGCGGCATCCCAAAGTTTTTATCGGCTACAGCGATATCACCTGTTTGCTGACGTACCTCACCGATGCTGCGGGCTTGGTCACATTTCACGGCCCCATGGCTGCCAAAGATTGGGCGCACGATGGTGGCGTTGATCTTCCTTCGTGGCAGTCCGCCTTGTCAGGCATTGAGCCGTGGGACGTCGCCATGGCAGCGGAAGTCAGCGGATTAGTCGTGGGCGAGGCAGAAGGAGTTTTGTACGGCGGATGCCTGTCGATCCTCGTCGCATCTCTGGGTACGCCCTACGAAATCAAGACCGCGGGTACGATTTTGTTCCTCGAAGACGTCGCGGCCAAGCCCTTTCAGGTCGACCGCATGCTCATGCAGTTGAAGTTGGCAGGCCATTTCGACCAGGTACGTGGCATCGTCTTCGGGCAGATGCTCGACTGCGTTCAGAACGCGACTCAGGAATACACTCTCCAGGAAGTCGCCGCCAGAATTGTCGGTGATGTGGGAGTGCCCGTGGCCTTCGGTGTCCGGTCCGGCCATGTAACATCAGGAAACATCACCCTGCCGTTCGGCGTGCAAGCGAAATTGAGCGTGAGCGAAGACCGAGTGGCGCTAAAGATATTGGAGTCAGCGGTCACCACCTGAGAGGATCGCAGGTTTCCTCCGAAACCTCCGTGTCCTCTGGGGTTAAAGATTCTGCGATTCGTATGAACGACAAAAAACACATTCACCTGATCGGCATCTGTGGCACCGCGATGGCCTCGCTCGCGGGAATGCTGAAGCACCGCGGATTTCACGTCACCGGCTCCGACGCTGCCGCCTATCCTCCAATGTCCGATTTCCTGCGCGAGCTGGAAATTCCCGTTGCCCAACCGTTCGACGCCAAAAATCTCGATCCGCGCCCCGATCTCGTCGTCGTCGGCAATGCCATGTCACGCGGCAACGTGGAACTCGAACACGTACTCGACCAGCGCATCCCCTTCTGTTCGCTGCCGCAGTTGCTCCACGACGAATTCTTGCGCGGCAAAGAAGTCCTCGTCGTCGCCGGAACTCACGGCAAGACCACGACGACCTCCATGCTTGCCTGGATCTTCGACTCCGCTGGCCTGCAGCCGTCCTTCCTGATCGGCGGCATCGCTGAAAATTTCGGTTCCAGCTTCCATCTTGGCCAAGGAAAACACTTCATTCTCGAGGGCGATGAATACGACACCGCTTTCTTCGACAAAGGCCCAAAGTTTCTTCATTATTTTCCCGACTCGATCATCCTGACCTCGGTCGAATTCGATCACGCCGACATCTACAAAGATCTCGACGCCGTCGAAACCGCCTTCAAGCGCCTGGTGAACCTGATTCCTCGCCGTGGACGCATCATCGCTTTCGACTCTGGTGAAAGCGTCGAGCGTTGCATCGCCAAGGCCTTCTGCCCAGTCGAGCGCTATGGTGCAAAGACCGCGGACGGGTTCCAAATCTCAAACCTTCAATTCGAGCCGAACCATACTTCGTGGCAACTGCTGCACAAAGGCAAACCGTGGGCCGAACTCCAGTGCCCGCTGGCCGGCGAATACAACGCCTGGAATGCCACGGCCGCCGCGGCTCTTGCGTTTTCCTGCGGTGTGTCAGTCCCCCAGATTCAAAAAGCGCTGAAAACTTTCAAGAGCGTGAAGCGTCGCCTCGAAGTAAAGGCGCAAGTGAACGGCATCACCATCATCGACGACTTCGCGCACCATCCCACCGCAATTGCCGGAACCTTGAAGGCCCTCCGCGCTCGTTACCCAGGCGCACGCTTGTGGGCGATTCTCGAGCCGCGCTCCAACACCCTCCGCCGTCGCGTGCTGCAAGCCGATCTGGCGCGCAGCCTCGCCGGAGCCGACGAAGTGATCGTGGCCGGTGTCTTTCGTTCCGAGGCCGTCCCGGTGAACGAACGCCTGGAACTCCCCGAGCTCGCCGCCGAGATCGAGCGTAATGGCCGGCGGGCGCGTCTTTTAGCCGATGCGGACGAAATCGTGAAAACGGCCGCCTCCGAAATGCGCAGCGGCGATGTCGTTGCCATTCTCTCCAACGGCGGCTTCGGCGGAATTTACGAAAAACTCCCGGCCCGTCTCCGGCAATTGGCGGAGAGCAAATGAATCACGTTTCAACTGTTCTTCGGCGATTCGTCCGTGCCGCCCTTTGCGCTGCAATCCTCGCCGCATCAGCATTCGCTCAGCCGCCCGTCTCCTACACGATCTCGCTCGCCTCTCCCGCCGAGCACATGGTCGAGATACAAATCATCCTGCCCGCAGGCGCCCCCCAGCGCGAACTCCAACTCCCCGTATGGAACGCCCTCTACCAGGTTCGCGACTTCGCCCAATTCGTGAACTGGGTTCACGCCAAAGATCGCTCTGGCAAGCCGCTCGCCGTCCGCGAGTTAGACAAGAGCCGTTGGCAAATCGAAGCCGCCGACGCGGGCGCCGTCGTCGAATATCAGATCTACGTCGATTCCCCCGGCCCTTTCGGCGCGCAGTTGAGTGCCCATCACGCATTCTTCAATCTCGCGCAGATTCTCATGTATCCCATGGACGCGCGCAGCGCCCCGATGGACGTACATTTCTCCCACGTTCCCAAGGATTGGCACATCGCTACTCCGCTCGCTGCATCCGGCGACGCATTCACTGCGCCAAACTACGATCGCCTTGTCGACTCTCCTGTCGAGATTGGAAACTTTAAAGAATTCGATTTCGACGAGGCCGGCGGCCGCTTTCGCGTCGTAGTTGACGCCGATCCGGCCGACTACGACATGGAAAAAATTATTGCCGCCCTGCACAAAATCGTTGCCGCGGCGACCAGTTGGATGAGCGACCGTCCCTTCGACACCTACATGTTCCTGTACCACTTCCCACGCGGCCCCGCCGGCGGTGGCATGGAGCACGCCTACTCCACCGCCATCGATCTCAACGCCGAAAACATGAAGCTGTCTCTGGACCCGCTGACCGGAGTGACCGCCCACGAGTTCTTCCATCTGTGGAACGTCAAGCGCATTCGCCCGCAGACTCTCGAACCCGTTGACTACACCAAAGAAAACTACACGCGCGCCCTGTGGTTCAGCGAAGGCGTGACCAGCACCGCTGAGGGCACCATTCAATTGCGCGCCGGACTGCTCGACGAACGCCGCTATCTCTACCGCCTCGGGGAAGAAATCACCGAACTCCAGCGTCGCCCCGCGCACCTCACACAGTCGGCCGAAGAATCCAGTCTCGACGCCTGGCTTGAGGGCAACGGATACTACCGCCGCCCCGAGCGCAGCATCTCCTACTACAACAAAGGCGAACTGCTCGGGGTGATGCTCGACCTCGCCGTGCGCGATGCCAGCCACGGGCAAGCTTCGCTGCGCGAACTGTTGCAGTGGATGAATGCGAACTACGCCAAGCAAGGCCGCTTCTTCAACGACTCCGAAGGTGTTCGCGAAGCCGCCGAGGCCGTCAGCCACGCCGACTTGGCCTGGTTCTTCACGAAGTACGTCGCGGGCACAGAAGAAATTCCGTGGGATGATTTTCTCCGCTCCGTCGGCCTCCGCGTCGAAACCATCACCAACGAGGTGCCCGACGCTGGTTTCATCGCTTCCCGTAACTTCGATGGACCCATGTCCGTGGGCGCCGTTTCGCCCGGCAGCGACGCCGAACGCGCCGGCTTGCAAGTCGGAGACACGATTCTCGAACTGCAAGGCAAGCCCGGGGGACAGGAATCCCGCGAGCAATTAACCCGCCTCAATGCCGGTGACTTGCTCACCGTGAAGGTGAGAAGCCGCCGCGGAGCCGAGCGCGAACTCAAATGGAAAGTGGGCAGCCGTCAGGAAGTCTTGTACGACGTGAAGGACCTCGAGCAGGTCACTCCGCAACAGCGCGCGCGGCGCGCAGCGTGGCTGAAAGGCGAAGCGCAGAGCGCCGCAGACTCCAGTTCGGCGGGCGCGCAAAAATGATTCGCACCATCCTCATGCTCGTCTTCTGGGCCTTAGCCGCGCCGGTCGCGGCCATCATCGGCTTTCCCGCCACGCTCGTCATGGGCAACGTCCGCGTGCTCTACCGCCTTTTCATGTGGGGAGCACGCGCCGGCGTGTGGATCACCGGTGTTCGCGTCGAAGCCATCGGGCTTGATCGCTTCGATCACTCGCGCAGTTACATCTTCATGACGAATCACATCTCGAATCTCGATCCTCCAATTCAAGTTCCGCTCATTCCCAAGCGCACGTCGGCGATGGTGAAAAAGGAATTGTTCAAAGCCCCCATTCTCGGCCGCTCCATGCGCATGGGATCCATGGTCCCCGTTGACCGCGGCAATCGCGACGCCGGAATCGAAGCCGTGCGCGCCGCCAAAGCCGTGATCAACGACGGCCTCAACATGATCATCTACGTCGAAGGACATCGCTCCTTCGATGGCAAACTCCTGCCCTTCAAGAAGGGACCGTTCTATCTGGCCATTGAGTGCGGCGTTCCCGTGATTCCGATGACGATCGTCGGCACGCACTACACCATGCCCAAGGCGAGATTCGCCATCAAGCCCGGCCTGGTGAAAGTGATTTTTCATGAACCCATCGAACCGCAGGACTTCGGCGACCGCGAATGCCTCATGGAGAAAGTGCGCGCCGCGATCGAAAGTGGACTACCAGAAGAGTACCGCCACCAGACGAGCACACCTGCACAGGGCGCGAAAGCTCGCGGCGAGACCGCGTCAGCCTAGACGTCCTCAGCGCCCCTCAGTGCTCTCTGTCGTTATTCTTTTGACTTTATCCCCCGCATCGCCCGCGCAATCTCCGGCAACCGCGGCAAGATTGCCGAATACTTCAGCCACAATTTGTGATCCACCGCGGGCGCACCACTCACCAGAGCCCCAGCGGGAATGTCCTGCGCCACTCCGCTCTGCGGCGTCACGATCGCGTTGTCGCCAACCTTGCAATGCCCCACCACACCGACCTGCCCGGTAAGGATGACCTTGTTGCCAATCTCCGTCGAACCCGCCAGGCCCACCTGTGCACACAGCAACGCATCCTCGCCCACGTGCGATCCGTGCCCCACCTGCACCAGGTTGTCCACCTTCACGCCGCGCCCAATGCTGGTTTCGCCGACACTCGCCCGGTCAATGCACGAGTTCGCCTGCACCTCGACGTCGTCTCCAATCACCACCGGAGCCGGCTGCGGGATCTTGTGCCATCGCCCTTCGGCGGTCTTGGCAAACCCGAATCCATCCGCGCCAATCACCACGCCATTCTGCAAAAGCACATTGTTGCCGACCCGGCAGTTCTCCCGCACAACGGAATGCGCGTGTGCAAAAAAGTTGTCGCCAATCTTCACGCCCCGATAAATCACTACATGTGCCAGCAGAACGGCATTCGCGCCTATCTCGACATCTTCGCCAATCACCACGTAAGGACCAACGTGCGCGCCACGGCCGATCTTTGCCGAGGCATCCACCACCGCCGTCGGATGCACGCCAGCCGCATAGCGCGTCGGTTTGTGAAACAACTCCAGCGCCTGCGCAAACAACAGATACGGATTCTTTGCCCGCAACATCGCCGTCGGGATAGCAGGGAAGTCCTCGGCAACAATGACGGCCGAAGCCTTGGTAGTCCGCGCCGCCGCCGCATATTTTGGGTTGGACACAAACGTCAAATCCCCAGCGCCAGCCTGTTCTATCCCGTTTATGCCTGTAATCTCCGTATCCGGAGACCCGTTTTCAAGCCGCGCGCCAAGCGCCAAAGCAATCGCTGAAAGTTTCATAGGAAATGGAAGGAAGTGCGAGTAAATCGTACACCACGCGCGCAGCTAGATCCGTGCAGGGTGAAACAACCCATGTCGCGGATGCCCCGCCTCTGTTTTTGTGCCCTCAAGAGGTGGGTTCTCCATCCGTGTTGTGCTCGCGGCTTCGGCTTACTGCACTTGCATATAAACCGGAGTGGTGTGGGTAAACCCGGCGCCGGTCGCGCTTATCGTGAGATTGAAACTGCCCGTGGGCGTCCCGGCAGTTACGACAAAGTTGAAGGAGTTCGAAGGCCCACCTCCGGGACCCGGGTTCGTCACGACGATTGGAAGTTGCGCAGTGGTGGCCAACTGGGCTTGCGAAGGATATACGTACATCTGAGTTGAACTCACCCACCCACCAGCATTGACGCCTCCCAGGGTGACTGTCGACGTACTCATGAAGTTGCTTCCGTTGATCGTAAGGTTAGAGATTTGCGAACCGGCGGCCACTTGCGACGGACTTACCGAGGTGATCGAAGGCACCGGGTTGTTGTTGCCACCACCACCTCCTCCTCCCACACCGCTTCCTCCGCTTCCTCCTCCACAACTGGGCAGGATGAGCGCAACCGTCGATAGCATCAGTAACATCCACAGTCCTCGCTTGCGAGGACCCGAAAGTCCGATTAAACATGCTCCCACTGCAAAGGCACACGCGAGTGATAGCCCTGCATTGCCGATCTTCGCCGCTCGCGCTGTCCGCGATTGCCCAATCGCCGTTGTCGAAATTGTTAATGTTGTCGAAGCCCCTTGGTTTGTATCTGCGTTCAACGAGGTCGGATTGAATGTGCAGGTGGCTTCGGCCGGCAGTCCAGCACAGCTGAAATTGGTGACTGCTCCGGCGAACCCTCCGATGGAGCCAATCGTGAGGGTAATGTTCTGCGACTGGCCAGCGGTCAGCAGTATCTCTTGCGGGTATAGATACATGGAAAAGTCCGGAAACGCGATGATGGCATAACCGGATGCAGGAGGGTAATTACTGTCTCCGCTGTAATTCGCAGCTACCCCGTACGCGTCGGTCACGGGGAAGCTTGCAGAAGCCTGACACGCGTAATTGCCGCTGCTGTCAGTCGCGGCCGTACAAGTCGGTGCGGACAAGACCTGTCCTGTTCCATTGTCGACAAACGTGATCGTTCCCTTCGGATATGCTTTCTTGTCGCCGCTTGAGACCAGCGCTGTTACCGTCGCGGTTCCCCCGTAAGCTACATTTTGAGATTGCGGTGTTACCGTCACTTGGGGAGTGGGATAAAGCACCGTGACATTAACCGCAGCAGAAGTCGAGCTGTTGTAGTTCGCGTCCCCACTATAAGACGCGGTGATCGAATAATTTCCTGGGGTCAGGAATGCGTTGGAATCGCTGCTAAAGTAGGACCACAACGTTGCGTAGGCACCGTACCCCCCGTTGTTCGACCCGTAGGACGACGTTCCCGTCAGAGCTTTTCCATTCGCGTAAAACGTTACGGTGCCCGTTGGGGCGACCCCATAGCTCGTTGTATTAATGGTTACGCTCATGTAGGCTTGCTGCCCCACCGTGATGCTAGGGACAAACAGACCCGACGTTGATGTGTCCGCGGGATGTACGGTAATTGCCACCGAAGCACTTCCGGCGTTGTAATTCGAGTCGCCGCCGTATTGTGCCCCTAAAGTGTGTGAGCCAACCGTCAGGACAAACGCTCCGACCGCTGTTTGAATGGACGCGGTTCCATCTAGAGTGTAGGTTCCGCTCCCCAGGCTAGCGCCGCCATCGGTCAGACTGATGGTTCCGGTTGGGCACACGATCTCTCCATTCGGCGGAGGATAGCAGGTTTTCCCGCTCGCATTCTCCACGCCAGCGATCAAGGTGTAAGGGTCGTCATACTTGACCGTCGTCACGGAGCTCCCACCCAACTGGAGCCCCGGCAGCACTATCGTGCTGTTCTCCTTGCTTATCGTGACGCTCACCGAATTCGAATAGTCGCCGCCGTAAGTTCCGTCGCCGCCATAGTGCGCGATCACGTTGTAGCTCCCGGCCGGCAACAAGCTCGTGCTTCCGGAAACGGACCCGCCGCTCATGGAAAACACGTCGATAGCCTTGCCTGTGGTCGTTCCCGGCCCAACGTCAACCAGGAGCGCCGCTTCTCCTGTAGCCGTGGTTGGATTGATCGCAATATCGACTGGCACGGCGCTTCCGTGCGTTACATTGACTGCAGTCCCATTGTTCAGAGTCAGCGTCCCGGTCGTGGCGATGAATGTTGCTTTGGTCCAGTTGTTCACCAGATTGGTGACATCCACGGATCCCAGGCCCGTCGCCGGGTCATATCCCGGAGTAGTGCTATATCCGGAGAGCACTCCAAACTGGTCGCCTGCAGTACTTGTCACGCAGCTGGGGGTTCCTGTGTAGCAAGGCATCCCGATCGTCGAGCCGCTTGGAATGTCATGAAACGCGTTCGCTTGCTTGCCGGCCAACTTGTACAGTGCAAATCCCGGAACACCCTGGGGTGTTCCCATCTTCTCGTTCACCAGCGCCATGATTCCCGCAAATGCCGGCGACGCAACGGATGTGCCACCGTAACCTGCAAAATCGTTGAGATCGCAGATCCCGCCCGTCTGATCCTGCTGGCAGACTACGTAGAAGCTTCCCAGAAATCCGTTACTGGCAAAGAGGGAAATGTCGGGGAGGTCGCGCAGATTGTCCTTTGGAACTCCAGTACCACTCTGCCATGAAGGCTTCGCATACCCCTGCGTGCACGAGCCAAGAAGTCCTTGGGTGTTGACAACGCAATTACTGGGCCCGCCACTGCCTCCCGTCGTGTTCACACCACCCGCGCTGATCATATTCGGGTTGTTGCAGGCTTTCTCCGCCGTGCTCCCATAGCCCAAAGTAATGGCGAGCGCATTGGTGCACGAGTCATTCCACGTAGTCTCCGGAATGTAGCCCTTGGCCGATTCCTGAGTCGACGGGTTGTTCGTCGAATTCCAGTAGGTTGTCGTCTTCTTGTATTGATTGAAGTCGGTTCCGCCGACCGCAGCATTGAATGGGGTCGAGGCGATTCCGTTCACATTCAGGCCATACTGTGCAGGTCCGCCGGGATTGTCACAACCTGCCGAGCCATTATCCCCGGATGCGACAAACACGCTGATCCCTTGCGCGGCCGCTTGTTCCCAGAGCGAGTAATAGAACTGGTTTCCCGCCGTGCCCAGTCCGAGTTCGCAATTTCCATAGCTCTCGCTCATCACGGGTGCCAGGTTGTTTTCGACGATGTAAACCGCCGACAAATCCACTCCGTCCGTAGTTTCGGTAGACTGCGAAGTCACAAAATCAATAGTCGCCTGCGGTGCCACGGCCCCCGACCATTGCACATCGATATCAGCCTCTCCCTCATCTCCGTTGATGCCGGGGTCGGGGCCGTTGAGGATGATGTTGAGCTTGTTCGCTGGAACCGTAAGTCCGAAGAGTTGCCAGAAGGTCGCCGGATCCTGCGGGTTGATGTTGGTCCGCCCCACGATCGCGATCGCTTGGCCGCTTCCGTTCGTTCCGGCTGTCCAAAGCGGTAGTACGTCGTAGATGGTTGCGAAGTCGTAGGGCACAATCCCATAACAGGGGCCGCTTCCGCAGGAGAACGTGTAGTTTGGTCCGGGCGATGTAAGCGACTTTGTGTTCTCGGAATATTGACCGACGAAACTATTCATCGCCTTCCGCGGAAAATTGTTCAGCGACTCCACTCCCGCCACCGCTCCCACCAGCGCCGTCGGAATCATGGGATCGCTCGCATTTGCCCAGTGCTGCTCCCCGTTCACAATGTATTTGTGAATCGAAGTATGAAAGGCCTCCTGCACCTGGCTCGCTGACCCGGAGAACTCCAGCACCGTTCGTCCCTTGCTCGCCCCAACTTCAAACCCATGCGACTGCAGCCATGACGTAATTGTCTGCATGTCGGCGTCGCTCGGCCCGAACTGCTTGCCGAATTCCTCCGGCGTGAGCCATTTGTGATAGTTGGCGGAAGATTTATCCTGTTGATCGTCGAGCAGTTTCCCGAGCGCCGCCTGCTGATCCGGGCTGCGCTTCAGCACCAGCAGCATGCGCTCCATCGGCAGCGTGGCCGGAGCCGTCCCCAAATCAAATTGCTGACGCGCCATCGGATGCGTGTTCCCCTTCAGCGTCGTCAGTTGCGACTCATCCACCGCCTGCGTAATCAGCGGATGCGCACCGCCCACCCCACGCGCCGCGTCCTGTCCCACCGCGGCAGCGCTCAGCCACAGCCACAAAGCCGCAGCCAGCGCGGCGCAAAAGAAATAACGCGAGGAGAGACACGTCGACGAGTGCGAAGACACTGGGATTGTTCGCATGGCGCACACCTTTGCCCGAGATGACCGCATCCACGGAAGCAGAACGGGGTAGGGAGGAAGGAAGAGGGCCCATTCTTTATCTTGTCAGGCGGCAATCGCCTGCGTGGACTTCACAAACTACATCAACTCATCCCGGATTTCAACGGATTTCAAACGGCTTCCTCATCCCATTCCACCCGCCACTTTCGACCTCATCCGTCACGCACCGACGAACGCACGTGATTAAGGTAACCTCCGTAGCACTACTGAGTCTTTGGACCCTATTTCTGCGTGGCATACTAGCCCCACATTTCAGCAAGACAACTTATCAAGGCATCGGGGCATACATGAAAATCTGCCGCACCGCAGGACTCTGGCTGTCGTTCGCGTTGACATTCGCAAAGCTCGCAGCAGCTCAGACCTACACCGTTACCGACCTCGGACTACTCAGCGGAGACAACGAGGCAAGCGCTTTCTGGATCAATAATCTCGGCGAAGTCGTTGGTTGTTCCGACACGGCTACTCTCGAAAACTACCCCTGCACCGGACTCGTCCCCGGACAGCACGCCTTCAAATGGACCAAGAGTGGCGGCATGAAAGATCTCGGCACCCTCTCCGGAGCCACCGTCAGCGGGGCCATCGGCATCAATGATTCCGGCACCATCGTCGGCTACTCCAACGTAAAAGGTCAGCCCGCTACCAACTTCGTCGCCACTCTCTGGCCCGCGAGCGGAACCATCGTCAACCTCGGCACGCTCTCCGGAGGCTCTTCCAGCGCCGCTTTCGAAATCAACTCCGCCGGTCTGATTGCCGGCGATTCTTTCCTCAGCAGTGGCATCGTCAACGCCACCAGTTGGACCAGCAACAAGATCAAGAATCTCGGTGCCCTCCCCAAGGCTATCTTCACGGCAGGACTCGACATCAACGACAACGGATACATTGTCGGCGAGTCCGTCTTCAGCTACGGCCCTCCCTTCAAATCGCACGGCTTCGTCTGGACCGGTTCGACCATGAAGGATCTCGGTGTCCTCTCCGGCGGCCTGACCAGCATCGCCAACTCGATCAATAACTCCGGCGTGATCGTCGGCCAGTCCGATGGCACCAGCACCGGCGGTCACTGGCACGCCGTCATGTGGGACACTTCCTACAAGGTTCACGATCTCGGAGTCATTTCCGGTGGAAACTACAGCATCGCTTTCTCGATTAATGATTCCAACGTGGCCGTCGGTTACGGCAACCTGTCGAACAACGCGGCCCACGCCATGATCTGGACTTCGAGCGGCGGCATGAAGGATCTCAACTCCCTGATCCCCGCCAACTCCGGATGGACGCTCGTCAACGCCAACTCCATCAACAACGTCGGACAAATCGTCGGCTATGGCCTGAAAGGCACCCACAACCACGCCTTCCTGCTGACCCCGCAGTAAATTTTGTCAATAGACTCCTGACTGGCTCATCCTTCGCGTTTCTTGCGAAGGGTGGGACTGTCAATTGAAACCGCGCAACGAGCGACGGAGTGTCGCTGCCGAGCGTGATTTCCCATCCCGTGTTATCGTGTCACCCTCAGATGCCTGCGAGGCACCGAAAATACATCCTGTTCGTCTAACCGTATCGAACTCGGCGCGTGCTCATTCAAGAGTGCTCGCGCCAATGGAGCAATCGCATGGACGCTGCCCTCCTTGCTTCTCCGCCCGCCGTAAGAACGGCGTCGAAACCTCGCATTGAGTCGATCGACCTCATCCGCGGCGCCGTCATGATCCTCATGGCCATCGATCACGTGCGAGTTTATTCGGGCCTTCCTGCCGGAGGCCCCACACCAGGAATCTTCTTCACCCGCTGGATCACGCATTTCTGCGCGCCCGCCTTCATCTTCCTCGCCGGAACCAGCATCTTCCTCTACGGCCGCAAACACTCCGACGTCTCGCGCTATCTGCTGATCCGCGGCCTCTGGCTCATCTTCCTCGAACTCACATTTCTCCGCGTGGCGTGGACCTTCAATTTCGATTTCGCGCACTACGAAATGGCGGGAGTCATCTGGGTGATCGGCTTCTCGCATGATCCTGATGGCCGGATTGGTGAAACTCCCGCTGGCCGCCGTCGGGACGATCGGCGTTGTGATCATCGCTGCCCACAACCTGATGGATTCGCATATGGGCAAGCTACTCGATGGGCTCGACGCCAATCCCTTTTCCGGTCTCTGGAAAATTCTCTACGTCGGCTTCTTCGCCGGTCCCATCCAGTTTGGCCCCGACGGTCCGAACCTGATCGTGCTCTACTCGATCATCCCGTGGATCGGCGTCATGGCCGCCGGCTACGCGTTCGGCAAGATCGTGACCATGGAGCCCCCGCAAAGAAAGCGGCTCTGCCTCACCGCTAGGACTCTCGGCCATCGGCCTCTTTCTTCTACTTCGAGGATTCAATCTCTACGGTGATCCGCGCCCGTGGCACGCTGGCCGGGCCCATGCCCGCATGGCTTGCTTTTCCTGAATACGACCAAATATCCGGCGTCGCTGAATTTTCTCTTGATGACTCTGGGCCCCATCATCGCACTCATGCCCTTACTCGAACGCTTCAGCGGAGTCGGCGCCCGCGCGGTGATCCTCTTTGGACGCGTGCCGTTCTTCTTCTACATGCTTCACATCCCACTGATCCACGCGCTCGCGCTCGTCGTTTCGAAGATCCGCTTGGGCTTCGTCAGCCCATGGCTCTTCACCAATCACCCCATGGGCAATCCTC
>CAWAXV010000003.1:0-159039 GCA_963786095.1 uncultured Acidobacteriaceae bacterium | reverse complement strand
ATACCAGCCTTGGCAGCAAGGCCCATGGATTGGCTTCAACTGGCGTTATGACAGCGGGATGGTGGCAGGAGCAGTTCCTTTCGCCACTGATCCGAATACTCCCGTGGACTTAACGGGCTTGACCGCTGACCAGCAGATGCAGGCGGGACTGTTCTGCGGAAATGTATTTCCAACATTGACCTCAGCGCTGACGAGTTGTGCGCCATCTCAGTATGGTTCGACACGAGTGACGATCCCGGCTCCCGGGACTGAGAACGACGACAAAAATCCTCCCCGCATTGCTCCCCGCCACCTGTTCGACATCGCTATCGGAGACGACAATATTTTTCGGGGCGACAAGTACAAGTGGAGTCTTCGTTTCACAGCGATCAACGTGACCAATAAGGTTGCGCTCTACAATTTCCTGTCTACCTTCAGTGGAACGCACTTTGTGACACCGCGGAGCTACACCGCTGAGCTAGGTTTTCATTTCTAGTCAGCGGCGAACAATTCTGATTCCACAAATGAAGGACGGGAATTTAATCCTCGGGGCACCCTGAATCTCAGTGGTGCCCTTTTTGTTTCACCGGGAATTGCAGCCGAGAGTTTGAGCAGCCAGCCCGTGGGTGGGTAGACAATTGTTATCTCATAGCTGCATATGTGGGGTGTTCCACCGTGCAAAATAATGGCTGCCCCTATCGTCAACCACTTCCGAATGTGTTCAAAATTGAACAGTCTGCAGGGTGAAGTGGCAACTATTCTCCCCGAAGGAATGAAAACCCACCTTAAAGTCGCTCTGTTCAGCCTGCCACTCCTGATCGGCATGGGTTCGGGGCAGCTCGTCAGGGCCCAAATATCGCAAACGCCGGCAATTGAGCTCCAAAACGTGCTGACCACAGAAGAGATCGTGCACAGGCTCGTGCAAAGAAACGTTGAGCGTGCCCAGGCATTGACCGCTTATAAAGGGACACGTACTTATCGCCTTGAATACCGTGGTTTTCCCGGCGCGAGAAGTGCGGAGATGACGGTCGATATGGAATACCGTTCTCCGGCCAGCAAGGAATTCAAGATCCAGTCTGAGTCTGGCTCCCGCCTGGTCGTCGACAGGGTGTTCCACAAATTGTTGCAGAGTGAGAAAGAAGCGCTCAACGAGGAGAACCAGGCTCAAGTCGCTCTCAATAACGACAACTACCATTTCGCTCTGGTGGGGTACGAGAGTCTGCCGACGGGTGCGTGCTACGTCCTCTCCGTCGAGCCACGAACCAAGAATAAATTCCTCTACCGCGGCCGAATCTGGGTCGATGCGGAAGACTTTGCTGTCGCGCGGGTTGAGGGGATCCCCGCGAAAACCCCCTCCTTCTGGACGAAAGAAATCAGGATCGAACAGCGTTATGCGAAAGTAGGAGAATTTTGGCTTCCCGTTTCCAATCGCAGCAGCAGCTTGATTCGACTGGGAGGCCAGGCCGAATTCACCATTGAATACGGGAACTATCAGATCATAGCTGTCGCTCCACTACGGACCAGGAATACTGTCGCAGGAAATCGCTAGCGATTTTCGATCAAGAAGAAAAGTGGCCGGCAGCCATATCCTGCGCCTAATTATGAGCGATTTTGACCATCATTACGTCGGTTCTTATGTTGAAATGCAAGTTTGCTGGGGTGAGCCGTCGTTCCAATGGCCAAGCGGGGAAACACCTTCGACCCAAAAACCTTTCTAACCACCGCCGGCGCCGGGCGGCGGTTGATCTGCTTTACCAAGGGACAATTCGTTTACGTGCAGGGTGATGTGGCTGACTCGTTGTTTGTCATTCAAAAGGGACAGGTGAGATTGAGCATCAAGTCCCACGGCGGAAAAGAAGCTACCCTCGACATTCTGAGCGATTCGGATTTTGTTGGCAGAGATGCCATGTCCGATTGCTCGACCCGTACCGCATCTGCGAGCGCAATCACCGACTGCAGTCTTCTCCGAATCACGAAGAAGGTCATGATGCTAGCCCTGCAGCGGCACGTGAAGCTCGCTAATGTTTTTTGGGCGTATTTGTTGGCCACGGATATCCGGTACCAGCAGGATTTAGTGGACCAACATTGCAGTCCCAGCGAGAAAAGACTGGCGCGGATCCTCTTGAAGTTGGCCCACTATGATGGGCATGGAGGCCCGGAGACTACGGTTCCAGCGATAAGCCACGAGACTCTAGCAGAGATGGTAGGGACCACCCGATCGCGCGTCTGCTTTTTCATGAACCGCTTCAAGAATTCGGGCTTCATCTACTACGAGCACAAAAGCAAGCTGTTGCGAGTGCATCGCACTCTGCTTGCGTTCTCTGGCCAATAGTTCCGCGCTCTGGAACATCAGCGATCGTGTCGTGTGTCTTTCCGGCGCAACGACACCCTGATTCTGTCAGGCGCATGCAGATGCGGGCTGCTGCATCCCAAAGAGTGGAATGGTTGCCCGCAAATTCGTTCCCCATTCACCCGACGCGATTTCCAGTGTGCCGTTCAGTTCGTTCATGCGCTCCCGCATCCCGGCCAACCCTACGCCAGTTTCCGCGGCGGTTTCACGAAGCAACCGCATGCGCTCCTCCGGTATCCCCTTCCCGAAATCGCGTATCTCGAGGATCACGGCGTTGGCGTCGTGCTGAAAATGGACATTTGCCTCCGAAGCTCCAGAGTGGCGATGTACATTGGTCAGGCTCTCCTGCAGCACACGGAACAGCGCGATCTCCACGTTCTTTGGCAGGAATCCCCGCGAACGCGCGATATCTGCCTTCACGTTGATTCCGCTACGCTTGGCGAATCCCTCGATATACCACTCGGCCGCGCAACCAAATCCGACCTCATCGAGTAATGGCGGGTGCAGCAGGTACGACATCGTGCGAATTTCTCCGATGGCTTGATCCGTATGTTCCGACACCTCGTTGACCAGGGCCTGAATGGCTGGCATGTCCTTGCAGTCTTCCTGCAGCAGCGACACGGCGATCTTCAATGCAGCCAGGGTCTGGCCGGTGCTGTCGTGCAAGTCTCGTGCTAACTTCCGCCTCTCCTCATCCTGCACCTTCAGCAAGCGTTGTGTGAGTTTTTGCAGCTCTGCTGTGCGTTCTGCAGTGAGGGTCTCAAGTTCGGAGTAGGCGTACGACAACCGCAGATGTTTTGCAATCCACATAAATGTCCCTTTGGGAGCGGCTAGGGAGACGGGAAAAAACTGTCTTCAACTAGTATCGGGATTATGGCAGTGCACGAATCCGTAGTCTGGTCACTATTGCACAGTGCCGCCGCACGCGAATTTGCCGAGCACATCGAAGGGCGTTTGCGTGTGCCAATCTGCAGCACGGCTCAGCAGGTCGGCTGGGCGCAATGCTCGCTTCGTGTCTTCATCAACGAGAGTGAGCCAAGCCATTGCACGGAATGAATTGAAGGCATTCATTTTATCGGGATAGCTTCCGCGAGGTCAGGACGAGCAGAATGCCGGGAATGAAGAAATAGAGCGCCACTCGTAACGATCCCATCGCCGTGGCCTCAGCTGGATTGTTGAGCAGACGAATGTCAGCCTGATGCGAAGGGTTGTACAGAATGGCAATGTGCTGTCCTGGCGAGAGACGTGTGGCCCAAACTTGGGCGTCGAGCCTGTAGGGAGAAGCGGGGGAATCGAGCTGGGATTGCCGAGTTTCCTCAGCTACCGGATACGAGACGGTGCAATGGAAAAAATAGGACTTTGAGGACCCCACCGTGCGTGATCCGATTGAGAGTTGGCGAAATTCTCCACTCAGCACAGTGGCTTCCGATTTCGTCCAATGCGACAAGATCCAATAATGAGCAAAGGCCAAATATCCGCTGGAAAGAAAAAAGAACATCGAGAAAAACAGGAGGACGCGCCCCAGGAATCGGCTGAACCTTTTCCACGCGCTTTCTATGGTGGGCCCGGCGCCGAAACTTGCTTTGGCCGATCTTCGCGGGCTAAATAAGGTCGTGACTGTAGGATTGTTGCTCACGGAGTCGCACCATCGCTCGGAAAAACTCTCCACCCATCAGCTCAGATGGCTGGCCTTGCTAAACTTTGTGTGAATCATGCCGCAAGCGCAAGTTACGGCAGTGTGCCTTGGCACTTGGCGAAGGGCGCCAATTCAAACCGAGCGGCGTGTTTAACCGGTAGACGTAATGCAAGTTTCTTCACGTTGACCTGACACGCCCAGCGCAATATAGTTCTGCCTCGGACGAGGTCTCGACTGACACTATGAAACAGTACCGGATGATATCCGCAACTCTTTTGATACTCCTTTGCGGCGTGGCGGCCGGACAGGCGAGTTTCAGTGTGGGAACAGCGTCGGCAGCTCCGGGAGAAAAAGCCACCGGTTTCATCGAGGTCCCGGCGGGCGTAGACGCGGCCACTTCGATTCCCGTGGTAATCATTCGCGGCACGAAGTCAGGCCCGGTGTTGGCCCTCGTGTCGGGCTTGCATGGCACAGAGTACGCATCGATCATCGCACTCGAAAAACTGATTCAGTCGCTCGATCCGGCGCAGATCTCCGGCACGGTAATCGTGCTGCCCCTTGTGAACCTGGCGTCGTTCGAACAGAAAATTCCGCACGTGAACCCTGTCGACGGCAAGAGCATGAACCGCTTTTATCCCGGCAAGCCGGACGGCACGCAAACCGAGCGCGCTTCGTGGCTCATTACCAAACAAGTGGTGGAGCGATGCGATTATCTGATCGACTACCACGGCGGCGATCTCGACGAAAACCTGCGCCCGTATGCCTATTGGCCGAAGAGTGGCAACGACCGCCAGGATGCCGTCACCCGCGATATGGTGCTCTCTTTCGGACTCGACACGATCATTGTCTGGAGCGATCGCCCCCGAGACCCGAACGCTTCGCGTTATCTCGATAACACGGCTGGCACGCGCGGCAAACCCGCCATCGCGGTCGAAGCCGGTCACGCGGGAACGGTGGAACCGCATGATGTCGAGGCGCTCGTCAACGGTACTTTCAGCGTAATGCGTTATTTCAAGATGATCCCCGGACAGCCGACGATGATCGAGCATCCAGTATGGATCGGCAAGATTGATACCGTGTCCAGCGACGCAGTCGGTATTTTTTATCCCGTGGTCGCGCGCGGGACCTATGTCGAGCAGGGAATGAAAATCGGATACGTCACCGATTATTTTGGCAAGACCGTCTACGAGGCTCAGGCCCCGGCGCCCGGGGTGGTCCTTTATATCTGCGCCGTTCCCTCAATGAAGAAGGGCGACACCGTGGCTAACATCGGCGAGATCACTAAGAATCCGTGAGGCATCGCTCCCGATTATCAAGGCGAGGGCAGAACCGCAAGCCATGAAACGGTCTCGATTCATTCCGCACAATACAACGTGGGGAGAGAATCATGTGGTGGGCGTGGCATAGATATGGATCCTACCGTCCGGATTTGACCCTCTCAGCAACCAATGCACGAAGACCGGGGGACCGTTTTGTGGCTGTCGTAGTCGAGTTTTACGTGCCCAGAAATTTCCGGAAGCCTGTGAGGTGGACGCCACCGGAGCAGCGCGGAAAAGTGATCGATTTTCCGCTCGCGAAGAAATCAGCGTGAAGGACTAATGGTGAGTTCGTGGGGCCTCCCACCAACCTGCAGCGAGCTAGTCATCCAGAGCGTAACCGGTTTTCAGGCGAAGCGGAGGATCTCGTGCTCATCCGCTCTTGCGCATGAGCCAAACTGAGGTCTTCCTTGCGAACTTTCTCCACAAGAATTGATAATGCGGTGAGGATTTTTATGACTCGAACGTTCATGCGTCGCGTTCTTCTCGCTCTAGTCTTGGGGCTACTCACCGTCGCGGCCTTCGCCCAAGCCAGTCTGATCCCCAGCACTCGCCTGATCAATCCCGACGACCTCCTCAAGATTCTTCAGTCCAAGACCGAAAAGCCCCTGATGATTCAAGTCGGCTCCCACGTGCTGTACTCACAGGCCCACATTCCCGGCTCTGAGTACATCGGCCCCGCCTCCAGTGAGGCTGCCGTGCAACAACTGCGCAAGCGCGTCGAGTCTCTACCACGAACCAAGTTCATCCTTATTTATTGTGGATGTTGCCCTTGGGGCCATTGCCCCAACGTCAAGCCCGCGGATGACGCCTTGCACGCGATGGGCTTCACCAACGTAAAAGTTTTATATATCGCCAACAACTTCGGCGCGGACTGGGTGGATAAGGGCTATCCCGTGGCGAAGGGCGACTAGGAGGGATTACTACGCCCAAAAAAATCATCTCCTCGTGAAAAAGAACCTGCTCATCGCGCTCGTCGCCATCACGATCGCCGCGGCGATTTATTTTTACGCGCGCCACTCCCCCTCGCGCAGCGGCCTTGCGTCTCGCACGCAGCACACACTCGCACCCGACTTCTCGCTGCCGAACTTATCGGGCGGACAACTCGACCTCTCCACCTACCGGGGGAGAGTCGTTCTTCTGGATTTCTGGGCGACCTGGTGCGTTCCGTGCAGAGAAGAGATCCCGCATTTCGTGGATTTGCAAAATCAGTATCGCGATCAGGGTCTGCAGATTATCGGCGTTTCCATGGACGATGGCCCCGAGCCTGTCCATGATTTCTACTCGCGCTTCAAAATGAACTATCCCGTGGTGATGGGCAATGCGAAGATCGGCGAACTCTATGGTGGCGTTCTCGGACTGCCCATCGCCTTCGTCATCGGCCGTGACGGCCGCATTTACGCCAAGCACGTGGGTGCAACCAGCATGTCAGTTTTAGAAAAAGAGATTCTGCCGCTGCTGCAGAGTCATTGATTGCCCATCCCCGGCCGGAGGTTTTGTAAAGATTTGTTCCTTGTCCACCTTCGCTGCAACCTGTCTCTTTCCGTGGCATCCATATGAGTACGGGTATTCACTTGCGTCGACACTATTGTGATCGTCCACGTTGTTCGACCGATACCCGAAAGGAGAAATGTGAAATGAGAAATCTTAAATTACTGGCACTTCTATCGGTCTTCGCAATGCTGTCTCCGTTCGGCGCCTTCGCGCGCGACAAGAACCAGCATTCAGTCGATCTATACGACTCCGTGCAAGTTGGCAGCACTCAACTCAAGCCCGGCAACTACAAGGTGGAATGGCAGGGAACCGGCCCTGCGGTACAAGTGAACTTCTTACAGTTTGGCAAGACCGTAGCCACCGCCCCCGCAACTCTGCAGAGCAACAACCAGGTGACGCACGATGAAGTGGTGACTGATTCAACTGGATCGAAGGCTCTTCGGGAGATTGATTTTGCTCACCAGAAAGAGACATTGACCTTCGCGCAAGGCGGCATGTAATTCCCGCGTCATCCGCCCCGCGCTGTTTGCAGACAAAAAGAGGACCGGTGAATACCGGTCCTCATTAACCTTAGTCTTGCTACTACTACCGGATCGTTAAAATCTGAATTCCAATTGCATCGTGGTTTCCGATGGCCCGGGCGCATACTTCCACTTCTGCAAGGCCTTCTGCACCGCGTCCGCGAGCACGGGATGTCCCCCTAGCACCTTCGCGCTTTTGATCGTTCCATCCGCGCCAACCACCAGTTCCACCTTGACCACTCCATTGATGTTCATTCGTCTCGCAATCTCCGGATACTCCGGAGTCGGATTCGCCACGGCTTTGCGGTTTTCGGCATGTGCAAACGTCCCCAGCAGAAACGTGGCCACCACGGCCTGACAAATCAACAGAAGAACCATCCCTGCGAGTCGCCTCGCCCAACTATGATTTCCACGCATAATGCCTTTCAGACTTTCGCGGCGTGATCGCTCGCCGACTGAAATCATTAAAATTTATTGTGACGTATACACCGTTAATAATACAGCGTATAAGCGATACGGACGATATTACGGAGGTAATGTTTCGCCGCGCGTCGTCGCAATTCGCGCCAAGCGCCCGGAAAGCGCCGCCGCCAGCCCCTCAGGGGCCGATGTATACTCTGATGTTCGCGGCCGGAACCATGCGTCACTCCCGCCCGCGCCATACCAATTCAGGAGACTTCTCATGCAGAGTCGTATCACCGGCACCACCATGCCCGTGCTGGAGTTCGCCCTCGAACCCAACGAATCCATCATCTCGGAAGCCGGAGAGCTCTCATGGATGAGCAGTTCGATCCAGTTGACGACACACACCCAGTTCGCTGGTGCAGGCGGAATTTTCGGTGTCCTGAAGCGCGTGGCAGGCGGCGGATCCATCTTCATGACGGAGTACCGCGCCATCGGCGCTGCCGGCGAGCTCGCCTTTGCCACCAAGCTTCCGGGCCACATCGTGCCCGTTGAGGTCGCGCCCGGGCACGAGTACATGATTCACCGTCAGGGATTCCTTTGTGCCACTCCGCAGATTCAAATCGGTGTCGGCTTTCAGCAATCGCTCGGCGCCGGAATCTTCGGCGGCGATGGCTTCCTCCTGCAAAAAGTCAGCGGGCAGGGCACCGCGTGGATCGAACTCTCCGGCGAACTCGTCATGCGCGATCTGCAACCCGGCGAAACTCTCCGCGTCCATCCCGGCCACGTCGGCGCATTTCAGTCGAGCGTCGGATTCCAGATCACGACCGTGCCCGGCATCAAGAACATGATCTTCGGGGGCGACGGCATCTTCCTCGCCGCGCTGACCGGCCCCGGAAGAATCTGGCTGCAGACGCTCCCCATCTCGAAGTTGGCCCATGCCATTGAGCGCTACTTGCCCCGCGAAGTTTCGCGCCAAACCGTCGAGGGCGGCGTCGTCGGAGGAATCGTCGGCTCCATTCTCGACGGCATGAAATAAAGGAGATGCCTCACATGAAGCTCTTCCCGCGTGCCCTTGCCGCTACGGTCATCCTCTCCGCTTTGTTCACTTCGGCCCAGGAATCGCCCAAGTTCCGTGTGACGGAAGGCGACTTCGTCGCGCACGATTTCAAGTTCCGATCCGGCGAGCAGTCGCCGCAGTTGCGCCTGCACTACCGAACACTGGGCACGCCGGCGCGCGATGCCGCAGGTCACATCACCAACGCAGTGCTGCTTCTGCACGGCACCGGAGGATCGGGCCAGCAGTTTCTCTCACCGCAATTCGCTGATGAGCTATTCGGTCCCGGTCAACTGCTCGACCTCGAGCACTACTACGTCATCGCGCCCGACGGCATTGGACACGGCAAGTCCTCCAAGCCGAGCGATGGCATGCACGCGCATTTTCCCCAGTACGACTATGACGACATGGTTCTCGCGCAGCACCTTCTCTTGACCGAAGGCTTAGGCGTCCAGCACCTTCGCCTGCTCTTCGGCACTTCCATGGGATGCATGCACGCCTTCGTGTGGGGAGAAACTTATCCGGCGTTCTCTGATGGGCTGATGCCCATGGCGTGCCTTCCCGTGCAGATCGCGGGCCGCAATCGCGTCTGGCGCAAAATGGTGATGGATGCAATCCGCAACGATCCCGACTGGAAAGACGGCGAATATAAGGAGGAGCCGAAGCAGGCTCTGCGCGCGGCACAAGAGCTACTAGTGATTGCTGGGAGTGCGCCAGTGCTGATGCAGCAAAAACTTCCGACGCAAGCGGCCGCCGACAAGTATGTCGCCGATGCCGTCGAGCCACGCGTCGCGACGCTCGACGCGAACGATCTGCTCTACCAGGTGAACGCGTCTCGCAACTATGATCCCTCTTCGCGACTGGAAACGATCGATGCGCCGGTCTTGTGGATCAATTCCGCCGACGATTTTATTAATCCTCCGGAACTCGGAATCGCCGAACGCGAAAGCAAGCGGCTGAAAAACGGAACCTTCGTCCTCCTTCCCATCAGCGACAAGACCCATGGCCACGGCACTCACACCTGGGTCGTTGCCTGGCGCGAATATATGGAACAGTTCCTGAAGAAAACGGCTCACTAATGAGCGGTAGCAATTCCTCTGTGAGCCTTGCGGGGCCTCGGTGGTTGAAGGTTCTGAATTTGCCCAGACCATCCCCGCATCTCAGGTAAACTACAAGCGATTCCCCAGTGATCAACGGTAAACACATTGCGGTCGTCATGCCCGCCTACAACGCGGAAAAGACTCTCGAAGCCACGGTGGGAGAACTGCCCGACCTCGTTGACATCCGTATTCTGGTCGACGACCACAGCTCCGACCAGACCGTTGATCTCGCCCACCGTCTCGGCCTGCTCGTCTTTCAGCACGACCGCAACTACGGCTACGGGCGCAACCAGATGACGTGCTATCGCGAGGCGCTGGCCGCCGGAGCCGATGTCGTCATCATGCTGCATCCCGACTATCAGTACACGCCGCTGCTCACCACGGCAATGGCCAGCATGGTTGCATACAACGTCTACGATGTCGTGCTCGGATCGCGCATCATCGGAGGCCGCGCCCTGCTTGGTGGCATGCCCATCTACAAATACATTTCGAACCGCCTGCTCACCGCATTCGAAAATCTTTTTCTGCGCGTGAAGCTCTCGGAATATCACACGGGATACCGCGCCTTCAGCCGCAAGGTGTTGACTGAGCTGCCGCTGCTTGAAAACTCCGACGACTTTGTTTTCGACAATCAGATGCTCGCCCAGTGTGTACACTTCGGGTTCCGTATCGGCGAAGTATCCTGCCCCACAAAATATTTCGAAGAGGCTTCGTCCATTAACTTCCGCCGCAGTGTGAGGTATGGTTTCGGAGTGCTGGCGACGACGTTGCAGTTCGCGCTGCAAAGGCTGGGCCTGATTCACCTGCCTCGCTTCAGCGACAAGGGTCGCAAACTCGAAGCGGATGGCGAAACCTACTACGCCCGCCGCACGGAATCGATAGGCCCAGCTTGAGATCAATTGTTGATTTGCGATTGCTGATTCTTGATTGAAAACTCGGGACGGGACCACGATCGGTCTACAATCAACAATCATCCATCAAGAATCGACAATGGTCGTTGGTGCGTGAGTTGCCTCGGAATGTCACAACCTCTGCAAGTCTCGCGCTCTGACGAAGTATGGAACAATGATTGGTCGCTGAAGAATCTGGCACTCCTGGCCCTGCTCACCGGATTCGCCTTCCTGGTCATGGGTTACCATCCCGGCCTTGAGGACGATGCGTTCTATCTCGCCGCGATCAAGAGGAATCTGAATCCATCTTTGTTTCCTCACGATGCGGAATTCTTTCGCCTGCAATTCCAAGCGACGATCTTCGACAAACTGATCGCCCTTTCAGTGCGCCTGACTCACCTGTCAGTGGCGTGGGCTTCACTGCTCTGGCAGATTGCGGCAATCTTTCTGGTGCTTCATGGATGCTGGCGAATCAGTCGCCGCTGCTTTTCCCAGCCTGCGGCGCACTGGGCTGCGGTCATGACCATCGCCGCATTGCTTACGCTGCCTGTCTCTGGCACGGCGATCAATCTCGCCGATCAGTATCTGCATCCGCGCACGCTAGCAACCGCTGCGATTCTCGCCGCCATCGTTGCAGTCCTCGATCGTCGACTTTGGATCGCCGGAGTGCTCTTGGCCGGAGCATTCGCCGTTCATGCGATCATGGCCAGCTTCGGAATTTCCTTCTGCGCCTTCTTGTTTTGGAGTCTTCGCAGAAGCGATCTAGGGACATTTCCCCCCGGCCGTCCTGTCGATCGAAGCTCGACAGTTGCACCGTTAGGTACAAGCGCGTTTGGACTCTTTGCGTTCCTCATCCCTCTCGGATGGATCTTCGAACCCGCCTCCTACGCGTGGCGCCAAGCCGCCTCCACGCGCAGTTTCTATTTTCTGGCGCGCTGGCAGTGGTACGAATGGCTGGGAGTATTCGCACCGATCGTGCTTCTCTACGCTCTTTTAATCATGCTAAGGCGTCGCCGAGGAGGGGACAGCACCGCGCTGCGACCACTGGTGACAAGCCTCATTTATTACGGCATCTTCCAGACCATCGTGGGCCTCATCATCATGCTTCCGCCGAGCCTCGAACGCTTGCGGCCCTTCGAGCCGATGCGATACCTGCATTTACTCTACCTGTTGTTCTTCCTGATCCTCGGCGGCCTGCTCGGGCGCTACATTCTCGGCCATCGCCTCTATCGCTGGGCACTCCTGTTCGTGCCTCTCGGCCCAGGCATGTTCTACGCACAGCGCCAGATGTTTCCTGCTACCGAGCATGTGGAGTTGCCCGGTAGCGAGTCGCGCAATGCATGGCTGCAAGCGTTCGCATGGATTCGGCAGAACACGCCCCTAGACGGCCTGTTCGCGCTTGACCCTCACTATGTTGAGTTGCCCGGCGAGGACTATCACGGATTCCGCGCGCTCGCCGAGCGCAGCGCCCTCGCCGACTACGACAAAGATGCCGGCATGGCTGCGCGTGTCCCGCGCCTCGCTCCGCGCTGGCTCAAGGAGGTCAACGCGCAAAGCGGATGGCAGAACTTTCAGGCCGCTGATTTCGATCGCCTGAGGAATGACTTCGGAGTGTCGTGGGTTATTCTGGCAGCCCGCGACGCGCCTCCGGGAATGACGTGCCCTTATCAGCACCAGCAGCTCCGAGTGTGCCGTCTATACTGAGAGAGTAGCGCCGCCGCGGCCGCGCCACCATTGATGCAAACTGACTCCGCTTCTTCAACACGCCTTCAACCTTACGTAATCATGGTCGCAGTGGCTCTCGCGGTCCGCCTTGCGGTCATCCCATTTGTCTACCAGCAGGATTGGATGGATCCCTTCGTCCTTGAGCACTGGGCGTTCGGACGAATCGCACGCTCGATCGTCACCGGCCACGGCTTCGGCAGCCCATTCGCCGACACAGGATTGTCCGCGCTGCTGCCGCCCGTCTATTCATACTTGCTCGCGGGGATCTTCAAAATTTTCGGACCTGAGACCAGAGCATCGGTCTTAGCTGCGCTCTCGCTGAACAGTTTCTTCTCGGCGCTCACCTGCGTCCCGGTTTATCTGCTGGCCAAAGAAGGCTTCAGCTCAAGGGTCGCCAAGTGGGCGGGATGGGGATGGGCCTTCTCACCTTACGGCGTTTACTACGGCGCCGACTGGGCGTGGTCGACCTGCTTGGTCACGCTCGAACTCGCGTGGCTCTTTCTCTTCGCGTTGCGTCTCGAAAAATCTTCACGTACACGAGACTGGCTGCTCTTCGGTGCGGCATGCGGTGTTGCCGCGCTGACGGAACCGGTCACTCTGGCCGTGCTCCCGCTGCTGGGGGCATGGACGTTCTATCGTCTCTACCGTCAGAGCCGGCCGTGGAAAGGTCCGATGATTGCCGCAGCCGTGGCCGGCGTTGCCGTGCTGTCGCCGTGGATCGCGCGTAACTACGAACTGTTTCATCGTTTCATCCCCGTGCGCAGCGGCTACGGGCTCGAGCTTTACATCGGCAACAGCGGGGATTCCACACGCTGGGTCAACAGCAACCTGCATCCGAATCACAGCGATGCGGAACTCAAGGAGTACGAGCGCGTCGGCGAGATTGCCTACATGGACCACAAGCTGCAACAGGCCAAGGATTTTATTAGAAGCCATCCTGCCTGGTACGCGTGGATGACTTGCCGCCGCATCCTCTATATGTGGACCGGCTACTGGAGCTTCGACCGCGCCTACCTCAAGGATGAGTCGCTCGATCCGCCCAATATTTTCGTGAACACAAGCATGACGATCCTGGGATTGCTCGGCCTGCGGCGCGCGTTTCAGCGCGATTCGTCGCTTGCGATGCGCTTCGCCATAGTTCTCTTTTTCTTTCCGCTCACGTACTACTTCTCTCATCCCGAGACGTATTATTTTCGTCCTGCCGATCCGCTTATCGTGGTTCTGGCTGCGGTCGCGATTGCTGGACGACCCGATAAATCCTCCGCATTGCGGCGTCTTGGGAGCGAGGTTTAACATCTAAACACTCACGATGGCGAACGCGACAGCCACACCCCTGACAACTCAGCGCCGCTTCACGATAGGGTTCAACGAAATCCTGAACTTCGCCTACGACGCGTTTGCCAGTAACAAGCTGCAGTTCCTGTTGACCGCGCTGGCCATGGCGGTCGGAACTGCTTCGGTAATTCTGGTGGTGACCATCGGCTTGACGGGGAAGCAGTACGTGCTGCGCCAGATTCAAGCGATCGGCGCGAACATGATTTACGCCGACTACCAGGGCGGAGCACAGCGCATCGACTCGACGCCCGATCCCATGACGGTTGAGGACGTCGAGGCCGTGCGGGAGCAGGTCCCCAGCGTCGTCGCCGCTTCGCCGACCGTGACTTTGAATGACCGCATCAGTGTTGGCGGCGGCAAGCAGCGCGACATCCTTGTGATGGGCGTGTCTCCTGAGTACATGCGAGTGCGGAATCTGACCGTGCTCGCCGGACGCTTTTTCGACGCCGAAGATTCCGCGGGACGCAATAAGGTCGGGGTGATCACCGATAAGCTTGCGCTGAGAGTTTACGGATCGTATTCGGGTTCCGTCGGTCAGGTCATCAAGCTGAGCGCGGGGCTTCCGTTCACCATCGTGGGCGTATTCAAGGAGAGCGTGGACACGTTTGGCCAGTCGGAAATTCAGGATGACACGATGCTGATTCCGTACACAGTGAGCCGCTTCTTCACGCCGACGGCTGCTGTGTACCAGATTTATTTTTCCGTGGCCAGCGCGCAGGATGTGGTTCCGGCCACGACCGCGATCAGGCGCGTGCTGCAGTCGCGGCATCGCGCCGAGTCGGTGTACAGCGTGCAGAACCTTACGCAGTTGCTGGCGGTCGCGGAACGCACTGCCAATGCCCTTACGGTTGTGCTTATGCTCGTAGCCTTCGTCACGCTGCTGGTGAGCGGAATCGGGATCATGAACATCATGCTCGCGACGGTGACGTCGCGCATCCGCGAGATCGGAATCCGCAAGGCCATTGGCGCAAGCAACCGCGAGATCCGTATGCAGTTTCTTGCTGAAGCCATCTTGATTTCGTTGACAGGAGGCGTGGTCGGCATCGTCGTCGGCCTCGCGCTGCCCTACTCGGTCCGCTTCTTCACCGACTATCGCTTCCCGATCTCAGGGCTGTCCGCGATCATCGCCATTATCGTGTCGTCGATCGTCGGGATCATCTTCGGCACCGTGCCCGCCACCCGCGCATCCCAGCTCGATCCGGTTGAAAGCCTGCGTTACGAGTGAGTTATATGTATTTTCCGCGGTCTTTCCGCCCGTAATGGCGCCAATCTATTCCTTCTTCTTAAGCGACGGGTCGATATAGGGGCCGCCGGGCACTCCCCAATCCCATTTGGGCATTGGCGTGGCCGGATCCGCAACGGTCCCAATCGGAAGTTGGGAATTGATCACCGCCAGCCGCGAGCCCCACTCGAGATAAGCGACCAGAGCCGAGCGGAATTCGGGATCGGTGGGCAGGCCCACTTCGTCCGCGGTATCCAGCAGCAGGCTCACCCAACGCCGGCGCTGCTGCTCGGAAATGTTTTTGCCAAAGTGGTGCTGGAGCATGGTCGCATGTCCGCCGCGGGTGTCGGTATAGTCGGGTGGGCCTCCCATCACCTCGTCAACAAAGTCCGCCACATGGCGCGGATGATCCGGTGCCATTCCTTCGAACAACGGGCGCAATAGATCGTCGGCAAGGACGCGCTCGTAGAATCTTACCGTTAGCTTCCCTAGTACCTCGGTTCCACCGAGCCACTCGGACAGCGAGGGAACACTATTATTTTCCGTCAAGCGAGAGGATTCCTTTCTTCCAGAGACTTCAAAACGTCAATATGTTTTAAGATTCGCGAAACGAGGAGACGGAAACATTATCTTAAGGAGGCTGCGGGCAGGCGGATTCTACTGAGCGAGCAGGTCTTGCACCTGGGCTCGGAGTTTCCGGTATTCGCGGTCGTCGCTCATTTCTGGAATTGGGTCGCCCACGAGCATGGCAGCCTCGTGCCGGTCAAAAGAGATTTTAAGGTAGGCGAGCGCCTCCTGATTGTGTCCCAACGCTGCGTAGGTCGTGGCGAGGGCATAAGCAGATCCAGACTCGTGGTCGACCTGATCCTTCTGCACTGGCAATGCGGTTTCATACATGCCACGTAGACCATTGGCCGCGAAACCTCTTGCGCGAGCGTCGGCTAGCGCCACGCTGTTGTCGTCATGGCGCAGTTCGGCCGCGCGCTTGCGCTCCGTCAACGACTTGGCATAGTCGTGCTGTTCCCAATAGATCTTGGCGATGTAATCGTAGGTCGAAGAAAGCGAGGGCTCCGTCTTCCCCAGTTGGGTGAGCAACGCCAGTCCTTCCTTGTGACGCCCAGAATCCCAAAAGAGCAATCCCTTATCTGCCAGAATTGCGGTGGAAGATGGTTCGAGGTTCTGAGCTTGCTCTATCTGGTCAAGCGCTTCCGGGAAGCGGTGCAGGGCTAGCAGATACGTCGCATACCAGTGGTGTGCGCGAACGAGGTTCGGGTTCAACTGCAGGGCGCGCTTGAATTCGCGCTCAGCCGTGACTCCTTGCCACGACCACCAGAAGGTCGCAAACGCCAGCGAGACGTGCGCCTCGGCGGAGCTGTCATTGAGTTCCACAGCGCGCTGAGCCGCCGACAACGCGCGGGGATAAGCCTCGACGGGCGACATGGCACCGAATTCGCGCAGCAGGTTATAACAGTCGGCAAGGCCGACATAGGCCTGGGCGTCGCTGGGATCTTTGACGATCGCCTGCGTGAAGTAGTCGATCGCCTTGTTCAAATCTTCGGGAGTGCGGCGGTCCCAGTAGTAGCGGCCTTTGAGATAGAGGTCTTGGGCTGCGGCGTTTGGCGTGTGGCCGCTGGCCAGAGCCTTGAATCGTGCGACGCGATGTCCGGCGGAGAAGGCCACGGTCAGGGCGCCGACTAGAAGGAGCGGGACCAGCCAGGCGGCGATCCGGGCGGCCGTGAAGTTCCGGTTTGCGAGGAGCGATTTGGATGCCTCGATGCTTCCGGCCTCAGCAAGGGTTGGCTCACTCTCTCGGGAAGGATCGTCGGAGTCCAGTTCCTGGCTTCGTCCCTTGAGCCAGTCCGCCAGCTCGGAATCGTAAGCGAAGACACTTCCGCGCCCGCTTCCCGGTACGCGATGTACGGGAAGCCCTCGTTCCGTTTCCCAACGCTTGACCGTGCGCTCGGCTCGACCCAAGAAGGCTGCAATTTCCTTCCACGAATCGAGGCGCTTGCCAGCGAGCGGGTCGCGATTGGCTGCCATAAAGGGAAATGACCTCTATTGGCCCGATGCGGCCTGACTTGTCTGTTGCCCCCACTTAGCAAAGAGGCCACAGTATAACGCGATCGAAAGAGCATCGCTCCCCCACGAACAGGCGAAACGATAGGAAATACGGGCTAGATTCCAACCCCGGCGAAGTATCTGAAATCAAATAATTTAGGAGAAATTCCGAATGTTTCGAAGCCGCTCCGTCCACAATGCCTTCCTGGTTGCTCTTTGCGCCGTGCTCATCGCCGGCCTAATAACTGTCAGCTGGGCCCAGGTACCTGCGACAACCTACACCGTGCTCTATACCTTCGGGAACGTCACCGGTGATCCGACGCAGCCGGGCGGCATAGCAGAAATTGCTCAAGGACGCGACGCCAATCTCTATACCACCTCCACTGCCGGTGGCGTCGGCAATGTCGGCTCCCTTTTTAAAGTTTCTCCCGCGGGCACGATGACCCCGGTTTTTTCGTTCAATTACAACCCAGGGAACGATCCGTTGAGTGGAGTGACTCTTGGCTCCGACGGAAACTACTATGGCACGACAAAGCTGAACGGCGAAGGACCGGGAGTCGCTTGGAAAGTCACGCCCACTGGAACGGGAACGGCGCTGCACTTTTTTGGAAACAGCGGCGACGGCGCGTGTCCGTGGGCCGGGCAGATCCAGGGAACGGACGGCAACTACTATGGGACTACGACTACCGTTTGCGGCTTTGGAAGCCTCAGCACGGTATACAAGCTGACCAGCACCGGAACCCTCACCACGTTGTACACCTTCACCGACGGCAGTAATGTAACGGCTCCCGTGGTGCAGGGCACCGATGGAAACTTCTATGGCGTGACGGAGAGCGGGGGCGCCAACGGAGATGGCGCCATTTTCAAGATGACGGCTGCGGGCGTGGTCACCACCCTGCATAGTTTTACCGGTACGGATGGGAACCAGGCGTATACCGGCCTGATCCAGGGTACCGATGGCAACTTCTATGGAGTCACCTACGCGGGCGGAACCTCGAATGCGGGTGTGGCGTTCAAGATCACTGCGAGCGGCACCTACACCGTCCTCCATAATTTCAACGGAACCAGCGACGGAAACCAGCCCTGGGGTCTGATGCAAGCGAGTAACGGCACTCTCTACGGCGTGGCACAAACGGGCGGATCATCGGGCTTCGGCACGATCTACAGCATGACCACGAGCGGCACGCTCACAGTGCTGGTCAACTTCGCCGGAACTAACGGCGTAACTCCGAGCTCACCACTAAAGCAGAACACGAATGGGATTCTCTACGGCTCCACATACCAGGGAGGAAACCTGACTCTTTGTGGCAGCAAAGGTTGCGGTGTCTTCTACAGCCTGAACATCGGGGCGAAACCGTTTATCACGCTGTCGAGCACGTCGGGCAAAGTGGGATCCCAAGTAGGAATCTTCGGCCAAGGGTTCAGTTCGTCCTCGGTGGTGAAGTTCAATGGCGTGCAGGCGACCACTGTGACGCTAACTGGAACGACCTATCTCACGGCGACGGTGCCAGCGGGCGCGACCAATGGATTCGTGACCGTGACCACCGGGGCGACGACGCTGACGAGCACGAAGAAATATACCGTGCACAACTCATGGTCAACTGGAGCCGTGATGCCCACCGCCCTCAACTGGTCAGTGGCCGGAGTGATCGGTACCAAGGCTTATATGGTCGGAGGCTACACCGGTGGTCCGGCTTCTGCGGACAACCAGATCTATAACCTGGCCACGAATGCGTGGTCCTCGGGTGCGGCGCTGCCGGCGGCAACGGCCCAAGCGGCCGCCGCCGTGGTGAGTGGCATTTTGTATGTCTTCGGCGGCAGCAACAATGGAGGCGGAAACGTCTTCAACACGGTTTGGGCCTACAATCCGACAACCAACGCATGGACCGCTATGTCCCCCATGCCGACGGCACGATGCAGCGCCGCGGCCGTGGTTTCAAACAACATCGTGTACGTGATCGGCGGATACAGCGGCGGAAACCGGCTGAACACAGTCGAGGCTTACAATCCTTCCACGAACACGTGGACGGAAAAGGCAACCCTGATCGACGGCAAGACGGAGATCTCAGCCGGACTGATCGGCACCACGATCGTCGCCGCCGACGGCTTTACCAGTTCAGGCGACAACGGCGACAACGAGGCCTATAACATCTCGACCAACTCGTGGTCTTCGCTGACCGCCGACCCCACCGCCCGCAATGGCGCTTGCGCCGGTGTGATCAGCAGTCTGCTTTACGTCTCTGACGGAAACACCAGCGGAAACAGCCCGGTCAGCCTGATGGAATCGTTCAGTCTGTCGCAGGAAAAATGGTCAACGCTTCTGGCGATGCCGCAGACCGTAACGGATATGGGATCGGCAGTATACAGCGGCCAACTCTATTGTTTCGGGGGCGGCAACAGCGCCGTTCCTCCCAATAACACCGTCTACAACTTCGTGCAGATTTATCAGCCGTAGCCGGGGAAGTGTCCCACTCTTACTGCCTAGGGTGGCAAGGAGTGGGCATCGGTTTCCCGAGGGAAAGAGTCCAGACACCACAAAGCCGGGCTGGTTTGCCCGGCTTTTTCATGTTGTGGAACCAGGCCAGTCGGCTTTGCTCGGTCGCTGGCCCAGAATGTCAAAAACAGCTTGAACTTCCAGCTAATCTCTGAGGCTTCCGGCTTACTCCCAGTGCTTTTTTTCCCGCATCGAGAAAGCCAGGTCGCCTGCGCGCTGCACGGGGTGACCGGCCCGTGCGACGCGATTCTTACATCACCATCGCCAGGTTCTCGAGCTCCAACTGCAGGACTGGCAGGGCACACCCCGCCATTTCGACGCGGCCCGCCGCATCGAGCGCTGCCTTGGGAGAAACCCCATAGCCACGGCCCATCAGAAACACCTGGAGCAGTTCAGCCGCTTCATAGGAATCGATCATCCCGCCCTGAAGCAGGTCGTTCCTGAGCGCCGCCAACTCCGTCGGTGTAAACCTGTCTTTGTCGTTCTTCTCGATCATTTTGTCTTTCGTCATGGCCGTCATCACCTCCGACTCCGACCTAATTACGCTTTTGCCTATTAGACTCATCGGCAGCTGTGATAGTTGCATGCAATTGGGCTGCCTAAATCACCCTACTTTTCCTGTACGATCCCCAAGCCCCTCTGGATTCCTTTAACCCCTGTAAATATCTAAAGTTGCGGGCAACCCCGCGGGCGCTGACAGCCTCCCGATGTTTCCTTCGTACCCAAAAGTAATCTCAAAACTGACACAATGTGTCGTTTGAGAACACGCAGCGACATCCAACGACACAAAAAGAGAACGGGAGCGAGCACATCACTTGCGCACACTGCAAGGATAGTGATCATCATCTATGGTGCGTTTCAGCGTTCAGCAGAGGCAGGCTTACACGTGGATCCAGTTGAAGAGGATTAGCGCCAGCGTTCCCGAACCGATGATGATCCAGAGGGTCAGTCCCTGCAGCAGCGGGCGAACGCCTACCTTCTTTAGCGTCTCTTTGTTCAATCCGCTTCCGATAAGGAACAGCGTCACCGTCAGCCCGATTCTGCCGATACGGCTGAGTCCGGCGAACACCGGAGCGAAGCATGGCAGTTGGCTGTTAAGAAGCGCGGCCAGGCAAAACACGGCGATGAACCATGGCCACTGAATGCGGGCCTTGCTCTTGAGCGTGACCGCCGTGATGAGAGAAAGAGGGACGATCCACAGGGCGCGGGCCAGCTTGACGGTGGTTCCGACCGCCAAAGCCGCAGAACCATACTTCGCGGTGGCGCCCACCACGGAACTCGTATCGTGAATGGCCAGCGCGGCCCACAGGCCAAACTGGTTTTGCGTCATGTGCAGCGCAAAGCCGATCACCGGAAACAGAAACAGCGCGACCGAGTTAAGGATGAACACCGCGCCCAACGAGACCGCCATCTCTTCTTCGCTAGCCTCGGCGATGGGGCCGACGGCGGCAATGGCGCTGCCTCCACAGATCGCGGTCCCGGCACTGATGAGGAATGAGGACGTCTTGCCAACTTGAGCCAGATGGCCCAGGGCCAGTCCGAGCAACATGACGGTTGTAATGCTCAACGCCGTGTAGACAAAGCCGGAGCGTCCGGCGCGAAGAACCTCGTGGAGATTCATGCCGAAGCCAAGCGCGACCACCGACGCCTGCAGCAGAAACTTCGCAAGACGTTTGCTTTCAACGTGGAAGGGATGGGTCAGGGTCAGGCCGTAAATCAGCCCTCCGAGCAGGGCGAAGGGCGGGGAGACGAATCCGCTCGCCGCCAGGATCAGCCCCACGAAAAACAACTTCTTGTTCATGGAACAAGTTTGCGGCTCGGCGCAGCCCCGCGTCCAAGCAGCAATTTCAATGACCCATTAGCTGGGCTTATCGGCTGGGCCGCTTTCTGGACGGATTTTTCGGGGAGAGGAGCTTTCCTCGCTCCAGGGCGAAGGTTCGAAATGCGGCTGGCGGTCCCTGCGGTTGAGGGCCCGTGCGCGAGATCAGTGAGAAGTGGCGGGCCATAGTCAGGCCGACGACTCCGGCCACCCGCAACGATCCCAATTCCAGCTCTTTCGAGATCGCCCAGCGCGAGACGAAGCCGATCCCCAGCCCAGCCTCGACCGCAGATTTGATTGCCTCGGTCGAGTCGAGGTCCATCACGCTCTTGAATGATTTGACCTTGAAACCGGCTTTGGCGAGTGCAGTTTCGACGACACGGCGCGATCCGGAACCTTGCTCGCGCATGAGCAGATTCGAGGCAAGGAGTTCCTGCCCCGTTAGATCGTCAGACTCCGAATCCGGCGGCGTGATCAGGACCATTTCATCCTGCATGAACGGCTCGACGTGGATGCCGCGATCGCGCGCGGGACCCTCAATGAGGCCCACGGAAACCTCACCCCTGAGGAGCAAGTCCACAATCTCGGCGGTGTTGCCGCTGTGCAGGAAGAGTTGAACCCGCGGGTTCTCATCGCGAAAGGCGCCAATCAGCCGCGGTAGCACGTACTGCGCGATCGTGGTCGACACTCCCAGGTACAGTTCGCCCGAGAAACTGCCGTCCTCTGTCCCAAGTTCCTGTTCGGCTTCGGAGACTAGTGCCGCGATTTTCTTGGCGTAGCCGAGCAGAATCGTTCCTTGGGGAGTGAGCGTCACCCGGCCCGCGGCACGATCAAAAAGGCGCACGCCCAGATCGTCTTCGAGTGCCTTGATTTGAAGAGTGACGGCCGGTTGAGTGAGAAACAGTTCTTCCGCGGCTTTGCGAAAGTTCAAATGCTCCGCGGCTGCGCGAAAGACTTTAAGGCGAAAATTTTCCAGTTGGGCCACGCGATGATTATCTACGGAAACGGTCATGCGGGGCGGCCGGTCATCGATAAAGACACTCACACAACCTGGCGGATGCCGTGAAATGACTTCCGCAGGCAACTCCAGAACTAGGCCACCGCGCCCTGTGCTGCCGCCAGCGTGTCGTAAAACGTAAAGAACTGCTCGACGCGGGTGACTTGCAGGGAACCGCGGACGCGATCGGTGACCCCGGCGAGGGAGAGACTGCGGCCGTCTTTCTGGCGATTCACGTAAGCACCGACCAGCGCTCCGATGCCAGCCGAATCGATATACGGAACCCCGGCCAGGTCGAGGATGAGGCTGCTCGAAGTGTCGGCGCGCACCATCGCCTGAAACGGAAAGAAATTGGTGAGTGTGATAGGTCCACTCAGGCGCAATACCCGCTGGCCTGACGCGGTCCCGCTGATGTCTTCAATGTTCAAGGGCTCCTGCGGCATCCGCACATCGTATTACGGGAATGTGAATGCCATGTTAAAGTACGCAACTTGTTAGGATAGGATTACCCCCGGGTTGAAGGCTGCCAGCTTAAAGTTCGATTCCAATAGCGAGTGGGAATGAAATTCTTCAAAGCGTTGTTGAAGGCGCTCCTGGTCCTCCTCATTGTGGGTGCCATTTGCGGCATCCTGCTCGTGCGCCGAGGATTCCGTGCCAGCTCCGCTCCTGCCAAGTGGGAGGCTTTTATTGCCCGGATGGTGCGAGATGTCGCGATTCCCAGGGAAGAACGTGACCGTAAGAATCCGCTGGAGCCAACTTCCGACGCCTCGCAGCAAGGCCGCGAATTCTTTGTGACGCAGTGCGCCTCCTGCCATGGAATCGACGGCAGCGGCAAGACGCCCGTGGGGACGAACCTCTATCCCAGAGTTCCTGACCTGCGTGCGCCTGCCACCCAGAACCTCAGCGACGGCGACCTGCACTACATCATCGAAAACGGAGTTCAGCTTACCGGCATGCCCGCCTGGGGCAATCCACATCTGGAGTCCTCGGACAACAGTTGGAAGCTGGTCCTCTTTATACGGCACCTTAGGGGGCTCACCGCGGCGGAGCGCTCGCAACAGGCGTCGGCCGCCTTGTCGGGACATTATGTAGGCTCGCAGGCTTGCGAGAAGTGTCATGCGGAGATCTACGAGCGCTGGAAAAAGACCCCGATGGCCAACGTAGTGCGCGAACCGTTCACCCACCCTGACGCCATTATTCCCGATCTCGCGACCAACCGGATCGCGCCCTTCACCAGAGATAAGGTGGCTTTCGTATACGGCAGCCTCTGGAAGCAGCGCTACTTCACGAAACTTGGCGATGACTATTATCCGTTGCCGGCGCAGTGGGTTGTCGGAACCCGCGAATGGCGTCCTTACATGGTGCCCGCGACGGGTGGCGACTGGTGGGGCTCGCTCTATCCTCCCGACAACATGCAGCGGCCCACGGGCCCGACTTGCGACGGCTGCCATTCGGTGGACTACAACATTCAGACCAAGCAGGTCGCCGAGTGGAATGTGGGATGCGAGCGTTGCCACGGACCGGGGAGCGAACATGTGGCTCATCCCGCGCGCGGCAATATGATTAATCCAGCGCAAATGGACTCTGTCTCCGCGAATGACACCTGCATTCAATGCCATTCGCAAGGGCAGCCTTTGACGAATCCGATCGAAGGAAAGTATTACGACTGGCCCGTCGGCTACCGTGTGGGCCTCAAGCTACCGGACTACTGGAAACTTGAGGATTGTACGCTCGGTCAAACGACCTTCTATTATTTTCCCGATTGCACGGCGCACAAGAACCGCATGCAGGGGAACGACTTCATGCAGAGCGTGATGTACGAGCACGGCATCACGTGTTCGGCTTGCCACGATGTGCACGGCACGGAAAACTATGCGCAGCTGAGAAAGCCCGCGAACCAGATCTGCCTCGATTGTCACGGACCGACATCGCCGAACGGACCGCGCGGGGCAACGATCGCCGAGCACACGCATCACAAAGAGGGCAGCGGCGGAAGCGAGTGCGTAGCCTGCCACATGCCGAAGATTGAAACCGAAGGTGTGCCCGGAGCCTTTGTGCGCGCACACACCTTCCGCTTCATCTCTCCGGCCACGACCGACAAGTATCAGATCCCCAATCCATGCACGTCCTGCCACGCCGACAAGTCGACAGCGTGGGCCCAAGACGCGATGCGCCAATGGGGCGACGTCTCTCTCTGGCGGGTCCGCTAGTTCCCCGTCACACCGGCTGCAACGTCTTTTCCTCGACCTGCTCGATCAGACTCTCGAACTGGTCATGTTCAAGGCACACGGCGTGCTGACCATAGCGTGCTTCGTTGCCCGTGACGTGCCAGTAAGGCATCCAGCAGAACTGCTTGCCTCCGGCCGCTTGCAGCACGACCAGGAAAGGATAGAACGTGACCTCTTCTTCTCCTTCGCCGAGCCAGGACTCCAGCTTGTCGGGCAGGTAAGCGGAGCTCACCTTGAAGTCTCCGTCTCCGACGCCCAGTTGAAAGTCGAGGCTCACGTGCAACTCGCGTGCGCCTTGGCAGACGGGGCAATCTTCAGGAGTCGTTTTTGAGAAATCGTAGAGAGTTTCGAACAGCTTGTGGTGCGTCGGAAATTTCTTATGACATTGAGTGCAGTAAAAGTATTGAGCGGACACGAGAACCTCTTTCAGCCGCGGACCCGCTACGGCCGTGCCAGCTAAGGCTCGACGGTGGCCTCATCCACCAGCATGATGGGGATATCGTCTTTCACCGCATAGACCCGGTGGCACTGGGTACACTTCAAACTCTCGGGGTTTTGACGGTATTCGAGCGCCTGCTTGCAGGCTGGACAGACTAAAATTTCGAGTAGGTCTTTGGCAATCATGACGTGTGCATTGTACGACAGGTGTAGGGGATGAAATGTGACGAAACTCACAAAAAGAGTGCCCTTCACCACGGAGGCACCGAGGCTAGGAGAACTCAAGCAGGATTAGTGAATCCCGAAGAGGGTGTCGGCAACACAGGACAGGTTGAGTTTTCCTATTGGTTTCTCTGCGTCTGTCTCCGTGGTGATCGGTCCTGCCCCGGCAGTGTAAGATTTTAAAGCCGGAGCCCGAAGCTGGGCGCCGGAAGCGAAAACCCATGCCAGCTATCATTCTTGACGGAACCAAGATCGCGCAGGACATCCGCAGCGAAGTCGCCGCGGAAGTGAAAATCATGGCCGCCGCCGGGGTTCGCCCCGGGCTAGCCGTTGTGCTCGTTGGACATAACCCGGCGTCGGAGATCTACGTGCGGGGCAAAGTAAAAGCCTGCCAGGAAGTCGGAGTCTACAGCGAGAAGCTGACTCCTCCCGAGTCTGCTACCACCGACGAACTGCTCGAGTTCATCGAAGACCTGAACCACCGCGACGATATCGACGGCATTCTGGTGCAATTGCCGCTGCCCGCGCAGGTGGACTCGAAAAAAATCCTGATGGCCGTGGATCCAGCCAAAGACGTCGACGGATTCCATCCCGTGAACGTCGGCTTCCTCTCGACGCAGCGCCGCGGCCTGGTGCCATGCACACCCGCCGGAGTCATGGAGATTCTGAAGCGCAGCAACATCCCAATCGCCGGCCGCGAGGCCGTGGTCGTGGGCCGCAGCGACATCGTCGGCAAGCCCGCCGCCATGCTGCTACTCAACGCCAATGCCACGGTGACCAT
This sequence comes from uncultured Acidobacteriaceae bacterium, assembly GCA_963786095.1. Taxonomy (GTDB): domain Bacteria; phylum Acidobacteriota; class Terriglobia; order Terriglobales; family Acidobacteriaceae; genus Sulfotelmatobacter. The sequence goes on along the minus strand of CAWAXV010000003.1, from coordinate 132,975 downwards.
CTGCCACTCAAAGACGCATGATCTGCCCGGAGTGTGCCGGCGCGCCGACATTCTGGTGGCCGCCATCGGGCGCGCGGGGATGATCACCCGCGACTTCGTCAAACCGGGCGCCACCGTGATCGATGTCGGCATGAACAGCGTCACCGATGCGACGGAGTTCCAGCGCTTCTTTGCCGGCAACACCAAGAGGGAAGAGTCCTTCCGCAAAAAAGGCTCGACGCTGATCGGCGACGTGCATCCCGAAGTCGCGGACGTCGCAGGAGCCATCACGCCCGTGCCCGGAGGCGTTGGTCCGCTCACGATCGCTATGCTCATGTTCAACACGGTGAAAGCAGCCAAGATGCGTCGCGGAGATCGCGTGCCGGAACTCTCGCGCGCGTAGAAGGATCATTTCACCGCAGAGATCGCCGAGTGCGCCGAGAAAGAATATGCAATTGGGTTTTCCTCGGCGCTCTCTGCGTACTCGGCGGTGAATGTTTTGTCTTGGAGATTTAATGCTGAAGGTGGGCCTTACCGGTGGCATCGCCTCCGGCAAGTCGGTGGTTGGGGAGATGTTCGTCGCTCTGGGTGCGCGCCTCGTGCAGGCGGACCGCATCGCGCATGAGCTCATGCAGCCCGGCGAAGCCGTCTACAACGAAGTCGTCAAGCACTTCGGTGGAGGGATTCTGAATCCCGACATGACCGTCAATCGTGCCAAGCTGGCTGAAGTCGCATTCGGCCCAGCGAATGCTCCCGAGGGAACCCGCGCGTCGCGCATCGGAGAACTCAACCGCATCGTGCATCCGGTCGTCGTTCGCAGTCAGGATGCGTGGATGCAGGAGATGGGCCGCCAAGATCCGCATGCCGTTGCCATCGTCGAGGCCGCCCTGATTCTCGAGGCCGGCGCCGCGACCCATTTCGACCGCCTGGTCGTAGTGACCTGCAACGCCGAGCAACGTGCTGCACGCTTCGCCGCCCGCCAGAAAATCGACATCGAACTAGCAAAAAAAGAAGTGACGCGCCGCATGGCCGCACAACTCCCCGACGAAGAAAAGATCAAAGCGGCCCACTACGTGATCGACAACTCCGGATCACTCGACCAAACGCGTGACCAAGTGAAGCAGGTGTGGGAGAAACTTCGCGCCGAGGCCTGAAGGAACACCCCGTGCTTCCCTGGTAAATCGGGGTTCAATTCTCACCTAGCCAGTCGTCAGCTAGAATGTCCCGCATGAAACCCAAGACTCTTTATCTCGTGCTCTGCATCGCGGGAGTCATGGTCCCGTACTGGCAGTTTATTCCGTGGGTCCTGCAGCACGGACTGAACCTTCCGCTCTTCGCACGAGAACTGTTCTCCACGCGCATCGGCGCATTCTTCGGGATGGACGTCGTCGTCTCCGCGGTGACGCTGCTGGTCTTTACCCGCATTGAAAGCGCGCGGCTCGGGATTCGCCACCGCTGGCTCGTCCTTGTCGCCGTGCTGACAGTAGGAGTGTCGCTGGGCCTGCCGCTATTCCTCTATCTGCGCGAGCGTCCGCCACACGCTACTGCGTAATCTTGAAAACGACTCCGCAAGCGAATCCGCACGCTGGGTACGGCGTTCCTCCTAAACTGGTTTCACCGTAAACATTCCCCACCGAATCGACCACGACGCCCGACAAAGGATGGTAACCGTCGGTACTTCCGGTAAAGCTATAAAGAATCGTCTCATTCCAATTTCCGCCGGAGATCGGAGAGAGTTTAAACACAATCCCGCAGCCATCGTTCCCGCATGCGCTCGTGCTGTAGAGCCCGCCAAAGTCGGTGGTGCCATAAATATTCCCAGCCTTGTCAAAAGCAAGGTCGTGGGGATACGCTCCATCGCCGGTCGAGGAACCGGCAAAGGTGTGCAAAGTGCTCTCACTCCAAGAGCCCGTCGATGTGGGAGACAGCTCAAATACAATTCCGCATGCGCCCGAAATCGGACAGTTCCCGGCGTAGTTTCCAGTCGATCCATAAAGATTTCCAGACGCGTCGAAAATCAGGCCTGCTTGAGGAGACCCTTCCGTGCTAAAGCTGTACAACACGTTCTCGTTCCATTCGCCACTCGACGACGGCGTCAACTGGAAGGCGACGCCCGCAGCGCCGTCTCCTCCGCTACTCGTCGTGCCGTAGATGTTTCCCGCTGCATCGAGCGTCAGTCCTCCATTGGGATAGGTTCCCCCCGGTTCAGTGGTGAAGGTGCGGAGAACGGTTTCCCTCCAACCGCCGACGGCGGCATGCGAGAGCTTAAAAACGACGCCACAGCCATTGCCGATCACATTGGTGCACGCGCTGGTGTCGCCCCCAAGCAATGCGGTTCCGTAGAGATTGCCCGACGAGTCAATGGCAAGGCTGCCATTGGGAGCTCCTCCGTCCGGGCCTCCGGTAAATTTGTGCAGCACGGTCTCCGTCCACGGTCCGCTCGCCGTGGGGGAAAGTTCGAAAATCACCCCGCATCCGGGCTCATAGCAGTACACGTTGAGGTCGCCGCCAAGATTGGTCGCCCCGTAGAGATTGCCGGCTGCATCGCGCGATAGTCCGGCTTGAACATACGAACCATAACTCCCCGAACTGAAGCCGCGTAGTACGGTCTGGTGCCACCCGCCACCCGCAAGCGGAGACATTTTAAAAACGGTGCCGCAGCAGTTGCCGCCCTCATAGGTGGATCCGTAGAGATTTCCCGAATCATCCCAAATCAGGTTTCCCCAGGCGTAATCCCCCCCATAATTGCCGGGGAAGTTGTGGATCACCGTCTCCGTCTGGGCCTGTGCACTCACTACACCAAGGTTGAGGGCCGCCATCGCCGCAAGAAAGAAGAGTGAAACTATCGAGGACTTCATGTGAGCCTCCCGCAAGGTGGCTCCGCTGGGCGATAGTACGCTGTTGACGCCGTGGCGGGCCCTGCAGTTAGTTGTCACTTAGCGGCAAGAAGTAGCCTCGCTTGTCGTACGCTCCTCGTCTTTTGTGATCGAGAGTGAAAATGGAAGGGCCGCGCCCTGGCACCTTAAGAACGCTAAGGCGTGATCTCGAAGACGTCGCCCCAGCCATCGACACCGCCTCCGTATGTTACGCCGTAGAGATGGCCCGTCTTGTCCATGAGCAGAGGCCCTTCTGGCCACAGTCCCTCCGTCAAACCAGTGAATAGATGCAGAACGGTTTTCTTCCAGAAGCCGTTGGACCCGCGCGAGAGCTTGTAGACGTCTACGGAGTCAGCACCATAGAGATTGCCCGCTGCGTCAAGTATTAGGCTGCCATTTGGCCCAGAATCCATCGCGGTAAAGTTGTGCAACACTTTTTCGGTCCAGCCGCTTGAGCCATGCGTTAGTTTGAACACGGTGCCGCAGCCGACCTGGCAAGCTTGGATCCCTACGTTGGTGCCCCCCGAATAAGTTGTGCCGTAGAGACTGCCCTTGGAATCGAAAATTAGCCCCGTCGGTCCGTATCCGTGCGCCTGAGGATTGAAGCGGTAGAGCACGGTGTTTTTCCAGGCCCCGCTCGAGGTCGGCGAAAGTTTGTAAACCACTCCGTACGGGGCGGCGTCGCCTGTGCCATAAAGATTTCCCGCATTGTCCAATATCAGTGGGGACGTTGAGAGGGAACTGTCCCCGTCAGTGAAGCTGTAGAGTAGGGTGAACGACCAGCCAGTTTGCCCAGGACTCAGCTTGAACGCGGTGCCGCAGCCAAGACTTTGGCTTGGGCAATTAACCAGATTGCCGGCCTCAGAGGTTGTGCCATAGAGGTTGCCGGCACCATCCCTCACGAGGCTCCAAAGGGGGGCCGATCCATCGTCGCCGCCTTTGAACGCATACAGCACGGTCTCTTGCCACCCAGTTTCCGTTGGCGACAACCGAAAAACCAGGCCGCAGCCGAAATCTTGCAGGCAACCAGGATTGCCCCCAGCAGCCGCTACACCGTAAAGATTTCCGCCTGCATCGAAAACCAAACCGCCGGGCCCAGCTCCGTCCGAACCTCCACTGAAGGTATAGAGCACCGTCTGAGCCCAGCCGGTGGAACTCGGCGCGAGTTTGTAGACGATGCCACAGCCCGCAGTCCCGGAGTATGCGCAGGCCTCGCCGCCGACTAACGTCGCGCCGTAAAGGTTTCCGACTGCGTCTGAGATCAAGCCACCGATAGGCAAGGCTCCGTCCGCATGGTCTGTGAAGCTGTAGATTTCAGTTTCTGTTTGTGCTTGCGCGCTCACCGCTAGGCTGAAAGTGATCGCTGCAACTACGAGCGCGGCAAAGAAAGAGAAGATGGGTGATAGTTTGCGCGACGTCATGAGAGTCTCCCTCGAAAACGGGTTCATCGTTTTCCACTAGCCGCGTTTCCACTAGCTTGCCGAAAAGCAGAAACGTCCCGGCCGCGAAGCTTCAGCCGCGCGACCGGGGGAATCTTACGGAAAGATCTGGAACGCGACACCATAAGCATTGTTTGCGCCGCCGCTCACGGTTGTTCCATAGAGATTGCCGGAAGCATCCAAGATGAGGCCGGAAGTTGGCTCGTACCCGTCGGTGTTATTAAACATGAACGTCGAGTCGGTCCAAGCGCCGCCGGAACTCGGAGAAAGCTTAAAGACCGCCCCAGCCCCCGAAAGGCTGCCGGTTGTCGTGCCCCAGAGATTTCCGGCCGAATCGAAGACCATGCCAGCGCCGGGAAAGATGCCGTCTGTACTGCTAACGGCGAAGACATGCAGCTGGGTCTCTTGCCATGCGAAGCTGGTCGTCGGCGAGAGTTCGAACACTGTGCCCCAACTTGATGAGCCAAGGCCCTCGGCGGTAGTGCCATACAAATTACCTGCCGCATCGAAGATAAGCATCGACAAGGGAGCAGATCCGTCGGTCGCCAACGTTCCGAACTGGTAGAGAACGGTTTCCTGCCATCGGCCTCCAGAAGTTGGAGAGAGCCGGTAGACAACTCCGAAACCCTGTGGTCCCCCAAACTTCGTCGTGCCGTAAAGATTGCCCGCCGCATCCAGCGTGAGTCCGGCTCCCGGCTCCGCGCCATCGTTCCCACCGGAAAAAGCGCGCATGATGGTTTCCTTCCAAGGCCCGCTGGAAGTTGGCGCCAGCTTGAACGCCGTTCCGCAGCCGGGGTACGCCGTGCTGCAATAGGCGGAACTGCCACCAAGTTCCGTTGTGCCGTAGAGATTACCCGCATTGTCGAGCGTCAGGTTCGGGGAGGGAGAGGTTCCGTCTTTTGTGCCACCGACGAACGCGTACAGCACGGTTTCAGTCCACGTGCCGCCAGACTGGGGCGAGAGTCTGAATACAACGCCGCAGCCGAATCCCCTGCAGGCGGTTAGGTCGCCTCCCGCAGTGGTCGTGCCGTAAAGATTGCCCGCCGCGTCGATGATGAGCGTTGCACGAGAGTTTGCACCGTCCCATCCCCCAGAGAATGTATGGATGGCTTTCTCCGTCCAACCGCTGCTGCTTGGGGAGAGTTCGAAGATGACTCCACAGCCGTTGTTATTGCAAGTCTTGGGGTTCCCGCCGTTGTAAGTCGTGCCGTAGAGGTTTCCCGCTGAATCAAAGACCAGACCTCCGTACGGATTGTTTCCTTTCCAGCCGCTGTTGAAGCTGAAAAGCACGCTTTCAGTCTGTGCCCGGGCACTCACCGCCAAGCCGAAGGTGATGGCCGCGAGAAGAAGGATCATGCAGAGAATGCGGGAAGTATTTTGGTTGTTCATTTTGCAGTCTCCTCGAAAATCTTGGTTTCGATTTCTGGTAGTTGAGTGATCCGGCAGCGCGGTTGGGGTGGCCGCGCGGCCGAACATAGTTTTCACGGTCTGATCTTGTACACGATGCCGTAACCGAGAGTGCCACCCGCCGCGGTCGTGCTGTAAAGATTGCCGGTGGCGTCAAGGATCAACGGCCCGTAGCCGGGATTTTGGCCGTCGGTCGTCGGGCCCTGAAACGCGTGAAGTATCTTCTCCGTCCACGTGCCCCCGGAACCCGGGGAGAGTTCGAAGACGATGCCCGCTTTGTGGGTACTGCCACCGGTAGCGGTTGTGCCGTATAGATTGCCGGCTGCGTCCCGGACCAGGCCGGCCTGTGGGTTGTCACCGTCTGTCCCGCCCGTGAAGGTATGGATGGTCGTCTCGGTCCAACCGCCTCCCGACGCGGGCGACAACTCATAGACCGTCCCACAGCCTTGCTTGCTGCAATCCGCGAGATTGCCGGCTTCGTAGGTTGTGCCATACAGATTCCCCGATGGATCGAAGATCAATCCGCCGAAGGGCTCGGCGCCATCTGCTCCGGCTGTAAACGTGTAGAGAATAGTCTCGGTCCACGGGCCGCTGGTCGTGGGCGATAGTTCGTAGACTATGCCGAATCCGGGACTGCTTTCCGCCGTGGTGCCGTAAAGATTGCCAGCTGTATCGAAGACCACAGGGCCTTTCGGCAAGCCGCCATCGCTGACGTGGGTGAAGGCATGAAGGACGCTTTCGGTCCATGTGCCGCTCGAACCTGGCGATAACCTAAACACCACGCCGCACCCAGAAGGCGAGTCGCACGTCGTGTCGCCGCCGAACCCCGTTGTCCCGTAGAGATTGCCTGCAGCGTCGAAGACGAGGGTGGCGAGTGGCAGCGCGCCGTCCGCGCCGCCGGTGAATGCGTAGAGTTGAGTTCGTTTCCATTGTCCTGAAGACGTCGGCGAAAGCTCAAAAACCGTGCCGCAGCCTTGCAAGCCGAAAGCGGGGCAGGGAGCTGTAACGCCGCCGTAGGTGCTGACCCCATAGAGGTTGCCGGCCGCATCCTGAACGAGTCCGGCAACGGTTCCCAGCTCCATCGGGAAATCCCCGAGTACAGTCTCCTGCCAATGTCCACCGGAGAGCGTCAATCGATAGACCACACCCTGGTCGGAGGGATGGTTCGGGCTTCCCCCAAATTCGGTGGTGCCGTAGAGATTTCCAGCAGAGTCCATGAGAAGTCCGGCGAAAGGAGATCCGCCGGTAGCGCCATTGTTGAAGTTGTGCAGGATCGATTCCGTTTGTGCCTGGACGCTCACCGCCAAGCTGAAGGTGATGGCCGCGAGTGTAAGCGCGGCCCGGATGCGGGGCGACGTTTCTTTTAAGTTCATATTGTCCTCCGGCGTTGTTCGAATGCTGCAAAATGTACCGGCCGCGCAGCTTTAATGCGGCGCGGCCGGTGATGTGCTTATGGTTTGATCTCGAACACGACACCTTCACTCTTGCTCCCGCCGTGCGTAGTTACGCCATAGATGTTGCCGGAGGCGTCCAAGGTGAGTGCATTCGGAGTCTGGCCGTCGTCCATGTTGAAGTTCCACAGCGTTAGTCCGGTCCAGCCAGACGAGGAAGGCGAGACTTTGGTGATCGTGCCATCACTGGACGAACCGCCGAACGCGGTAGTGAGGAAGAGATTGCCACTGCTGTCGATCGCGACATTCGTGAAAGGGTTCTCGCCGTCGGTGCCGTTGAAGCTGTAGAGAACATTCTCGGGCCACGGAGCCGAGGCGGAACGCACCAGTTGAAACACGCCGCCGTCCGAGAAGGGGCTGGCGCCTCCCTGCTCCGCGCTGCCGTAAAGATTTCCCGCAGCATCCGCCGTTACTCCTCCGAAGGGAACCTGAACATCGGGGGCGGCGCCGAAGTTGTAGAGGATGGTCTCGGCCCACGTCCCGCCCGAACCCGGCGACAGCTCGAAGACGAGTCCCTCCTCATTCGCGCCGCCAACTGGGGATGTTCCGTACAGGTTGCCTGCCGCGTCGACTATAAGAGCGCAAGCGGGATTGGCTCCATTGGTGCCAGAAAAGGTGAGGAGGATGTTTTCTGTCCACCCACCGCTTCCATTTGGGGAAAGTTCATAGACGGTGCCCTGTCCTGCAGCGCCACCGCCGGCTACAGTCGTGCCATAGAGATTTCCCTGGGCATCGAACACCAGGCCGCCGGCGGGCGTGAACCCGTCGGAACCGGCGGAAAACGCGTGCAGAACTGTCTCCTTGTATCCGCCGGAGGAGGTCGGAGAAAGCTTATAGACGATGCCACAACCGAGTGTTGGGCAGGCGCTCTTGGTGTATCCGCCATAGATGGTGACGCCGTAAAGATTCCCGGCGCTATCGAAAATCACGCCTGATCCGGGTGTGTCGCCCGCGTATTTGCCGGCGAAGGTATGGAGGACAGTCTCCGTCCATCCGCCGGTGGAGGTGGGCGATAGCTTGAAGACAACGCCGCAACCCACCGAATTGCAAGTCAGGTCCCCACCTTCCCGGGTGGTTCCGTAGATGTTGCCTGCGGCGTCAAACGTAAGCGGCGCGTCGGGCTGGCCGCCGTCCCGCAGACGGGCGAAATTATGCAGGATTGCTTCGGTCTGTGCCTGGCCGCTCCCCGCCAGACTGCAAGTGATGGCCGCTGCAACGCTCGCGGCTTGCAGGATTTGTGAAAGTGTTCTTAGCTTCATGGTGTCCTCGTCATTTCTTTGTACTTATTGGTTGGCGAGGAGCAAACAGACGCTCCCCTGGTCGCGCTATCGACAGCTACGCCTGCGCAAGGCAGGGTGCTGAACGTGAAATAACCCCAGGGCCCAAGACGGAGTGGTTCTTCCGCGGGGGGGGGCGGAAAAAAGGGGAGGAGAAATCTAAAGCGCCGGAACTATATCACAAAGATCTGCGCCAGAAATATCGGGTGGATTCCTTGTTCGGATTTTGCTAGCGAGAGTGCAGAAAATTGCACACCGGTACTTTAATCAGCAACGGATTCACGCGGATTTTCACGGACATTCCTTATCTATATTTCATTTCTTTATCCGTGTGAATCCGTGCTGATCCGTGGCCAAGCTCCTTCCCGCGAACCTGAGAGCTGCCCTGAGCGGCAGCGCGAGGGGATCTCCCGCTCGACTGGCCTTTCGCGCGAGCCGCTGGCGGCTGCGTGCTTCTCCCCACCGCATTGTTTAGAATCAACTTGAGGGACCTTTTCGCTCCCCCAATTCGTACTCACTCTCGGGTGTTTGAAATTATGAAACTCATACGGCCGTTGATTCTGGCGCTGGCGATTGCCGGCGGATTCTTCTACTTCACGACCTGGCGTTCGAACTCTCAGTCCGGAGGATTGCATCCCTCGAACTGGCTCAGCCATCCTTCCCAGGTCGAGATTACTGAGGCGGCGCCCAACGAGCCGCTCGACGGCGAAGAGCAAAACAATATTTCCGTCTACAAAAAGAACATTCCATCCGTGGTTAACGTCACGTCGCGGGTCATGCAATTCGACTTCTTCTACGGCCTGGTGCCGCAGGAAGGCCAAGGGTCAGGATTTGTGATCGACAAGGAAGGCCACATCCTGACCAACTACCACGTCATCGCCGAGGCGCGGCAAGTCGAAGTCACCATGCACAACCGCAAGAAGTATAAGGCGACCATCGTGGGCACCGATCCGCCGCACGATCTCGCGGTGATTCAGATCAAAGCCCCCGATCTCGTTCCCTCAGTGCTCGGCGATTCGCGCAATTTGCAGGTCGGCCAGAAAGTCTATGCCATCGGCAACCCATTCGGCCTTGCGGGAACAATGACGCGCGGCATCGTGAGTTCCATCCGTCCCGTGCGCGAGCCGAACGGCGCGATGATCGACGAAGCCATTCAGACCGACGCCGCCATCAATCCTGGCAACTCCGGTGGCCCGCTGATGAACGGGCACGGCGAAGTGATCGGCATCAACACCATGATTCTCTCGAACACGAACCAGAGCGCCGGCATCGGTTTCGCCATCCCTATTAATACGGCCAAAGCGGTTCTCAACGATCTGATGACGCTGGGTCGAGTGCGGCGTCCTGCGCTCGGCGTGCGCACGATTCCGATTACCTCGGAACTCGCGGATGAAATCGGCCTGCCCGCCGACTACGGATTGCTGATCGTGCAAGTCACTCCGGGAGGCTCGGCGGATCAGGCTGGACTGCGCGGAGGCACCGAGCGCGCCTACTTGGGAAATATCCCGATCATGCTGGGCGGCGATTTGATCATCGCGATCGACGATCAAAAAGTGCAAGACGAGCAAGACCTGTCGCAGATGATGAACAACCACCGCGCCGGCGACACCGTCAAGGTCACCATCTATCGCAACAAGAAAAAGATGGACGTCAGTGTTGCGCTCGGCGAGTCGCGCCAGCAGGTGTGAAGACCTGCTGGCACTGGACTATTCAGCCGGCCGAATGCCAACGGCTGTGTACAAATCTCCGCTGTTGTAGAGAGTGCCGTTCTTCATTACCAGCCGGCAGCGGCGAATGTCGCTGATGTGCTCCACGGGATTTCCATCCACTAACAGAAAATCCGCCCGCTTCCCTTCGGTGATCGATCCGAGTTCTTTCTCCTGCTTCAGGAGCTTTGCCGCATTGAAGGTCGCAATCTGCAGTGACTTCGCTGGAGGAATGCCGGCCTCGACTTCTAGTTCCAGCTCGCGATGCAGCATGATTCCTGCGGTTGCGTCAGTGCCCGCCAGGATGGGAACGCCTGAATCGTACATTCGCTTCGTCATCTTGAGCATGGCCTTGTACGAATCCTTATATAGCTGATCGTTTTCGGTCGTGACCGGAAGTCCGCCGGTGTAAGCGCCACGTTGCACCTGCGCCGGCAGCCGTTTCAGCACCGGCGCAAAATCGGGCGACACTTGCCCTGGACGCTCGTTGAACATGCCTTCAAACGTAGCCAGGGTCACGTCCACCGTCGTGTGATGATCGAGCAGCAGTTGGATGAAGTCGTTCACCGGCTTCGACTGCAGGTCGAGCTTTGCCGCATTGTCTCCGACCGCCGTAAAGCGCTCCGGCGTTCGCGTGTCCTTCACCTTCGAAGCCAGAAAATTCAGGAAGATGAAATTGATGTGCTGAATTTCGTCGGCTCCATCCACGACGAACTGCGACGCCGTGATGCCGTTGGGAATGTGGCCGCTCAAGCGAAGTCCACGCGAGTGCGCGAGCGTAGCAATTCCGGGCACAAGCTCAGGCTTGAGGGAACTGTAAAGCTTGATCTGAATGTATCCGAGATCGGCATAGCGATTGACCGCAGCCGCGGCCTCAGCAGCCGTATCGGCGTACAAGCCAGTCGGCACCTGAAATGGACCGCGGCCATCGATAATCCCCGACTTCCAAACGCGTGGACCAATCGCCGTGCCGTTCTGCCAGCGATCTTGCAGATGCTGCAGTTCCTCGATGTCGTTCCCCATGTCGCGCACACTCGTCACGCCGCTGGCCACATTCAAAATGCCGTCCCCCGCCTGGGCGTGAGCGTGCATGTCGAACAATCCCGGCAGAATCGTTTTGCCCGTTCCGTCGATGCGCTCCGCATCGGCAGGCGCGTGCACCGAACTCGACGGACCGACTGCCGTAATGTGGTCGCCGTTCACAATGACCGTCTGATCTTCGCGAATCGTGGCCTGTTCTGAATCAAACAAACGCACATGTTCAATCGCGACAGCATGGGCAGGATGCTTCGCCAGATCTTTCGCCAGCCGTGAGTAACGCTCGTCGCGCATCTTCACATCGATCGCATAGAGCTGATCATTCGTCTTCTCCCAGCCCTCGCGCAAAAAGGCGAACCACGTCCCTGGGATGGCGAAGAGCCGATGGTCATCGTCCAGCCAGACCGTCTGCGGTTCGTAGGAGAGCCCCGTGATGCCGTAATCGGTCACGTGCACCTTCTGTCCGTGATCCTCCAGCGTGATGTCGGTCAGGCGCTCGAGTCGCGCCTCGCCGGCAGGGAAGAGCGCGAGCGCGCCGTGTGCCTTCTCCATCGCCGCTACCATGAATCCTGTTTCAGCCGCGGCCCCGTTGTTGCTCACATAGAACCCGCCGGCCGGCGCCTGTCCGTGCTCCATCGTGCTCTTCCAGTGAGCGATGCCGTCCTTGATTTCGAAGTGCTCATCGACTGGAGCTTTCAGATAGTCGTTCCCGGTTTCATCGACGCGTTGTGGCAGTCCGTTCATGTCGAGCGTGTAGTTGGCAGAAATCTTAGGGCCGCGTCCACGGTCGTTGAACTCGAACTTGCACTCCACGCGGCCATCCGGCAGGAACGTGTCGACTTCACTCCCCGCCACATTGCCATTGGAAGAGATCGTGTAACGGAGAGTCTGCGGGCCATCCGCAGCCGCAGCGTTCGATTGCCAGGCGCAAACCATCAGGGTGAGCAATGCCATCCGAAAAGTAAGCATGGGGAAATAGTCTGCCACTAATCGGCCTGCTTGGGTTAGAATTCTCGCCTGCCTATGACTGCCGTCCTTTAATTCTGCGAGCCGCAACGTTGAGCGCGACGCGCGCGGAAGTGTGCGCCGCTCCTGCCGGATTGCTGTTTCAACCAGAAAGGATCTCGCATGAATTTCGTAGATAAGGCATTCGCTCGCCGTCTTGAGTCGGTCGAGGAGATGCCGCAGGTGATGTACGCGCGTATGTTTCAAAAAACGCGGCCCGAGATCGGCGCCGCCGAAGAAGAAATTTGTGGCGGCCATATGATCTTTGCCGGACTCGGTTCGCCCATCGGACGGGCAACCGGGGCCGGGTTGGACCGCCCGTTCACGAAAGAAGATATCGATCGCATCGAGCAGTTCTACCGTGCACATAATGCGCCATCGCAGGTGGATCTCTGTCCTATGCACGAGCCGTCGGTCTTCGAGATGTTCAAAGACCGCGGCTACGCGATCGCTGAACTGAATAATGTTCTGTATCGCAAGCTCGACACGGAAGAGAAGTTTCCTCCCGCTCCCGCCGGATGCGAAATTCGCCGCAGTCTGCTCGACGAGGCCGAGACCGCCGGAGCCATCGTCGAGAGCGCATTCTTCCCCGATGGCGCGCCTGATGCGTATCGCGGCCTGATCGCGCCTTTCTATCAGATGGAGCGGGCGTTGGCTTTCGTGGCCAGCGTTCAGGGAAAATTGGTGGCGTGCGGTGCCGGCCTTGTGATTCCGCAGCACAAGGTCTTCGCACTCTGCGGCGCCGGAACTCTAGCCGACTTTCGCGGACGCGGCCTGCAGACGGCGTTGCTGCGCGCTCGCATGGCGGCCGCCGTCGCAGCCGGATGCGAGTACGCAGCCGTAGTCACGCAAGGCGGCACAACCTCGCAACGCAATGCCGAGCGCTTAGGCTTTCGGTTGGCGTACAGCAAAGTAACGGTGATTAAAGAATTGCAAGCGTAGCACCATCGCAAAGTCACTGGCACCGAGTCACGTGATTGCGACTGCACGCCCACTCATTGCATAGTGGATGCCATGAGCATGCAGAGCCCTGTCCTCGAAGGCAAACACGTCCGGCTGGAACCGCTGGAGCTTCGCCACGTCAGCGGCTTGGTGGCCGCCGCCGGCTCCGACGCCGAACTTTATCAGTGGAGTCCCGTCCCGCGCGGCCAGAACGAAGCTACCACCTACATCAATACGGCACTCTCCTGGCGAGACGCCGGCACCGCCGTGCCCTTCGCGATCGTTCGCCTGGCCGACGGCATGGTCCTCGGCTCCACGCGATTCTGGAACATCGAAAATTGGGCGTGGCCGAAGGGGCATCCCTCCCACGGGCGCGGCGTCCCCGACGCCTGCGAAATCGGTTATACGTGGTTTGCGCGCTCGGCCATTCGCACAGCGGCCAACACCGAGTCGAAGCTGCTGATGCTGACCTATGCCTTCGAAGTGTGGCGGGTGCTCCGCGTCTGTTTCCACACCGACGCACGCAACGCACGCTCCCGCGCCGCGATCGAACGCATCGGCGGAAAATTCGAAGGAATCCTCCGCGCCCATCGCATGGCCGCCGACTTCATTCCGCGCGATTCAGTCCGCTATTCGATCGTGGCCGCTGAGTGGCCGGCGGTGAAGCAGCGGTTGCTGCAGTTTGTCGATCGCGTGTGACTATCCGACCGTCTTCGGCTCCAGTCCGTAGGCAGCCAACCACGCGTCGTAGTTTCCCTGCGTGGCCGGCCACTGAAAGCACAAGCCATATCCGTCAGGATCGCTCACGTACAACTGCTTCATGCCGTAATGCGCGACCTTCGGCGGATTGACCTTCAGCCCATGCCCGCGCAAATGCTGGTAAGCCCCATCCAGATCCTCGCAACCGAAGTAGAGACAGGTATCTTCGTGCGCCGCGACCCGCGCCGGATCAGGAGCGGCGGGGCGAGAATCTTCTTCGTAGGCGGTGTTGAGCATCAACTCTGAGCCCTTGCCCTTGAGCCAGGCAAAGTCGAAGCGATCTCCCGGGCGGGACTGGCTGTGTACCGCAAGGCCCAACACATCCCGATAGAAACGGATCGATGTCGGCATGTCAAAAACCTGCAGCAGTGTGCACGGCCCGTTGAAGGCGACCATACGAACCTCCTCAATTGCCGGAGAATCCTAGCAAAACATCAGGCAGCCGTCTCCGCGAAGAAGCCCTCGATTTCGTGGACGTCTTCCTCGCTGAGTTGCAGATCTCCGGCGCGCATCACGCCTTCCGCCTGTCGCGCGTTGCGTGCGCCCACAATGGCTCCCGTCACCGCCGGATGGTGCAGCGTCCACGCCACCGCGACCTCTCCCGCCGACCGGCCATGTCGCTTTGCAACTTTTTTCAAGCGATCCACCAGCGCCAGATTGCGCGACAGGTTCGGCTCAGTGAAATCGGGACTCTGCCTGCGCCAGTCGTCCTTCGGCAGATTTGCGATGCGTTCGCGTGTCATCGCTCCTGTCAGCAGGCCCGAAGCCATCGGCGAATACACGATCACTCCAATCCCTTCGCGCTGGCTGTATGGAAGAATCTCGTATTCGACTTCTCGGTGCAGCAGCGAATACGGCGGCTGCAGCGAAGTCACCGGCGCGATCGCCTGCGCCCGGCGAAGCTGATCTGCGCTGAAATTGGACACGCCGATCCAGCGTACCTTTCCCTCGCGCTTCAGATCCGCCAGAGCGGACCATCCTTCTTCCAGCGCAGTAGAATCCGGATCGGGCGGCCAGTGAATCTGGTAGAGATCGATGACATCGGTCCCGAGCCGCCGCAGGCTGTCTTCCACTTCACCGCGAATCGAATCCGCGCTTAAGACCTTCTGCACCTGGCCTTTCGCGTCCCATCGCAAGCCGCATTTGGTGAAGACATAAGGCCGCGAACCGGACCACCCCTTCAGCGCTCGCGCCACTACTTCCTCCGAATGTCCTAGCCCGTATACGGCGGCCGTGTCGATCCAATTCACACCCAACTCGAGAGCGCGGTGGATCGCCGCGATCGAGTCGTTATCGTCTTGCGATCCCCAGGCAAATTGCCACCCTGAGCCGCCAACGGCCCACGCTCCGTATCCCACTGGAGTGATCTGCAGATCTGAGTTGCCAAGCTGGCGATTTTGCATTCCAATCTCCTTTCGGTTTTTGATTCCCTTAAGATTGATCCCGATTCACCGAGCACGCACATGCATGTAGAAGAAATCCGCAAGTATTGCCTGGCCTTTCCCGATGCCACCGAGAACCTGCAATGGGGCGACGACCTCTGCTTCAAGGTTCGGGGCAAGATCTTTGCCACCGTGTCCCTCACCGCTGTCCCGCAAAAACTCTGCTTCAAGTGCACACCGGAAGTTTTTGCCGAACTGACCGAACGCGCAGACATTCATCCCGCACCTTATGTCGGACGCTACAGTTGGGTCATGCTCGACCGGCTCGACGCGCTGCGCCATGACGAGTTGGAAGATATGATCCGGCAGTCCTATGAAATGGTTGCGACGAAAGCGCCCAAAACTAAAACTAAAAATTCAATCCCCACAAAAAAGACCAGCAAGAATGGGCCCGGCGGAAGCAAAGCGCGTCCGAAGAAGCGGTAGATCCTCCGGCCGGTCCCGTTCACGGCGAAACTCCGGCCCGTATGTTAGCCTTCCTGACGGGGCGGGTCATGCCTGTGACCTACAGTATCGACGTTGCCACCAAGCTGATGCGCATCACTTGTGTCAGCCCCATGACCTTCGCCGAAGTAATGGATCACTTTCGATCTCTGAAGCTCGACCCTGCCTTTGTGGGACAGCTGGATGCTTTCGCCGATCTCACCGAAGCTGATCTGCTGCTCGAAACCAGCCAACTCCCCGTGGTCACCTCGGAACTGGCGGCTCTTCGCGCGAAAGCTGGATTCAGGATCGTCGCCGTCGTCGCCACCCGAGATGTCCTGTTTGGCATCATGCGAATGCTCGAGGTCATGGTGAGTCCTTACCTTCAGGCGATTCGCGTCTTCCGTTCCGTCCCCGAAGCCGAAGCGTGGCTGAGCTCTTTGCGAGCAGAATCTGGTCCCGCACAATAGTCCCTGTTCCCCGCCGGAAGCCTTCGCCTTTTCAACGAACCTTCCCCGGTACGTCCGGATTTGACTCTGCTCGTCACACTCGGCTAGCCTCAAGAGTCGCTGCAAACGTGCACTTCCACAATCTCCCATGCGATTCCGGCTTAAATCCTTGATTTTGCTGTTGATGGTGGCTCTGGCGCTGGTCGCCGTGCCCTCTGCCGGCGCTTCGTCGCACCCGGTGCACGCCCAGCACGGCATCGTAGTCAGCGTTCACGAAATTGCTTCGCAGACCGGAGTGGAGATCATGCAAACCGGAGGCAATGCCGTCGATGCCGCCGTGGCTACAGGTTTCGCGCTCGCCGTTGTGCATTCCCCCGCGGGAAATATCGGCGGCGGAGGCTTCATGCTCATCCGCATGGCCGACGGCAAGACGCATTTCCTCGACTACCGCGAGAAGGCCCCGGCAGCCGCGACTCGCGACATGTATCTCGACGCGCAGGGCAATGTCATCGAGGGCGCAAGCGATATCGGCTACAAGGCGATCGGCGTACCTGGATCAGTTGCGGGCATGGTCTACGCCGAGCAGAAGTACGGCAAGCTGACCCTCAAGCAGGTCATGGCCCCAGCCATCAAACTGGCGCGCGACGGATACGCCCTCAATTGGGAAGAGGCTCGCGATTTCCACGATCGCCATCTGGCCGAGTTTTCCGAGTCGCACCGCGTCTTTCAGCGCAACGGCGACTACTACAAGGCCGGAGAGATTTTCCGCCAGCCCGACCTCGCGCGCACACTTGAGCGCATCTGTGAAAAGCCTGACGATTTTTATCACGGTGCCTTGGCCAGGGAACTCGCCGCTGCCATGCAAAAAGGTGGCGGCCTGATCACCGTCGCTGATCTCGCGAACTACGAAGTCAAAGAGCGCGAACCGGTCCGTGGCTCCTATCGCGGATACGACGTCATCAGCGCGCCCCCGCCGTCCTCCGGTGGAACCGTGCTCGTCGAATCTCTAAATATTCTCGAAGGCTACGACCTCGCCAAACTCGGCGACCGTTCCGCCCAATCCATTCACTTCACGAGCGAAGCCTTCCGCCGCGCCTTCTTCGATCGTGCCGAGTTTATGGGCGATCCGGATTATTCCCGGATCCCGGTCGCGCAGTTGATCGACAAGAGATATGCCGCCGCGTGGCGCGATACGATCGACCCGGTTCGCGCCAGCCCCAGCAAAGACTTGAAGCGGCCCGCCGTGTTCAGCGAACTTGAGCAGTATGCGGCCGCGCATCCACCGGCGGAAGCGCCGCACGAGGGCAACCACACTACGCACTACTCCGTCGTCGATGCTGAAGGCAATGCAGTCGCAGTCACGACCACCCTCAACGATTGGTTCGGATCGCGCGTGACCGCCGACGGTCTCGGCTTCTTGCTGAACGACGAGATGGACGATTTCTCCGCAAAAGCCGGCGTGCCCAACGGCGACCATCTGATTCAAGGAGCCGCGAATGCCATCGGCCCCGGCAAGCGTCCGCTGTCGTCGATGACTCCAACCATCGTTGCGCACGACGGCAAGGTCGTGATGGTGCTCGGTTCGCCGGGCAGCTCGAAGATCATCTCGACCGTCGCCAACGTGCTGATCGGTGTCGTCGACTACGGCATGAACATTCAGGAAGCGGTCAACGCCCCGCGCTTTCACAACCAGTGGATGCCCGACGTTGTTTACGTGGAGAAATGGTTCTCGCCCGATACACTGAACCTGCTGCGCCAGATGGGATACAACATCGAAATCGGCCTCCACTACGGAACGGATGTATCTCCCTACTGGAGCGACGCCGAGTGCATCGCCGTTGACGAAAAGACCGGCGACCGGCTGGGTGCCAGCGACGGAAGGAATAACGGCAAAGCTGTAGGATACTAAAGAGATTTTTAGATTGTTGATTTTAGATTGCAGATTGAAATCGCGGTACGGTTTTACGATCGACAATTGAGTAGTTCGCTGCGGTGTCATCCTGAGCGCAGCCGTTTTTCAGGCGAAGCGAGGGATCTCCCCCTCAACGAAAATTGAGGGTGAGCCGGACCGAGCTATTAAATAACTATTCAATCAGCAATCAGCAATCATCAATTCTCAGGGACACGCATGCAGAGAGCAGTTTCAACCTATTTATATGTCAAAGAGCGCCTCCATCCCGGCATCCTGGATGGGCTGGCTCGGACCGGCGTGCAGGCGATTGAAATTTTCGCCGCGCGTCAGCATCTCGACTATGCCAACCGCAAGGCGCACGTCAAGGAAATCGCCGATTGGTTCCGCGGCAGCGGCATTCCCTTGAACTCCGTTCACTCGCCTCTCTATGCCGACTACGAGTGGGGTCGCGCCGGCGCTCCTCCCGTCAACGTCGCCGCCACCGATCGTGCCGCTCGCGTCGACGCCATGGACGAGATCAAGCGCGCTCTCGAAATCGCCGAGCAGATTCCATTCCGCTTCCTGGTGCAACATCTGGGAACGCCAAATGAGAGCTTCGACGAGAAGAAGTTCGAGTCGGCCATGACCTCGATCGAACACCTGCGGGCATTTGCCAAGCCGCTCGGAGTGCGGATCCTGCTGGAAAACATTCCGAATGAGCTTTCCACACCCGACCGGCTCGTCGAACTGATTCGCGGTGCTCATTTCGACGACGTCGGCGTGTGCTTCGACTTCGGTCATGCGCACATGATGAGTTCAGTCCGCGAGGGCTTCGAGATTCTGCGAAATCACATTCGCTCCACCCACGTTCACGACAACGACAGAATGAAGGATTCGCACCTGTGGCCGGGGCAGGGAACCATCGACTGGAAAGAAGCCATGGAGTTGCTGCGCTCCGCTCCGCAAGCTCCGCCTCTTCTAATGGAACTGAATGAAGATGAGAAAGTGAATCCGCTGGAAAAGCTGGCGGAGACGTTCGACAAGCTGGAAGGACTCGGGTAATTGAGTAATTGGGAAATTGAAAACCTTCGCCGCACTCTGTTTTCAATTTACCCAATTACCAAATTACTCAATCTCTCAATTACTCAATCAGACAAAATCCCATGTCCCCTGTAACCACCATCGCAGAAATCGGCAAGCACGAGGGTCAGACCGTCACCATCCGTGGCTGGCTCTACAACCTGCGCGAGAGCGGGAAACTCCTTTTCCCACAGTTCCGCGACGGCTCCGGCGTCATTCAGGGCGTCGTTCCCAAGAACGCCGTCACCCCGGAAGTCTTCGACGCAATCAAGACGCTCACGCAGGAATCAAGCGTCATCGTCGAAGGCAAAGTCCGCGCCGACAAGCGCGCCCACGGCGGCTACGAACTTGACGTCGCCAACGTGCAGGTGGTCCAGCGCGTGCCCGAATCCACGCCCTACCCGATCACTCCCAAAGAGCACGGCACCGACTTCCTCATGGAGCACCGCCATCTCTGGGTACGCTCGCAACGTCAGGCCGCAATCTTGCGCGTGCGCGCGGAAATCATCAAAGCGGCCCGCGATTTCTTCGACGAGCGCGGATTTACCCTGACCGATCCTCCGATTATTACTCCGGCTGCCTGCGAAGGCACCACCACGCTCTTCCCGGTCGATTATTTCGAAGAGCAGGCATTCCTCACGCAGTCGGGCCAGTTGTACATCGAAGCCACGGCCATGGCGCTCGGCAAGGTGTATTCCTTCGGCCCCACATTTCGCGCGGAGAAATCGAAGACGCGCCGCCATCTCACCGAGTTCTGGATGGTCGAGCCTGAAGTCGCCTTCGGAACCCTCGACGACATCATGGAACTGGCGGAGGGGTTCATCAGCTTCATCGTGAAGCGCTGCCTCGAAAAGCGCCGCGCCGATTTGCAAACCATCGGCCGCGACATCTCGAAGCTCGAAAAAATCGAAGCCCCTTTCCCGCGAATCAGCTACGACGACGCCGTAAAAAACCTGCAGGAAGGCCACGCCAAAGGCGCCCTCGAATCGAAATTCGAATGGGGCGGCGACCTCGGCTCGCCCGACGAAACCTATTTATCCGCGCAGTTCGACAAGCCGGTCATGGTGCATCGCTATCCCGCCAAGGTGAAGGCCTTCTACATGGAACCCGACCCCGAGCGTCCCGACCTGGCGTTGTGCGTGGACGTGCTCGCCCCGGAAGGTTACGGCGAAATCATCGGCGGCTCGCAACGCATGGCCTCGCACGAGTTGCTCTTGCAGCGCATTCACGAGCACAACCTGCCCGAAGAGGCGTTCAAGTGGTATCTTGATCTGCGCAAATTCGGCAGCGTGCCCCACAGCGGCTTCGGCATGGGGATCGAGCGCGCCGTAGCCTGGATCTGCGGCCTCGAACACGTGCGCGAAACCATCCCGTTCCCCAGGATGCTGTACCGGCTTTATCCGTGAAGAGAATTGAGTAATCAGGTAATTGAGTAAACAAATTGGTAGTTTTGTAATCGGGTAATTGAGTAATTCAAGGCCCGCGACTGTGCTTTTGCTTTTCAATTACCAAATTACCCGATTACAAAATTACTAAATCCTATGACCACACCCGCGCCCTCCACCAACATCTCTGCCCGCAAAATTCGCGTCATCGGTGTTCCCCTCGATCTCGGCCAGTCCCGCCGCGGTGTTGACATGGGACCTTCCGCCGTCCGCGTCGCCGGTCTCGAAGCTCGCCTCGAAGCCCTCGGCCACGAAGTCGAAGACGGCGGCAATATCGCCGTCGCCATCCCCGAGCAGAAAAAAGAAGGCGCCGCCAACGCGAAGTACCTGAAGGAAATCACCGCTACCTGCACCAAGCACGCCGAGTTGGTGGTCAAGACTCTCGAGGCTGGCAAAGTTCCACTCGCCCTCGGCGGAGATCACTCCATGGCCGCCGGCACCGTCTCTGGCGTCGCCGAGTTCTACCGCCGCCAGAACCAGCGCGTCGGCCTAATCTGGATCGACGCTCACACCGACATCAACACGCCCGACTCCTCGCCCAGCGGCAACGTGCACGGCATGCCCCTCGCTGCTCTCATGGGCCTGTGGCCAGGAGAACTGGCGAACATTTTCGAGTTCTCTCCCAAGGTGAAGCCCGAAAACTGCGTGCTCGTCGGCGTGCGCGACATCGACGCAGTTGAGAAGGAAAACGTTCGCAAAGCCGGCATCGGCGTCTTCACCATGCGCGACATCGACGAGCGCGGCATGCGCACCGTGATGGAAGAGGCCCTCCGCCTGGCAGGACGCGGCACCGCCGGCTATCACATCTCGCTCGACATGGATTGGGTTGACCCCGAAGACGCGCCCGGTGTGGGCACTCCCGTGCGCGGCGGCGCCACCTATCGCGAGGCCCACTTAGCGATGGAGATCATTGCCGACCACGGCCGCATGCTCAGCTTCGAAATTGTCGAAGTGAATCCCGTGATCGACGAGCACAATCGCACGGCGGATCTGGCCGTCGAACTCGCGCTCTCAGCCTTCGGCAAGAAAATCCTGTAACCACGCTCGCCCAGAAAAATTACTGAACGTCCGAAACTTTCCCGTTCACAAACGTGACCTTCAGATCCTTGTAGACGTAGATCTGCTTCGCGCCCAAGTCCACCGTTTTCGCTGGCTTCCCCAGAGCTGCCACGACCTGTTCGATGGTCTGCCCCAAATGAATCTCCTGCGGATCGGGCTGCGCATCCGCCGCTGCGGGCGCAGGCTGTGCATTGCCGCCTTGTTGGTCCCCCTGGCTTTGTTGTGCATCGTCCCCGTTGCTGATGGCCAACACTTGCCCGATCGTGTCTTCCACCTGCCCTGCATCCGCGTTCGCCAGCGACCCCCTGGCAAACTGGAAAATTACTTCCGACTTGAACGATGATGGGTCCTGCACCCCGTTGCACGAATCGCACTCGAGTATCGCAAACACGACCTTGTCTTTCGCGACATTGACCTCCATCTTGATCGGATAAACTTTCTCCCCCACGGTCAAGTAGCGAATATTCTGTTGTCCCAGCATGGCGACGCACATGGGGCTCGTTCCCTTAAGATTGCCATCCTCGAACTTGGACGGGCACATCGCGATGCTCCTCGGCGTTGAGCCGACGATTCCGCCCTTCCGTACTTCCAAAACCGTTCCCGGCTCAACCACCGTAATTTCGCCGGTTGCCTTGCCAATTTTTGCCATCTTGTATTGGGCGCTGAGTTGGTCGTGCAGCGATACCGGTGCCGCATTTTGCGCGATGGCCATGCATCCGATGAACAGGCACCCACAGAAATTCCCGACGACTGCCGAGCCCACTCCCCGTGTCACCGTCTTCATCCTTCGTCGCATAACGTTCCTCCCGGCGCACGTATTGTACGCCCACCAATCCAACCGTTAGTAAGCACGATGAATTGTCCTTCCGCAGCGCGGCACTATCGCGCGAGGAACCGGCTTTTCCCCGCCCAAAGCAGAGTCCGCGCGATTCACGATCGCTCGCAAGCTACGGGCGCTCTACGAAACCTGCCATCCAAGTGCTCGTAAGTGTACGTGTGTGCCCGACGTGTAACCCCGGACGCATTCGTCCGAGGTCTGTCTCCCCGCACCAACACTGCGATTGACGCGGAACGCAGGAATTACTGCTCCACAAAATTCAGATTGTAGATGTCTTCGGCTGTTCCTTCCGAGGTGGCGATTGTGTAAACGCCCATCGGGGCACTTTTACGGCATCCGCCCAGAAGAAGAATTCCGGCGGCCAACAGCGCGCTATAACTCCGGAGGCTGAAGTGCCTCATCGCCCCAGTGTACCAACCTGCGATGTACCAACCCTGCGATTGACGCGGAACTCCACCTGCGTCCAAACTGAAAGGTCATCTCTAGGTCAACCATGGAAAAGCTTCGGGTGGGCATCTTATTCGGCGGGCGCAGCGGCGAGCACGAAGTTTCTTTGCTCTCGGCCGCCTCCGTTCTCAACGCAATCGATAAAGAGAAGTACGAAGTGGTCCCCATCGGCATCACCAAAGACGGACGCTGGCTCACCGCCGAGCATGCCGAGAATCTGCTGACCGGCAAACTCGTTCTCGAGCCCCGCAACCTCCGCGCGGGCGATCCGGATAACACCGCCTCTGCCGCTGTTCTCGCGCGTGGCGAGGCCGTAGTCGTGCCGCCTGAGCCGGTGCACCGTCAGAGTGGCCTGGTCCCTTTTCAAACCGATGCCGGACTCATGCGCCGCGCCAGCGATCGCGCCATCAACGTCGACGTCATCTTCCCCGTGCTTCACGGCACCTTTGGCGAAGACGGCACCATCCAGGGCCTGCTCGAACTTGCCGACATTCCCTACGTCGGCGCGGGCGTCCTCGGTTCGGCCGCAGGCATGGACAAAGACATCATGAAGTCTTTGTTCATCGCGGCCGGAATCCCCATCGTGAAGCATGTCACGATTCTGCGCAGTGCCTGGGAGAACGACCCTAAGAAAGTTGCGAAGCAAGTCGCCAAGTTGAAGTATCCCGTCTTCGTAAAGCCCGCGAATCTCGGATCGTCCGTCGGCATCAGCAAAGCCCACAATAAAAAAGAACTCGGACCTGCCATCGAAGAAGCCGCCAAGTTCGATCGCAAGATCGTCATCGAGCAGGGAGTCGGCGGCAACAAAGACAAGGCCCGCGAGATCGAGTGCTCCGTCCTCGGCAACGACGAACCCGTCGCCTCGGTCCCCGGCGAAATCGTCCCCGGTAAGGAGTTCTACGACTACACCGCCAAGTACGTCGACGAAGGTTCGCAGTTAATCATTCCCGCGAAGCTGACCAAGTCCGAAACGAAAAAAGTCCAAGCCCTCGCCATCGCCGCATTCCAGGCAGTCGACTGCTCCGGCCTCGCCCGCGTAGATTTTCTGATGGACCCTAAAACGCGCAAGATTTACTTGAACGAGATCAACACCATGCCCGGCTTCACCTCGATCAGCATGTATCCCAAACTGTGGGCGGCGACAGGCCTGGCCTACGCCGATCTGATCGACAAGCTGATTCAGTTAGGCATCGAGCGCCACGAAGACAAGAAGAAGAATCAGTACAGTCGGTGAGTGGCTGGGACCCGTAGAAATCGAGATTTTTCCCCAATAATGCACAGTCAACCGATCGCGGCTCCTATAATCCTTATTGTCTATGCAACTGAAAGTTAAGATTGTTCGGTATGTAGACGACCATTTCCCCGGCTTCGTAGAGTGTGAGTTTGTCGACTCGGAAAGCCACCACCACACGCTGGTTGAAAAAGGGCCAGTCGTTTGCGATCAGTGGCCGGGACCAGAAGATTCCTATCCAAAGAACGGCCTCATCCGCTGCGAGATTTTGCAGCGATGGCAGGACTCTGATGGTCACGATCTACTGCGAGTGACCACACAACACCCGGATAACGTCGAGACCAAGGAAGGTCTTACAGAGTTCGTGGTGTTGTCGTCGCAAGTGATTTCCGCCGAGGCCACAATCGCTGAACTGGAGAAGAAGGCGACAGCCTACGAAGAACAAGCCAAGTCGGAACCAAGCCGCGCAGATGCCTTCTTGCACGACGCCGAAATGTCCCGTGAGTGCATCCGGGCGCTCAGAAATGGCCACTGGTACGGGCCTATTCAATCCAGATGACTGTCGTTATCAAGGCGATTACACTCAAGACCCAGGTCCCAACGGCCAATGAGCGTCGCCGCGCTCTCGCCCGCCGTCAATGTGGCTGTGAGAGCGATCAGTAGTGAAATGGAAGTTAGTAAGCGCGAGAACATGGACGCCAAGCATATCACCGCCGGAGTTGCTCAACTGGCGAAATCACGCGATTACGCTCAGAACCGCGTTAAATGCCTTGTTCTGCGACTGCGAACAATCCATTTCGCGGTTTTTCGCACCGAGTAGTACAAGTCCACGAGTAATCCAAGACCCGGATTGAGGATTCCTCCGAGCCATCCCATCAACGCTGGTGTCGGTTTCGACTTCATTCACGCACATGCATTATGTCTCAGATGATGGCGTGGTCGTCGAAAATAGGCGATTACACGCAATATAAAAAGGCGCCCACTTTTGCGATAGGTTGAGATTGTTCGGACCACCAACCTAGCGAATAAGGAGCGCCTTTATGAATCAGGAAAAGTATATCGGGATGGACGTGCACCAAGCCACCATCTCGGTCGCTGTGATGGATGCTCAGGGCAAGCTGATCATGGAATGCTTGCTGGAAACCAAGGCGGCCACGATTGTCGAGTTCATTCGAGGGTTGCAGGGAACTCTGTCGCTGACCTTCGAGGAAGGAACGTCAGCTGCCTGGTTACACGATCTTCTGAAACCCCACGTGAGCCGGCTCGTGGTCTGCGACCCGCGAAAGAACGCTCTTTTGAAGGATGGCAACAAGAGTGATCGGATCGACGCGCGCAAGCTGGCGGAGTTGTTACGCGGCCACCAACTCCATCCCGTGTACCACGGAGAGCATGGGGTTCGCACTTTGAAAGAACTGGGGCGCAGCTATCTGACCATCACCCAGGATGTCACCCGCGTCATGAATCGCATCAAAGCGCTGTACCGCAGCTGGGCGATTCCCTGCGCGGGCACAACCGTCTACGCTCCCCGTCATCGCGCCGAGTGGTTGGCGAAGATCACAGAACCAGGAGTTCGGGTTCGCGCGGAACGACTCTATCAGCAGCTGGATCTGTTGCAACCGGTACGACTGGAAGCGCGACGCGAGTTATTGGCGGAAAGCCACAAACATTCGGGTGTGAAGTTACTTTGTCAGATTCCTTCGATCGGACCGATTCGCTCGGCCTTGCTGGTGGCCTTGCTGCAGACCCCGCACCGTTTCCGTACCAAGCGCCAACTATGGGCCTACAGTGGTTTCGCAGTCGAGACCCACGACAGCGGGGAGTACCGTTCGGTCCGCGGCAAACTGCAACGCAACCGCGAGCGCATGACGGTTCGTGGTCTGAATGGCAACCACAATCGAGATCTGAAAAACCTCTTCAAAAGTGCTGCGGTATCGGCCAGCACACGACCTGGCCCGCTGCGCGACTTTTATGTGGCTCGGGTGGAGAGAGGAATGCGGCCCACCATGGCCCGTCTCACCTTGGCACGGAAGATTGCCGCGATCAGTTTAACCATCTGGAAGAAAGGAGCGGAGTTCGACATCCAACAATTGCAGCGACCAACAGCTTGAGCATCTCTGAGGAACAGGCTTTCTATCTCTGCGGTTTTCTCCGCGGGAGGGCGGTCGGGTTCTGCAGATGCTCGGTTCGAGGGTGAGTATCAGTCAATGAGATCGGCCCCGTGTGCTTCGGCACCGAGTCACCCATTACACGCTATGCCCCCTCGGATAACCAGAAATAGCGATAGGCCACGAGCCTCGGATAGAACCATGGTTGACGTCGTCCTGCTTGCCGCGTCTTGCGCACTCGAACTTGCCACCAGCAGCAGAGAAACCTTATGAGAATGGAAAACAAAGCCGAACAGCTTCAGGGTAGCGAAACACAGTGGGCTGGATCTCGAGAAACAACCTCGCTCCTCCGGTCGAAGCGGAGCTTTTTTCTTGACATCCCTTTTTATAGAACTCATTGACTCCCACCGTAGGTGCCAGCCGATACCGCGGGCCTCTTCTTTGTAACCTTGTCGAGTCGATTGAAATCCGCGGCGCCTACTTCTTCCCGGCCTCACACACAAAACTCCCCGCATCGTTCGTATCTCCGCTGCCCTTGTACCTCGCCACCTGCGGATAAACGCACAGCGGGCGTGTCATCTTCGCGTGCTCATGATCGTCGCCCTCGTACTTCGAAGCGACAATCGTTCCCGGCGCCGTCCCCTTCTCTACCCACTGCTCCAGCGACGCATCCACGCTGTGTTGCGGAGCGTCAAAACTCAACTCGCCGACCTGCCCGAAGGAATCCGCCCCCGGACCACCGTCGCAATGCTGCATTCCCGGCACCATGTAGAGTCGCACGAACGAATCCATATCTTTCGCGCCCATTTTCGCGCGCACGCTCTCGTAATACTGAATCGTGCTAAGCGACGTGATCGCCGGATCGTCCCACCCGTGATACAGAATCAGCTTCCCGCCTCGCGCCTTGAACGGCCCCAGGTTCGCATCAACGGCGTCAGTCGCGCTCGCGGTTTTGTCGTGCGCAGCCTTCAGCCCCGCCTCGAGCGTAAACGTTTTGTAATCCCAGTCGGGTTTCTCATACACCATGCGGGAATAGAAACCGAGTCCGAAGAATGCCATCAGGCTCTTGAGCGGAGCCGGGCCGGTAATCCAGGTTGCCCATCCGCCATTTCCAAGTTCAGCGCCCGGGGGATAGCCGGGAAACACTCCGTGCCCCTGTGCATCATGCGGTCCGGCATATATCTTCTTTAGTGTCGTGACCTGCACCGCGGTCAGGCATTTGTCGTTGTCTTCTGCCTTGCACTGAATGGTGGCAGGATCAAACTTGCATTGCCGCGGGTCATTCAAAATTCCATCCTTCACGCCGTCCAGTTCATCACACGCGGCGTTCACCGTCGCGGCAATCGTCGGCACTTTCGCTGGAGGAATAAAGCTCGCCGGATCGACCGTCAGCGCCTGCGTGTCCCACACCGCAGTTGCCAGCAACGGACTCCAGTTATGCGCCGGAGCCCCTGCCAGAATCCCGTCATAGTCCCCCGGATACCGTTGCGCCTCCATCAGCGCTTCGCGCCCGCCGTCCGAACATCCTGCGAAATACGACCGCTGCGGCGCCTTCCCGTAAAACGCAAGCGCCACCTCTTTTGCCACGCGCGTCATTTCGTGAATCCCGCGGTAGCCAAAATCCGCCACTTTCTCCGGATGCCCGAGCGCCCAGTCCGCGTCGACCGGTGATGATCCTGCGTGTCCCGTATCTGTTGCCGTGGACGCATATCCTTTGCTCATCGCGTTGGCGATTTGCACGTAGTCAATCAGCCCCGCGAATCCGCCATTGCCAATGCCTTGCAGCTTCCCGTTCCAGCCCGAGGCCGGCAGCCACACTTCGAGCTTTATGACCGAATCCGCAGTCGGCTTCGCCTCCGCCACCACGCGGCAAAATGCCGGAAGCTTCTTGTAAAACGCGGACATATCGCGGCCCGTGAAGACTTCCGCAGGCCCCGCGAACGCAGCCGCCGCAACAGATTGCGCGAGCGTGATGGTCGCCCCAGCAATTTTCGCCGCAGAAAGTCTTTCGCAAGATTCCTCGCAGAATGCGATGACATTCGAAGCCACGATCCAACACGCAAGAAACAATAAGAAATATTTCGTCTTCATAACCCTGTGTTCCTCCGTGCCCTCTGTGGTAAAAGAAGCGCCGTCGAGGTCACCCACTTCGAAAAAGTCCGACGCCCGACGCCTGCTCTTCTACGGCGCCCCCGCCTTGGTCATAAACGCCGCCTGATCCCCCTTCATCTTCTTCAGTCCATCCCCTGACAAATAGACCATATGCCCCGACTCGTAAGTCGCAAACGAAATGTTATCGCGATACTTCGAAGGCAGGTTCAGATGGTCCATCGTGTAGTTCGCCGCATAATAAGGAGTCGCCAGATCGTAGTAACCTTCCATCACCAGAACCTTCAAATACGGATTCTTCACGATCGCCTGCCGCATCGCCGACGCAGTATCCGGAAATCCCTGGCCTGCCGATCCCCAGTCCCACGTATCGTTCGGACCACCACGTGGCGCGCGTACGTTGTACGGCATATCGACTTTGTATCCCAACTCCGTTCGCAAATAGTTGTTGAACACCGAAGTGAACGGCGGCCCGGTTGCCGCGCCCGTCGGATCGTAAAACGGCGTATCCAGCAAGCCATTCGGATCGGGCCCCGTGTACCGCCCATCCAGACGGCCTACGCGCAGCTTCTGATCGATCAGCAGATAGTGCGTGAACTTCTGCACATTGATGCGCAGGTTGGCCTCGTCAATCACTTCCTTGCTCAATCCCGTGTAGCGCGCCATCTGATCGATGATCTTCTGCCGCTCTTCCGGCGTCAGCGAGTCGCCCTTGTCGAGGGCTCGCGCGTAATCCGCCGGATGCCCACTGCTCCGCTTCCTGCCGCGCCTTGCTCATGTCCTGCGCCAGATCAGGCGCGAGCTTGTGGTGATATCCCGCGATCATCGTGAACGACGGAATCAGAAAAACGTAAGGCTGGTCATTGGTGAAGTTGTCTTCCAGGGTCTCGAAATTCAGCACCGTCGAAAGCAGCGTGATGCCGTTGAACGAAATGCCACGGTCCGCGAGGTACCCCGCGATGCCGGCGGCGCGCGTCGTTCCGTAACTTTCGCCAAACAGAAACAGCGGCGACGACCAGCGCTCGTTGCGCGTGATGTACAGTCGTATGAATTCGCTGAACGCCTCGATGTCTCCCTTCACACCCCAGAATTTCTTGAACGTTTCCGCATCGGCCGCGCGGCTGAATCCCGTGCCAATCGCGTCAATCATCACCAGGTCGCTCTTGTCGAGCAGCGTGTACGGATTGTCCTCAATGTGATAGGGCGCCGGGGGCATGAATCCGTCCGGGCTGCAGCACGACCTTCCGCGGACCCAGCGCTCCCATGTGCAGCCAGATCGACGCCGACCCCGGCCCGCCGTTGAACGCAAACGTCAGCGGACGCTTCGCCGCCTCCTGCCCATCGAGCGTGTAGGCGACATAAAACATCTCCGCTTCAATCTTGCCGTCGCCGCGCTTGATCGGCAGCCGCCCCGCGGTCGCCGTGTACTTCAGCGCCTTGCCGTCCACCGTGATCTGGTGATGCGTCACCACTGGCGGCACTTCCGTCATGTCGTACCGCTCTTCCTTATCTTTGTCCTTGTCGCCCGAAGCCTCGCGGATCGCGGGCCTCGGCTCCGGAGCCGCCTCCGGTTTTGCCGCGGGCTCGGCCTGCTTCCCCGCAGGAGCCGCCGCAGGTTTTTTCTGAGCCGCAGGCTTCGGAGTGTCCGCCTGCTGAGCGAATGAGGTAACTGTGAACGTGGCAAAAATTGAAGCCGAAAAAATGACCAAGACTGCTCGGAAAATTCGTTGCATGCTTCAGTTCCCTCGAAAGGATTTTTCGCGACCAGATTGCCTGGACAACTGCGAACGGCACGAATTGTACACCGCCCCGCGGACCGATAGTGCGCCAGCCAACGGCACGCTAGCCCACAACGACGCGCGGGGCACGCCCGAGCGGCCTAAAACGCCCTGTCATCCTGAGCGGCGTTCTTTGCCGCGAAGGACCTATGTAACTTGCTGCCAGCGCCAAATTCTCACGCACGCCCGACAAGTCTGTCATTCCGAAGCGCGGCCGTATCGCGCGAGGAATCTGCTTCTCCGCCCCCATTCCCGCTTTGGCCCCCGCCACACCGCCGTGTGATTCAAATCACAGTCCCGGTCACCACCGCCCGCTAACCTTGGATTGGATCCTCAGGAGAGCTTTTCAATGTCCACAGTTACCCCCAGCACCGCCCGCGTTCTGAACCCCGCCCTCGAGCACAAGATCATGTCCGCCGCCGAAGCCGCGGCCCTGATCCACTCCGGCGACCAGGTCGGCATGAGCGGATTCACCGGCTCCGGCTATCCCAAGGCCGTGCCGATGGAGCTGGCGCGCCGCATCGCCGACGCCAACTTGCGCGGCCAGAAATTTCAGGTCAGCATCTTCACCGGCGCCTCCACCGGCCCTGAGCTCGACGGCGCGCTCGCCATGGCGGGCGGCATTCATCTGCGCCTGCCGTATCAGTCCGATCCCGAGACGCGCAAGCGCATCAACGCCGGCGAGATGGAGTACATGGACATCCACCTCAGCCACGTGGCCCAGTTCGTGGAGTACGGCTTCCTCGGCAAGCTCGACGTCGCGCTGATCGAAGTCACCGCCGTGCTCGAAGACGGCCGCCTGGTGCCCAGTTCCTCCATCGGCAACAACAAGACATGGATCGAGCAGGCCGAGCGCGTCATCCTCGAAGTCAACTCCTGGCAGCCCGCCGCGCTCGAAGGCATGCACGACATCTACTACGGCCTGCAGCCGCCGCCGAATCGCGGACCGATTCCCCTGACGCACACCGGACAGCGCATCGGCACGCCCGTATCTCGAAGTTCCGCCCGAGAAAGTCGTCGCCATCGTGCTCACCGACTCTCCCGACCGCAACAGCGCGTTCAAAGCGCCCGATGAGGCGTCGCGCCGCATCGCCGGACACATCCTCGAATTTCTGAGCTGGGAAGTGAAGAAGGGACGCATGCCCGCGAACCTGCTGCCGCTGCAGTCGGGCGTCGGCAACATCGCCAACGCCGTGCTCTTCGGCCTCGAAGAAGGCCCGTTCGAAGGACTCACGTCCTACACCGAAGTGATTCAGGACGGCATGATCCGCCTGCTGAAGTCGGGCAAGCTGACCGCGGCCTCGGCCACGGCGTTCTCGCTCAGCCCGGAGATGCTGACCGAAGTGAACGCCGACATGGCCAGCTATCGCGAGCAGATCGTGCTGCGCCCGCAGGAAATCTCCAACCATCCGGAAATCATCCGCCGGCTGGGCGTCATCGCCATGAACGGCATGATCGAAGCCGACATCTACGGCAACGTCAACTCGACCCACGTCATGGGATCGCGCATCCAGAACGGCATCGGCGGCTCCGGCGACTTCGCGCGCAACGGATACCTCTCCATCTTCATGGCGCCATCGACGGCGCAGAAGGGAACCATCTCGACCATCGTGCCGATGGTCTCGCACGTCGACCACACCGAGCACGACGTGCAGGTGATCGTGACCGAGCACGGCCTTGCCGACCTGCGCGGACTGTCCCCGCGCCAGCGCGCTCACCTCATCATCGAGAAGTGCGCCAGCGCCGAATACAAGCCGCTACTGCTCGACTATCTCAACCGCGCCGAGCGCCTCTCGTACGGCCGACACACCCCGCACCTGCTGACGGAATCGCTAGGCTGGCACAACCGCTACCTGCGCACCGGCGACATGCGCCCAAGAGAAACCAACTGAACTGAAATGCGAGGCACTGGACGTAGATCTTTTTATAAAATTGACATTCCGAATGATAAGGTTGTTATTCCGGATTATAAAATTGTCATTCCGAATTATGAAATTGTCATTCCGAAGCGCGGTTTTATCGCGCGAGGAACCTGCTGTTTCCCGCCCGGAGCAATTCACTTCGCGATAAAACGGGCTAGTCAACCATGCTATCCTTCCGCGCATGCGCCTCCGCCTCACCGTAGTCTCACTCCTCCTCCTGGTCCTACCGCTCGCCGCCCGCGTCACCCGCGTAGAAATCGCCGCCCGCGTCGACGTCCTCAACGGCCAAGCCTTCGGCGACGCCGGGCCCTACGAGCGCATCACCGGACGCGTCTTCTTCTCGCTCCCGGTTGCCAATCCTCACAACCAGCGCATCGTCGATCTCACGAACGCGGTCAATCTTAAGAACGGCGAAGTCGAGTTCTCGGCCGACTTCGTCGCGATCCGTCCCGAAGGATGCGCACAAAGGCAACGGCTCCCTGCTCCTCGAAAATCCGAACCGCGGCCACGGACGCATCCTCTCCCTCGTCGACGGTGGCGACTGGAATGTCGCCCACGACGCCGGAGACGCATGGCTCCTGCGCAACGGCTTCACCGTCGTCAGCCTCGGCTGGCAATGGGACGCAGCCGGCGACGACGCGCTCCGCCTCTACGCGCCCATCGCGAAGGAGAATGGCAAGACCATCACCGGCCTGCTGCGCGGCGACTTCATGCTCTCGAAAGAAATGCCCGAGATTCCCCTCGGACACCTGATCCTCGGCACGATCGGCGGGACCGAGTATCCAGTCGCTGCCCCCGAAGATCCGCGCAACATGCTTACCGTGCGCGATTCCCGCGACGCGCAGCGCACGGTCATTCCGCGCGCAGAATGGCAATTCGCGCACACCGTGGACGGCAAGCTCACGCCCAGCGATCGCTACATTCATCTCAACGGCGGCTTTCAGCCCGGCAAGATCTACGAATACGTCTACGTCGTTGCCGACCCAGTCGTGGCTGGTGGCGGCTTCGCTGCAGTCCGCGACTTCGCGTCCTACGCAAAGCACGCATCCCGACGCCATCACTCCTGCCGCGCGCGTCTACGGCGAAGGCATCTCGCAGAACGGACGCTTCCTGCGCAACTTCCTGTACGACGGATTCAACGCCGACGAAGATGGCAAGATCGCTCTCGATGGCGTCCTCGCGCACGTAGCCGGCGCCGGACGCGGCAGCTTCAACTATCGCTTCGCTCAGCCCTCGCGCGACGCGCAACCCACCTCGGCGGTCTTCTTCCCCACAGACATTTTTCCTTTCACCGACCAGCCCGAGAAAGATCCGCTGACTGGTGAAACCGGCGGCCTCCTCGACCGCGCCGCCGCCGACAAAGTCGTCCCCAAGATTTTCTTCTCCAACACTTCCTTCGAATACTGGGGACGCGCCGCCGCCCTCATTCACATCACCGCCGACGGCAAGCAGGACGCGCCCATCTCTGACCACGTCCGCATCTACCACTTCACCGGCCTGCAGCATTTTTCCGGGCCATTTCCTCCCGCCAAAGGACAAGGCGAGTTGCTCGGCCAGCAGACCGCAATCGCGCGCTGCCGATCCGGTATTTCTGGCGCGCGATGATCGCCAACATGGACGCATGGGTGCGCAGCAACACTCTCCCGCCCGCGAGCAGCTATCCGAAGATTGCCGACGGCACGCTCGTCTCGCTGCACGACTACGCATTTCCAAAGATCCCCGCCGTAAATCTTCCGCACGAAGCGAACACCGGCACTCGTCTCGACTTTGGTCCCAACTGGCGCGACGGAATTCTGACGATTCAACCGCCGCAAAGTCGGCGAGCCATTTCCAGTGCTGGTCCCGCAAGTCGACGCCGATGGCAACGAACGCGACGGCGTGCGCCTTCCCGAAATCACCGTCCCGCTGGCCACCTACACGGGATGGAATCTGCGCGATCCTTCCATCGGCGCGCCCGATCAGCGTGTCGCCTTCGAAGTTTCGTACATTCCGTTTCCCAAAACCGCTGCCGATCGCGAGAAGTCCGGTGATCCGCGCAAATCCATCGCGGAACGCTACTCAAGCCGTGAAGACTACCTCACTCGCTACGCCGCCGCACTCGATGACCTGATCAAGCAGCGCTGGATTCTCCCCGAAGACCGAGACCCAATCCTCCACCGCGCCGACCAGGAATGGACCGAAGCCACGAAATGATCCGTGATGGTGGCTGGGAGCCGTATTAACTCCCAGCAACACCTTCACCTCATTCCCCACCCAAAAAGCAATCAAAACACCCCTTGGGGACTTAGCCCTTCTGAGTGCCCCATCCACAAACTTTCCGGCTCGAAAATACAGCGTTTCTGGTAGCATCCTTTTGTTATTTCAACCGCTTTGGTTTCGGGCAAAAAATCCCAGTCCAGCCTTCCGCAACGGCTGCACTCGACCTCAAAAGCGTTTGAAGCCAGTAGCAGCAATTCAGTCTGTTTCTTGAGGTAGTCCTCGGTGTTCCCGCTCACGCCTCGGGGTGCTCTCGCGCAACTTTCGTCTCGCAAGTCGCAAGTCGTAAGTCAATCAAAACGTTGGAGATCTGCATGCCTAAGAGCATCGCCCTTATCGTGTGTCTATTTTTCGCTTCCTCAGCATTGGCTGCCGTCAATGTTGCTGCCCCCAGCAATGGATCTACCGTTTCCTCCCCGGTTCACTACAGCGCCACGGCCGGCGGGACTTCCTGTTCGAAGGGCGTCGCTTCCATGGGCATTTATACGAAGCCCGGCCTTCTCGCTTATGTGTCGAACGGAACCACTCTTAGCACGGACCTGACCCTCAGCCCGGGAACCTACAATACCGTCGTCGAACAGTGGGATTACTGCGGCGGAGCTGCCACGACTCCCATCACCATCACCGTTTCCAACTCCTCGGGCGTACACGTCACCGCGCCCACAATCGGCACTGTCGGCTCGCCGGTCCACTATTCCGCGACCGCCACCAGCACTTGTTCCAAGGGAGTCGCCTCCATGGGCGTCTACACCTCTCCTGGAAACCTGGCCTACGTGCAACAGGGCGCCACTCTCAGCGCCGACATCCCGTTGAGTTCGGGCACCTATAGCACAACCGTCGAAGAGTGGGACAACTGCGGCGGGGCCGCGACCGCGGCCGTGGCGATCAACGTCGGTGGCAACGCTCTCTCCTCTCTCCAAGCCAGCAAGGGATGGGGCGGATACGGCGAGCTTCCACCCAACTACGCCATCTGCTCCAGCTGCGGCTCGGGAGTCACCTGGTCCATGTCGCAGGGAGTCAGTTCGCCATCGATGAGCGGCAAGGCGGCTAAGTTCTCGATCGGCGGCAAAACGCCGTACTCCGACGCGCTGTGGAACAACCATCTGATCGGCGATGGCTCCACGCAAGGGCTGCCTGACACCAACCAGACGCTCACGCCTTCCATTCACAACTTCACCTACGATGCTTACTTCTACGGCACGAACTTGAGCCTTGCCGAGAACATCGAGTTCGATATCGCTCAGTTCTTCGACAACACCGGGTACTACTTCGGCACGCAGTGCCAGATCGTCAACGGCCAGGTCTGGGGCGTCTGGGATCCTTCTACGAACCACTGGATCACCACCAGTGTTCCCTGCAACCCCCTTAGCAATTCCTGGAACCACGTCACCATTCAGTTCGAGCGCACCTCGAGCAATAAGGTGATGTACAAATCGTTCACGCTGAATGGCGTCACCACCAACTTGGGATGGGAATATCCTCCCTACACGCAACCCGGATGGTTCGGCGTCGTCGTGAACTTCCAGCTCGACGGAAATTCCAAGCAATCGGCGTACTCGGTCTACCTGGATAACCTGAGCGTCAGCTACCAATGATGCTCATTGAATCGAATTGTCATTTGACTGATGTCTTGACTGATTGTCATTTGACGCACCAATGATTTGTCATTCCGAGCGCGGTCTTATCGCGCGAGGAACCTGCTGTTCTGCGGCCATGAGCAGACTCTCCTCGAGATGACATGTGCCGTGTGCCCCATTTCTCGCGCGATTTTTTGCGCGAGAAATGGGGATTTTTATTTTCGGTCTCAGCTGGAAGCGCCGCGTGCCGCGATGGAAAGAATAGATTCTCGCCATTGACAAAACGCGCGCTAATCGCACCAAATGCCTGCTTTTGCCGCGATTCCAGAAGCCTCGCGACCTGAAAGCTACAACGATCCATCCCATCAGGATTTTGCGTTTTTGCCGCTCCACCGCCAAGGTTTCGCTGCGCCAGTGGTGGTTCTGGAACCAGATACCAGTCACGCTCGGCAATCTCTTTGGCGGCGCGGTTTTTGTTGGTCTCGCGATGTACCTCGCCTTCGTGCGCAAACCTGCGCCGCGCCTGGCAGTGCGCGAAGATCCTGTTGCAACCTCGCTTCCCATGGAAGCGGCTTGAATTCACCTCCTCTAAGTCACTCACGCTTTGATGCTCGCGAGTGTTTGGTTTAGTCTGAACGACATGCCAGACAGTGCTCAAGCCGGATTTCAAGGCGCACGCGTGCTGTCGCTTGAGAGTCGTCGCGCGCGCGAAATGGCTCAGCTCATCACCAACAACGGCGGCCAGCCGACGGTCGCTCCGGCCACGCGGGAAATTCCTGCACACGACCAGGGTGATGCGGCGAAATTTGTTTCCGCGTTGCGCGATGGTCGCATCGATGTCGTCATCTTTCTTACCGGAGTTGGCATGCGAGCGTTGGCGCACGCCGCAGAATCCATCTGCTCCCGCCAGGAGTTTGTCGCCGCTCTCAGCAAAACCACAGTGATTGCGCGCGGACCGAAGCCAGTCGCGGCGCTCCGCGAATTTGGCGTGCCCATCGCAGGCATCGTTCCCGAACCAAACACGTGGCGCGAGCTATTGCACCTGCTCGATGAGAGTAGCAACGTGATTCCACTGAAATGCCGGTCGGTCGCGGTACAGGAATATGGGGTTCCGAGTCCCGAGTTGCTTGCGGGATTGGCTGAGCGCGGCGCGCAAGTTCTTCCAGTCCGCATCTACGAGTGGAGTCTCCCCGAAGACATATCACCGCTGCGCGATGCGGTTCATGCGGTAACACGTGGCGAGATTGATGTTCTGCTCGTGACTGCGGCGGTGCAGATGCGGCATTGGTTGCAAATCGCCGAAGAGATCCATCTAGTTCATGATTTGCAGAGCGCTCTGTCTCGTGTCGTTGTGGGCTCCATCGGTCCGGTGACTTCAGCCGAGTTACGCTTGCATGGAATCAATGTGGACCTCGAACCGTCTCATCCGAAGATGGGCTTTCTGGTGCAAGAAATTTCGCAGCAGTATTTCCTCCTGAAATCGAAGAAGTGAAGTGGCTGACATTTTCCTTTCATCTCTACTTGCCTGGAACGAGTTAGTCTGGGAGTCCAGGGAAGAAGGTCTTTCGAACCTGCTCGCGAACCTCGGCCTCTACGTTCGATGGATTGAGGCTGGTGGATGGCTTCTTCGCAGTAGTTGGCGGCGAGACGACGGCGCTTCCGCTCGAAGTGACCGCGGCTGATCGCTTGGCGTACGGATTTGGATTCGGGATAGGGAACTCGGCTTCGACTTTGCGCATCATCGCCGCTTCTCGTTCTTTTTTTGCGTCGGCCTCGGCGCGTCGTTGTTCTTCTTCGGTCACTTCTTCTTCGAAGTCCTGGTCGCGCCAAACCTGGGCGTTGAGTTCCGTCTCGCTGACATCGCGCGGGTCGAGGATGACGTCGTAGCGGCGAGGATCGAACTTAGTCATGCGCAGGTTGCTGCTGGCCATTTTCAGAGCGGACAGCAAGAGCCTGGCGGTTTTGTGATCGATCTGCCGGCTGATGAGCAGGCGCATGACCTGCATGAGCGCCATCTGAATCGAGTTGGCGTCTTCCAGCACGGGCAGGACGAAGGTGGCCACGCCGCGACGGGCGCGGTCCGCGCTGAGCTTGATGCTTTCGTCCTGAAAGCGCTTGTGGAAATAACAGAAGCGGTTGCGGCGCAGCGCGGGCGATCCGCACTGGGTGCCGTTGATCTTGAGATGCTGACAGCGATTGGGAAAATCTGCCATTGGAGTACCTCTCGCTTTTTCTCCGGTGATCTATTGGAATCATCGGGTTAGCGGAAAATTGCGCATTTGATCTATGCGCTGCAATCAGTTAGGGGCAAAATCTTGAGCCCGCTTGAGTTACGCAGGCTCCAGAAGATGACTCGCCCTGATTTTTGCGCGTGCATGAGGCGAGTATTGGCGTTTGAGATTTCTCAGTCAAGGTTGGATGAACATTGAGCGGCTGTGGAAAAAGTCAGGCACGCGAACTCGTTGCTGGGTCGCGAGTTGCGTTCCTGCGGTCGGGATGAAAAAGTTTCGTGGTAGTGGGAACGGTTTGTGGGCTTTCGCCCGGTTCTGAATGACAAAGTGTCTTTGGGCTTGACTGGGGGACTGGGGTTTTGTAGCATCGTAGGAACAAGTTCGCTTTTTGGTTACAACTGAAGGGCGGACCTGAATTTCATGCAGAGTGGCTGAGGGACGAGCCCTGAGACGCCACGGCAACCGATCCGGGATCATATATCCCGGGTGACTGGTGCCAACTCTCTCCTGGAAACAGGGAACATGGGATTCGGCAAGCGCGCTGTATTTGCTTTCCGATAGCCTCTTTTCCTTTTCCTGGAAAAAGAGGCCTTTGCTTTTTGAGGCCAATTTTTCCGGCTCGTCCTCAGCTACTCGTTGCAAAGGAAGCGATCCAAACGCGCGGTGATTGCGTCGCAAAGAACACGACGCGTCGCGCGGATCGCCCAGATCCTTCGGCGGGAAAAACACCCGCCTCAGGATGACAAACCTTTAAGAGAAAGCGAGTAGCGACATGTCAGAACTTCATTA
Source organism: uncultured Acidobacteriaceae bacterium (assembly GCA_963786095.1). GTDB lineage: Bacteria > Acidobacteriota > Terriglobia > Terriglobales > Acidobacteriaceae > Sulfotelmatobacter. Next base: position 94,024 of record CAWAXV010000003.1, on the reverse strand, counting down.
TGAACTGCGGTGCCGGGAATGCGGACGCACCTGGGGCAACCAGCCCCGGTCGATCTGCGATGACTGCTTCTCTCCTCTGGAAGTGACCTACGACTACGATGCGCTGAAGGCGCAGGTGAGCCAGGGCACGTTCACGCGCGAGACGATCAGCCAGCGGTCACCGAACATGTGGCGCTACTCGGAGCTTTTACCCCTCCCCCCAGGGTATGAACCGCGGCTGCCGGTCGGGTTCACTCCATTGTTGCAGGCTCCGCGCCTGGCACGGCGATTGAGTGGAACGACCGCAGCAGCGGGGAATCTCTACATCAAGAATGACGCGGTGTGTTTGCCCACGTTGAGCTTTAAAGACCGCGTGGTGGCGGTGGCGCTGTCGCAGGCGAAGGCGTTTGGGTTCGACACGGTGTCGTGTTCGTCGACGGGGAACTTGGCGAACGCGGTGGCGGCTCATGCGGCGCGCGAAGGGCTGAAAGCGTGGATCTTTATTCCTTCGGACCTGGAGCCGGCGAAGATTCTGGGGACGAATGTATTCGGCGCGAAGGTGGTGCGCATCGCGGGGAACTACGATCAGGTGAACCGGCTGTGCTCGCAGATTGCGGACGAGCACCGGTGGGGATTCGTGAATGTGAACCTGCGTCCTTATTACGCGGAGGGATCGAAGACGGTTGGGTTCGAGATTGCCGAGCAACTGGGATGGAGGCTGCCGGATAACGTGGTGTGTCCGATGGCGGGCGGGTCGCTGATTGTGAAGATCAAGAAGGCATTTGACGAGTTGGTGAAGCTGGGACTGGTCGAAGCGAAGGAAGTGAAGTTCTTTGGAGCGCAGGCGACGGGATGCTCTCCGATTTCGACGGCGGTGAAGACGGGGAGTACGGAGATCGAGCCGCAGAAGCCGTCGACGATTGCGCGGTCGCTGGCGATTGGGAATCCGGCGGACGGGCATTACGCGATCAAGTGCATCAAGGGCTCGGGGGGATGGAGCGAGGATGTGAGCGATCCGGAAGTGATCGACTCGATCCGGTTGCTGGCGGAGACAGAGGGCGTGTTCACCGAGACGGCGGGTGGAGTGACGGTGGGCTGCGCGGGAAAACTCTACCGGCAGGATCGCATTCTGGCCGAAGAGACGACCGTGCTGTGCGTGACCGGCAATGGATTGAAGACGACCGATGTGCTGGCGGGGTGCTTCGAAGTGGAGCGTCCGATTGCGCCGAAGTTGGCGGAGTTTGAGACGTATCTGCAGCAGTCGCTGGATGTGGACGATGTGCGCGAGATTGTCGCGGCGGCGGAAGAAGCTGCGGGAGTGGGAGCGTAAATATGGCGATCACGGTGCAGATTCCGACAGCGTTGCGACGGCACACGGACGGCGTGAAGTCGATTACCTGCGCGGCTTCGAACCTGGAAGATTTGTTTTCGGTGCTGGATGAGAAATTTCCGGAGTTGAAGCCGCACCTGCGCGACGATCAGGGGCAGATTCGACGGTTCCTGAATGTTTATGTGAATGAGGAAGACATACGCTTTCTCGGCGGGGCCGGTTACGCGTTTCAGGAAGGCGATGAGGTGCTGCTGGTGCCTTCGATCGCAGGGGGAGCGAGGTAGGGTCGAGCGAGACAAAACATGTTGTGAATGATTTCAGGCCGCGACAACGCGGCCTGTTTTCTTTTGTATCTTCAGTTATACCTGCTGCGGTTCATCTGCCGTGGTCTATCTGTGTCAATCAACAAACAGCGCAACATTTCGTGTTTCGCCCGCGTGTATGGCGCGTGATGTTGTGTGGTCGAAAAATAATCTCGAAATTTGTGCGGCGAGTGCGATTCGTCGCTATCGGATTTATTTTCCGCGCGTCTCACGCGACAAGTTGTCACACGAGTCCTCTTGCTTTTCGGTGAGAGGCAACGAGCGAACTCCTGACAGCGGCTCGGGGGCGTGTTATGAAGAGTCGCGTGTTGTTTGTATTCTCCCTCCTGGCGAGTTCAGGCCTGGCGCAAATCGATGCGAGCAACATCGATGTGAATCCGGTCAATCCGAAGTTCGATGTGCAGGTCGGCCGGTCGAAGGAACTGGACCGCACCTTCGGCGTGCCTGGCGCAGCTTTTGTGTCAGCCAGCGATCTTGCCGTGCCCAGCCGTGCACGGAAAGAAGTAGACAAAGCCGTGGAGTTGATGAGAAAGCGCGAGCTTGAGCAGGCGATTCAGCGGCTCCACAAAGCGATTGCGATTTACCCGACGTACGCGGTGGCTTACAACAACCTGGGCGTAATCTATTCGCGGCTTGGAGACCTGGACCGGGAGCGCGAAGCGCTGCAGAAAGCGGTTGATCTGAAGGATCACTATTCGCTTGCGTACGTGAACCTCGGAAGAATGGACATTGCGGCCGGCGATTTCGCGAGTGCGGAGAGCGAGTTGGATAAGGCTTCGGCAGCGGATCCGACGGACTCGGTCGCGCTGATCCTGCTTTCTTATGCTGAGTACATGCAGCAGCACTACGATCCGATGATCGCGACCGCTCGCAAAGCGCATTCGCTCGAGAAGCCGCACGCGTTTGTGCATCGCGCCGCGGCCCGGGCGTTTGAGCAGCGCGGAGACTGGGGGGATGCGACCGTCGAGTTGAAGATGTTCCTCAAAGAGGAGCCGGCTGGTCCGCGGGCAGACGCTGTTCGCATGGAACTGGAGACGGTGAAGGCGGCTGTGCAGTGAACTCCGCTGCGCTTCGCGCAGCATTTCCGGCTCCGTGCTCGCGCCGCCGGGCTTCGCGCAGGCGAGACAGCCGAGGCGTCGGTCGATACAAGAGCCTTGCCTAAGGCGTTGGCGCCGTTACTTGCCCGGTGGAGAGATGCAGTTCCTTGGTGCGATCAATCACCCACTCTGGAAATTTCGGGGCGTCTCGCGGAATTTTGCCTTGCGTGATCGCCCAGTGCTCGAGCCATCCGCTACCTTCTTCTCCGACGTAGGTGTCAGGCAGGCTGTAGGCCTGGTCTCCTAGAGCATCTTCGAGCGTGATGAAGCGATAGCCGCGCTTGCGCAGGACGTCGAGCAACTCGCCGATGTGGTCGGCTTCCAGGTTGCTCGCGTGCAGCAGAAGGATCTGCTTCGGCTCGTAGCCCAAGAGTTTCGCGGAAAACTGCTCGTCGTAGGCGAACACTGCGTCGTGATAGGTGAGATATTCTTTCACAATCTTGTCTTCGAGCGGTGCGTCGTTGCGTTTCTTTGCGTCTTCGTAGAGCCCGGCGAACATCCAGTCCCAACCGTCGAGCGTGATGGGAGCGATACGGTACCCGCGGTCGACGAGGAAGGCTTCGGCTTGGCGGCGGGTGAGGAGGTCGCGTCCGGTGTCGAGATAGGGGTGGCGGAAGTAGCGCAGCCTCATCTTTTTTTGCGCCAGCAGCATGCGCGTGACGCTTTCGCCCTGGACGACCTCGTCTTCCCACGCCTTCAGCCCAACCTGGTTCAGGGAAGCGTGGCTGAAGGTGTGATTGCCGAGTTCGAATCCGTAGTCAAGCCACATCTGGAGGGTCTTGATGCGCTCGTCGACTTCTCCGGTCTTGTAGAGCTTCTTCTCATTGACGAATCCGACGACGGGAACCTTTTGATCGCGCAGCGTGCCGAGCAGCTTCGTGGTCAAAGCGGTGATGTCGGATGCGGGCAGGCGATCGGCCATGCCGGCGGGAAGATCGTCAATCGTGATGGCGACCTGGCGATCGGGCTTGGCGGTTTGGCTTTGCGCAAGGAATGGGAACAGGTTGAGCGTGCAGATGACGATGGAGAGGGCAAGGCGGTTCATAGAAGAACCTCATAGGAATGATGTGGGAACGAAAGGGTATTAGAACACGTTGAGCAGCAGCAGATTGAAGAAAAGCAGGTTCCTCACCGGGCTTAAAGCCCGGTTCGGAATGACAAAGCATTTTTTGGGGCGGTGCGGTTGAAGGGGTTTGTGAATCGGGCGGACCTCATGTATAATCTAACTAACTGGTTAATTAGAGATGACACGGGCCCTCCATCAACGTTCAGTCCTTCGCCGCATGGGAACGCGGGGGCAGCCGGAGGAAAGCCGGGCCGCCATTCTGCGGGCGGCGGCGCAGGAGTTTGCCGAGCATGGCATCGCCGGAGCGCGCACCGACGAGATCGCGCGCGAGGCTCGCGTAAACAAGGCGCTGCTTTACTACTACTTCAAGGACAAGGAAACGCTGTACGGAGCGGTGCTCGACGACGCATTTTCCGGCCTGAAGACCACCGTTTTCCGCGTGCTCGACAGTGAACTGCCGCCACGGGAAAAGATGATGGCGTATGCGGGCGCTTATTTTGATTTTGTCGCCTCGAACCAGTTGTACCCGCGGCTGATGCAGCGGGAGATGATGCGGGCGCGAGAAGGGCAATCGCCGCACATCGAGAAAGTGATCAAGAACTACATCCGGCCGATTTTTCTGCGGGTCAGCGAATTGATACAGAAGGGCATTGCGGAGGGCGGGTTTCGCCCGGTTAACCCGGCGCACTTTGTACCTTCGATCGTAGCGATGATCGTCTTTTATTTCAGCAGCGCGCCGATGATGCAGAGGATCGTGGGGTTCAATACCCTGACGCCAGAGCGGATTGCGGAACGGCGGGCGTCGGTGCTGGATTTTATTTCTGCGGCGTTGTTCGTTCCCGAGCCAAAGGGCGCAGCCAAGCCGAAACATAACGCCACGCAAGGAGCACGCTCATGAGCGCGCGCAACCGGTTTTTCATTCTGCTCGGAATCATTTTCGTGATTGCCGCGAGCTACTACTACTTTTCTGTGGATCATTCGAAGGATCTGGTGCTGATCGGAACCGTGGATGCGAACCAGGTAATCGTGAGCGCGCAGGTGCAGGGCCGGCTGCAGAAATTGCTGGTGGATGAAGGCACGCCGGTTAAAGCTGGAGATCTGATTGCGGTGCTCGATCCGTCGGAGTTGCAGGCGCAGGAATCGGCGGCAGCGGCGACGATCTCGAGCATGCAACACAAAGTGGCGGAGATGCAGCACACGGAGAAATCCACTTCGGGATCGACTTCCAGCGACGTGGCAAATGCGCAAGCCAAGCTGTCGTCGGTAAAGGCGCAACTGCTGCAGGCGAAAGCGACGCTGGACCGGACGGCGAGCGACAGCCGGCGCACGATTGAGTTGGCCAAGTCTGGAGTGGCGTCAGATCAGGATCGCGTGCAGGCGGAAACGAATCTGCAGGCGGCCCAGGCGACCTTTCAAGCGCAGCAGGAAATGGTGAGGGCCGCGGAGGCGGACCTGAACGCCGCCTTCGCGCGGACGCAGCAGGCGAATGCGGCGAAGAGCACGGTCGCCTCTACCGAGGCTGATCTGAAGACTGCGATTGCCCAGAAGAACCAGGCGGCGGTTCGGCTGGGATACACGAATGTGTATGCGCCGGTGAGCGGCACGGTGTCGGTGCGCGCGGCGCGGCAGGGAGAAGTCGTGAACATCGGCGCGCCGATCGTAACGATTGTGGACCTGAGCGATACGTGGGCGCGAGCGGCGATACCTGAAACGTACGCCGACCATATCGGGTACGGTGACGTGCTGCGGGTGCGCATGCCCGGAGGAACGGGGACGAGCGGGAAGGTGTTCTTCAAAGGCGTGGAGGGCGACTTCGCCACGCAGCGCGATGTGAGCCGGATGAAGCGTGACATCAAGACCATTGTGCTGAAAGTGCGGCTGGACAATCCCAAAGGAGCGTATGTGCCGGGGATGACGGCGGAGGTGCTGGTTTCACCGGAGCAGCTCAAGGGTGGCACGAATTCGCAGAGTGCGGCGGCGGAGCAACGATGATGGTCGTGCCAAATCAAACTCCGGGAGCGGCGAGTGTGCCCAGCACTCCGCTGGAGAGGCCGGTGTACGATCCGACGGCGCCTTCGGCGATTGAGGTGGAGCACATCGTCAAAAAGTATGGAGACTTCACGGCGGTGGACGATGTGTACTTCAGCGTGAAAGAGGGAGAGATTTTCGGGCTGCTCGGGCCAAACGGAGCAGGGAAGTCGACGCTGATTCGCATGATGACCACGCTGATTCCGATCACGTCGGGGAAGGCGCGCATTGGCGGGCACGATGTGGCAAAGGAGCCAAACGCGGCGCGAAGAATGATTGGCGTGATTCCGCAGGCGCTGACGAGCGATCTCGATCTGACGATCGAGGAGAACATGAGCATTTACGCCAAGCTGTACGACGTTCCGGCGAAAGAGCGGCAGCGTTCGATTGATGAACTGCTGGAGTTGGTGGACCTGACGAAGTGGCGGGACGCGGCGACGAAGACGCTTTCGGGCGGCATGCGGCGGCGGTTGGAGATTGCGCGCGGGCTGGTGCACCATCCGAAGATTTTCTTTCTGGACGAGCCGACGACGGGGCTCGATCCGGTGTCGCGGGTCGCGGTGTGGGAGATGCTGGGAAATATCAAGGAGCACCGGAAGCTGACGATCCTGATTACGACGCACTACATGGATGAAGCCGACCGGCTGTGCGACCGCATCGCGATTGTGGACCACGGCAAATTGGTGGCGCTCGATGCGCCGAGCGCACTGAAAGCCAGCGTGCCGGGGTCGAACGTGATCGAGGCGCAGTTTGAGAATCCGCCAGCGGACTGGGAGCAGAAGCTGCACACCCTGAGTGAGGTCACGTCGGTGCAGCACGAGGGTGCGGGGATGTTCCGTGTGCTGACGGGCAACGGGTCGCGCACGACAACAGAGTTGGTCGAGATGGCGGTGGCGGCGGGGGTGCCCGTAAAGTCGCTTTCGGTGCAGAACACCACTTTGGATGATGTGTTCGTGCATTACACGGGACGGCAGTTGCGCGACGAGTTGCAGAAGGCGTATGCGTTTGTGATGCCGCAGAGACCCGGACTGCAACCGTAGTTAGTCCTGAGTCCTGAGTCCCGAGTCCTGAGGAAAAGCGCCGGCGCTCTGAGCAGTCTTGAGTCCTGAGGAAAACGAAAGGCTCTGGACGGTCTGGTTATGAGTAAGAGTGGATATAAAGATCTCATCGCATGGAAGAAAGGGATGGAACTTGTCGCGGCCATTTACGATGCGACGGATGGATTTCCTGCGCATGAGATGTATGGGCTTGTGAGCCAACTCCGTCGTGCTGCCGTGTCCGTTCCAAGCAATATCGCTGAAGGGAAGGCGCACTACTCGAATCGAGACTTTGTGAGATTTCTGAGGCATGCGCGCGGATCGCTGGCGGAAATCGAGACGCAGATTCTAATTGCGGAGCAGCGTAAGTATTTGGAAGCCGAGAAGGCGGCTCAGTTTAGCCAGCAACTCGATGAACTGGGGCGGATATTGAGTGGGCTGATCAATTCTCTGGGCGAAACACCGCTCAGGACTCGGGACTCAGGACTCAGGACTCAGGACTAATCCATGAATCGAATGATGGCGATTGTCGAGCGCGAGATGCGGAAGTTTTTCCGGTCGCCGGCGCTGATGCTGGCGTCGATGATCTTTCCCCTGGTGCAGTTGATCATTCTGGGCAATGCGTTCGGCGGGAAGATTCACGACGCGCGGGTGGCGATTGTGGATCAGGATGGCGGGCCGCAGGCGTTGCGGGTGCGCGAGGCATTCGATTCGGTGCGGGCAAATATTCGCACCTTCGTTCCGATTTATTACGCGGACGACCGGCAGGCGATGAACGACGTGCGCAACGGGAAGCTGGAAGGGGCGGTGATTATCCCACCACAGTTTTCGCGGCGCGTGTATGAGGAGAACCATCCGCGGATCGCACTGGTGGTGGACAACAGCGACAACTTCATGAGCTCGGCGGTCGAGGCGGAATTAACTTCGCTGACCGATTCGCTGAACCAGCCGACGGTTTCGCCGCGCATTCTGCAGCAGACGGCTTTGGATATCGTCGAGCTGTATCCGTATATCGAGTACATGAAGTATTTGCTGCCGGGGTCGCTGGTGCTGGCAATGTTCGTGTCGGTGATGATTGGCGGCGGCATGCTCTACATCGACGATAAGGCGCGCGGCGTGCACGAAGGCTACCTGGTGACGCCGATTACGAAGCTCGAACTCGTGCTGGGGCTGAACCTCGCGGGGGCGATCAAGGCGGTGATGACGGGAGTGATTATCGTGGGCATCGGGTCGATGATGGCGGGCGTGGGGACGATTTTCAATCCGGTGACGATCATTGGATTGCTGATCATGATCGTGCTGACGTCGTTGGCGTTCAATACGATGATGTTCTTGCTGATGGTGAGGATTGAGGATCCGCTGGTGCCGCGGGCGATGTTCGGGATTCTGAATACGCTGCTGTTTTTTCCGAGCGGATCGGTGTATCCGATCCAGGCGTTTCCGCCGTGGCTGCGGGCGATTGCGAAGTGCGATCCGTTTACATATGCGGTGGATGGATTCAAGTGCCTTCTGCTGAAGGAAACCTCGCTGTCGGCGGTGTGGGGCGACATGCTGTTTCTGTCGCTGTTTGCGGCGATTACGCTGGGGATTGCGATTCCGTTGTTCAAGAGAACGCTCTAGGAGGTTTCGCGGCCAGTCCAGGATCTAGTTCATCGTTGGTGCAACGATCGAGTTTGCCTGAGGCCTCCAATCCGGAACGCCCCGCTAGCCGGAGGGCAGCGGGACGTAGGGATGGTCTGATGATCCGTCCTCGGTCCTGCGATTCTCGGCCCGTCAGCGAGCCGAAGTCCCCTGTCTGGGAAATCGCCTTTTCCCGATGCTGCCGGTGGCGATGATTCCCTGGGCTCCGCCCGCGCTGGTGACGACGGTGTCGATTTCGGCTCCCCCATCCACGACGACAAAGTTCGCCGTGATCGGCGGCCGTCCATCGGTGAAGTTGATGGTGAAGGTGCCCGTGCAATCGGAGTTGACGGTGTAAGTGCCGGTAGCAGCGGTGTGTGTGAAATCAGAGACCACCTCTCCGGCAACGGTTATCGTGTCGATCTGAGACAGGGCACTGATTCCGTCAAATTGGGTCATGGCTACGCCCACCATTTGTCCGGTATAGCCCGCGCCGCCCAGCTTGGTGCCCTGGATGGTGAATCCATAGTTGCCAGCAATCAATTTGTTGTTGCAGGCAGAAGAGCTGTTCTGTGCATATCCCACACCCGAAGCCACCAGCGCCAGCACCGCTAAACTGAAGACATTGACGACTCGCTTCATAACTCCTCCATAAGTAGTGTTTGATTTCGCCTCGGCGGCCCCTCACTCCCCCCGAGCGGAAGAACCGCCGCGGCGTGTGCTTTCTTAGCGCGTGGCGGGAGCGCGGTCAATCGACCCGCCATGAATCATTTCTGACTTGCCAAATGAAAGCCGCACAAGCAGTTGCGTTGGTTTGCTGAACCGCGTTCCTGGAGTAAAATCATGTCCCCCACGGGGGAAGCTATGGACCCACGTGTCAGTTCCAGGCGCCGAGTTCGAACCGGCCTGTTCGAGATCGACCTTGGCTCCAGCGAAATCCACAAGGAAGGGCGAAGAGTCCCTCTGCAAGAGCAGCCTTTTCGGGTTCTGGCTCTGCTGGTGGAGCGTCCTGGCGAAGTAGTCACGCGCGAAGAACTGCAGAGCCGGCTGTGGCCGGCGGACACCTATGTGGGGTTCAACGAAGGCCTGAACACTGCGATCCGCAAGCTGCGCATTGCTTTGGGAGATTCTCCAGAAAATCCACGGTTCATTGAAACCATTCCCCGCCGGGGATATCGTTTCGTGGCCCCCGTCCAAGAAGCGGTCGTGGGAGCTTCTCGGGCCCTCGGGACCGTCGAAGCTGCCAGCCCGGCAGTTGAACTGCCGCCGGATGGCCGAGGCAGAAGGATCCGCCGGGTGGGCTGGGCGTTCTTAGCGGCAGCCGTATTCGTGGTTGCGGCAGGCGCCGCCTACTTCATGAACTCGAGGCCGCGGTCGAACCCGAGCGGCCACACGCGAGTGATGCTGGCGATCCTGCCTTTCGTGAATCTGAGCAATGATGCAGAGCAAGAATACTTCAGCGACGGCCTGACCGAAGAGACGATTACGGATTTGGGTCAACTGAGCCCGCAACGGCTGGGCGTGATCGCTCGCACCTCGGCGATGACCTATAAGCACACCACCAAGAGCATCCGGCAGATCGGAGGTGAACTCGGCGTCGACTACATACTGGAAGGAAGTGTACGGCGGGAAGGGGATGAAGCTCGCGTCAGCGCGCAGTTAATCCGGGTGAGTGATCAAACCCATCTTTGGGCGGAGAATTACGAACGAAAGCTGCAGGATCTGCTCGAGGTGCAGAATGAAATCGGGAAAGCGATCGCTGGGCAGGTCCAACTCAGTCTAACCGCGCAAGAGCAATTGGCGCTGTCTCATCCCCGCGCAGTCAATCGGGAAGCCTACGATCTCTATTTAAAGGGCCGTTTCTATTGGAACCAGAGAACGCCTCGCGCCGTGAAGGAGAGCATTCCGTTTTTCCAGCAGGCGGCGGCCAAGGACCCCAATTTCGCTTTGGCCTACGTCGGTCTGGCCGATGCCTACAATATCAGCAACATCATGGGGACGTACTCGCCGCGGGAAAGCTTTCCAGAAGCCAAGGCGGCGGCCGACAAGGCACTTGAACTGGACCCGTCGATTGCGGAGGCCCACGCAGCCTTGGGCATGGAGAAATCGCATTACGAGTTTGATTTTCCTGGCGCGGAAAAAGAATTTCTGAAGGCCATTGAACTCAATCCGAACTCTTCCTATGCCCACCTCTTCTATTCCAACTGCTTCCTCGCTCCCATGGGCCGAATTCCAGAAGCCATTGCTGAAAATCAGAAGGCTCTGGCACTGGACCCGCTGTCGTTGCCCATCAACAACTTCATGGGCGTGACGTATTCTCTGGCAGGCGACTATGAGAAATCCTATCAGCAGTTCCAGCGTACGATCGCGATGGATCCAACCTTCCCGCTGGCTCACGCTTATTTTTCCGATCTCCTGATCGTCATGGGGAAGTATGAGGAAGCGGTCAAGGAGCGCGAGCAAGCCGCACTGCTGTACGGGTCTGCTCCGGAATTGGCGGCCGCGCGAGCAAAAGCAATGCTCAAAGTCCTCATGACCAGAGGGTTGAAGGGCTTCGGGCAGGAGAATCTTAAGCAGGATTTGAAAGTGCTGAAAGCATCTGGCAGCGCATTTTTTCCCGCGAGCACAATCGCGATGGACTATGCTCTGGCAGACGAGAAGGATCAGGCTTTCGAGTGGCTGGAGAAGGCCCTTCAGCAGCGGGAAGGGCAGTCTATTACGATGTTGAAGTGCGATCCTTTCTTCGCGAATCTCCGTGGCGATCCCCGATTTTCTGACCTGTTGCGGCGCATGGGCTTGCCAGACTAGCCCAGGGCAAGGTCTCCAGTCGGTGGTCATTCCTGGTTTGCCTGGTTTGAGCCGTCGGGAACTTTTGACTTGGGGGGTGTGTCCGTTATGCTAGAGGGGTATGACACTCCTGGACGCGAAAGAGTACAACCCGGCAAGGGAACATAAGCGGCGGAAGCGGATCATTACGGCGATCGCAGTGCTGTTGCTGTTGCTGTCGGTGGCGTGGTGGTTCCGGTATAAGCCCGAGGAGATGATTGTCGGGCATTTTTTTGATGCGCTGCAGAAGCAGGATTACAAGAGCGCATATGGAATATGGATGCATGATCCGCAGTGGGAGCAGCATCCGGGGCAGCATCCGAAATATCCGTTTGGGGATTTTTATCGCGACTGGGGGCCGGGCGGGGAGTGGGGGCTGATTAAGACGCAGAAGGTGTTTGGCGCAAGCGGGTGCCCCGGTGGGGGAAGCGGAGTCGTGGTCGATGTGGTGGTGAATGACCGGGCTCAACATGCGCAGGTGTGGGTGGAGAAGAAAGATCACACGCTGAGCTATCCGCCGTGCGAACTCATATTCCGGTAAATCCGCAGCAAGGTGAACCTGCTGGTTCAGATGCGAGCAGGAACGAACCACGCCGAGAAAAGCAGGTTCCTCGCGCGATAAGACCGCGCCACGGAATGACAAAGCAGAAAAGCAGGTTCCTCGCGCGATGAGACCGCGCCACGGAATGACAATCGATTGGGAGGGCTTGCGACGTTCGCTGCACGACTATCCCATCGTGGCATCCCTTTTTTAGGCGGGCGTTTTGACGAGGGCATCCAGCGCTTTCGTCAGGGCAGCGTCGTCGCCAGCGTTCATGCAGGTTTTTGAGCGGTCGATCTGCCGCAGTAACCCACACAGAACTTTTCCCGGGCCGACTTCGACGAAGGTCTGCACACCTTGCTGAATCAAGAGGCGGATGCACTGCTCCCACTTAACGGAGCCGGTGACCTGACGGAGGAGTGTGTCGCGAGCGCGCAGGGCGTCGGTGACGAGCGCGGCTTCGACGTTGCAGGCGACGGGATAGACGGGCTTCTGCAGTTTGAGCGCGTCGAGGTCAGCTTGCAGGCGGTCTTGCGCGGGCTTCATCAGCGAACAATGGAAGGGTGCGCTGACGGGAAGTATTTTGGCACGCTTGGCGCCGCGTTCGTCAGCGAGCTTTGTCGCGCGCTCGACGGCAGCCGTGTTGCCGGAGATGACGATCTGTTCGGGCGAATTGAGGTTGGCGGGCTCGCAGACTTCGCCTTGCGCGGCGTCGTGGCAGACGGCGGTGACCTTGTCGGAGTCCATGCCGAGGATGGCCGCCATTGCGCCGACGCCGACGGGAACGGCTTCCTGCATGTACTTACCCCGGTTGCGAACGGTGCGGACGGCATCGGCGAAGCTGAAGGTGCCGGAAGCGACATGCGCGGAATATTCGCCGAGACTGTGTCCGGCGACGAAGGCGGGCTTGGGCATGCGGCTCTCGAGCACGCGCAGAGCGGCGACGGAGGCGGTGAGGATGGCAGGCTGCGTGATCTCGGTGAGGCGGAGCTGATCCTCGGGGCCCTCGAAGCAAACGGTGGACAGTTTGTAGCCGAGAGCGTCGTCGGCTTCTTCGAAGGTCTGGCGCGCCACGGTATATTTTTCGTAGAGATCTTTGCCCATGCCGACAGACTGGGAGCCCTGGCCGGGGAAGATGAGTGCGATCGTGTTTTCAGTCATGAATTTTCGTGGCAACCACTAGTTGGATTGTGTCACTTCTTCGACCGGAGTCGGATGAAGCGCGGCGAGGCCACGCTCGATCGAATTATTGATACCGCGTTCGGAAAATTCTGCCGCAACGCGGACTGCGTTCTTGATCGCGTTGGCGTTGGACGAGCCATGCGTGATTACACATACGCCCTTCACGCCGAGCAGTGGTGCGCCGCCATATTCGGTGTGGTCGAGGCGCTTCTTGAAATCGGTGAAGGCGCTGCGGGAGAGCAAGGCTCCGACCTGGCGCGTGATCGTTGCCTTGAGCGATTCTTTTAGCGCGGTGCGAACCAGGTTGGCGACGCCCTCGGAAATTTTCAGGGCGACGTTGCCGACGAAACCGTCGGCGACGATGACGTCCACTCGCCCGTTGTAAAGGTCGCGGCCTTCGACGTTGCCAACGAAGTTCATCGGAAGATGCTTCAGGAGCTGAAAAGTCTGGCGCGTGAGATCGTTGCCTTTGCCTTCTTCTTCGCCGATCGAGAGCAGGCCGACGCGCGGGCCGGTGGAGCCCCATCGTTTCCCAAACATAGCCCGGAAATAGATCTCGCCCATCACGGCGAATTGCTCGAGATTCTCGGGCGTGCAGTCGACGTTGGCGCCGACGTCGAGGAGCATCGCGGGATTTCCGGGAGCGGTGGGGAAAACCGCGGCGAGTGCGGGACGATCGACGCCGGGAACGGCGCCCAGCACCACTTTGGCGGTGGCCATGGCGGCGCCGGTGTTGCCGGCGGTGACGAATCCGGCGGCTTGCCCTTCGCGAACCATGCGCAGACCGACGCGCATGGAGGAGTCGCGCTTGGCGCGGATGGCCTCCACCTTGTCGTCCATCGTGATGAATTCGCTGGCGTGGACGATTTCGATGGGCAGGTGCGAGGCCGAGTGATGGCGGTCAAGTTCGGCCTTGACCACGGACTCGGGGCCGACCAATAGCACGCGCACGCCGTATTGGCGGGCGGCGTGGAGGGCGCCCTCAATTTCAGGCTTGGGAGCGCGGTCGGAACCCATCGCATCCAGCGCGATCACGCTAGGCATGGTGTGGTAGAGCTAGCTGGCTTCGTCGACGTCGACGACTTCGCGTCCTTTATAGTACCCGCATTTGACGCAGGCGCGATGCGGCATTTTTTTCTCGTGACAGTTGGGGCACTCGGACAGGCTATGAGCTTTGAGGTGGTCGTGGGCGCGCCGGGTGGAGGTGCGCTTCTGGGAGTGTCGGCGTTTTGGATTAGGCATGGTTTGAATCCTTTTGCGGGGCGGTCGGGCCAGCCGCTGAAAATCTAGCATTCAGCATTCCGTCGCTGGGGCTGAATGCTGAGTGCTTCTTTAATGTTCAAGCTTGCTGCGAACTTCTTTCAACGCCGCCCAGCGCGGATCTTCCATCGGGACGGCGCAGGAGCACTTTTCCTCGTTCAAATTCTTGCCGCAGTGCAGGCACAAGCCTTTGCAGTCTTCGCGGCAAGTTACTTTCAACGGCAACGCCAGCAGAACCTGCTCGCGCAAAACATCTTCGAGCAGAATTCCGTCGCCTTGATAATAGCCGATTTCGGCTTCGGCGTCGGTCACCGAAAGCTCGTCGCGTCCGGCGTCGGCTCCGAGGGGACGGTAGAGCAATTCGAAGTCGCGCTTTATGTCTTGCTGCACCGGCTCAAGGCAGCGGGCGCACTGCAGTTCGAAGCCGCGCGGACAGGCACCCTCGCAGGCGGATGTCCTTAATAATCTGATGCTTGCCGTGATGCTCCTCGACCAGTTCGGCGCGTCCCGAGGTCTTCAAGGGCGTGCGCTGGCGGGCTTCGCCTCCCAGATCGATGACATCGGGCTGAAACTCCTCGTCGAAATCGACGGGATTACGTTCCAGGTCTTTGATGTCGAGGAACATTGCGAACACCTCCGCGGCAATGTGCCGAAAACAGGCCCGCGGAAGACGCCAAGAGGGCCCTTCGGCTAAGCTCAGGGCAAGCGTAAGTACCGCAAGGAGCAAGACTTAGGATAAAGGCTGGGCGGCGGAGAGTGTCAAGAAAACATGATAGATTCTGGCATAGGGAAGTGCTAGACTTTCCCTAGGAGTTCCCTATGGCGACGCTTTATGTGGAGAATGTTCCGGACGATGTTTACAAGGCGCTGCGCAAGCGGGCGCGGGCGAATAACAGCTCGATGGCGGCAGAGGTGATTGAACTCTTGAAGCAGTTCGTTCCGACCGAGGCGGAGTTGAAGCGGCGGCGAGAGTTTTATGACCGATTGGCGGAGTTGCGAGCCAGACCGCCTCTCACGCCGGGGCCGTTCCCGTCAGCGGAGGAGATGATTCGCGAGGATCGCGAGCGTTGAAGACGTTCGTTCTTGATGCCAGTGTCGCGGTGAAATGGGCGATGCCGTCTGCAAAAGAACCACAGACTCACGAAGCTGTTGAGTTGCTCAAGCGGTATGTGCGCGGCGAAGTCGATTTCGTGGTTCCGGAACTGTTCTGGGCTGAAGTGAGTAACGTGCTGTGGAATGGAGCCCGGCGGGGAAGATGGAATCGATCCGATGCTGAAACTGGCGCGGCGGACATGATTGCGCGCGGTTTCGTAACCGTGCCATCCCTTGCTCTCATGTCCGAAGCTCTCAGAATTGCCTTTGCGTACGACCGAGCAGTGTATGACTGCCTCTACGTCGCTTTGGCGGTTCAAACGAAGACAGAAATGATCACCGCGGACGAGAGGTTGGCTAACGCGCTGGCCGCACAGCTGCCGGTGAAATGGTTGGGGGCGATATGAGATATTGGCGCATCTGCCGTTTGAGTTCGCTAATCTCCGAGGTGCAGCAACTCGATGGTTCGGCTGGGGGATTCCTCGAAGATTAGTTTGCGGTCGATCTCTGGCGTGTTTTTCTCCAGGTAGTGCGGGATGAGCCATGCCACGATTGCGGCGGGCGCGAGGCCGATCATTCGAAGCGGTTGTTGCAGAGCGGCTGACTCGAACTCGGAGGTCGAGAGGGCGTAGATCAGATATCCGAAGACGAAGGATATAAGAATCACGATGGAGTGCTGTTTGAAGAGCGGTAGGGAGCAGGTGAAGGGAAGCTTGCGGAAGCGGACCAGCAGAATTTTTGTGAGCAACGCCGCCCAGGTCGCGACCAGCAGGATGTGAAGAGATGCGATGAGGAAGCCTTCCAGGTAAGCGTAGAGGGGGAAGACGAGCAGGAAAACGCAGGGCAAAAGAAGAATAAGGATGGCGTTTCTGGCGAGGCGTTCGCATTCCCGCTGATCGGGATCGAGCATCAGGCGAAAGAGCCAGTTGGCGCGCAGTTCGACGGGAATTTCGAAGACGACGCGCAAGCCGACGATCATCAGAAACGTCAGGATGAATGGGATGGAAAGGGCGTCGGGCGAGAGCGCGGCCTGCCGCGTGGAGCGCGCGTCTTCGACGGCGTTCATGAGCGCTTGCGAGGAGAGCACCAATCCCAGGCCGGCGATCGCGGTGAGGACCAGGCGATGCGTTTCACTGCGGCGCAGCGTTTTCCAGACGAAGGAAAAGCCGGCGATCTGAAATGGAGTTCCGAGGATGCGAGCGAGCAAAGGCTGCAGCCGCAGATGGCTGGTCGCATTGCGGCGCGGCTCGGAGATGGTCTCTGACAGTTCAGCAATGCGGATGAAGTGGCGGCGATACCCCGCGACGTAAACGCAGAACGCGAGGATCATGACGGCGACGAGCAGCGGGAGCGTCAGCCTCGCTAATTCGATCATGGCGGGAGTCGCGCGGCCGCGCATCCATTGACACAATCCCAGAAACCAACAGGAGGGAAGGAGGAAGGTCCATGCGGGTGCGGGACCTTTTGCGTGCCGCAGCACGTTTGGAACTGCCGCCGTGGTGCAGAGAAGAGTGACGAGATAAACGACAACGACGCCGCGCGCGTAAGCCGACAGGCGGCGGAAGGCCGACGGAGGCAGGAGCGCCATGAGCAGGCCCAGGAGCGAGAAGACGGCAAAGAACGAGAAGATGCTTGCGAGCAAGACCCCGATGGCGTGGATGATGGCGAACTTCACGAAGAAGAGAAACTTGAGTTGAGTCGCGGCCACGACTGCGGGAAACAGAATGCACGACATGGCGTTCACGTCGAGAGCCACCAGGCCCGCGAGAAAGACGACAGCGACGAGGTTGGCGGAGAAGATGGTCCGGGTCGGGATGGGCAGGGGGACGAGATTGATGTAGTCGCGGCGGTCGGGAAAGATCGCGTCCCAGCGCCAGACAGCCACGGCTCCGGTGACCACCATGGAAAGCACGATGAAGAAGTACTCGTCGGGAAGAGCGGCCTGCAGAACGTCGAGAGGTTTAAGGCCGCGCAGCCACTGCGCGAAGGTGCCGTACTTGTCCAATAACAAGAGGGAGACGAATCCGCCGGGCATGGCCAGCAAAGTCAGCACGAGGCCGATGCCGAGATCGAGGCCATCTGCGTCGGTGTCTCCGCCACCGCGAAAGATGCGGGCCACGAAGAGTTCGATGAGGCGGCCGAAGGGACGCTGCCGGTAGAAGTCCCACCAATGGCGGGCGATTTCGAAGGGCGAAGTCATGCGGCCGACATCCTGGTGCGCATGCTGATGACGTCAACGATGTCGCGGGCGACGGTCACGGTGTCGACTTCGTCGACCAGATGGAGGAATGTGTTCTCGAGCGACTGGCCGAGGATCAGGCCGATGTTGGCGACGGAATCCTGCGCGATGACGACGCCTTTGCGCAAGATCAGCACGTCGGAGCAGACTTTTTCAACGACCTCGAGCACGTGCGAACAATAGAAGACAAGCTTGCCGCTGCGGCCGAGCGACTGGACAAGGTTCTTGAAGATCAGGGCCGAGGTGACATCGAGGCCGGAGAGCGGCTCGTCGAAGATGAAGATATCGGGATTGTGCATGATCGCGGCGATGAGGAGGATGCGCTGGCGCATTCCCTTGGAATAAGTGCCGATGGTCGCGTGGCGGTGAGGATGCAGGGAGAGGAGTTCGAGCAGGGAATCGATCTTTTTGGTGAGTTCGAAGTCGGGCATCCCGCGCAGGGTGCCGATCATTTCGAGATATTCCCATCCGCTGAGGTAAGGGTAGAGGTGAGCTTCCTCGGGGACGTATCCGAGATGCTTTCGATAGGCCGTCAGATCGTCTTGAATGTTGCGGCCCTCGAACTGGACCGTGCCGCGAGTCGGCTGAAGCAGTCCGGTGAGCATCTTCACGGTGGTGCTCTTGCCCGAGCCGTTGGGACCGAGACAGCCGAGGACTTGTCCGGGGCGCAGGGAGAAGGAGAGATCTTGTACGGCGGGTAGGGAGGCGTAGCGCTTGGTAAGGTGCACGGCTTCGAGCATGGCCTACCTCGCAATGGCGAATTTCAGACAGCGGAGCGAGAGAGCGTGTAACGCTGGCGAGACCTCGTTGATTTTAGGCTTAGACACCGGGGGGGCGAGAGAAGTTCCGGTATAAATTTGCGGGGAAAGCCGCGATTCATCTGGTATTACGTGGGTTGGTGGATATGATTTGTGGGTGCGAGTGCAATTTTTGTTTCGGTGTGTTTGCGCGTTGGTAGTGCTGGCGGCTGGCGCTTTGCGGGCGACTGATCCGAAGCCGCAGGCGCCGGGGACTCATGCGACGGATGCGACTGTGGCTCATCTGGTCGGCGAGGTACGCGCCCGGGCGAAAACTTTGGAAAACAGTTCGGGAATGCGGCAGAGCTTCCAGTCGTTTACGACGGCGTACAAGATTGTGCCGGGGAGCATCAGCTATTCCGACTTCGTGATCGTGCGGCTGCTGTATGAAGCGACGCGCGATGCGGGTTTCTGGAACATGCATTGGACGATCACCAACATGCCGCCGAATTCCGACCGGGTATGGAGCCAGTGGAAAGACGTGAAAAGCGTCTCGCCGGTGACCCCGACGGCTTCGGCGGAGTGCGATGAGCTTTCTGCTCTCTTTGCGTTTCTGGTGGAGCGAGCGGGCGTCAGGAGTGTAGGGCTGTTCTGGCCTTATCCGAATCATACGGTGGCGGTGTGGGTGCTGCATCCGGCGAACGGAGCGGAGGTGCGGGTGGTCGTGCCGACGTCGCAGATTTTTCTGGAGATGACGGATTCATTCGGCACGAAGAAGTTCAACGCACGGCATCAGAAGACGATCTTCGAATATAAGCGGCGCGATGCGCCCGATAGCTTCGAACTGCCGGAGCCGCTGTATGAATTCTTCCTGCAGCAGATGGATAAATATGCGGGGGCATCGGACTCGACGCTGCAGCAGATCCGGTATTTGCGGGAGGGCGTGTTCCTGAAGTATTGGACGGCCGAGACGGCGGCGCAGGATGCGATTCGAAGGAAGAATGACTTGCACGGTCCGGTCGAGGACGTGGCGGCATTTCAGAATTTCGCGCAGGACATGCGGATGCAGGGACCTAAGTCGTAGTGGTACAGTTTGGCTTACGCGCAAAGCCGGATGAGAGGGAGATCCTTCGCTTCGCCTGAAGAACGGCTACGCTCAGGATGACACCTCGGCTATGGCATCTTCAGGCCGAGAGCGCGCACCGTATTTTCATCCAGAGCAGCCTTACCGTCTTTTTTTGTGACTACGCCGAAGCTGCCGGAATAATCCCACATAGCCCAACCGATGTTGTGGCGCTCGAGAGCGGTGCGCGTGTCTTTGATCCAGGCAGCGCGGTCTTGCGGATCGGCGTTACGGAAGACGCCGAATTCGTTGCAGATGAGCGGAACGTTATTTTGCTTTGCCCAGTCGGCGGCCTGATTGATTTCGGCCTCGATGCGCGAGGCGTCCCAGTGATCTTGTCCGTAGCGAACAACGTCCAGGCGGTGGATTGGCTCAGGAATTGTGGCGGCGACCTGCGCAGCGTTTTCCGCTGACGAGGGATAGTGCAGGCCCTTCAGCCAGTGCCAGTAGTAGGCTCCCCAGGTCGCGCCTTGATGAGTGAAGATGTGCGGCTCGTAGAAGTGGAAGACATAGATGACGTTGGGGTCGCGCAGGGGGTCGAGGAAAATCATGTCGTAGTTGTCGTCCCACTTGGCGCCGGCGGCGATGATGGTGTGTGCGGGCGCGGCCTGGCGAATCGCCGTCGCGAGCTTCGCCTCAACGCCATACCAGCGGTAGGCGTCACGCATCTCCGGTTCGTTCAGGATCTCGAAGAACACGCGGTCGGAGTCCCATGACGAGTAGTGTTGCGCGACCATGCGCCAGAAATCAGCGAAGCGCTCGACGAAGTCGTCTTGATTGAGCTTGGCTTTGAAATCGGAGTCGGGATGCATGTCGATTTCGACGGCGAGTCCGGCGTCGAGAATCATTTTCACGGCGGCGTCGAGATAGCTGAAATATTCGGCGGTGCCGTTCTGGCGGTGGGCGGCATCCATCATGGGTTGGGGATTCACGCTGAGGCGGACGTGATCGAATCCGGCGGATTTGATGAGGGCGATGTCGGTGGAAGTGGTCCAAGTCTGAAAGTGTTCTTTGGTGTAGCCCTTAGGGTCCCAGACCTGGGCGAACCATTCGCTGAGGTTGATGCCGTGGCGGAGGTGGGCGAGGCGGGCGGCGGGGACGGAGGACGACGGCGCGGTTTGTGCGAGCGCCACGGCGGAGAGGAACAGGAGAGCTAGCGGTTTGCAGAACATCTTGCAAAACATTTTGCAGAACACCAAGTCCTCCTGAACGACGCCAAGAGCGAACGCAAGGTCCCTCGACTACGCCGAATTGCCAGAAAGCGGCAATTCGGCTTCGCTCGGGATGACAGTATTAGTTTCCCTAGGTCTGAATCTCTAACTCAGAATCGGCAGCGCCCGGATTCGTTTTTTCGTTGCGGCGAAGATTGCGTTGCACAGTGCCGGGGCCACGGGCGGAACGGACGGTTCGCCGATGCCCGTCGGCACTTCGACGCTGGGAATGGCATAGACCTCGACGGCTGGAGTTTCGTCCATGCGCAACGGGGCGTAGTCGTCGAAGTTGCCTTGGACGACGCGGCCTTTGTCGATCGTGATTTTCGCACGGAGCGCGTTGGTCAGGCCGTAGACGATGCCACCTTGAATTTGCTGTTCAAGAATGCTGGGGTTGACGACCTGACCGCAATCGACCGCTGCGACGACGCGATGAACGCGGGGCTGACCGTTCTCCATAGTGATCTCCACAACCTCGGCCATGTAGGAAGCGAAGCAGCCGAAGCAGGCGACTCCACGGAAGTGGCCGGCAGGAAGGGGCTTGTCCCAGCCTGATTTTTCTGCGGCGAGTTGCAGCACGCCGCGCATGCGGGCGGTGTGCCATGTGGTCGTGAAGTAGGTGAGATCCTGATCTTTCGCGAGCAGATGCAGACGATATTGCAGAGGATCTTTGCCCGCTGCAAGCGCGAGTTCGTCGATGAAGCTCTCGAGCGCGAAGGCGGACTGCAGCGCGTAGACGGAGCGCATCCAGCCGAGTGGGACCGGAGTTTCGGCCATCACGTAATCAATAGAATAGTTGGGCAGGCCGTAGACGGGGCCGGCCTCGTCGGGCAGGTCGGGATCGACGTTGTTCGGCGTGGGCTGTCCCTTCTGTCCACTGATGGAAGGCGCGATGATCTTGTGCGTGAGAGCGACTGGGTAGCCGGAGCCGTCGAGCGTGGCATTGAGTTGATGCAAACTCGCTGGACGATAGGTGGAGAAACGCATGTCGTCTTCGCGCGTCCAGATCACTTTCACGGGAGCGCCGATGGCTTTGGAGACGAGTGCGGCTTCGACGGCATAGTCGTGCTCGAGACGGCGGCCGAAGCCTCCGCCCATGAGAGTGACGTTCACCTTGACTTGATCGGGATCGAGGCCGATGGCGGGCGCGACGGAATCGCGGCAGTCTTGCGGGACCTGCGTGGGCGCCCAGAGTTCGCACTTCGAGGGCTGATAGGAGGCGGTGCAGTTGCCGGGCTCCATGGGAGCGTGCGCCATAAAGGGCAGTTCGTATTCGGCGGAAATGTGGCGCCCTGAAACCTTCGTAGGGTCGCCGGCCAAGTACAGGCTCGCGCTCTTCTTTGATGCAGCCTGCTTCAGAGACGCGACGACTGCGGCGGTATTGAGGTCTTTGTTGGGACCTTCGTCCCAGGTGACGTTCAGCACGCGGCGGCCTTCCATTGCGCCCCACACGCTGTCGGCGACCACGGCGACGGCTGTGTCGCTGATCTTGCCGACATAGCTGACGCCGGAAATCTTTTTCGACTCCTTGTCGTCGAAGGAGGAAACCTTCCCGCCGATGTTGGGGCAGCGCGAGAGCAGAGAAAACTTCATGCCAGGCAGGCGGAAGTCGATGCCGAAAGTCGCCTCGCCTTTTACTTTGGCGAGAGAGTCGACGCGGGGCAGACGCTGTCCGACAATCTTGTAGTCTTTGCTTTGTTTGAGCGGCGAGTCGGTGGGAATGGGAAGGGTCGCGGCTTTGGTGACGAGCTCCCCATAACTCAGGCTGCGGTTGGTGGCGCCGTGCTTGATGTGGCTTAACTCTGCGGTGCAGGTGGAGCGCGGCACGCCCCAGGTCAGGGCCGCGGCGGAGATGAGCATTTCGCGCGCGGCGGCTCCGGCTTTGCGCATCGGGTCCCACGTGGTGCGGATGCTGGCGCTGCCACCAGTAGTCTGGTCGCCGAAGAGCGTGCTGGCTCCGGCCTGCTCGATTTCAATTTGCTTCCAGTCGGCCTCGAGCTCTTCGGCGAGGATCATGGGGAGCGCAGTGCGGACGCCTTGTCCCATCTCGGAGCGGGCGACGACGATCGTGATTTTGTTGTCGGGCGTGATACGCAGGTAGGCGCTGGGTGAGAAGGAATCGTTCTGCGAGCCCGAGCCATGAGGCAGATAGAACCCGATGACGAGTCCGGCTCCGGCGGCGACTCCGGTAGCGACGAACGTGCGGCGGGAGACGGGGCTCATCGGACACCTGCGTTTCCGGCGGCGCGGTGAATCGCCTTGCGAATGCGCTCGTAGGTTCCGCAGCGGCAGAGGTTGCCGTTCATGGCCTGCGTGATCTGGTCGTCGTTGGGATTGGGCGTCTTGGCGAGCAGCGCGGCGGCCGACATGATCTGCCCAACCTGGCAGTAGCCACATTGCGGGACTTCTTCGGCGATCCAAGCCTGCTGCAATACAGTCAGGCCGTTGGCGGACAGACCTTCAATGGTGGTGATATTTTTGCCGGCGACTTGCGAGACCGGAGTGGAGCAGGAACGAATCGGGTTGCCGTCGGCATGTACGGTGCAGGCGCCGCAGAGTCCTGCGCCGCAGCCAAATTTTGTTCCTGTGAGCTCGAGTGTGTCGCGGAGAACCCAGAGTAGAGGCGTTTCCGGAGAAACGCTGACTTTTTTTTCACTGCCGTTAACGCGGAGTGTGATGTCGGCCATGTCCGTCCAGTCGGGTGAGTTTGGAAGCTGCACAACATGGTACTGAAGTGAGGGGAAAAGAGGAAATAGCGCGGAGGCGCGTGCGAGAATTTGCGGCGTTACCAGATCGTCTTAAGCCGGTGGTGCTGTCTTATTCGGTCGTCGCGAGTGACGAGCGCCATACCGGCGGCCAGAGCGGTCGCGCCAATGAGGCGATCGGCAGGGTCTTTGGGATAGTCGTCTGAGAACTGAGTGGCGATGGCTGCTACTTCCGCGGTGATCGGCATGACGACGACAGCGGACTGGCTCAGAATCGTTTCTACCGCCCTTTCCACGGTACGTTGGGTGCGGAGAATTCCACGGGCGAAAAGCAGAGCTAGTTCCCAGACCGTGATACTTGAAATTGCCAGGCCGTCGCTGGCACGCGCCCGGCGTATAGCCGAAGTCGCGGTGCGCGAAAGGCGCTCGGGCTCGGCGACTACCCAAGCGAGCGCGTGAGTGTCGAGGAGAATCATCGGAGAGACTTCCAGTCTTCGAGTGGGACTACAGGAGACAGAATGTCGCCGACGATCTCGATCTCATGTTTGAGGCAGCCGAAAATTTCTTCGGGCTGACCATCGGCGGGGACGAGCTTAGCAACGGGTTTCCCGTTCTTGGTGATGGTCACAGGTTCGCGCGTGGATCGCACTTCGTCCATGATCTTCAGGCAACGCGCTTTAAAATGACCGGCTTGCATAGTCTTCATAACCACCTCACAAGACTATGGTCATTCTATCGTGACCTAGCAGAAAATCCAACAGAATTTGCCTCTAGGTCGCGCGTGAGAAAAATCAGCTTGAATCGCTAGCGGCTGGGGCTCAGAGACATTTCTTGGGCGATGCGGCTGCCGATTTGCTCGGAGAAGCGGCGGAAGGCCGGAATTTCGTAGAGGCGCTGCGCGATTTCCTGCTGGGGATATATTTCTGCATGGGCGCCGGAGGAGTCGTCGTGCACGGCGTTGTGCACTCTGGAGGCAGTGGTTGTGTCGAAGCTTTCGGAGACGATGACGCGATTGTCTCCCCAGTGCTCGACGATGACCGATCCTTCCTCGGTCGCGATCTGCGCGCTTGAGATAGGGCAATTCGATCCGGTACAAGCCGACGCAGGTTGAACTGTTGCGGTGTGGTAGCGCAGAGCGACTGCCGTCGCATAAAAATGTGCGAAGCGCTCGGCGGCTTGCGAAGTCCTCCAGCGTGAGACGTAGAGAAGGGCGAGGTCGGCGGTGGTCGAAGGCGCAGTGGCTGGCGCTTTCTTGCGTTGGAAGGTTACGTAGGCGCCGCCTTGCCAAGCGGAAGAGATGTCGTCCGCCGTTTTGCGTTCGCCGAACTGCTTGAGGAACGCACGCACGTCGAGTTGACCAATGCCGCCCGAGTCGAAGACGTCGTACTGGCCGTCCAGAGCCTGTTTCAGATCGGGCACACCGAGCGATGGCAGCTTTTCAGAGTTGATATAGGCGTCAGGCTGCAACACGTCATGCGAGTTTCGCGGCGGACGCGAGAAGACGCCGGGAAACGCCATTTTCCTTCCGCCTTTGTGGAGCAACTCGCCTTCGAAGATGAGACCTTCTTTGTAGGCGAAGGTTCCGGACTCGCGCAGAATCATGGGAGCATCGTGCAACATCTGGGAGTCGGCGACGGCCTTCACCGCGGGCTCTTCCATTTCATAGATGAGACCCGGCGTGTCTTCGAGGCTGCGTCCCATGGGCTTGAGCATGTAGTCGACATAGACGACCATGGCCTGGCCTTCGACGACGGCCTTGCGGGCGGTCGCGCTGTCGTCGTTGCCTTCGCCGGAGGGTGAGCCGCTGACCACGGGTTTGACGGCAGCTTTCATCCACTTGCGCAAATCGTAATTCTGGTCCTGCAAAGCGTGCGTGAGTTCGTGGGCGAGGATCGGTTCCTGACGATCGGAGGGGACCCAGTTCAGCAAGGAGATGGTTTTGGTCTCTTCGTCGTAGTATCCGGCAACCTCCTGGCTGGTGGACTTGACGAGAAAATCCTTGAGGTTGAAATCGCGTGGCAGGAAGCCGAGTTTCTTCATGCTCAGCTCTTCTTCGGCGAAGCGTTGGGTGTATTCCTCTTTGGCGAGGCGTCCGGTCAGGAATTTCTCAACGTCTGCCTTGCTAACCAGCCGGCGCTGCACCGTGGCGTGCTTGGGCATGCCGGTATCTTCGGCGGCGAAGGAGAAGACTGTGTCCACCGACTCGAAGAGCTTTTTCGTATCGGCGTCGGTCATGCGAACTTCACTGGTCGTGTCTTTACGCAGCTTGCGGGCAACTTCGGCGAGGCTCTGCGAGGAATCGTCCTGGCCGAAAGCGAGCGCGGAAAGGCATATGAGAAGAAAAATCGCGACGAACGGACGCCGGCAGGCTAACATTTGGCCTCACTCAAGGATGATGAATGCAGTCCTTCCAATTTTCGTTGAGTGGGAGGCGGGAGACACGGCAAAACGTGAGCGGAAGGCTTACGAAGGTAATGCGGCGGACCTTATGCGGAGTTGCTTCGGCACCGCTGTTCCACGAGGCGCGAAAAGTGGTCCGGTCGAGAGCCCCTTGTCACCGGCAAACAGCAGGTTCCTCCGCCTTCGCTTCGCTCAGGGTCGGAATGACAAAGACTTGAGGACGGGAGCGCCCTCAAAACCCACTGTTCGGTTGCGCTACTTCAGTTCGGTAAGTTTTTGCGTGGCCAACTGTCCCGCTTCGTTGCCGGGATTTTCTTTTTTGATGGTCTCGTAGGTGCGCTTGGCGTCGAGGGGCATGTTGGAGTTCTGGTAGAGTTCGGCCAACTGCAGCTGAGCCGCTACTTTACCGACGGATGCGGTCGGCTTGTTGATCAATTCCTGGTAGAGCGCGATGGCCTCTTTCGAGCGATTGGTCTGGCCATAGAGGGAAGCGAGCGCAACTTTGGCTACGGCGGCTACCTCTTTATTTCCCGAATTGGCGACCTCTTTGAAATTGCGCTCGGCGGTTGCCTTGTCCGACAGGTCGGAGGCAGTCACGCCCAGAAAATAGTGCGCCATGTCTGAAGTGCGGGTGTGTGGATAGTTGTCGACAATGGCCTGAAATTGCTTTTTGGCGGCTTCGGTGCGTTCTTTGGCGGAGGTGAAGGTGGCTACGTCAGGCTGCTCGGGAGTGCCTGCGGGGCGAAGCGGCGTATCCATGGTGCGAACGGCGGCCGACAGCGCTAGGCTAGCCTTTTCGTCCTGGGAACTCAGGTAAAACCAGCCACCAATGACGGCTGCCGCCACCACGATGGCCGCGGCGGTGGAGATCATGAGGGTGTTGCGATGTTCGACCGTCCAATGAGCCGTTTTCTCGGCGGCGTCGATGGTCACACGGCTGAATGCATCTTGCTTAAGTTGACGGCGGGTTTCTGCGCGCACGGACTTCCCTTCTAGTGGCTACGATGGCTGGAGATTCAATATGACAAACTAGCAGTTTAACAGGGTGAAAAGGGGGCGTCAAAAGGAGTGCAAACAGCACGGAGCCGGGAACTAGGCTGACGCGTGAGGGCTGAGGTTGGGGTCCTTCGCTGCGACTGAAAGGCCGTTGTGCTCAGGGTCACCCCTCATTATCGACGATAAGGTTATACTCTCGCCTTGCGATCTTCCCCCCTAGAGGATCGCTATCGTTGAAGTTCTCGCAACGAGGACGACACTATGCGACCGGATGGGCGTTCGCTTCGTAGCTCTTTCTCCAGACGGAATCTCACCTTTGAATGCTTAACAGGACGTGCGTATAGACAATCGCGCCGAATTGTGGCGGCGCTGCTCATGGCGCCGATCCTGACGTTGGCAGGTTGCGGCGGCTCGAACTCGTCCGGCGAGCATAGCCCCACACCGCCGGAGATTAGTTACCCCACGACCACTGCGGTTTATACGAGGACAGTCGCGATCGCGCCCGACACACCGACCAATATTGGCGGGCCTGTCACGTCGTATACCGTGCAACCCGCGTTACCGGCGGGGCTATCGCTCGATCCGACGACAGGGGTGGTCAGCGGCACGCCCACGGTGGTGACGGCCCAGGCCGTTTACAACGTTACCGCATCGAACGCAGGTGGGGTCGGTAAAGCCGCACTCACCATTACTGTCAATGATGTTGCGCCGGCGGGATTGACCTACAGTGCGAATCCGGCGACCTACGCTGCAAACGCGGCTATCACGCCGAACGCGCCAAGTTGGAGTTCTGCGGGAGGCACACCGGCGAGCTTTGCGGCGCAACAACAGCTTCCGCAAGGACTGTCTCTCGACCCGAGCACTGGAATCATAAGTGGAACACCGGCGGGGCAGACTGCTCAGGCGACTTATACGATTGTCGCTTCGAACAGCGGCGGCAGCACCAGCGGCGCGGTGACGATTACGGTTATTCCGCAGGCTCCTTACTTCATTACGCAGCCTGCCAGTCAGTACGTCGGAAGCGGCATCTACACCTATTTCACCGTGAACGTGGGCGGCCCGATCACCCTCAATTATCAGTGGTATAAAAATGGCGCGCCGGTCGCGCTCACGACCATTGGCGAATATGTGACGCCCGTTCTTACCAGCGCGGATAACGGCGATCAGATCTATGTCGTTGTCAGCGACACCTATGGACGAAGCATCACCAGCAGTACAGCGACGATTACCATCAAGGGAGTCGCTGGAACATTCGTCAATACGGGAACGCCAAGCGTCGCGCGCACAGGAGCGACGGCCACCCTTTTGCCGAGTGGGCAGGTGCTGATTGTGGGTGGCCAAAGCGGAAATATCGTTCTCGGAACCGCTGAACTCTACGACCCGGCCACCGGAGTATTCAGTCTCACAAATGGGTCGCTTGTCTCCGTGCGCACTGGCCACAGCGCTACCTTGCTACCCAACGGCAAGGTCCTAATCGCGGGAGGATCTCCGGGCGGGATTTCTGCCACTCTCTCTTCGGCTGAACTGTATGACCCGGTGGCGGAGACATTCTCGTCCACCGGATCGCTGATCGTGAGCCGCGGCGGCGCGAGCGGCACTATGCTGGCCAGCGGAAAGGTGCTAATTGCCGGCGGGAGCCACTCAAGCGATGGCTATAACTATTCGCTGGTTGCCCCGGCCGAACTCTACGACCCGGTGGCGGGAACTTTTTCTGCCACTGGATCGTTCAACACCGCCCGAGCGGTCCCGGCCATTCTCCTGCAAAACGGTCAAGTGTTCTTTGCCGGTGGCACCGACGTGAACACGGGCTTTATCTCCTCGGCGGAAATTTACGATCCAACCGCGGGAACTTTCAGTTTCACCACGGGCTCGCTCAATGTCGCGCGCAGTTCTTATGGTGCGTCACTCTTACAGAATGGGGACGTGCTCCTCGCCGGCGGCGACAGTAACGCCAGCAACACCTCCGCCGAAATCTACAGTCCTACTGCGCAGACTTTCAGCCTCACCGGATCTCCGAATGTGGGGCGTGGCGGTCCGAGCGCCACGCTACTGCTAAACGGTCAAGTGCTGATCGTCGGAGGCTTTGTGGGAGGATTTGTGATTCAGCGGACTCTGAATATGACTGAACTCTACGATCCCGCGTCGGGAGTGTTCATTTTCAACGCGCCGACCAATACGTTGCGCGAAGGCCAGACCGCGACACTGCTGCAGAACGGGCAGGTGCTCATTACGGGCCAGGAGACTTCAGCCGTGAACGTAACGCCACCGGCACCCGCTGAGTTGTACAAGCCGTAAGCGCATTCAACCGACGCGGATGTTATGTCTAGGTGTGATGGACGAAGAGTGCGCGCTTTCGTCTTTCGCATGGTTGCTGCAATCTGCTACTCTGCTTTCCGCCCAAGAGGAATCAAGAACAATGCGATCACACAAAACATTTCATGCACTAGCCCTGCTGCTGTGTCTTCCTTTCTGTTTAACCGCGGCCGACAAAAAATCGAAAGATGCCAAGGCGGATGAGGCGAAGCCGTCTTACGAATTGCCACAGCCTGCGACGGAGAACCTGGATCTCACGATGTACCAGCGCATACGGGACGAGGGACTTTCGCACTCGCACGTGATGGAGTATGCGTCGGGGCTGGCGGACGGCATCGGGCCGCGGCTGACCGGGTCGCCGAACCTGAAGCACGCCAACGAGTGGACGCGCGACCAGTTCACCGCCATGGGATGCACCAACGCGCACCTGGAGGATTGGGGCGAGTTTGGCATGGGCTGGCGGCAACTGAACACGTGGGTGCGCATGTCGGCGCCGGACACGGCGGTGTTCATCGCGCAGGCCCTGCCATGGTCGCCGTCGAGCAAGGGTGCGATCAACGGTGGCGCGATCTGGATGGATCCGAAGGACGAGAAGGATCTCGACAAGTACAAAGGAAAGCTGGCGGGGAAAATCGTTTTCTTTGGCGCGATGCGCGATGTGAAGCCGGTCGACAAGCCGCTGTTCGAGCGTCGGGACGATGCGAATTTGAAGACCACAGTGGAATATCCGGTACACGTCGGAGAGCAGGAAGATTTCTTCGAGACATTCATCAAGCGCCTGGAATTCCGCGAGAAGGTTGGACAGTTCCTGGCGGCTGAGCACGCGATTGGGGTGGTGGTTCCGAGCCGCGACGGACGGAACAACGGCGGATCGGGCGGCACGATCTTCGACGACGGCGGCAGCGGAATGGGCTGGTTTACCTACCAGCGCGAGCATGCCGAAACGCTGCCGATCGTGGTGATGGCGATCGAGAATTATGGGCGCGTCTACCGGCTGCTGAAGGCGAACGTACCGGTCACCGTCGAGATGGATGTGGAAACCGAATTCACCGGCGATCACGAACATGGATTCGACACGATCGCGGAAATTCCGGGCACCGATCCGAAGCTGAAAGATGAAGTGGTGATGGTCGGCGGACACCTTGACTCGTGGGCCTCGGCAACCGGCGCCACCGACAACGGCGCGGGAACCGTCGTCGCGATGGAAGTGATGCGCATCCTGAACGCGCTGCACGTGCAGCCGCGGCGCACGATTCGCGTCGGCCTGTGGACGGGCGAAGAGCAGGGCGAATTCGGATCGTACGGCTACGTGAAGCAGCACTTTGGGTACGTGCCGCTGTCGACGGCGCCGGATCAGGTGAAGCTGCCGGAGTTTCTGCGCAAGCCTGCCGGGCCGGTGGAGGTGAAGCCGGAGCAGCCGAAAATCTCCGGATACTTCAACGTGGACAACGGCAGCGGGAAAGATTCGCGGCATCTACCTGCAGGAGAATGCGGCGATCGCGCCATCTTCCAGCAGTGGATGGAGCCGCTGAAGGACCTGGGCGTCACGCACGATCACCATGCGGAACACGGGTGGCACCGATCACGAGGCGTTCGACTCGGTCGGCATCCCGGGATTCCAGTTCATTCAAGATCCGCTGGACTACGGCTCGCGCACGCACCATTCCAACATGGATACCTACGAGCGGCTGCAGCCGGACGATCTGGCGCAGGCAGCGGTGGTAGAAGCAATCTTCGTTTACAACACGGCGCATGCGCGACCAGATGTTGCCGCGCAAGCCGCTGCCGCATCCGGAACTCGAAGAGCAGCGCAAGGCTCCGCTGAAGAACGTGATGCCGGGAGCGGTGGCGCCGCCGCCGGAAGAAAAACCGGCCAACTAGACTCCGAGCGATTTGTTGTTTCGATGCGTACGTTCTCGTGCGGGGAAGCTGCTGTGGCGGCAGAGAAGCAGGTTCCCTGACGATAAACCCTGGCTTCGAAATGACAAGAAGTGAGCTCAGGTAGTCGACAGGACTCCTCCGACGAATTCCCCATTTGCTCAGGCAAACCTTGTTGGAGTAGCCTCGTCTAACCTCACAACCTTGCTCTTGGAGATCTCCCATGTCTGCGATTCATCTGGTGATCAACAACAGCCCGCACGATGTTGAGGTCGCTCCTGACACGCCTCTGCTTGTGGGTTCTGCGCGACAAACTGAATATGACCGGCACGAAGTACGGCTGCGGCATGGGGCTGTGCGGTGCATGCACGGTGCATCTCGACGGCGAAGCGGTGCGCGCTTGCCAGACTGCCGTGTCGTCGGTGGGCGCGAAGAAGATCACGACCATCGAAGGGCTGTCGGCCGACAACTCGCATCCGGTGCAGCGGGCGTGGATCGCCGAGCAGGTGCCGCAGTGCGGATACTGCCAGCCGGGACAGATCATGTCGGCGGCGGCGCTGCTGGCGAAGACTCCCAAGCCCAGCGATGAGCAGATCGATGCCGCGATGATCGGAAATTTGTGCCGGTGCGGGATGTATCAGCGGATTCGCAGCGGCAATTCATCGCGCGCGCCGGGGAAGGAGCATAGCCATGCCGATCAGCCGCCGAAAATTCGTGGTGCGGGAACGGCAGTTGCGGGAGCCGGACTCGTGATCGGCGTGCGACTTCTCCGGTAGCCGTGCGCGCAGGCAGGAATCCGAGGCGCCGAAGAAGCCGGCGCCGAATCCGTTTGACGCCTATGATTCACGTGAAGCCGGACGGAAATATTTCGCTGATCGTGGCGAAGTCGGAGATGGGGCAGGGCATCAAGACCGGGCCTGGCGATGATTCTCGCCGAAGAGGCCGAAGTCGATTTCAATTCCGTCAGCGTCGAGCAGGCGGAGACGCGCCCGGATCTTTACGCGCACATGGGCACGGGCGGCAGCGGCAGCACCATGGAGAATTTCACGCCGCTGCGCCGCGCCGGCGCGACCGTACGCGAGTTGATGATTACGGCCGCGGCGCACGAAGTGGAATGTGCCGCGCGACGGAGTGCGTCGCGAAGAAGGGAAGCGGTCGTGCACGAGAAATCCGTCGCGCAAGGCCAGCTACGGCGAACTGGTGGAAGCCGCGAAGAAGTTGCCGCGTGCCTGATCCGGAAAAAGTGCACGCTCAAGGATGAGTCGAAGTTCGAGGTGATCGGGCACCCGATGCCGCGCGTGGACATTCCTTCGAAGGTGAACGGCAGCGCGCAGTTTGGACTCGATGTGCGCGTGCCCGAGATGCTGTTTGCGGTGGTGGCGCGCTGTCCGACGTTTGGCGGCAAGGCGGCGCAGTTCGATGCGGCGAAAGCGAAGGCGGTCGCCGGGAGTGCGCGATGTGTTCGAAATTCCCGCGCTCGGGAGCGGACAAGTTCACCGCCGGCGGAGTCGTCGTCGTCGCCGATTCCACCTGGACCGCGATGAAAGGCCGCGAAGCGCTCGGCAGATCACGTGGGACCACGGCGCCGGCGGCTTCGGAATCGAGCGACGGCACTGCACGAAGCGCTTGCGCGCGGCGGCTGCAGAAGCCGGGCAAGCGCGTTCGCAATGACGGCGACGTGGATGCGGTGCTCGTCGAACGGCGCGAAGAAAGTCGAGGCGGTTTACGAGTTTCCGCTTTCTCGCGCACGCCACCATGGAGCCGATGAACATCACCGTGCACGCTCGCGGGAGCGAAGCCGAAGTGTGGGCGCCAACGCAGTCGCCCGACTGGGTGCAGGGCACGGTCGCGCAAGGTGCTCGGGTCTGAAGCCGGAGAAAGTCGTTGTACACACGACGCTCATGGGCGGAGGATTTGGCCGTCGCTACATGGCGGACTTTCCCGCGCGAAGCGGCGCAGATCGCGAAGGTTGTCGGCAAGCCGGTGCAACTGGTGTGGTCGCGCGAAGACGACATGACGCACGACTTCTACCGTCCGGCGGCGT
Source organism: uncultured Acidobacteriaceae bacterium (assembly GCA_963786095.1). GTDB lineage: Bacteria > Acidobacteriota > Terriglobia > Terriglobales > Acidobacteriaceae > Sulfotelmatobacter. The sequence continues at coordinate 60,997 of CAWAXV010000003.1, read as the reverse complement.
GTCATCGCATGCGCGGCGCGGTGGATGCGAACGGGCAGTCCGCTGGCGTGGTCTCACACGCTGGCCTCGACCTCCATCAGCGGATACTGGGATCCGAAGGCCGACGCCGCGAAGATCGGAAGTCGGTGGCGCAGAGCAAATGCCGTACGCGATCCCCAATGTGCGGCTCGAGTACAACGCAGTGGCGAGCGCCGTGCCGCGCGCCTGGTGGCGTTCGGTGGAGAATTCGTTCAACGGATTTGCGGTCGAGAGTTTCATCGACGAACTCGCGGCCGCTGCCGGGAAGGATCCGGTGCAGTTCCGCAAGGCGCTGCTGGTGAAGCCAGCGAACTGGAAGGCGAAGAGCGATGACGATCCGGATCCGGCGCGGCTGCGCGGCGTGCTCGAACTGGCCGCGGCAAAAGTCGGGCTGGGGCAAGCCGCTGCCGAAGGGCCGAGGACGCGGCATCGCGGCCTTCTGCTCGTTCGGCAGTTATTTTGCCGAAGTGGCCGAAGTCACGGTCAACGGCAACGACTTCAAGATCGATCGCATTGTCGCCGCGGTCGATTGCGGGCAGATCGTGAATCCGGAGTCGGTGCGCTCGCAGACCGAGGGCGCGATCATCTACGGCCTGAGCGCCGCGCTGAAGAATGAGATCACCATCAAGAACGGCGCGGTCGAGCAGACGAATTTTGACGGCTACGATCCGATCCGGATCAACGAGGCTCCGCCGATCGAAGTGCATTTGGTCAAGAGCAAGGAAGATCCCGGCGGGATGGGAGAGCCCGGATTGCCGCCAGTCGCGCCGGCGGTAGCGAATGCGATCTTCGCGGCCTGGGGCAGCGGCTGCGGAAGACTGCCATTTCAGCTGAAGACGGCGTGACAGTCAGCACTGACTTTTGTCATTACGCGAGTCCTTAGGCGAACGCACCTGACGCGCCGCGAAGCGAGTAAAGCCAAACTTTGGCAGTCCGAACGAGCCGCGCAGCGCAAGGAGGATCTGCTGTTCCTGGCAAAAAGCAAACGCCGCCGATTTCTCGGCGGCGTCTGCATTTACACCGTAATTCTCTACCGCGGAGCTTCTTCCAGCAATCCCTGCTCCAGCTTTTCCTGGCATTCGATGCAGTGGCGCGTCCACGGCACGGCTTCGAGGCGCTTGGCGTTGATCTCTTTGCCGCAGTGGATGCATTCGCCGAAGCTGCCTTCGCGAATGCGGGCGAGAGCGCTTGTCCACCATCTGCAGCAGCTGGCGATCGTTGTTGCTCTGGCTGAACAGGAATTCCTTGGTGTAGGAACTGGCGGCGCGGTCGGCGATGTCCTGCGCGGTATCTTCGTCGGCGCGAGCGTCCATCGGCCTGCGTGCGATTCACGGTGCGGCGCAATTCCTGCTGCCGCGTCTCCAAACGTTTTTTAAATGTTTCCAGCTTCTTCTTGTCCATAGGTCACTTCAACTCGAGTCCGTCTCAATAATGCGTTATCAAAGTCTTAGGACGCCCCCTCACGGAGGCGTCCCTGGTCATAAGGCCAAACGAAGATGATAAGCGCCAAAATTAAGATGCGTCAACCGCCGCAAGGGCTGCTAAAGAGGCACGGTACACCCGGCATGATCGCTAGCTCGCAACAGATTCCGGTGCGATGTGACGCAAATTACGCCTAGCGCGGCAGCGGATTTTTCATGCTGGCCAGCGCGTATCCCATGACTGCCATGGCAGCGGCGTTCTCGCGCAGTTCGGCTGGGAACAATTTTGTCCAGCGTGTCGGCGGCGGTGTGATGGTAGTTGAAGTAGGTGCGGCCATCCTGCAGGATGCCGAATGCGGGCACGCCGGCTTCCGACATGCGCTGCAATGTCGGCTCCCGGCGGGTAAGCTGCTCGGCGTGCAGAGCGTTGGCTCCGAAACTCTGCAGAACATTCGAGCACGGGACGTAGGAGTTCGGCGGCGTGCGCGCTCATCTTCGACGTCGAATCCCAGCGGATGCGCCGCGCCCGTATCGCTTTCGATCGCGGCGACGTGGTTGGGGAAATTCGCGGAATGATCCTTGGTGTAGGCCTGGCTGCCCGAGCCGCCATTCTCTTCGTCCATCCAGGCAATCACGCGCAGCGTGCGCTTGGGGCGCAGATGCAGTTTCTGCAGAATCTCCGCGGTTTCCATGGCGACGGCGACTCCGGCGGCGTCGTCGATCGCGCCGGTGCCCAGGTCCCAGGAATCGAGATGTCCGGAGACGACGACGATCTGCTCCGGATGCTCGCTGCCCTTCAGATCGGCGATCACGTTGTAGCCGGTGGCGTCGGGAAGCTTCTGCGGAGTGAGCGTGAGGTGCATGCGAACCTTGCCCTGCGCCGGAGAGATGCGCGATCAGGTCGGCATCTTCGGCGGTGACGGCTCCGGCGGGAATTCCGGCGGGCACGCTGAAGCCAGTGTGCGGCAAACGAAGTCGGCGCTGCCCACCGAGCGCACGAGGGCGGCCACCGCGCCCAGGTCGGCCGCCGCTTTCGGCTCCGGCCGCGCGATAGCGCACTGCTTCGCCATAGGCCATGAAGGCCATATCCGCCTGCGGCCTTCTGCTTATCGAAAATCTCGTTGAAGAGAACGATCTTGCCGGCGACCTTGTCGCGGCCGAGAGCCTTGAGTTCGTCGAAATTGTTGACCACGACCACATCGGCCGTGAGGCCTTCGGCCGGCGTTGACGTGCTTCCGCCAAGCGCCGTGAGAACGATCTTCTGCGTGGTGCCGGCAGCCTGGCCGGAGTACTCGACGAGTTCGGCGGTCTCTGCGCCGCGCACCCAGTGCGGAACTTTCACTTCCTCGAGTTGGACATCGAGCCCGAGTTGCCGCAACTCGGCGGCGACGTAATCCACGGCGGCCTTGCGCCTGCAGATGATCCGCTGGGCCGCGGGCCAATGTTCTCGGTGAGATGCGCGACTTGCTGATAGGCGTAGTCGTCGACGAGGGCGGCGGTCTTGATGGAGTTAAGTTCTTCGATCAATTGCGGAGGAAAGTTTTCCTGCTGCGCCTGGGTCGCTTGCGGCGGACCACCAAACGGGTTGGCAGATGGCTTGGGCTGCTGGGCGTGGGCGGAGGTTAAGAGCGCGCAGAGCAGGACGGGGACGAATTGGGACTTGGTCATGGTCGCAGGTCAGTGTATCTGAGCGAGTGTCGAATAAGAAACTCGTACAAAATTCTGTCCGGCTACCGTTTGAAATTGGCAGGGAAAAGCAGGTTCCTCGCGCGATAAAGCCGCGCGTCGGAATGACAAAGTTTATTAAATGTCCACGCCTCTCATGCCCTGCATTGTCTTTTTCAACAGCTTACTGACAAACGTAATGGTGTAGTCCGCACCCACTCCCCGACAAACCTTTATTGATGGCTGCTTGAGGTCAATTCGCTCGAGGGGCAAAGAAAAAATGGCCCCATTTCTGGGGCCACGTTTCAAGAGGCTACGAATTTGGTAGGTGATGTCAGGAAAGGCGATGCAAGATGCCGTTCCGCCAGCCGGAACGGCATCTTCGGGAAGTGACGCGAGGAATCGAAGAGAGTGAAGGTCATGTTGCTAGAGTTTGCGGCCTCTTTAGTACTCATGGTGGAAGCATTTGCCGCGCCAAAGGCCGGTAGCGGCGTGATCGCAATCACGCTAATTCATAACCAAATGACAGGGAAGGACTTAGTGTGGCTGGGCCAACCGAGACGCGAGGTGAACCGGAAAACGCGGGAAATTCCAAAGTGCAGAACAATGCACATTCGATGCACTGTGCTGCCCGGGCATTCGCCGTAAGATCCGCCAAACACCAAGCCCCTAGCGGGATTTGGCCGCCAGGGGCATTGGTGGGAAACCAGTGATGTTTTTTCGTCTAGCTGTTTCCGGCCACGGTGCGCAGCTTGCCGGGCAGGAAATGGTACGGCGGCCAGGGGCCGCTGATCGCCACTTCGCAGTTCTTCAACTGCTTGGCGGCAGTGGTGTAGCGGTTCTGGTATTTTTCCACGCTCTTGGAGTCGATCAGGTGGGCGATGTCGATCAGCATGCCCTCGGGAGCGACTTTCTTGCAGCTGACTTCTTCCTCCAGCGGGTTGAACAGCTTGTGGACCTGGACCGAGAGGGCCCGCGCCTTGGTCTGGCGCTCGCGCTCGCGCGAAGCCTTCACCTTCAGCTTCGAGAGATAGTCGCCGCCAACGGTGTCGGGCAGCTGAACGTCAATCATGGCTTCGCGCAGGGAACCATCCCGACGACCAGCTTGATGTGCATCTCAGACTTGCCGCGCAGCTTGGCGACGCTCACTCCAAAAGCCCGCCGGTTGACCCGGACGGCCTGGCGCAGGGCGTCATCGCTGTCGAAAATCGTTCCGAACTTGAACGGCAGCACGGTGGAATTGCGGAAGCAGTTGCTGACCACGCGGGCATGATCGATCGCCGCTTTGTGGTCCAGTTCTCCCAATGTGTGGTCGTATTCGCTGACAATGACCGCGAATTCGCCGCTGGGATAGCTCAGAACTGCTGCGCCGTTCACTCCTTGAACGCCCTCAAGCAGGAAAGGGCGGCGAGTGCGGGTTCCATTGGGAAGGGTTTGATGCTCCGTAAGACAGTACGCGTACCACGCCATGTTGAACTCTCCGAACCGGGATGGAGGCAGCCTGAACCGCCTCTCACGTCGAGTGTTTCGCCAAAGCTTGTACAGCGATTAAGGAAGTTGAGAAACCGGGCGGTACAGGGTTAAAACCAAAAAACCTAGGGAACATTTACGGTCCCATTCCCTAATTGCATATTACTTTGGGCATCTGGAAAAATGCAACTTTTTCTTTGCGAAAGGCATCGGATGCCTTCATTTTCCTGCGGAGGCGCGATTTTCCCGGTTCGCCCGTTCTTGCAAAGCCAGCAGAACGACGCGGAGCATTTCGTCCCAGGGCGCGGGTTTGCCGGTCCAGATCTCGAATTGGCGGGCTGCCTGATGGACGAACATTTCGATGCCGGGAATGATCTGGGCACCCCGTTCCTTGGCCAGTTTCAGGAAGCGCGTTTCCGCCGGATCATAAACCATATCAAAGACATAGCGGGCATTGATCTCATCGTCGTGCAGCGGCGTTTCCCGGGTGTTTCCCATGCCGACCGGGGTGGCATTGATGATGACGTCGAAGGCTAGTTTCTTCAGATCGGCACGCTTGATCGATGCGGGCGCGGGCCTGGTGAGCCAGTTTCTTGGCCGGTGCCAGCGCTTCGGTTCAGGATGTAGACCTCGGACCCTCGTTCCTTCAGTCCGAAGACGGCGGCCCGGGCGGCGCCTCCGGCTCCGAGCACAAGGATGCGGGCGCCTTCCAGGGTGTTCAGGCGGCGCTCGAGCGGCCGGACAATCCCGGCGGCATCGGTGTTGAAGCCGTAAAGCTTGCCATCCTGCGCCCGGACGACGGTGTTGCAGGCGCCGATCTTGGTGGTATGCGAGTCGGTGTTGTCCAGATGCGGCAGGATCGCTTCCTTGTACGGCATGGTCACGCTGATGCCGTGGATCGGAATCTCGCGCACGCAAGTCAGTAAATCTTTCAAAGTCTTGGCGTGCAGCGCCAGATAGACCGCGTTCACGTTCTCGCGGCGGAAGGCCGCATTCATGATGGCCGGTGAGAGCGAGTGTGCGATGGGATCGCCCACGACACCGTAGACGCGCGTTGCCGCGTCCACCTGCTCGATGCGATAAACATTGCGCAGTTCCTGCGCGGTCACCTGGCCGGGAGCAGTTTCTTCGTCCGGCGCCCGCCGAGGCAAAGGTAAAGACGCTGCCGGCGCGCACGCCGAGCACGCGGCTGATGATGCCTTGCTCGCCCATGCACATGCCGATCATGGAGTGGCGGTCGCCTTCGCGCGCCAGGAACTTGATCATCGTGACGTTGTCGGAGAGCGTGGTCGCGGTGCTGACGACTTTGTAGAAGTCGGCCGGGTAAGCCAACATCTTTTCCAGCGTCTCGTCGAGCTTCTTGGTGGCGCGGAAGTCGTGAAACGAAAGGATCAAGGCTGCGCGGGTACGCAGCTTCTGCAAGTTGCTCAGGCTTGCACTTGCTGGCGGTCTGAAGTTCGACGTCGAGCAACTGGCATCCCGCGGCGGCAGCTTTGCCGAGAACGTCGAGCTGGGACGCGATCGAGCCCTTGAACTTGCCTCCGCTGGCCACTCGGCGGCAGGTGGCGATGACGACGGTACCGGGGTGAGTTTCGATGAATCGCTTGATCGCGGGGAATGGCCAAGCGCGGGCTTGGAGAGATAGTCCAACCTGAACTCCAGAAAGGAGTTATCGCGCACCAAGGCCTCTGCCTTCTCCACCATTTCATTGGGGTCAGAGCCGATGACCGCCACGCAGACGCGCGGCAAGCGCAAGGGCAGCAGTCGTGGTGGGTAAGCGGGGGCGGCGTTCAGTTCTCAGTTCGGACACTGGGTTCAAGGCTCTCAGTTCAATGACGGCGAATTATTACAGGGGCGTAATTACATATGCAACAACGGATTCATAGTTTTGCGCGAAAAACTTTTTGCCGCAGGTGTGCCCAACACCCTCGTAACCTTGACCCACCCTTACCCCCTTGTTACCTTCCGGCTTGAAGCCTTTCTTTTCTGGCATTTGACTAGGGAGAGGACGCAGGTAGCGTCTTACTCCGGAGGTAACATGAAGAAAACAGGACTGTTAGTGTTGTTGCTCGCGACGGCGCGTGGGCGCAGATCCGGGGCCGATGATGCGCGCCGTCGAGGCTCCGCAGGGAACTTCGCCGACTACGGCCAGCTTCCCGACCGAGCGCGTGCAGACGCCCACCTACGCCGACTTGTATTGCGCCGGCTTCATCAGCAAGCAGACCCTGCCCGACGCCAACTTACGTGGCGGGCGGCCTGCAGACGCCGACCACGACCAAGTTCACCCGCGGCGACATCATTTATCTACGGGGACGGGATACACCGCCGGTGCGGAGTATGAAGTTGTGCGCGCATTGCGCGACGTCAACGAGTATGAAATGTTTCCCGGGCAGAAGAAGCTCTTGAAAGAAACCGGACAGCCCTACGAAGAAGTGGGCCGCGTGAAGATCGTCGATACCCGCAGCCAAGCTGCGATCGCGCAGATCGAATATGCGTGCGACGGCGATCAATCCCGGCGACACCACGATTCCATTTGCCGAGAAGCAGCTGGTCACCTTCCATACGTCCGATCCGTTTTGATCGCTTCCTGCCCGGCCAGCAGCAAAGCTTTCGGGCCGCATCGTGATGGGGAAAGACTTCGACTCACAGCTGGGAACCGGGCATAAGATCTACATCAATGTCGGCGCGAACCAGGGCGTGAAGATCGGCGACTACTTCCGCGCCGTGCGGTCCTATGATGCGGACCTGAACGATCCGGTGGATTCACTCTCGTTCAAGGCAGCGATTGCCGAAGACACGCAGAAGAAGACGCCTTCGGTCGATCCGGCGAATGTTCACCAAGAGCAATGGTCCGGTGATTCACGTGCGCGACCTGCCGCGGCGAGCGGTAGGTGAAATCGTGATCATCGGCGTGACCAATACGACGGCAACCGGCATGATCGTCTTCGCACTGGAAGACGTGCATGCGGGCGACGACGTGGAAATCGATCAAGTGCAATAAGTTTTTCGTAAGAGTTCCGCTCAGTGAGGACCGGGGACGCGAAAGCGTCCCCGGTTTTATTTTTTGCGAGACCCACTTCTTGCTTCTACCTAGCCAAATCGGAATCAACGTTGGAGAAGGTTGCAGGTTGCGGAATTGGGCGGCCAGCACTAGAATTCGCGCGGTTAACCAATCCCACAATTTGTTTGCCCTGGAGGCAAAATGAAAATCAAAACGAGTGTATGGACTCTTGCCCTGTGCTTGATAGCAGGGGCTGTATGTTTCGCCAGCGACACACAGATGGGCACCTGGAAGCTGAATGAGGCCAAGTCGAAGCTCGCTGCCGGGATGCCGAAGAACAGCACAATCGTATTTGAGGCCGCGGGTGACAGCGTAAAAGTCACCATCGATGGCACTGACGCTGCCGGGAAGGCCACGCATAACCAATGGACGGGGAAACTCGACGGCAAAGACTATCCGGTCACCGGCGATTCGACGTCAGATGCACGGTCATACAAGCAGATTGATGATCATACGTTGGAGTTCACAATCAAGAAAGGCGGAAAGGTTACTATCGCCGGACGAGTTGTGGTGTCGGCGGATGGCAAGACCCGCACGGCCACATCGAGTGGAACCGATCCGCAAGGCAAAAAATTCAAAAGCACTTCTGTGTACGACAAGTAGCGGGATGTCTGCTGAGAGAACGCCCTTTAACAGTGATGCCCTTCCGCTCGGTTCCGAACGGGAGGGCATTTTGTGAAGGGATTGGGGTTGCTGAGTGAGGCAGGTGGATCCCACGGTCGCACGCTGCTCCTCGCGGAATACTTCTCTCCAAATATCTACTTCTCTCCGAAAACTTCCGCGGTGAATGCCTCGATCGTCGCGCCATGCTGCCAGGCGTCCGGCGGCAGGCCGGCTTTGCGGCAGGTTTGTTCGAGGAACGTAATGCGGTCCCAGTGGTGTTCTACGGGGACCTGCGGCAGAAGCAGGCCGCGGGATCCAGCCAGCGATGATCAGCAGGCCGTGGCGGCCGATTTCTACCGCTTCGGCGGGAATGGGCTGCGGCGGCGACAGGATGCTGAGTTCGATTTCGAGATCAGCGAGCTTCGGGCAGGGTCACGGGATAAAAGCGCGTGTCTTCGAAAGCCGCGGCCCGGGCCGTGTCGGCCACTGCGCGATACACGGAGCTGACAGGGAGCACGTAACCGACGCATCCCCGCAATTCGCCGTGCAGGTAGAGCGACGTGAATACGCCACGAGGTTCGGCGAGATGCGGCGTCGGAGGATCAAGCGGAATCTCGCGCTTTTCGAGCGCAGAGAGAATCGATTCGTGCGCCAGGCGCAGCAAGCAGCGCGCGCTCGTCTTTGGAGAACTCACCGGAGAACGCGCCAGATTCGACTGCATACCGGACTAGGTGGAGGCAGCGACATCGCGGTCGGCCTGCGGCGGCGGCACGGGCTTTCTGCGCCGGCTCAGAATGAAGGCGCGGCGGCGACGCTTCACCACACGCCGGTCAATCTTCGACCAGAAGGCGACAAAGTAGTCGACCGCCGAAACCAGCGACACGCACACCATGAACCAGATCGCCAGAGTAGGCGATCCAGTGAATCGGGAAAATGTAGTGGCTGTAGACCGGCCATTCTTTCCAGCGATGGTCGAGAATCACCGCGACCACCGAGACGATCTGCACCACCATCTTGAACTTGCCGAGTTCGCTGGCCTCGATGGTGAAGCCCTCGGAGGCGGCAATCGAGCGCAGGCCGCTCACCAGAACTCGCGCCCGATGACGATGACGGCAATCCACGCCGGAACCAGGCTGGGATTCAACTGCACGAGCGTCACGAATGCCGCCGCGATCAGAAGCTTGTCGGCCAGCGGATCGAGCAGGATTCCCATCGTCGTGATCTGCCCGCGCTTGCGCGCCAGGTAGCCGTCGATGCCGTCGGTCATGGAGGCGGCGATGAAGATCGCCGAGGCCAGCAACTCTCTTTCGCCGGTCGCGCTGCTGAAGCGGGAACTCGAAAGAATCCACATCAGCAGAGGGATGCTGAAGATGCGGATCAGCGTGATGGAGTTCGGCAGGTTCACACAGGGAGTGGATCCGGTGGCCAGACCGGAAGACCAGATTTGATTATCCTCCACGCGCAAAGGGGAACGCAATGCACCTGAAGGTCTAAGTAGGAAGCCCGGGAAGAGCTTCGAAACCACAGAGGGCGCCGAGGCTGACAGAGGAGTTCTTCTGGGTCGTCCTCCGTCGCGCTCAGTGCCTCTCGAGGGTATGCAGTTATTTCTGTCCCTACTTCGCCGCCGCTTTGGCCTGCTTGGCGATGATCATGTCCTTGATCTTGTCGTAGGTGGCCTGAGGAATGATCTTCTTCTGCACCAGTTCGTGTCTTCGCGCGATACGGACGCCCGTCGATGATCTTCTGCGAATAGGCGTCGCCGATGCCGGGCAGTGCCTTCAGTTGATCTTTTGTGGCCGTGTTGATGTCGAGCTTGTCGGCTGCCGTGTTCGGCGGCGGGCTGCCTGGCAGAGCCTCGACGCCGGAGCGGCGGTGGACTGGCGACGCCACATTGCGCTCACGAGCGAGAGTGCAAAGACCAGTACTGCGATCTGTGCCATCAATTTTCTTTCAATCGGTCTTCATAGCAGTTCCTCCTTCAAACGCCTATGCATAAATGCCGCGCTGGCGGATCGTGTAGGCCACGCGATCGATGGCCAGCATGTAAGCGGCGATGCGGTTGTTAACGTGGTGAGTCTCGGCGTAGCGAACGACGTCGTCGAATGACGACTTCATGATGGCTCTCGAGCTGCTCGTTCACTACCGACTCTTTCCAGAAGTATCCCTGGCGATCCTGCACCCACTCGAAGTAGGAAGTGGTGACGCCGCCCGCGTTGGCCAGAATGTCGGGGATCACGAACACGCCTTTGTCGGTGAGCACGTCGTCGGCGGCAGAGGTGGTGGGACCGTTGGCGCCCTCGGCGAGAATGCGGCACTTCACGCGGATCGACGTTGCGGCTGGTGATGACGTTCTCGGTGGCCGCCGGAATCAGAATTTCGCAGTCGGTGGTCAGCAGGTCGGCGGTCTCAGCTTTCTCCGCGCCGGGGAAGCCGTGCACGGTGCCATTTTTCTGGCGGAAGTCCACCAGAGCTCTTGAGGTCAATTCCGTTCTTGTTGTGCAGTCCGCCGCCAACTTCGGCGATGCCGATGATTTTGTATCCAGCTTCGTGCATCAGCTGCGCGGCGTTGGAGCCGACGTTGCCGAAACCCTGCACGATCACGCGAGCGCTCGCGAGCGATTGATGCCCAGCTTGTTGCAGGCCTCGTCGCAGACCACCATCACGCCGCGGCCGGTGGCTTCGCGGCGTCCGCGCGATCCGCCAATGTTGATGGGCTTTCCGGTTACGACCGCCGTAACGGTCTGACGCATGTGCATGGAGTAGGTGTCCATCATCCACGCCATGATCTGCTCGTTGGTGTTGACGTCGGGGGCGGGAACGTCTTTCTCGGGGCCGATGAATTCGATCAGCTCCGAGGTGTAGCGGCGAGTCATACGCTCGACTTCGCCCATGGACATCTTGTGCGGATCGCAGATGACGCCGCCCTTGGCGCCGCCGAAGGGAATGTTGACCACGGCGCACTTCCAGGTCATCCAGCTGGCGAGGGCGCGCACTTCGTCGAGCGTGACGTCGGGGGCGTAACGGATGCCGCCCTTGGCCGGGCCGCGCGCGATGGAGTGCTGCACGCGGAATCCGGTAAAGACTTCAAGATGTCCGTCGTCCATCTGCACCGGGATGTATACCGTGAGTTCGCGGTTGGGATAGCGCAAAACCCGCCACAGGCCCTCGTCGAGGTTGAGTTTCTGGGCGGCCAGATCAAAGCGGGCGCGTTGCGACTCCCACGGGTTGGCTTCTTTGTCCACCTGGGGAGCGTGGTCATGATCGTCATAGAAGTGGTCTCCGGAATAATTGCAGGGTCAGCATGCGGGCCGTCGCCGCGCGATTTCCAGCGAAAGGCAGGCAAACGTTCAGAGTATATGAGGCGGGACAGGGGGGAAGCAAGCTGAGTTGCCCCGGGGGTAATCAAGATCTCTACGTTCTCAACGAAGGCGGCACCAAGAATTATTCGGATTCTCGTGAGCCAACTTGCCTCTGTTTTTCACATGAATGGGCAGGAGTGCGAAAAGCTTATGAAGACCCAGAAGTGCTGTCTAATCGTGACGTTCCTGCTGATTGCGTTCGCGTCCCTGTCGCAAGCGCAAACCTACACCGACCTTTTTGACCTGACGCAATCGACCGGGAGTGGCCCGGGCACGCCCAATATGCTGGCGCAGGGCTTCGACGGCCAACTCTACAGCACGATGCCATCGTCGTTCCCTGGACAGGGGACGGTCGTTGTTGCGCCTCCGGGGGGAGGGCTCGTCACCGAGATCCATTACTTTGAGGGAACTGACGGCAGTCAACCAATGTCGGGCCTCACGCTCGGCATGGACGGCAACTTCTACGGTACAACCTATATCCACACCTCGAGCAGCTATGGAGAGGTCTTCCAGGTCACTTCCACCGGGTCTGTAAAGGTGCTCTATGGCTTCGGCGATACGACCGATGGCGAGGGTCCGTGGGCGCCACCGATCATGGCATCGGACGGAAACCTCTATGGCGTCACCCAAGGCAGCCCGGCGGTAGTCTACAAAATCACGATGCCCGCGGGCACGTTTTCCGTGCTGGCCAATCTTCCGTACGCGAGCATTGCGCCATTGATTGTCGGCAATGACGGCAACTTTTATGGCACCACCGGGAAAGGCGGCACCTTTAATCAAGGCACGGTTTTTCAGCTCACGAAGAAGGGCGTGCTCAAAATCCTTTACAGCTTTGGTGCGAATGGCAGTGATGGCCTCAACCCGAATGGAGCCGTCTTGCAGGCTGCTGACGGCAAGCTGTATGGCACTACGTATTGGGGCGGCGCAGGCGGACAAGGAACCATTTATTCGATGACCACCACGGGCGCATCCTACAAAATCCTGCATACCTTTACCGGAACCGACGGTGCCCACCCGCCCTCCGCACTGGTGCAAGGCAGCGACAATTTCCTCTACGGCGTGACGTACGCCGGGGGCGGCTTAGGCGATGGTGTCTTTTTCAAGATCAACACTACCGGCACCACCTATGCTGACCTGCACGACTTCGACGGCAAGGGTAGCGGCGGCGCGCCCGGTTCGGCGCTCCTGCTACACACCAACGGAATCATCTATGGATGGGGCACCACTGGTCCCAAGGAAGGCGTGCTCTTCAGCATGAACCTTGGGTTGAAGGCGTTTGTTTCGCCCGTCGTTCTCAATGTGGCCAAAGTCGGACAGTCGGTCGGGATCATTGGTCAGGGATTCTCCACTGCGACGGGCGTCAAGTTCGGCACCGGCACCGGCACCTTCACAGTTGTCAGCGATACATATATGACTGCGAAGCCGGCTTCGGGTGCCACGACAGGCAAGATAACAGTGCTCGAACCGAGTGGGAACCTGGCGACCCCGACAACGTTCAAGATCACACCTTCGATCAAGACGTTCAGCCCGACCAGCGGTCCGGTCGGCACTTCCGTCGTGATCACTGGAATGAGCTTGTCTCAGACCAGCGCGGTAAAGTTCGGCACGGTAGCGGCGACGTTCACCGTGAACTCCGATACCCAAGTAACCGCGACCGTTCCCACTGGAGCGGTGACGGGAAAAATCTCGATCACCACGCCCGGCGGAACTGCGATGTCGACGACGAACTTTACGGTGAATTGAAAGACGGACTTTAGGTTGCGCCAAAAAAAATGAGGCTGGTCACCTTCTCGGCTCCAGAGCGGCGGAAATCCGATCCGAGCAGTTATTCGCGGCGTGGCCTAAAAAAGCGCGGCCGCAGAGATCAAAGGCAGCAGCAATTTTCGCATCCGGAGGGAGAGGCTACAGGTCGATCTCCATCCCCTCGGCGGCCGCGCGTACTTTGGGATAGTGGTTTCGCGCTTCCTGCACGACCTTGTCGACGATCGCGTCGGTGTGATCGGGATCGTGATGGTAGAGGATCAATTCCTTTGCGCCGCTTTCCATGACCACGTTGACGGCCTCGCGCCAGTGGCTATGTCCCCAGCCGCGGCGGCGGGCTTCGTATTCCTCGGGAAGATACTGCGCGTCGTAGATCAGAATGTCGGCGCCTTCGGCCAGCTTGCGCACCCCCTTGTCGAAATCAGCGATCACCCGGTTCGTTGTCGGTTGCGTAGACCAGCACACCATCTTTCGTTTCAAGCCGGAATCCCAGGCATCCCTGCGGATGGTTCAGCCACGCGGTCTTGATCTTGACGTCGTCGGCCATGGGGAGACATCCATTTTCGATGTCGTAGAAATTGCGCTTCGCCTTCATCTGATCGAGGTTCACGGGAAAGTACGGCGAGGCCATCTGCTCGGCCATCACTTGTTCGAGGCTGCGGGTGCGGCTCGATGAATGAAAGATAAACTGGCTGCTCGGGCTGTCGTACAAGGGCCGGAAGAACGGCATGCCCTGAATGTGATCCCAGTGAAAATGAGAAACGAAGACGTGCGCGGCGAATGACCGGTCGGCGAATTCGCGTTCGAGTTCGTGGCCCAGCACGCGGAATCCGGTGCCGCAGTCGAAAATATAAATCTGATCTCCGAGGCGCACTTCGACGCAGGAGGTGTTACCTCCATAGCGCAGGTTCTCGGCCTGTGGAGTGGGCGTAGAGCCGCGTACGCCCCAAAACTTAACTCGCATAAACTCCAACGTTGTTAGTCAATAATCTTCGACCGCCAGAATCGTCCCGTCAATTCGATCGCTGGTTCACTTCTTGCGTTGTCCCGCGAAGAACACTTCGTCTCGGTGGCTTATACAAAATGCTCATAATACTCGGGATATCCATGATTCTAGCGATTGTGCCAGAGTCCAACAAGGTGACCAAAGTTTCGGTCAGGCGGGCGTTCGGCGTCTGGCGGCAGACGTCGGACCACGGACCATAGACCTCGGACCAATCAAAGACCTCAGGGGTGCTCACGTTCGGAGCGGACTTGATGCCTATCGCCTCATGCCGGCATGCACTCCTGGCGTCCCCTATAATAAGAAGCCCGCAGGCGGTCGCGCGGTTGGATCCAAACGATGCTGCAGCCCGACTTCAAACAGTTTTCCCAGTTGGCCCGAGAGGCCACGCTCGTGCCAGTGGTGAAGTCGGTTAGCGCCGATCTGCTTACGCCTGTCTCCGCTTTTTTGGCGATAGCAGGCAAGGAACCGCATGCGTTCCTACTCGAATCCGTCGAGCGTGGCGAGCAGATCGGACGCTACACCTTTCTTGGCGCGCGTCCATACATGCGAGTGCGAGCGCGGGAGGGAACCGTTGAGATTGAGCGCGGCCGCAAGCGCGAGGTCGTGCAGGGACAACGTCTTCCAGGTCGTCAAGCGACTGCTGCGCGAGCATCATCCCGCAACCGTTCCCGGACTGCCGCCGTTCACCGCGGGAGCGGTTGGATACTTCGCCTACGACGTCGTCCGACAGCTGGAAAAAATCGGCGACCACGCCAAAGATGACTTGGGCCTGCCGGACGCCGAATTGATGTTTTTCGATCGTCTGCTGGCATTTGATCACTTGCGGCACCAGATTCACATCATGGCTGCGGCCGACGTGAAGCGCGAAAGCCCGCGGCGCGCCTACGATCGGGCGGTTCGAGACATCGGCGCTCTTGAGCGAAAGCTCGCGGCGGGACTGAGTTCGGCGATGTGGCGCAAATCCAGCAAAGCGAAGAGGCAAACTCAAAGTGCATGCCGGCACCAAGCGAGACGAATTTTCTGCGGAGTGTGGAGCGTTGCAAGGAATACATTGCCGCCGGCGACATCTTTCAGGTGGTCTTCTCGCAGCGCCTCGACTTTACGCCCGAAGTTGCGCCGTTCGATTTGTACCGCGCGCTGCGCCAGGTAAATCCGTCGCCCTATCTTTATTTTCTGCGCATCGGGCGACACGCACATTCTCGGGTCATCGCCAGAGATGCTGGTGCGCGTTACCGGGCGCAAGCTGGAATACCGCCCGATTGCGGGCACGCATCCGCGCGGGCGCGATGAAGCCGAAGACGCTGCGCCTCGAACAACAGATGCGGGACGACGAAAAAGAACGCGCCGAACACGTCATGCTGGTGGACCTCGGGCCGCAACGATCTGGGCCGCGTCAGCGAGTACGGCTCGGTCAAAGTGAAAGACCTGATGTACGTGGAGCGCTACTCGCACGTCATGCATCTGGTTTCGGCCCTTGAAGGTACGCTGCGCAAGGATCTCGACGCGCTCGATGCCTTTGCCGCCTGCTTTCCCGCAGGCACGCTCAGCGGCGCGCCGAAGGTGCGTGCCATGCAGATCATCGAGGAACTTGAGCCCACGCGCCGCGGCATCTACGGGGGATCGGTGCTCTACGCGGACTTCGCCGGCAATCTCGACTCGTGCATCGGCATCCGCACGCTGCTGATGCAGGGGAAGAAAGCATACCTGCAGGCGGGAGCGGGAATCGTGGCAGACTCCGATCCCAGCCAGCGAGTTTCAGGAGTCGCTCAACAAAGCGCAGGCCGTAGTGCGGGCCGTTGAGAAGGCGAGAAATTCCAACGAATAGTTGGTCCAATTCTCATTTCTTTGGATCGGGCAGCTTCGGTGTCGATGGCGGAATGCAGTTCGGCGTGTCATCGCCTGATACAGGATCGGTGTTCTTCGAGTTGTGCGCAAAACACCAATGAATGAGGCTCGCCGGATAATCCCGACGCACTGTCGCCGGAACATCAGGCTCGTGTATTTCCTGGAACGCGAACCGGATCCTTCCCTCCTCCGACACCGTTCCTACCAGGTAACCGTAGACATCTTGCTTTGCCTTGTCGGATGACGGAACCGGAAGTGTGTATCGCTCCGCTCCGCCGGTTCCCACGATCCAGCCCGGCAAAGGATTTCCTTTCGCTCTCAGTTCCGGAGTGTCAAAAATGTCCTCCATAAAAAAATGAGAGTGACTGGCGAGTACGTAAACCGGCTTCTGCTTCTGGAGTTCCAGGAGCATGCCGTAGACGGTGTCCCCGCTTTTCGTCCCATCGGGAGTGTCGCCCATGCTGTGCGAGTTGGACAAACTATGCGGCAGAGCTTCGTGCATCCCCACGACAACGCTCTTCACTTCTTTGTTCTCTCTGGCTCGGTGCAGCACGCCTGTGAGCCATTCCATCTGAGGTCCCGGGATAGAGTTGGAGGAGTTATCGAGATAAATGAAGTCCACCCCTCTCTGGATCCAGTGGTAGTAGGTCGGGGGCGGAGCAGCTTCTTCAGGCTGTTCGTTTTTGGTCTGGGCATCTTTCACTTGCTTGGTTTCATCGTCGGCCCTCTGCTGGCGAAGTGATTTCTGGTCGAGCCACGCCGAGAACTGGCGTCGAAATTGAACCGCGTCTTTGGGCGGTATGACTTCGTGGTTGCCGATCCCCACGTAGAACGGAACGTTGCCCCATGGCGCAATTTGATGGTCGATGAAGTCCGGCCAAGCGCGAGGAAGGTAAAGATTGCAGTTGAGCAGGCTGCCGTCGTTGGCGGCCGGAAACTCCATGTCCTCGTCAATTTTGTAGATGGCGCGCAGGTCGCCTAGATGCCAGTAGAAGCTAGGACGGTATTGGATGCTGTCGGCGGCAATCGCTGGCATCACGATGTCACCGCAGTTCCGCGAATCGCCGGAGACGATAAAGCGCCAGGTGTCGGGGGAAAACGGTACTGATGGTGAGCTCTTTGGACTGTCGCTACCGGCTGACTGGGCCAGGATTGCGCCGCTCAGAAGAATGACAGAGAAAAAACAACGGATGAGCTGTGCCATGAGCTTCCTTTCGCGCCAACCGCAATCGCGGAGGAAGTATAACCCGGTTCGTCACATCGCCAGGAAGTTCTGCACCAGCTTTTTGCCGGCCTCGGTCAACACGCTTTCCGGATGGAACTGCACTCCCTCGATGGCATGATGCCGGTGGCGAAGTCCCATAATGGTGCGGGTGCCGTCTTTTTCGGTAGTCCAGGCGCTAACCTCGAGTTCAGCAGGCAGGGTTTTCTCTTCGACGATGAGCGAGTGATAGCGGGTCGCCGTCATCGGCATGGGCAGGCCTTGAAAGACGGTCCGGTTGTCGTGCATCACCGGGCTGGTCTTGCCGTGCATCAGGTGAGGGGCGCGCACGACGTGGCCGCCGAACGCTTCGCCGATCGCCTGATGTCCCAGGCAGACGCCGAGCACCGGAACCTTTCCAGCGAAATGTCGAATGAGTTCGATGCTGATGCCGGCCTCGTGCGGCGTGCACGGTCCGGGAGAGATGACGATCCGTTCGGGATGCATCGCTTCAATGTCAGCCACGGTGACCTGATCGTTGCGTCGCACCTCAATCTTGGCGCCCAGTTCGCCGATGTACTGGACCAGGTTGTATGTGAACGAATCGTAGTTGTCGAGTACGAAAATCATAGGACGGGCGGCAGGCGTCGGGCGTTAAACCTCCGACCTCTAACACAAGCTTACACCTGAAGGTCGTTGCCAGGACCACGCGCAATGGGCGTAGTGATTACAGATTGTAGATTCCAGATTTTGGTATCAAAGGGGTTCAATCTGCAATCTGAATTCGACCACCTGAAATCCCCACCTCTCCCCTGAATGTGCCACGGACTTACCCACACGTGGTATTGACGGTAAGGGGCTCGAGGGCCATCCTCGTACCAGACTTACGAGCCCACTCTGGAGGAACTGAATGCCTGAGCCCCAGGAAGAAAAGAGGGCTGCACGACGCTTCGCGCTCCGCGTTCCGGTCACCGTGGATCACGGCGTGGACATCCCGCGTAGTGAGATTGCCCAGATTCGCGACGTCAGCGCGCGCGGCATCTGTTTCTATCTTGAATCCGCGATCGCTCAAGGATCGCCCATCGGTTTCACCTTGACCCTTCCGCCCGAAATCACTCTCACCGAAAGCATCCGCGTGCAATGCAAAGGCCGCGTGGTGCGAGTCGAAAACGGGCGCGACGACGGCAAACTCGCCGTAGCTGCTGTGATCGAAGAATACGAATTCCTGCCGGAAGCGTAACTTCGAACTTCGAACCCCGGACTTCGGACCTCAGACTGTCGAGAATGCGGTGACGCTCTTAGTCTTCTTTTGTTCGAAGGCTTGGGGTTCTTGTCTGAGGTTCGAAGTCCGGGGTTCGACGCGCCCGATGTCCCTTCCTATCTCTTCTCTCGCATCCATCCCAAGTGATATGTTTCCATCAAGCTTTCAGTGAGGGATTTGTTGCGGCGACCTGCTCTCAAATTTGTGTGTGTCCTACTGGTATCGGGCCTGCTGGCCGCCACCGTTGCCGCGCAGACGTTTGGGCCGCCGCCGATGGTCACGAGCGTTCGCATCGTGCATGAACGCGGCGTCCCTGCGATCGAGATCATCTCTAAGGCGGTCCGGTCATTCCTGAGGTGCAGACGCTCGACTCGCCGCCGCGACTTGTCATCGATCTGCCGAACTCGCGTCTGGGATTGGTGAATAAGAAAATCTCGGTGCAGAAAGAAAACATTCTGGCCATTCGCGTCGACCAATTTCAGCAAGCGCCTCCCATCACACGCATCGTTCTCGACCTCCAGGCGCCGTACGGCTACACATGGGACGGCGCGGGCAATCGGCTGATGATTCGCCTCAAGCCCGCAGAAGACGTAAAGGTAAGCAAGAATTCGACAGCCGATCAACCGGCACTTGCGCCGGGTATGTCATTGAGCGCCGCGCCAGCCGTTGTGCCGGTCACCAGCGGATCAGGCGCCGTGATTGCTGGAAGCCGGCTCGCTGCCGGGTCATCGATCACTGCCGCCACCGACACTGCCGTGCTGCGACTCGCTCGCGGTGGCGAAGTGCGCGTCTGTCCGGGGACGACGGTCTCGGTGACGCCCTCTCAGAACAAGCGCGACTTCATGCTCAGGCATGAGCACTGGCGCCATTGAAACCCACTATGCGCTCGACGCCTCAGCCGACTCCGTGCTGACTCCCGACTTCCGCATTATGTTCGCAGGACCCGGACACTTTCACTATGCCATCAGCGCCGACTCGCATGGCAACACCTGCGTGCGCACGCTTAACGGGAACACTTCGTCCGCCATCGTCTCGGAATTGATGGGAGATCGCATCTATCAGGTGAAACCGACCGAGCAAGCTGTCTTTCGATCAGGGCAGATCGACAAGGTCGACACCAACGTACCGCTCGAGTGCGGATGTCCTCCGCCTCCGGCCGTGATGAAGACCGACACGAGTTCGGCGCCCACGGTGCTCGACGCGCAGCTGCCGACGAAGGTGCAGATCGGCGGATCCCCGACGCCTGCTACCTCGGCCAACGTTGGGTCGATGGGCGACACTCCTGCGAACACTCGTTTGAGCAACGGACCGGAGACCGCGCCGCTGCCGCCGTCGCAACCGAATGAGGTTCATGTCCAGGTGGACGCTCCGTTCGTCTTCAACGCCAAGGACCGCGCATCGAACGGGGCGTCTGCGCCAGTGCAAGCTTCCAGAAACCTTCCTCCCGTGGAAGACTCGCCAGAGCGGCAAGTGCGGCTGGAACCACCAGTGGTACAGTTTCCGCCTGCGCCGGAGAAGAAGCCCGAACCTGACCACCGGAGCTTCATGAAACGGGTGAAGGGATTCTTCTCAGCAATCTTCCGATAACACTATTTTTCAATTCCACCGGCGGAAATCCTTTTTGCGACTCCCCGCGTCTTACGGCGTGTCGAGCTGACGTGCTCACCATAACTCTTCGGCAGGAGAGCGCCATGACTGCTGCAACTCCCGGATCTTCGGGTCCGAACCTGTTTTCCATGTTCTCTGGCGACGGCGACGGAATGTATCGCGCCCGGCGTGAGGCATTTGCGCTGTCCCTTCTCGGCCAGGCCGTGATCGTGGCCCTGCTCGTTTATTTCTTGAGCATTGTGATCCGCGACGGGCCCAAGATCGGCGAGACTCTTCCTAAAATGCAGGACCTTCCATTGATCTTCTCCGGATTCAATGGCGGCGGAGGAGGCAATCACGATCCGATTCCCGCATCGCATGGCAACCCTCCCAAAGCGTCGCTCGATGCTCAGTTGGTTCCGCCGACGGTGATCGTTCCGAAGGAAAGACCGAGGCTTCCTCTGGAAGCAACGATTGAGATGGCCCCAGATGTTAGTTTGCCCCAGGGTGGCCAGATGGGCGACCCAATGTCGGAATTTTCTATCCCGTCGGACGGGCCGGGTGGTCCGGGCGGCATAGGGCCTGGCTGTTGCGATGGTGTGGGTCCATCCAGGGGACCTCACTACGGTCCCGGACCTGAGGGGATCTTCAAACCGGGAATGCGAGGCGTGTCCGTACCTGAAGTGATTTACAGTCCCGAGCCCAGTTTTTCCGATGAGGCGCGCAAAGCGAAGCATCAAGGCATCGTGCAGTTGCTGGTGGTCGTGGGCAAGGACGGGCATCCGTACGACATTCGAGTCGGACAGACCTTAGGGATGGGGCTCGACGAGAAGGCGATTGAAGCAGTGAGCCGCTGGCGCTTTCGCCCAGCCACGTTCAACGGACAGGCGGTAGCGACACAAATCGCCATCCAGGTGGACTTCCACTTGTACTGAGGGAACCTGGCGTCGGGCGCCAGCCATCAGGCTCTATCCGCCGGAAGCGCGACGCCGGTTTTTCTAGCCCCGGTTAATCGCACGGCGCAGGGGTTCGACTTTTTCCTTGGCGGCTTCGCGCAGATCTTCGGCGATCTCAGCGCCGCGGCTGGCCACGTCTCGCACTTTGTCACTGGCATCGCGGACGCGGGTCTTCGCCTCATCGGCCCAGTCTTCGAGAGTGTCCTTGGCGTCATCGTAGCCGCGCTGCAGATCGCGGCGCAGGGCCTTCCCGCTCTTCGGCGCCAGCAGAAGGCCAGCGAGAGCTCCGGCTCCCAGCCCGATCAGAAGAAATGTAATTGCCGTCCCAACGTTACTGCTATCTGACGACTCATAGCGTCCGATACGCATGATGAAGACCTCTTAATTTTCCGCCCGGCTGATCTGCCCAGGCATGCTGGCGAACCTCCGCCGTTTTCCCGCTCTCTCGATTCTAGTCCTAACTTATGAAGTGCCGCGACTCCGATCCCGTGGCGACGTACTCCGCTGCTGTTCGATGAGTCCTGCTCCAGGAAGGTTTCTTTTCCGGCGCACCTGAGTGTAAAATAATGGTTTAGCCCTCGTGGCGGCGGAACTTGTGGCCTGCCCGCCTTCCGCTGGCTCCGCATAACCGCAATCGTAATCATCGGTACTTAAGATTTAAGGAGAGTTTTTCAAGCAATGTCGATCCCTGCCACCCAGCTTCGTCCCGGCATGATCATCAAGCACAACAATGATCTGCACTCCGTTTTCAGCGTCGAGCACCGCACGCCCGGCAACCTGCGCGCCTTCATTCAGGCCAAGCTGCGCAACCTGCGCACCGGCGCCATGTTCGAGCACCGCTTCCGCTCGCCCGATCCGATCGAGAAGATCAACGTGGACGAAGTCGAGATGGAGTTCCTCTACGCCGACGGCGACAGCTACTACTTCATGGACACGCAGAACTACGAGCAGACCCACCTGACCAAGGAAATTCTGGGCGACGCGGTCGACTACCTGATTTCGAATCTTGAAATCAAAGTGGAATTCTTCGACGGCAAGGCGGTCGGAATCGAGCTGCCGCAGACGGTGATCCTGACCGTGATTGAGACCGAGCCGGGATTGAAGAGCGCCACCGCTTCGAGCGTGACCAAGGCCGCGCAAGACCGAAACCGGGCTGGTGGTGCAGGTGCCGCCGTTCATCAACGAAGGCGAGAAGATCAAGGTGGATACGTCGGAAGGCGCGTACCTGTCGCAGAGCGTAGACGCATTGTCAGATTGCTAGATTTCAGATTGCAGAGTGAACATCGGAACACGACCAGGTCGATCGATTTTCAATCTGCAATCTGAAATCATCAATCTGACAATCGATTCCAAGCATGAGCTCCACCGAAAAGCACGACTCAGGCGCGCCGGTTTCTTGTTCGCGGACGCGTGCAGGGCGTCGGCTTCCGCTGGTTTGTGGAGCGCGAGGCGCACATGCTCGGGCATCGCCGGATGGGTGCGCAACAATCCCGACGGCAGCGTGGAAGTCCTGGCCCAGGGAACGCGCGACCAGCTTTCCGGATTGCACTCGCGTCTGCGCGAAGGGCCGCGTGCGGCGCGTGTGGATGAGGTCGAAGTCTCTGAAGCGAGTCCCGGTCGCAGGCCTCAGTTCATTTCGCATTGAAGGAGCGTGGTAAATGTCCGCCTGTCCGGCCATGAATGCCGATCAACTGAAAAAGCTGATCCGCGAAGTTCCGGATTTCCCCAAGAAGGGGATTCTCTTCTACGACATCACCACGCTGCTCAAGGACAAGACGGGCTTCGCCACGCTGATCGACGAGTTCTCGGAGCACTACATTTCGCAGGACATCGATCTTGTGCTGGGCATGGAAGCCCGCGGCTTTATCTTTGCGCCCGGCGCTGGCCTATCGCCTGAATGCCGGATTCGTTCCCGTGCGCAAGCCGGGCAAGCTTCCCGCCGAGACCGTGAAGTACGACTACGCGCTCGAGTACGGCACCAACACCCTCGAGATCCACAAGGACGCCATCCAGAAAGGCCAGCGCGTGCTGATCGTCGACGATCTGCTCGCGACCGGTGGCACCGCGGAGGCGACGGCGAAACTGGCGTCATCGCTGGGCGCAGAGATTGCCGGCTTGGGATTTGTGGTCGAACTCGACTTCCTGAAGGGCCGCGACAAGCTGAAGGACTACGACGTGATGTCGCTGCTGCACTACGACAAGTAGTCGGAGAAATGAAAGCGGGGCCGTCGCTGGTTAGCGTACGGCCCCGGTTTTCCCTAAGTGGTTTGTTGCAGCTATCTCAAAATGCGGGCGGCGGCGAATCCGACCCCGGCCCAAAAACTCGCGCTGATTCCGACCATCAGCGCCATCCCTAAGAGCGCGTTCCAATTCACGCGGCGTGGGCGGCCAAGTGCCTCTTCTTCGGAATCGAACTCCAGCCAGGAGCGCCAAAATTGGACATCCTGCCATTGCTCCGGCGGATCGCTCCAGGGTCCGCGAACTGCAATCCTCATTCTCGTACTGCGGGTGCTTGCCTGGGGAGACAGCTGCGAAAATCTGTAGCTCATGAAGCACCTCCGATTCTAAAGCTTGCAACTGGCGTGCCAATGCGCGCTTCACTGCAACTCTCTGACAATTAAGATGCTCCTCGATGTCCGAAGGCTGTGAGGTAACTTCGTAGCGTCAAATTTCCCGAGTGCACGCTTCCGGGCCGCTCAAATTTCCCCACTGCTGGATGACCGAGTTGGATCGCCTAGGGTCTTTTTTCCTCCGGATATCAAAGTATCAAGGTGCGACCTGTTGCCACAAGCTGCTTCGTAGTGTTCAACGGTTTCTAGTTCTCCGCCAGTGACAACTTCGACTCTTTTGGGAGGTAACCCTTGCGGTGGAACCAGTCCTCCATGGCGTCGCGGAGTTGGTCGAGTGGGACGTTGCGGCCGATTTCCATCTGGCCGTCGGCGAGTGGAAGCGTGTCGTCGAAGACGCTGGCATTGGTGAAGTTGCGCATAGAGAAGCTGTCGAGCCATTTCAGCGGGCAGGGAATCATGCGGCCCTTTTCTTCGTATTGCACGCGGATCTTGCGGGCGAACATAAATTGATTTAAACACAGAGCTCGTATTGAGAACGGCTGAGGCGCGTGGCACAGCGTTGGATCTTAGGTGTTGGGATCTTTGGCTGTGGGCTTTGGGCTTTGGCACAGGGCGTTGCTTGACTATTTGCTCTCGCCGCCATAGGCTCGTCGCCACACTCCAGTCTTAATGATTTGCGCCAGTTCGCCGGTTGGGTCCCAGTACTTCGTTACCAATAAATCGTAGCATCAGGAGGGAAGAATCCATGATCACAAATCTGATTTGGTGGGTGGTCGTTGGTCTGATTGCGGGTTGGGCAGCCGGCAAGATCATGAAAGGCGGCGGCTACGGTGCGGTGATGGACATCATTCTCGGCATCGTCGGCGCCGTAGTGGGCGGGTGGCTGATGGGCATGCTAGGCATCCACGCTGGAGGCCTCATCGGCACGATCATAGTTGCGATCATCGGCGCGGTGATTCCTGATCTGGATTTCCAGGCTGCTCAAGAAGGCTTGAGCCTGGATCCGGAACTCAGCCTCCAGCGCGGCTTTCCACCACGCCTCGACCCCGCAGGACGGTAACCGTGGCTCCAGTTACCTCCGCTCGGGTGTCTAAACCCTGTAGCGCCTCGTCGTGCAAAAACCGCGACGGGGCGCGTTCTAAGCGGACGGACCTGATCGTTGGAGGAGCCATGCATTCTCTGCAGAAATGCAGTCGTGTGTTTGGGGCTGGTTGCACTTTCATCTGCAGTCTTCTATCTGCGGCAATCGGTTCCGCGGCAGAAGCCGCGCGCCTGCCGGTGACGCGGGTGATTCTCTACAAAAACGGCGTCGGCTACTTCGAGCATGCGGGGCACGTTCGCGGCAGCCAGGATGTGAACGTCGAATTCACCACCGCTCAACTGAACGACGTGCTGAAATCTCTGACCGTGCTCGACCTGGGCAAGGGACGCATCACCGGCGTCAGCTACAACTCGACCGCGCCGCTCGAAAAGCGGCTTGGGTCGCTGCGTCTGCCGGTGGGTGAGAATCCAACCACGGCCCAGTTTCTCGACGCCTGCGCGGGGCGCGAGGCTGGAAGTGCAGAGCGGATCTGCACAGTGCCGCCGGACGCCTGCTGAGCATCGACGAGCGCGAGGTCGCGATCAAAGGCGATCAGAAGGTCACGATCGACGCAGGTCTCGCTGGTCAGCGACAGCGGGAGAAGTGCGCGTCTTCGATCTGACGCCGGCGACGACCGTTCGCGTCGCCGAAAAAGAGGTGAACGACGAAGTGGGGAAGTATCTGGGGCTCGTCGCTTCGACGCGCGATCAGGATGTTCGGCGCATGACGATCTCCACCGCCGGCGAGGGCGAGCGTAACCTGCTGGTCAGCTACATCAGCGAAGTGCCGGTGTGGAAGAGCACGTACCGCATTGTGATTCCGACCGACGGCAAGCCGCTGCTGCAGGGCTGGGCCATCGTCGACAACACGGTGGGGGAAGACTGGAAGAACGTGGAGCTGTCGCTGGTGGCGGGCGCGCCGCAATCGTTTGTGCAGGAACTATCGCAGCCGTATTACACGCGGCGTCCCGTGGTGCGCACTGCCGGAGAACGCGATGCTCACGCCGCAGACGCATGAGGCGACGATGCAGGAGGGCAAGATGCCGGCGCCGACCGCCAGCGCTG
Source organism: uncultured Acidobacteriaceae bacterium (assembly GCA_963786095.1). Classification (GTDB taxonomy): domain Bacteria; phylum Acidobacteriota; class Terriglobia; order Terriglobales; family Acidobacteriaceae; genus Sulfotelmatobacter. Next base: position 35,068 of record CAWAXV010000003.1, on the reverse strand, counting down.
GCGGGGCCTGACGAGCATTGGTACGAGCACGACGATGGAGTTGAACAAAGCGTTCGGAACGCCGACGCGGATTTATTCCGACCTGATTGCGGGCAGTGCAGGCGGCGTGATTGGTGGCGTGGTCAATGGTGTCCCCGCTCCGGCGGCACCACGTCTCGACGCCAATCAGGCAGTCGCCGATCTCTCGAGGGGAATACCACTGTCGGCGCAGTCGCAGGACCTCGGCGACCTGTTCGAGTACAAGCTCAAAGACCATGTGACCATCCGCAAGAACCAGTCGGCGCTGGTGCCCATCCTGCAGACGCGCATCGACGCGGAGAAAGTCTCGGTGTGGAATCCTTCGGAGAGCTCGGTGCCTGCGCGCGCTCTGGATGAACAACACCAGCACGCTCACCTTCGACGGCGGCAGCTTCAACGTGCTCGAAGGCGACGCCTTTGCCGGCGAAGGCCTGATGGATCGCGATCAAGCCGGGCGAAAAGCGTCTGCTCTCCTACGCCGCCGACCTCGGTCGTGCTGGTCGACGCAAGACTGCAAGGCGACACCAGCGAGTCACCAAGAGTCATCATCGCAGCACGGCGCCATGACGCAGACGACGCAGGAGCGCGCAGGAAAGTACGTACACATGCGCAACCGCGACACCGCCTCGCGAATCGTGGTGATTGAACATCCGGCGCGCGCGGGATGGAAACTCACGGACGACGAAAATCCGGCCGAGAGTTCGGCGTCGTTTCACCGCTTCCGCATCATGGTCGAACCGAAGAAGACCGCGACTCTGGTGGTCAAGGAATACCGTCCGCATCGTGAATCGCTACCAGATCTCGAACATTACCGACAACGAGATCAAGTTCTTCCTGGAACAGAAGATGATCAACCCGGAGATGGAGCGGGCGCTGCGAAAAGTCATCGTTCAAAAAGAAGACATTGCTGTGCTCGAAGCCGAGGTTGGATCGCGGACGCCGATCGCAGATCACAGAGATCTCCGAAGATCAGCAGCGGGTGCGCGAAAACATGAAAGCGCTGAAGGGCAGCGCGGAAGAAAAGGCGCTGGTCGAGCGCTACGTCCGCGCAGATGAATCGAGCAGGAAGACCGCGTGCAGCGCTTCAACGTGAAATGGCGGACCTGCAGCAGAAGCGCAACGCCGCCCAGAAGCACGTTGAACGAGACTGATCGAGGGACTGCAGATGGAGGTGACGCTGTAACGTTGTTGTCGCCGAAGGGCCCATGCAACCGGCCGGGAGTGCATAGGTCCTTCGTCCTGCAAAAAGCGCAGGCCTCAGGATGACAGAGGGTGGTGGGGCGAACCCTGTGCTCCGGGTTGAGCCACTTGATACTCCATCAATCCGCGGGCCGGGCGTTCGCATACCCATGCCACACGTACTCCAGCGCTTCGGGCAGGGTCTGCTGGATCACGGCACGGTCAACGTGCCCGGCGTTACGTGCGAAAACAAACTGGTAGTGATATCCCTTGGCGGCCAGTTCCTTGGCCATAGTTCTCGTTGGCTACAACCCAGTCGTGCATGTCGTCGCGCATGTTGTTGGGGTTGAGAAGGTCGTGGTCTCCGACTTCCATCCAGATGCGAATTGGCTTGGCCGGGCTGTTCCCTATCAGATGTTCGTGGAATTCCCAAGCCCCATGCGGCGTATGCGGATCGTAAGGCCATTGCTGGTTCACGTATGTGCCCGAGTAGGTGAGCACGCGATGGTAGAGATCGGGGTGGTACCACGCCATGATCAGCGCGCACGAGCCGCCGGAACTGCCACCCATGGTAGCTCGCGCATCGGGATCTGCGCGACAGTTTCACGTGAGCCTTCTCTTCCACCAGAGGCAGTACTTCTTTTTCGACGAACTCGGCGTACCGGCCCGACATGGTGTCGTACTCCAATCCGCGTTCGCTGCCCTGTGCGTCGCCGCTGCCGTTCGCAATTGAGATAGCAACCATCATGGGCACTCGGTGCGCTGCGATCAGGTTGTCGAGCGCGGTGAACAGCGGCGGGAAGGGACCGTCGGTGCCGACAATGAAGGGTGCGACCGTCCCGGCGACATATTGTTTGGGCACATACACCGTGACTTTGCGCGTGTAAGGCGCGGGATGGCTGGTGGTGACGATGAGCTTGGCGGGGTCCGCCGGATCGACCTTTCCAAATGTTCCAGCTTCGCGCGCAATACCGGGATAGATTTTGCTGTCGGCCGAACTCATGGAGAATTCAACGACGGTGCCTTGGGGCACGGCATCATGCACCGACATCTCGGGCACTGCATTGTGTGTCGGCCCGATGACGAAATTTCCGTCGGCATCGGCGGGAGCATTGGCGCCGTCGGGCAGATCCTTCGCAGAGACGTATCCCGGCGCGTGCGGATCGCGGACCGGGGCATCGCGGTTTTGCGCCGTGGCGCGAAATGACGGCATGAGGATGAGGGAGACGGTGAGAGCGATTATGTGGTTTCGGCTCGACGAGAGAGTCATAGGCTGTCCCAGAGGACTGTGTCGTGGTTCGGAAGCCGATTGTAGTCGATTCGATCGACGGTCCGGTCGCCGTGCTAGCGCTGCGCCTTCGGTCCTGCCGCCTTGACCTCGGCCGGCGCGTCGAAATTTTCGAAGTTCTTGGCGAAGCGGTTGCGCAGATCTTCGGCGGCCTTGTCGTAAGCAGCCTTGTCGGGCCAGGCATTGCGCGGGTTCAGAACATGAGCGGGTACACCGTGGCAATATTTCGGAATGCTGAAGCCAAACGTCGGCTCGATTTCGAACTCCTCTTTGATCAGCTCGCCTTCGACGGCTGCGTCGACCATGGCGCGAGTGTGGGGAATTTCCATGCGCTTGCCCACGCCGTACGGTCCGCCCTGCCATCCGGTATTCACCAGCCAGCATTGTGCGTTGTGCTCGCGCAAACGGCGGCCGAGCATCTCGGCATAAGTCTTCGGGCGCAGCGGAAGGAATGGCGATCCGAAGCAAGTCGAAAACGTCGCGGAAGGTTCTTTCACGCCCGCTTCGGTTCCCGCAACTTTCGCCGTATAGCCCGACAGGAAGTGATACATGGCCTGCTCGGGTGTGAGGCGCGAGATCGGCGGGAGAACGCCGAACGCATCCGCGGTCAGGAACACAACATTCTTCGGATGGCCGCCAATGCCGGGGATCACCGCATTCTCGATGAAGTCCACCGGATAAGCGGCGCGCGTATTCTCGGTTTTGCTGTCGTCGTTGTAGTCCGGAATGCGCGTGTGTGGATCGAGCGTAACGTTTTCCAGCACGCAGCCGAAGCGCAGCGCGTTCCAGATCTGCGGTTCGTTCTTCTTCGACAGCTTGATGCACTTGGCGTAGCATCCGCCTTCGAAGTTGAAGACGCCGTCGGCGCTCCATCCATGCTCGTCGTCGCCGATCAGGTCGCGCGACGGATCGGCCGAGAGCGTGGTCTTGCCGGTTCCCGAGAGTCCGAAGAACAACGCGCTCACGCCGTTGTGTCCAACGTTGGCCGAGCAGTGCATGGGGAACACATTGCGCGGCGGCAGCAGAAAGTTCATGACGCTGAAGATGGACTTCTTCATCTCGCCGGCGTAGGAAGTTCCGCCGATCAGCACGGTGCGGCGCGTGAAGTTCAGCAGGATAAAAACTTCCGAATTCACGCCGTCGCGCTTGGGATCGGCCTTTGAACTCGGGCGCCGAGATCACCGTGAATTCAGGATGATGGTGCTTCAGTTCCTCCGCCGTCGGCCGCAAGAACAACTGGCGCACGAACAGATTGTGCCAGGCGTATTCGTTCACGATGCGAACCGGCAGACGGTAGGCGGGATCGGCTCCGCAGAAAAGATCCTGCACAAAAAGCTCGCGCCCGCGCAGATGTTCCATCACTCGCGCATAGAGAGCGTCAAATTTCTCCGGCTCAAACGGGGCATTGACCGCGCCCCAGGCGACGGTGTTCGCGGTGGTTTCGTCCTTCACGATGAACTTGTCTTTGGGAGAGCGGCCGGTGCGATTGGTATAGCCGACGAGGGCGCCATTGGCGGCCAGCTTGGCTTCATCCCGCCGGATCGAGTGCTCGACCAGCAGTGCCGGGGAAAGATTGAAGTGCGTCCGGCCTTCGCTCAGCAACTCGGCTACGTCGCTGACGTGCATGGTCGTAGCCATAAAGGTCTCCTGGATTAGGGCAGAAAGAGTCAGAAAGGCAAACGTTCTATTCTGCCTCAAAACCCGTTAGCCTGCCAAGGATTGGGATCACAGGCTGTCAATAGAGTTGTTTCTATTTTACACAAGAGGGTTGTCGCCGACGCGCAGCGGGTCCAAGGGACAGGAACGCGGTGGCAGGGCTCGCTCTCCGCGTTCGCTTAATCCTCAGTCTTGTAGTCGCAGGCGGTGCGGCAGGGCTCGCAGTACATCAGACCGTCGGTGCAAATGCGGATGTCGATGACGGACTGGCAGAGGCAGCAGAATTTTTCGCACTCGCACTTGGCTTCGGGCTGTTCACACTGCGCGCAGCGAGTATTTGGCTGGTGCTGTTTCCGGTACTCATGAAGCTAATGTAGCGCGCAGCGGGCTGAGCGCGGAAATGACCTTGGTAATCGCGATCATTGCCGAAATCGAGTATTCAGAGGACTTTGCGGAGACGCACGATTTCTGACTGCCCTATAATTCCTAGCAATGACCTTCCAACATCTTGCTGGATGGCGCGGAGATCCTCAGCCAGAGCGGGGACCCGGGCGTCAGTGGTGTGGAATACGATTCGCGCCAGGTCAAGCCGGGCAGCGTGTTCGTGGCCATGCGCGGGGAGACCTCTGACGGCAACCGCTTCATCGACCAGGCGATTCAGTCCGGGGCGGTCGCGATCGTCACCGACTCTGCCGACCGAGAAGCCGCGCGAAGGAGTGGCCTGGGCGGTGGTGCCGCACGGGCGGCGCGCCCTGGCGCGTTTGAGTGAGAATTTCTACAAACGTCCGGCCGAGCGCATCGCAGTCACGGGCATTACCGGAACCAACGGCAAAAGCACGACTGCGTTTCTGATCGAATCGATTCTGACCGCCGCCGGACGCAAGAGCGCGCTGATCGGGACGATTGAATATCACGTGGCCGGCAACGTCTATCCCGCGCCGCACACCACGCCCGAAGCGCTCGAACTGGCGCGCCTTTTCAACGAGGCGCTGGGCCAGGGCGCGACCGACGCGGTCATGGAAGTTTCCTCGCACGCGCTGGCGCAGGAGCGCGTATTCGGTGTTCCGTTTGATGTCGCCGTGTTCACCAACCTGACGCGCGATCACCTCGACTATCACAAGACGATGGACGAATACTTCGCCGCCAAGCGCGTGCTCTTCGAAGGATGCGGCACCGATGCGCCGCGCGCGGCGGTGACCAATCTGGACGACGAATATGGCGCGAAGCTGGCTGACTTCAGCCGCAAGCGCAGCGCGGTCGTGCTGACCTACGGCTGGGAGCGCGGCGACTTCCACGCCGAGAATGTGGACATCAGTCCGCGCGGCACGCGCTTCGACATGGTCACGCCGCAGGAGAAGATTGCAGTCTTCTCTCCGCTGATCGGGCGAGTGAATGTGTACAACATTCTGGCCGCGGCGGCGGCGTGCTATGCGCGCGGCTGCGACGTCGAAGGCGATTGCGCGCGGCGTCGGAGTCGCTGACGCACGTGCCGGGACGATTTGAGCGCGTCGATTGCGGCCAGCCGTTCACGGTGGTCGTCGACTACGCTCACACCGACGATGCTCTGCGCAATCTGACGGCGCTGGCCCGCGAGTTCGTGTCGCGCGGCGGAGGCGACGGGCAGAGTGCTGACGGTGTTCGGCTGCGGCGGCGATCGCGATCGCGCCAAGCGTCCGCTGATGGGCGAGGCCGCCGGCCGGGGCAGCGATTTTGTGGTGCTCACTTCCGACAATCCGCGCAGCGAAGATCCGCGGGCCATCATCAACGACGCGCTCGTGGGACTGCAGAAGACCGGAGTGAAGTACAGCGTCGAAGTCGATCGCCGCAAAGCGATTGCGCTGGCCATTGGCGAAGCGCGGCCCGGAGACATCGTTCTGCTCGCGGGCAAGGGACACGAGAAAGTGCAGGTGACGCGCGAAGGATCGCATCCGTTTGACGACGTTGAAGTGGCGCGTGAGGCGTTGCGCGCCGCGGGATTCGAGTGCGAGTCGGCCTCGCAGTTTCGAGAGGCGGGCATGAAGCTGCCGCTCTCGAAAATCGCGGAGTTTATTTCTGCCGCGGGCGAGTTTCCGCGCGATGAAGTCGCGCAGGCTATTCCATCGACTCGCGCACGATCGGCCCCGGAGAACTCTTCTTCGCGGTCAAAGGCGAGCGCCTCGACGGTCACGACTACGTCGACGCGGCCCTGGAAAAAGGCGCGGTCGCCGCGGTCGTGCGGAAAGATCAGTTGCATCGCTATCCCGACAAGACGCGGTTGCTGGCCGTGGACGACACGCTGGTTGCCCTGCAAACCCTGGCCACCGCGGTGCGCAAGCTTTGGGGCAAGCCGCTGGTCGGCGTCACCGGCTCGGCGGGGAAGACGACGACCAAAGAAGCCATTGCGCACGTTCTGGCCTCGCGCTTGCGCGTGCTCAAGTCCGAAGGCAACTTCAATAATCATTTCGGCCTGCCGCTCATGCTGCTGAAGCTTGAGCCGGAGCACGACCTCGCGGTCATCGAAATGGGCATGTCGCACGCGGGAGAGATTCGCGCGCTGGCCAAAATTGCGCAGCCTGAGATCGGCGTGGTCACCAACGTTGCTCCGGTGCATCTGGAGTTCTTTCGATTCGCATCGCCGGCATCGCTCGCGCGAAATACGAATTGATCGAATCGCTGCCCGCCAGTGGAACCGCCGTGCTCAACGCCGACGATGAATACGTTTCGCAGTTCGGCCGCGACTTCAAAGGCAAAGTCATCACCTATGGCACGAAGCCGACCGCCGATGTGCGGGCCGAGAATGTGCAAACCTGCGGGCGCGGAGGGCTCAGAGTTTGACGTGGTCATGGCGGGCGGCCGCGAGCACGCGCGCTTGCCCCTGGTCGGAGAACACAACATTCTGAACGCGCTGGCCGCGATTGCCGTTGGGCTGGCTCGCGGAATGAAGCCGTCGGAAGCCGTTGCCGCGCTCGCCACGCTCGCGCCGCCCGACAAACGCGGGCAGGTTCTCCAACTGGGTAACATCACGGTGATCAACGATTGCTACAATTCCAATCCGAAGGCGCTCGACGCCATGGTCGATGCGCTGGCGGCGATGAAGGCCGCACGGCGCATCGTGGTCGCCGGAGAAATGCTCGAACTCGGCCCGGCAGGCGAAGAGATGCATCGCGCGGCGGGCGAGCACATCGCCGAGAAGAAGATCGATGTGCTGGTCGGCGTGCGCGGTCTGGCGCAGGCGATGGTCGATGGCGCGCGGCGGGCGGGAACGCGAGCCGAGTTTGTGGCGACGCCCGAAGAAGCCGGCGAGTGGCTGGCCCGTGAAACGCGCGACGGCGATGTGGTGCTGCTGAAGGCGTCGCGCGGCGTGAAGCTGGAGAAGGCGCTGGAGATCTGGAAGGCGAAGAGAAGTCCCTGATTGTTGATGGTTGATTCTTGATTGCTGATTCTTGATTGCTGACTGAGAAACCTGACCGGCAGTTGTGTGAATTTCCAATCAACAATCAACAATCGCAAAATCAATAATGATTTTTCTCGCGGGACGGAGGCTGATTGCTCTACTGGCTGTTGTTCGTCAAGCTGCAACACTACGTTGCGCCGTTCCGCATTTTTCGCTACGTCACGTTCCGCACGGCGTTCGCCAGCCTGACCGCGCTGTTTACCGCGCTGATCGTGGGCCCGCTCGTGATCGGCCGCCTGCGCGACTTCCAGATCGGGCAATACATTCGCGAAGAAGGCCCGAAGGCTCATCAGAAAAAAGCCGGCACGCCCACCATGGGCGGCCTGCTGATCGTCATTGCGATCGTCGTTCCGACCCTGCTGTGGGCGGACCTGAGCAATCGCTTCGTATGGATCGCCGTGTTCTCGACCTGCGCGTTCGCGGCCATCGGATTCACCGACGACTACACAAAGGTGACGCACCGCCGCAACCTGGGCCTGACCAGCCGCGCCAAGCTAGGACTGCAGATCGCCGCAGCATCGTGATCGCGTCGATGCTGATCGCCATGCAGGCCTACGGCATGTACTCGACCAAGCTGATCGTGCCCTTCTTCAAGCAGTTTCATCCCGATCTGGTGGTCGGAAGCTGGAGCACTATCCGCATCTCTGGCCGCTGGCGTTCTTGCCGTTTATCGCTTTTGTGGTGTTCGTGATCGTGGGCTCGAGCAACGCGGTGAATCTGACCGACGGCCTCGACGGCCTCGCGATCGGATGCACGGTGATCGCGGCGGGCGCGCTGACGGTGCTTACCTACGTCAGTGGCCACGCGACATTCGCGACTTATCTGGAACTGCAGCGCATGCCGCAAGTGGCAGAGTTGACCATTTTCTGCGGCGCGATGGTCGGATCGTCGATTGGATTTCTCTGGTACAACGCGCATCCCGCGGAAGTGTTTATGGGCGACGTCGGATCGCTGGCGCTGGGCGGCGCCATCGGCACGGTCGCGGTGATCATCAAGCAGGAATTGCTGCTGCCGTTTATCGGCGGCGTATTCGTGATCGAAGCGGTCTCGGTGATTCTGCAGGTCGGCTCCTACAAGCTGCGCAAGAAGCGCATCTTCAAGATGGCGCCGCTGCATCATCACTTCGAATTGCTGGGCTGGTCGGAGTCGAAGATCATCGTGCGCTTCTGGATCGCGTCGCTGATCTTCGCGCTGTTCGCGCTGACGACGCTGAAACTGAGATAGGAAGGGTTAGCCACGGACTAGCACGGATGCACACGGATAGGGCCTTTCATTCATTTCTGAGATCCGTGTGAATCCGTGCTGATCGGGCAGACGAAGTTAGTTTTTTCTGGGTATCTGTGTCTCTGTGGTGAAATGGTTCTGATGGAACTGAACGGAAAACGCGCTCTGGTGGTTGGCCTCGGCAAGTCCGGGGTTGCGTCTGCACTTTTCTTGAAGTCGCACGGCGCACGCGTCACCGTCTCCGACACCAAGAGCGGCGACGAACTGCGCAACGAAATCCCCGTGCTGCTCGATCACGGCATCACCGTCGAGACCGGAGGCCACGGCGACCGCACGTTTCGCGGCCAGGACCTGATCGTGGTCAGTCCGGGCGTGCCTGTGGACGCGCCGCCAGTTGGTGCAGGCGCGCGCTCTGGGCGAAACCGTGATTGGCGAGATCGAACTCGCGGCGCAGTTCCTGCCGGGCCCGATCGTCGCCATCACCGGATCGAACGGCAAGACTACGACCACCACGCTCACCGGCGAAATCATGACGGCCGCAGGATTTCCCGCGCTGGTCGGCGGCAACATCGGGACGCCCGCCATTTCCCTGGCCGAGCGCGCCAAACCCGATACCGTGATCGTGCTCGAGATTTCGAGCTTTCAACTGGAGACCATTCAAGACCTTCCGCCCGAAAGTTGCCGTCGTTTTGAATGTCACGCCCGACCATCTCGACCGCCATCGCACGTTCGAAGTCTATGTGGACGCGAAGGCGCGCATGTTCGAGAACCAGCAGGGAATCGATTTCGCCGTGCTCAACGCGGACGATCCGACTTGCGTCGCCATGGCCGCAAGAACCCGCGCACAGGTCTTCTGGTTCAGCCGCCAGAAAGAAGTGCAGCAAGGCGCATGGGTGCGCGATGGCAACATCCTGTTCCGCGACGATTCGGAGGCAGCGCGAGATCCTGCAGGTTTCAGAAATTCCGCTGAAGGGCGCGCACAACCTGGAGAACGTGCTGGCCGCGGTCTGCGCCGGTGCCCTGATGGGATGCGCGCCGGAGAGAATTCGCCAGGCCGTGCGCGACTTCAAGGCGGTCGAGCACCGGCTGGAGTTTGTGGCGACGATTCGCGGCGTCGACTATTATAACGATTCCAAAGCCACCAACGTCGACGCCACCATCAAGGCGCTCGAATCGTTCCCGGCGAACATCCACCTGATTCTTGGCGGCAAAGACAAAGGCAGCGACTACACCGTCCTCAACGACCTGCTGCGCCAGCGAGTGAAGAGCGTGTATACGATCGGCGCGGCGGCGGCAAAGATCGAGTCGCAAATCAAAGGCGCCGAAGTAGTTCACGCCGAGACGCTGGAGAACGCGATCCGTAAGGCCAATGCCGTCGCGCAGCCCGGCGACGTCGTCTTGCTGGCTCCCGCCTGCGCCAGCTTCGATCAGTTCAAAAGCTACGAGCACCGCGGGCAGGTGTTCAAAGAGATCGTGCGCGGGCTGGCGGACGCCGTAAAACAATAGCATTTTCCCATTCTGTTTTCTTAGCGCACCGAAGACCCCGTTTGGCTTGTTTTCTCGGCGCCATACCAATCAGCGTTCAGAGTTCCAGATTTTTTCCATTTCTCCGGGAGGTCTTCGAGAAGATAAATGGCCGATACAGGGCAAGCTGGAAGGCAAGCACCGCAGTCGACGCATTCGACCGGATCAATGTAGAGTTGCGCGGCGGTCGAAAATCCGGCCTCATCCCTACGCGGATGAATGCAGTCACAGGGACACACATCCACGCAGCCGGTGTCCTTGGTCCCGATACACGGTTCAGCGATCACGTAAGCCATACCACCCTCCGTCCCAGAGATCACGCTTGCGGCGGCTGGCGATCCTTTTAGGACTGCGCCACCTTAGGATGAAGGGTAGGAGGTAATCACACACCGCCGCCATGACTTATGTCACGGAAGCGCGAAAAAGTTGCGGTGAATTCAATCGCTCTTGACGATTTCCTTTCGCAGTACATCAAGATCGGGGATGTTAATGGCGCGCCGGCTCATCGCAATGAGTCCAGCTCCGTGCAACCGTCCCAGGTTCCGCGAAACCAGCTCCCGGACGGTTCCGAGTCGTGCAGCTAGCTCTTCGTTGTTTTCGCTAAGCTCAAATTGCACTCCGCTCGGAGTCCGGTGTCCGATCTGGTCTGCCAGTCGAACGAGGTGCGAGATCAGGCGCCCGCGCACCGTAGAAAAGGACAACTCCTCGATCAGGCTACCCAACTGGCGCAGCCTGTGTCCGAGGACTTTGAAGACTTTGAGGGAGAGTTCCGGGTTCTGCAGGCAAATTCTCCGGAAGTTATCAGCCGGTAGTCGGAGAAGAGAGGTCGTGCTGGCCGCCTCGGCACTCGCCGGATATCGGCCACCGTCGAATACGGGGACTTCCGAGAGGGAGTTTCCTCGCCGTTCGATACCCATTAGTTGCAGTCGTCCATTAGGCGCCGACTTAACGATCTTTACAGTTCCTTCCTCGACAATGAGTAATTCATCGCAAGGATCTCCTTCACAAAAAATTGTGGCGCCTTTTTCATAGCGCAATCGACTGACCTTCTCGGCGATTAAGGCTAGTTCTTGATACGAAAGATCCGTGAAGAGTGGCAGCCTACGAAGAGTGCCAACCAAATCCGCCTTAGTGGGGGGCATTTGTTACTGATTCTAGATGGTGATCGCCGTAGGCCCAAATTGACTGCCTGAACCAAGACAATCAACACCGGCGTTCCACAATCCCGAATTTCCTCAGCTGCGCATCCGCCCGTCCGTGGTGAAATGAACTTCCCATGGCGAAGCGCGTGAGTGTCGATCGCTGGTTGTTTACCGTCACCATGCTGCTGGTGTTTGTCGGGCTGGTGATGGTCTTTTCGGCGTCGGCGGTCATGGCGCGCGAGCGCTTCGGCTCGCCGTATGCGTTCCTGTCGAAGCAGTTGATCTGGGCGGTTGCCGGACTCGTCGCGATGGTCATCACCATGCGCGTGGACTATCGCCGCTACAAGCATCCAGCGACTGGTGTTTTCGCTGATGGGCGTGACCACGCTGCTGCTGATCTCGCGTCTTCTTTCTCGACCGCTCGCACAACACGCATCGCTGGATTCACGCCGGCGGATTTTCCTTCCAGCCGTCCGAACTCGCCAAGCCCGTGCTGATTCTGTTTCTCGCGTACTTCCTCGAGAGCCGTGCGAAGTCGATCGACGACGTGCGCAACACGCTGCTGCCCGCGGCCGCGCCGGTGCTGGTGTTTCTGGGTCTGATCGTGCTGCAACCCGATCTGGGCACGGCGATCGCCTGCGCGGGCATCGCGGCCTGCATTCTGTATGTCGCCGGCATGCGCATGCGCTATTTCGGATACGCCTTTGGCGCGTCGCTGCTGCCGCTCTACTTCTCTGATCTTCCACGTCGAGCTTTCGTCGCGACCGCATTCTCGCCTTTCTGAATCCCTATGCCGACCGGCAGAAGACCGGATTCCACATTATTCAGTCGCTGATCGCGGTGGGCACGGGCGGCGTAACCGGCACCGGACTGATGGAAGGCAAGCAGAAATTGTTCTACCTGCCCGAGCCGCACACGGATTTCATCTTCGCCGTGACCGCGGAAGAACTAGGCCTGGTGGGCGCGCTATTCGTAGTCGCGCTCTTCGCCATCTTCTTGTGGCGCGGGATGCGCGCCTCCTGGCGGACCGAAGATCTTTTCGGACGCTACCTTGCCGTCGGCATCACCAGCATGGTCGTGCTGCAGGCCTTCATCAACATCAGCGTCGTGCTGGGCATGATGCCGACCAAAGGCATCCCGCTGCCGCTGGTGTCGTACGGCGGCTCGTCACTGTTTGTGACCCTGGCGTGTGTTGGTGTGCTGCTGAATATCACGAAGCAGGCGGAGTGAAGCGATTCCAGATTGCTCCGGCCCGACGGCGGACGTGCGGGCTTACTGTTCCGCGATGTGACTGCGCAGCCACTTGGCTAGCATCTCTTCACCGAGATTGCCGGCGGCGAGCGTCGCATCGTAGAGATGCAATCGGCGTCGCTCGCTTCGAGATTCCATCCATTCAGATTGAGGAACAATTCCATCACCACGAAAGCCGTGCGCTTGTTCCCGTCGAAGAAAGGGATGGTTGCGGGCAATCCCAAAGGCATAAGCGGCGGCGAGCGCAGCCGCGTCAGACGTCGTCGCCGTAGGCTTCCAGATTCTGCGGACGAGCGAGGGCCGAGACAAGCAATCCTTCGTCCCGAATTCCCGCGATGCCGCCATGCTCGGCTAGTTGCGCTTCGTGGATGGCCAGCACAACGCTGTCAACAACCCAGATCCAGCGCATGAGTTATTTTGCCAACGCGCGCAGAACATTGCGACGCTTCTTCATAATGCGTTCGGCGGCCTTGCATCTGCTTTTCGAAGGCTGGATCGTAGGGAGTGATGCGGTAGCCGTCGGAGATTCGGTGAGATACACGACATCTCCCTTTTCGACCTTAAGGCGCGCCGCTGCTTCTTTCGGCAGGACGAAGCCGACCGAGTTGCCGATCTGCATGAGTTTGAGGGAAACCATAGACTCTCCCATGTAATAACATATGTTATTACGGCTGCCGTAGGATGTCAACCGGCAATCGAGTCGCCCGGTAGCGAATTGGATACCCGGCTCTGGGTTCCACCACGACGTCATTTATAGTCGAATTCATGCGGGCAATTCTGGCGGGCGGCGGGACGGGCGGGCACGTGATTCCCGCGCTGGCCATCGCCAATCAACTCAAGAAAAGCTACAACGCCGAGTGCCTGTTCATCGGGACGGCGCGCGGCATTGAGAACCGCCTGGTTCCAGCCGCGGGATTTCCTCTGCAACTGGTGCGCGTCGGCGCGCTGAAGAATGTCAGCCTGACGACGCGGCTGAAGACGGCGTTCGATTTGCCCCGCGCCGTCTGGGATGCGGGCCGCATGCTCAACGAATTCGCGCCCGATGTGGTGATCGGAGTGGGCGGATACGCCTCGGGCCCGGCGATGCTGGCCGCAGTGGTCAAGCACATTCCGACGCTCGCCTTTGAGCCGAACGTCGTTCCGGGATTCGCCAATCGAATCGTCGCGCGATTTGTTTCGGCGGCGGCGGTTCACTTCGAGGAGACGGCGAAATATTTTCGTCACGCAGAAGTCACGGGCGTGCCGGTGCGGCAGGCGTTCTTCGAAATCGCACCCAAGCGCGGAGGAACTCCGACTCTGCTCGTCTTCGGCGGCAGCCAGGGCGCGCACGCCATCAACGACGCGATGATTCGCTGCTTGCCGTGTGTTGCAGCGCGAGGCGCCCGGAATTCACATCATCCATCAGACCGGCGAGCGTGACTATAATGACGCGCTGGCCGCGTATCGTAATTTGGGTGAGTCGGCGGAAGTCTCCAAGTTCATCGAAGACATGCCGGCGGCATTTGCGCGTGCCGATTTGGTGGTGTGCCGCTCGGGCGCGAGCACCGTCGCCGAAATTGCGGCGGCAGGAAAGCCGGCAATCTTCGTGCCGTTCCCGCGCGCGGCCGACGATCATCAGCGCATCAATGCCGAAGCGCTGGCACGCGCAAGGCGCCGCGGTGGTCGTCGAAGAATCGAAGCTGGAAGGAGTCTGGCTGGCCGAAACGATTGCGGCACTGCTGCAGGATCCGCATCGCCTGCAGCAGATGAGCGCAGCGGCGAGGTCGTTGGCGCATCCGAATGCAGCGCAGCGATATCGCGGCGATGGCGGCGCGAGTCGCGGGAATCGAGAACCAGGCCACGAATTAGCACGGATCTTCACGGATAGTTCTTTTTTCCTCGATCCGCGTGAATCCGTGTAAATCCGTGGCAAAGAATTTATGTTCGCCAAAATTCAGCGCATTCATTTCGTAGGCATCGGCGGCATCGGCATGAGCGGTATCGCCGAGGTGCTGCTGAATCTCGGCTACAAGGTATCCGGCTCCGACCTGAAGAGTTCCGCCGTCACGCAACGCCTGGCCGGTCTGGGCGCAACCACCTTCGAAGGTCATCGCGCCGAAAATATCGCTGGTGCCGAAGTCGTGGTCACCAGTTCCGCGATTTCGGTGGAGAATCCCGAAGTCACCGAAGCGCACAAGCTGCACATTCCGGTCATCCAGCGCGCCGAGATGCTGGCCGAGCTGATGCGCCTGAAATACGGCATCGCCATCGCCGGCATGCACGGCAAGACCACGACCACCTCGATGGTGGCCGCAGTGCTCGCCGCGGGCGGCCTCGATCCAACGGTGGTCGTCGGTGGTCGCGTCGACGCCATGGGATCGAATGCGCGCCTCGGCAAGTCGCAGTACCTGGTCGCCGAGGCCGACGAGAGCGACCGGTCGTTTCTAAAATTGTCTCCAATACTCTCGGTCGTCACCAACATCGACCGCGAGCACATGGATTGCTACCGCAACATGCGCGACGTGAAGAAAACGTTTCTCGACTTCATGGACCGCGTGCCGTTCTACGGGATGATCGTGGCCTGCAACGACGATCCGCTGCTGCGCCGCCTGCTGCCCGAAGTGCAGCGGCGCACCGTGACCTACGGTACGAAGCGCGGCTCAGACTTTCTGATCAAAATCCCCACGCTTCGACAACCTCAGGGCAAGCCTTCTGCGGCAATAGGCGCGGCAGAAATGGGGCACCCACCCTTGAGCGACTCCCCGCCGCTGAACAGGTTTCACGTCAAATATCGGGAACAGGATCTCGGCGAGTTCACGCTGCACGTCCCCGGCGTGCACAACGTGCTGAACGCGACCGCGGCGATTGCGGTGGGCATCGGCCTCGATGTCAGCCCCGATGCGATCCGCGCCGCGCTCGACCAGTTCCGCGGCGTGGACCGGCGCTTCCAGTTGCGCGGGCGCGTGGCGGGCGTGAGCGTCATCGACGACTACGGGCACCATCCCACCGAGATCAAGGCCACGCTGGCGGCGGCGCGGCAGTGCGGCTTCGGCAAGATTCACGTGATCTTCCAGCCCCACCGCTACACCCGCACCCGCGATCTGATGGAGGAATTCACCACCGCTTTCGGCGACGCCGACTCGCTGTTCGTGCTCGACATCTACGCGGCCAGCGAGAAGCCGATCGAGGGAATCACCGGCGAAGCGCTGGCGCAGCGCATCCGCGAGAAAAATGTGAAGAGCGGGACCTACGTTAGCTCCGTTGCTGATGCCGTGAATTCAGCCGTGGCGGTAGCCCACGAAGGAGACATGATCCTGACTCTCGGCGCTGGCAGCGTCTCACAGATCGGGCCGACGATTGTGGAGAAGCTAAAAGAGCGAGAGACTCAGGCAAGTGGCGCTAACTGAAAACTTCCCGCTCGACGGAAACGATCAGGAGGCCGGTCAAACGAGCGCTATGCCTGATAAACGTCAGTTGACACCAACTACTTCCGGTTAGCCCGTGAGAACGAAGCCGCTGGCACGGCGGACGCTACCGCGTGCGTGAGGTCGGCAGTTGTGATTCTTGCCCTCAGATAAATTGTGGGTCACAAGGAGGTCCCTGTGACCCATCTACGCAGAATCATGCTGGAAGAACTCCAGCGTCGTCATTACTCGCAGGCTACCACACAACACTACATCCGCTTCGTCGAAAGATTCGCACAGCAGTTCCACTGTTCTCCCGACCGCTTGGGTCGGCAGCACATTCGGGAGTATCAGGCCCAACTCTTCACGGTGCAGAAGCTGTCGCCCGGTACCGTGACCAACCACCTGTGTGCCCTGCGGTTTTTCTATATCCAGACGCTGAAGAAGCCGTGGAGCATTGCCGACACTCCCTATCCCAAGAAACGTCACCGTCTGCCCACCATTCTCAGTCAGGAAGAGGTCGCGCAACTCATCGACGCCGCTCCGACTGCTTTTTATCGAACCGTGCTCATGACTCTCTATGCGACTGGCGTTCGGAACGCAGAGTTGACGCGCTTAAAGATCAGCGATGTCGATAGCCAACGCATGGTTCTCCACATCCAAGGCGGCAAAGGTCGCCAAGATCGCGATGTGATGCTCAGCCCGGTTCTGCTCGAAGAACTCCGCGCACACTGGCGGCGGTTGCGCAGGAGATCCAGTGTCTGGCTGTTTCCCGGGAATCGCTGGCACAGTGGCGAGCAGCCCATGGATACCAAAACCCCGCGCCATGCTTGCCAGCATGCCGCCCGCCGTGCCGGGATTAAGAAGAAGGTGTATCCCCACGTGTTGCGGCACTGCTTCGCCACGCACTTGCTGGAAGCTGGCGCCGACCTGCACACCATTCAGATCTTGTTAGGCCATCACGATCTGAAAGAGACCGCCATCTATCTCCACCTTTCACAACGTCACTTGCACGCCACCGCCAGTCCTCTGGACTCGCTGGTGTTGGAAGGCAGATCACAACCGGAGGGATAGATGAGTCGGCCACCTTTTGAGGTGGCCGATTTAGTTCGCACTGCAGGAAGTGCGTTCATCGAGCGCAATCGGGCGTGGATCCGCTGGACCCATATCAAGGTCCTGATCGCGATCGCGCGCTGTCGCACTGCTGCACTCGGTGGTCATATCGATGAATGCATCCGTTGCGGACATCGCGCCACCATCTCGTATAACAGTTGCCGCAATCGCCATTGCCCGAAGTGTCAGACGGGCGCCCGCGAATGCTGGATCCATGCCCGGCGCCGTGAACTTCTGCCCTCGCCCTATGTTCATGTTGTCTTCACTCTGCCACCACAACTAGCTGCGCTGGCCCTGCAGAACAAAAAACTGATCTATGGATTGCTGCTTCGTGCCAGCGCAGAAACTCTTCTCGAAATCGCTCGCAATCCAAGACATCTCGGGGCCGAGATCGGCTTCTTCAGCGTGCTTCACACCTGGAACCAAAAACTCCAGCTTCATCCCCATGTCCACTGTGTCATCCCCGCCGGTGGGCTCTCCCTCGATCACACCCGCTGGATTCCATCCCGTCCGCACTTCTTCCTCCCCATCCAAGTACTCCGACGTCTATTTCGCGGCAAGTTCGTCGCCGCTCTCAAGTCCGCCTTTCAGCGTGACCAGTTGCACCTCTCCGGCGATCTAGCTCTGCTCGCGCAACCCAAGATCTTCGCTGCCTGGCTCCGACCACTGTTCCGAAAAGACTGGATCGTCTACTCCAAACCACCCTTCGGCGGTCCCGACTATGTGCTCCAGTATCTCGGCCGTTACACCCATCGCGTGGCCATCTCCAACCATCGATTGGTCTCGTTGGCCGATGGCCAGGTCACCTTTCGTTGGCGCGATTCTGCTCACCACAACGAGCAAAAACTGATGACTCTTTCGCGGGATGAGTTCTTGCGCCGATTCCTGCTGCACCTGCTCCCCAAGGGTTTTGTTCGCATCCGTCACTTCGGCTTCCTGGCCAACCGCCGACGCTCGCGACTACTGCCGCTATGCTTCGCAGCACTGGGCACAGTTCCATCGCAGATCGCACCAGAAACCGCCGCCCAGGAATCGGACCCGCTTTGGCTTTGCCCCAAGTGCGGCGGACCGATGGCGGTCATCGAACGACTTACCGCTGCTCAACTCCAACTCCGTTCTCCACCTCCATCGGTCACCACTGCAGCATGAAACGGCTCGCCCACAACTCGAAACCTCCGCACGGTTCACCGCGCTCCGCTCCCGTCCGCCTTGCTCCTGACCCGATCTCTACTTCGCGCTCTCTATCACACCGTTTTCCAATAGCGACTCTCGCTTTCATACCCTCGCAGGCCCTCTCCTCCACTTCCGTGCTAACTCCCACCAACGGCAACACCTCTCCTTCGCTCCATTCAATTTGCATAACAACCGCGTCCGCCGTGCCAGCGGCTTCCTTCTGACGGCTTTTTCGAACGCGCGCCCCAATCCTCTGTTCCGCTCCACTCCGCTCACCAAGGGCGCGCCTCCGAAAAAGCACTAGCGTGACTCGGGCAGAACCGGTGTTGGGTTTCCGCGCGCTACTTACCCGTTGGACGTGTTCAATATTGACCAGCGCGGGCATGGTGAATCGCTGTACGTTATTCATTCTCTGAACTCAATGATCGCCGCGAATCGTCCCCGTCCAGGCAAACGTGTGTGGCTCCCAGCCCTTCGACCTGTTCTGTTGATTGTCCTTCTTTTCGTCGTCGCCTTCGCTCCCGGCCAGACCAGTACGCCACCCGCAGGTCAGAGTGTTCAATCCGGCGCCGCTCCGGTGGCCGATACACCTTCCCCCGAAGCGTCCAAGTATGTGGGAGCCGAGACCTGCAAGACCTGTCACGAGGAAATCTATAACGCCTGGGAGAAAACGCCACACTGGAAGACCACCCTGAACAAGAAGGGCGGTCCTTCAAAGCAAGGTTGTGAAGGTTGTCACGGTCCCGGAGCTGACCATGTGGCCGGTGGCGGCGACAAAACCAAAATATTCGTGTTCGAGGGGAAGTCACGGCAGGAGACCAGCGCTCGCTGCCTAAGTTGCCACGGCGAAGGTCACGAACAATCGCATTTCACCCAATCCGCCCACGCCAGCAGCGATGTTGGATGTCTCGATTGCCACTCTCCCCATCACGCCAAGGGAAAAGAGTTCCTGCTGGTCCAGGACCAACCCCAGTTGTGTTACGGATGTCATACCTCGGCCAAGGCAGATTTCGCCAAACCCTATCACCACCGCGTCAACGAAGGGCTGGTGCAATGCGACGACTGCCACAACCCGCACGGTACGGCAACGGTGCGGCAGCTTCGGACCCTGCCGAGCGGCGATGCCGTTTGCTACAAGTGCCATGTCGATAAGCAAGGTCCTTTTGTCTACGAGCACGTGCCGGTGAAGACCGAGGGCTGCAGCAGTTGCCATTCGCCCCATGGTTCCACCAATCCCCGGCTGCTCAACGTGACGCCGGTGAACATGCTTTGTCTGCAGTGCCACACTTTCTCGACCCAGTTGACGGCGGGAGGCCCAAGTCGGCCCCGCGCACAATCAGTCGGCGAAGTATCAGGCCTGCACCATGTGTCACACACAGATTCATGGCTCCAATTTCAGCGAAGTATTTTTCAAGTAGGAGCACTGATGGAGCCGTCTACAAAACTCGCTCTCGGCCTGCAATCGTCGCCATCAGAGAGATGGGCGTTCCCGCAAGACTTTTCGCAAGCAAGCCGAAGGGCGCAAGCCGAGTACAGTTCGGCAGTCCCCTGTCGTTCCGGCACATGTCGAATGGCGACGGCTCTAGCTGTTCTTTTGTGCTCGATGATCGCATCATCGCCAGAGTCACTCTTCGCCCAAACCCCCACCGCGACTCCCAGTCCCAGCCCCGCCCCAGCCCAGCCGGCCGAACCCGACGGCGTGACGGCCGGCGGGTATCAGATTCACTCCTCGATCGAGTTGGGCTACCGCTCCAACGACGTGACCGGCAGCGAAGATATGTACGACACGCTGGTGAATCTGCAGACCGGCCCGCGAATCCTTGACCAGACGCTCACGATGCAATCGGTCGATCACCAGGGCGTGCTGTTCGACAATCTCTACCTCAACAGCGTGGGATGGGGAGGCGATCCCAACAACTACATGCGCCTTCGGGCAGACAAGAACAAGTGGTACAACCTGCAAGGCAGTTTCCGTCGCGATCAGAGTTTCTCCGACTACGACTTGCTGGCGAATCCGCTGAATCCTCCAACGTCGACTCCATCGATTCCGGTATTGAACTCGCCTCACCTATTCGATACCACGCGGCGCATGAGCGATGTCGATCTCACGCTGCTTCCGCAGTCCGTTGTGAGCTTCCGTTTGGGATATTCCCATAACAACATGACGGGGCCTTCGTACAGCAGCATTCACGAGGGCACGGATGCTTCGCTGCTGCAGGACTGGAACACGACCATGAACTCCTACCGCCTGGGGGTGGACTTTAGAATCGCGCCGCGAACTGTCCTCAGCTATGACCAATTTCTCGATTACTACAAAGGAGATACGGACTACCAACTGAATCCCATCAATGAGGTGCTCCTGCCGACGACGACGGCACTTCCGTTTCGTTGGGTTTGTCCATCGATACTGCGAACAAGGTGCCGTGCGCCGTGCCGCCGGGCAACCCAGTCTGATTGTCAGTCGGGACCCTGACCAATGTCACATGCAGCGCATACTTCAGCTACTCGCGGAACCAGCGGATTCGTACTTCCACGCCCACCGAGCGCATCAGCCTGCGCAGCAATTACTTCCAGAGGTTAGAAGTTGGTCGGTTCCTTTTCCTATAGTTCCGCGACTTCGAGCACGCCGTTGGACGAGTCTTTCGACGGCCTGATCACTCGCACCAACACCCTCGCCTTCACCGGCACTGGGACGGCCGCTGCGAACCGGATTTCCGACGTGGTCGATCTCGAAGCCACGCTGCACCTGACCAAGCATCTGCGGCTGATCGAGAAATTCTATTTCTGGGCCTACCGTATTCCGGAGAATGGCAATTTCAACGAGTTCGACTATAGCTGTGCAGCGCCACCGTGCTACGCTGCTGAGTACGGCGCTCACCTACGCCAACACCTCCGAAGGAACACCTACCATAACCCAGTCGTCCTTCAACCAGACCTGGACCAGAAATCAGACCGAACTGGCCTGGGACATTTCGAAAAAAGCCGGGGCACGCATCGGTTACCGCTATGGCGACCGGGTATTCAACCACTTCAACTGATTTTCTGCCCGGAGACGAGGACCATTTCGTCGGACTGGAACAAACGGCGCTCTTCGGGCTTCTGGGCCCGGCCCACGCATACCTTGCGACTGAATTTCGATCTGGAGCACACGAACTACGACGATGTGATTGTCCGCATGTCGCCACGGAAGGAATCACGCTACCGCTTCCAGACGACCTATACACCGCGCCCATGGGCGATTCTGGGCGGATCGATCAACATTCTGCAACGATCGAACGCCGACGCCGAGACCAAGTACGTGGGACACAACCGGAACTACGGGCTGACCGCCTCGCTGGCGCCGCGCGAACGCTTCGGAGTGGATCTGGCCTACAACTACAACGACGTGATCCAGAATGCCCTGATCTGCTTCAACGACACGCCGCCAACCGGGGTGATCCTTCCCTTCGTGGCCAATGCCGATACCAAAATTGTGCAGGGAACGATACTGTCCAATCCTCTGCTGGCCAACTCGTTCTATACCAACCACACGAATTTCGGCATGGCTACTGTCAGGTTCAAGCCGGCGAAGCGAGTGATGGCCAACGTCGGCTACAGCATCACCAGTGTTGACGGCAGCGTGCCGCAGTTCAACGTTCTGCAGCCACTCGGTTCGTTGCAGTACAAGTACCAGCAGCCGGTAGCCAACCTGAGCGTGGATATTGGCCATAAGTGGGTCTTCAACACGGGATGGAATTATTACCAGTACGGCGAAGGTTCGTTTGTCGGCCCGACAGCGCCACGCTATTTTCACGCCAACTCGCTAACCGAGTCGCTACGTTACGCGTTCTGATCACGCATTGACCCGGTCGCCCTGGCACAAATCCACCCCCTCTTCCGTATCTTTCCTTGCTAACCGATTAAGACGGGCTTCGTCTATCAGGCATAAGGGGTTAAGGCGATGAAAACACAAGCGTGGGGATGGTTGATCGCAGGGGTTCTCGCAGCCGGATTAAACGCTAGTTATCACGATGGCGGCCTCGAGTGGGCGCACCAAGTGGCGGACCAGATGAAACACAGCTCGGCCGCCGTCTTGGCCCTGGCTACCGGACGCACAGATCAGTTTCTAACCGAGGCTCGGATGGTAACCGCCCGCAACGAGAATGCTTCGTGCCGGCTGTCTACGGCGATGGCTCGGGTGCAGAACAGAATCGAGCGATCCCAGGTGCGCGTCGCTCAGATGGAGTCGATGTCCGATCTCGACGAGGCTCAGTTGGACCGGTGGGAAGCCGAACGCGACCGGATCGAGGCTCAGGTCCAAGCTCAGGTGGACGCCCAGATGGCCCACATTCGGATTCCCGCGGTGGCAGTGAACCCCGTGGTGTTCAAGTCGGTCATAGCTACTCCGGCTTGTCCTCGGGTGCACGTGAGCGTTCCCCGCGTGCCGATGATGAGGATGCCGATCGCCCCGGACGTTCGCATCGAAACATCGAGTCCTGGCCCAATCTAACTTCGATTTTTTCCTCCTCGGGATGCCTCCTGCAAGCGGGCGCGGAAAACAAGCCGCGCCCGTTGTGTTTTTAAAGCCTCATAACTTTTTAAAGCCTCATAACTTTGTCATTCCGAAGTCGCCGTAGGCGACGAGGAACCTGCTTTTCTCTAGCCCTCGGCGGACAGCAGGTTCCTCGTCGCTTGCGCTCCTCGGAATGACAAGGCAGGGGACGCTTCTCTGAATGACAGAGGTTTGAGTGGCACGATCGTGCTCGTGCCCAACCCGGTTCCTGCCTGTGCAAAAACCTAGATTTTTTGTCTATCTCAATTCGAGAAATGAAGCTATATTGAAAAAGCTCAGCGATTCCTGACGACAACTGACCTGAATTGATGGCGCGAAAAAGCGGTTCCACCATCACGCAGGAGGAGTTGTATCCATCCAGCCCCGAGCGACCGGGGGCAGCGATGGCGCGCGAGGAGCTTGACGACGCGCGTCTCGTCGATCTGGATGCGGACCAGGAATCCCCATTCCTGCGCGGTCAAAAGCGTGTCTCCGCCCGCCGCAGTTCTCTTCCGAAAAGAACCGTCAGCCGATTGCTGCGGGCGTCGATCGCTGCCATCGTTCTCGGCGTCGTTGCCATTGCTGGCTGGGGCCTTTATCGCTACAGCGAGCATTACTGGCGCTTTCGGGTGGAGTCGAGCGACAACATCGACGTCACGGGAATGCAGAACGTGACGAAGAAGCAAATCATGGAAGTGATGGGCGCCGACATCGGGCGCAACATTTTCTTTGTGCCGCTGGCCCAGCAGAAGACGCAACTCGAACAGATTCCGTGGGTCGAGTCCGCAAGCGTGATGCGCTTCGTGCCCAACCGCCTGAAAGTTGAAATCCACGAGCGCACTCCGGTGGCGTTTGCGCGCGTCGGCCCGCGCATTGCCTTGATCGATGCCGGCGGCACGCTCATGGAGTTGCCTCAGAAGACCAAGTATTCCTTCCCCGTTATTCTCGGGATGAACCTGGGCGAGCCGCTCTCTACGCGCGCGCCTCGCATGAAAGCTTATAACGCGCTGGTTCAGGAGCTTGATTCCGGTGGCGCGCGTTATTCGCAAGATCTGAGTGAAGTCGATCTCACCGATCTCGACAAT
The DNA here is from genome assembly GCA_963786095.1 of uncultured Acidobacteriaceae bacterium. Taxonomy (GTDB): domain Bacteria; phylum Acidobacteriota; class Terriglobia; order Terriglobales; family Acidobacteriaceae; genus Sulfotelmatobacter. Next base: position 11,068 of record CAWAXV010000003.1, on the reverse strand, counting down.
GTGAAAGTTCGGGTGAACGATCCGGCGGGCGATGTTCAGGTGGAACTCGGCGCGAGCGACTTTCTGAAGCGCTACAAGACTTATGTCAGCCATGTGCAAGAGTGGCGACACCAGTTTCAGAAACTCGAGTCGGTGAACCTGCGCTACGACAATCAGGTCATCGTGAATCCCGATATGGAGGGACGTCCAAAGCAGCCTGCGCTGGCAGCGTCGGCGGCAAAGGCGGCAGCAGCAGCGGGCGTTAAGCCGGCAGCTCTGATCGCGCGCATCAGTCCAAGCATTCCTTTGCACGACAAGGCTCTGCCGAAGCCGGCCTTTGAGTTGACCGACAAGAAGCTTGATCCGAAGGCGGCCACGGCGAAAAAAAATGTGGCGAAAGCGAAGGCTAAGAAGAAGCCGGCACCTGCCAGGAGCACAAGCGCGAAGCAGGCTCTAGCAAAGCCCGCGCCGAAGCCGGTAGCGGCAGCCGCAAAGCCAATACCGCGAAAGCTATCTGGAAGGAAGACTCCGGACCTTTCGCCAGCCGCGGCCGCGAATGCCGCGACTCCGAAGCCAAGTGCGGCGATTGCGAAGAAGCGGGCAGACACAGGTTCCGATTGATTAGGACTTCAAAATAACGACGTTAGGGAATTCATAACGAATGGCGAACCAGCAGGGAAGTTTTCTTACGGCGATTGATGTCGGCAGCGCCAAAACGTGCGCGTTGGTAGCCGAACTTACCGACAACGGCGTTCGCTATCGCGGGCATGGTGTGGCCGAGTCGCGCGGTTCGCGCAAAGGCGTCATCGTCGAACTCGACAAGGCGGTAGCCGCGATTCAGAAGGCAGTGGAAGCCGCGGAAGACATCGCCGGTGCGCCCGTTGAGAATGCCATCGTCGGAGTCGGCGGTGCGCATGTGCGAGGCGTGAACAGTCACGGTGGCATCAGTCTGGGCACGCGCCCGCGCGAGATTGGTCGCGATGAGATCAAGCAGGCGGTCGATCGTGCGCGCGCCATTCCGCTGCCCGCTGATCGCGAGATTCTGCACCTCCTGCCGCAGGAATTCATCCTCGACGATCAGGCCGGCGTGCGCGATCCGCTCGGGATGATGGCGGCACGCCTCGAAGTCCGCGTGCACATGGTCACGGCAGCAACCAGCGCCACGCAGAACGTAATCACGGCAGTGAACCGCGCTGGGGTTCACGTCGACGACACCGTGTTCGAACCGCTGGCAGCGGCTGACTCGGTGCTACGCAGCGATGAGCGCGAACTCGGCGTATGCCTCGCCGATATCGGCGCCGGATCAACAGAATTGATTGTCTTTCAACAGGGCGCTGTCGCCTACACAGGCGTAGTTCCTGTAGGAGGAGATCACTTCACCAGCGACTTGTCGGTCGGCCTGTGCACTCCGCTGGCCGACTCCGAAAAGATCAAGAAGATTTATGGCAACGCGATCGTGACGCTGATTCCCGAAGACAACGAAGTGGAAGTTCCGTCCGTCGGCGACCGTCCTTCGCGCCTGATGCCGCAACGCCTGGTCGCGGAAATTCTCGAGCCCCGCGCGCGCGAACTCTTCGAGATGATGCGCGAGAACCTGCGACAAAGCGGCATGTTCGACGTCTGCATCGCCGGTATCGTCCTGACCGGAGGCGCGTCACGCTTGCCGGGAATTTTTGACGTGGCAGAGTCGGTGCTGCGCCGGTCGGTACGCCTCTCATGGCCTGCGCCCCTGGCAAAAATGCCGTCCACGTTGTCCGAGCCCGAGTTCGCAACCGTTCTCGGCATGGTGAACTACGGCCAGCGCGCCCGTATTGCGCGCGGCCTGCAGGAAGATCGCTGGGGATCGAGATTGAAAGCACTGTTGGTAGGCAAGGGAGCATAAAGGCAACGTTCAAGAAGGTGGAGAGTATATGAAAAACAACGCAGGCATTCGCATCAGCTTCAACGAAGAGGCACGCAACGACGCCAAGATCAAGGTTATCGGAGTCGGCGGCGGAGGTGGCAACGCGGTTAACCGCATGATTGACGCCGGAGTCGAGGGCATCGAGTTCGTCGTGGCCAATACTGACTTGCAGGCGCTGCGCATGTCGCACGCGCCGGTCAAGCTGCAACTGGGCGTGAAGCTGACGAATGGCCTCGGCGCAGGCGCGAATCCTGAAGTCGGACGCAAGGCCGCCCTCGAAGACTCCGACAAAATTATAGAAGCGCTCGAAGGCGCCGATATGGTCTTCGTCACGACCGGACTCGGCGGCGGCACCGGCACCGGAGCCGCGCCCATCATCGCGTCCCTCGCCAGCGAAATGGGCGCGCTTACGGTCGCGGTCGTCACCAAGCCCTTCTCGTTCGAAGGCAAACGCCGCATGCAGCAAGCTGAGCGCGGCATCTCCGAACTCATGGAGTCGGTCGACACGACGATCGTCATTCCCAATGAAAAGCTTCTGGCGGTTGCGGAAGACGCTGGCTTCTTCGAGTCTTTTCGTATAGCGGATGACATTCTGCGCCAGGGCGTGCAGGGAATTTCCGACATCATCACAATTCCTGGCATCATCAACCGCGACTTCGCGGACGTTAAGACGATCATGGCGCGCATGGGATACGCCGTGATGGGCACCGCTTCGGCCAGCGGCGCGAAGCGCACGATCGAAGCCGCGCAGAAAGCCATCGCCTCTCCGCTGCTCGAAGCGGGAGCGATCGATGGCGCGCGCGGCATCCTCATCAACATCACCGGCTCCACTTCGCTGAAGCTTGCTGAAGTGCAGCAGGCCTGCACCATCATCCAGAGCGCCGCGCACGAAGATGCCAACATTATCTTCGGCGCTGTGATGGACGAGAAGATGAAAGACTCGGTGAAGATCACCGTCATCGCGACCGGCTTTCGCGAAATGCCCACGGGACGCCGCGCTCCGGAAGTGCGCACGTCGTTCTCTTCGCAGCATGCGGCCGCGCTCGAAGATCCCATGGATTTTCCCGACGGTGCCGGCCGTGGCTCCATGGCCGAACCACCGAAGCACATCATGGCGGAACCCCAAATGTCAGATCACCAGATGGCCGAGGATCGCTCTTACGTCGATGACGGTGCGTCCATGCCGGTCTCGCATGCGTCCGATCACGTCGCCGCCGACGTTATCTCGCTCGACACCATGCGTAACGCCATCGTTACGAACTTCGAGCAGGACGATCTCGACGTCCCGGCATTCCTGCGCAAGCGCAACGAAGTGATGTGAGGTAGCAACGAGATGTGAGCGATGAGCAATGAATAATAATGCTCTTGAATTTAGCCGCTGCTCATTGCTCACCGCTGACGACCGATTTGAGGAAAACTCTTGCACATTGGGAAGTACCTTTCCAGTAACTAGGTAATGCGTTACGGAAGGGGGCTGAACCGAGGTAACTTTCCCGTATGTGACTGTTTCATAATGGGTTAAAGAAAAGATAATGTTTCTTAGCATCTAAACTTTGGCATTGCCAGAAATCCGCTAAGTCTCGTACTATCGCAGAGTTGGGTGATAATGAGGTTAGTTACCGCCCGCTGGCACCGCGCGTGCACCGTAAGTGTTAGATTCCGGGGAGTGAATTCAACAAGATGTTTAAGGGAACGAGCCTTCTTCGTCTGATTTTTGGTCTTCTCGTCTGTCTGCCACTGGCGGGAGTGAGTTGGGCGGCGCACATCAACACACAGCACGTCCACGAAATCGAAAACACAAGCAAAGATCAGTGAGACGCAGCACACCCGGCGCCGCCTGCATCACCTGGCGCGCAGCCGCAGTGCGAATGTGACTCCAGTCTCGGCTACCACGCGCCGTCATCGTTATCACGAACGCTTCAGCATGAGTTCGTTCGTGGCCAACGATATTACTGCCGGCGACATCACGACCGGCGAAGATCCGGTCGTGCGCCAGGCTGCGATTGACGCGCTGGGCAACATGAACGGCACCGTGGTCGCGATCGAGCCCACCAGCGGACGCGTGCTGGCCATGGTCAACCAGAAGCTGGCGCTGTCGAGCGGTGCACAGCCCTGCTCGACCATCAAGCTTTCCGTGGCTCTGGCCGCGCTGAGCGAAGGCCTGATCTCGAAAGAAACGCCGAAGTCACCCTCGGCGGCCGCTGCCGCATGAATCTGACCACCGCCCTCGCGCACTCCAACAACGCATACTTCGAGGCCCTCGGACGCAAGCTCGGTTTTGAAAAAGTCGCCTACTACGCCCACGAGTACGGACTCGGCGAACTCGCCGGCTACGACATTCCGGGCGAGCAGCTCGGCAGCTATCCCGACGAAGTGATTCCCGCCAAACTCGGCGGCGTCGGCAAGATGTGCTCCTTCGGCGAAGGCGTTTCCATGACCCCGCTGCAACTGGGCGCGATGGTCTCCGCGATCGCCAACGGCGGAACGCTCTACTACCTGCAGCATCCCACCACTCCCGAAGAAGTCGCCAACTTCCAGCCGCGCGTGAAGCGGCAACTCGACATCGCTCCCATCATTCCCGAACTTTCCGACGGCATGGCGGGCGCGGTGCAATACGGCACCGCGCGCAGCCTGCGCGTCAACTTCAACGAAGAAGAAATTCTCGGCAAGACCGGAACCTGCTCGCACGCCGGCACCCGCTTCGGATGGTTTGCATCCTACGCCAACACCAGCGTAGGGCGCGTCGTAGTCGTGGTCTTCCTGCAAGGCGGACGTCCCACCTTCGGTCCGAAGGCCGCGGAAATTGCCGGACGCATGTACCGCAACATGTACGACCACAACTTCTTCACCAATGGCCCCACCGACACCGCGACGGTTAAAACGGTCAGCACCAACCCGTAAAGATAACGCAACCCTTTTCGTAGAGACGTAGCTTCGCTACGTCTCTTTTCATTTGTGTGTACTCCTTCCGGAATACGCTTCGGCTCCAACGCGTCTGAGATTCTTGTAATACTACAAAGCCCACTCCTGCCGATATCTCCCTTAGCAGCCTTGCGACGTCAGTCAAGCTTTGCGTATCCAAGCGAGTTGCTGTCTGCGGGAGGACGATACGTTCGAAGCAATGATGCTTCACGCTGGTTCCGGATATTTGCTGGTGGCCGTTGTCGTTCTTGTCGCAGGCATCGTGACCTTCTTGCTGCATCGCAGGCGCGCGCCGCAAAAAGCGGAGCCTTCGATTGCGCGAGAAGACGAGCTCTTGTTCCACACCGTTGCGCAAGCGGTCCCCGCCATTCTTTGGACGGCTCGCAGCGATGGCTCCGTCGATTTTCTAGGCGAGCAGCTGTACACCTACACTGGTTTCGAACACCAACAGGGCACAGAGTGGGGTTGGCAGAAAGCGCTTCATCCGGACGATTTGGCGGCGTGCACGGAGCGGTGGAAACATTCGGTCCGCACTGGCGAGCCACTTGAGATCGAATACCGTATCCGTCGCGCTGATGGAGTCTATCGCTGGTTCCTGGTACGGGCGAACCCGTTGCGGGATGGTCAGGGGCGCATCATCAAGTGGGTGGGTACCTGCACCGACATCGAAGATCAAAAACACAACCAGCAAATTCTCGAGCAGCAAATCAAGGAGCGCACCGAAGAGCTGGCAGAAACCAATACCCGCATGCAAGACGAGATGCTCGAACGCGACCACGCCCGCAAGGAACTCGACCAGCAGAACGAGAAAATGCTGCAGGACCTGACCGCGCGGTCGCAGCGGGCGACCCTGCTGGCGAAGATGGGCGAACTCCTGCAGAGCTGCATCAGCAAAGACGAAGTCTTCGCAGCCGCCCTGGGCTTCGCTCCTAAAATCTTTCCTACAAGTCGCGGGGCTGTCGCGCTGCTCGACGCGGGCCGCACACTGGCCGAAGTTGCGGGGGCCTGGCACGAATGCCTCCTCCCGGTGAGCGTGTTCGAGCCGAGTGCCTGCTGGGCCTTGCGTACGGGGCACCCGCACCTCGTGGTCGCAGGCGATACGACCGCGCCTTGCGCTCATGCCATGGGAGTGAAGAACACCTATCTCTGCATCCCGATCATGGCGCAAGGCGAATCGCTCGGCATTCTGCATTTTCAGGCGACGGACGAAGTGCCCGCTCTGGCTGACTCGGAGCTGTCGTTGAAGACAACTTTCGCGGGACAGGTCGGATTGTCTGTGGCCAATATCCGGCTCCGCGATGCGCTGCGCGCTCAACCCATCAAGGACCCGCTCACCGGACTCTATAACCGCCGCTATCTGGAAGAGACACTCGATCGCGAAATCCGGCGCGCCGTGCGGGCCGAACAGGCCCTGGGGATCCTCATGCTCGATCTGGACCACTTCAAAAAATTCAACGACACCTACGGCCACGATGCTGGCGACACCGTGTTGCGCGAGACCGCACAATTCCTGGAGAAGAGCATCCGCGCCGAGGACATCGTGTGCCGTTTCGGGGGAGAGGAGTTTGTCATCATTCTGCCTACGGCCGAACTCAGCGCGGCCCACGCGCGCGGGGAGCGCATCCGCTCGAAGCTGCGCGAATTGAGTGTGCGGCACCAGGGGCAGGCGCTGGGAGTAATTACCGTCTCCGTCGGCGTGGCGGGCCTTCCACTTCACGGCACATCGCCGAAAGAACTGCTGGAGGCGGCCGATGCCGCCCTCTACAGCGCCAAACGGGAGGGTCGCGACCGCGTCGTGGATGCACCTCCGCCTCCTAACGTCGAAACACAAGTGCCCGCCATCGACATGGCCAAGGGCTGACCCGGCTCCGGCAAGTCTCTGAGGGAGCGCGATAAGACAGACGGCACAGCGCACAAGCAAGCGTGATACGTTATTTCCTCTGAGGGACACGGCCACGGAACAGCGTGAGGGCCGCCGGCCTCATCTTCATCTTTCATCCCGAGGAAACATGTCGAACGCACTGAAAGCGACGGTAACGCTGCATGTGGTTGCAAGCCTAGATGGCTTCATCGCCAAGAAGGACAACAGTATTTCGTGGATGGACAGTTCTGATGTCTACGAAAAAGGGGTTACGGATGACGGTGCCGAGGTCCTCCAGTCGATCGACTGCTACGTGCTCGGCTCTCGCACCTATGAGCACGCGCTCGAACTCGGCTGGCCCTATGGCGATACCCCTACGGTCGTGGTGACAGGTCGAGAACTGCCTTGCACCAGGAAGACCGTGGAATTCTACTCCGGCGATCTCAAGAGGTTGGTGGATGAGAAACTGGCGCCGCGATACCGAAACATATGGCTGGTGGGTGGCGCCATGTAGGCCAGAGTTTTCTCAGGCTCGGCGTGGTGGATGAAATCCGGTTGATGGTTGCGCCGGTCACCTTGGGTGACGGACTGCATCTGTTCGGTAGTTCCGCGAGCGAGCAGAAGTGGCATCTGAAGAATGTGGTCGCTTACAAGAACGGCTACGTTGACTTGTCGTACAGTCGCCAATCCTGACTCCCTGCTACCTCCCGTATGCCGGAGCGCGAAAATCTTACGGTCAATCGACGTAAACTTCTCGTGATATAAAGACTCCCTCACAGCCCCGGGACTAAAAAGGCCGGTTGGTCCAGAGAGAAGCAGGCGATGGCACGACGATGATGAAGAAACAAACCGTGGTCGCGCTGGTCCTGCTGTTACTGATTCCCATCGTCCTCAAGCTGGGGGGATTGGCGTTCAGCCTGATCAATCCCGAAAGTGCGGCGGGCCATCCGGATTACGCGCGGAACTATCACTTCCTCAACAATATGAAGCTCATGTCGTTGTGGGGATCGTTTGCGGTGGTAGCGATCTTGTGGCTGCTGGTTTGCTTTTTTGTGATTCGTTCCAAAGAGCGATCGTTTTGGTGGATCTTGTTGGCGGCATTTGGGCCTTTCGGCTTCGCCGTTCTAGCGATGCTGCGTGACAGATCGCCCCGAGCAACGGACCAGCATGAACGGTTTGTGCGCAAGCTGCACTGGCTGGTGGCACTGGGGACACTTTACTGCTACGGCGTTCTTCGTTCATCAAGACGCCGCATCCGGGACAGAACCTTGGCCGCCGAAGCGGTAGCCTGCCTTCGTAAAGTGGAAGTCCTCAGGTTCCTCAGTCTTGCTCACGAACCCTGAGACCAGGCGCTCCGCCATCCGGAATTGCGACAATTCCATCTGTCCGCGCTCACAGAGGAACACGCCACCTTGCTCTCTTAGAGAATCACCACACTTCGGGCAATACATTTCGGAGAGATTCTATCGTCAGTTGACGAAACCATGCCATTACACCCAAATTCCCACCCGATCCCCAGGCTCAAACAGCTTTGTCACGGATGCCGCGAAGGGCGGCTTTGCAAGCCGTTCCCACCAGTCCGAAAGCGGCGGTATACCGGGCAAGTGGGCGGGAGTTGCTCAACCAATTCTGACCCCTGCATTTCTTCGTCTGTGGATTTCAAATCGCACCATTACCGAACTCTTTTGCGGTTTCCGCTCCGTGCGCCGATGTTAGACTGCGACCATGGCTACCAAAAAGAAGGCTAACAAAAAGGCGACGAAGTCCAGAAAGACTTCCCGCAAGAAAACCGCACCCGCGAAGAACAAGAAGAAGAACAAATCTGCCAGGAAGGCCACTCCGGCCAAGTCGGCGAAGAAGCGGTCGACGAAAGCTTCAGCAAAAACTGCCAAAACGCCGGTTCGTGCCAAGTCGGCCGCCGCAACGGCAGCGACGAAGACCAAGCCCGTCCCCAAAGCCGGTTCGCGAACGACGTGAGAACACGACGAGGCTCTACCCGGTACTCGACGAGCGCCAGCGCAATCGGAAGATTTGCGGGGAGTTTCGCGCGCCGAGCTCGCGGACTCGGAAAGCGTCGATGAACTGCTCGACGAAGGCAATGCCTTCGAGGCGGGCGCCGTCGCGGGCGTCGAGGAGGCCGACAACGAGGACGAACGCGAAGTTCACACCCACGAGTTTCCCGAAGACGACGTCCCCGAGGAATATCTCGACAAAGATTTGAGGAACGTCGCAACAAAAGACGAGTGGGAACTCGGGCGTCACCCCGCCTTCGGTGATGACACAGTCAGGCCGGCAACGCGAGCCCCGACGTTGAATACGATGGGCCGAAGCAGGATCAGAAGCGCCACCATGTACATCACTTCGTTCCCCTCGGCGAACGCCCACATCCCCGACGAGGCATTCTGGCGGTCGATGATCTCCGCGACCGAAATTCCAGTGGTGACAGATTCGTACAGGATCGTCAGAGTGCGCTTGAGAACCATCGCCTGATAGGCAAGCATCCATATGACTATGAACAGGCACGCCCTGGTAGCCGGCCCACCACTCAACTAGCCGTGGCATTTTGAAAGGGGAGTGTTTATGAAACTCACTTCGTTGCTCGTTATCCTGCTGTTCTCATGCCTGAATGCTTTTGCTGGCACGCTAAGCGGAGGCGTGAAGGCACGGGCCAATCGGCGGTGGTGCTTTTGAGACTGTGCCCGCCAAAGCTTTCCCAGCCCCAACGCAGACTGCCGCGATGGATCAGCGAGGGATGAAATTTACGCCCGCGCTCTTGGTCATCCAGCAGGGGACTGCGGTCGTGTTCAGCAACGACGATAACGTCCCCCACAACGTCTTCTGGCCGAATATTTCGGCAACGAGGCTGGCATACCGTCGGCACCTTCAACAAGGGCAAGACCGTGACTTCAGTACCGAGAATGCCGGGAACGTGTCCTTGCTATGCAACGTGCATCCGGAGATGGTTGGAACGATTGTGGTCAGTCCTTCTCCGTACTTCGCCGAAACGGACGCGGATGGCAACTACTCCATCAAGGATGTCCCAGACGGAGCGTACAAGGCGACCGAGTGGCACAATGGCAAAGCCACGACCCTCACGGTGACCGTGAAAGGCGATACCAAACTCGATTTCGCCCCGGCAAAGTAAGAGTAAAGGTGTGGCGGCGTCACAGATCAGAACCTTCAACAAGATCAAACTCGCCCAATTTTTCGACGGTCACGTCAGCCTCATCTCGAAGTGTGTGAATACAAAGCTAGTGGCGATAAATCCCGATTTCACTCGTCGACCGGGCCTCCCCCGGTTTTTCCTCGAAACGTGTAACGGCACTGGCTTGTTTCGCTGCTGGCGCTCCGGTCTGGCCTGTGGGACGCTGTCCCGCATGGCAAGCAAGAGAAATATAGTCCTCCTCCCCCGCAACAACTTCTTGTCTAGATTACCCCCATCAGTATGTCTCAGTACGAAAGAGAAAGTCTCGCGGCCGAAGCAAAACTTGCCAAAGAGAGGAAAGCAAGAAAACAAGGGAAAGCGGTAGCCAAGGAGCGGGATGAGCGACGAGTCGATTAAAACACTTGCCATTCACAGAAGAGTGAAATTCACCAACCAAGAACTGGACGAGAGCGCGTTTCTTACCGCTCAGGTCGAAGGCAACAAAGTCGTCTATTCCATCATATTGACCGACGTGAAAAACCCGCTGAGTCATGAAGAAGTTGAAACTCATTTCGAGGGCGAGCTTTCAAAGCGGTCGCCGAAATCGAATTGAGCCTAGCTCTACTTTTGATTTGTCACGGAAGCCCTAGCTGGCGGTTTGCTGTATCATCGTAGCGCCGCCTCGTCCACGTCATTTGTTGGCGGGTCCTCGATCTTCTCCAGTGACCTTTGAAGGATGAGCAACTCTTCTCGCATCTGCTCGATGCGATCGATGATCTCTCCAAACGCTAAAGGCGGGTCGTTGGCTCTAGCCATGATCCACGAAGCTATACTTTTACGGCGGAACCGTCAACCCTTTAGCGTACACAGCCCTCTGGGCCGCGACCATCCAAAGCCGCAAGCCACGACACTGGATTGTGATATGGGCGTTGAGCTTGAGGCGCAGAACTCAGTCCCCTGCAGCCAAGCGTCGATCCCAATGCGGCTGTGCGAGGCTGTCCCGTGGTGAGTTCGCACTTCTCGCCCGGCCCCGCGCCACATGTGGGGCAACGGACGGCCTGTACCTGCTTGAGACTAGGTTTCTTGGCCTTCACGGTTGTCTATGATGCGGAAATCCGCAGCCAAAAAATGTTCAATTTGGTACAGAAAACTCAGATAGTTGTTGAAAAATCTCCATAGCACTCATTATTGTCCCGCAAAAAGGCGAACAAACGGCGCATACTTGTGCTATCGCCTGTGGGTGTTGAAAAAGTCACTG
>CAWAXV010000002.1:0-190651 GCA_963786095.1 uncultured Acidobacteriaceae bacterium | reverse complement strand
AGCAGCCTGATTACGGGCCTGCGTAATATCCACCCGCGACTGGTCGAGTTCCTTTCGCGGCAATGCGCCCTGCTCAAACAACTGCTGACGGCTCTGAAAGATTTTTTCCTGAGCGTCGAGCAACTGCTGGGCTGCTGTGAGTCGGCCTCCGCCTTCTGGATCTCCTCCGGCAAGCTGGCTGCCGTCGTCGTCTTGTACACGGCTTGTGGCTGATCGAACGCGCCCTTGGTGTCCTGCGCGGCGGCACTCGAGTCGCGATTCTCCAGCACAGCCAGCACCTGGCCTTCCTTGACCGGACTGCCTCGTTTCACCAGAAACTTCTGCACCGGCGCGCTGATCTTCGGCACAATCGCCGCCTGCGGACGCGGAAACAACACCGCCTGAGACGTGATCGTGTGCTCAATCGTCGTCTTCTCGACTGGGGACACCTGCACCGTTACAAGTCGGGATCCTTGATCCGCCTTGTCGGAAGAGCAGCCTCGCTCAGCAGAATACCGGCCAGGGTTACAGTCCAGTCAGCTGAAACTTACGCCGGGAAAAATCACGGGCTCTGCGATTGCACCGGGATTTGGAAGTACTCGATAGCATTCATCGCGGTTAGAAGGTTCCTGTCAGAGTCTGCAAGTTTGCCACAGCAACGCGATATCGCGACTGGCCATCATCGTACGCGTTGCGAGCCAGGGTCAGAGTATTCTGTGCGTCCACCACTTCCAAAACGGTGGATTCTCCGGCCTGGTAGCGCATTGTGGTCAGCCGCAGGCTATCCGCAGCCATCTCCGCGGAACTCGCCAGCGACTCCATTTCCGAGCGCGAGGTTTTGGCCTCCAGGTAAAACTGCCTCAGGTGGCTGAGCAATTCCTTCTGTGCGTGATTCAGCTCCACCTGCGCTTGATCCCGGCGCAAGTCCGCCTGCTTCAGCTTGCTGCGATCCGCTCCCCAGCTGAAGATCGGAATCTGCAACGTAGCAACGGTCGAGTATCCGAGATTCCGCACGCCATCGGTGCGAATCGCAAACTTGTTCGAATCGATTCCGTAGAAATAGTCGATACTCAGCGCGGGCAGCAGCCCTCCCCACGCGGCCGTGACTTCATGATTGGCGACTTCATAGGCAGCCAGCGCCTCCCGCAGTTGAGGGTTGTTCTTTTTTCCCGCCACCTCGACTTCCTCAAAGGTTGGGAGCGGTTCGGGTGTCTGCAAATCGTCGACGACGGCGAAATCCTGGTTGAAATCCGGAAACAGCAGAACGGCGAGATCAAGCCGGGTGCGCTCCATGTCGAGCTGTGCTTCTTGCAGATCGCGCTGTTGCTGCTGTGCCTGAATGCGCGCTTTAATCGCGTCGGCATGAGCCACTTCGCCGCCGTTTTCCAGCTTCACGCTGATATCGAGGAATCGTGCTGCTTCAGCGTCTGCCCGTTGCGCGGTCGCGTATCTGCGCTGGGCCACCACCAGCCCGTAGTAGGCCTGCGTCACGGTGACCACCAGTCCGCGCGTCGCAATCTCCGCTTTGGCCCGGGCCTGTGCCAGAGAGGCGGATGCCTTGCGATAATCGGCAAACGTGGTTAATGACAGCGACTGATGAACGTTCGCCTGGCTGATGTATTCATGCACTCCGTTATTGGCGACGAATTTGGGGTGTGCACCGCCGGCACCGGTGCCCTGCGTGTAGATGAAGGAGTTGTTGTAGTTCACGTTCGGCAAAAGACCGGCGCGAGCCTGAACTCGGTCCTCGCGCGCCAGGCCAAGATCGGTGATCGCCGAACGGTATTGCGGATCGTTCAGCTTGGCTCGCTGAAGTGCGTCCTGCAACGTAATCGTGATGGGAGCTCCGCTCTGAGGGGTATTCGCGGATTGAGTGTTGGCAATGAGGACCTGCTCCTGTGCAAAACCTGGGGCCGCGGCCAATAGGACCAAAATGAGAATCCAGTGGATTCCACAGAGGCCGATGTGGGAGCGCGATTGAGTCTTCGCAGGAAACTGGTTTCGATCGTTACTCACTGGTCACCTCGAATCAATGTGGCGATCTTCGCGACAATGAAAGCCACTAACGACAAAGACGTTTGTCCGGACCACAAGTAGCACGCTCCTCGCGTTGTCCGACCCGGCAGCTCCCTCTCGGATGCGAAGAACTGTCAGGGAGATGGTGCGAACACAATCCTCGGTCCAAACGTCATGGACCAATTTGGAACTCGCACAGGCTACCACGAGGTGTCTGAAGGCTACCTGAAGGGGCGGGCTGTCGTGAAAAGTGCAACGCCCTAAAGTACTTAGCTTCAAGTTGCGAGCCATGCGAAGAGATGGCGAAAGCCGTGCTAGGTAAGAAGCGTCTGTGACTTCGATGGAAACAGGAGGTTTAACGACGTGATCGATCTGGACCAAGTCAAAGTGACGCCCCGCGATCAACAGGTGCTGAACCTGCTCGTGCAGGGCTGCAGCAACAAAGAAATTGCGGGTCAGCTGAACATCAGCCCACGCACCGTGAAGCAACACCTGCGTACGTTATTCCTGCGGGCCGGAATTCGCGACGGCCGCAAGCGCGTCAAGCTGGCCATCGCCGATCTTCACGAAGGAGGAGGCACAGTCATGACTCCCCGCGAACGCCTTACCCCGAAGGAAATCCAGATCGCGATTCTGGTCTGGGAAGGCATGACCAATCGCGAAATCGGAAAGATCGTGGGCACCAGCGAGCAGGTGATCAAGAACCACCTACGCAGCACCTTCGACAAACTGGGTGTCTGGAGCCGCCTGGAACTCGCCATGTACGTGGCCAGCCATGGCGGAAAGACCTGGCCCGAGGCCGAACGTCCCGAGCGCCCATATCGCCAGGCGATCGGCGCCGACTAGTCGACCGTTGCAACCACCGAGGACACGAAGCTTACGAAGCAAGCTTCAAGGTCTCCGTGTGAACTTCGTGTCCTTCGTGGTTGAAGGTTTCTGTCTCTGCACAACCTGGCCGCTTGCGCTAGACTCCCGGAGACTGGCTCACCGGTTCGCCAAGACTCTGCAAAAGCTTTCACGAGAGGACGCTGCTCCAGCACGATCCGCTAACTCTATGTCCGCCAATTGCTTACAGTTATCCGACGCGGCATTGAATTGCACTGATACGGCTTGATCTGTGAAACAGCGGGCTCAAGCAGCCACGAGCCGGCTTCGCACCCCGGGGCGAAACCAGCAATGGCCTACAAAGAAACCTTCTGGATGGCATGTGACTCCACCGAGCAACTGCGGGCCGAGTATGGCCCTTTTCACACTCGCGCCGAGGCGGAGCTCGAGGCCAAGAAACTGGGCTTCGGCTACCTGTTGCGCTACGAGCACATGCTCGGCGAGAACGAAGAGATTCGAAGAAGTCCGCTGCATCTTCATCGAATTGCCGGGCGCGGCCCCGGTCGGTGTCGAAGCCATTCCGTGACCCTGCACACCCGTTGCGCCACCTGCGGCGAATCCGCCGCCCACGACAACGGCATGGCAGGCCGAGGTCTGGGCCGACATCCACGAATTCGAACACTCCCGCCATCGCGTTCGCCTATTCGAGCACGCCCGCGGCAAAGGCTTGAAGGAAATCGGCGACTGGCGAGGATAGCCAGCAACCACAACCGCAGAGGACCGAAGACGCAGCGTTCTTTAAATAAGCCTTTAAATAACTCCAAGAACAGTGCGCGTCAATTTTTGATCCAGTTTCGGTTCCGCGACTAGATTCCCGCTGCGTCCCTCGCGTCCTCCGCGGTTTTCATTGAACGCTGAACTCATCCCGCGAGCCCACTGGCGGCTGCCCGGTCCACCAACCAAATCAGTTTTCCGTCGCTCGGCTGCACCAGTTTCGACAGGATACTGCTCGCCGGGGGCGTCGCTCTTCCAGTACTGCCTTCAGGGCGGGAGGCTTTGTCGGTCCCGCTGACCAGAAACGCAACGCAGCGTGCGGCGTTCAATACGGGCAGGGTGAACGTGATGCGGCTGGGTCTTCAGTTTCTCCACCCAGTTGGCGACGACCAGGCGCGACTTCTCCTGCAATGCGGCGGTGCCCGGAAAAAGCGAAGCCGTGTGGCCGTCTGGGCCCATGCCCAGACAGGATCAGATCGAAGTGCGGGAACTCTGCCCGGGCTCCAACTGGAAGAACTTCCGCAGAGTCTGTTCGTAGGCCTCGGCTGCGGCCGCGGCGTCCGGATTTTCCGCCGGCAACGCGAAACACATTGCCCGGCGGCCACCGGAATCTTCGACAGCATTGCCTCGTCCGCCATGCGGTAGTTGCTGTCGGCATCCGTGGGAGGCACGTGACGCTCATCGCTCCAGAAAAAAAACATGCGATCCCAAGGCAGAGTCGAGCGGGCATTCGTGGCCAGCAGGTTGAAGAGACTCTTGGGAGTCGAGCCGCCAGAGAGCGCGATCGTGAAGCGGCCGCGCTGCCGCCACGGCTTCATTCGCTAGGCGAACGACTTCTTCCGCCGCCGCGGCAAACAATTCCTGCGGAGTCGTCAGCTTGCGGATTTCACCGGATTTGCTCAGCGGACTTCCCGCACAACTCCGCTCGAGGAATCGCTCAGCTCGTTACCGCCCGAACTGCCGCGCATCGTGCCGCTCCGAGCAGTCCTAGCCTTTTCATTCGTGACAACCTGGACCGGCATCGATTCCACCAGGGGCCGCAGGCGGCCTTTGTCCACGAAAGACTTGCATGAAGGCGGGGCCTGTGAGCTTGGTAAGAATCTTCGGCGAGATGCCGCCAGCCAGGAACAGTCCGCCGGTGGCCATTACTTTCAGTGCCAGGTTGGATGCCTCGGCGCCGTAAACACGCGATCCACAGATCCAGAGCCTTTACCGCCAGCGGAGCACGAGTCGTTCAAGCGCAGCGCGAGATTGGCCGCAGCCGGGTCGCCCTTCTTCATAGCGACGGCAAGTTCCGGTGATTCCTTTCCGCATCCACTGTCGCGCAGAAATTCGTAGACGTTCACCAGTCCGGGCCCGGAAAGAATGCGCTCATAGCTCACATGTCCGAAGCGCGCGCTCGAGAAAGCGCAGCAACTCGATCTGCAGATCTCCCTGCGGAGCAAAGTCCGTGTGCCCGCCTTCGCAAGCGAAAACGTGATGACGGTTTCCATCCCAGAACAGATCCAGCCTCGCCTAGGCCGGTTCCGGGAGCGATCACGCCTGATTGCCGACGGCGGGCCCGCTCACTTTGTTCAACGGCACCAGATCTGCGGCGCCGAGTGCGCCGATGCCCCATGCACTCGCTTCCAGATCGTTAATCAGCAGCGTCGCCGGAAGATGAATCTGTTTGGCGAGCCGGGACTGCTCGATGATCCATGGCAGATTCGAAGTTTCGACGCGACCGTTGCGCACCGGGCCGGCGATTCCAAAGCAGGCGACTTCTGGACGCGTGCCGGAATCGTCTAGAAACTCGGTTACAATTTCGCCGAATTCGCTGTGTTCACGGCTGGGAAAGACGCGCTCAGAAACGAGACGAAGATGTCCGTTCTGGGGTTGAAAATAAGCCAGCCTGGCATTGGTCCCACCAATATCGCCGGCCAGAATCATTTCTCGAAATTCCTCCAGCGGCGGCCGTCGCGTTCGAGCAGTTCGTCGGCCTCCTTCGGTCCCCAAGTGCCTGAGGCGTAGTTGGGGAAATTGCGTGGCGGAAGCGCCTTCCACAGATCGAGCACCGGATTCACCACCGACCAGCCCGCTTCCACCATGTCCGCGCGCTGAAACAGCGTTTGATCGCCGATCATGCAATCGTGCAGCAGCCGCTCGTATCCGGTGCTGGGCTGCTTGCCAAAGTATTCCTGATATTCGAAGTTCATGTCCACCGTTCCCAGTCGCATGACCGGGCCGGGAACCTTGGCCGCGAATTGCAGCGAGATGCCTTCCTCCGGCTGAATGTGCAGCACCAGTTGGTTCGGCATCAGATGTTCGACCGGCGTGTCGCGGAACAGCACGAAAGGCGCCCGCCGGAACTGTATCACGATATGCGTGTTGCGCACCGGCATGCGCTTGCCGGTGCGCAGATAGAAGGGAACGTCGGCCCAGCGCCAGTTGTCGATCAGCAACTTCATCGCGACGAAGGTTTCCGTTCGCGAGTCCGGTGGAACATCGGGTTCTGATCGATACGCCGGAACCCGCTTGCCGTCCTCGGTTCCGTCGCCGTACTGGCCGCGCACCGTGCGGCTCAGGACGTCTTCATCGCTCATCGGCTGGATGGCATGCAGAATCTTTGCCTGCTCGTCGCGCACCGCGTTCGCATCGAACGAAATCGGCGGCTCCATCGCGGTCAGGCTGATGAGCTGCATGATGTGGTTGGGCACCATGTCGCGCAACGTGCCGGCGTGATCGAAATAGCTGCCGCGGCCTTCCACGCCGACCGTCTCGGCCACCGAGATCTGCACGTGGTCGATGTAGCGTCGGTTCCAGACAGGCTCAAAAATTCCGTTGGCGAAGCGAAACGCCATGATGTTCTGCACGGTCTCTTTGCCCAGGTAGTGGTCGATGCGGTAGATCTGCTTCTCGTCGCACACCTTGAGCAGTTGCTGGTTCAGCGCCTTGGCCGATTCCAGGTCGTGACCGAACGGTTTCTCGATGACCACCCGCCGCCAGTGGCCGTTGCCCTGCTCCATCAATCCGGCAGCGGAGAGTTCTGAACGATCGGGCCGAAAATACTGTCGGTGCGATCGCCAGGTAGTAGAAAAAGTTCTGGTGGGTGGAGTGTTCCTGGTCGATCTTGTTCAGGAAATCCTTGAGCTGCGGGTATAGGTCTTCGTCGTTGAAATTGCCGGTGAAGTAGTAGAAGCGGTGCAGGAACCACTCCCATAGATCGTTGTCGACACAATCGCCGCAGTAAGCCTTGACGTCCTCATGGACTTGCTTGCGGAAGTCATCGTTCGACATCTGTGCTCGCGCCACGCCGACCACCGCGAATTCGCGGGAAAGCAACCCGGCCCGGGCCAGATTGTAGAGCGCCGGAATCAGCATGCGTCCGGTCAGATCGCCGGCCGCGCCAAAGATCACCATCACGCAGGGATCGCCCTGCTTGCCGATCCGCGGCGGTGTTGCTGTCGGTTGTTCCGCTAATTGAGCCATGAATGCAATCCTCTGACGTACGTTCGAAAAAATGAAGTCGCCTATGCGCTCTTCTTCGTTTTACTCGCGCCCGCTTCTACGTGCCCGCCGAACTTCTGCCGCATCGCCGAAAGCATCTTCTCCGCAAAGGTATGCTGCTGCCGCGAGCGGAAGCGCACGAACAACGCCGCGGTCAAGCACGTCCGCCGGTACGGCTTCTTCGATCGCGGCCTGAATCGTCCAGCGGCCCTCGCCCGAATCCTGCACGAAGCCTTCATATTCGGAGAGCGTCGGATTTTCCGTGAGCGCCATCGCCGTCAGATCGAGCAGCCACGAACTAACCACGCTGCCCCGCCGCCAGACTTCCGCGATGTCGGGCAGGTTCAGGTCGTACCGCATATCTTCCGGCAGATCCTTGCTGCTGGCATTTTTGAAGATGTCGAAGCCCTCGGCATAGGCCTGCATCATGCCGTACTCAATGCCGTTGTGGACCATCTTCACGAAGTGACCGGAGCCCGAGGGCCCGCAATGGATGTAACCATCTTCGGCGGTGCCGCCCAGTTTCTCTCGTCCCGGCGTTCGCGGAATGTCGCCTTTACCGGGAGCCAGCGTCTTGAAAATCGGATCGAGTCGCTGCACTGCTTCGTCCGGCCCCCCAATCATCATGCAGTACCCGCGATCCAGGCCCCAAACGCCGCCGCTGGTTCCGACGTCGATGTAATGGATGCCCTTACCCTTTAATTCATTCGCGCGGCGCACGTCATCCTTGAAATACGAATTGCCACCATCGATAATCGCATCGCCGGCCTGCATGTCTCGCAGCGAGCTTCTGCACCGTTGCTTCGGTCGGTCCGCCCGCGGGAACCATGATCCACACGGCCCGTGGGGGCGTCAGCTTCGCGACGAGATCCTCGAGTGACGCCGATCCGGTGGCTCCCTCGCTGGCCAATCCTTTGACGGCGTCCGCGCTGAGATCCGACACGACGAGTTGATGTCTGCCGCGCATCAGGCGACGTGTCATATTCGCGCCCATGCGGCCGAGACCTACCATTCCCAATTGCATGCTTAGCTCCTAATCGCGTTGTACCGGTAGCGCCGGCGTCTCGCCGGCAGTCGCGAGGCCGTCCTGCCCTCGCATTCGCTCCCACAGAAATGCTACAGAGCCTTCTGCACCGCAGCCTGTAATGCCGCCAGCCCAGCTTTCAGATTGCTCCCCAAATGGACTCGGAGGGCTCGTCTTCCCCGATCCGCCAACACCTGAAAATCGCCGCGCGCTTGCGCAGCCTTCACGATTCCGAACGTATATTTCTGTCCGGGCACCGGTAGCTCGACTGAATCGTCGCAAGTCACTTGCAAAAACACCCCCGAGTTCGGGCCACCCTTGTACGCTTGTCCGGTCGAATGCAGGAACCGCGGGCCGAATCCCAAACATGTCGCCACACGCTTTTTGTCGCGCACGGTGTGACGTAGCGTCTGCAGACTTTTCTCGTGCTCGGCGTTCATCTGGATGTATCCCAGCACCGCGAAGTAATCGCCGGTCTTAATGCGAGCCAGATGTGCTTTGAGATAGCCCGCGAGCGACGTGTCGCTGCCCGTTGCCTTTGTCAGTTCAGACGGCATTCTTTTCATCGGTGAAGAGCTTGATGCCGGCATCTTCGAGCGATCGGTTTTTCTGCCGGAAGAGACCCATTCTTTTCGTACTCGGACGTCAGATTTCGCGTCGCGATTTTGCTGGCTTCCACATCAGGCTGGTTGAATGCGTTGATTCCAATGATCGCGCCGGCCACGGCCGTCGCAATTTCCCAGCGGAAGAATTCCGCACCCAGGTCGTAGTGTCGGCCATCGTGATGCGCACGACCGGATGCCCGCCCTTCTCGATTGCCGCGATCTTCGCATCCTGATCGGCGTCGATCCCCGATTCCAGGCGAACATAAACGAAGACTCGGTCAGTGCTGTAAGTCTCCGGCGCAGCCAGGTTTTCGCGATCGACCGGAATGATGCCTTTGCCGATCTTCCCGGTCGATTCCGCAAGCAGTTGTTCGAGCCATGCGCCCAGATCGGAAATTCCCGGCGAGGTAATCATCGTGACTTTGTCGCGTCCAGCATTCGCAGCCGCGCCCAGAATGATGCCGAGCACCACGCCTGGATTTTCCTCGACCGACACGCTTGCCCCGCAGGCTCGCACCATCTCCATAGCGCGAGTGAGAAACTTCTTGGTGTCCAATCCCATTACGGCAGCGGGTACCATTCCGAAGTTCGACAGCGCCGAGTAACGTCCGCCAATTGACGGACGTCCGAAGAAGACGTGCAGAAATCGATCTGCCTCCGCTACTTGCTGCATCTTCGATCCCGGATCGGTGATTGCGATGAACTGGCTGCCAACTTTCGTCACCCCAACCGCCTGCTCCGTGCGTTTGAAGAAATATTGTTTAAAGATGTTAGGCTCGAGTGTGCTGCCTGACTTACTGGAGACGATGAAGAGCGTTTTAGTGATATCAATCAGATGTTCAAAGGCCTTCACCTGGGCAGGATCGGTGGAATCCAGCACGTGCAGGGTAGGGAAGTGAGTGATCCTGCCAAATGTCATGCGCAGAACTTCCGGACACAGACTCGATCCCCCCATCCCGAGCAGCAAAATGTGCTGAAAACCGCGCTGCTGAATTTCTTTCGCGACCTTCTGCAGTTGATCCTGCTGCGCGATCTGCTCTTCCACAATATCGAGCCATCCCAGCCAGTTGGCTTCGTCACTGCCGGTCCAAAGCGTTGCATCGCGCTGCCACAAGCGCTGCATCTTGCCGCCCGATTGCCAGTCGGCGATCGTAGTCTTCACCGTGGTGGCTAGTGATTCCGGCAGGGAAGTCATCAGTCGGCTCACGATTTATCCTTTTTGCTGCGTGCTTTTCGCAACGGCCGCCAGCAGTTTGTCGAACGCGTCAGCGAACAATTTCACGCCGTCGTCGGTTAGCTTGTCGGTTACTTCTCTCATCGAAATTCCCGCGCGTCCGAGATCCTGCATAACCTTGGCAGCGCCCGCCACATCTTCCGTCAGACTGTTTCGTAGCCGTCCGTGATCGCGGAATGCATCGATCGTCGCCGGCGGCATCGTGTTCACCGTATCAGGCCCGATCAGTTCTTCTACGTAGATCACGTCGCGGTAATTGGGATTCTTCGTGCTCGTACTCGCCCACAACACGCGTTGAGTCTGCGCTCCCTTTGCCGCTAGAGCCTGCCATCGCGGTCCGCTAAAAATGCGCTGGTAGCTTTGATAGGTGAGCTTGCCGTTTGCGATCGCGATTTTACCCAGAAGACTCTTCAACAAAGCCTGTTGGCCGGCATCAGTTGTCGCCTTGATTTTCTCGTTCAACTGGGAATCGATCAGTGTGTCGATGCGGCTGATGAAAAAGCTGGCAACGCTGGCTATCTTCTTCAGATTTCCGCCGCGCGCCGCTACTTCTTCAAGTCCAGCGACGTATGCCTCCGCTACCTTCTCGTAAACTTCCTGCGCGAAGAGCAGAGTGATGTTGATGTTGAGGCCTTCGCCGATCAGTTGCCGGATCGCGGGCAATCCCTCCGCCGTCCCGGGCACCTTGATCATCACGTTGTCGCGTTTCACGGTCTTCCACAAGCGTCGTGCTTCGTCGATGGTTTCCTGCGTCTTTCGCGCGAGATAGGGCGAAACCTCGAGGCTGACGTAGCCGTCGCGGCAGTTCGATTCGTCGTAAACTCCGCGCAGCGCGTCGGCTGCATCCTGAATGTCGCGAATAGCAATCTGCTCAAACTTGGCGGTCGTGTCGAGATCATTCCGTGATGTCAGAGACTTAAGCATGTCGTCATACAGCGAACTGTCGGCGATCGCCTTCTCAAAGATCGCTGGGTTCGATGTCATGCCCCGCAGTCCATCGTCATCAATTAAGCTCTTCAGCTTTCCGCTGGTAAATAGATCGCGCCGGATGTAATCCAGCCACATGGACTGCCCGTAGTTCAGCAATTCCTTCAGCGGATTCTTGGTCACTTTCGAGGTCTCTAAAACTCCAGTTGGCTGCATAATCCCCTCCATTAATACTTTGATGACTTGCGCGAAGTAACTGTTGCGGACGCAATACTTCGCAAGTGCCGACAGCTTATTTGCCGGCTATCGCTGCGCGCGCTTCCGCAACGATCGTGTCCACCGTGAATCCGAAATACTTCAACAGATCTTGCAAAGGCGCGGACGCGCCAAAGCGATGCATCCCTACCTTGCGCCCCTTGATGCCGACATAGCGTTCCCATCCGAAAGTCGCTGCCATTTCCACGGACACGCGCGCTGTTACTCCTGATGGCAGCACACTTTCCTTGTACCCGGCATCCTGCTGATCAAAAATTTCCCACGATGGCATGCTGACCACCCTCGCATTGATGCCTTCGGATTTCAGCTTCTCGTACGCATCGACGCATAGAGACAGTTCACTGCCGGTGCCCAGTAGGATCACGTCGGGCTTTCCCCCCGGCGCGTCCGCCAACACGTAAGCGCCTTTCGCTGCGCCTGAGGCCGCGGCATATTTTGTCCGATCCAGCGTGGGCAGATTCTGTCGCGTCAGCACCAGCGCCACCGGCGTGTGCTGCAACCCCGCAATGATCTTCCACGCTTCGACCACTTCGTTCGCATCTCCAGGACGAAGCACGATCAGATTTGGCATCGCTCGCAAGGATGCCAGTTGCTCAATCGGTTGATGCGTTGGGCCATCCTCTCCCACCCCGATCGAATCGTGAGTGAAGATGAAGATCGAAGGAGTCTCCGACAGCGCGGCCAAACGAATGCTCGCCCGCATGTAATCGCTGAAATTAAAGAACGTCGCGCCGAAGCCACGAATCCCGGACACGGTCAGCCCGTTGACGCTGGCTCCCATCACGTGCTCCCGCACGCCGAAATGCAGGTTACGTCCCGTCGAACCGGCATCCTTGAAATCTCCCGCGCCCTCGAATTTCAGAGTCGTCTTGTTCGAAGTCGCCAAGTCAGCCGACCCGCCGATCAACCACGGAATGCTCTGGGCAACAGCGTTGAGGACCTTGCCCGAACTCTCGCGCGTCGCGATGCCTTTTGCATCTGCCGGAAAGGTTGGCAGATTCTTGTCCCATCCAGCAGGCAGTTCGCGGCGCTCCATGAGGTGCAAACGATCCGCCAACTCCGGATACTTCGCCGAATACTCCGCAAAGAGTTCCGACCATTGCGCGTGCAGATCCGCTCCGCGTTTCCCAATGCCGTCTCGGAAGTTCTCCCGCACGCCCTCCGGCACCAGGAACTTCGCATCTTCCGGCCATCCGTAAAACTTCTTGACCAGCTTTACTTCCTCCTCGCCCAACGGCTCGCCGTGAGCCGCATTGCTGTCCTGCTTGTGCGGTGAACCGTAACCGATGTGGCTGTCTACGATGATGAGAGTTGGCCGGTCCGTCGTCTTCTGAAAGGTCTCAAACGCTCGCGCCAATATGTCCAGATCGTTAGCATCCGCCACACGGGTTACATTCCAGCCGTACCCGATAAAGCGCGTCGCGACGTCTTCGCTGAACGACCAACTCGCCGGTCCATCCAGCGTGATGTGATTGTGGTCGTACATCCAACAGAGATTTGAGAGCTTCAGATGCCCCGCCAGGGATGCAGCCTCACCGCCGATCCCTTCCATGAGATCGCCATCCGAGCACATGGCATAAACATTGAAGTCGAAAATTTCAAACCCGGGCCGGTTGAAATTGGCCGCCAGCCATTTGCTGGCGATCGCCATGCCCACGCTATTGCCCACCCCCTGCCCAAGCGGCCCGGTCGTGGTTTCAACCCCAGACGTGATGTGCGATTCGGGATGCCCCGGAGTCCGGCTTCCCAACTGGCGGAAGCGCTTCAGTTCTTCCATAGGAAGTGACAATTCCTTGAGAACTTTGCCGTCCTCACCGACCCGCCGTACTTCCGCGAGATGCAACATCGCGTACAGCAGCATGGAAGCATGCCCATTCGAGAGTACAAATCGGTCGCGGTTCAGCCAAGTCGGATCCGCCGGATCGTAGCGCAGGAATTGTTGCCACAGGCAATATGTGACCGGAGCCAGCCCCATGGGCGCGCCGGGATGTCCCGAGTTCGCCTGTTGCACCGCATCGATCGCCAGAGTTCGAATCGTGTTGATGCATAACGTGTCCAATTGCTGTCCCGTCACTAAAACTTGTTCACTGGCTACCATTCGGTTCTGCTCCTCCGGTTGGCGATTCTGACAAGCGAGCGGTTTCTACCTAATTAGAGTTTACGATTACAGAAAGGGTTCAATACGCAGGAAGTGTATCAATTTCCACGCAGGCGTGGATGGAGAGGTGGTGAAAAAACTAGCAGGATATAGGGTGCTTGCCTTATTTCAGAAGCTGTAGATAGTTGTTTTCACTGTGGGACGCGCGGGTTGTCTCCTGCACAAACTTGAGAAATTGCCGAAGACCATCGCGCTCAGCCGGAACCATCCCGTCGAATCGCACGCGAACCCCATTGGCGGGGCCACTCCGGGTGACGACTCCACTTAACGCGAATCCTTTGACCCAAATCTTTCCGTTCGCCAACCAGAGGCCGATCTCCACTTTGGCGCCTGGTTTCACCGGGTTTGCCGTTTCCACGAGGCATCCCCCGGCGCTGGTGTTAGAGAGATTGCCCCAGATCGGTGTTGGAGCGTCATCCACGCGCAATTCCACCGCCACGAAACACTTGATGCGCGGATGCCGCCGCCGATCACTGCTCCAGTTCGGGCTGAACAAATCGGGTTCGAACGGAGGTGTAGCCGATGCTGGCGTTGGCACTGGGTGCGGTTGAGGTGTCTCATCCGGGACAGGCTTTCCGGTTGCGGTCTTGGCTGGTGCCGCTCCGGCTTTGATTTCGCGCATCGCCGCGAGCAGGGCCTCTTCCCGCTTTTCAGGCGGAGCTTCGCGGTACGCCTGCAGCAGCTTGCCTACATGCCGCACAAGGTCCGGGTCCGAGAGTATTCGTGTCCAGTCCGTTCCGATTGCCGCGCTCATGAAATCCACTTCTTCACGTTGTTAGCGTGATAGTCCCCTCTAGATTGAACCCAAGGTCACCTCCGTTCAAGATGACCTTGGTCACGTCGGGCCCGTAATCTTGCCGTCTCAATCCATATCCGCACGTTCCAGACTGGGCAGGTGGGTCACGAGACTTACGCTCTGCTGCTTCGACAGCGAAAGGAATTCGAATCCATAATGGAATCCACGCCGATGGCGCAGCACCGCCCGCACATCCCAAGTATCAGGCATTCCCGGAATCGAGAAGCCTAGCGACGCGACCTCACCTGGTTTCAATTCTGCGGCGATCAATAAACCGATTCCAGCCTCGGACAAATCCCTGCAGTGAGCCTCGAGGTGTTGATGTTCCTCTCCCGATAGCAACGTCACTTGGACTGGGAATTCGGATCGGAAGCGCGGATAACGCCGGTGGCGACGGTCAGGCGGACGCTTGAAGAGAGCCTTTCCTGGCTGCGGGGACATGCTTGCTTTCTCTAAAGTTTGTCAGGTTTTGATGGGAGTTGACGCTACTGGCCTTCGAAGGCCAATTGCACTACCTCAGTCGTCTCGCCTTGTGCCGCTTCGAATTTCCACTTCCCAACTGCATCGAGGGCGGCGTCCACCAGTACTGGATTGCCACCTAGCACCCGAGTGGACTTCACAGTGCCATTGGGCCGCACGACAGCTTCTACCTTAACAACGCCGCGAATGTGCATTTTTTTTGCGAGTTCTGGATAGATTGGCGCAATCCTAGAGGCAACCTTCCGATCCACGCCTGACGGTGCGCTCTGAGCGGTCACCAGGCCTGCTAGCGACAAGACTGCTACGGCGATGAATGTGACCCACTTGCGCATTGACCCACGGCCTCCTTAAGCAACTCTAGGTTACCGGGAGTTACCGCGGCAGGCAAAGTACCGAAGGTATTGGACTTTGGGTGCGCGTGGCGGCTAGAGACTCCTAATTTCCTGATCTCTATCACCTGCTTCGCGGCCGGTTCGAAAACGCAAGAAACCTCGTTTCGAGAAATTCGTTTTGCATCGCCAGGGACCAAAAACGAATCAAAGCTGGACGAGTTATGCTATAGGCGAGAAGGAGCGTTGGGTTCCTCCGTTTACGCCGAACGCTTCCCACATTCAAGAATGCACTGCTCATTGAAGGCTCTCCGAACGTTTGCTTCGTTTATGTGTGCGCTGCTAATCACCCCGGGCCTGTTGGCTCAGTCATCGGGTGGATCTCCCTCGGGTGTTTCCCTTCCCGGCCCGCAGAACCCGTTCCTGGGGAGCGCCCCGGAAGGCAGGGTGTCGGCTGAGGTTCTGCAGATTGACTTCAAAGAAGCCATCGATCGCGGCCTGCGCAACAATCTAGGCCTGCTGTTGGCGGGCGACCAGGCCCAGACCGCCCGCGGCGAACGGTGGAAGGAACTGAGCGAACTGTTGCCCAACGTCGCCGCGCGGGTGCAAGAGGACGTGCAAACGCAGGCTCTTGCGGCTCTAGGTTTTAACAAGTTGTTTCCTTTGCTCGCCGCTCCGGGTAACGCTCCTACCACACTTCCGCGTGTCGTTCCTGCCTTCAACTATTTCGACGCGCGCATTTCTCTCGGCCAGTCGCTCTTCAATTTCAAAAACCTCGAACGCGAGCGCTCCGCCTCGGAGAATGTGAAGGCCGCTCAATTCAGCTACAAAGATGCGCGAGAAATGGTTGTGTTGGCTGTAGGAAACGCCTATCTTCAGGCCATTGCGGCAGCAGCCCGGGTCGAGACTGCCGAAGCCCAGGTGGATAACGCTCAGGCTCTTCACGGCAAGGCCTCAGACCAGCTGAAAGCCGGATTGACACCCGCGATTGACGCCTTGCGCTCGCAGGTCGAATTGCAAACAAGGCAGCAACAGCTCATCGTGGCCCGCAACGATCTGGCCAAGTTGAGGTTGAGTGTGGCTCGCATCATCGGCCTCCCACCGGGACAGGAGTTCGTTCTCACCGAGAAGGCGCCATATCAGACGCTCGTTCCTCTTCCGCTGGAAACGTATCTGCAGCGAGCGTATACGTCGCGCGCCGACTATCAGGCGGCGCAGTCTCAAGTGCGAGCGGCAGAACTTTCGCGACGTGCAGCTGCCGCAGGGCGATATCCTTCGCTCGATCTCAGCGCAAATCTGGGGGACATCGGCGTTACACCCTCGCAATCGAATGGCACTTGGCAGCTGAACGGCGGCCTCAACATTCCCATCTTCGCCGGCAATCGCGTCCACGGAGACGTGCTCGAAGCTGATGCGCAACTGAAGCAGGCTCGCTCCAGACTTGGCGACCTCCGCGGCCAGATCGACTACGAAGTCCGCACGGCGTTACTCGATCTGGATGCGGCCGCTCAACAGGTCGAAGTCGCGCGCAGTTCCGTGGATCTCGCGGAACAGGCTCTGGCACAATCACAGGATCGTTTCACCGCCGGAGTCGCCGACAACCTGGAAGTCGTGCAGGCGCAGGAGTCGGTGGCCGGAGCTCACGAGAGTTACATTCAAAGTCTTTACGCTCATAATCTGGCCAAGGTCGAACTGGCGCACGCCATCGGCGATGCGGAAGAAGGCGTCAAACGATATTTGAAAGGCAATCAATAGCGTATGGAACAAACAACCCAGAGTCCGCCCGCCGACGCTCCTCGGCCCGAGACCAGCAACAAGCCGCTGCCATCCAGTGAGAAGGATTTCCGCACCCGACCCTCGCGCACCCAAAGTTCGGGCTTTCGGATCGCATTGGTCATCGGCATTTTCGTTTTGGTCGTTGTGGGATTCTTCGTCTATCGCTACATGGCCAGTTACGAGGCCACCGATGACGCCCAGGTGGATGGACACGTCAATTCGGTCAGCGCCCGCGTCTCGGGGCACGTCATCAAACTCAACGTTGAAGACAATCAGTACGTCCAGGCCGGAACTGTGCTCGTCGAAATCGATCCCGCCGACTATCAGGTTGCTTACGAACGCGCAAAGGCCGATTTTGAGGACGCGCAGGCCGCCGCGGTTGCTGCGGGCGTGACCGTGCCCATTACCTCCGTCAACACAAGCAGTCAGGTCTCAGCCAGCGAAGCTGATGTGAACAGTTCTCGCGCCGGCATTTTAGTCGCAAAACAACAGTTCGAAGCCGCCAAGGCCCAACTGCAAGAAGCCGAAGCCAACAACGTGAAGGCGCAAAACGATCTGGGTCGCTACAAGCAGTTAGTAGACAAGCAGGAGATTTCCCAGCAGCAATACGATCAGGCCATCGCCGCGTCAAAGGCTAGCGCAGCGTCCGTGGAAGCTGCCCGAGCCACTGCCGATGCAGCGCAACAGCAAGTTACACAGGCCCAGGGAAAACTTATCCAGGCCCAGTCCAACTGGCGCACGGCCAATACCGCTCCCAAGCAAATGCAGATTACACGTGCCAAGGCCACCTCGGCGCTTGCCGAAGCGCAGCGCAAGAAAGCCGACTTAGATCAAGCTCAACTCAACCTGCAATATACAAAAATAGTTGCGCCCGTGAACGGCATCGTCAGCAACCGCACCGTGGAGGTTGGTCAAAACGTTGCTCCCGGCCAGGAACTGATGAAGGTCATTAATCTCGACGACGTCTGGATCACCGCCAACTTCAAAGAAACCCAGCTACGGGAAATGAAACCCGGCCAGCGCGTCACCGTCGAAGTAGACGCCAATGGCGTGAAGTACAACGGAAAAGTCGACAGCGTCGCGGGCGCCAGCGGAGCCCGCTTCAGCCTCCTGCCTCCCGAGAATGCCACGGGAAACTACGTCAAAGTTGTGCAACGCATTCCTGTCAAAATCGTACTCGATCCTGGTTCTAACAAAGATCATCACCTGGTTCCCGGCATGTCGGTGACACCGAAGGTCTGGATTCGCGAATGAGTTCGGCCGCCACCACTATGGATCAGGCGGACGCCTGGCGCCCATCAGTCAATCCGTGGGTGATCGCGCTGGCTGTCACGCTGGCCACATTCATGGAGGTTCTCGACACTTCCATTGCGAACGTGGCACTGCCGCACATTGCCGGCAGTCTCTCCGCCGGACAAGACGAGAGCACTTGGGTCCTCACTTCCTATCTGGTTTCGAATGCGATCGTCCTTCCCTTGAGCGGATGGTTGTCGTCCATCATCGGCCGCAAGAATTTTTATATGGGCTGCGTGGCGTTGTTCACCGTGAGTTCATTCTTGTGTGGACTTGCGCCGAACCTGGCTACACTCATCGTCTGCCGCATTCTGCAGGGAGCCGGCGGCGGAGGTTTGCAGCCGAGTGAGCAAGCGATCCTTGCGGACACTTTTCCGCCGGCCAAGCGCGGCATGGCCTTTGCCGTTTACGGCATGGCAGTGGTTACCGCACCGGCGATTGGGCCTACGCTCGGCGGATGGATCACCGACAATTTCAGTTGGCGCTGGATTTTCTTCATCAACATACCCGTCGGCATCCTCTCGATCCTGCTGACTTCGCGTCTGATCCAGGATCCGCCTTACTTCAAGCGCCGCAAGCTGAGCGAGACCCACATCGACTACGTTGGCTTGGGTTTCGTGGCGCTTGGTTTGGGTGCGTTGCAGATCGTGCTCGACAAAGGGCAGCGCGACGACTGGTTCGAATCGAACTTCATCCTGACGCTGTCGGTGATCGCTGTGTCGGCGTTAATCTTCGTCATCGTCTGGGAATGGAAGCACAAGGATCCCATCATTGATTTGCATTTATTCCGCGATCGCACCTTCGGCATCTCGAACATGCTGATGTTTATGCTGGGTTTTGCCCTGCTTGGAAGCACGCTGCTGCTGCCTTTGTTTTCGCAAACGCTGCTTGGCTACACTGCCCAGCAGGCGGGCTTGGCACTGATGCCCGGAGGTTTTGCGATTATTCTGTTGTTGCCGCTCGTGGGATTTCTATTATCGCGCTACACCCCTCGCTGGCTCCTTCTTTTCGGCCTAGTGGTCTTGTCATTCTCTCTTTTTCACATGACCCGTTTTGATCTGGACATCGATTTCGGGACGGTCGCGAAGGCGCGCGCGATTCAGGCCGTGGGCATGGCGTTTTTGTTTGTGCCTATCAATACAGCTGCATACGCCTTCTTGCCTCGCGACAAGAACAACGCTGCATCCGGTCTGATGAACCTGGCGCGCAACATAGGGGGTAGTGTCGGAATATCGGTCGTCACCACCATGCTCGACCGGCGCACCCAGATCCATTTGACGAATTTGTCGAGCCATCTGAGCGCCACCAATCCTGCTCTGCAAGCTCGGATCAAAGCACTCGGAGCCATGGTCCAATCGCATGGCGGAGGCGCCCCCGGATCTTCCTCTTTGCCGTATGCGATTATTCAGGGAGCGGTTGCTCGGCAGGCAACGATGCTGTCTTATATGGACTGCTTCTATTTCCTTGGGTTCGCCATACTGGCCATGGTTCCAATGGTCTTCCTGATGAAAAAATCGAAGCCGGGTGGCGGAATCGCAGTACACTAAAGGGTAGCCATGTTCCGTCTCGTCACGATTGAGCGCGAGTACGGCTGCGGAGGCGGCGCCATTGCCGCCGAATTAGCAGACCGTCTGGGGTGGAAACTCTGGGACCACCTTCTAACCGAAGAAATCGCCCGCACTGCCAACGTTGAACCTTCCGCCGTCATGCGCTGCGATGAGCGCATGGACAGCCGTCTTCACCGTCTCGCGAAATCCTTCTGGCGTGGCAGCTACGAGCGCAATTCCGCCGCTCTCGGAAGTCAGGTCTTCGACACCGATCGTATGATGTCGCTGATGCAGGAGACGATGAACCGCATCGGGCAGGAAGGGAATGCCGTGGTGGTCGGACGCGGTGGTCCTTATTTCTTACGCGAGAATCCGAACGCGTTTCACGTTTTTCTCTACGCCCCGCGTGCCGAGAAAATCCGCCGCACCATAGCGGATGGCCATTCCAGAGGTGAAGCGGAAGATTTGGTGGACTCCATCGATCGCGAGCGCGTCGCTTACGTGAAGCACTACTTCAACGCTGATTGGCCCACGCGTTCTCTTTACCACCTCATGCTAAACACGGCGGTTGGGAACGAGCCGGTCGTCCATGCCATTCTCGAAACCATGCATTTGGTGGAAGGCCGTCCAAAAGCGACGGACTACGAGCCTCCCAAGGTTCCAGCCTCCTCAAACTAGGTCCCGCTCGGCCTTCCCGGCGCGCCCTGTGGCCGTGTTAGCTTTTGCGGTGCCGGACAACAGTCTTCTGCGCACACATCTTGCCGCGGCCCGAGCGAACCGAGCGCGAGTCGCTCTGCTCCCGGCGCTGTCCGCTCCAGAATCAATTCACGAATCATCTCAATGAACCGGGGATGAACGCCGACCGTCTTCGCCCGCGCCATCGGCAAAGACAGAGACTCGCAGAGTTGCCGCGCCTCGATGTCAAGGTCGTAGAGCACCTCCATGTGATCGGAGATAAAGCTGATAGGTGCCAACACGACGGCACTCGCCAGATTTCGCACCTTCACTTTGCGCACATAATCCAGAATGTCTGGTTCAAGCCATGGCTGACCCGGTGTGCCACTGCGGCTTTGGTACACGAGCGAATCGTTGGTGATGCCTAACCGCGCAGAAATAAGCTTCCTGACCTCTTCCAGTTGGCGAACGTAATCGCAGGTATTCGCCATCGAAATTGGAATGCTGTGCGCGATGTAAATCACCTGGACATTCTGTCGTGCATCAGCGGGAACTTGGCTCAGCGCATCCCGCAGCCGCGCTTCTGTTGCCTCGATGAATCCTGGATGGTTAAAGAACGCCCGCAGCTTGTCGGCTTCGGGTGCGCCAGGCCCTATTTCATTCTGTGCGCGAGCAATGTCTTCGCGGTACTGCCGGCATCCGGAATACGAACTGTAGGCCGATGTCACGAACGCAAGCGCCCGGTGAACACCATCCTGCTTCATCTGCAACAGAGTGTCGGCCAGCATAGGATGCCAGTTGCGGTTACCCCAATACACCGGCAGCTTCGGACCATGCTGTGCGAGTTCGTTCTTGAGAGCTGCGATGAGCTCGCGAGTCTGCTGATTGATGGGGCTCTTACCCTCGAAGTGGTAATAGTGTTCCGCGACCGCAAGCATTCGCTCACGCGGAACATTTCTCCCCCGCAATACGTTTTCGAGAAACGGGATCACGTCCTCCCGCGACTCAGGACCGCCGAAGGAGACAACCAGGATGGCGTCGTAGTTCATTCGTCCAGATTAGACGGGAAACGGATAAAATGCCCAATCTTCCAGCCGCTATTTCCCTCCCGCGGCCAGCGAAGCAACCTGTGGTGTCGTGGTCAGTGACACTGGACGGTCCAGCGAAATATCCATCTCCGTGAAGCGCGGCAGAACCACGTCGCGCCCGTGGCGCGTTGCCATGTATATGCCGGAGACGCAACTGGAAATGATTCGCGTGGTCCCGGCCGTAGATGCATCGGTCGCCGTTGAGATGATCGCTTCAATCACAAGCTGTAGGCCATCATCGACTTCCTTCGCGATTCCTGCCGTCATACCCAGATTGATCGCCATCCATGCCTTGCCCGGGCGCTCACCGCGCAACCGGCCTTCGGCGTCGATCCTCGTATGCGAGCTTTCGTCCAGTTCCGCGCCTGCGAGCGAGGCAGCGATCGGGATGCGGTTGCCCTCGGGCAGTGTGACTTCGCTAAACGTCAAGTAGAGAGAGCCGGCGCGGCTCAACCATCGCGGTGGAGTTTTCTTCACGACCTTGCCCTCAAACACAGTGCCTGCTGGAAGCACGACCTTCGAGTTGAGCAGCACGGGCTCGAGCAATCGCGCTTGCACAACATCGCCCGGATTGCTCTTCGATGCGCTCACGTTGCCCAACAGAAGAATCCTGCAATGCGTGCCTGCCGGGAGCGTTGCCGGCGTGATTGAATCCGCTTCCGCAGAAGAGGTCTCATCTTTGTCGTCCGTGGCGGGCTCGTGCCCGATCCCAAAAGCCTCGAGCACCATGGTGGGCGCTGCCGGCCGTTTCGCGTTTGACTTGCTTACTTCAACGGCGCCATGCTCCGCCTCGGGCGGCTGCCCTGATCTGTTTTTCTTCGCCTTGGCATGGACGTCGCGCATACGGCTGACAGAAATTAACGAAACCTGCAGCGCCCGTTCGCCACCGTCTTCCACCACAGACGCCTCTTTGAACGCGGGATAGTTTTCGTGCCGCGGCGTGAATGCCTTTACCACCCATGGCCAGTGGTCATTGGGGGTGCGCTTCCTCTTTTCCATGTGGTCGACAGTCAGACGCACCTGACTTCCAGCGGGGAATAACTTGCGGTCCGCGGAATAGACGTCTCTCGACAAACTGCCGGTAATCGCGTCCCCGGGTTTCAGCTTCGACATTTTCAGACGACTGGCGAGTTGCACCTTCAAATAGAGGCCAGAGTCCGCTGGTGCAGCACTGGCCTTGGCCGGCGATTCGTCAGCGCCGATGCAAAATGTTGGACTGCCGGCGAGTCCTGCTGCTAGCAGCAAAACTCCGAACGATCTCATGCACCGTGCACGCTCACCCATGGAACTCCTCTGTAGAACTTGTCTTGTCTAAGAACCATGCGCAGGCAGCATGGCGGTCGTCTGATGGCATCAATCGCCCGAATCAAGGCGATCATTGGCCGTTGCCAGACTTGGGGGGATTTGGTGCGCCCGGAGAGATTCGAACTCCCGACCTGTTGCTCCGGAGGCAACCGCTCTATCCATCTGAGCTACGGGCGCGCACCAACTTCTACAGTTTACATGCGGGGTGAAAAGCCATCAATGATGACGGTTGCAAAGCGGCAAGGGAAGACAGGGGCCCTCATGGCAGATGCCCACCGCTCACAGGTAGGATCTGGTGAAATACGAACCGCGCCCAAAGGCCTGAGCGCGGTTCGACTAAATTTTCCCGGGATTTTGTTCTTACCAGCGATCACGGCCACCACCGCCGCCGCCACGTCCGCCGCGTGCTCCGCGATCACGGCCACCGCCGCCACCACCACCACCGCCTCCGCTCCGCTCGGTCTTGGGACGCGCTTCATTGACGTTGATCGTGCGTCCGCCGACTTGCGAACCATTCAAAGACGTGATCGCTTTTTCGCCGTCTTCGTTGCTGGCCATCTCCACGAAACCGAAACCGCGCGAGCGTCCGGTGTCCCGGTCAGTCATGATGCTTACTCGGTCGACTTGCCCGAACGGCTCGAACAGCTGCCGCAGTTCGTCTTCGGCGGTGTTGAAGCTCAGATTCCCCACAAAGATATTCTTCACGCGTCTGCCTCTGCATTGAGCTGTCGGAAGTGCGAGCAATTCGGCGGACTTGGCAGGTCGGGAGGGCCTTTCCTGAAAATCGAAACCGGAGCTGGCGAACAGTCAAATGCGGGCAAAAGTATAGCAGGTTTGCGGAAGATCGCTTGTCAATTGATTTTAAGGAGAACTGGGTTTCGACGGATAGCCTGCTCGCCCGCTAGCAATCGTCGACTTTCCAGTAACCCTCGGGATGGAATCCCATTTGTAACAGCCGGTTCTTGGGATCGTGCCTCTTGCCGCACCCGGGACAGATGAGATAGCGGCTCCAAGCCGTGCCCTGATGGTCGTAGTTCTCCGCTACGGCAAACGTTGTACCGCAGCTGCACGGCACTAGAAACATGCGCAATGGAGGTTTGCTCTTCGCGCTGGTTTCGGATTTCTTAGCCTTATGAGTCTTCGACGGTTGCGTATGAACTCTTCTTGCGCTTGTTCGACTGCAGGGTCTTCTTGCGCAGCCGCAGCGACTTAGGTGTAATTTCCACGAACTCATCGTCAGCGATGAATTCAATCGCCTGCTCCAGATTCAGCGGTCGGAACGGTACCAGGCGGATTGCTTCATCGGCCGTGGATGCCCGCATGTTGGTGAGCTTCTTCTCTCGCACCGCATTTACGTCGAGGTCGGTGTCCTTGGCGTTCTCCCCGATGATCATGCCCTCGTAGAGATCAACGCCTGGCCCGACGAAAAGTTCTCCGCGCTCCTGTAGGCCCCACAACGCGTATGCGGTCGAAACCCCGGCGCGATCGGCAATCAGCGCTCCGGTGAGCCGGTGCGGAATCTCTCCCTGCCACTCGGTATACCCGTCGAACAGCGCGTTCATGACGATGGTTCCCCGCGTGTCGGTAAGCAACTGGCTGCGCAGCCCGATGAGTCCGCGGCTGGGCACGCGGAATTCAACGCGCACGCGGCCGTAACCGTGGTTGTGCATATTGGTGACTTCGCCCTTGCGCGAACCGAGTTGCTCCATCACGACGCCGACGAAGTCCTCGGGCACATCCACCGTGAGATGCTCAACCGGCTCCATCAGCTTGCCATCGATGCGCTTTGTAACGATCTCTGGCTTGCCGACCATGAGTTCGTAGCCCTCGCGCCGCATCATTTCAATCAGGATCGAAAGCTGCAACTCGCCGCGGCCCAGCACTTTGAACGAATCAGTCGTGCCCGTGTCTTCCACGCGCAGAGAAACATTGGTCAGCAGCTCTTTTTCGAGCCGCTCGCGCAAATTGCGCGAGGTGACGTACGTTCCGTCTTTCCCCGCGAAAGGTGAAGTGTTGACCGTGAACAGCATCGCGATCGTGGGTTCATCAATGGCGATGTGCGGCAGTGGAGCCGGATTCTCAACTTCAGTGATGGTCTCGCCGATCGTGATGCCTTCCACCCCAGCGACGGCGACTATGTCCCCCAACTCGGTTTCCGTGATGTCGGTTCGCTTCAAGCCCGAGAAGGAAAATAGTTTTGTAATTTTGGTTTTGTGCAGCGTGCCATCGAGCTTTGCAATAGCGACTTCTTCCCCGGTGAACATCTTGCCGTTGAAGACACGCGCGATTGCCAGGCGTCCCAGATAGTCGCTGTAGTCGAGGTTCGCTACCAGGATCTGCAGCGGACCAGCCGGATCGCCTTTGGGCAAAGGAATTGTTTTGATAATCGCATCGAAGAGTGGACGCAGATCTTCTCCACCACCCCTGATGTCGGTGGACGCGGTGCCCGTCTTAGCGTTGGTGTAGAGCACCGGGAAATCGATCTGTTCTTCCTTGGCGTCGAGGTCAATAAACAAGTCGTAGATTTCGTTCAGTACTTCCTGCGGGCGGGCGTCGGCGCGATCAATCTTGTTGATCACGACGATCGGCGG
Source organism: uncultured Acidobacteriaceae bacterium (assembly GCA_963786095.1). Lineage (GTDB taxonomy): Bacteria > Acidobacteriota > Terriglobia > Terriglobales > Acidobacteriaceae > Sulfotelmatobacter. The sequence continues at coordinate 165,467 of CAWAXV010000002.1, read as the reverse complement.
CAGGTGAGCCTCGAGCGCCTTGCTGAGCACGTACCGCGTCTGCGGCAACGGGACCTTCGCTGGCATCGACCAGCAGCATGACACCGTCGACCATCTTCAGGGCACGCTCGACCTCGCCGCCAAAGTCGCTGTGGCCCGGCGTATCGACGATATTGATCTTTGACGTCGTGATAAAAGATGGCGGTGTTCTTGGCGAGAATTGTGATGCCGCGCTCGCGCTCCAGTTCGTTCGAGTCCATGACCCGTTCGACGTGATGCTCGTTGGAGCGAAACGTGCCGCTCTGTTGCAGCATGGCGTCGACCAGCGTGGTCTTGCCGTGGTCGACGTGCGCGATGATGGCGATATTGCGAATACCTGAGCTCAAAAAGGATCCTTCCGATTGGCTGTCTACTACTACTTTACTATGCGGAGCATGAAATCCCACCATGAATAGGGGATGGAACTCGCCGGATAAGCAAGAACGTTGCAAGTTTGGTCTGGCGGTCCGATCTTGCTAGGCATGGAGAGCGGAGTTGGGATTCGTGAACAGCGGCGATGACAGAACGGCGGTGCCTGACAGCGATATTTCAGCTGCGCGGGATTTGGCTTGCGCTATGGTTGCGAATTCGTGGACCTGCGTAATTTTCACGTGCTGCCCGAAGTTCTAAAGAATGTTCCCGTCGAGTTGATGTTCCGCTACAACTTCGTGCCGCTGGAACGTATGCTCGATGGAAGGCTTGCGATTGCGGTCGCCGACCCTGGCCAGTTGATGATGATCGATCAGATCAGCCTGCTACTGAACCAGCGCATCGTCGTTCGAGTTTCCACGGCGGAGCAGATTAGTGGAATGCCGAATACCTTTGTCGATCAAGCCAAAAATGTCGATGAGAACCCCGAGGAGATGACTGGCCCAGCCTCCGACGATTTGCTTGAACCTGAAGATCCCGACCAACCCGTCCGCTGCCCGCTCAAGCCCAAGCCGAGTCCGCGCTCAGGCGCTGCAATGGCAGTTCCTGAAGACGAGAAGTAGTTTTTCAGCGGGTTATCCCACGAGTGCCGTTTCTTTCCCCGCGACTTTTCCTGCCATCTTCGCCTCCACCTGTCGCACAGTCCTCTGTGCCGCGACGATCGCTTCGTTCGTAGTCGACTCTGGTCCCTGCGAGTCTGTGTTCGCAAAGAAGACGCGATCCATCGGTTGACGAACCAATGGTTGTGTTCGCGTGATACAGTCCCGGCGTGGACATATACATCGGATGGCCGCGACGATAAATATGCACTTCGACCGGATCCACATTGGTCTCCGGCGTTAGCTTCTGGAAATCGCGCAGGACATTCGCGGCAACCTTGCGTGCGCCCGTCTTCAGTTAGTAGATTGACGCGGTCCTCTTCCTTCATCGGCGTGTAGCAACTGAGAATGTTGTACTTCTGCTTGTATCCCGACTTCTTGCGAATCACCCAGTCGGCGACGATGACATCCGTAAACGTATTGCCTGGGCACCACGTGTCGTATCCCTAGTTAAAAACCGGCTTGTCGAAGATCAGGTTCACGACGCAGTACGGCGTGTATCGGATCTGCTGCATTGCGTCGCTTTCCTTGTCCGGAATTCCTTCCACGATGCGCCGCGTAATGAACTTTGGCGTCGCCATGATAACCGTTTTCGCCGCCACCGTCTTCAATTCGCGCCCTGCATGTAGGTGACCTGCACGTCGTCTTTGCCCGGGACGACGGCTACTGTGGTCGCGCCAGCCTGCATGCGATCACCATATTTCGGTTGAAGAAGTTCTGTCAGCCTCTTTGTGATCGCGCCCAGGCCACCCGGCCATGTGTAGCGATTGTCGTTTCGGCTCTGGTTCACCACATCCTGCAATTCTGCCAATCGCCATTCCGGCTGCCGTTTCGTCGCTGGTTGCGCCCCAGTTCGACGGCCCGAACGTATCCCACCATTCCTTGATCTCGCGCGTGTAGAGCTTCATGAAACTCGAAAACGGCAACATTGAACAACTCCTGGCCCGCGCTTCTCGACGTCAATGGCCATCATCTCTTTTTTGAATTTCTTGAAACTTATCGCGCGTGAACGGCGGATATGGCAAGCTTGTTCAACCCATCGCCCCACGTGTCAGGCACGAACTCGCCGTTGACGATGCTGCCATCAGGACAGTTCACCGGTAGCGGGTCAAGGCCGATTTCCTTGGCGAAAGCGTAAAGCCTCCGAGTCACTCCATAAGAAGGCAGAACCAGTAGCCGTAAGCGGTGCCGTCGTATTCCATGGCGTAAGCATTGCCGCCCCAGTGCGGCTCCTTTTCGAGAAGCAGAACGTCACGATGCTGCAGTCGATAAGCCGCGGCCAGCCCGCTGACGCCTCCACCGACGATCACGACATCGTGCTTCGCCGACGCCGCCGGACGCGAAAATACTTTGCCGTCGCGTACCTGATGGCAAATTTTATTGTCCTCGCCGTCCACATTGGCGGAATTCGAGCGCCCACTCGGAGGTCTGTGCACGCACCAGCGACAGATCGATCGGACATCCCGCCGTCACCGCTCCCGCCACGACGAACTTGATGAAGTCCCTGCGATTTGCGCTCACTTGACTGCCTCCTCTGATGTCTCGAGCAATCCGTTCCGACTTCCGCGCTGCCTGTCGGCGCGCACGCGCAGGCGGTACCAGACGACGATCGTCACCAGCGAAAACACAAAGATGATGGTCGGAACGGCGTTAATCTCTGGCGTGATGCCGCGGCGCAGCCGTCCCCAGATTTCCAGTGGCAGCGTGTTGTCCCGTCCGATTAGGAAGAAGCTGACTGCGATCTCGTCCATCGAAAGCGTGAAAATCAGCAGCGCCGCGCCGATGATCGATAGCTTCAGATTCGGCACTCGTGATCCGCCAGAACGTCTGCCAATAATTTGCGCCCAGATCGAGCGAGGCTTCTTCCTGCGCTCGATCGAGTTTCTGCAGGCCGGCAAAGACTTCGGTGGTCGCGACCGAGATCAGAGCCGTCCCGTGGCCGAGAATGATCGTAAACAAGTCCAGACGCTTCCTCGCCAGGTTGAAGAGCATGAGCAGCGACAGGCCGGTAATAATGCCCGGCAGAATCAGCGGGAGCAGCACCAGTCGCCGGAAGAGTGCCTTGCCCGGAAACTGTGCGCGATCGAGCGCCAGGCTGCCGGAATGCCGAATGTAAGCGAGATCGCCATCGCCGCGAACGCCACTTCGAGGCTGTTGAGCACAGAATCCCAGATCGCTCCGTCTGCGAACAAGATGCGATACCAGTCGAGCGTCAGATGATGCGGCGGAAATCCACCAACGCCTTGACCGTTAAACGAATAGAGGATGAGCACCGCAATCGGAAGATAGAGAAAGCGAACACCGCCGTTGCGTGAAGTCGGCAGCCAGTGCGAGCGCGGCAGATTCGCGGCGGCTCGTGCTCACGAGAAACTCCATTTCTTTTCCAGTCGCTCCGAAACGAACAGCAGGCTCACCACCAGCACCAGCATGCACAGCGAAATCGCGGCGCCTAGCGGCCAGTTGTAAGCCGCGCCGAACAGGCTGACCACGATATTCGAAATCATGATGCCGCTCGGTCCGCCCAGCAGCAGACGGCGCAAGGAAATCTCCCAGGCTCAACACGAAGGCAAACGTCGCGCCCGCCAAAACGCCCGGGAATCGACAGACGGGAAGATCACTTTCCAGAACGTCTGTGCCGGCGTGGCACCGAGATCATGCGAGGCCTCGACGAGGTTGCGTGGAATATGCTCCAGCGCGGCGTAAATCGGCAGGATCGTGAACGGCGTATAGATGTGCGTGAGCGTCAGAACGACCGCGAACGGGCTATAGAGCAGAAAATCGAGTGGGTGCTTCGTCAGGTGCACATACTGCAGCAGCGTGTTGAGCACGCCGTCGGAGCCGAGAATCGTCTTCCACGCGTAAGCCCGCACGAGGTAGCTGACCCACAGCGGAATAATCACCATCTGGTACAGCACATCTTTTCGCTGGCCCGCGTAGAACGAGAGGAAATACGCCAGCGGATATCCGAGCAGCAGAGAAAACAACATCACCCGTGCCGCAATCCACATCGAACGTAGCAGCGTCTGCCAGTAGACGGCCTTCTGCAGCAGTTCTCCGTAGTTATCGAGATTCCACGAATGCACGATCGTCTGTGTAGGTGATACCGACCAGAAGCTGTAACAGAACATCAGCAGGTACGGCACGAACAGAAACACGGTGACCCACGCCAGCGGCGGGACGGTTACAACCGTCTTGTAGGCGCGAGAGAACATTAGTTTCTTTCTGGAGATTCGCGTACCGCAACTGCATCGGCGGCAAAGAATTCGAGTTCGACTTCCTGCTGTAGCGCGTTCCCGCTCGCGGTTCGTACCACCAGGACAAGGCCGTCGGGGCATTCCACGCGAATCAATTCTGTTGCCCCATGGAAAGCCTGCTGCAGAACTCGTCCACGAACGCGGACTGCTCCCGAGGCGTTCGTCGCGCCCACTCGGACATGCTCGGGCCGCAATGAAAGCAGCGCCGATCCATCCGGGAGCGAAGTTGTCCATGACAGGGCTCCGCACCGCACCACGCCACTGCAGACGTCGCCTTTTAGCAGATTCGTGTGCCCGATAAACTGCGCCACATACGCTGTTGCCGGACGGCTATAAATTTCTCGTGGCGTTGCGACCTGCTCCAGTTCGCCAGATCGCAACAGTGCAATGCGATCCGACATCACCATCGCCTCTTCCTGATCATGCGTGACGAACACGAAGGCGATGCCCACCTCACGCTGCAGAGACTTCAATTCCACTTGCATCTGCCGACGCAAGTTCGCATCCAGCGCAGAGAGCGGCTCATCAAGCAAAAGCAACCGAGGCCGGTTTACCAAGGCTCGCGCCAGGGCGACGCGCTGCTGCTGTCCGCCGCTGATCTTCGACGGCTTCGTCTTGGCATAGGCCGTCATCTTTACTTTGTCGAGTGCTTCGGCTACGCGCTGTGCGATCTCTGCTTCCGGCCGCTTCGCGACGCGCAACCCGTATGCAACGTTCTGCTCCACGGTGAGGTGCGGAAAGAGCGCATAACTCTGAAAAACAGTGTTTACGCGCCGGCGGTACGGAGGCTGGTGATCCAATCTTTCTTCGCCCATCCAAATCTCGCCGGAAGTGGCAGTTTCGAAGCCTGCAACAATCCGCAGCAACGTCGTTTTTCCCGACCCGCTCTCGCCGAGGATGGTTAGAAACTCCCCCTCTGTAATCTCGAGCGAAACATCACGCAGTACAACGTTGCGGCCAAAGGTCTTGGCCACATTGCGAACGCTGAGCAGCGTCGTTTTCGCGGCGGCCTGCGTGCTCGCAGCTGCCTCGATAGGAGTGGTCGGAGAAGCCATGCAGGTTTCTTTTGAGTTACTGCGCCGCTTTCACTTCATTCCAAATCTCGGTGTACTTTTGCCGCCGCGGTACGTTCTGCCAGAAATAGAGCCGCTTCTGATAGTTGTCCACGTCGTCAAGATGCAGCGTCTTCATCTCTTCGCGTGTCATGAGTTGCCCAGCCTGCGGATTCGCGGGAACGTAGTGCGTTTTGTCGGTGACGAGTTTTTGCGTCTTCGCTTCGATCATGTACTCCAGAAATTTGTGCGCCAATTCCTTGTTGTCGCTTCCGGCCGTGATCATCAGGTGATCGATCCAGCCCGTCGTGTTTTCCTTTGGGATCGTCTCTCCCGCTGGGAAATTCGCTTTCTTCAAGTCGGCGGTATTGAGTGGCCAGCCCATAGCGATCACAACTTCGTGGCTCTCAAACAGATTTGTCAGCTCTCCACCCGTCGCCCACATTTTGCGGACATTCGGTTTCAACTCCAATAGCTTCTTTTTCACCGCTTCCAACTGCGCATCGGTCAAGTTATAAAGCTGTGTTGGGTCGGGCTTGTCAAACCCCAAAACCTGCGCCGCCATGTACACGGTTGACAGGTCGTCCCACACTGAAACCTTGCCTTTATATTTCGGATCCCACATCACGTTCCACGAATCCGGAGGCTGCGCAAACACGGTTGTGTCGTAGATGATCGGATCGGGTCCCCACATAAACGGGACTCCAAACACCTGTTCTTTCACGCGCACCAGCGGCAGGGAAGTGAGCTTTGGAGACAGTTGGCCATAGCTTGGAATCTTCGACAGATCGAGCGGCGCGGCCAGTCCCGCCGTCGCGATCGAGGTGGCGACATCGCTCGACGGAGAAATCACGTCATAATTTCCGGCGCTGCCGCCGCGCAGTTTCGCAACCAGTTCATCGCTCGACCCCATGTATGACGCTGAGATCTTGCAGTGATTCTGCGTCTCGAAAGCCTGTATGAACGACGGGTCGGCATAGCCTTCCCACACCAGAAGATTGAGAGTGGGCGTCTTTTTCGAACACGATCCCACCAACAACAACGTTCCTAACAAGGGCAGCAAGCGCACGATGCGTTGCCAGTTCATGTTTCCTCCAGATGTTCTGTCCGCGCGGTACTCGCCACGCTAGAACGTCGGCGGCGTATTGATCCACAACACCAACGTTTCTTTGCGCCCCGGATTTTTCCAGCGATGCGGCGTCGCGCTCTCGAAATAAAAACTGTCTCCCGGCTTCAGCCGGTATTCCTCGCCTTCCACGCTGATCTCCAGATCGCCGCGCAACACGTAGATGAACTCCTCGCCCTCGTGGGAGTAGGGATCGCCGCTTCCGGCCTCGGGTGCGATTCGAAACAGATGCGGCTCCATCACCGTGTTGCCCCAGGCCAGTAACTCCATGCGCACGCCCGTCGCCAGCTTCCAGCACCTTGCGCTCCGAGGGACGCACCTGCCGGCTGCTGGCTCCCGATGGCGTCAAAGAAATCCAGAATGTTCGTCTTGTAAAATCGGGCCAGCTTGCGGAGAGTTCCGACCGATCCGCTCATCTGCGAACGTTCGAGCGCGCTCAGAAATCCGACCGAGATGCCAACTGCCTCCGCGACTTGCGCCAGCGAAAGCTTCCGTCGCGCGCGCAGTTGCCGCAGATGCGCTCCGATGGCTCCGGCATTTCCGTCGCCGGTCGCAGGACGCACCTTGCCTTCGCGTTTCAGCAACTGCACAATCGCGGCTGCGTTGAGCCCGCGCACCTTGCGCAGAAAGCGCGCACGCTTCAGCAGTTTCACATCTTCGGCGCTGTAGAGCCTGTACTTGCTCTCCGTGCGCCGCGGACGCGCCAGTCCGAGGCTCTCCCACGATCGGATCACCGATGGCGACACGCCGACCTTCTTGGCCACGTCTCCGATTTTCAAGTAAGGTTCAGCCATGCTTGGTTTCGTCGCTTGCATGTGCGGCCGAATATTAGAGATTTCAATCAGCGGGACGCGTTTTTTCTCCTTGACAGCCCCCATCCCCGTTCTCTAACCTTGCGGGATTATAGCAAGGTTGTGGCTGGACACAAGCAGTCGTTTTCAAACCAAACAAACTCTCCCGAATATGTCTGGAGGCCCCATGCCGTCACTTCGAAGCTCGGTGGTCCAAGCTGTGCCTCGCCCTCACCGTATGCCTGTCGCTCTCCGCCATCCTTTCCGCTCAGGGCACCGGAGGCCGCATTCTCGGTCGGGTCTCTGACCCAAGCGGTGCGGTGCTGGCAGAAGCGAAAGTTACGTTGGTCAACGAAGCAACCAACGTAAGCCGCGAGACCACGACAAACACAAACGGAGATTACGACTTCGTTGAAGTCCCAGTTGGCAGCTACCGGGTTGAGTTCGATTTGAAAGGTTTTAAGAAGAATGTGCGCCGCAATGTCGCGCTCGACATTAACCAGGTCATCACTCTGAACATGACCATGCAGCTCGGCGCCGCTCAAGAAGTGGTGGATGTGACCTCAGAGGCGCCCCTGGTCGAAACCAGCAGCACTCAGCTCGGCGCCGTCGTCAACGATCGCACCGTAAGCCAGCTTCCTCTGAATTCACGCGACACATACCAGCTTCTCCAGTTGCAGCCCGGCGTCATGTCTACCGTCGGCTCCAGCAACTCTATTGTCTACGGTAGCAATGATGCCGGTGCTGTTTCCGTCAATGGTGGCCGTGGTCGTTCCAACAACTTCAGTGTGAATGGTGGAGACGCGAACGATCAGTTCGTGAACTTGCCGACCGTTCAGCCATCGCCCGATAGCATTGCAGAATTTCGAGTTCTCACCAACACCTTCGATGCCGAATACGGGCGCAACTCCGGTTCTGTCGTGAACGTGGTGACGAAATCGGGCACCAACAATTTCCACGGCAACCTGTACGAATTCTTCCGAAACACAGTTTTGAACGCGAACGCCTATTGCTTCTCGGCGCCGTGCGCGAAGCCGAAGTTCAATCAGAACCAGTTCGGCGGCACTTTTGGTGGGCCGATCAGGAAAGATCGCACCTTCTTCTTTACTTCGTACGAGGGGAGACGTATCCGCCAGGGAATCTCTTCACCAGTGGTCACCGTGCCGAGCGCCCAGGAGTTGCCTGGTCCAAACAATGTCGTGAACGGACAGATCATCTCTGATTTCAGCGACACGGCGCCGTTTGCGGGAACCTTAACAAACTCTTATGCCTTGCAGCCGGGAACCGGCACCGGACAACGGCCCGGTTGCCAGGCGGCCGTCACCGCCATCGGAGGCGGTCCTATCGCGGATGGAGTGTCGTATGCGAGTATTTTCCCCAACAACCAGATACCGCTTGCCTGCATGGACCCCACCGCCGTCGATCTCTTGCAACTCGTACCCGCGGCGACGGGCGGTGGCAATAGCGTACAAACCTCCCCGGTGCAACCCGAGCGCGGCGATCAGCTGACGCTCAAGGTCGACCATCGCATCAGCAACAGTCAGAACTTCAGCGCATACTATTATTTTGACGACCACAGCGTAGTTCTGCCCTTCGCCCAGTTCCAGGCCGCTGGAGCAAATGTGCCGGGATTTGCGTCCTCGATCAAGGAGCGCTTCCAGCAATACAACCTGACTCATACTTGGACGATCAGCAACAACACGGTCAACGAGTTCCGGTTTAACTACAACCGTGAAGCGCAGCGAACCTTCCAGCACCCGGAGCGCACAAGCCTGATCTCGCAATCGTGTCCAACCCCTCAATCCTGGCTGACCGCGACGGTCCCTTGCTTCTACGGCGACAACTCATCCGATCCGGGTGGGAGTCTCTATGGAATTCATCCCGGCCTTGGCGCCCAGCACGAGGGCCTTCCGTTTATCCAGATCAACGGCGGTTTCACCATCGGCAACAACGGCGAGGGCGAGATTCCTCAGGTCGGAAACTCGTTTCAATGGTCTGACAGCCTGACGAAAGTCTCAGGTCGTCACACCATGAAATTCGGTGGAGACGTGCGGCGACAGCGCTTCGATCAGACTCTTTACTTCAACGTCAATGGCGAGTTCTTCTATGCCGGCTCTGGTACGAACAGCGTGGTTGGGGCGAACGGATCGAACTTCTATCCGGACTTCCTCCTGGGCATGCCAGACTCCTACGGTCAAGGTTCAGCCCAGACGGAAAATGTTCGCTCCACCGCCCTGTACCTCTTCGCACAAGATAGTTGGAAGATCAAACCGAATGTCACGCTGAACTACGGTCTCCGCTGGGAACTCAACACTCCTCTCACGGACATCAGCAAGCACGTGCAGACATTCCGTCCCGGCCAGACGAGCACGGTTTATCCGTGTGAAAACACAGCGAACACTGACTGCTCCTCGATGACTCCGGTGGGTCTCGTGGTCCCGGGAGACGCAGGCATACAAGGCGGCCTCACCCAGACCTACTACAAGGCGTTCGCGCCGCGCATCGGCATCGCGTGGAGTCCCGGGAATTCGGGCAAGACCAGCATACGTGCCGGATTCGGCATGTTCTACAACCCGATCGAGCAACTGGTGCTCGAACAGTTCAGCGCCGAGCCGCCGTTCGGGGTGAGCACCTTCCCCGTCGGAACTCTCTTTAACGCTCCGTTCCTGGGCCAGGATGGCGTGACCGTCTATCCGAATCCCGCGAACGGGATTCTTCAAGCGCCGCGCAATCAGCCTGTGGATTGGGGCGTCTTCCGTCCCATCCTGCTCTTTGGCGCATTCCAACCGCACATGCGCTCGCAGTATTCCGATCAGTACAACCTGACGATCGAACGCGAGCTGCGGAGTGATCTGAAACTGCAGTTGAGTTACGTAGGTTCGCAGGGACACCGTCTGCTTGCTACGCATGACCTGAACTATGGCAGCTCGCAGACGTGTTTGGACCTGCAGGCAATCGCCGATGCTTATCCAGGAAATGGGCAGCCAGCCGCACCTGGCATCGGCACCGATTGCGCGCAGTTTTTTTCCGATTCTGCTTTTACGATACCCACGCAAGCTTTCGATTCAACGGGTGCATCCGTAAACGTTACGATCCCGGCGCAAGGCCTGCACCTGCCATATGGGCCCAACGGGCCATCGTTTATTCCAGGGGGAACCAGCGTCAGCAGCGTTGCGCCAAACGGTATTACGCTGGTGGGGTTGCGACGTTACTCTTCGCCGCAATGCGACCCGATGACCGGAACCGGCTGCCCCGCGGATGGCGTTCCCGTCTTCAGCAGCGTTTTTGCTCAAGACACAATCGCCAACTCAGCCTACAACTCTCTGCAAGCCTCCCTCGACAAGCGCTTTGCTCACGGGTTGCAGTTCACTCTGGCCTACACGTTCAGCAAATCGTTCGATGAGGCGTCAAGTTTCGAAGGAATCCTGAACCCAATCGATCCTGGCCGTAGCCGGTCGCTTTCCAATTTCGATGCTCGACACCGCCTTGTCGTCAGCTACTACTGGGAACTCCCCAAGACGGCAATCAAGGGATTCGCGGGGAAAATTGTGAACGGCTGGGCCCTGTCCGGTGTCACAACCGTTCAAACAGGTTTCCCCATCCGCATTACATCCTCGGCAGACAACGAGCTTATGTATAGTTTTGACTTTGAGCTGCCGGGCGAACCGGACCAGTTAAAGCCGTTCAAGACGCTGAAGCCGCAGAAGACATGCTTTACTGATCCTTCTTCCGGCTTGGCCAATTGCAACTACTTCTTCGATCCCAGCACGTTCACCGAAGACACGACGATCGATCCCAGCTTGCTCGGCCGCATTGGCAATGCGCCGCGCACAATTTGTTGTGGTCCGCACATCAGCGACACCGACTTCGCTCTGCTGAAATCGTTTATCATCTCAGAGACAAAGCGTGTTGACTTCCGTGCTGAAGTATTCAACATGTTTAATCACACGCAATTCTTCAATCCCGACGGCAACAGCAGCGACGGAGCGCAGTTTGGCCAAGTCACCCAGGCTCGCGATCCTCGCCTGATGCAGTTCGCCTTGAAACTGTTTTTCTAGAGTATCGTTAACAGAGCTAAACACCCGGGCGGCTCCAACCGCCCGGGCAATCTAATGGCCCCGCCCAGAAGCCGCGGCCTGAGTGATCTCGGAGCATTCGATGTACCCCGACCTACAGAAAGAACTCGCCACTTTCGAGCGGCGTACGCCTAAATCCGCCGAAGCCCACAAAAAGAATCTCAAGCGCATTCCTCTCGGCGTCGCCAGCAACTATCGTGCCTACGACCCATGGCCGATCTTCGTGAAAGAGGCCAGCGGCAGCAAGTTCCGCGACCTTGATGGCAACGAATACATTGATCACAACCTGACCTTCGGCGCGCTCATGGCCGGACACTGCCATCCCGATGTCATGAAAGCCGTCGAGAAACGTCTCACCACTGGCACCATGTTCGGCATGCCGCACGACATGGAGTGGGAACTCGCCGAAGAAATCTGCAATCGCTTCTCGGTCGAGATGTGCCGTTTCGGCAACAGTGGTACCGAAGCCACCATGCATGCGATTCGTCTCGCCCGCGCCGCCACGGGACGCGACAAGATCGTCAAATTCGAAGGCGCCTACCACGGCCTGCACGATAGCGCGCTCGTTCAGCGTGAAGCCACACGCTCCCGAATACGGCGACATCAACAATCCCACGCAAGTGACCGGCGGCTTCGGCGTGCCCAAGTCTGCAATCGCGAATGTTCTCATTTCCACCTTCAACAATCTCGCCACCGTCGAGCGCCGCTTCAAAGAGAATCCCGACGAGATTGCCGCGATCATTCTCGAGCCGATTCTGATGAATGTCGGACTGTGCATGCCCGAACCCGGCTTCCTGAAAGGCCTGCGCGACATCTGCAACAAGTACGGTGCGCTGTTGATTTTCGACGAGGTCAAGACTGGAGCGAAGCTCTGCTGGGGCGGCGCCAGCGAATACTTCAACGTCAAGCCCGACATGATCTGCCTGGCGAAGTCGATCGGTGGCGGCCTCCCGCTCGCCGCGTTCGGCACGACCAAGTCTGTCATGGACCTGATCTCGCAGCACAAGGTTTTCCACGGCGGCACCTACAACACCAATCCAGTTTCGATGGCAGCGGGTCTCGCGACCTTCCGCCACGTTCTCACGCGCGACAACTACACCAACGTCGAGAGACTCAGCAAGAAGCTGGCAGATGGCTATCGCAAGACCATCGCGAAGGTCGGCCTGCAGGCTTACATCGCACAAGCCGGAGCCAACGGTGCGCTCATGCTCTACCCGAAAGAGATTCGCAACTACCGTGACTGGACCACGATCGACGTCGATCTCTGGCGCCACTACTGGTTCGGCATGGTCAACCGCGGCGTGATGGCGCAGCCCTACTGGTGGGATGAGCAGTGGACGATGTCGGTCCAGCACACCGACGCGGACGTCGACAAGCACCTGTCAGCGTTCGACGACATTGCTGCCTCGCTCGCGAAAGCGCAGCAGGAGCGCGACGCACCGGTCGCAGTCGCGCATTAGAAAACTTCACGTAGGGGCGGACGCATTCGTCCGCCCCTGCCTGCACCATGGCAAGACTTACGTAGGGACAGGCGCCTCGGCTGCTCCCCCACAGCGAAGCGAGGCGTTCTGAAAAGATTTTGTCCACGACGACCCAATCCGCCGCCCAGCCTCACCTGATCCGCGCTCTCGGACGCCGCGATCTCGTTCTCCTCTTTGTCGTCGCCGTTTTCAACCTCAACGTCGTGCCCTCGATCGCCGCAAATGGCGGCGTCACCATTTGGCTCTGGATCATTTCTCTGCTCCTCTTCTTCTGGCCGCAGGGGATCGCGGTCATCGAACTCGCGCATCGTTATCCCGGCGAAGGTGGGGTCTACCTCTGGGCCAAAGAAGTCTTCGGCGACTTCCACGGATTCCTCTCCGGCTGGTGCTACTGGACGAACAACATGCTCTACGTGCCGACAATCATGCTCTACTTCGTCGGCGTCTCGGTGTATGTGCTGGGCCCGAGTTACCGCGGGCTGCCCGACAACAAAATGTACGCGGCCGCCGTCTCACTGGCACTGCTCGCCCTACTGACACTTCTCAATATCCTCGGCCTCGGTGTGGGCAAGTGGATCAACAACCTCGGCGCTGTTGGCACATTTATCGCTGCCGCAGTGCTCGTCGGTCTTGGCGTCATTATCTGGTCGCGCTTCGGTAGCGGAATCACGGCGGCCGATTTCAAGATTCCCGCGAACCCGCGTTTCGTTCTGAATTCTTTCGGCGTAGTGTGTTTTGGCCTCATCGGCCTCGAACTCGCTTCCGTCATGGGAGACGAAATCAAAGACCCGGCCCGCACGCTTCCAGGTGCGGTTGTATGGGGCGGTCTGATCTCCGGCACGCTCTATGTCGCTGCCACGCTCACATTGCTGATTGCTGTCGGCAAGAGCGTCAATGTGCTGCAAGGCGTAGTGCAGGCGGTAACCGGAATGGCTGCCCGGGTCGGCGTCAACTGGATCGCTATCCCCTTTGCCCTCATGCTCAGTTTTGCTATCGCTGGGATCGGCTCCGCTTGGATCGGCGGCTGCGCGCGCATCCCGTTTGTCGCCGGGCTCGATTCTTATATGCCTTCGTGGCTCGGAAATATTCATCCGCGCTATGCCACGCCCTACGCGGCGTTGATCGTCCAGGGAATCGTTTCGGCAGTGCTCGTCATTTTGAATTTCGCGGGAGCGGGCGTTCAGGAAACTTTTCAAAAGCTTCTCTCGCTGGCCGTTGTCCTGAATCTCGTTCCTTTCGTCTACATGTTCGGCGCGCTCGTGAAATTCGCCGTCACCGAATCGGTCCCGAAAGGCCAGTACAGCCGCACCAAACTGTTCCTCGCCGGCGGCAGTGGATTGCTGACCACTAGTCTCGGCATCGCCCTGGTATTTTTCCCGGCTCAGCAAATTACGTCGCTATGGAAGTACGAGCTGTGGATGTTCGGCGGCACACTCTTTTTTATCGGATTAGCCGCATTTTTCTTCTTCGTCTACGGCCGCCGAAAGCAATTACAAAAGGCGAGCGTCGCAGCGTTGGAAGCGGCAAGAATCACGTAGTAACGGACGCCTCGTCCGTCCGCGAGCAAAACCTCGCGAATGTTAAGGAGGTCAGAAATCATGCCTAGCGGAGTTCAGACCGAAGTCAAGACGTACCAGATGTTCATTAACGGCGAATGGGTCGCGAGCAAATCGGCGAAGACGTTCCCCGTTTATGATCCGTCAACTGAAGAAGTCATCGCCCAGGTTCCGGACGCCTCAGCCGACGACGTCAACCGCGCCGTGGCCGCTGCCAAAGCCGCGTTCGAAGAAGGCGAGTGGGCCAGCACAACCGCCCAAGAGCGTGGACGCGTCCTGTTCCGCATGGCGGATAAAGTTCGTCAGAACCTGCCCGCACTCGCTGAACTCGAATGCCGCAACACTGGCAAGCCGATCGTCGAGGCTGAGTACGATATCAACGATGTCGCTACCTGCTTCGAATATTACGGCGGACTCGCCACGAAAGTCGTGGGCTACGTGAACCCGGTGCCTGACAATGCGATGAGCCTCACTCTCAAAGAGCCCGTCGGCGTTGCAGGACAAATCATCCCGTGGAACTATCCGTTGCTGATGGCGGCATGGAAGCTTGCGCCCGCGATCGCCGCTGGTTGCACGTGCGTCCTCAAGCCTGCCGAGCAGACCCCGCTGACGGCGCTCGAATTCGCCCGTCACTTCGCCGATTGCGGACTGCCGCCAGGCGTCGTCAACGTCATCACCGGCTTCGGCGAGTCTTGTGGTGCACCGCTCGTGCAGCACGCCGACGTCAACAAGATTGCATTTACCGGCAGCGCTGCGGTCGGCAAGATTATCGTGAAACAGGCCGCCGATACGGTGAAGCGCGTCACCCTCGAACTCGGCGGAAAGTCGCCCAACATCTTCTTTGCCGACGCCGACTTTGAGGCCGCGATTGACGGTGCGCTCTTCGGCGTCTTCATCAATCAAGGCGAAGTTTGTTCCGCGGGAAGTCGCATCCTCGTGCAGAAATCCATTTACAAGAAGTTCATCGACGCCATGACCGAAAAGGCGAAGAAGATCAAGCTGGGTCCTCCGCTCGAACGCGAGACCAAGATGGGTCCGCTGGTCAGCAAAGAGCAATACGATCGCGTGAACTCGTATCTCGAAATCGGCAAGAAAGAAGCTAAGGTTGCGTCTGGTGGCGGTCGCCCCCAGAACTTCGCCAAGGGCTACTATGTGCAGCCGACCATCTTTTACGACGTTGACAACAGCGCCCGCATCGCGCGCGAAGAAATCTTTGGCCCAGTCGCTGCCGTGATTCCGTTCGAAGACGAAAGAGATGCGATGAAGATTGCCAACGATTCGCCATACGGCCTGGCGGCTGCTGTCTGGACCCGCGACATCTTCAAGGCGATGCGTTCGGTGAAATCACTGCGCGCCGGAATCGTCTGGGTCAACCACATGCAGCCCACATACGTCGAAGCACCGTGGGGCGGCTACAAACAATCCGGCTTCGGCCGCGAACTCGGCCCCTGGGGCATCGAAGAATATCTCGAAACCAAGCAGGTGCACATCAACTTGAACGAAGCGCCGATCGGCTGGTACTGAGAAACGGTGGTTAGTGGGAGGCGAGTAGTTGCTAGTAAGAGCTGCGGCCAATCACTAACCACTAACCACTGAGAACTGGAAACCAAGATGTCCACCATTCAACTTCGCACATCGATCCCCGGCCCGAAATCTAAGGCCCTATCCGAGCGCCGCGCCAAAGCCGTGCCCCGCGGCCTTTCCCACGGCACTCCGATCTACGTCGCTAAAGCGGAAGACGCCTGGCTCGAAGACGTTGACGGAAACCGCTACCTCGATTTTGCCGGCGGCATCGGCTGCGCCAACGCTGGCCACCGCCGCGATCAAGTCGTCGAGGCTGTGAAAGATCAACTCGACCGCTTCCTTCATACCTGCGTCCAGGTCACGCCCTACGAAAACTATGTTCGCCTGGCTGAGCGCATGAACGAAGTCACGCCCGGCAAGTTCGCGAAGAAGACGATCTTCGTGAACAGTGGCGCCGAGGCTGTCGAGAACGCGGTGAAGATCGCGCGCGCCTACACCAAGCGCCCCGGCATCATTGCCTTCGAGGACGCGTTCCATGGGCGCACCATGATGACGCTGGCCCTCACCAGCAAGACGCATCCGTACAAGGCTGGATTCGCGCCCTTTCCGAGCGAGGTGTACCGCGTCCCGTTCGCCTATTGCTATCGCTGCTCGTATTCGATGAAGTACCCATCGTGCGATCTCTATTGCGCGCGCCATCTCGAGGACACGTTTAAACGCGTGGTCGCTAACGAGGAGGTTGCTGCGGTGATCGCCGAGCCGGTTTTGGGAGAGGGCGGATTCATCGCGCCCCCGCCGGACTATTTCAAAGTGTTGATTGAACTCTGTCATAAGCACGGCATCCTCTTCATTGCTGACGAAGTTCAGTCCGGCTTCGGACGCACAGGCGCGCTGTTTGCGAGCGAACGCTACGGGATCGAACCGGACCTGATCGTGACCGCGAAGTCGCTCGGTGGGGGATTGCCGCTCGCTGCGGTAACTGGACGCGCTGAAATCATGGACGCTCCTGGCCCGGGCGGCCTAGGCGGAACTTTTGCCGGCAACCCGCTCTCATGCGCTGCAGCATTAGCCGTTCTCGATCTGTTCGAGCGTGAAAACCTGCTGGCGCGCGCCAACGAGCTTGGCGATCGTTTCCAGCGCCGCGCTCATGAATGGCAGCGCCGGTGGTCGATTATCGGCGACGTGCGCGGCTTGGGCGGAATGCAGGCCATCGAACTCGTGCAGTCACAGGAGACCAAAACTCCGGCGGGGGATGAGACGAAGAAGATTACGCAATACTGTTACGAGCACGGCCTGATCACGATCACGGCCGGCACCTACTCCAACGTCATCCGGGTGCTGGTCCCATTGGTCATCACCAACGAGCAAATGGACGAGGCGCTCGACGTTCTCGAATCCGCGATCGCCAGTGTGTGTGACCAGAAGGGCGCAGTGGCACAACTGGTTTAAGGCTGTTCCCAGTAGTCAGTGCTTAGTTCGTAGCGCTATATACTTAATGATTGCTAGGCTGCTCGTACTCGTAACTGGGTACGGGCAACTGGCAACTGACTCTTCGCGATAGCAGAGGCATCCTCATGACGGTAGCAGCACCTCCATCCCTCAAGCTGACGAACTTCATCAATGGCCAGTGGGCTGAGTCCCGCGCATCGGAATGGCGCGATGTCGTGAATCCCGCGACCGGGGAAGTGCTAGCTAGCGTTCCGCTCGCCGATGCCGCGGAAGTGAACACCGCGGTCGAGGCCGCGGCCGCTGCCTTTCCAGAATGGCGACGCACGCCGCCCGAAGATCGAATCCAGCCGTTGTTCAAGCTGAAGATGCTGCTCGAAGAGCACATCGACGAGATCGCGCGCATCATCACGCAAGAGAACGGCAAGACTTTCGCGGAAGCGAAAGCCGAGATGCGCCGCGCCATCGAAAATGTCGAAGTCGCTTGCGGCATTCCGATGATGATGCAGGGCTACAACCTTGAAGACGTGGCACGCGGCATCGACGAGATCATGATCCGCCAGCCGCTCGGCGTCACCGCCGCCATCGTGCCCTTCAACTTTCCCGGCATGATTGCGTTCTGGTATTTGCCCTACGCCATCGCTACGGGAAACACGTTCATCCTCAAGCCGAGCGAGCGCGTGCCGCTCACTATGCGGTACGTGTATGAGCTTCTGGAAAAGGCTGGCCTGCCCAAGGGCGTGGTTGGTCTCGTCAATGGCGGCAAGGCCGTTGTTGACGCGCTGATCGATCATCCGAAAGTCCGGGCGATCAGTTTTGTCGGATCGACTCCGGTGGCGCGCTACATCTACGCCCGTTCGGGCGAGCAGGGAAAACGCTGCCAGTGCCAGGGCGGCGCCAAGAATCACGTCATCGTTCTTCCTGATGCCGATATGCCGATGGCCACGCAGATCATCAGTGACAGTGCCTTCGGTTGCGCTGGACAACGTTGCCTGGCCGTCTCGGTAGCAGTGACGATTGGCGAAGCGCAGAAAACCTTCCGCGATTCGATTGCCGATGCTGCCTCGAAACTCAAAGTGGGCAACGGTCTGGAGAATGGCGTACAGATGGGCCCGGTGATTACGGCACAGAGTAAAGAGCGCGTCGAGTCGTTGATCGGCCTGGGCGAAAAGCAAGGCGCGAAGATCCTGCTCGACGGCCGCAACGCGAAGATTCCGAATTACGAGTCGGGAAACTTCGTGAAGCCAACGATCCTCGACAATGTCCCGAAGACCAGCGATCTCGCCGACACGGAGATATTCGGCCCGGTGCTCAGTCTTGTTCACGCCGACAACATGGACGATGCCCTGGCGTTCCTCGAACGCAGCGCCTACGGCAATCAGGCGTCGCTGTTCACGTCGAGCGGATCGGCTGCGCGTCGCTTCCGCTACGAGGCACCTGCGGGAAACATCGGCATCAACATCGGAGTCGCTGCGCCGATGGCCTATTTCCCGTTCAGCGGATGGAAGAACAGCTTCTTCGGCGATCTGCACGGTCAGGGCCGCGACTCCGTCGAGTTTTATACCGACAAGAAAGTCGTCGTCGAACGCTGGGCCAAGGAGCACTCGCGTAAGTTCTAAAATCTGAGCCACGGATTACATCGATATCCACGGTTCAATCGAGAAACACCCGTGTTGATCCGTGAAACCCCCGTGACCAATATCAGAGGCACTCATGACTACCTACAGCAACTGAAACATCCATGACCGGACAGGAAATTGTTGACCTCACCAGGAAGCACACGTTGTTTGAGTGGTCGGCACAATCGAAGGTCGACCCCATTCCTGTCGCCAAGGCTAAGGGTATTTACTTCTGGACGCCGGAAGGGAAGCGCTTCATCGACTTCAACAGCCAGTTGATGTCGGTCAACATCGGGCACGGCGACGAACGTGTGATCGCGGCGATCCACGAGCAAGCGAAAACGCTTGCCTATGCGAATCCTTTTATGGCAACCGAACCGCGCGCGCGCCTCGGCGCAAAGCTTGCCGAGATCACTCCCGGCGACATTGACACGTTCTTCTTCACCAACGGTGGTGCCGAGGCGAACGAGAACGCGATCAAGATCTCGCGCTTCTTCACCGGACGTCACAAGATCATGGCGCGCTACCGGTCGTATCACGGTGCAACCGCTGGCGCGATTTCGCTCACCGGCGATCCGCGCCGATGGGCCGCCGAGCCGGGTATTCCGGGCGTGGTGCGCGTGCTCGATCCGTATCACGGCATCGAGCGCGGCTGGGAGTCTGCCGAAACTTCGCTCGCCATGATCGAAGAGACCATGCAACTCGAGGGCCCCCAGACGATCGCCGCATTCATTCTTGAAACCGTCGTCGGGACGAACGGCATTCTCATTCCTCCCGACGGATACATGCAGGGCGTGCGCAAGCTGTGCGACAAATACGGCATCCTGATGATCGCCGACGAAGTCATGGCCGGCTTCGGGCGCACTGGTGAGTGGTTCGCCATCGATCACTGGAAGGTGGTTCCGGATTTGATCTGCATGGCTAAGGGACTTACGTCGAGCTACCTTCCGCTGGGTGCGGTCGGCATGCGGCATCACATCGCGCAGCATTTTCAGGACAAAGTGTTTTTACGGAGGACTGACTTACAACTCGCATCCCATGGGATGCGCGGCAGCGCTCGCTACCATTCGCGTCTACGAAGAAGACCGCCTGATCGAGAACACGAAGAAGATGGGCGCGATCATGAAAGAGCTTGGAGCCGAGTTGCAAGCGAAGCATCCATCCGTAGGCGCGGTGCGTTCGATCGGACTGTTCGGGATCTTCGAACTGGTACGCAACCGGAAAACGCGGCAACCGATGGCGCCCTTCAACGGCGCGTCAGAAGAAATGGCCGCGCTCGGCCGGTTCTTCCGCGAGCAGGGGCTTTACACTCTGGTTCGCTGGAACACGTTCTACACAAATCCTCCGCTGTGCATTAATGAGCAGCAACTGCGCGAGGCCTTTGCGATCATCGACAAGGGACTTGAGATCACCGACAAAGCAGTGAAAGATTAGGGTTCGGAACCTTAAGCGTTCCGTTCCCCATTCCAAGGACCCGCCTTCCCCAGAGAACGGGGAACGGCGGGTCTTTCTGTTGACTTCCCGGATCTTCGTGATTCGCGTTCACAATCTTTGCCATGCTGAATCGCTAAAATGTTTCTTTACTATCAGTTACGGCGTGTGTGCATGGATGTTCGCTTGTAAAATATTGAAATTAAATGAGTTATATGCAAAATATTGGGAAGTAAGGAGTTAGGGAGCCTTCCTAGTCACCTTTTTCCGGGACCGGGGATGTTCTTTTGGAAGACGGTTTGGAGGATAGCAACATAGGGAAGCCCGAGAATTATTGCTACCTAAAGTCGCAGTTATGGCTTAGGCAAATTTCTCGTTTTGGAACCGCTCGGAAGGTGTGTGATTTTGATCACAGACCGACACTGAACCAATCCATCATGCTATCTGTTGGTTTCTTCCCAGGGGTGCAAAACGGGAATACAATCCGGTCGAATTTGGCGCAGTGGTTCTCCTGCACGTGTCGTTGACCGCAGTCGAAGTTGAACGTTCGCGACGAGTATTGCGAAGTCTCAAACTGTATTGATCCCGGAACCGCCATGAAGTGAAAGGTTGGCTATGAGTCTTGCCGATCGAACGGGACCCATCGGAACTACACCGAACTGGTTGTGCACTCCGGCACGGAGATACGGGTTTGCGATTGCCGCGGTGGCCGCCGCAACTCTCGTACGATTCAGTTTGGTAATCGTGCTCGGATCTCTTCCTCCCTTTGCGTTGTTTTTCCTCACCATCATCGTAGTAGCCCTGCTTGGGGGATTCGGCCCGGGTGTTTTTGCCACGGTTTTGTCGGCTGCATCAATCGCTTACTTCTTTTGGGGGTCGTTGAGTGTCTTCGGGACGAGCCGCGGCCGAGATATCGTTGGATTGGTAGTATTTTCGGCAATTGGAGCGAGTATTTGCGGCCTGGCCCATTTATATCGCCGGCATGAAGAGAGGCTTCGAGAATTCGAGAGGGCGGTGGAAGGTTTGGACGAGATGATCGTGGTGGTAGACCGCGACTACCGCTACGTCCTCGCAAATCACGCTTTCCTGCGCTACCGGGGCATGAAAAATGAAGACGTCATCGGCCGCCGGGTTGCAGAGGTCCTGAGCCCAGGAGTCTTTGAGGCCGAAGTTAAGGAAAAGGTGGACGAGTGTTTCCGGGGCAAGGTCGTGCAATACGAAATGAGGTATCACTATCCGGCCTTAGGTGAGAGGGACCTCTTCATCTCTTATTTTCCGATCGAAGGGCCGAATGGAGTGGACCGGGTAGCTTGCGTTCTGCGCGATACCACCGAGCGCAAACGCGCAGAGGTTGGACTGAGGCTGTTCCGGACGTTGATTGATCAATCCAATGATGCAGTGGAAGTAATAGATCCGGAAACGTTGCGCCTTGTTGATGTAAACGAAAAAGCCTGCAAGGACCTGGGCTACACACGGGAAGAGTTGCTGACACTAACGGTCTTCGACATCGATCCGAATGTCGACGCATCCTGCAGGACGGAGGTAGTGGAGCGGTTGCGCCGGGCAGGGTATGTCGTCAAGGAGGCGGTGCATCGGCGAAAGGATGGAACAACTTTTCCGGTGGAGACCAGCTTGAAATATGTGGAGTTGGACCGCAGCTTTGTAGTTGCGGTTTCCCGTGACATCAGCGACCGCAAGAAGGCGGAAGCGGCACTGCACGAAAGCGAGGACCGGTATCGCGACTTGGTCGAACACAGTGAAGATCTAGTGTGCACCCACGATCTAGAGGGGAACCTGCTCTCCGTGAACCCTGCGCCCGCAAGAATTCTGGGGTATGAAGTCGGAGAAATGCTCAAGATTCCGATGCGCGAAATAATCGTACCCGAGTATCGCGAACTATTTGATGCGTACCTCGCCAAAATGAAGGCCACTGGCTCGGACCGAGGCTTGATGGTCGTGCTCGGCCGGAACGGCGAACGACGGACATGGGCGTACCAAAACACCCTTCGGACTGTGGGCGTTTCTTCGCCGGTTGTGCGAGGTATGGCGCATGACGTCACCGAGCGCAGAAGCGCGGAATTGGCCCAGCAGGAGTCCGAACGTAGGTACGAGTTGCTATTCGAGAAGAGCGTGGCTGGAGTGGCAATCCTCGAAATCGGAGGACGGGTAGTCGAATGCAATGATGCCTGGGCACGGATGTTCGGACAAGGCGACGCTTCGGAGTGTCGCGGGGCCCAGATTGCGGACCACTATCCCAATCCTGCCGACCGGGCGGCGCTGGTGGAGGAGTTGCAGCGAACTGGTGCTTATTACAATCGGGAATTGGAACTCAGGCGAAAGGACGGAACGCCATTCTGGGTGTTGCTCAATAGCGTACTGGTCACAGAGGGCTACGGCCAACCGGTGATTCAGTCCACGGTGTTCGACATTACCGAGCGCAAGCGTGCGGAAGAGAGACGCTGCAATCGCGAGAGGAAGATTACCGCAGATTCGTCGCGCAGACTTCGGAGGGCATCTTCCGCGAGGATCTAATTGTTCCAATCCCAATCGACTTGCCGGAGGACGAGGTGGTTTCGCGAATTCGTCGCGACGCTTATATCTCGGAGTGCAACGATGCCCTCGCCAGAATGTATGGCTTTGCGTCCTCGAGCGAAATGGTGGGGAAGCGACTGGGGGACATGCTGGTGCCTGAGGATGCGTCGAATCTCGAAGTCATGCGTGAGTATGTCCGGTCTGGGTTCCACGTTCTGGATCGAGAGTCTCACGAGGTCGACCAGCGTGGAAATCGCAAGGTGTTTCGCAACAGCATGATCGGGATTGTGGAGGACGGCAAGCTGGTGCGGACCTGGGGGATTCAGCGCGATGTAACGGAGCGGGTGCGAGCCGAAGAAGCGCGCAACAAGGCGGAGGAGGCGATGCGCGCGAGAGAATCGCATTTCCGCATTCTGGTGGACCAGGCTTCGGACGGGATCTTCATCGCCGATGCGCAGGGTAAATATCTCGATGTGAATTCGGCAGGCGCAGAGATGCTCGGTTACCCGCGGGATGAGATTCTGCAACTGACGACCGCCGACGTTCTTGCACCGGAGGAAATCTCGCGGCCCGTACCCCTAATGGACCGCTTTGCTCGGGGCGAGACGGTGCGCAGCGAGTGGAAGTTCCGTCGCAAAGACGGTTCGTTCTTTCCGGGAGAGGTCTGCGGGAAGCAGTTGCCCGACGGGCGCTTGCAGGGCATTCTGCGCGACATGACCGAGCGCAACCGCGCAGAAGAAGCGATGCGCCAGAGTGAAGAGCGCTTTCGGGTGGCGCTGAAAGATTCTCCCATTACGGTATTCAATCAGGACTACGATCTGCGCTACACCTGGATTTATAACCCGCATCTTTTTTGGCAGCATGAGAGCGTCGGCAGAACCGATGCGGAGCTTATTGGGAAAGAGAAAGCATCGCGGCTGGATGAATTGAAACGGACGGTGTTAAAGACAGGAACGGCGCTTCGGGAGGAAGTGCAAATTCCGTGGCATGGCAAGAGCTACGCGTTCGATCTGACCATTGAGCCGCTGTTCGATGCTGCCGGCAAGGTGGTGGGAATCACGGGCGCGTCGATGGATATTGCGCGGCTCCGGGAGTTGGCCGACACTCTGCGAGATGCCAAGGATAAACTGGCGCGGGAAAAATTGTATCTGGAAGGTGAAATTCAATCGGAACTCGGTTTCGAGGAAATCATTGGGCAGAGTCCCGCGCTGGTAGAGGTGTTGAAAAAGGCGCGGGTGGTGGCTCCGACCGATTCGAGCGTCTTGTTGCTAGGGGAGACGGGTACGGGGAAAGAGTTGGTCGCGCGCTCGGTCCACGCGCTGAGCGCAAGGCGAGAGAAGAATTTCATCAAGCTAAATTGTGCAGCTGTTCCATCGGGCCTACTGGAGAGTGAGTTATTTGGGCACGAAAAGGGAGCGTTTACCAGTGCGGTGAGCCAGAAGGTGGGCCGGATAGAGTTGGCTGATAAAGGGACGCTGTTCCTCGACGAAATTGGCGAGCTGCCATTAGACCTGCAACCAAAATTACTGCGGGTTCTGCAGGATCGCGAGTTCGAACGGCTGGGCGGAGTGCGTACGCTGCACGTGGACGTACGGATTATCTCCGCGACCAATCGAGATCTAGAGCAGGATATTGCGGACAAGAAGTTTCGTGACGATTTGTATTACCGGCTGAATGTTTTTCCAATCCAATTGCCGGCGTTGCGTGAGCGGCGATCGGATATTCCGATGCTCGTTTATCATTTTGTGCGCAAGCATGCAGCGCGGATGGGGCGTCATATTGAGACTATTCCGCCGGAAACGATGGCAACCCTGCAAAACTGGAACTGGCCTGGCAATATTCGCGAATTGGAGAACATGATCGAACGTATGGTGATCTTGACGAAGGGGCCGGTGCTGGCGGCCCCGCCGGTGGAACTGGATGCCCAGAAGGATCTGGCAGATGACAATTTTATGGAAATGGAGCGCGAACATATTCTCCGAGTTTTGCGAGAGACCAGCGGGGTGCTATCGGGGGCCGATGGTGCGGCCAGCCGGCTCGGGATCAAGCGGACCACCTTGCAGTCCATGCTCAAGCGGCTCGGGATTGGGAGTGAGGACTATCGCCAGCGCACGAGAGCGTAGCCCTCGGCGTGGTCTGTGCGGAAGCGACGCGGTGCTGATTCGTCGTTATTTTGCGAGTCGGTTGTATTTTTTCAGGGCCTCTCGTAGCCGACCATGGGGCAGTGCGATAACCGTGTGATTGTTGATTCCGGTCATAGTTTCTGCGGCGACCATCGCGTTGACGACCGCCTCTTCCGTAGCTTGGACCGTTGCGAGGAAGATTGGGTTCAATGAATCGTTGGGAAGCATCGTGAGTTGGTGCAGCCCCTTCGTTCCGACTGCGCCGGGATTCGCGGTCGAGAAGGCGATGAAGATGTCTCCGGAGCCGTCACCCGAGTAGCTGCCGTCGCGGCCGAGACCCAGGGAAACTTTTCTGGCGATGCGCTTGAGTTGCGTCGGGATCAAGGGAGCGTCGGTGGCGACGACTACGATGATCGAGCCGACATCATCTTTGCAAAACGGTGTGCTCGGGGATCTCACGGCCGACATTGATGCCGGCGATGCGAAGTTGGTCGCGCGATCCGTAGTTGCACTGCACGAGAACGCCGACCGTGTAGCCTCCGCTCTTGGCATCGAGCACGCGGGAACTCGTGCCGATGCCGCCTTTGAATTCGTTGCAGATCATGCCGGTGCCGCCGCCGACGTTGCCCTCTTCGACCGGGCCGGAGTGGGCAACGTCGAGGGCGTGCCATGCGTCTTCCGGCTTCACGTGGAATCCGTTGATGTCGTTGAGGTAGCCGTCCCAGGTTTCGGCGACGACAGGTAGAGACCACCAGTAACCTTCCATGTCGGGCGAGCCGTGCTTGACCTTCCAGGCGATCACGGCGTCGCGAACGACGCCGACGCTGTGTGTGTTGGTGATCATGACGGGACCGTTGAGAAATCCGGAGTCGTCGACCCATGTAGTGCCGGTCATCTCGCCGTTGCCGTTTAGCGTGAACCAGGCGGCGAACACGGCGTCGTTGCTGGCCTTTCCGCGAGGATGGATGGCGGTAACTCCGGTGCGAACCGGGCCCTTGCCGATTTCAAGTTTGCCTTCCCCGGAGATGAGCGTGGTGTGGCCGACCTCGACTCCTTTGACGTCAGTGATGGCGTTGTTGGGTCCGGGAGTGCCGTCGAAAGGCACGCCGAGATCACGAGCGCGGGGTTTAGTTTGGGCGAGAGCGTTGCCGCGCAAATAGCGAGCGCGACTATGAGAGCGGTGTAGCGTGCGTGGGTACGAGACACAGGGCCTCCTGCAAAGGACGCAGTATACAGGGATGTCTGCCGGTGAGAGTTGCGGTGTTTGGTGCAGAGGGGAGCGGGCCGAGACAGGCGTACAATCTCAGAAAGTGAAATTTTCCTCGGAGAGAACGCAGATGGATAGCTGGAAGAAGGCGGCGGTTGCGGGCTCGATTGGTGCGGCGGCAATCTTGTTTATGAAGAGACGGTACGCGGCGGGCGTACTGTTGACGGGTGTCGGCTTGGCGGTGCTGGCGTCGGAGTATCCGGAGAAATTCGAAAAAGTGCGGCAGTCTCTGCCGGAATACTTCGAACGCGGGATGCGCGTGATGGAAATGGCAGGCCAGGCAGGCAGGCGCATCACGGAAGCAGCGGGGCGGAGCGCGGTAGACGCTTGGGAAGAGATTGGTGGATAAAGCTGTCGCCGTCCATCGGACCTCAGCTGTTCGATGAAAAGTGGTCTGAAGGCTGACGTCTGAGGCCCGGTTTACTCGATGCCGAGCTGTTTTCTGGCGTCGGGGCTTAGGCGTTCGGGGGTCCACGCGGGAGTCCAAACGACATTCACGGTGCAGTTATGAACGCCGGGCAACTGCTCGATGCGTGACTTGACCTGGGCGCTGATGTTGACGTGTTCGGGGCAGCCTTGAGCGGTGAGGGTCATTTCGACTGTGACATCTTGTTTTGTTTCTTCAGAATTTTCAGCGGTGGCCGGCGCGAAGTTCACGTTGTAGATCAAACCCAAGTCTACGATGTTGACCGGAATCTCCGGGTCGTAGCAACTCTTCAGCGCGCTGAGGACGTCTTGCTCGGTGATGGCTGGCATGTGAAATTCCCCTCTACATTCAGTGTACAACGTGGGCACCAGAATGTGAGCACAAGCGCCTGGAAGGCGGGCCCTCCGAGATCTCTCTTGGGGCGCTGATGCAGGGCAAGATGATCGTCTGGTAAAGTTTCAGCATGATGAGTCCAGAGGCTAAGCAGAAGATTCAACTGGTCTTGTTGCTGGCATTTGTGGTTGCGGGCCTGCGAGCGGGCTACATTCTTTACCAGCGTCACGAGGATAAGCTTGCGGTCGAAAAGCAAAAGAAGGCGGAAACCGCCGCGTTTGCCAATGCGGATGACTACGTCACGCCCAAGAAACTCTATCCGTATGATTTGAAGTCGGCGAAACAGCTTACGCAGCAGCCGGTGTGGGTGAAGGAAGGATACCGCTACACTTATTATGGCTACGACGCGCCGGGCAAGCGGGTAGACTTCGCACACGAGGCAGGGTTATTGCTGCCGATTGAGCAGTTGGCGATCAAGGATGTTGTAACGGCGGCCGGGCCTGGCGGCAGAAACAAGTGGTGGCGCTATTTCAGAAAGATGGAAAGAGTTATGCGGTGCCGATTGGGTTCGAGTCGGAGGAGCAATACAAAATATATTCGGATGAAATGTTTTACATTGAGGATCCGCATCAACCTGTACAAGCACTGGCCCGCGGATGTTTGGCAGGCCGTAGAGCGGCACGAAGTGAAGCCCGGGATGAACGAGATGCAGGCGGATTTTGCTGTGGGCATGGGCGTTCCGGACGCGGGAACTTCCTCGGGAAAGACAGTGCGCTACCCGAATGGTGGGAAGCCGCTGGTGGTGCTTTACCAAGACGGAAAAGCAGTGGAGATAAAGCCGGAAACTGCTGGATCGTGACGACGGGGCAAATGGGGATTGCATGTTGAATCGACGGGAAGCACTGCAATTGCTCGCGACGGGGACGGTGCTGCAATTGGCGCCAAGCCGGTTGCTTGCGGCTCTGCGGGAAGCGCATGCCGTGCTTGGGACGGAGGCGGCTCACCGGACGTTGAATGCACAACAGAGCGCAACCGTGACAACTATGGCGGAGTTGATTCTTCCCAAGACGGACACGCCGGGAGCGACGGACGTGGGTGCCTGCGAGTTCATCGACTTGATTCTGACGGAGTGGTACGAAGAAGCAGAGCGGAGTCGTTTCCTCGCGGGATTGGCCGACGTGGATGTCCGTGCGAAATCGCTGTTTGGAAAAGATTTTGTTGGTTGCTCTCCCGCCCAGCAGGCAGAGCTGCTGACTGCTTTGGGCGAGAGGATGGTGGAGGAAGCCGACCGGGTGCGGGATCAGGGGCGGCGATCGCGCGGAATGCCGATTGGAACCGACAAGAATTTCTATTCCATGCTGCGACGCTGGACATTGACTGCCTACTACACGTCGGAAGCAGGCGCCACCGCGGAACTTAAGTTCGAGGTCATTCCCGATCGTTACGATGGCTGTGCAGAAGTTGGGGTTGGTAAGGGAGAGACAGAGGGCCAGTGAAAGCAGAAACGAGTTATGACGCGATTGTGATCGGCTCCGGCATGACTGGAGGCTGGGCTGCGAAGGAGTTGACGGAGAAAGGTCTAAAAACGCTCGTGCTCGAGGCGGGGCGTCCGACTGTGCCTGAGGACGACTATGTCGAACACGTTGCGCCGTGGGAGATGAAATTTCGGGGCGCGCGCGATCGCCGCCACCAGCGCGAAGACCAGCCTATCCAAGGCACGTGCTACGCGTGCGACGAGTGGTCGGCGAAGTTTTTCGTTAGCGACAAGGAGAATCCATATACGACCGCGCCGGGAAAGCCATTTCGCTGGATTCGCGGACGGCAGGTGGGCGGGCGCTCGATCACGTGGGGACGACAAGTGTACCGATGGAGCGACCTGGATTTTGAAGCGAATCTTCAGCAGGGAATCGCGATTGACTGGCCCATCCGCTACGCGGATGTCGCTCAGTGGTACGACTATGTCGAGGAGTTCATCGGCATCACCGGGGAGGCGCTAGGGCTTCCGCAATTACCCGACAGCAAGTTTTTGCCGCCCATGGCGATGAACTGCACGGAGACGGCGGTGCGCGACTCGATCACGAAACATTTTGGCGGCGAGCGCGTGATGACGATTGGTCGCGCCGCAGTTCTTACCAAGGACCATGGCGGCCGTGCAGCCTGCCATTATTGCGGCCCATGCGAACGAGGCTGCATTACGCGTTCGTATTTCAGCAGTGTGAACGCGACGCTGCCGGCTGCGGAGAAGACGGGCCGGATGACGCTGCGGCCGCACAGCGTGGTGCACAGCCTGATCTTCGATGCTCGGACGCGACGAGTGAGCGGCGTGCGAGTGCTCGATGCGCAAACACGCGCTCCGCTGGAATTTCACGCGAAGGTGATTTTTCTGTGTGCTTCCGCGTTGGAGTCGGCGCGTATCCTGTTGAACTCTTCGACTCCAGAATTTTCCGGGGGCCTGGCGAATTCGAGCGGCGAACTCGGCCACAACCTGATGGATCACGTGAAAGACGGGGGCGCAACGGGGATGATTCCAGGCCATGAAGACCGCATCGTTTTGGGGAGGCGTCCCAACGGAATTTACGTTCCACGATTTCGCAACGTAAAGACGAAACAGGCGGAATTTCTGAGGGGATACGGATTCCAGGGCGGAGCTCATCGCGAGGGCTGGCAGCGCGGAATCGTGCAAACCGGGTTCGGACCGGAATTCAAGAAGGCAACGAGCAAGCCGGGACCGTGGCAGTTCACTTTCAGCGGATTCGGCGAGTGCCTGCCGAATCACAGCAACTTCGTGGAAATCGACAAAGAAAAAGTGGATGCGTGGGGCATTCCAGTGCTCAAGATTCATTCCGAGTGGAGTGATAACGAGCGTGCTTTAAGAAAAGATATGGCGATTACTGCGGCGGAAATGCTGGCCGCGGCGGGAGCGCGAGACATTGAGCCGTTTGCCGACGATTCGCCGCCCGGTTTTTGCATTCACGAAATGGGCACGGCGCGCATGGGACGCGATCCGAAGACTTCGGTGTTGAATTCCTACAACCAAGCGCACGACGTGAAGAACCTCTTCATCACCGATGGAAGCGCGATGGTATCCTCGTCGTGCGTGAACCCATCGCTTACATATATGGCGTTGACGGCCCGAGCGTGCGACCATGCGGTCGAGCAAATGAAGAAGGGTGAAATCTAGGCGAAGGGGTTGCCAAAGATGAGCGGTGGCAAGCGTTTGTTATCACCATTCCTGCTTCTCTTCTTTACTGTTTTCCTTTCTTCACCCGTGCTGGCGCAAACCGACTATCATCCCTCTCCCGAAAATTTAAAGGCACGCCAGGAATTCCAGGACGCAAAGTTTGGAATGTTCATTCACTGGGGCGTGTACAGCGTGCTCGGGGATGGGGAGTGGGTCTTCCACAACCGCAAACTGACGCTGCAGGAATACGAGCGGCTGCCGAATTTCTTTGATCCCGAGAAGTTCGACGCGAAGGCTTGGGTAGCACTAGCGAAGGCCGCGGGGATGAAGTACATCACGATCACTTCGCGACATCATGATGGCTTCGCGATGTTCGATTCTAAGGTGTCGGATTGGAATATCGTGCAGCGGACTCCCTATGGAAAAGATCCGCTAAAAATGCTGGCAGACGAGGCACACCGGCAGGGAATCAAGCTTTTCTTTTACTACTCACAACTGGATTGGCACAATCCGGACTACTATCCGCGCGGGGTGACGGCTACCGATGGCGGATCTTGGAACAACGGGCGTCCTGATCATGGGGACTGGAACGCATATCTGGACGGCTACATGGACGGGCAGTTGCGCGAGTTGCTCACAAATTATGGGCCGGTCGGCGGCATATGGTTCGACGGGATGTGGGACAAGCCGGACGCGGACTGGCATCTGGCGAAAACCTACGCGTTGATTCATCAATTGCAACCGGCGGCGTTGATTATCCCAAACCATCATCAGAAGCCGAAGCCGGGTGAAGATGTGCAGACGTTCGAGAGGGATTTGCCGGGACAGAACACGGCTGGGTTCAATACGAAGTATGTCACCGACCAGTTGCCGCTCGAGAGTTGTAATACTTTGAACGGCTCTTGGGGGTTCAACATCGGCGACCATAACTTCAAGAGCGCGGAAGAAGTGGAGGAGATGCTGGTGCGGGCTGCGGGGAATAATTCGAATCTTCTCCTGAATATTGGACCGATGCCGAACGGGGAAATACAGGACGAGTTTGTGACGCGTCTGCACGCGGTCGGGGAATGGATGGCGAAGTACGGGGAGTCTATCTACGATACCCGTGGAGGGCCGATCGCGCCCGAGGACTGGGGTGTGACCACGCAGAAGGGCGACAAGATATATGTCCACGTTCTGCACTGGAACGGCAAGTTGCTGGCTTTGCCACCCCTGCATGGAACCGCACGAGACGCCCACACATTTCCGGATGGCACGGCCGTCGCTTTTTCCCAAAATGCCGATGGAGTGGTGCTCACGCTTCCCGAAAAAAAAGTGCGCAAGGTGGACGAAGTCATCGTTCTTACTGTAGCTAAGTAGGTGGCGCTTCCGACCGTTGTTGAACACGGCGACGTTGAGCATAGCGACATTGAACCGCGACCGTGAGATAGGGTTGGGGTGCCGGGACGGTGCTTCATGAGACGGAAGCGGCTTCTGACTTGGCTTTTTTGTGTCTGCGTACCGGTGTGCGCGAGCGGGCAGTCCCACCCATCTGTACTCACCGTAGACGAATCGCGGTCCCAGATTCACTTTAGCGACAACGCGATCACCCCTCTTCTTTTCATCGACAACCCGGGCGGGGAAACGATGTCGGCCAAGGTTCGGGCAGAATTGCTCGATCCCGCGGACAACGTCCGCGCCAGCGGCGAGATCGAAGCACGCCTGCACGAGGGCGTAAACGAAATTTCGGTTCGGCTGGGCGGTTGGACGCAGAAGCCCGACGAATGGAACGACTCGATCTGGTACCGCGTGCGATATCGCGTGATTCCAATGCAGGTGGGAGTGACCGGGACTGAGGGAGTTCTGGCGCTGACCGCCAAGGCCGATGGACTTTTCGATCTGAGGGTCGTGACCTCAAAGCGAACCGTTCCGGGGATGCCTTTTCGCGTGCGTGTGTATACGCAATCACTGGCAACGCTGCTGCCAATGGCAGGGGTGAAAGTTTCGGCGGAACTAGAGTCAGATGAAGACGAGGCGAAACTTCAAGTCGCATCGGTCACCAATCATCGCGGGTACGCGCAACTCGAATTCAAGGTGCCAAACGAAGGCTGGGGAGGTTCGTCGAGTCTCAAAGTTGTCGCGCGCAAGGGCCAGGTGGTGCGTGAAGCTACCGACACAGTGGACCTGGTCGGCCATTGGAGCTTCTTCATCACCACGGATAAGCCTTTGTACCAGCCCGGACAGACGGTGCATATCCGTGCGCTGCTGCACGACTGGACGCGGCATGCGGTCGCCGCTGCACCGTTAACATTCACCATCGAAGACGAAGAAAATACACTGGCCTTCCGCGCGACGGCCGTGACCTCGCGCTTTGGCGTCGCGCGCGCCGACTGGGACGTGCCTGAAAGTCTGCGCTTGGGCAGCTACCAGATCAAGGTGGCAGGCGGAACCGACGACACAGAAGACGAGGTTGGCCAGCAGGCGATACGCATCAGTCGCTATGAATTGCCTACATTTACGGTGAACGTCGCGCCCGATCGCAGCTACTACCTCCCGGGTCAGAACGCAGACGTGAGCGTCCGCGGCGACTATCTGTTTGGCAAGCCGGTGACAAAGGGCCACGTGAAGGTGGTGCGAGAGACAGTTCGCAATTGGAACTATAAGGCGCAGCGCTGGGACACGACCGAGGAGCAGAAGTGGGAAGGTGAGACCGACGACGCCGGAAAGTTTGTGGCCCACATCGATCTCTCGCGCGAGCACGAGGACATGTCGGATGCGGACCGCTTTCGCGATTTGGACTATGGCGCGTATTTCACCGATTCCTCTACCGGCAAGACCGAGCAGCGGCGGTTCCGGGTGCGGGTGACCCGCGACCCTATCCACCTGTACATCATCGAATCCGGGAATGCTGTGGGGCAGTTGCCGCTCGAGTTCTACGTTTCGGCTTCGTACGCCGATGGTTCTCCGGCTCAGTGTGAGGTGGCAATCTATGCCGGTTCGCCCGACGAAGATAAAGCGGGAGCATTTCTGCGCAGCGTGAAGACGAATCGTTACGGCGTGGCCAAGGTTCGCGGATTGAACCTGCCGCCCTTGCCGGAGGTGAAGAGTCAGTACAACCCAAAGGCGCGCATAGTGCTGGAGGGGCGGGATCGTGAAGGCCGGCGTGGACGCGAAGCGCAAGACTTCTGGGCTGTGGACGATCGCTTGATGATCCAGGTGCAGACCGGCGCCGCGTTGTATCCGCCCAATAAACCCGTCGATGTTGAGATTCACACGAACCGCAAGGATGCCAATCTGTTGCTGGATGTGCTGCACGATGGGCGGGTTCTGCAATCGGAGCCGGTGCGGGTGCACAACGGGTACGCTTACGTCCTTCTTCCGTATTCGCCCGATTTTCAGGGGGAGGTGACGATCGCGGCATATGCGCCGCTCGAGTCGCAGAATCGTTGGGACGTCCCGATCGGATCGCGAACGATTCTCTACCCGCATGATCCGGCGCTGAAGATGACGGCGAAATTTGACCACGCCACCTACCGGCCTGGCGATGACGCGGTGCTGGATGTGCGCGTGCGCGGCGTGGACGGAGCTCCGGTTGAGGCTGCTCTCGGCAGCGTCATCTTCGATCAGGCGGTCGAAGAGCGGGCGCGTACAGATAACGAATTCGGGAAAAGCCGTGGCTATGGCTTTTACGATTCTTTCAGCAACTATTGGTATCAACCCGCGGAACTTGGCGGACTGAAACGGTCCGAACTGGACCGACTGGATGTATCGCAGCCCTTTAACGACGATCTGCAACTGGCTGCTGAAGTTCTGCTGGTGAACCGGTGGGGATCGGATCCTCCGCTGGTGTTTGGCGGCGCTGAATATCCCGATGCTGTGGGAGCGACATTCCATCCGCTAATCGAGCTTGAAGTCGCACCCGTGAAAGCCGCGCTCGACTCCGTTTACGAAAAAGGTATGAGCTACCCGCACGACGAAGCGTCGTTGCGGCGGATGCTGCACGAAGCAGGAGTTGATTTCGACAAGGTTCTCGACCCGTGGGGCGCGCCGTTTCGGCCGAAATTTTTAATTCAGCAAAGCTATGCAGTGGTCGAACTGGTCAGTTCCGGTCCCGACAAGAAGCCAGGGACCGGCGATGACGTTACCGCGTTGAGCGTGTCGCGAAGGTATTTCCGCCGCACTGCGGAAGCGATCAAGAAGGCGATGATGGAGTATCACGCGCATACGGGAGCCTACATCCGTGATGTGGAGACTCTGAAAAGAGAATTGGCGAAGAGCGGAATCGATTGGGATCTGCTGCGGGATCCGTGGAAACAGCCGTACCTGCCCCAGTTCGGTATAAGCGACAGTCGCTACACGCTGACGGTACTCAGCGGCGGGCCCGACGGAAAATTTGAGACCATGCCGTCGTCGGACGATTTTCCAGTCTGGACGGAGTCGAGCGACTACTTCGCAGACACCGCGGTAAAGATTGACTCGGCGCTGGCGCGTAATTTTGCGACGACCGGAAACTTTCCCCAGAACGAGAACGAGTTCTACAAGATTCTTGACGGCGCAAGCATTCCACGGAAGCTGTTGGTGGATGCGTGGGGAGGCCATCCGTGGCTGGTCTTCGATACGCACGCGCGATTTGCCGATCGCGTGGTGATGGACTACAGCGACGTGGAAGGCGAGTCTCAGACTCGCACCAGCACACAGCCGGAGACGGCTGAGTTCTCCTTTATTCATTTGTACAGCCCGGGGCGGGACGGAATCCCTCACAATGCCGATGATTTCGAGTTGGCGGCTTTCTCTCGCGAGATCGCGCGGCAGAACAGCACGATGCTAGAGCCCGCGAAAACGCCGAGTGCCGTGCCGCTCAGCGGCGGGTCGGGAGCGATCACCGGCGTCGTGAGCGATCCGACTGGCGCGGTCGTGGCGGGTGCGAAGGTGACGGCGCAAATGTACAGCGCTCACTTCGAGATGACGAGCGATCCCGCTGGACGCTACACGTTTCGCAATCTTCCGACCGGACTCTATACCGTCTCCGCAGAAGTGCGAGGGTTCCGCACCGCCGTGGTGAACCGGGTTCCCGTAAAGAGCCTCACTACCACAGAGTTGAATTTGCGTATGACCCTGGGCACGACGTCGGAGGTGGTGGAGGTTCAGGCGGAGGCGGTCGTCCTGCAGACTTCCTCTTCCATGGTCGCTTCGGTAAGCCGCAGCGCCTTGCCTCATACCGAGGGAGGGCCGATTGCAACCCCACGGTTGCGGAAGTTCTTTCCTGAGACGCTGCTATGGGAGCCGCTGCTTGAGACCAATGCTCGCGGGAATTCGCGCGTGCGCTTCAGGTTTGCCGACAGCATTACGAATTGGAAGTTGTCGTTGATCGCCTCGACCGAGGATGGACAGATCGGTCTGCTTGATTCAGGGGTCAAGACCTTCCAGCCGTTCTTCCTCGAGCATGAACCTCCACAAGTTCTCACCCAAGGCGACGAGATTGCCTTGCCGATCGTGTTGCGAAACTACCTGGAGAAATCGCAGACGCTGCGCGTGGAGATGAAGAGCGAGCCATGGTTCAAGATGTTGAGCCCGGCGCAGCGCGAGACGTCGGTGGCCGCGGGGGAATCCGAGCGGACGGTCTTCGATTTCCGCGTGACTGGCGCAATCGGCGAAGTAAAGCAACGGGTGACGGCGGCGAATCGTGAGACCGGCGATGCGGTCGAGAAGAAGTTGCGCATTCATCCCGATGGCGAGCCGCGGACGGTTACGTCGTCGCGCCTATTCGGTGGGAGCGGGGAACCGGACGTCGCACTGGATATGGATATTCCCGACAACGCGATGCCTGGATCCATCGAAGCGGAATTGAAGCTTTATCCCAATTTGATGGCGCATGTCCTCGAAAGCTCGCGCAGCCTGCTCGAACGCCCCTACGGGTGCGGCGAGCAGACGATTTCGTCCACCTATCCGAACGTGATGCTTATGCGGCTCTACAAGCAGGCGGGCAAGCCCGAGGATGCGGTCTACCGCGCGGCGCTTCGCTTTGCGCGGCTCGGGATATGCACGACTGCTGTCGTATCAGCATGAAGATGGCGGTATCTCCGTCTGGAAGCAGGACAAGCCCGACCTCGCTCTCACCGCTTACGCCTTGCGTTTTCTGACCGATGCCAAAGAGTTCGTCGAGGTCGATCCGGAGGTTGTCGTGCAGGCACGGCGGTGGCTTTTGCGGCAGCAGGCCACAAATGGTAGCTGGCACGATGATGTCAGCCTGACGTCATACATCTTGCTAGGAATCCGCAAAAGCAAGATCGTGAGTGACGCGCAAGTTCAGAGCGCTTTGGCCCCCGAGCCTGTTGGTGCTGCGCTGGATCGGGGTCTCGACTACTTGCGAAGGCACTGGTCCGTGTTGAGCGATCCTTATGGGTTGGCGGAGGTGGCGCTAGCCGCATTTCAATCGGGCGACAAAACTCTGGGCGCGCAAGTGAATGCAAGGCTGCGAACCCTGATTCATCGTGAGGGAAACTCCTCTTACTGGGCGCTCGAAAAAAACACGTTGTTCTACGGTTGGGGAACCGCGGGAAGGGTCGAGACGACTGCGCTCGTGGCGCAGGCTCTGACCATGGGCGCTTCCGCGGGGGCAGACGAGTCCGGAGCGAACAAGAGAGACAACCTGGACGACTGTCAGACTGATCGAACAAGGCCTTATCTTCCTAATCGAAAAGCAGGACGGATTCGGATCGTGGTACTCAGGACAGACGACCATCAACGTGCTCGAATCGTTCCTTTTGCTCGCACAATCTCCGGCGGGCGCAGATACTGCCGCTAAGGTCGCCGAGATCCTCGTCAACGGAGAGAAAGCGGGCAGCGTGAAACTTCCGGGGCCTCACGAAATCGCCGCTCCCCTGCTGATCGACCTATCCAGGTTCGTAAGAGCGGGAAGAAATCACATTTCGATTGTGCGTTCCGGATAATCGTCGGCCGCCTCGGTGCAGGCCGTAGCACGCTATTACATTCCCTGGAATCAATCCACGGCAAGGAGCGAGACGGGACGCCGCACCGGCGACAGCGATGCTCTGGCCTTGCGCGTGACTTACGACGCTACGCAGGTAAAACCGGACCAGGAAATTCATTGCAAAGTCCATGCCGAGCGAATCGGCTTCCGCGGGTACGGAATGTTGCTGGCGGAAATCGGATTGCCACCGGGCGCGGTTGTCGATCGCGCGTCGCTCGAGAAGGTAATGGCGGGTTCTGTTTGGGAGGTTAGCCAGTATGAGATACGACCGGACCGCCTTGTCGTCTATGTCTGGCCCCGCGCAGGAGGAACGGATTTCGAGTTTAACTTTCGTCCGAGGTATGGAATGGATGCGCTGACGGCGCCGTCGGTTCTGTATGACTATTACAATCCGGAAGCGCAGGTAGTCGTGCAACCGGCCCGCATTGAGGTGCGGTAGAACGAAGTGCGGTAAGACGAGGTTCGATCAGACGAAGTGCGGTAAAACGCGACACGAATTGAGAGATAAAGCAACAACGGATGCCTAGGGCTCGCCAGGGATTTCCCACTACATGATTCTTATCACCACCATCTGTGATCTTCATCACTGAGCCCATGTCGGGAATAGACGATAAACACTGCATTCGATTGGAGTGGACTGACTAGCGGATCGTCACGTCAGCCCAGAGGGAGGTCGGCAGGCTCACGGGATAAAGCGCACGGGTAACCTTCATTCGGTTCATACTAATCCTCTATTAGACAATCCCGCAGTCTCACCGACACGCCACAGCCCAATCGAATAAAGAATCCTGAGAGCAAGTAGTGCAAGTTGCGCGGCGCCCGAGCCGAGTGCGCCGTGACGAGGCCGAGTCTTGCATCCAGGAGCGGCGCAGGCTCCGTTCGTTGAGGGCCACGATGCCAGGGAGACTGTCCATATGACAGGCGAGCGCGACACAATTGCGGCACATCTGAAGAAAGCTGGTGTATCCCGGCGGAGTTTCTTGCAACTCTGTTCAACTCTGATCGTTGCCGCGCCGGTAGGACTGAGTCTCACCAGTAAGGCGACCGCTGCACAAGTAGCTCGGATCGTCGGCAAGGCGCGTCGGCCGTCGGTGATCTGGCTGCACTTTCAGGACTGCACGGGCTGCACCGAGACGCTGCTGCGAACGTCGGCTCCCGACGTGGCCCACCTGATTCTGGATGTGATCTCCCTCGACTATCACGAGACGCTGATGGCTGCATCGGGGGCGCAGGCGGAAGCGGCCCTGCGGTCTGCGATCGAGGACAACGCCGGGAAGTATGTGCTGGTGGTCGAAGGAGCGATTCCTGCGAAAGACGACGGTGTCTACATGCAACTGGGCGGCAAGCCCGCCATTCAGGTCATTCAAGAAGTCGCGGGGCAAGCGGCGGCGGTGATCGCCATCGGTTCGTGCGCGTCGTGGGGCGGGGTTCCCTCAGCTGATCCGAACCCGACTGGGGCCGTGGGCGTTGACTCCGTAGTTTCGGGAAAGCCGATCATCAATCTGCCTGGCTGTCCCCCGAATCCGTACAACCTGCTGGCCGTTGTACTCGAGTACGTAACGATGGGCCGTTTGCCGGATTTGGATGAGTTCCACCGACCAAAGTTCGCTTATGACCGCGTGATTCACGAGAACTGTCCGCGCCGCGCGCACTTTGATGCGGGCCGGTTCGCAGCCTCATTCGGCGACGAAGGACATCGCAAGGGATGGTGCCTGTACAAACTGGGCTGCAAAGGGCCGGTGACGCACGCGGCGTGTTCGACGCGGCACTTCAATGAGATTCCGGGCGTCTGGCCGATCGGGATTGGCGTGCCGTGCGTGGGCTGCACCGAGAAGGGCGTGGTGTGGCAGATGGGAACGTTTGAGACGGTTCCGATCCATCTGGCGACTCCGCCCGACACTTATCCCCCGATCTACAGCACGGCGGGCCAATTGAAAGTAGGAGCGGCCGCACTGGTCGGAGCGATCGCAGGAGCCGTTGGAGGCGCGGCGTGGGTGGCATCGCAGCGTTTCCAGAGCAGCACCGAAGCGGGAGTGGCACGGGTAGCCGCCGACATTGCGCACGCGGAAAAGGCGAAAGACAGAAGCCAGCCGAAAAGAAAGAGGAATAACGTGGCCATCACTCGGCGACAACTGATCACTGGAATCGCCAAGGTCGGCGCGCCTGCGGCCGTGGCGGTCGCAGTCGGCACCGATGTGCTGCATGCCGGAGAGCGATCCCGGTTCCCAGCGCCGCGGTCGGTTTGCTCTACGACGCGAGCATCTGCATCGGCTGCAAGGCGTGTGTGGCAGCCTGCGCGGAGGCCAACGACACACCGCCCGACACACGCGGCGACGCGCTGCACCAGGCGCCATCAGACCTGAACGATCTGACCCGCAACGTCATCAAGCTGTACAAACCGGAAGACGGCAGTTCGGTGTTTTCGTTCGCGAAACGGCAGTGCATGCACTGTCTGGATCCGGCGTGCGCCGCCGGATGTCCGTTCCAGGCGCTGCACAAAGATCCCGAGACCGGCATTGTCAACTGGACAGGCCGACAAGTGCATCGGCTGCCGTTACTGCACGATCACCTGTCCGTATCACATCCCGCGCTTCCAGTGGGTGGGATTCAATCCGCGGGTGACCAAGTGCGAGCTGTGCAGCCATCGCCTGGAGAAGGGGCTGAAACCGGGATGCACCAGCGTGTGCCCGACTGGAGCGGTGATTTTTGGTCCGCGTCCGGTGTTGCTGCTGGATGCCAAGCAGCGCATTAAGAACAATCCCGGCCGTTATTACCAGGATCGCGTGTACGGAGAAACGGACAACGGCGGCACGCAGGCCCTGTACCTGTCGCGCGTCCCATTCGAGAAGCTTGGATCTGCCCGAGCTTGGGTCCGGAGTCGGTTCCGGCGAGAACGCTGCGCTGGCAGCGACGGTTCTATCAATACTTCGCGTCTGCCGGCGGTGCTGTACGCAGGTTTGGTGCAGGTGATTCGCAAGAGCTCAAGGGGCACGAACAAGAAGCTCACGAACGCGAGAAAGAGACCGGATTGAGGGCGCAATTATGAGCAGCGCAACCATTCAAGCTGCGCGATCCGAACACAATCGCTGGGAACGAAACGTGCCCGTCTACGGATTTCCCGTGGTGAACGGGTTCTTCCTCGGTGCTGCTTGGGCTGGTGGTGATTGCGTTCGTTCTGACCGCCTATCGCGAGTTAGCCGGACTAGGGCCGGTCAGCGGCATGAACGACGCGTATGGCTGGGGCATCTGGAAGACCTTCAACGTGATGGTGCTGACGGCGCTCGGCTCGGGTGCGTTCGCGGTGGGAATCGCGGCGTGGGTTTTCCGGCGCAAGCGGCTGCACTCGCTGATGCGGATGGCGCTGCTGACCAGTTTTCTCGCGTATGCGTGCGGTCTGCTGCTGCTCGGCATCGATGCTGGACGTCCATGGAACTTCTACTGGATCGTGTTTCCGTGGAAATGGAACATGCATTCGCCGCTGGCCGAGGTCGCGATCTGCATGTCGATCTACGCGATGATCCCGCTGGCGGTGGAAAACATTCCGCCAGTGCTGGAGCGGCTATGGTACTTCGATTCGCGGCTGCGGCCGGGCGTCGAGCGCATCGAAAAAAGGCTGCACTACTTTTTCCCGTGGATCATTGCGGCGGCGTATTTACTGCCTGGCATGCACCAGTCGTCGCTGGGCGCGCTGATGCTGCTGGCCGGTGAACGCGTGCACCCGCTGTGGCAGACACCATGGCTGCCGGTGCTGTATCTGGGAGCGGCGACCTTCATGTCATTCGGCTGCGTCGCGGGCACCACGATGCTGTGCTGCCTGATCTGGAAGCGGGCGATGGATATGGAAGTTCTCGATGAAGCCGCACGAGATTACCGCGTGGCTGATATTTGGATGGCTCGGGACTGCGTTTACTCGACATCCTCTTCCGCGGCGCCTTGGGAACCGCGTTTCAGTTCGACCGCTTCGCAGGCGTCTTCTGGCTTGAAGTTGCGCTGATTTCGGTTGGCGGCTGGCTGCTGCGGAAATCCGTGAAGACATCACGACCCGCGACTGATGTTTGTCGGCTACATCCTCAGTTCGGTCGGTGGCATGATTTATCGCTTCAGTCCCACGACACTGGCGTTCCGGCCGAATCCGGAAGCGCTCTACTTTCCCGCGACCGCCGAAATCCTGGTATCACTGGGTTTCATTTCGCTCGGGATCGTCGGATTTCTGATTGCCGTGAAGCGGCTGGCGATTCTGCCGGCTCCGCTGGCTGAGTGGCACAACATGGCGAGTTACTTCCGGTTCCGGCGGCCTTACATCCGGTGGACCGGATATTTCAAGTACGGACATTTCGGCGAAGACGAAACAGAACAGGAATCGGTAAGCGCCGACGGAGATCTCTGAGTCAACAGCAGGTACCTATGGCAAAGCGAATCACCATTGATCCGATCACCCGAATCGAAGGCCACCTCCGCATTGACGTGGAGGTCGACAACAACGCGGTCAGCAATGCATGGGCGTCGTGCACCATGTGGCGCGGCATCGAAAAGATTCTGCGTGGCCGCGACCCGCGAGACGCCTGGCTGTTCACGCAGCGCTTCTGCGGCGTGTGCACGACGGTCCATGCCATGGCCAGCGTGCGCTCAGTGGAAGATGCGCTGAAGCTCGAAGTGCCGTTGAACGCGCAGTACATCCGCAACCTGATTCTGATTGCGCACGCGCTGCACGACCACATCGTGCACTTCTATCAGCTGTCAGCGCTCGATTGGGTCGACGTGCTGCAGATTCCGAAAGCTGATCCGGCGGCGGCTTCGAAGCTGGCCGAGAGTTTGTCCCCGTGGCCGCGCAATTCGCGCAACGAACTGAAGGCTGCGCAGGATCGCGTGAACGCGGTCGCGGCCAGCGGGCAGCTGGGCATTTTTGCGAACGGATACTGGGGACATCCGGCGATGAAGTTGTCGCCGGAGGTGAACCTGCTGGCCTTCTCGCACTACATTCAGGCGCTCGAATATCAGCGAAAGGCGCTGCAGGTCGTCGGCATTCTCGGGTCGAAGACGCCGCACATTCAGAACCTGACCGTCGGTGGAGTCGCGAACGCGATCGATCTCGATAGCCAGTCGGCACTCGGCATGGACCAGCTGGAGATGATCCGGTCGCTGCTGGCAGAGGTCACGCAATTTGTGCAGCAGGTCTATTTCGTCGATGTGTGCGCGGTGGCCGCGATGTATCCGGAATGGTTCAAGATCGGCAGCGGCGTGCGCAACTACCTGGCGGTTCCCGATCTGCCGCTCGACAGCCGGGCACTTCGTATCGATCTGCCGGGCGGTTACATTCGCAACGGCGATCTCGGAGGCGTGAAAGGATTTCAGACCGCGGCAGATCCGGTCTTCCGGCAGGCGGTGACCGAAGATGTGATGCACGCCTACTATCAAGGCGAG
The DNA here is from genome assembly GCA_963786095.1 of uncultured Acidobacteriaceae bacterium. GTDB lineage: Bacteria > Acidobacteriota > Terriglobia > Terriglobales > Acidobacteriaceae > Sulfotelmatobacter. The sequence continues at coordinate 122,811 of CAWAXV010000002.1, read as the reverse complement.
AAGCCGCTGCATCCGTGGAAGGGAGAGACCGAGCCTGCCTTCACTGGCTGGGATGCCGAGAAGAAATATTCGTGGGTGAAGGCGCCTCGCTTCAACGGAGAACCCATGCAGGTCGGGCCGCTGGCGCAGGTGCTGATCGGGTATGCGCAGGGACATCCTTTGACGAAGAAGTACGCCGGCCTGGCGATCGAGAAAGTTGCGGCCATCGGCGGAATTCGCGTCACGCCGGACATGCTGCATTCCACTCTCGGACGCCACGCGGCGCGCGCCATTCGCGCCTGCATGCTGGCCGAACTGGCGCAGAAGCACTGGCAACTTCTGGTCGACAACATTTCGAAGGGCGACTACACGGTCTACAACGCTCCGGTGCTGCCGACGCACGAAGTCGAGGGTGTGGGCACCCACGAGGCGCCGCGCGGAACGCTGTCGCACTGGGTCGTGATCAAAGACGAGAAGATCAAGAACTACCAGGCGGTCGTTCCATCGACTTGGAATGCGAGCCCGCGTGACAAAGCAGGAGCGCATGGCCCGTACGAGGCTTCGCTGCTGCATACGCCGCTGGCGAGGCCGGAGGAGCCACTGGAAGTGCTGCGGACGGTGCACTCGTTTGATCCGTGCATGGCGTGCGCGTGTCACGCGTTCGATCCTTCGGGCCGGAAGATCGGTGTGGCAAAGATCCTGTGAAAAGCGCACTCATCGGCGGCATTGGAAACGTCCTGCTGGGCGACGACGGCGTTGGACCGTATGTGCTACGTCTGCTCGACTCGCAGTACGCATTCGGCGAAAACGTCCAACTAGTGGACCTGGGAACTCCGGCGCTCGACTTGACTCACCAGATCGTGGGATTGGATGCGGTGATTCTGTTGGATTCAGTTGCGAGTGATGATCCGCCAGGAACGATTGCGCTCTACTGCAAGGAAGATATTGTTCGGGAAGTTCCATCAGAGAGACTTGATCCCCACTCACCCGCGCTGTCGGAATGTCTTCTCACGGCCGAGATGCTGGGCGCCAGCCCGAAGAATGTGCTGCTGGTGGGAATTGTAGGTGAGACCTTCGAGCCAGGAGGCCGGCTCAGCACGGGGGTGCAGCATTCAGTTGCACGGGCGATAGACTCAGTGCTTGCAGAACTGGACCGCTTGGGTTTTAGTTATCAGAAGCGGCTGCTTCCGAATGAGCCGGGCATCTGGTGGGGCGAAATTACACCTGTCAAGCCCCATCCTCTTATTTAGTGATCCTTATTTGGCTGTCCCGAACGCTTTCTGCACCAGCGTGTAGCGGGCCGCAGCCGATCAGGCCGCAATCGTCGTTGAGAATAACTTTCACCGGCATGTCCTGCAGCAGGGCCTCCATGCGTCCTTTGTCGAGGAACGACTGCATGAACACCGGATCCTTCATCTTGGGCACGATTCTTCGCCGCAATGCTGCCGCCGATAAAAATTCCTCCGGTGGACATGTAGTGCAGAGCGCAGTTGCCCGTCTCGGCTCCGAACACGCTGACAAAGAGGGACATCGTCTGATCGCAGATCGGCGAGCTTTGCCTTCCATGCGCAAGTTGCGAGATCAGGGCGGGAGCATCGTGTGCCGTTTTCATTTGATCGCGCAGCCAGTCCGGTTCGTCTGCTTTGTGCGGTCGCGAAGAAAGTCGTAGATATTCTTGATGCCGGGTCCGGAAAGAATGCGCTCGCAGCTGACGCGCCCGTATTTTTTCTGCAGATAGGCCAGCAATTCCATTTGCAGATCCGTTTCTTGGAGCGAAATCGGCGTGGCCGCCTTCGCAAGCGAAAGGATGATGGCGAAAGCCGTCCCAGTAGAGTCCGGCCACGCCGAGGCCGGTGCGGGCGGAGATCACAGCGCGGTTGCCTTCGGCGTCTTCCGAGCCTTCGCTCAGAGTGATGAAGTCTTTGGAGTCGAGAGCGTCGATGCCGTAGGCGTAGGCTTCGAGATCGTTGAGCAGGCCGACTGAATTCAGCTTGAGTTGCTTGGCCAGTTCGCGGGAATCGATGATCCAGGGAAGATTGGAAATCTTGCTGCGGCCCGAGCGCACCGGCCCGGCCACGCCGAAGCACGCGCTGTGAACGGGAATGCCCTCGGCTCGCGAATGAAGTGAGCAAGAATCTCCGCCAGGCCGCCGTGTTCCTGGCTCATGTAAATCTTTTCGACCACGCATTGCAGCCGATTGCCTTCGGTTTCGAAGGCGGCCAGCCGGGTGCGAGTAGCGCCGATATCGCCTGCGAGAATCATGGCTCGATTTTCCTCCATTGCCGGTCATCGAGTTGCAGCAGTTGATCCGACTCCGCCGGTCCCCAGGTGCCGGACGCGTAGTTGGGAAACTTGCGCGGAGGCAAGGCTCGCCAGACGTCCAGGACCGGATCGACGACGCTCCATCCGGCCTCCACCATGTCGGCGCGCTGGAACAAGCGTCGCGTCGCCGATCATGCAGTCGTAGAGCAGAACTTCGTAGCCGGTGTAGGCGTCGGCGCCGAAATACTTGGAATATTCGAAACTCATGTCCACCGAGCCCACGCGCAACACCGGGCCGGGAATCTTGGCGCCGAAGCTCAGCGAGATTCCTTCGACCGGTTGGATCTGGATGACCAGCGTGTTGGTGTGCAGCTTGTGGAAGGGAGCGTTGCGGAACAACTCAAACGGCATGCGCTTGAACTGGATCGCGATCTCGGTGTGACGCTTGGCCAGGCGTTTGCCGGTGCGCAGATAGAACGGAACACCCGCCCAGCGCCAGTTGTCGATGTTGAGCTTCAGGGCGACGAAAGTTTCGGTGCGCGATTCGGGAGCGACTCCGGGCTTCGGAGCGGTAGCGCGGGACTTTTTCGTCACCGATCATGCCCTTCGCCGTACTGGCCGCGCACGCTGCGCTGCAAAACGTCTTCGGAGTCCAGCGGCTGCAGCGAATGCAGAACCTTGGCCTGCTCGTTGCGCACCGCATCGGCCTGAAACGACACCGGAGATTCCATCGCGGTCAGGCTGAGCAGTTGCATGACGTGGTTGGGAACCATGTCGCGCAGCGTTCCTGCGGTGTCGAAGTATGCGCCGCGGCGCTCCACGCCGACCGTCTCGGCGTTGGTGATCTGCACATGATCGATGTAGCGACGATTCCAGATGGGCTCGAAAATGGCGTTGTCGAAGCGGAAGACCATGATGTTCTGCACCGTCTCTTTGCCCAGGTAGTGATCGATGCGGTAGATCTGGTTTTCCTGCAGCACGGCTCTTGATGTCGCGATTCAGCGCCTTGGCGGAATCCAGATCGTGGCCGAAAGGTTTCTCGATGACGACCCGCCGCCAGCGTCCATCCTCTTGCTTGCGTCAGAGTCCGGCTGTGCCCAGTTGCTGCACGATCGATGCGAAAAACTTGGGCGCGGTCGCCAGATAGAAAAGATAGTTGCCTTCGTGTCTGCGCTCGGCGTCGATCGCGGCGAGGCGGTCGCGCAGTTTGGCGAAATGTATCCGGATCGCCGAAATCGCCGCGCTCATAGAAGAGGCGCTGCCGCAGCCAGTTCCAGCTGCTCGGCGTCGCCGTCGCCGTTGGGCAGGAATTCGCTGACCTGATCGCGAAATGCCTCGACGGTCAAATCGTCGACCGACACGCCCACGACGGCGAAATTGTCGGGAAGCAACTTCGCCTTCACCAGGTTGAAGAGCGCCGGCACCAGCTTGCGTTTGGTCAGATCGCCGGCTGCGCCGAAGAGCACGAACACGCACGGACCAGCAGCCTTGCCGGCATACTCAGGATTGAAATCCGGGTTCGACGGGGTGTCTGACGGCATGCGAGTGGCTCACTGCTGATTCCCTACGGAATCAAGGAGTCAGCATTGTAGGACAATTGGGATTGATTTCCCAAACTTTGGGCGCGATGGGATTCACGCCGATTGCGGTTTTAAGCCTCGCGTGGATAGCATATTTAAGAATCTGTAAGAGATGATTGGCTTTATTTGCCGGCCAACGGACTTCCTCGATGAAGTCTGCGCTCTGAGTCGTTGCAGCAACCCATTCAACACGGAACTGTAAACCTGCACACGAGGGAAACACGTATCCTCGTGAACCGGCGAGCATCGGACGCCGAATTAGTACCTGAGGCTCCAGTGCAGCATGTTCCAGGTGAAGACAAAGCAGATCACGCCTAGACATGCCAGGGCGATCAGAGTGTCGCCGATGCGGCTCCAGAGCCAGCGTGCGGGTTCCTGCCAGGAACGCGCTGCGTTGTATAACGCGATCAGGGTGCCAAGTACGCCGACCCATCCCACAAGCTGAATCAACCGCAACCAGGGATTTCCCTTCGGACTCAGCATTCCGATGTCCTTGAGCGCAGCCGTGAAAAAGCCCAGGTATGCGGCAAAGAAGACGATAAACGCCACGCAGACCAGCCGCACGAGCAGCCGAAGCCGCCGCTGCTGGGGAGTGAGAGTCAGCGGCTTCGCGTAATGTCGTCGAAGCAGCGCCATCACCGGCCACAGGAGCACGGTAAGGACGATGACAATCAGCGAGCAGATGATCAACGGCAGTTGCAGCCCGCTGCTTTCATACCACGGCGCTTTTTGAGCGACCATGAAAGGAAAGTCAATCACGCCAACCAAATTCCCCGAACTGTCGCGTTTGAACGCGAGGCGGTCCTGATCGTTGACATCGCGAAACATCATAGGACCGACCTCGCGGAATTTTATTGGATCGCCGCTCATATCCTTCAGGTCGGCAGCGCTGATCGTGCCATCCTCGTTTCGAAACACTTTTATTTCTCCGGCCGCGTTCAAGACGGAGAGGATGGTGGTGTCCGATCGGCGGCTCCAGAGATACCGGCCGGAGACTGCGTCAGCGTCCTGGGCGGCTGTGGCGACCGGCTGCTCCTGTGGAAGCTGAATCGGATAGTAACGGTCAAGAAATGCGTGCCATACCGCCTCTCGCGCCCGCACTTCTCCTTTCCCCGCGCTGTTGTAGGAGACAAAGAATCCTACCTGCGTATCGGGGATCAGGTGCAGATCGCTGTGGAAGTACTGCGTGTCCCCGCCGTGGCCGATTATGCGATGACCATTCCGCGTCTCTTCATAGAAACCGAGACACATCGCGTTCATATCGGGCACGTTCTCGAACTGGCGCGAGTGCATCAGGCGGGCGGTCTCGGGCTTAAGGATCTGTACATTCTCATACCGCCCATCCTGCAGGTGAGCCAGCATAAAGTGCGTCATGTCCATCGCGGAGACGGAAGAACTACCGGCCGGCGACGCCTCCACAAATTCAAATTTCTTGGCTGGCTGCGAGCCTAGTTCATAGCCCTTGGACATGAGCGGTGCTAACGAATCGGGGAGGGGCTGTCGAAACGTCGAATGCGTCATGCCCAAGGGCTTAATAATGTGTTCGTCAACGTAGTCGTAATAGTCTTGCCCGGAGACGCGCTGCACGATGTATCCGGCCACAGTGGTGGCATAGTTCGAATAGGCGGGAGTCGTGCCCGGCGCATAGATACGCTCCGGCAGGTGCTCTTTCACATAGGTGCCGATGGGTTTCATATCTTTGGCATCGGCAACGAACAACTCCTGGGCTGTTTCTTCAAATCCCGGCGTGTGGGTCATTACATTTCGCAGCGTAATCGGCTTCGGGTAGGTTGCAGGAATTTTAAAATCGAGATAGTCGTTGATATCGCGGTCCAGGTCCAGCTTGCCCTGTTCAACAAGCTGCATAACCGAAGTCCACGTAAATAGCTTGGAAATCGAGCCCGGGCGAAACAGCGTGTTGTCAGGCGACACGGGCGTTTTCTTCTCGACATCGGAGTATCCGTACCCTTTTGCGAAGAGAACCTTGCCATCTTTCACGATCGAAATTACGGCGCCGCCAATATTTTCTCGCGCCAACTGCTGCGGCATGATGCCGTCGAGAAAGGCCGCCACATCGTCTCCAGTCATCTCGTGTGTGGTGGCGGGGCTCGAGGGAACACTCCCTGGCTTGGCCTCAGCCTTTTGAGTCACCGGTTTGGGGGCCTGACCGTTGAGACTGAGCGCGCAGAAAACAAGGAGCAGCAAAACGGAGCAACTGGCTACAACGGTGTTCTTGATGTTCATCTGTCTCTCCGGCCTGCAAGAAAGTCGAGGTGCCTGGCTTCTCATCTGTTAGAAGTGCAGCTTCAGCGCGAACTGAATCAGCCTGGGATTCACGTTCGTAGCAGTGATCTGCCCGAATGTGGGATCGGGGACAAAGACCCCGGATGCTGAAATCCCAGCACTCAGGTTGCTTGGATTTGCGAATTGCGGAGTGTTAAAGGCGTTGAAGAACTCCGCGCGGAAGTCCAGTCCAAAACGTTCGGTCAGTTGCGTGGTCTTGAGCACAACGAAATCGAAGTTGACTTGGTCGGGACCGCGGACGGCGCCCACTCCAATATTGCCGAAGTCCGTGCCGCCATCGGAAGTGATCACTGGAGGGCTAGTGATGCAGGCGGCGTTCAGGTAATTGTCGATTCGGTTGCTCATGGAACCCGACGTCGCAAGTTGCGAAGGAGAGCATCCTGGAGCAAGTTCGGGCCTGTCTTCGGCTGGAGCGTTGATGCCGAACGCGTTCGTCGAATTGGTTTGCGTAATGGTCAGGAATTGGCCTGCCTGAATCGTAGTTACTCCAGCCACGGCCCACCCGGCAAGGGCGCGCCCCTTGAGTGAGGCTTTGTTCGCCGGACCCGGCAAATCGTACTGATAACTGACAATGAAGCGCTGTGGACGAACGAATCCGTCCGGTCCATAGCGGGATCTCGGATCATTCTGATCGCCGATTAACACGCCTCCATTTACTCCAGTGCTGTAAGCCGTGTCGGCAGTAAGCGATCGATCCCATGTGTACGACGCCAGAAACTGCAGTCCGTGACTGACACGCTTTTTCAGGCTAACATTCAGTCCGCTGTACCACGATGTACCCTCTGATTCGATAATGTAGGCACTGGAGGGCAAAAATCCCTGGATTGGCACGCGGTTCGAAATATTCGCCAACGTGTTGTCGGTTTCTCCGCGAATGGGATTGGAGGTACTCGCAGAGAGTGCTTCGTTGAACGCTCTCATCTGCAGCAGGTGAGTGCCGCGCGAGCCTTCATACCCTACCTCGAGAACCAGGCCCTTCAGCAGCTCGCTCTGCAGATTTAAGCTGTACTCCTGGACGATGGGGGGACGAAAATTTGCCGCGAACGTTGTGGGTGTAAGCGGCGGAAGCGCGGCCGAATACGCCGGGAAGAATGGGATCTGCGCCGGAGCAGACGGGAACGGGTCGCTGAAAGGCGCAAAGATCGTAGTCCGAATCAGGCCGTAGGGCGGAGCTGCAAGTAATTGAAGAAACGGTTGCCCCGTCGTCCGCGTGTAAAACATTCCATATCCTCCGCGCAGGACAAATCGATCCGATTTCGGCAGCAGCCAAGAGAATCCGACCCGCGGCGCCAAATCGTTCTCCCCGTCGCCGTTCAGAGCTGCATTGTTACTTCCCCGGACGACTCCGGCGGGCAACGTCCCCTGAAAATTCGAAGCCACGACATAGCCGGCAACTGATCCTGCATCGGGAGGAGTCGGGTCGGCGTGGTTGATGTCGAAGATGGATGCACGTCCGAGTCTGTCGCCGATGAGCCCTTGGTGCTCGTAACGGAGTCCCACGTTAACAGTCAGGCGGGAAGTGGCTTTGATATCGTCTTGCGCGAAAACGTCTGCGTTCCAGGCTCGCCAGGCTCGATCCGGTTCGCCCACCAGATCCTCCGACTCGATAACATTGCCCAATAGAAGATCGGGAACATCAAGAAATGCCGACAGCCCGAGGAAGTGGAAGTTTTCAAAAGCAATGTCCTGGCGTGATAATCCACCGCCGAACTCAAACGATTGACGCCCTCGTGTATAGGAAACCGTGTCGTCGAGGTTGTAATTGTTCTGGATTACGCTTGCCCCCTGGCCGTTCCCTCCCAACGAAAATTGGCCGAGTACACCAATGCCGGGATACTGATTGTCCAAGCCGGGTGCGTTCGATCCGATCGCAGCGTAGGAAAAGGGAACGAGTCCCGACTGCCCCGGCGCCTGGACGTTGGGTTCGCTTTGCACGAGCAAGTTATTCAGTCGATTGTAGGCCAGCACGACCTCATTCACGAGACGCGGGGTAAAAGTATAGGTGTGGGTGAGCGATACGTTGCGGAAGGATGTGGTGATCGGCTGGTCGAAGCCTTTCAATGTGGGCGCGAAACCGAACGGAAACGTCGCATTCTGTTTCCCGTTCTCGAAGAAGAACCTGCCAGTCAATTTGCTCTTGTCGCTCTGCGCATAGTCGATGTCGGTTATGAACTGGTCGGCATTGTAGGTGCAATTGGAGGTCACCGACGATTGTCCCGTGGTTACATTCTGAGGTGAGGGGATCAAATAGCTTCCATCCGCGAGTTTCAGGTTCAGCAAATTGACAGACTGCGGAGCAATATTCGAGCCGTCGGCAGCAATTACTTGCCCTGTAAGCGGACTGGCTTCTCCCGCAAATGCCGCTCCGAGTGTGGCTTGAGATCGATCCGGAAGACCGGCGAGTTCCGTGGGTGTGAAAAACGTGCTCAGGCAGGCAGCGGTTTGATCGAACCCATTGATTTGACGCGTTCCCTGGTAGGAACCAAAGAAAAACAGCTTATTCTTCACGATTGGCCCACCCAGTGCGAATCCAAACTGATTCTGCTTCAGGGATGCGCGTGGCGTACCTGCTCGCTTTAGAAAATAATCATTCGCGTTGAAAGCATCATTGCGCAGAAATTCAAAGACCGTGCCATGCAGGTCGTTAGTGCCGCTCTTGGTGATGAGATTCACATTTGCTCCTCCATTGCGGCCATAGGAAGCGTCATACTGCCCCGTCTGCACCTTGAATTCCTGGATTGCATCCGGATTCGGAATCGGCACGCCTCCGCTGAACGATCCCGCAGCCATCAGATCGTTCACCTGCGCTCCGTTCATTTGATAATTGTTGTCGTTGGTAGCCCCGCCGTGCGAAGTGAAGCCATTACCTGCAGTATTCAATCCTGAATTTCCGCGGCCCAAATCCCCAGCATTGTTGACGTTCGTTACCACGCCGGGTGAAAGGCCAATAATCTGCGTGTAATTTCGGTTCACCAACGGCAAGTCCTGAACGGCTTGCGCTTCCGTTACATTTCCCAGCGCCGAGTCTTCGGTCTTCAGCAGGCTGCCTTCAGCTGCAACCTCAACGACCTGAGTTGCGGTCCCCACCTCGAGCGTCAGGTGCAAGTCCTGTTTCTCCGTAACAAATACTGAAACACCGGTTCGCACCAAGGTCTTGAAGCCTTTCGCTTCCACTTCAATTCGATAGGTTCCGGGGAGCAAGAGCGGCGCGAGGAAGGTTCCGTCCCGGCGAGTAGTCAGGGTTCGAGACTCGCCAGTCATCTCACTGATGACCTTCAACGAAGCATCGGCAACGACAGCTCCGCTCGCGTCCGCGACCGTGCCAGCTATCGCGCCTGTCGATGCCGTCTGGGCGAAGAGTCCGCTCGCGAGAATCAGAACTAGTATCAGAAGTGACGCTCTGCACCAGCACATTGTGCTGAGGCGTCTCATCACCATCGGAGTCGCGCGTTTATTGCCTAGCATCGTGCGTCTCATGACTTCCTCCATTGACGACTTCTGGTCATTGTCTTCACGGTCTTGGTTAGATCTGTTCAGTCTGTGCAGCGTTCTTCATGCCTCGCTTAAGGCGACAACATCCGAAGCAGGCCCATTCTCTTGCGGATTCCGCCGGTCGGATTTTCCAGTCGCAACTTGTGAATACCAACGCGAACGCGAATCTTGGTCCTTGCGGCGTAGCAGTGCCAGTGCCCGCTTGGGCTGAAGGTGAGCGCAAGCGACGAACAGCGAGTCCATCGCAGCAAGCGGTGCGACATAGGATCCATGAAAGGAAGGATTCGCGATCGAGGCAATCCAGAAGAAATCGCTGAATCGAGCAATTGGCGTCTTGTCGCTGTCGGTGATTCCGAAAGTCGGCACCGAGTTCTGGCGCGCGTGCAGAACCGCGTCCACTGTGGCCTGTAGGCAACGGCCAAAGCTGATCGCAATGAGCAAATCTTTCGTGCCCAGCATGCTGATCTTCTGGTGGAGACTGCCGGCCGATCCCACGGGAGCTTCGGCGTTGTAGCCGAGCGATACCAGGCCATAGGCCAGCAAGTAGGCCAGTCCAGCGGCGAAATCCACACCTACCACAACTATGCGGCGCGCGCGATTGAGACGTTTCGCCATCTGCACCACGTTGCCGGTGTCCAAACTCACGCGCAGTACGTGCAGGTTGTTGACTTCCATTTCCAGGCTATGGGCGACGTGGTCGGCGATACTGCGCTTCTCACGGGACGCCGCCTTCATCAGCGTGTATGGAGTGATTCGACTCACAAAATGCGCGCGAAGATCCGCAGCGAACTCTGCATACCGCTTGTACCCCAGCACCTGGATGCTGCGAACGATAGTTGCTTTATCAACTTCGTAGCGCCTGGCGAGTGCCCGTGACGAAAGGAAGTGGTTTTCTTCTGCGTTGTCGAGAATTTCCTGGAGTAAGCGGCTGCGACTCGAGCTCAACTTTGCTTGCGCCTGAACCAGGCGGTGCTCGAGCGCTGTCGTCCAAGGCTTGCGTTCTCCTGGATTCCCGTTTGACCGGACTGCAGCCGATTCGTGTTTTGCTCGCGAAGGCATATCGTCCCAAGCAGCGTTGTAGCGGGCGGAAAACACATTGACACCGACTGGTGCAAATTGTCAACAATAATCACCAAATGGTGCATTTCTCTTGACAGGTTTTTCTGAGGGTTCTACAAGTGGTGATTCGCCTTGTGGTCGGCGCGGTGCCCGCCTCGAAGGTGGTTGGAGGGTTATGAAAATCGAGAGGGTCACCCTGCGCGAGATCCGCATGCGGCTGAAGGCGCCCTTCGAAACCAGTTTCGGCGTGACCCAGGAGCGCCGCATCTTGCTAGTTGAGGCGATTGCCGACGGCGTCAGCGGCTGGGGAGAGATCACCGCGCTAGAAACTCCCTCTTACAATCCCGAGACGACCGAGACCGCTTGGCACATTCTTTCCGATTTCATTGCGCCGGTCATCGTAGGGCGCGACCTCCCAAGCGCTGCGGAGTTGCCGAATTTGCTCACAGGAATCCGCGGCCACTCGATGGCGAAGGCCGGGATGGAGAACGCTCTTTGGGATATTGAGGCCCAGCAGAAACGGACTCCCCTCTGGCGCCTTCTGGGTGGCACGCGGGAAAAAATTACCTGCGGGGTTTCTTTGGGCATTCGTCCTACTGCAGCATTGCTGGTTGAAAAGGTGGAGCAGGAACTCGGTTGCGGATACCAGCGCATCAAACTCAAGATCAAACCCGGCAAAGATGTCGAGTTTGTTGCCGCAGTGCGGGAGCGGTTTTCGGAGATTATGCTTTCTGTCGATGCGAATTCCGCGTACTCGCTGGGAGATGCCGATCACCTCCGCAAATTAGACAAGTTCGAACTAATCATGATTGAGCAGCCTTTGGGATGGGACGACATTTATTCGCACGCCCGGCTGCAAAGCCAGATCCGCACAGCTCTTTGTCTGGATGAGTCCATCAACAATCGCCAGGATGCGGATGCTGCTGTCGCACTCGGTGCCTGCAAGATTATCAATATCAAACTGGGGCGCGTCGGGGGACATACGGGCGCGCGCAAAGTGCACGATGTCTGCGTTGAACGCGGAGTGCCAGTATGGTGCGGAGGAATGTTGGAGTCTGGAATCGGCCGCGCTCACAACATTGCGATGTCTACGCTGCCGGGGTTTACTCTTCCAGGAGATGTTTCCGCGAGCAGTCGCTACTGGAGCGAAGACATCATCGAACCCGAGGTCGAGGTCAGTCCGCGCGGCACGATTGCCTCGCCTGATGCTCCCGGACTTGGTTACGCCGTGAAACGGAAATTGGTGGAACAGTTGTGTGTGCGAAGCAAAGACTGGACCCACAGAATTCAGGTCGCTATTTGACTTCTTGATGTAATTCGATACGAACTGCAGTCATTTTGCTGATATGAGGTCTCCGCGAATGAAGATCACGCTCCGCTGGTTGATGGTTGCCCTGTGTAGTTTATGTTTCTCGCCGATCTCGCGCTGTCAGAACACCTCGACCCTCCCGGAACGTCTTGACGCAATCATGAAGCGGCCGGAGTTCGTGCATTCTTCGTTTGGAATCGAGTTCTACTCTCTCGACAGCGGCAAGGTCATCTATCAGCACAATCCGGACAAGCTCATGGTGCCGGGTTCGACCACCAAGCTTCTGACCGAAGGTACGTTGCTGGAATTGCTGGGAGGCGACTACCGCTTTCACACGCGTGTCTACCGCACAGGGCTCATTAAGAAGGATGGAACGCTCGACGGGGATATCGTCCTGGTCGCGAGCGGTGATCCAGATCTCTCCGGACGCATTCAGTCGGACGACACGCTCGTCTACGAGAACATGGACCATTCTTACGGAGGTCCCGATAGCAAAGGGCTGGGTGACCCGCTAAAGGTAGTCCGGGAATTGGCGCAGCAGATTGGAAGCAAGGGAATCAAGCGTGTGCGGGGCAGGGTGCTTGTGGATGTGAGCCTGTTTCCGGAGGGCGATCGGGAACTTGGAACCAACGTCGTGATCTCACCGATCGTTGTGAATGACAACGTCATCGACGTCATTGCTACCGCCGGCGACAGAGAAGGTGCACCCGTCGATCTGCGGATCTCCCCGAAGACCGCGTACGTACAGATCATCAATCAGGCAAAGACAGCGAAATCCGATTCCGCGCCGAATCTGAACTACACCGCAGAAAAGCCTAACCCGGATGGGTCGCGCAGCGTCACGCTGACCGGAACGCTTCCTGCGGGAAGAGGCTCGGAGATGGAGTCGTACGCAGTGCCAGAGCCCAATCGGTTCGCGGCAACCGTTCTTGCCGAGGCATTGAATGAGGCCGGCGTCAAAGTCGCGATACTCCCATCGCAGACTGCACCCGATTTCAAAACACTAGCGGCGAACTACAAGCCTGAATATCAGCTCGCCGAACATGTTTCCCCGCCATTGAAAGAAGATGTAAAGATCACGCTCAAAGTGAGTCAGAACCTTCATGCCTCGATGGGCCCGTTCCTGCTCGGTTCACTCTTGTCGCACAAAGATAAAGAGATCGATCAAGCGGGATTTGATCTCGAACGCGAGTTTCTGAAAAGAGCCAATCTCGATTTGACTGGCGCGGCGCAAAGCGACGGGGCAGGTGGCAACGCGTTTTTCACACCGGATTTCATGGTCCGCTACCTCACGTTCATGTCCGGGCAGAAGGATTTTGCCGACTTCCATCGTGGCCTCCCGATCCTGGGCCGCGATGGCACGCTCTACAAAATCCAGGTGAACTCTCCCGCCGCCGGGCGCGTCGAAGCCAAGACCGGAACCTACGACGTTTACGATGCGCTGAATAAAGATCTGATGGTGACCGGCAAAGGCCTCGCAGGCTATATGCAAACTGCGAAAGGCGAGCACCTGGCATTTGCCGCATACGTCAATATGGTGGCCGCCCCGATGAACGATCCGGAGGCCGTCCAGAAAATCGCTGGAGAGGCCTTGGGAGAAATCGCGGCAGCGGGCTACGACGCTCCAATCGCACCTGCTGCTGCGCCCGAGGCGACGGCACAGTACGACGTGCTCATCCGAAATGGGCGCATCATCGACGGCTCCGGCAATCCCTGGGTCTCCGGCGACGTCGCCATCCGCGGTGACCGAATCGTTGCCATTGGCAAGCTTGAAGGAGCTCAAGCAAAACGCGTGATTGATGCGTCCGGACTGGTAGTTTCTCCCGGGTTCATTGACATGCTCGGCCAGTCCGAACTCGCTCTCCTGATCGACAATCGCTCGCTCAGCAAGCTCTCGCAGGGAATCACGTCGGAGATCACCGGTGAAGGCGCCTCCGTCGCTCCACAGAATGCTCTCACTCTCGCTCAACTCCAGCCTGGCCTGGATCAGTATCACTTGAAAGTGGACTGGTCGACCTTGGCTGAATATTTCGCTCGCCTTGAGAAGACCGGCACTCCAATCAATATTGGAACCTATGTGGGTGCGGCACAAATTCGCGAAGCAGTTCTTGGAGACGTTGATCGCGCACCGAATCCCGAAGAACTCGAAAAAATGAAGGCACTCGTAGCGCAAGCCATGCACGATGGAGCGCTCGGCATCTCCACCGCGCTCATCTATCCACCGGGACATTACGCGAAGACAGAGGAATTGATTGAACTGGCCAAAGTTGCCGGTCAATCCGGCGGGATCTACGCCAGCCATATGCGCAGCGAGGGTCAAAGCGAAACTGTGGCGATCGAAGAGGCGCTTCGCATCGGGCGCGAGGCTCACCTTCCGGTAGAGATTTTTCATCTCAAAGTCATTGGCAAACCGCGATGGGGCTCAATGCCGAAAATTGTCGGAATGATTCAAGCAGCACGCGATGCTGGACAAGATGTATCTGCTGACATGTATCCCTATGTTGCCGGCGGAACCGCGCTGGCATCGAGCTTGCCTCCGTGGGTGGCAGATGGCGGTGCCGCGAAACTGCTCGAGCGCCTGAAGGATCCCGCGGTCCGCGCGAAGATCAAACAAGAAATGGCCAGCGAACATCCCAATTGGGAAAATCTCTACCTTGGCAGCGGCGGAGCCTCTGGCATTCTCGTATCTGGCATTGTGAATCCAGACCTCAAGAAATACGACGGCAAAACTCTGGCGCAGATTGCGGCGGCAGAGAAAAAGGCGCCACTCGATGCGCTCTTCGATCTGGTTCAGGCAGACAAAGCCCAGACCGGCGCCCTCTACTTCATTGCGAACGAACAGGATTTGCAGTACGGCTTGAAGCAGCCGTGGACGAGCATCGGTTTGGACGCGAGCGAGTTGTCGCTGGACGGGCCTTTGTTTGAACCGCATTCGCACCCTCGGGCCTTCGGCAGCATGCCGCGATTTCTTGGGCACTACGTCCGGGATCAGCACTTGCTCCCGTTGGAGCAGGCGATTCGGAAGATCACATCTCTCCCCGCGCAGCGCGAACGACTGCGCGATCGTGGTTTGCTAAAAGAAGGATATTTTGCGGACATCACGATTTTCGATCCCGCGACGATTCAAGACAAAGCCACCTACGATCACTCGACCGAGCTTTCGCAAGGCGTGAAATATGTTTTGGTGAATGGTCAACTCGAATATGACGACGGACATCTTACTGGAGCCAAAGCGGGTAGTGTCTTACGTGGGGCCGGATGGAGCCACGACGCGAAGCCGTGATCCCGAGTGCAGTCGCACACGGCACTCAGAGAGCGGTTTTTAGTTGCTCGAGCGGAGCGACCTAGTGGAGGTTCAAGTCAAGGTAGTGACTGAAACTTGCCAGCGACACTTGATCGCCGCCGGGAAGATAAAATCCGAACTTACCCGATGAGAAATTGGTTCCGGGCAAGGTCCAGCGGTCGAGAACGACCCACGCGTCACCTTGTTTGATCTGGTGGACTATCTCCGTTGGTGACACGTGAATCTGTATCGATCGAAAGCTTTTCTTTTCGCCCTTGTGCGGAACTTGAGATTCGTTGAGCTTGTGACCGTTGCGAACGTCGACACGGTAAAAGTTATTGTCGTCGATTTGGAATAGTTCGTAGTTGTTCGGGTCTGTATAGTTGACCACCCATTGCAGCCGGTGACCTTTCATCAGCATCGCGGAGAAGACGAAGGTTCCCGAGGTAGGCGAGACGCCATAAAGAACGTAGTCGCCTCCCTTGCGCACAAACGCACCTTTTTCCAATTTCCATCCGGCCGGATCGTCCCACTTGGACATGCCGTTGGGAGCCAGCGAGAGTTCCAGGTTGCGCGACTGCCCGGCGGTCACATCCAATGTTGAAGTCCGCAGGAAGTTGTCGGCAGTACGAGCCGAGAGAGTGTAGGTCCCCGCGGGAAGACTCAGCGGGCTGCCGCTGGCGGCCTTAACCGGCGAGTCGCCTGTTTTTGTGAGAGTGACCTGAGCGTCACCCGGAGAGAATGTGATTTTCAGTTCACCGGGCGCGGCTTCCAGCAGAACATCCGATCCCGCCAAAGCGACAGTGGTTCCAACGACGAAGTGTTTCTTGATCTGCCGCGGTTTGAAATGTTCCTTGCGCAACTCGATCAGGTGATCACCGGGCGCTACGGTTGAGAGGCTCAAAGTACCGTCCGGTTGCACGGTTCCCACATTCGCCTGATCGATGAGAACCGCGGCTCCAGCAGTGCCGCCCTGAATATTGAGCGATGCCATATGCGGCACCGGTAGCAGACCGAAGACCAGCTTTGCCTCCTCACCTTTGCGAATGCGGATCTTTTGATCGGGCAAATCCTGGTAGCCAGCCTTGGCAACGCGGACCGTGTATTCCTTGGGCTCGAGGTTGGCTATGCGAAGTTGGCCGCCTCTGGTCTGTTGTTCGAGAGGCTTCCCGTTGAGGAATATGCGAGTCTTATCCTGTCCGGTTACAACTACAAGCGTCCCGACGTTTTGACCCGACTCAACAAAGGCCGCCATTGACGGTGCGGATGCGACGTCGATCGCGAGTTTGTATTGTTCACTTCCGCGAGTCACCGTCAATTCATGCGCACCGGCGGCGACGGACGGAAGGTCGGTACCGTCGGCAGGAAGATCGAGAGGCGATTGATTGTCGATGCTCAGCTTGGCGCTGGGGTCGCTCGAATAGACGTGAATTTGGTTGCCCATGCTGCTTACGACGACTGCGAGAACACCCTTCGCGGTGATGGGCGGCTTGACTATGGGCAAGGCTCCCGGCAGACGCGGAGAAAGTTGCCAGCAAAACCACCCGAGGGACCGTCAAACTTTAAGGTGTGATCGCCCTGGGGGATTTTGTCGAGCGTCCATTGAGCGTCCTGCAGATCGGTGGGCGGTTGATCATCAAATGCGACTTTTCCACTAGGTTGGTCCGAAGAGAGCTTCATTACCGGAAGCTCCGGAACTGGATGGCGCGGACGGGGGCTGACCCGACTTGAACGGCTTCCGCCGGTCGGATCTCAGCGGCTTGCTTGTACCTGCGAAGGAAGATTGAAATCGCCAGCCAACAACAGGAGGGCGACGGCCGAGCCGACAGCCACCAGCAGTCTTGTATTGGCCGCTCTTGCCCCGACGGCGTGGCACTGCTGGTGGGGGCGGAACCTTCTTTGCCGGGGTGGAAAGTTTCTGCTTAGCAGGCTGTGATCGGGGCTGTCATTACCGTTGGAGGCGGAGGCGCACCCGGAGTGCTTGCTGCGACGTGCGGTTGTGCATCCTCTGGAGGTCCCATCTCTACGGTGGGTGCCCCGGCGAAGGAAAGCGTCGCACCGGGAGCCTGATCCTGACCGGATCCTCTGCGAGTTACGCCCGGCAGATTCAGCTTTTGCAGCAGACCGTTAGCGTTGGATAAAACTTCATCGTCCTCAAGATACTTGTCCGCCAACTC
The DNA here is from genome assembly GCA_963786095.1 of uncultured Acidobacteriaceae bacterium. Lineage (GTDB taxonomy): Bacteria > Acidobacteriota > Terriglobia > Terriglobales > Acidobacteriaceae > Sulfotelmatobacter. The sequence continues at coordinate 105,366 of CAWAXV010000002.1, read as the reverse complement.
ACGCGCCCGTGTGCCTAGCGTTTGCTTCGTATCGGGATCGCTGGCGGAATCGGCTTCGCTTTCCAGGCGCCGCAATTCCTCGAGGTCGCGGCGGCGAGTCTGCCGGCGCTGAGTCTGGAGATCGCGCTGCACGGCGTCGCGAATCTGGATCAGCCGCATGTTCCCGGGGATAGGACGGAGAGCGCCTCCTCGACCGCGACAGGCTGCTGCCAGATCGCCGGAAGTTTGCAGCTTGCGGGCCTGCGAAACGCATTCGCCACGAAGGTCTCGCGCTTCTGATCGAGAATCAGGGTGCGCAACGTCTTGGCCATGGGATGCGACGGATTCAGATCGAAGGCCTCTTTGGCCAACTTCTCGGCTTCCCGCCAGTCGCTTTCGACCAGGGCCTGCGCCTGCTCGATCAGAGTGCATTGGCCAGCACCGCGCGCGCGAGAGGATTGTTCTCGTCCAGTTCGTATGCCTGGCGCAGCAGCGCGAATGCCTTCGGCAGACTTCTGTGTCAGCGCGAAGAAATCCTGCCCTTCCGCCATCAGGCGTTGCGCTTCGGTCTTGCGCTCAACCCTTGCTTGGCGTGCTTTTCCAGTTCCTTCAACTCTTCGTCGTTGGGGAATTCTGTCCTGCGCAGCGCGCAAGATGTCGAAGACGCGGCCGTAATCGCTCGGAATGCAAGCAGGAGTCGATCTGCTCGATCAGTTGGGTCCTGGCCTCGATGCGGGATTGCTGATCCCGTCGTTTCTGCAGCCGTTCCACTTCAAACTTTAGTCCGGGATACTGGCTGTAGATGGTGCGCAGAATCTCCCAATCGTTCAGCGCGTCGCCGAACGCAGCCTGCTCTTCGTGCAGATGGGCGCGGGCGACGATGGAATTCACCAGATCGCGCTTGTCCTGCACCAGGCGCAACGCGCGCTCGAAATGCGACTCGCCCGGATGCTGCTCCAAGGCTTCGCGCAGAATGCTGACCCGCTTGTCGAGATCGGGCTCGGCCTCAACCTGCCGATCGACCGCGCGATCAGCGCCGACAGCTCCTGCCGTTGTTGTTCTTCAATGTCGTAGCGCAGAGCCTGGAAAATCGCGTTGGTCGGGATACTTCGCAGATAAGCCTGGCAGGTCGTGCTCGCTTTGGCGAAATTGTGGTCCGCCAGCTGCTTGCGCGCCTCCGCGTACGCCGTGTTCATGGCATCGTGCTCGGAGCGCACTTCGTTGTAGAAACTCTGGTAGCGGGCACCGCTCTCACGATTGACGGAGTCGGGAGCCTTGCGGTCTAGTTCGAGGACGACGCCCAGCTTGGCGAGTGCGCTGCTGACATCGCCCTTTTGCCAGGCGTCCATGGCAGCACGGTGGATCTGTTCTTTTTCCTGACGAAGCTTCTTGTATTCCTGCTCCTGCCGGTCTACTTCTGCGAGTAACTGCAAGGCGCGGGCTTCCTTGGGGCGCAGTTGCAAGACATTCTGCAGGCCTCGCGAGCGTGCGGATAGGCATGATTGTCGATGTGCTGGCGCGCCAGGCGATACCAGTTATCAATCTGCCTTTCGCTGCGACGGTTCTCGATCTTGCTCTTCAACGCCAGCGCGGTGGCGTTGTCGGGCTCGATCTGCAACGCTTCCTGCAAGCTTCTGCAAGGCCAGCGGATCTTCTTCTTCCTCGAAACGGGCCCGGGCAGCGTCCAGCAATTGCGCCAGCGTCTTGCGGCGGACGGCGTTGTCGAGCTGGCGGCGCAGCGCTCCGAATCTCCGCGTCCATGTGGCCTTCGGCTTCGAGCTCGCCGAGAATCTCGCCGGCAAATTGCAGATCGCCGTCGGCCGAGAGCCTTGGTGGCGCGCTGCAACCGCGGGCGAGTGCGCTCCGCATCGAAAAACTCGATGGGCTCGTTGCGCAGAGCCTTGCTAGCGTGTCGCCCAGTTCGCGGGCGCTCGCGAAGCGATGCCAGGCCTGCTTCGCCATGCCTTGTGAACGACCCGGCTGACTGGACGGAGAGATGGCGGAGTTCAACTTCCGAAGCGGGAGGCGGAATCTGATTCAGAATCGCCTCGACCACTTCGTCCGCGCGAGCTCGCTGGAAGGGATGCCGTCCCGGTCAACGCCTCGTAGCAAACCACGCTCAAAGAAAAAATGTCGGACGAGCGGCCGAGAGCGGCTTCAACTGAATTTGCTCAGGAGACATGTAGAGCAGCGTGCCCTTTTGCGCCCGTGTAGTGTGCGTGTCGGCCATGTGGGCGACACCGAAATCGATAATCTTGACCGAGTCGTCTTCCATCACAAAAATGTTGCTCGGCTTCAGGTCGCGATGCACCAGTCCGCGTTCATGCGCGGCCTGCAGGCCGCGGCAGGTCTGGGAAAATGATCTCGACGGTGCGCTCGACGGTGAGGCGATGGCTGGCGTTGCGGACGAAGTGCATCGAGCGTCGTGCCTGGCAACAGCGGCATGACGAAGTACGGCTTTCTTCTTTCCGTCGTCTTCAAATTCTCCGATGTCGAAGATCTCGACGATGTTGGGATGGCTCATCGAAGCGAGCACATCGCACTCCTTGTAGAACAACTGGAGCGAGGCAGGATCGGGAAGGTCGAGGATGGTCTTAACGGCAACTTCGCGGCGAACCACTGTGTCGTAGGCGCGATAGACCAAGCCCATGCCGCCCTGGCCGAGGATCTTCCGCACCTCGTACCGGCCGGCTAGTTTTTTGGGCGATCCCGTTGTCTCCATGACGCGCCCCTCTGGGTGGGGCCTCGGCATTCTAAATCATTTTTCGCGGTGTTTCCTGTCAGAAAGATCGCTTTCAGGCCTCTTCGGCAGTGGCTCCGGATGGGCCTTTTCGGGAGCCGGGGCACTAGAAATGGAGCAGGCCTCCCGACCCTATCAATGATGATGGAAGGCCGTCTGCAAGACACCCGGCCGGCATGGAAATGTTGCTCTGATCCGGAGATGTTAAACGCCAGTGCTTCAGCCCAGCAGATACGCATGATGTCACCGGTACCGTAGTTTTGATCCCCGGCTCGGTTCAGTTCGACCTCCGGTCCGTCTATATCTTGTTGCCTGATTCCACCACCAAACTGGGTGCCGAACAGTAAGTGGAAGACTCGGTGCACTTGTTGAGGCCTAGAAATGCGATTTGAATTTCGCTCACTCCGCCTGCTCTCAACGGCCATCTCGACAGGGCTATTGCTTGCTGCGATGCCAGTAGCGGGGCAGCAGACGCTGGCGGTCGAGGCCGACTCCGCGCGTTGGGACTTACAAGGAGAAGCCAAGGCGACCGAATTTCAGGGCTATAAGGCCCTCCTCCTCGATGGTGGAACCGCGCTTCTGAAGGACTTTGAAATGCGCGATGGCATTATTGATGTCGATGTCACGACTTCTGCGAAGCGTGGATTTTTCGGGATTCAGTTTCGGCTCGACGCCGACGGTTCGAACGGAGAAGAGGTTTATTTACGCCCACATAAGTCAGGCCTTCCGGACGCCATGCAGTATACGCCGATACTCAATACCGGCCGCAACTGGCAAATCTACAATGGACCCGGATTTACCGCTGCGGTCGATATCCCGAAAGACGCGTGGTTCCACTTGCGCCTTCAGGTCGTGGGTGCACAGGCAAAACTTTACGTGCAGAACATGGACACGCCCGCTTTGGTGATGAACGATCTGAAGAGCGGCCTTCAGAAAGGCCAAGTGGCTCTCTTCGACCTGATCGGCGCAACGTACTTCTCAAATTTCGAGATACGAATGACGCCCGATGCACCCTGGGAGCGGCACCTGCCGCCTATGCCTGCGAGCGCTCTGACCAAGTGGAGCCTGTCGCCTTCCTACGATGCGTGAACACGCAATCTGGAGCGACCATTTTCGTCCTCAGAGAGCGACGCAATCCATTGGCAGGATGTGGAGGCGGAGCCACCCGGCTTTGTCGTCCTCTATCGCTATCGGGAGGCCCCACATCCGATGGTCACGTTTCAGGGCGACTTTTCAAAGCGCCTGGAACCGCAGCCTGGAATGAAGGTGCTCTACGCCCGAACCACGATCGATTCTGATCGCGATCAGGTGAAGAAACTCGAACTCGGCTACAGCGACGACGTCAGCGTTTTCTTGAATGGCAAGATCCTTTACCGTGGCCGCAGCGCGCAGGGGTTTCGCGATCCCGGCTTCCTTGGCATCATCAATCCTGAAAATGATGCCATCTACCTTCCCTTGAAGAAAGGTCGCAATGAACTGATGTTGGCGCTCAGCGAACTCGGCGGTGGGTGGGGATTCATTTGCCGATTAGCGGATCTGGAAAAGTGACTTGTGCGAAACATCGCGTCCATTTGCAGAACCTCGGTTCAATTTTCCCGGAGATTCCAATGCGCATGTTAGTGAATTCACAGCGACCACTCTTGCTGGTTCTTTCACTTGGGTTCTTGGTAACAGCAACACCGCTGTCTGGCCAGTCGGAACGAAAGGTGACGAAGTTGGGCGACGGCGTGTATGAAATCCAACACCCAAATACAGGCGGCAACGTCAACGGCAACACCACCGTAATCATTGGCGAAAGGCAGGTCTTAGTCGTCGATACTTGCTATCTTCCGTCTGTCGCCCGGGAAGACATCGCACAAATTCGCCAGTGGACCGACCGGCCGGTGAGCTTCGTGCTCAACACGCATTTTCACAATGACCACAATCTGGGGAATCGCGCCTATATGGATGCCTTCCCCGCGTTGACGATCATCGCGCACACAGAAACAAAGAAAGAGATGGACCTGTTCGGGCCAGGTTCCGCGATGAGGGACGAGAGAGACGTTGCCTATCTCCAGAAGATGCTCGAAACGGGAAAGACGCCGGACGGCCAGACTTTGAGCGAGGCTGATAAATCGCAAGTAAAGAGCGCCCTCTTGAGGCGAATGCCGGCTCTCGACGAAGTGAAGAAGGTCAAGTTCCAGAGTGCTACTCTAACCTTCGATCACGACTTCAGCATCGATGTTGGCAATCGAGAAGTTCAAGTCAAGTTTCTCGGACGAGGCAATACGCCGGGAGATGCCGTCGTCTACCTTCCAAAAGAAAAGATTGCGATTGCCGGTGATCTGTTGGTTTACCCGATTCCGTATATCTATGACGGGTATCCCCGCGAATGGATACAAACTCTACAGAACCTTGCGCAACTCGACGCTGACACAATCGTGCCAGGACATGGGACGGTGATGCACGACAAGGCATACATCTATTTAATGAGAGACCTGATGCAGAGTGCCGTCGATCAAATAACGGAGAATCTTCGGAAGACTAGACCCGCCATGTTTCAAACTCTGGACGAGGTCAAGACAAGCATCGATTTGACGCCCTTCCGGCAGCGCTTTGCCGGCAATGACAAAGACCTAGGCGAGGCTTTTGACGAAGCCGCCACGAATCTGGTCAAACTTGTCTTCCAAGAGTCGAGTTTGCGCTGAAGGCCTACACCCCTCAGGCCGGCAATCCGGTGCTAAGAGTTTTGTCTGAGGGCGCTTCACCTGCGCACAACAAACACGCCTGAGTGTCTGGGCTTGTTCAGTTTTCCGCGCACCTTGTCGTGTGTCTAGTATTTCTGCCTGAAATGGAACTGCAATCACGCCTTCCGCGTACTACTTGCAGATTCTGAGATTCACATCTTCACAATCTCGGAACATTAGCTGAGTACATTCTCGGGCTCACCTTTTCAATTGTGCAGTGTCTAAGTGTGCAGTGTTGTGCGGGGTCTAACAGTCCAAAATGCGTGATGAGGAGCCATTCTTGGGGGCCGGACGGCCGAACTGGCTGCGGGTGTGGGTTGGACTGCTGGGCCTGTGGGTGACGTTCGGAGTTTTGGGCACATGGTTCAACTACCAGGCCATGATCGATCGGCCACATCCAATCTCGTGGGCTCAGGCCATCCGTATGAACCTGGTCGCCTACGGGATCTGGGCGTTTCTACTGACACCCATTGTGTTGTTTCTTTGCGCCAGACTGCCACTTGCCAAACGAGGATTGGTCAAGCTGATACCGGCTCACCTGGTGTCGATCGCGGGAACGATTTCCATCGACGTGAGCATTAAGACGTTATTGGGACCGAGGGCTTTTCCCTGGGCCGAGTCACACCCCTTCGTGACACAATTTCGGAGGCACTATTTTTCCGAAGCCGAGGCCGACATCCAGATCTACCTGTTGACCGCGGTCATCGCCTACGTGGTGGCGTACTACAGCGAAATGAGGAGGCAGGAAAAGCACGCCGCCGAGTTGGAGACGAGTCTGGTCCGGGCGAAACTACAGGCGTTGAAGACGCAACTGCAGCCGCATTTTTTGTTCAACACGCTGCACTCCGTTGCAGCACTCGTCCGCACAGATCCCCGCGCTGCAGAGAAAATGATCTGTTCACTCGGCGATTTACTCCGCCTCACGCTCGCGGCCGAGGACGTGCCCAAGGTTACCCTCCGGCGTGAACTCGAGTTTCTTCAGATGTATCTCGACATTCAAAAGGTACGGTTTCAGGACCGGCTCGTAACCGAAATTGCAGTTGAGGATAGGATCTCGGAACCGATGGTTCCGTATCTGCTCTTGCAGCCCTTGGTTGAAAACGCCATCAAGCACGGAGTCGCGAGGATCCGGGGACTCGGCAAGATCGAAATTTCGATTCGCAAGAATTCTGGCGATTTGAGCATCGCCGTCGTCAACGACAGCAACGCGGCAAGTCCTGCCCCAGAGCGGGAGCGGCTGGGAATTGGTCTGGAGAACATTCGAAGCAGATTGCACATGCTCTACGGTTCGAGGGGTGAGCTGACTGTTCAAGAACTTCCGGGCGGACGGTTTCAAGTGGAAGCTCGCTTTCCGTTTGAGGCAGCAACAATTCCAGGGTCGGAGACGCAATTCGCTCCATCCACCCTGAGACCTAGGCTGGAGATCGGACAATGACGATACGGGCAATGATCGCGGAAGATGAACTGGTCGCAAGGCATGCGATCACGTCCATGGCGGAAGCGTGCGGCATCGAAGTTCTGGCTGCCTGCAAGGATGGTGGCGAGACCGTTCAGTTTCTACAGGAACATCGTCCAGACGTTCTCTTCCTCGACGTGGAAATGCCCGGCATTGACGGTTTCGATGTCTTGCAGCGCACTCCGCGTGGAATTCTTCCAGCGATCATCTTTACGACAGCCTACGACCGGTATGCGGTGCGCGCATTCGAGCACAATGCTGTGGACTATTTACTCAAGCCCTTCGACGAAGAACGGTTTCGAAAAGCCGTGGATCGCGCGAAGCTGTGGCTTGCGAACAATACGAATCGCGCGGAGCTCATGGACCGTTTGGCGGGGAAGATGCCTCCGGCACAGCCAGTGCAGTCTGGTCCGCAGAGGCTGGTCGTTCGCTCTCGGGGAAAAGTTGAGCTTCTAAAAGTGGACGACATCGACTGGATCGAAGCGCAACACAACTACCTTCGGCTCCACGTTGGCAAAGAGGTCCACCTGCTCCGTCAAACGATTGGTGAAATCGAAACCAGGTTGCAGCCGAATAACTTCCTGCGGATTCATCGTTCTTTGATCGTGAACGTCGACCGCATTCGATGTTTGCAGGCCTGCGGTTATGGTGAGTACCTGGTTGTGCTCCACAATGGAAAGAATCTTCCGTTAAGCCGCGGATATCGCGACCGCCTCGATGACCTCCTCGAGCGGATCAGTGGTTCCTCGATGCCATCACCGGCAGATCGATCTTCGACTAATGACGTTTCCAGGCAGAGACTCGAATAGCCCTCCGCCCACAATTACCGCATCACCGCACTCTTCCAGAGCAGCCTGGCCCAGTGGCGCAACAGACATAACGGGCCTCCGTCAATAATGACGGGCGATTTATCTCTTGTTGTTCCAACATCGTGGAGGCGTGATGCGTTACGGAATAGCTCTGTGTGCATGGGTCATGTTGGTTGCCGGATTCAGCGCTGCTCAGCGCCTGCCAGAGGGAGCAGTTCCGCAGCATTATGCGCTTTCATTCTCTCCTGACATTCCGTCTGCGAAATTTGACGGGCATGAAGAGATCCGAGTGCACATAGAGAAGCCCACCAGCGCCATCACGATTCATGCCGCCGACATTGAATTCCACAAAGTCATTGTGCAATCGAGCGAAGGCCGGCAAGAGGCCCGAGTTTCACTGGACCCAGTGCATCAGACGGCGACTCTGCAAGTGGCGAATCCCGTTGCGGCCGGGAACGCTGTCCTCGAGATCGATTTCAGCGGAGTACTGAACGATAAGCTTCGCGGCTTCTACCTGGTTCGCGGTAAAACTCGAAATTATGCTTCTACTCAGTTTGAATCAACGGACGCGCGCCGCGCGTTCCCGTCATTCGACGAACCTGCTCTGAAAGCGACCTTCGACATTTCTCTCACTGTCGACGAGGGCGATACTGGCATCTCGAACGGGGCAATTGTTTCCGACACCCCGGGGCCGGGAGCAGGGAAGCATACCCTTCGATTTGCTACAACTCCGAAGATGTCGACTTACCTAGTCGCTTTGTTGGTGGGCGATTGGAAATGCCTCGAAGGTGGATCTGACGGCATTCCGATCCGTGTTTGCGCTACTCCTGACAAGGTTGATCTCGTTGGCTTCGCGCTGAAGTCAGCGGAGCACATTCTGCATTCGCTCGACGAGTACTACGGAATCCCCTATCCCTACAAGAAACTCGACATCATTGCTGTCCCCGACTTTGAAGCGGGCGCCATGGAGAATACCGGAGCCATCACCTATCGAGAGATTTATCTGCTCGTCAATGAGCAACATTCTTCAGTCGGTGCTCGCCGGCTCGTCGCTGAAATCCTGGCTCACGAGATGGCGCACATGTGGTTCGGGAATCTCGTCACCACGAAGTGGTGGGATGACATTTGGCTCAACGAGGGCTTCGCGACTTGGATGGTCAGCAAGCCCGTCGGAGACTGGAAGCCTGAGTGGAAAGAGACGCTGCAGGATGTGCAGAACATCTCAAACACGCTGGATGTCGATTCTTCACCCGCAACGCGACAGATTCGCGCACAAGCCAGCACTCCAGACGAAATCAATGAACTGTTCGACGGAATTGCCTATGGCAAGGCCGCTGCCGTGCTTCACATGGTGGAGCAATATGTTGGTCCTGACGTCTTCCGCGCGGGCGTAAAGCGGTACCTTGAAAAGTATGCCTACGGAAACGCAACCGCTGAAGACTTCTGGAATACGCTGGCTGAAGTGTCCCACAAGCCCATGGCCAAGATCATGAGCAGCTTCGTCGATCAACCCGGCGTGCCGATGGTATCTGTGAGATCGCAGTGTTCCGGCGGCAAGATGACGGTCGAGGCAACCCAGCAGCGTTTCTATCTGCAAAAGAGCCTGATGGATGCTCCTTCGAGCCAGCTTTGGGCTATTCCGGTGTGCTTCAAAATGGGTGCGGTGAAGGACTGCCGAATTCTGGAGCAGAGGCAGCAGGAATTCACATTCGATGGGTGCTCCTCAGACTTCTCTGCTGATGCCGACGGTACCGGCTACTACCGCACGCAATACGGACGCTGAGACCCTCCAGCATTTGCCGGGAGCGTCGTGGGATTCCAGTCAGCGCGACCGGCTCGCCGGAGACACATGGGCCTTGGTACGGTCTGGAAAGGAGAGCGTTGGAGACTATCTGGACCTGTTGAAGCGAATGGGTGCTGATCGCGAGCGTGTGGTCTTCGAAACAGAAATTCAACCGCTACCTACGATTGCCGATGACCTGACCGACGCAGACGGGCGCGCGACCTTGTCAGCCTTGGTTCGAAATCTAGTTGGTCCCGGTGTCAAACGTCTTGGTTGGAAAGCGGCCGCAGGTGAAGACGATGACGATCTCCAACTAAGGCCAAGCCTCATCGGTCTTCTCGGTGGTTACGGGAACGATCGGGAAGCCATCCAGCAGGCGAATAAGCTGGCTGAACAATATTTGCAGGACCGATCTTCTCTTGACCCCTCGCTCGTGCCCACAGTACTCGGTCTGGCGGCCAAGGCTGGTGGCGCCGCCTTGTATGACCGCTACATCGAAGCTGCCCGCTCAGCCAAGTCCCCCGAAGAGTTCCTGAATTTCTTGTTTGGCCTCGTCTCGTTCTCGCAACCGGAACTCGTGAAGCGAACGCTTGAACTCGCGGTCTCCTCGGAGGTGCGCAGTCAAGATTCTCCTTACGTGCTGGTTGCGTTGCTGTTCAACCAGGATACGCGCAAACAATCGTGGGCATGGATCAAGGAACACTGGCCGGAGGTTCAGGCGAGGTTCACCATGAGCAGCGGCTCTCGCTTGGTCGCGGCCACCGGAGCATTCTGCGACGCAGCCGATCGTGAGGACGTGCAAAAGTTCCTCGCAAGTCATCCGGTGGAGTCATCCGAGCGCGCACTCGCGAAGGCACTGCACAACATAGACGCCTGCATGGAGCTGCGAGCGCAACAAAGTTCCAATCTGGCGATGTGGCTCGGAACCTTTGCGCCATCGAAGGGCAAGGCGAAAGCATCTGGTGCTGCACGTTCCACCGCGCCCTCATCAGGCGTGAACTAGTTTTCGACGACGCGGCAAAACGCGAACAACACATGAGGTGAACAGTGCAATTTTCCCGGATGCTCCTAGTTGTGATTTGCTGTAATTCCCTGATTTCGGCGCAGAGCGATCATTCCGCACAGCAAACTCCGCCGACGGAGTTGCCCGCAGTAGCGCACTTCAGCCCCGATATCGCCGACACGGTGCTCGACCCTTGCGTTGATTTCTATAAATATTCTTGCGGAAAATGGTCTGCCGCGAATCCGCTGCCGTCGGATGAAGTCGCATGGGGAACCGCCGGTCCCGTCAGTAAGTGGAATCAAGTGATCCTTGGGCAGACCCTGGAAAAGCTCGCGGCCGACGATTCAAGCCGGGCACCCAACGAACAAAAGATCGGGGACTTCTATCACTCCTGCATGGACGAGAACACGATCGAAGCGCACAGCCGGGAATGGCTGCAGACGGAACTCGATCTTGTCGCTGCGATAAAGACCAAATCCGACATTGCAGCCGAAGTCGCGCATCTACATCAGACGATTCCGCAAGCGTGGGCTGCGGAGGACAATCAAACCAACAGTCCGCTATTTGGTTTTGCGGGAGGGCCCGATTATGACGATGCGTCGCACAACGTGGCGCAATTTGATCAGGGCGGCATGAGCCTGCCGGCGCGTAGCTACTATCTCGACCAGGACGACAAATCGAATGAGATTCGCGCCAAATATTCGAAGCATCTCGCCACCATGTTCGCTTTGATTGGCGAAAAGCCGGAGCAAGCCGAGGCTGATGCCGATGTGGTACTGGCGATTGAGACCAGTCTCGCCAAAGGCGCGATGGATGCCATCTCGCGGCGCGATCCAAAAAATCTCAACAACAAAATGTCTCTTGCGCAAGTGAAGGCGCTGGCGCCCTCGTTCGATTTCGACCGCTATCTGAAATTGGTGAAAGCGCCCGCGAGTCCGCACTACCTCGTGACCTCTCCCAACTTCTTCAAGGGACTGGAAGAGATGCTTCATCGCTACTCGATTTCGCAATGGCAGACTTATCTTCGCTGGCAAGTCGCGAGCGGGTCAGTGCCGGCGATGGGTCATGCCTTTGTTCAGGCGAGTTTCGATTTCTTTGGAAGTACCCTGCTTGGTGCCAAGCAAATCCAGGCTCGCTGGCGACGCTGCGTCAATAGCACGGACTTTTTGCTGGGCGAAGCGCTTGGGCAAGCTTACGTGAGTCGGGCATTTCCGAAGGAAAACAAAGAGCGGGTCCTAAAGCTTGTGCAGGATCTGAACTCGGCACTGGCCAAAGACATCGACTCGCTGGAGTGGATGTCGGCCGATACCAAGAAGCAGGCTCAGGAGAAGCGGCAAGCGACACTTAATAAAATCGGGTATCCCGATCGATGGCGCGACTATTCGACGGTGAAGGTCGTACGCGATAACTACCTGGCAAACCGCCAGAGGGCGATCCGCTTTGAATTTGAGCGTTGGGTGTCAAAAATTGGCACGCCCGTCGATCGCACCGAATGGACCATGACGCCGCCCACGTTCAATGCCTACGAAGATCCGCCGACCAATACCATCAATTTTCCGGCCGGCATCCTGCAGCCTCCTCAATTCGAGATGAGTCAAGACGACTCCGTGAACTACGGCGCGATCGGAGCTGTCATCGGGCATGAAATCATTCACGGTTTCGACGATCAGGGGCGCAAGTTCGATGCCCAAGGCAACCTGCGAGACTGGTGGACCGCCAAGGACGGGAAGGAATACGAATCGCGCGGCAAATGCATCTCGGACCAATACACGCAAGAGATTCCCGAGGCAGGATCCGGAGTGAAACAGGATGGACTGATGACTCTCGGAGAAGACACTGCCGATAATGGAGGCATCCACGTCGCCTTCAGGGCGTTGCAGGAGTCGCTGGAACGGCAGGGAAGAGACATGGACGCGAAGGAAGCCGACGGACTCACTCCGCGCCAGCGTTTCTTTCTGGCTTTTGCCTTTAGCTGGTGTACAGAATATCGCCCTGAGTTAGTGCGTTTAGTCGTGCTCTCGGACCCGCATTCGTATCCGAAGTATCGCGTCAACAACACAGTCGCAAACATGCCGGAATTTGGCGCTGCATTCGGTTGCCACAAGGGACAGCCCGAAGCACGAGTCAATGCTTGCCGCGTATGGTGAATTCATAACAATCATCCGGTCATTGTTCGTTTTGTTCTGACAGCCTCATCGCCGATTGTCGCTTCCTCCGAGCGTCTGTTCTTGGCTTCTTCCTAGACAGTCTGCTGCGCACCGTTTTGACAATCACCTCCCTCCAAGATTTGCCTTCCGTTTTCGCGTATCAGATCAGCGTGTTCTTCCAAATCTCGGAGATTGAGAATCGTTGTGAGGCGCGCTATCCCGCCTTTCAGAGCGTCTGCTGTATGCCAACCTCGCAACTCGTCCCAGATCAAGAGGTATTCCTCCCTATTTGTCGATCTTGGAATGTTTGGGCTGCAAACCTGCATGAATCGTGAGTGCTACTGGTGTCGGGTTCCCGTAATGAGCTCGCCCCTACAGGAGAAGAAAAACAATGAGGTTGAAAACCTTTTGCAGGCTGATCGGATTACTCGCTGGTGTTGTTTTGTTGATGTCAAGTTTCTCGCTGGCCCAGGAAACCACTGGAGGCTTGCAGGGAACCGTGAAGGATTCCAGCGGCGCAGTGCTCTCAAACGCGCACGTGGAAGTTAGAGGCTCGGCTCTGTTGGGCGTCAAGGGCCTCGATACAGACACCGGCGGCTATTATCGCTTCGCCAATTTACCTCCTGGAACCTATACGATCACCGTTTCGGCCAAGGGTTTCAAGACAATCAAGCGTGAAGGTGTCGCTTTGGAAGTCGGCCACCTGCCGACGATCGACATTACCCTCGATATCGGTGCAACTTCGGAAGTGGTCGAAGTCACGGGTGCCGCTCCTCTGATCGACACCACGACAGAGACGACGCAGACCAACGTCACCTCGGATGTGATTCAGGATGTACCGCACGGACGCTCGTTTCAGTCCGTCATTCAGTTTGCTCCATCCGCGTCGAACGAGCCGCTGATGGGAACCAATCGCACTGCGGGGGCGGGAACCGGAGGCTCTACGCCAGGCGGCGGTGCCAACGGAAGTACCTATGGATTCTCCGTCGCCGGAGGCTCCGATTCGGAGAACTCCTACCTCGTTGAAGGACAGGAAACCGCCAACCTCATCGGCGGTTACTCACATACCAACGTCCCCTTCGACTTCATTCAGGAAGTGCAAGTGAAGAGTTCTGGTATCGAAGCCGAGCATGGCGGCGCACTTGGTGGCGTCGTGAATGTCGTCATGAAGAAGGGTAGCAACAGCTACCACGGCTCGGTGTTCGCGTCGTTCGAGAATCAGGCTTTGGACGGTCAGTCCGACGCAGTATCAACGCTACGATCCATTGGGCGGCGTCTCTGGGATTCACGGACGCGACCAACCAGATTGTTCAACCCATCAAGCCAAAGACGAGCGACATATTTCCCGGATTCACCTTCGGTGGGCCACTCGTGAAAGACAAGCCTATTTCTTTGTGGGTTTCAATCCGGAGTTCAATCACTTTGAACAGTGGGTGAACTATGGGCCGACAAACGGCGGAAACACGCCCTTCAGTCAAAACACACAAACTTATTACACCACCGCCCGCATCGATGATGCGGTTACCCAGAAGACTTCGTCGTCTTTGGATCATGGCTGTATCAATATCAGCGACAGAGCGGTGAGATTGCAGCCGTATCAGGATTCGACGCAAGGTTTTTTCAACTCTCGCAACTGGCTGCTTTGGCCCGGCGACATCGGCGACGAACCCATGCGTCAGCAGCGGAGTTCCCCAATCGTCGTTTGCTCACAATCTCGGCTACTCGGCTCCGAACACCACCACTAACGTCGGCGCGGACTTGACGCTGACTCCGCGCTTGATCTCCACCACGCGCTTCGGCTACTACTTCGAGAACTATCACGACTTTGGATATCCCGACTGGCGGAACCTTTACTACTATGGGGGCAACCGGACTTCGGAGGAACGTTGGCGCGACCGATGCTCTGGGCAACCCACTTCCCGCGTCGCTGCAGCAGTCGACCGAACTTCAACAACGTCGCCTACAATCCGAACTTCACCTCGTACAACGCGAACAAGGCGATCCAGTTTGATCAGGATCTCGCCTGCTTCAAGAGCGGATGGGGTGGTACGCACAACTTCAAGTTCGGCTACCAACTCAATCGCCTCTCGAACGACATATCCAGCACTACAACGACGCGCTACGATACATGTTCCTGTAGGAACGTCTATCGCCCTACCAACCGGCCACGCAAGCGTGAATCGATGCCACCAATTGCGCTGCCGTTTGTGGCCCTTTACGGGCAGTGCCAAGGTCTATACGGCTAGCCTGCAAATCTACGACTTCGGCTCGAGGGCAAGGTCACCAGCTACAACCACTGGTTTCTTCGTCCAGGATGCATGGACGACTGGGCCACGGAATCACCATCAACGCAGGCTTCGCTTAGAACAGGAATACTCTGCCGGGTGAAGCGACCGGTGCAGGCGCGCCTGCTAAACCCATCAACTTCGGATGGGGCGATAAACTCGCTCCGCGTATCGGCGCGGCATGGGACGTCTTCAAAGACGGCCGCATGAAAGTGTTCGGCAGCTACGGTCCGTTCTACGACAGTCATGAAGCTGAACGTAGCCATCAGTTCATTCGGTGGGCAGTACTGGCAAAATTGCTGCGTATGCGCTCGATACCTCGAATCTCAGTCAATCAATCCGGTCTTCGGCGCCGATGGTCGCTACTGCGCGGGCGTGAACTCGGCCAGGCGAATTTTGCCAGGTGGCGTTACTCCCGCTGGGTTAACGTTCCTCGAGAATCAGAACCTGCGCGCGTGGCCAACCACCTGTTCCGACCTGCAGTACTGCACGAAGAAGGAGTCGCTCCTGGTCTGAAACCGTACGAACAGCATGAGTCGGTGTTCGGTGTCGATTACCAGATTAAGCAAGGGGCTTGGCCTTTGAAGCGCGCTGGGATCGTCGTCGTCTGGATCATGTGATCGAAGACTCTTCAATCTTCAATGCCACGACTGGAAGCGAAACTTTCGTCATCGTCAATCCAGGGCAAGGGCTCAACAGTACGTTCCTGCGGCTTCTGTGACTTCATCTATGGCGCCGGCGCTGCAACGGCTTGCGCTCCCAGCGCGACCGGACCCGGACTCTTTCCACCCAACAAGACCATTCCGGCAGCCCGCAGTTACGACGGTCTCGAACTCCGCCTGATCAAGGCGCCAGCCACCATTGGTTTGGAATGTTCTCCTACACCTACAGCCACCTCCGTGGCAACTACACCGGCTTGACCAGTTCCGACATTTCCGACGGAGGCGTGGGTGGACGTAACGCTCCGAACAACAGTCGTTCGTTCGACGAGCCGTTCTTCTCGTGGAATGCCGACGGTGGATCTTCCAGCGGCTTGTTGCCTACGGATCGTCCCAATCGGTTCAAGGGATACGCATATTACGAATTCGGCTGGCTCAAAAAATTCACCACCAACGTCGGCCTGTTCCAGTACATGTACCAGGGATCTCCAACCACAACCTTTGCTGACGTCGGGTACAGCTTTGCGCCTAACTTCTTCGGAAACGGCGGATGGCCGGTGGACGTAGCGAACCGTGGAAAGTGGGTCGACCTTACGCAAGACCCGACCACGGGCGAGATCACCGTGGGCAGCCCGCGCACGTTCCGTACGCCCTGGTATATGCAGAGCGACTTCAACCTGCAACAGAACTATAAGTTGGGCGAGACGAAGGTGATCAGCTTCTCGGCCACCTTCCAGAATCTGTTCAACCAACACTCTGTCACTGCTTACAATGCGCAGATTGATTCCGGAGCGGCTCAGCAGTTCCTGGTGCCGGGCGGCACATTCATCGCGAACGGCGTTGATTTCTACGCAGCCGCGATGGCTCCGTTCAGCCTGTCACAAAACCTGAACAACAGCTCCACTGGTGGGCCCTTGGCGCTAAGCAGCCAGTATGGCCAACCCTTGTACTACCAGAACAGCCGCACCATCCGCCTTCAGTTGAAGTTTACCTTCTGAGTGAGCAATGCAGCTGGTGATCACGGGGGCCGGAATTTCCGGCTCCCTTTTTTCGTCTAAAACTGTTCGGTGATGAGATTGGGGCGAGGTCCAGAATCGCCGTCGTGACCGTGGCGAGGGCGATGGATCTCGTCGCTTGGGCGTTGAGAAGAGATACTCGGGGCGGACTTCTCAGGCGCTCAATCCTCGTTCGGAGCGCCTGAAAATTCGGTCCTCAATTCTCTGACGTTCGTACCAGTTTTCGCGCTACATGTCCCGATCTCCCGTTGGTTCTTCTCTGGTCTTCGTCTAACCGTAATAACACTATCTCCAGAGACGCGGGAATGTGCACTCCAGTGATGCTAGACCGCTAGATCAAGTCAATCGCAGAGGGAGGGGTATGGAGAACGAAACGATTCGCGAGGACTTCGCGAATGACGCTGAGACCAAGACGCTTCGTGTGCAAGAAGTGTTGCGGCAGGTACAGCAAGAGCTTCGCCAGTTGCTTCAGCAACGGGCAGATGTCGTACAGCGGATCTGCACCATCAAGAAAACCATCGTAGGGCTAGCCTCGCTTCTGGAAGATGACGTCTTGAGCAGTGAACTGAGGGAGCTAGTGCACGGAAGCCACGGCGCGCACAAGCCCGGACTCACACATGCCTGCCGCGTAATCTTGATGAGAGCCGGCCGAGCTATGGGGGCGCGGGAAGTCCGCGATCAGATTCAAGAAACAGCTCCGACTATCCTGACCGGGCACAAGGACTCAATGGCTTCCGTCACTACGATTCTGACTCGCCTCGTCACCTACGGCGAAGCGCAGGTCACGGTTGCAGCGAATGGGAAGCGGGTTTGGCAGTGGGCCGCAGAGACGAGCACCGAGACGGTTGCCGACGATGTCTCTCGACGTTCTGGCGATGGCTCTGCCCCTGCCAACGCAGTCTAGACCGCTGCGGTGACGAGGCGGCGAACATATACTGAGCTCGCAGCTCCAACACTTCGGGGACTTGAGGGAGAGAGTTACTTGCGGGTCTGAGGATTTGACCTTGCGGCGGGTGGGACTCGCGGGTCAGGCAGTTCTTCGCTCAGCAGCGGCCGGCCACGACTCTTCTTCGTTCACATCGGTCTGGTTGGCCGACAAATACGAATATTCGGGGACAATCTCTTTGATTTTTGCGCGTATTGTGTCAGAACCGTTCAAGAATAAGGCAGCTTCGAGTTCTTCCAACAGGCATTCAAGTCTTGTCCAGTCCTGCAGAAGCCCGCAGGCTCTTTTTATTTTGGGGAACGACGTTTGATCGACTTGTTCATTCTCGTAAAAGAGATCCTCGATAAGTTTCTCCCCTTGCCGTAGGCCTGTGAATTGGATCGCCACCTGTTTCTCATTCCTGCCTGAGAGTTTGATCAGCGTCCGCACGAGCTCCAGGATTGGGATGGGCTCACCCATGTCCAGCACAAGCGTATCGCCGCTATCGCCGATCACGGACGCCTGCAGAACCAAGGACACCGCTTCGCGGACGGTCATAAAGAAGCGCTTCATTTCAGGGTGTGTGACGGTGAGAGGTTCGTTTCTCCTCAGCTGTTGTTGAAGCGCCGGAATGACGCTCCCGTTCGATCCCAGAACATTGCCAAAGCGTACTGACAAGCAACGCAGTCCGCTTGCGCGCTGGCGAGCGATAATCAATTCACCGATCCGCTTGGTCGCGCCCATCACGCTGCAGGGCTTCACTGCCTTATCGGAGGAGATGAAGATGAAACTCTTACATTCATGTTCGGACGCCACGTCCAGGAGATTCATCAAACCGAAGACATTGTTCTGCACCGCCGCCGCAACATTCACTTCCATCAGTGGCACGTGTTTGTAAGCCGCCGCATGGAATATCGCGTCGGGGCGATTCTGCTGAAAGACGCGATCCATCAGTTTGCGGTCCCCGACGTCGGCCACATAGCATTGCACAGCTGTCGTGCCCCGGCATTGCAGTAGTTCGCGATCCAGATAAAACATTGCGGTTTCGTTCTGATCGATGCATACCAGGATGCGCGGGGCGTGTTCGAGAATCTGACGGCAGAGTTCTGAGCCGATGGAACCGGCGGCTCCTGTCACCAGCACTGAGCGTCCTTGAATTGCGGCCCTGACCGATTGCAGGTCGATTTCAACGGGATCCCTCCCCAACAGATCGTCGACGTTTACATCACGAAAATCGCTGATGCTCACTCTCTGCGCAATTACGTCCCGCAGAGCTGGCACGGTGCGAAATTTCACCGTGGTGCGTTCGCACATTTCCACAAAACGTTGCATCTGCTTTGAAGTTGCAGAAGGTACGGCGATCAGCACTTCATCGATCGGGTAGGTATTTATCAATTCCGGGAGCTGATCGACTGTACCGAGGACAGGAATATCCTCGATCTTTAGTCCGACCTTCGACCGATCATCGTCGACGTACCCGAGCGGAGCGTATTCTCTTCCGAGTCGCCCGATTTCGCGAACCACCGTCTGCGCGGCAACCCCAGCTCCGATGAGGAGCACCTTCTTCGAAGCGGTCAGGTCCTGACGAACCGACTCAGCCAAAACCCGGCTAAAAATGCGCACTCCTATCAGAATCCCCGCAGTAAGAAGAGGCTCGAGAACGTAGACGGGCCGCGGAAACGAAGCGACCTGCAGGAGATACCGCATGACCAGGAAAAATATCGCGGATCCGGACAATACAGACTTCGCGACATCGAGCGCGTCCTTCATGCCTGTGTACCGCCACCATCCGTGCAACAACCCGAAGGTGGCAATCGCTGATAGACGAATCAAGATGAGGAGGCATGCAGCGTAGAGAAGCAAACGCCGGTCGGGCAGCGTGAAGTCGTAGGTCAGGAACCAGGCCAGAATGAGAGAGATGAAGATGAGGACGGCCTGAAACGCGCCCACGAACCAGGAGTTCTTGCGCAGAAGCGCCTTTGCGAGATGGATGATCTTCATTCGGTTGTTTTGAAATCGCTTCAAAGAGCGACGGCTGAAATGGATGGAACTGGAAGAAACTAGTCGGTCAATCCGAAAAGCGTTCGCAGAAGAATTTGAACGTCAGACAAAAGGCTCCGCTGCTTCTGATAATCCAGGGATCGCTTGAGCTTGGCCGGCAGAATTTCCTCCACATATTGCTCTTCCATGCGAGTAGTGGAGAACATCTGATCCTCGTGTCGATAAGCCAAGGTTGCCGGATCAGTGATGCCGGGGCGCTCCTGCAAGATCACGGCATACTGGGGGCGAAACATTTGAACATATTTTTCCACTTCAGGACGGGCACCCACCAGTTGCATGTCGCCATTCAGAACGTTGAACAGTTGTGGCAGCTCATCCAGCTTGTATCGGCGCAACCAGCGCCCCACACGCGTCGTGCGAGGGTCACCGGGAGCGGTTAGTAAGCCATCACGGTCGGCGCCGGGAACCATACTACGAAACTTGAAAACGCGGAAGGGTCGTAAATTCCTGCCCATGCGAACCTGCCGATAGAGCACGGGGCCGTCATCATCAAACTTAATTGCTAGCGCGATACCGCACAGCAACGGGGATAGAAGAAGTAATCCTGTCGTCGCACATAAAATGTCAAATGCGCGATTGATCGCGCCAGTTTTTGGGGGAATCGATGCCGAGCAGCATTCTCCCGAAATTTCCGATTCATTATGCACTGGCAACTTCCGCTGGTCGATCAGAGTTTGCGAGTCGATTCTGACCGAGGATATCGGTTACCGCCTCGATGACGTCTTTCGTATCTTCTTCAGTCATACGGGGAGACAGCGGGAGCGACACCATTCGTTCATACTCACGCAACGCAATTGGAAAGTCTTCGGGTTTGTACTGGTATTTATCGCGGTAGTACTGGTGAAGATGGATTGGGATAAAGTGCACAGAGCAGCCAATGTTCCGACCCCGCATCCTGTTGATGAACTCGTCCCGCGTAATCCGTGCATGGTCGAGGTCGAGTCGCAGAACATAGAGATGCCATGCGTGTTGAACATCATCGCGTTCGACCGGTAGTTCTAATCCCTCGCAGCACTGGAAAGCAGCCTGGTATTTCTCAACGATGGCACGACGTCTCGCATGAACCGCGGGCAATCTCCTCAATTGATGTAGTCCGAGAGCCGCCTGAATGTCAGTCATGTTGTACTTAAAGCCCGGGCAAACTACGTCGTAGAACCAGGAACCGCTGGCGTCGTATCGCTTCCATGCATCGCGATTCATTCCGTGCAAGCTCCAGCGCCGGGCCTCATTGAGCAACCTCTGATTCCCAGTCAGCATTCCCCCTTCCGCAGTGGTGAGGTTTTTCGTGGCGTAGAAAGAAAAGCAGGTGAGCACCGGCACACTGTCATTAGCTGAAAGCGATCCAATCGCATGGCCCTTGTACGCAGCCGGCAAAGCGTGAGCGGCGTCTTCGATAACGGCCAGATGGTGCTCCGCCGCGATCTTCAAGATAGCGTCGCGGTCGCAAGGATGACCGTACAAATGCACTGGCATGATCGCCTTCACGCGCAGGCCGAGATTCCTTCTCGTCTTCTCGATCTGGAGGCGAATGCAGTCTGGATCCAAATTCAGCGTGTCCGGCTCAACATCGCAGAGAATCGGCCTTGCGCCCACATGTTCGATTACGTGCACTCCGGAGCAGAAGGTAAGCGGGCTAGTGATGACGGCGTCTCCCGGGCCGATTCCGAGGGCCAGTAGCGATAGGTGCATGGCAGCGGTACAAGAGCTGACCGCGAAGGCATCCGGAGCTTTTATGAACTGCCGGAAATCCTGCTCGAAGCGCTTGACCTTGGGACCGGTAGTGATCCAGTCGGAACGCAGAGTATCCACGACCTCATTGATTTCATCTTCCCCGATCAAAGGTGGAGAAAACGGCAGGAATTTATCGCGCATAGTGAGAAGGGTCTCCGATTACTTGGACAGGGGTGGTTTCTTGAGCAAACAAAGATAATGAGTGCATAAGAACCGAAGCTTGGAGGTGAGGAAGTAGATTGTCGGCCCAAGGCGACCGATCGCCCTGCCAAGTGGCGGTGCCAAAGTGATCTTGCGACTTGTCATGAAGAATCCGGGAAAGAGCCGCCGGACTTCGGCGATGCGTATCCCCCGCACTTCCGGATTGGCCGGATTGTTGTAGCCGAAGTCGTACCACAATAACCTCCCGCCCGGAGCGAGCACCCGGTCAATTTCGTGAGCGATTTGGCGTCTCATCTCGACGTTCAACACGGACGTAAACAACATGAACTGCGAGACGAAATCAAAACTGCAGTCGGCATACGGGAGTTCCGACGCGCTGCCGCAAATCACCTGCGGATTCGGCAGTCCTGCCTTCGCCTTCTGAGTGAATTCCGGCAAGAGATCAATGCCCCACAGGCAAGACGGGTCGGCACCGTATTCCAGATATTGCCGAAGAGTAGCGCCCTTGCCACAACCGACATCGAGAATCCGCAAACCCGCCAGTGACTTCAGGCCTGCCTCTGATAGAAGGGAAGCCATCGCGGCTTCCCGCTCATGAAGGGCGTACAAGTGGCCCGGATTCGTCCGCAAGTAGCGTTCGGAAATGATCGCACCATTGCGATGTTCATACGTTCGCCGCAAACGATCGAGTTCACTGCGCTCGTCAGCGCTTCTATGGACGAGATGGGCTGTAGGTGGCATCCGTTGCAGTGAACCATTCACACTGCAATGTCTTTCGGAGACTTCGGTCTTGCTATTCGGACGAGGTCAACTGTGCGATCTGCACAGCTGGCGCAGGGTGATGACGATAAGCTGAGGGAGATGCCGCGTTCTTAAATGCCAACGAAACGGTGATGCCGCAGGTGCAGCCGGGACATTCCCTTCGGACCATTCCCATGCACGCGTCGCGATAGCGATCCGAACTAACCAATTCCTGAATGTCCTGACGCAGTACATTCCCGAGCGGCCCAAGAACATAGCAACCGGCGAGCACATCCCCGTTTGACACGACGAAGAGCTCTAGAAAACCGAGGATGCATGGAGGTTCGGCAGGCGTCTCCCTGCTGAAATATTTGTATATGTATTCGAGTTCGTAGGCCGGGCGCTTCAGTTTGTCGCGAAGGAACGCAATGATCTTTGCGGTTTCCGCCTGGTTTGGCCATAGGTCGGAAGTGGAGGTGTGGCGGAGAAAATACGAGCGGTCATCCAGGATATTGAAGCCGAAGCCTGCGCCGGCTTTCCTGGCGGTTTCGGCCAACTCCTCCAATTCGCCCGCCGAGGTCCCATTGAGCGTGGCCACAACATTGACTTGCTTGCCATTCAACAGACTGATGCCTTCCATCGCCAACCTGAAATATCCCCGGATTCCTCGAATCTGGTCGTTCGAGGCCTCCAAGCCGTCGAGGGAAACAACTACTTTCGTGATAGGAGACTCATTGATTTCTTTATGCAATTTCTTGAGCAGAAGCCCGTTAGTCTGCAGAGTCACGCGCTTGAAGCGCGCCATGTTCGCTTGCTGCATGATCCGGAAAAGATCGCGACGCAGCAAAGGTTCTCCTCCAGTGAAGCGAAGGTAGCGAATACCAAAATTGCCAAGCCGGTTGATGATTCCGACTGCTCTTTCGGTGTTGAGACCGTCTTCCCAACGTGTTTGCCAGTAGTTGCAGGTGACGCACTTGGCTTGACAGTTCTCCGTGAGCTTAAGGCTCGCGGACAACGGTCTAACCTTCTTCGGCAGCAGCTTGGCTGAGTATTGACTACCCATCCAAACGCGGGCTAGGTATGGCAAACGATTCCAAGGTATCGACATGAGTTTTGCTTATGAGTGAACAGCGAAAATGGCTCGATCAATAGGCAACGATTTTCTGATTGCGAAGCGCTTTTACCATCCCCAGAAAAAATCCTATGTTTGCCAGGCAGAACGAAAATGGATATCCGAATACCCATGCGCGTCGCTGCTTCCGCGTTAACTCCCAGCCTACGAAGGCGGAGACGTAGAAGGCGACTTGTAACCACCAAAGAACGACTGCACATCCATCGAGCGCTAGCCAAGCGTTGGAGAGAAAGACAACTGCCAGAAAAAACGGGGTCAGCCAGCGCAGTAGCTTGTGAGAGATCAACCCCAGAGCCGTCAAGGGAAAGCGCAGCGGGTTGAGGATTTCGGGCCGAGCAAGCGTGCCGGTCCAGTTCCGCGCCGTCATCCGAATTCGGGTGCGAAGTTCTCCCTGGATGCTGTGGGGCATCGCGTCGAAAACCGTAGCATTTCTATCTTGGACAACTCTGTAGCCTTGCAGGCGAACATCCAACGGAATAATGCAGTCGTCGCCAAAACAAGCTGGTAGAGGTCGAAACAGTTGTCGACGAACCGCAATCGCCTGCCCGCTGCCGGTGGCGAGGATGCCCAGATCCGATTCAGCGGCGCGCAGGAACAGCTCATAGCTCCAGTAGAAGCCCTGTCCCTTCTCAACCGCGTCCTGTGGATGACCGAAGTGAACCGTTGCCGAGACCAATCCGACCGCTGGATCGGACAGATCATCAGTCATGGTCCGCAGAACTCCCGGAGTCATGGCCGTGTTTGCATCCGTAAAAAAGAGGATGTCGCCCTGTGCTCGCGCCGCTGCGAGGTTCTGGACGCCGCTCTTTCCCACCCGGTTGCCACTCTGCAGCCACTGGATTCGCGAATCGCGCGCGACAAAGCGACGCACGATTTCTTCCGTCCCGTCCGTACTCGCATCTGACGCCACAATAATTTCCAGCCGGTGCTGTGGATAAAGCAATTCCAGGCAGTCGCCCAATTTCACTGCTATTTTCTGCTGTTCGTTGTGAACGGGAATGATGATGGTCACGAACGGATCTTTCGGCGGCTCAGTAACCGTGTGTTTGCGTGAGAAGAAGAACGTCAGGATAAAAATAAGCAGAGGGTAACCCAACCAAGCATAAAGAACGACAGCCACAAAAAACGAAAAAAGCCAAGACACTTCGATCATCTGGCGCTGTCTCCGGCGGCCGAAATAGAGGATTGGCCTGCGTCATGGGTCGACTTCGTCTTCCTCGCGCATGGAGTCGAGGCAAGCTCGGGGTACGAGTCTTTGTACCTTGCCAACGCATACTGAAAACCGTTCTTCTGATGAACGTACACGCTCCGACTCAGCATTCTTCCTGTGGTCTGACCTTCCTCATGCTGGACTCTTAAATCCGGGTCATGGATAACTGGGAGGCCCAAGCGCAGACATATCTCGGCCACACTGAACTCTTCGGCATACATGAAAAAACCGTCGTCGATAAAGCCACCCGCTTCGAAGAATTTCCGGGTGAAGATGAGAAACGATCCGTGAGGCGCATAGATTGCTCGTCGCGCGCGGCTTTCTGCAACTGCTGAGAACTGGAAAAAACTGTTGCGCACTTTTCGCACGAAAGGAGATAACCATTGCTTGCACCACATCGCGTAGTAATTGGAGAGCCACAAGCGATACCGAAACATTTGAAACGAGCTGGGCCGTTGCCGAATGCTAGGGTTCGCATCGCGCCCTGTGAGCCCCGAGATAATCGCTGGAGCGATCACTCCGGCTGCCGTTGGATCTTTCTTGAGGAGTTTCGACAGGAAACCTCGGTCCTCAAATACAACATCGTTGTTGCAGACGATCACCCAGTCCGGCATGCTGTGGTCCGCAAGGAATTGCCGAAGGGCCCAACTGGCGGCGCCAAAGTAGCCGCGATTTTCCGAAGATGGCAAAAGTTCGACCTGCCTGAATCTCGAGGTAGCCTCTCGCAGGTGACAGAGTGAACCGTCATCAGAATTATTGTCGACAATAACGAGGTGGCAAGCGGCGAACGTCTCAAGTCTTGTTGAGCTGTGTAGGAATTGCAGAGTACATTCGGTATGCCGAAAATTGACCGTGATGATCAGGACCGCTGAACTGTCCGTCACAGAGCCCCTGCCTTCCGACCATTAAGAGGAGGAGTCAGCGAAGGCAGAGGCTTTGCCCTCGCGAGTACGAACCAAGCAACGAGCCAAGCCAGGGCGGCGCCGTTAAAGCTGAACAACGATCCGATCGGGCTGAACAGGAATGCAGCGTAGAACGCTGACAGGCAGAAAAGAGCGCCGAGCACATTTTTGGATCGTACACAATAGAGCCAGCCGGCCAACCCACCGATGCAAGCGCCGATCAGAACCGCGCCAGCTTCAGTGAAGTCTTCAATAAGATCACGGAAAAGAGTGTAAACATTAGTCTTTTCCGTCCCAATTAAGTTTGACGTTTCTGTATACCTGCCGATAATTCTTGTCTTTAGATGCAGTAGGTCAAACTCGTTTGCGAACGTATACGCTCCCCATTCCGCGCCCGAGATGTCGGCGTGCGAGTACCAGGCCGCGAACGCGGCCGGGGGTCCGAAAATGTAGTTGCCTAGCTTCTGGTCGCTAACGTCAAGCACAAACGCCTGAACCGAAAACGAGTCCCTGATTGCGTCAATCGCAGCAAACATCCCCACCATGCAGGCGCCTGTGATAAGCAAGAGAATAACGCGCTTTGGATTGAAGATGGCTAGCCGACCATAGGGCCGGATACACAGGGCGGAAGCATATCCTCCGATCCAGCACGTCAGACCGAGGAGAATAGCAGCTCTGGCCCCAGTGAGAATTCCGTACCCAACTGCGGGCAGCAGGGTTGTAAGGCCGATCGCCCGATCAAGACGTCGACGGCTACAAGCGAAAAGAATTCCTCCCAACAGTCCGGCCGGGTGAAACCATGCGACCAGCAATCGTACGGACCAGGGTTCAAAGGCATCGTCATATCTCAGTGCCGTCCATCGAGCGCCAACTCCCAGCACACCGAGAGGCGTGAACGGCAGGCCAAATTCGTCCAGGCTAGTGAAGAGGAAGTAAATGCATCCGGCCATGGCGATTGCGGTACAAAAAAGAGAATACCGGCGGCAGGGGAGAATCAAGGAGTCCAACGACTCGCCTCGGGGGCGGGTCGAACCCTGGACCGGCGCTTGAAACTCGTGAGCGATCAGCGCACCGAACTGAATCGCAACGATAAGGACCACCAACATCCACAACCCGCTGCTGGGAACTGGGTAATCGACGACGAGCAGAGAAACGCACGTAAAGAACGACCAAACTAACCCGACGAAGGCCGCGGGAGCAAACCAGCTTCCGCAACGCACCCTGGCAGCGACAGTCACGATAACAAGGACCAGGCAGGCCAGCCACGGCGAACCAATCGTGTCGGTCATGGAGTCCTCAACCCTCCGGCAGGAACGACACGACGGAATGCGCTGAAGCCGGTGAGGTACAACGTGAATGCGATGTAGCAGCACGCCGAGAGCACAAGCACGTAGCTGGCAGCCTGGTATCCAAATCGCGGTATGAATAGGAAGCAAGATGCGACATTGAGTACGACGACGGCGGCCATGGCCGCGAGCATGGCGCCGGTCCTCTGGGCGATTTCGAGCGGCTTATGGAGGAGCAATGCAAGTTGCCACAAGAACCCACCTACGAGCAGTACCGGCAGCATCCGCGCGGCGATTGGATCGTTGATTCCTAAAATGAGTTTCGCAATACGGGGCCCAAAAACTGAGACCCCGGCGAACACCGCCATGAAGACTATCAACTGAGACACGATGGAATGGCGGACGATTTTGTGTGCTGACGCAACCTGGCCCTCATTCCAAGAACGCATGATGCGCGGGTGTGCAGCCTGAGTAATGGGGAACACCAGGAATGAAAACGATCGGATCGCAATTTCGTAGAGAGAAGCGTAGACCCCGGCGCTGCTGTAGCCGGCATATTTTTGGATTACCCACCGATCCACAACGGGTAGCAGTTGCGACAGCAGGAGCCACAATCCCACGGCCCAGCCAAACCGCCATAGATTGCGAATCGTACTGCGCGTCATGGATTTACTCATCGATTCTTCGAAAGCGACGGCGGCAGTCTGGGTGACGGTTTCCTCACGAACAACGGGCAGGAATCCAATCGTGTAGGCAAGGGCCTGACCGAGTACGAGTAACTCAAAACTCTTGCGATGGGTAAGTGCAACCATGAGAATTGGAAGTGCGAAGCCGCCGACTGAGCGAACGATCTCGCGCCGGAACACCGCCCCTGGTCGCAACTGAGCCTGAAGTCTCGCCAAGGTCACGGTATAGACAAGGAGTGCAAGACAAAACGCGAGCGATGTGAGCGCCGTAAAGAGAGGGACGTGCCGACTTGCGAAGGCAATTGCGAGTAAAACAGAAGTAAGTAAAACCGATGCAATTGTGCCTTGTCTCACCGCCAGATTAAAAACTACTTGCCTTTCGCGGGGGGCGGTCGCAGCCGGATGAAACCGCAAAACGCCTTGGGCAAGCCACCCGGAACTGGCGGCGGCGACCGCCATAAGAAAGGGGACGACGACGGCAAATCGGCCATATTCGTCCAATCCGATCAGCCGAATAAATACAGGTACCGAGGCGAGCCCCATCGCTCCCGGTACAACTTTGCTGGTAAAGTAACTGATCGAGTCCCAGAACAAAGCGGATTGCAACGTTTTTGTTCGCCCCGTTGTCGAAGTCACTTCGGGCGGCCTGCTCTGCTCGAGATCTGAGACCTGAACGATATTGCTCATTAGCGTTCAATGTGACGAACTGCGTTTCGGCTGATCTCAGTCCGCTGCCACCGCGACTTGAGCCGGTCTGGAGCGACGGTCGTTGCGGCTGTTCCGCCAGTTCACACGGGGCAGCAACAGGTTCGTGTCCACTCGGTCACGATGCTGCATGGCGATATTGACGAGCGAATCGAGCAAGGACTCAGAGAGCAAGTGTGGCTTCAGGCCGAGCTCCGCCAGTTTCGTATGTTTCGCGTTGTAGTAGTGCTCCTCCGCTTCAACGCGAGGATCCGGCAAGTGGTCGATGGTCACATCCAGGCCGAGTCTCCTGCCTGCGATATGCACCATCTGCGCGAGTTCCAGTACGGAGAATTGCTCGGTGAATTGATTGAAAACTCGGAACTCTCCGCGGGCGGCGGGATTCAGGCACGCCAGCTCGATGCAGCGAACGGTGTCGCGAATGTCCAGGAATCCGCGCGTCTGGCCGCCCTTGCCGTAGACCGTGATCGGATGTTGAATGGCAGCTTGCACGCAGAAGCGGTTGAGAGCCGTTCCGAAGACGTCGTCGTAGTCGAAACGGTTCACCAAAGCGTCATCGAGCGCGGTTTCATCCGTAACCGTTCCATAGACCACCCCCTGATTCAGATCCGTTGCGCGAATCCCCCAGATCTTGCAGCAGAAGTGGATGTTGTGACTGTCATGAACCTTCGATAGGTGATAGAACGAACCGGGCTGCTTAGGAAACGGCAGCAGATCCTCGCGGCCGTTGTGCTGGATGCGTATGAAACCCTCTTCGATGTCGATATTCGGAGTCCCGTATTCCCCCATCGTTCCCAGTTTGACCAAATGGCAATCCGGCTGGAATTCCTTGATCGCGAAAAGGACATTCAAGGTTCCAACCACGTTGTTCATCTGGCTGAAGACGGCGTGCTGCCGATCGATCATCGAGTAAGGCGCTGATCGCTGCTCGGCAAAATGGACGACAGCATCCGGGGCGAACTCTGTCATGACTCCAGCCAGGAAGTCGTAATCGAGGATGTCGCCGATGAAACTCTCGATCTCTCTACCCGTGTGGCGCTGCCAGGTCCGCAGTCGCTCGGTCAACGGACGGATTGGGGTCAGGGTTTGGGCGCCCAGTTCGTGGTCCCAGGAGCGGCGATGAAAGCTGTCGGCGATGGCGATGTCATGGCCGCGGCGTGAAAGGTGTAAGGCAGTGGGCCAGCCACAATAGCCATCGCCGCCAAGAACGAGAATCCTCATTGTTTCTCCTCAGTTGAAAAATTGACAAAGGAAGTCTTCATGTCAGCAATTCGCACTGCAGTCACAAGAAGCGTTAACTCACATTCCTGCGAGTGGGGAGGACTAAAGAACGAGGGTTCAGGACTCGCTCGACCGGCGCCTGAACCACAGGATTTTGTCGCGCACCAGACGAAAGTGCGCTCCGTTTCCGGAGGTCATCCTGATGTCCCCTTTGAGTCTTGTGAAGGTGTCCTGAGCGAGCAGTTTTGCTGGATGTTGTGGATCCATGTTTTCCCAGTTGGTCCTTGCAAATACCCATATCGTGCCCAACATCAGGGAAAATAACGCTCCCAGGAACATGATGAGCAGGCGCGGCGGGAATGACTTCCGCTCAGGAACAATCGGTTCGTCCAGGATTTTTACGCTCGGAGTTTCCTTGGCTTCCTGAACCTTTGCCATCTCACACTGCTGAGTCAGCACCTCGAAGATCGTCTCCTGAATCTTGGTCTTGCGATAAAGGTCGGAGTAGGTGACGCCGAGCAGCGGCAATTTGCGAATCGAGGGATAGAGTGAGTCGTTTCCACTGATTGCCGCCGGAGTGCCAAGATCGCCGCTCCCCATTTGCTCCAGCTTCTTCTGGAGTTCATCGATCCGGGCTTGCACGGCGCGAACCCGAACGTTATTGGCGGTGTAGATTGGCCGCAGCCCCTCCAACTCCGCCTGCGACGCGATCAGGTGTCCTTGCAAGCTGGCCGCCGCTTCCATCATGGCTTTCCCTTGTTCCTTGATGTCGATGGCAGTATTTTTGCTGGAGAACTCGCTGAATTCTTTGGAAGACGAATCCAGGTCTTGCTTTACAGTTTTGAGTCGGTCCTCGAGGAAAACGCGCTCGCGATGAGCCGCGGAAGTGTTCAGCTCAACCACCAGACGGTCGAGTTCCGAAATATAGGACTGGGCGATGGCAGCTGCCCGTTGGGGACGGTGGTCCGTCACAACGAGGGCGATGATCCCGCTCTTTCGATCTTCCGAGATCTGAGTGTTCTCTTCGAGTCGGCGCCGGGCATCTTGCATGCGCCGCGCACCATAAACAGATTTCAGATTGAATTTGTCGATGATTCGATCTTCGACGGTGCGACTTCGAAGAATTCCAATAAAGAGTGATCCTGAAGTCTTGAACCCGAGAAGGTCTCCCGCGAGCATTCCCAGACCGCCTCCGCCTTGTCCCGACATCGCCAATAGAGATGCCAAGCCTGATCCAAACTGGCTGTCCGGCGGCATGATTTGAGTACGTGCCTCGTACCGGAATGGAATAAGAAACGCCACCAACGTGGCCAATGCGAGTCCATAGAGCGCGACTCGAACCAGGAAAGCGCGTTGGTCAACTAAGAGCCGGAGGCGGTCGAAGACCGCCTGATTGCCTCGCTCTTCAAACCCGCGCACCCGGATTGGTGCGGCGACGTGCGAGGCCGCGGCTTCTTGCTCGTTACTCAGCTGAACGGGGTTGCTAGCCATTGGTCAGTTTGGGGTCACTACAGAGTGATTGACGCTGGCACGCACTTCTCTCCCCCTTGCAAGGGATGGAGCGGAAATGTCTGTCGCGTGCGATGGCGAAGATTGGAACATTCATCGCGCCCGCCTATGCGGCCAATATCCGATTTCAAACGACGCGGTGAAGTTGGATTGCTGATTCGTTGCCAGCAGTGGAATCTGCCAGCGCTCATACTGCACCAGGCCGGAGACGCGGAACCCTGATTTAGCCAGGAGATCGAAGTTCAGGGAAACATCGTTCTGTGTTCCGCCTTGTGGAAGGAATTGACGGTCGACCTTCCGGTGCTTGAGCTCGATTCCGATCCGTTTTGTTGGACTAAGCCAATAATTACTCCAGATCGATTCGCCCTGGGCCGCACGGCCGATCCAGGTTCCCATCAGTTGGCCGTTGTTGGTGTAACCATTCACGTATTGAAAATTGTGGTAGAAGCAGCCGTTGCAGTCTGGGAAGTTGATCGGGCTCGTCGTGCCTCCCTCAATTCTTAGGTCCAGCTTCGGCGCCTTCGGAACTCTGGCCAGGTAAAGTCCCGCCTCAAAAGCAGCCTTGTAGGGGCGGTTGAGCGGAGAAATTTCATCCTCTTGAAATGCATCGCCGTAGAAGCTGAGCCAGTTGCGAAGTTTCGGAATGCGATAGGAAAAATCGAGCGACGAGCGGCCGTCGCCTATCGCTTCTCCGTTTTCGTGCAATCCGAGGGAGCTCTGGAATAGCGTCTTGAGCGTCAGAGGATTCCCCGACCCGCCGTATAGGGTGGTCTTCGATATGTTGAATTCGAAGTTCGGTGTGAACTTGAAGCTGAACTTGGCACCGCTGAGGAAAGGTTGTGGAGTAAGGCTCCGACCGTATTGTCCTTGAGGCTGGGTTCCGACGGTCCCATTGTTAATGAATTCTTGTCCAGCCACTTGGCCGAGGAAGAAGTCGGTCCGGATGTCGCCGAGATAACCAAACAGCCACGGCAAGCGAAAAGGGCTGACCCGGTTGAGACGGAACATGGTGATAGGTTCTGCATTGTTGGTGAACGCCATGGCCCCACCTTCACTCGGCCCCCACCACAGGCTCTGTTTGCCGAAGGAGATCTGCCAGTTGGCGAGAGTCATCCCAACGTAGGCATCGAGGAGTCGAAAGTGCGCAACTGCTGCGATCGGCGTGGCTGGAGCATTTGAGGGCAGGTTGTCGGCTCCGCTAATGAAGTTAAGTACTGCCGAAGACAGTGCCGGAGCGGATGGCGAAAGTTGATACTCGCCACGAGCGTAAATCACAAACGGTCCGGCGGTTGCCCAGCCGGAGGATCCAGCTACGGCGTTGAAGCCTGCCTGAAAAGGTCTTCCATAATCGTTTGAAATGGTTTGTCCGAAGTGATAGCCGTCGGTGAGCGGCCGTCCGGAAATTCCCACCGTTCGCTGGTACACGGACTCCAGTTGTGCGTGGGCGCTTTCCGCGCCTTCTGACGCCTGGACCTCGCTGTAAAATTCGCGAGTCAGTGCCGCGTACAGATTCTGAACCTCTAACGGACCATCGGAGCCCGGCTGTCGTTCGGCTGCTTCACTCAGCAGGCGGACACACTCCAGCCGCGTCCATGGACGCATCCCGAGAGCCTCCGACTTGAAATAACCGAAAGCGGCAAGCCGCTCCATAGCGGGGTAGATCCAGCTGTCGAGGGGAACATAGGGTGATCCCATGTAGGCCGAAGAATGACCGGTCATACCTTCCGCGTATTCACTGGGTGATGGCCACGCCCGGCCTCCTGTCTCCGGGTCGTGACGCCTGGTGTAAACAGATTGGGCGATCAGATATCCGAGTACGCTGCCCACCAAAACGTCCGAAGGAAAGTGCTGGTGCGCGCGAACTCTCGAGAAACTGATTGCCGAAGCCATGCCGTAGGCAAACAAGGTGGGAAGTTTTCCGGGATACTCATGAGCAATCACGCTGGCGATGGACCATGCTGCCGCGGCATGTTCCGAGGGAAACGAAGTGCCGCCGCTGAAAAAAGATCCGCTGCCGTCGCCATGATACGGTTGCGCCCGTCGCAAGGAATACTTGAGCGCCTCAACGGTTAGGAGACTGTTGAGAGCCGCCTCGCCAGCCAGGAATCCCGTCTCGCGCCAATGCTCGTTGTGCATGGGATAACTGAACAGGTAGAGTCCCGCGCCGGTTCCGACCAGGCTGGCAAGGCCGACGTTGGAAAATGTCTTGTAGTGGCGGAGGGTTGTGGGATTCTGAGAAAGCGAAGCGCTTTGTTGGCGATCGGTCATGAAAAGTCCGGCGGCGATTCCGCCAAGCGGAACCAGCCAGGTTGCATCCGAAAATCGAATTCGTGTGGGGCTGGTCCAAATTTGCTTTTGATCCTCGAAGAGATCGGTGACGGGCTCCGGAAATCCGGACCGCAGTTTTTCGCCCGACGTATTAAAGCTTCGCGGACGCATTATCCCAGTTTGAACCGCGGTTTCGTGAGCCATGGTTGTCGGCGCGTCCATCGCCGCATGATCGGATGTATCTTGCGGCATTGCTTCAAGTACAAGGCAGAAGTTCATCCCAATGATCAGAAGCAAGAGTTGGATCTTCGCATTCAACCTGGGATCCCTTGGTCTATGGATGGAGGTACGAAACGACGAGAGCGGCCGACGTCGCAACCTGGGCTGCCTGCAATATAGTCCCCCAATTTCTGGGAGCGATCTTGGGTGCCTTTTCCGGTACGACGATCGAGTCTCCCGGTTTCAAGACAGCATTCATGGGATCCCCCGACCAGAAGCCCGAATTATTCTTTGCGGAAAGTACAGAGCCATCGGCCCTCACGACAAACACTGCGCCCTTGTCGGCGATCTGTGTCACGCCACCGGACTGGCTCAGGTACCACTTTGCGCTTCTACCCGGCAAGTAGCTAACGGCCGTGGGATTGAAAACTTGGCCGCTAACCGACACGTAGTTCGTTTTCTTGGGAATGATGAGGACGTCGCCGTCTCGCAGAGGCGTGTCAGCCGGAGTTTTCGCGAGCTTATTAGGGTCTGCGGGAATGTGAATCACGACCCGTCCGACGGGAGCCGTGGCCTGGAGCTGGTTGAGCGCCGTTTCCGTTTGAGCGATCGCAGTAAGCTTCGCATTTTTCTGATCGGTATCGCCGTCAGGCATTGCCTTCAAGTACCCCTCTTCCGCCTTGATGCGGTTCACCAGCTCGATATGAGACTTCATTTCCAGTTCGCGGACTTCGCGCCGGATGAGCACCGCGCCGTACGGATAGGCTTCCGCGGTGAAGCCACTACAACGGGCCAGCACGGAACTTAGACGCTCTCCTGGCTGGATGCCATACGTGGCGGGATGCTGGACTTCCCCTCTCACGGTGACAGATGCCCCGAGGTCGTTCCACTGCGGAATCTGTTGAACCGCGAGCACATCTCCGTTGTGCAGTGCGACGTCTTCGTTGGCGTCTCCCGAGAGGGCGGCGGCGAGCTTGACCTCGATGTGCTGGCCGGAGCCATTACCAGCAGCGAACCGGGTCAGATCTGCGCTGTCGGTAAAGGCGCTACGCTTCAAGCCTCCTGCAACCCGCACCAGATCCT
The DNA here is from genome assembly GCA_963786095.1 of uncultured Acidobacteriaceae bacterium. Taxonomy (GTDB): domain Bacteria; phylum Acidobacteriota; class Terriglobia; order Terriglobales; family Acidobacteriaceae; genus Sulfotelmatobacter. Next base: position 70,922 of record CAWAXV010000002.1, on the reverse strand, counting down.
CGACGCGCATGTTCGAGGTCAAGGGATAACGGCCAGGCTTGGCGACCTCACCCTGGATGTTTACCGTCGGTGCGTCGACCTTCGCCAGGTTGCGATGCACAATCAGACGATCGCGCGTCTGAAGAATGATATTGTCCACCGGGTTTCCTGCCAGAGCTTCATGGAGATCGACGCTGAGAATTCTCAGAGTGCCGTCGGCCTGCGTACGAAACAGCTGTGCTGAATCCAGCGCTGCATCCAGCGTAACTCCACCCGCCAGATAAATTGCATCGCGCAGGTGAGCTTGTCCGGAGGTGCGGTACGATCCTGGTGCTCGAACTTCGCCGCCGACCCACACATCGGGTGGACGCTCGAAATCGTAACGGCTGAATATTCGAATCGTATCGAGCGGTTTCAACTGCGGGGCGGTGGCTGGACTGGCCAGCACGGCAGAGAGATCGAAACTTTCAACGCTAGGATGAAAGTCGGGCGCATTTAAGCGGACGATTTCCGCATAGTGGGATGCCGGCTCAGGCAGCAAGTCGCCATAGGATGAAATCAGGTCGGTCAGCTTCATTCCTTGTTTGTAGGAATAACGTCCCGGTCGTAAGACATGTCCTTGAAGGTAAATCGCGTCTTCGTTGTAGGCGGCGATGGGGAATATGTGGACCTGGTCGCCGTCCTGGATTTTGAACGCTTGTAACTGCTGGTTGACTTGCTGTGCGTCTGTTGATGTGAGGTCGACGGTAAGCATGGTGCGCTTTTCATGCGCTTCCACCCGTTGTAGTTCAATGTGCCGCAAGGCCGCGGTGGGAAGGATTCCGCCTGCCAGTTCCAGAACTTCCGCCAGCGAGGTTTCTCCCAATAACTCATACACCGCTGGGCGGCGGACCACTCCTTCGACTGTCACTTGTGGGCCCATGGGTGGCACAAGCAAGGTGTCGCCGTTCTGCAGTCGCTTCAGGTCGGAGCGTACGCCATGCAGTAGCAAGTCGTAGGCATCCACGTTCTGCACCAATTGTTTCCCACGGTAGTGCTTGAGGGCACGCAACGAGCCGCGCGTGGTAACGCCTCCCGCCGCAAATAGCGCATTGAGTGGAGTTGAAAGGGAACTGATGTCATACGCGCCGGGGTCAGCAACGTCTCCTACCACGTAGACGCGTACTGTCCGTAGGCGCGAAAGGGAGATGTCGGCCGAGACATTTGTGAACTGTGTTCTGAGTGCGCGTTGAACCTCGGCCTGGACTTCGCCGAGGTTCTTGCCGCTTACCATCATTGGACCGATTTCAGGCAATGAGACGCGCCCTTCGCGGTCGACAAGGCGCACCAGCCTTTGGGAAATGCCGCCCCACAGGTCAATCGATAAACTATCACCTGTTCCCACCACGTAGTCCGGGCCCGCAGGAAGGTCCATGGGAATTGCGTCGGGCCGGTTCGTCGGGTTGCGGAATACGTCAACTCCGAATCGTTCCGCGGCACGCTGCACGACAGATGGTTGAACGTACATGTCGTACAGCGACGGGACATCGGCATACGGATTGGGTCGGCGCACGGTCTTCGCGAGCTCTGTCTCTTCCAGTTGGCCGGGCAATGGACGTTTCCAGTTCGAACGCCCCGTCTGTGACGTAGTATCGCTTCGCGGAGCAACCTCTCGCGTGGGGACTCTGGGGGTGGAAGATGTGCTGTTATGCACGGAGAGAAAATCATCCGGTGCAGAGGGATCGTGGATCTGAGAAACAAACGGAGCATCCGGTCCATACTTGACCGAATTGGATGCCAATTCGATTTCAGGCAAAGACGTGCGGTCACGTTGGCCATCTTCCCCGCTTGAGAGACCTGTTCGCAAAGTTCGAATGGGGGAGCTCGATGGCGGAGTGTCTGGCTGCGTACCCGGATTCGTCTCTGGATTGGGCAACTCATTTCCGGATGGGCGACTGGGGAGAGTCTCGCGCGACCCGGGCCTGGAGCAATCGCCGTCTTGCTCGGGATCGCAGGTGCGAGTGCGCTCCGGTTCTCCCTCGCTCTTTTTGGGCTGTAACGATTCGGAGTCTTCCTGCGCCTCAACCTGCACGAGCCGTCGGGCGCGTTCTTTTAAAACAAACTCTTGCTCTTTCGCGAAGCTCGAGTCTGGATTCGGCGACGGCAGCAGATATCCATACCGCTGGAGCAAACGTGTCGCAACGGAACGAAACGCCACATCTCGGTCAAGCCGGTCGAACAGAGCTTGCTCCGACAGGTCAGACTCTTGCACGACCTGCCCATTGTCCGTGGCCTCCTTCGCTACCCATCGTTTCAACTCCACCAACAGCCCGGTATCCTTGAGCAGTACCTCTCGGATCTGAAGCGATGACGCCGCAGCGCGATCGAGGTTATCCTTTGCGAGACCGGATAAATCAGAAGCGGCATCGCTTTGAGATACGCGCGATTGCGTACGCGGGTTTTCACTCACTTGCACTTGGCCAAACGCCAACTGGCAAACGATAGCGATGAGGAAGGTCGCACAGCGCGCAGTTCTCCGAGGTAGGCTCATCGAGGATTTTGGAGACGTTAGCATCATTTTCTTTGACTCTCTCCGCGGCGCAAGTATTACGGGGTCGTTGTAAGCGTCATTCCGTGACTTATAGCTGCTGCCGAATATAGCTTCGCCCTCTCACTCACAGGGCTACTGTGAGCTACAACCCTTACCTTCACTCAAACGAACAATCGCCCTCTTCCAGTCGGCTGTTTTAGTTGTGAACCAAGCCGACTAAAGCTGGCCGTTCGCGCACTGCCTTCAAAATGCCCGCCTCGGAACTCTCCAGCGACCGGGTTCGGATGTCGAGGGTGGCCCAGTAAAAAATTGCTCGATTCTGTGCCGGTGCCAGCGCCAGAATCCTCATCTCGGGGTAACGGCCGAGCAGAAACCCGCACTGGGCGCGATGCTTCTCGGGGTCGTCCATGGCGAGAATGAGCACATCCGGCCGGCCTTGCTCGATTGCTTCAGTGAGGTCACTTTCGTCTCCGACTTCGCCGACAATCTCGATATCAGCTTGGTCGGCGATGGTGGCCATTGTGAGTTCCCGCATGAGACGGGGCCGATTTGCGACCAGCACGCGAACTCGCTTCACATGGCTCTCCATTTGGCTTGTTTAAGCTTTTGTAAGGTACGGCTTGCCACACGGTGGCACAAGGTTCAAAAGGGAGCTACAACGCTTCGCATACTTTTTCTGGTGGATGTACTGGTAGGAACTGCGCCGAAGTACCGGACTGCGGTACCAAAATAGTACGACTCCAGTACTACAGTTGATCGACCTCGCTTCACGATAGACGGCGTGCGACTCGCGGCGAGAATCAACTCTACTGAACTTAGGGAACCGGGTTCAGCGCTCGGCAAATACCGCATGAATCATCCGGTCGGCTGTGGATTTTACCGTTTATTTACTTCTCCCAGACAAATCACTGTCGGCGTCAGGGTCTAATCCTCTTTCATCGGCTAGCACCCAGGGAGTGCGGCGGCAATTAGCCGGTTCAAGAAGGCCTGCAATCGATAGGCGCAAAGTCTAGGGAGATTCAATGAGTTCGCCGAAGGTCGTTGAAGTTTTCCTGTTGGCAGAGAATCGATTATTGCGCGAAGCTCTAATTCGTCTCTTGACCAAGAGAACCGATATCCGGGTGATTGGGGCCAGTTCGTATTCGCCGCCTGTGCATGACCAGATCGTTTCTGCCCGCCCCGATATCATCGTCGTAGACTCAACTGGCCTTGATCTTTCGAATGCGAATCTGATCCCCACTCTTCATGCCGCGATTCCAAATCTACGAGTTGTTATGGTGGATATGGAACCCGACGAAACCACCTTCTTGAGCGCGGTTCGCGAGGGAGTTGTTGGCTACGTTTTGAAGGATGCTTCTGCCATGGAACTGACGGCAACAATCCGGGCTGTTGGAGCTGGAGAGGCAGTGTGCCCAGCGCAGTTGTCAATGACTCTGTTCCGTTCTGTTGCTCGGCAACTGCGGGTGCCTCCTACGGTCTCGTGGGGAGCGGAGCTGGGACTCAGTCGACGAGAACAACAGATGGTGGAGTTGCTCCGCGAGCGCCTCACCAACAAAGAAATTGCGGCGCGTCTGAACCTATCAGAGCAGACAGTAAAGAACCACGTGCATCACATCCTGCGGAAGGTCGGAGTGCCAGACCGCCTTACGATTGTGGAGCGTTACGAACTGGGACGCTCGCGCCCTAACCCAACCTAGGTTACCGAACCGCGATCATCCATCTTAGAAAAACTGCAGGACAAACGCTGGATAGAAACAGCCATGCTCCGATCCTAAGCGCGCATAGGCTCGCTGCCCGTTGATAGCTCTCAGCGAAGGCCCCCCCAAATCGTTCGCGGGAGACTTCGAAGATGGAATGCGACGCGGGTGATGGAGTGTTTGAAAAATCTCGCATACGCCCGGACAGACCATTGACTAACTGCCTGCAATGGCGGTACTCGAACTGGAAACAGTCCGGCTGAGAAGACGAACAGTTTATCCTTCGACGACTCTAGCATGTTCAAGTGCAGCCACAGCGCGTCCTTGTTGGGCCGGACCAACGAGTTGAGCGGAGAATCCGAGTACTTGCGGAACCACTCTCGCACGGATGTCGGTAGACAATCGATTTCATTCTGCACGTCTGGCGAAACCGAACAACTAAACCATTTGACCGCCAGGCAGAAACAAACAGCTTCAAGTCGGCGCAGTGAGTCATCGTGCAGACTGCGCCACTCCTTCCAAAACCGTTCGTTATCCGCATGCGTGTGCAGGAAGTGTGCAAGTTCGAAGACGTGATGCGGTATCAGTCCACCCATGAGATGGCGAAACACATGCAATGCTGAATAGCCAAGGCTGTCCACCGTGCTAAGGGCTGGGAAGCTCAGATCGCCCATTCGCCTCTGGACTTGCCGAACCCAAAACTCATCCAGGCCATTGAGATGCAGGCGAGTTGTCTTTTCATTCCAAAAACGAAAGTGCAGTTCTACCGAAATCGGCATCTCCGGGTCAAAATGATTCCCACGCCATAACCAGTTTGTCTCGCGCCGCATTGTTGGTAAATGATCGATAGGTTGGTGCTCGACTCCCTGCTCGGCCGTGTAGCCGATATCGGAAAGCGCATCACGGGCGTCAAGAATTGATTCGGGGAGGCAGAAGAGATCGATGTCGGACTGCATGCGAAAGCGAGGATCATCCACGAAAGCCGGACTCTGGGTAAACCCTTTCAGCACCAAGTGCTCTATTCCTTGCCGTCCGAGTGCGTTTGCTAATTCCAGGTAAACGGCCTTGATGCGCTCGAATCGTTCCGCGTTATCACAGATGTTTTGGTCAATTCGGGACTGGACCCACTGGGGAAGTGCATCGCCGCAAATCCTGCGAAGCGGAATGGTCAGGTGCATCATGTCGCAGAGGGGCAGGAGGGCCTCCCACTGCGCATCACTCAAAGATCGGAGCGCTTCTGGTTGCGCACCACAAAACTTCAGCGCGGCAACGACCTCAGCAACATGGGGTGGAATATCACGCATTTTCCGGTATTACGCATCCTGCACAAAGTGTTCCTCGAGTCACTCAGAGCGTTAGCGCCATTAAGTAACTCGCTCCTTCATTTCGTGGAGCATCAACAAGAAGGCGGGCAAGAAAGTTTGCCGAAAGTGTTGATCGTCCAGGATCAAGCTCTTCTCAATAAACGAAATCCCGAGATTCGCTCGTCGGTCGCCGGCAAGAAAGCTCCCTCGGGCAAGCCGAATGAAGCTGAGACCATCGTGCGCGAAGCCCTGCAGAGTGGAGTCGTGGTCCCGCGTACCGTCCTCCTCGTCCACGACAATTCTCCATTCAGAAATCGGTGCGTCGAGGCAATCATCTTCGATCGCATCACAGGACAGCTGCAGCCGATCTAGAACTAACTGATCGTTGCTGGCCACGCGCAAGGTCATCCCGTCCATGCTCAGGGTGGTCGTGAGCGGTGTCGGAGTGAATCGCTTAATGAGATCGATGGGCATTCTCTAGTGCCTGCAAAATTCGGCCAATTTCTCGGCAAGGGCGTGCGGCGCTAGGCCATGCTGCAGAACCCAGCACTCTCGTCGTACGAGTTTGTTGATCACTTCCATTTGGCGGAGGTGTTGATTCGCGATGCCGGGAGGCAGCAATTCCACATCGGCCGCTAAACGATGGGCGGCCTCCGCGCTGTTAATGCTCCGAAAATTGGCGCGGGAGTCCCGGGTTCGCTCAATAAACACGAGCCATTCCGGTGCACAACTCGGGACACGCGAGATCGCGAACTCATCCTCCGGATGAACCTCCAAAGCGAGTTCGCCGTTCAGTGATCGGGTTGGAACCAGGCCGGACAACCGGGGGAAAAAAGACACAGAATCGGGAAGTAGCTTCAACGGAGCCGACAAACCCCAACACCGCAGTCCCACTTCCGAATCAGAAATGTAAGTGCAATCGTCCGAGAGATACGAGAATCCGCTCAGCGACAGCGACAGAGCCAGAGTGGATTTGCCCGCGCCAGACTCTCCATGTATGAGCAGACCCTTGCCATCTTTCACCACACACGCACAGTGAACCGGTGTTACTCCCACACACGCGCTCGTGATCCCAACCAGACACGGTAGGATCACACGTTTCCAATAACTCAGATCACGAGTCATCGCAGCGGACAATGACGCTACCACTCGACGGTTTAGTTGATCCACAAGTATGGAATCGCCCGGACCGAACGTCCCGTAGTACAGGTGTTCCAGTGCGCGGAAGTGGGGACGAACCCGCGTCCCATGATCGAGATACTCAGAGTCGACGTACAAGCAGAGCTCCAGGTCAGGTGGAAAACGGTCGTCGCACTTGGACTGGAATTCCTCCTGCATGATCTCCAGGATTTCCAGGCAGTTCGTCGAGACCTTCCAGACCACACCCGTAACTGTGAATTGCGACACCAGCGGAAGACGGCCGGGAGTCTCATGCGAGAGTGTGAGTTCGGATTCGCAATCTTTCATGTTGTCGCGGTCCCCGGCAAGATAGACGAAAACGGCTGGAGCAAACACCGGTCTGTCTGGTCCCCAGGAATATGCCAAACCATAGGCGCTTGAACAAATGGTAGGTGTGCTTTGTCGCAGACAGGTCACCTACCTGTCAAATTCTTGTCAATTGACGTGGGGCGGTGATTTTACAAAGTGCTGCGATGCTATGGTTTCGTTGAAAATCAAATGACAACGCTTGCGGGCACACAGTTGTTGAGTAGAGGACGAATCCCTTCTCTGGACGGGATGCGCGGCGTCTGCATACTGCTGGTTCTTGCCTCTCATACGGTGGGGTCAAGCAATTTTCGAAAGCTCTATTTTGTCGGCGGTTTGGCTGCCGTCGCTCTCATCGTGTTCTTTGTCCTTTCCGGTTTCTTAATCACCACTGTCTTGATGAGGGAACATTATCGGAATGGAACCATCTCGCTGAAGAATTTCTATATCCGGCGCTTCTTGCGAATCTTTCCAGTCGCCTATCTGTACATTGCGATCATAGGAGTGTTGAGTTTTCTTGGAGTCATCGGCCTGCGGCCACACGATCTGACCTTCGCCGTCAGCTACCTCATGGACTTCCATCATGATCGCGCTTGGTATCTGGGGCACTTATGGTACCTGACGGTAGAAGAACAGTTTTATCTTCTCTGGCCCGCAACAGTCTTAATCGTGGGGTTTCGGAGGGCCTTCGTCCTGGCGGTGGCGAGTCTGGCGATCATTCCACTCAGCAGGATTGCCACCGCGCGATTGTTCCCAGCCTTGCCGCCAACTTTCGGTATACCGGACGGAACGGCTTCTATTTTGACCGGCTGCCTGCTCGCTCTGAGCTTCGAACGTATGACAGCAATACGCGTATTGACTTCGAAGATCTTCTCCGTTGCGCTCTTGGCCGCCGTGACACTCCGCCTATACGGCTGGAATCACGGATATCCGTTTCACGGTCTTTCCTACGTCATCAACTTTCTCATCGCGCTCACAGTATTCCGGTGCATCTCCGTCCCCGACGATTGGCTAGGTAGGATTCTCAAGTGCAAGGCGCTCATGTTCGTGGGAGGGATGAGTTATTCGATCTACGTTTGGCAACAGCTGTTTTTGCCGCCCACGCCTCCGGGAAGTTGGTTCCCCGGCAACATTCTGGCAGCCCTTGCGGCGGCGCTCGGTTCCTACTACTCGATCGAGCAGCCTTGTCTCAATTTGAAGAAGCGGTTTACACGAACCGCGTCTGCACCTTCACCGGAAGTTCAGGCCACATTCCTGACGGATCGAGTCGCGTAAACAGCTCGGGTGGATGTGGGAAAAGAGGCCGCTTTGTCGTTCAGGGTAGACAAAAGTCAACGGCTCCCCAGTCTCGACGGTCTAAGAGCCATTTCCGTGTGCATTATTCTCGCCTTTCATCTACGCCTTTTACCCACCTTGGGCAGACCGAACTGGCTCAGATTTGATGTCGGTACGTTGGGAATGTTTATCTTCTTTGTGATTTCCGGGTTCATCATCACAAAGTTGCTTTTGGACGAACGTGAGCGGCACGGCATGATTTGCTTGTCTTCATTTTACAGTCGGCGTTTTTTTCGTATCTTTCCGGCGCTGTTTGTTTACATTCTCGGACTAGCTTTGCTCGCCCGTCTAGGGCTTGCCAGTTGCTCTGCACATCAACTGTGGATGGGTCTTACGTTCCTCGGAAACTATCGATACAGTGGGTGTTTCAGCACTACACATTTGTGGTCGCTCTCCGTGGAAGAGCAGTTCTACCTATTGTGGCCTTTCGTGTTCTCTCGGCTTTCCTCCAAGAGCGCTTCGCGATTGCTCCTGACTGTCATCTGCATCGTGCCTTTGATACGTGTCGTCTACATGATTCATGGTGCGGATTGGATCGCTTTAGAATGGCACTCAGAATCCGTTGCGGACAGCCTGGCCGTCGGGTGTCTTCTGGCGATCGAGCGAAACAGGCTCCATGCCAACCGAGCGTATCAACGGTTCGCGAACTCAGGCTTGTGCTGGTTTCTTCCGATCGGCCTGCTTGCCGCAGGCTGGCAGTACTCACCGCTTTTCTACCAGGGGCTCGGGAAAACGTTGATACTTGTCGGAATTGCGATCGGAATCGACATTTCCATTCAGCGCTTCGAAACAGCGTGGGGGCGATGCTTGAACAATGTCGCCGTAGTGAGAGTCGGTTTGTGGAGTTACTCGATTTATCTTTGGCAACAAGTCTTCATCGTACAGTTGCCCGGAACTCAACCGTACGCATGGTTCCCGCTCAACCTCATACTCTCGATCGTCGTGGCAATCGCGTCGTACTACTTGGTCGAACGGCCTGCGCTCCGCTGGGGCCGACAGTTGATCGCACGACGGCAAACCTCGACTGCTATAGCGGTTCCAAGAACGGCTGCGTGACGCCCTTAGACATCAATCGTTGAGCTCCCAGATTTCATCCCCGTTCGAAAATCTCTGCGCCACGTGATAATGCGTCCGCAAATACGCGCGTAGGGGAGCGAGATGATCCCCGGCAGGATCAACCGTCTCATCTTCCAGACCCGCGTACCAATTGACGAATTTCACATGAAGTCGCGCCAGCGCCTGGACAGCATCCTGAACCTGCTCCGGTCGCGTGTAGTCGGTAGGTCGCAGGAACGGCACTCGGCCCGGGTCTCGTAGCCGAAGCGCAAAGCAGATTTGAGGATCGTCCATAAAGTAGTCGCCTGGCTTCGTTCGTTCCGATGCCCATTTGCACTTGCTATAAAGCACAGGGTAGCCGGCAAAAGCTGTGCGCCCGGTGGGAAGATCAAGGGATACATTTCGTCGGACTTGCGTAATCACTGGTCTCGCAACCGCGAACAAGATGATCGTTGCCCACAGTCCCCGCAACAAAACTTGCTCAGGCTTGAATTGTGCTTTCAGAAACCATGCCAGAAGGATCAGCGCTGGTAGGGAGATCGTATGCATCCTCATGAAACCAGCCGCATGAACGACGCTCAAGAATAAGAAGAGTCCGGTAAGACTAATCAGCACCAATCGATCCCAATGTTCCTCTGGATGCAGTCGTGCCACGCGCCAACAGCGCACGAAGAGCAAAATGTAAACCAGAGGAACGATCAAGTGAATCAGCAGAAAAGCGGCAACGTTGGGCCATTGCGAGTAAGCATGGATCGATGGCACATCTGCCATATACACTCGCCACTGGTTGAAGCTGTCGGCGTCGTAGTACTTCGCGAGGAATACTACCGTGTCATCCAGAAACCGCTTGAGTCCAACCTTCCAAATGAAATAGGAGTTGAACGCCACTATGGTGGTGATCAGGCTTCCAATGAAGCAGGCCTCCTTTTGCAGCAGAGAGCTTGCTCTTTGCTCTAAGGGTCGGTGCTCCCAGAGAAGGAAAACGGCTGTTGCCATGGCTCCAATGACTGCTGATTGTGCAAAGCACGTTGCTATTCCCCAAAGCAAACCCGACCATGCCAGTCGAACCTGCGTTCTTTTCTCGAGGGCAACGAGCAGGGCGGCTGTTCCCGCAAGAGTGCTGTACCAGTGATGGGTGGCGTCCAGGAAGCCGGAGAATGGCAGCGTTAGAAACAAGAGTCCCGGCAAGAACACAATCGGCCCGCTCATGATCTTCTCGGAAATTCTGATGGTGAGCCAGGTGATGGACACACCCAGCACAATGAGCATCGCGGGAGCGATCCAAGCCCGAACCCCAAACAGTTTGAATAACACCAGGTAGAGCACGTCGGTTCCTGGGAGCGGGAAATGATCGAAGTCCCGGTAAATGAACTGACCGTCGAACATTCGTGCCGCCAACGACAAATGAATGCCCTGATCGCCATTGGCAATCAGGGGTACAGCAGGAAGAATGAATGTTTGCAGGAAGATGAACAGTCCAGAGGCGAACAAGGCCGCCGGGACGAGCCATCGAACAGCCCGGCCTCGGCCTTCGTTCACTTCCATCTGTCGACTCTCTGTATTGCGGGCAAGCATCGGTGATCCTTGCGTCAAGACTGTGGTTTCTCGAGTGAATGAATCGGTGATGGCGAGACGAGAAAGGAGCATTCTCATTGAATCCACGCCCCCAGATCGCGATCCAGGAGGCCTGACAGTTTTTGAATGTCATCTCTGTAGTAGTCAACCAGGAATTGTCTATCTTGCTTATTCATGGTGAGCGACCGTCGTCCCCGAAAACCCAGCGTCCGAAGGTGCCGGACAAGTACATTCGGACTCCATTCTTTCAGGCGCCGCGATATGCCAAATCGTCTCAAGAGCCGCCTGATTGCAAAGGATCTAGGTATCTGCGGTTGCATGTGTCTCACCAAGGTATTTGGTTCGAAGGTAGGGTCGACCCCAAGGAAACGGAAAATGTCGATCAGCGACTGCTTCTGACTCGTCCGATATTCCTCGTACAACAAGATGCACACTTTTTCTCTGGGGAACCCTTTCAGAAATCGTTTTACTTGTTCGTAATAAAGACCGAGTTCAAGGAAAGGATGCATGGGCTCGAAACGTCCGCACCAAGGCGCATTAGTGTGTATCTGTTCGTGGAAGGAATTGTGAATCCGCTCGTTCCCGAGATTCTCCAAATACAATGAGAATGCCGTCTCGACGGGATTCCTCAAGATCATAAGGATGCGGGAGTCAGGTATTCTGGCCCGGATGTTCGCTGCAGCAGTGACAGACCAAAGGTAAGTCACGCTCGCTTCACCAATGGCCCTCTCATCATTCACGTTGCGAAATAACTTCAAATAATCAGCCCAGTCAGTGACCAGAGCTCCAAAGCGCTTTTCGAGCATGGTGCCGCGGAGGTATTCCTGAAGGGCGATCTCATCGCGGCTGATTTGCTCCTGTAGGTTCCCGCCCAGATTCTGCGGCCGAACCTCGGACGCGAAGTAGTTGGTCTCCTTAATCGGACTCATGTAGATCTCGGGGTGTTGGTCCAGATAGTGGTAGAGGCTAGTAGTTCCTGCCTTCGGCGCTCCGACGATGAAGAAGTTGGGCAGAACTGTCGCGTTATGCAGATTTCCCATTTCAGCTAGCCGCCTGACTCGCAAAAACGCACAAACCTAGGATGCGGAGGCATATTCAACACAGTCGCCGCGACGTCGAACCACCTGTTGATAGAGGGCCTCGAACTGGGCGCACGTCCAATCAGCATTGTAGGTTTGAGCGAAAAGCTGCGCGGCCCGGGCCAGACTTTCCCGCCGCTCGGTGCAATCGAGGAGTTCGACGATGCCTCTAGCTAACGCGTGAGGATCTCTTAGCGGCACGGCATGAGCCGCCAGCGGAGCCATTTCCGCAACGACTCCGACATTTGTGCCCACTGTAGGCACGCCCGACGCAGCCGCCTCCAATACCGCCGCACCCATGCTCTCATGCAGCGAGGACTGTATAAACAAGTGAGCTTGACGATAAAACGGCAGGAGTTCATCGAGTGGACGGAACCCGTGAAACATGACTTTGTCGGCGATTCCCAGGGTTTGCGCCAATGCTTGCATGCGGGAGCTGAGCGTGTCGCCGCCGATGCAGTCAAGAAGGGTTTGGGGATGCGACTGCAGGACGATTCGAAACGCGTGCAGCAAGGTCGTTTGATCTTTTACCCGGTTCAGACCAGCTACGTGGAGCAGGCGCCAGGGTGGGCCTTCGGAGCGCGCGATGACACCGGACATAACACGCGTTTCTACTCCGAGCGGCAACCAATGAGCGTCGTTTCGGATCTTCTTCAGCGGACAAAGAGCGTAATGGCTGCCCGCCGTGACCGCAATCGCCCGATGCAGGGCAAAAGAGATCGCAGTTCGTTTGTGCCAATTGAGTTGACCACCGTAACCGATCTCGGGGAACCGAACCATTTCGCCGCCGCCGACGCTGATTATGACCGGTGTGCCGAGATAGGCGCCCGCGGCCACAGCCATGATTCCCGGCGGATGCGCCCAAAATGCATGCAATACATCAAAATCACCACCGTGTGACTTCAGAATATTAAGGAATTTCTTGAGCCGGTAACCCCACTTGATGAGTGATGGCTTGGTCGACGACCCAAGGTTGACCACGTGCGCACCCAACAGATCGTATTCGCAAGCTTGCGGCTCCTGATCAAGCGCCACCACCAGCACTTCATGGCGGCGGGCGAGACGCTCCACGAGCGCAAGCAGGACAGGGATCACGCGCCCGCGGCCGCTGCGGTCCACTCCCCCCGGCACGATGACACCGATCTTCATAGCGCCCGTCTGGTTCTCGTGAAAATGAGTTCGCGATATGCGTCCATTGCGGCGCGCGCGATCGCGGGATAGCTCAAGTGCTGATCAAAAAATTGAATTGCCTGTGCCGAGAGTGCGCCGACCGGTTTCCCCAAAACCTCGAGAAACACGCGTGAGAAAGAACGGCTATCCCCGGTAGTCCAACAGCCGCCCATACGCCCGTTGGCTGTCATCGCACGAAAAGAAGGGATATTAGTCACCACTGGCACGACCCCGCATGCCATTGCTTCAGCCAGGGCAAACCCGCTGCCTTCGTAATGGCTGCCCAGCACGAAATAGTCAGCGCTGTTGTAAATGTCTTCCAGTTGAGCGTGAGGCACGCTGCCTAACAGCGTGACCGCTTGGCGAAGCAGCGGACTCGCCGCGACCCGACTACGGACCGCATCGAGCAAGTCTGTCCCGCGGTACACCATGTAAAGCCGCGCTTCCGGAACTTGCTGCACAACTTCCTCGAACCCGGCCAGCACGGTGAGTGGGTCTTTGTTGGCGGTGAGATTTCCGACCCACAATACGGTGGGAGATCCGGCTATACCGGTGCGCGCGCGAGCTGCCGTCCTTTCTTCGAAATGAAAGCAGTTGGAGCCTTCCATCACCTCAAATACGCGCTGCGTGCGCGAAATCAGACCTCGTTCGGTCCATCCCTCGGCAAGGTCCCGTGCCGCAAAGAAGAATCCGTCTGCCGCGCGTAATCCCCACTTTTGTACCTGGCGCAACATGGTTTCCCATGGCCGCTCGGCATGGTGTTGCGCAACAATGACGCAATCGGGCGGCAACGTATTCCTCAAGAAGCTCATTTGTACTGGATGGAACATTCCGTGCACATGAATCACGACGGCGTTTCCATTCCGCGACGAACCTGGTTTACATATTTCCCGCACTGCGGAGTGGAGCGACAGCGGAACCTGCCATTTGCGCAACCTTGGATCACAGCGATCCACGCAAAACCGAAACTCAATGCCGTCTTCGTTGAAGTTGCAGCTTTCGCGAAATCGTTGAAACAGAGTAACCCTGGCGCCAAGATCGCGCAGAGCCGTGGCGATCGGCTTGATTGTCGAGTACCGCTCTAGTAGGTCTTGCGCTGTCCGCAGGTCCGGCGCATAGAAATAGTCCAGGAAGATTACATGTAGATCTTTCGTCGGAACAGACGAGGGCCCGCACTCGACGGTTGGAGCGGACCGTCCACCGCTTCTATCCAGGACTGCCACAGTCATCGGCGTTTGAACCGGCAAAATAGAACCGCGGGGACTCTTGATACCTCTTCAAACATCTCTTCCTTCTTCGCTCGGATGAAGATAGGCCTTTCAGCTTCACCCAGACAGAGAGAAACTTGTGCAAGACATTCGAACCCTTCAGTCTGAAACACTCCGACAATCTCTTCTGGCTGACGCCCAAAAGCTTCGATCTGAACGGCAGAGCGGTCGTCACGAAAACCGGTGCGCCATCCCCTGGCATAAGCCTCGGGATGAAGATCGGTGACAAGGACCTCCCCTTTGAGTTCAATCACACGGGCGAACTCGCGGACCATCCTCGGCAAGTCGGGGATGTGTCCGAGCGCAAACGAGCAGATCCCAAAATCAAAGACGGATGAGGCGAACGGAAGATCCAGACAATCGGAGCGAACGAGTTTGCCGCGGACCGATGACTTTGTTTCCGCAATGCGCAGCATCGCACTGGACACATCCACTCCCGCACCACAGCGTGATCCGCCGGCCAGCAGTCGCTCCAGCCAGCGACCGGTACCGCACGCTAGATCGAGAACCTTCTTGCCCTGCAGGTTGAGGAGGAGTGATTCAACGTATCGCTCTTCACGCGCAACTACGGGATTGGGGGCTCGGTCGTAGCTCGGCGCCCAGCGTTCGTAGCCCTCTTCGACTCCAAGGAGCACGGCAGCGCCGGACGGCCCAGCTGCACGGCCAGCTTCCGGAGTCGGTGGACTGCTCACAAACTCTCCTCTTTCGGTTTGCGAAGAGCGATGAACTGCTGCGCCCATCTCAGTTCCAGCGGCGCGGTGTAGACGCCCCATTGATAGCGCCAACTGCTCAGTGCTTTGAGGGCGAGCCGTCCCCAGCGGGGGAGACGCAGGTCTTGCACCGTCGGCCAGCGTGACGAGACGACAAGCTCAAAGTTATCGATCAGTTGCTTGGTGCGCGGCCGCAGCCACGGGGTCTGCGGATCCTTTTGAGTTGCGAATCGTTGCCAGTGGTCCGTGGTCCACTCGTCCGGAGTCGTGGGAAACTGCACCTTGTCTTCCACGTTGCCATACATGCGCGCACGCTGCGGCACGGGTGTGTAGTGTTCCACAATGATCTCTGAGTCGGGATTCAAGCGCTTGAGTTGCCGGATGAACTTGATGCAATCCTGAGTATCCCCTTCGGGGTCTTTGGGGTTTCCGAAGATAATCGAAAACTCTGGAATAATGCCGAACCTACGAATGCGCGACGCCAGGGCCAGGGTATCTTCGGCGCACAGATCCTTGTTCATTTCTTTCAGGTTTTCATTCGACCCTGATTCCGCTCCAAAGAAAATCATCGTGCACCCAGCGCGTCGAATCGCCCCAAACGTCGCGTCGGAGTATTTCATCATGATGTCGATCCGGCCTTCGCACCACCACCGCATCTTCAGCGGGGCCAGTCGATCGGCCAATTCACGCGTGTGGTCCTCGCGCAAGAAAAAGTTGTTGTCGTAGAACTGCACTGCGTCGACGCCATACCGCTCCATGAGGTGGCGGAGCATGGCTTCCGTGCGCGCGGGTGGCTCCATTTTTTCCCGGCTGCCGGAGAACGTAACCACTCCGCAAAAATTGCATCGATAGGGACATCCGATGCTCGCTTGATGAACCGCGGTCCTCTTTCCCAGAAATGTGGGTAGGAGATATTGATCCACCGGCACCGCGTGGTACGGATACCAGGGAAACTCACCCGGACTTCGCATTGGGCGCTCGGGATTATGTCGCACAACTCCGTCGGCGTCCTTGTACGAAAGCCCGTTGATTGTTTTCAAGTCGCGATTTCCGCGGACAGCCTCGAGCAGTTCGACAAACGTCTGTTCGCCCTGACCGCGTACTGCATAGTCCACATACCTGGCGTTAAGCGCCGCCGCTGTGTAGTTCGAGGCGAAGTATCCTCCCCAAACGATCGGCAGATTTGGGAAGCGCTCCCGGATTTCGCGACAACTTGCCACGGCGCCGATCGTCTGCGGTCCTGGCATCACAGTGACGGCGAGCAGTTCTACTGCGTGATCTTTGATCAGTGCAAGGAGACTCTCAGTCGGGTGTGGATCGAGGTTTCCATCAACAATCGCGTACTCCTCTTTTCCCTCCAGCATCGCCGCGATCGACAACACGGACAGAGGCAAGCGACGGTTGCGATGCCTTGTGGCCTTGGGGTTGTAGAACAGAATCATGGCAATTGCCTAACCTGCTGTTAGCTCTGAACGACAGTGCGTTTAGAAAGGATCTGCGAATGCAACAACGTAGCATTCGCTCGGAGCCCATTTGTAACCAGTTTGTCAAAACAGTGCAAAATCCCTCGGTTCATTGGGAATGTCCCCCCGCGAAGTGACACAGAATTAACAATTCGCTGACAAGTCTTCGTCCTTCTCAACCTAAAGTTTCGGAATCACTGAGCCCCAAGAACCGGAAAAGTTTGGCAACGAATCCCAAGGTCGTTCTGTTTTACCCGCCATACGATGGGCCACCGTTAGGTGCACCGCTGGCTCTCCTCAGCCTTGCGGGTCCGCTGGTAGAAGCCGGATTTAACGTACGCCTGGCCGACAATTATCTTGATCCAGATTTTGAGCACGCCATCCTGAGGGAGACTTCCGACGCCCTTTGCTTGGGCATCTCGATATTGACTGGGCCGATGATTGGGGGAGCCATCAGGGTTGCAAGCGCGGTCAAGAGAACTCGCCCCGATTTACCGATCATCTTCGGAGGTTGGCATCCGAGCCTTGCGGTCGATCAAACGTTGCGCGAACCCTACGTTGACGCTGTGGTGCGCGGCCAGGGTGAGCTTACGTTCCTCGAGTTGGTCCAGAGAATCGCTCGCGGGGAAGCGTGGCATGGCATCAGAGGATTGTCTTTTAAGGACGCAGGCGAAATTCACCACGAACCGGAAAGACCGGTTGCCAACATTAACGATCTACCCGCTCCTGCGTACGACCTGGCAGATCATGGCGTCTATGCTGCCGTATCGGGAAGCCGCCAATTGGCGTACACCAGCAGCGTCGGGTGCCCCTATCAATGCAATTACTGCACCGACCAGGTTTTCTACAAGCGCCGCTTCAATGCGTATCGTCCCGAGCGAGTGGTTTCTGATCTCGCCGAACTGGTTCCTCGCTACAACATAGAAGATGTTCCGCTGTTCGATTCGAACTTTCTGGTTGATCGAAAGCGCGCGGTGGCGATCGCTCGCGGAATTATCGACAGCAGGGTTAAGTTTCGCTGGGACTTTCAGGCTTCCACAGATTTTGTAGCCAAGATGAGCGATGACGACGTCGCGCTGCTTGCCGAAAGTGGAGTGTGGCATATCGGTTTTGGAACCGAGTCGGCTTCTCAAGACGTCTTGAATCTCATGAACAAGCGTTTCCAGACTGTCGAGCAGATGATGGAGACGGCTCGCAAGACCGACCGCGCTGGCATTCACGCAGTGTTTAACATCATTCTTGGATATCCCGGAGAGACGGAGGCTGACCGTCAAAAAACGTTTCTGATCATGAGCGATATGGCTAGAGAGTACCCAGATCTCAGCTTTTCACCGAATATTTTTACTCCTTATCCGGGTCTTCCGATCTGGCCACAATTGAAAGAACTGGGCGTGCGTGAACCTCAGTCTTTCCAGGAATGGGAGACGTTCGCGCTCGGCGTCAACGTTCTGCCCTGGTTGCAAGGGGAAGAGTTGCGGCGCCTGCGACGCAGCCTCGAGTACTTTTTGCTAAACAATCAGATTCGAAAAGCGTCGAAAAAACTTCCTTGGCTGCGCCGAAACCTCCGCAGGGCAGTCTCCGCACCGGTGCGCTGGCGCATTCGAAAGAACCAGTATTCGTTTCCGTGGGAGCTCTGGGTATCGCGAACCGTGGAAAAGCTGGTAACTCACAGGTCCCTTCTGACCGGTCGGGCCCTGACGGAACGTACTCAGCAAGTATGTTGAGGATGTAACTCGAGACTACGAGGCCAAAAGTGGCTGATGTCCTGCTGACTCATTCGTATCATCTCTATTTCGACCGCAAGCAAACGCGGAAGATGCAGCCGTATGCTCCCCTCGGCACCCTCTACGCCGCGGCTCGTCTGCGTAGCGCGGGCGTCTCGGTCGCACTCTTCGACACGATGCTCAACGACCCCGACGAACACTTTCAGGAAGCTCTGAGACTACACCAGCCAAAAATCGTGGTAGTTTACGAGGACAACTTCAACTTCCTCACCAAAATGTGTCTGACCCGCATGCGCGACGTGGCTTACCACATCCTCGAACTTTCTCGCGCCGCCGGTGCCACCGTTCTGGTGAATGGTTCCGATGCGTCGGATCATACTTTGGATTACTTACGTCAGGGGTTCGACCATGTGTTGTTGGGCGAGGCAGAGGAGACACTGCTGGACCTGGTCCTTCATCTGCTGAACGATAAGGGCGCGTTACTGCAATCCATCGAAGGGTTGGCTTATCTCGATGACGCAAACTGTCAGGTCGTGCGAACGCAACGGCGACCTCTCATGCGGGATCTCGACTGTCTCCCTTTTCCCGCTCGCGATCTCATTGATGTCGATCAGTACCGCAAAGCCTGGGAAACGAGCCATGGATATTTTTCTCTGAATATCGTTGCCAGCCGTGGATGTCCCTATCGTTGTAACTGGTGTGCAAAACCGATCTATGGCGATTCGTTTGCAGTCCGCTCGCCGCGCAGCGTGGCGGAAGAGATGCGCCAGTTAAAGCACGAATTTGGCGCCACTCACTTGTGGTTCGCTGATGACATTTTTGGGCTGCGTCCCCGTTGGGTGTGCGACCTGGCGGACGAGGTTGCAAAACTGGACGCAGTTATACCATTCAAGATGCAGTCGCGCGTTGACCTTATGACTGTCGGCAATGTCCGCGCTCTGCGTCGCGCCGGGTGCGCCGAGGCCTGGCTTGGCGTGGAGTCCGGATCTCAGAAGATCCTCGATGCGATGGACAAAGGAACCCGCGTCGAGCAGATTGCAAAGGCGCGTGCCAATCTGCGTCAAGAGGGCATCCGCGCCTGCTACTTCCTGCAGTTCGGATATCCCGGTGAGACCTGGGAAGACATTCAAAAGACCGTCGCGCTTGTGCTCGAGACTCGCCCCGACGATATCGGGGTCTCCGTGTCCTACCCTCTGCCCGGTACCAGATTCTTCGAGCGTGTACGCGCTCAGTTCGGCACCAAGACCAACTGGTCTGACAGCGATGATCTTTCCATGATGTTTCAAGGCGCCTACACCGACAAGTTCTACCACGCGCTGCACGACGCCCTGCACGCGCAGGTTGACTCGTGGAAGTCAAATGGAGTGTCGGACAAGAAAGAAGCCCAGTCCAGCGCTCGCGAATTGTGGAACCGCGTAGTCACTCTGGAAAAGACTTGCCGCAATTCCTCCCCCACAGTTCTACCTGAGCCGTCCGATAATCTGGTGCGATTGCAGTCTCAATCCTCCAGCGGTGATGAAAACCGCGGCGCTTTCGGTACCTAAGGACATGGACATCCTTCTAACTCACGGCTATTTCCTGTACGAGGATCCCAAGGAGCTTCAGATCATGAAGCCCTACCCTCCGCTGGGAATCCTCTACATTTGCTCGCATCTGCGACATAAGGGAATTCGAGCCGAAGTTTTCGATTCTACATTCTCGTCACGCAAAGATTTGTTTGCCCTGCTACAGCAGGGCCCGCCCTCAGTGTTGGGCGTGTATGCCAACCTGATGACGCGGCCGAATGTGGTCGAGATTCTTCGCGTAGCCAAGGATGCAGGTTGGCAAACTATTGTAGGTGGTCCCGAGCCGGGCGCCTACGTCGACGAGTATCTCGCCGCCGGAGCGGACGTCGTCGTCATCGGAGAAGGTGAACTCACCCTGGAAGAATTGGTCCCGGTCCTGCAATCGCAAACACCGGAGGTTTGGCACCGCGTCGCGGGCATTGCCTTCCGTGCCTCTGACGGATCCATCGTTCGCACTCCGTCGCGCGAGCAAATACGTGACATCGACGCCCAGCCGTGGCCGGCGCGCGAGACCATCGACTACTCACAATATTTAGATGTTTGGCGCAAGCACCACGGACAGGGTTCCGTGTCGCTCATCACCTCGCGCGGTTGTCCCTATCATTGCCGCTGGTGCAGCCATGAGGTTTTTGGGAAAACTCACCGCCGCAGGAAACCCGCATCAGTTGCGGATGAACTTGCGTGGTTGATCAATCGCTACCAGCCGGAAATGGGTTGGATGGCCGACGACGTTTTTACGATTCATCATGGCTGGCTTTTCGAATACGCCGCCGAACTCAAAAAGCGCAACATCAAGTTACCCTTCGAGTGTATTTCTCGCGCCGACCGTTTGAATGCCAAGGTAGCGGAGACCTTGGCTGAAATGGGTTGCTTCCGCGTGTGGATTGGTTCGGAGAGCGGTTCCCAGCGGATTCTGGATGCCATGGAACGTGGCGTAACCGTCGAACAGGTTCAACAGTCGGTGGCGCTCTGTCGCTCCAATGGAATACAAACTGGGATGTTTCTGATGTGGGGCTACGAGGGCGAACAACTCTCCGACATCGAAGCCACGGTCCAACACGTCAAGAAAACCGATCCTGATATCTTTTTCACCACGGTCGCGTATCCGATCAAGGGCACGCCCTACTTTTCGGAGGTAGACGGCCGAGTCGAGGGCTCCAAGTCCTGGCACGTGAGTTCCGACCGGGAGTTTCGGATTCGCGGCCGCCATTCCCGGCGCTATTACGGCTTTGCCGACCAACTCTTGCGCGGTGAGGTCGAGCTCGACCGGGCACGCCGCAAGTCTGCCGGCGATGCTTCTACCATCACGGCGCTCGAGCGCAAGATCGCCGACGCTCGCGCTGGACTTCATGCCAGCACCGCTGAGATGGAGGCTTGAACTAATGTCGAGCGCCCGCTCCCACGTCTTCTCAGCTCCATTCGATGGAGTCGCCGACCGCTACGACGAAGTCTTCACGACCTCGAGGATCGGGCTCGCCCAGCGCGCTTCAGTCTGGCGCGAACTTGAGAGGACCTTTCACGCGGGAGATTGCGTGCTCGAAATCGGATGTGGTACTGGCGTGGATGCCTGCTTCTTGGCAGATCGCGGTGTTCATGTTCTGGCTTGCGATAGCTCGTCTCGAATGATCGCGATTACCACGCGGAGGCTGATTAACCACCATCACGCAGGACGAGTTCAGCCGCAGATACTGGCCGCCGAAGAGATCCGCACACTGCGCGGAGCCGAACCGTTTGATGGAGTGTTCTCCAACTTCGGCGCTCTCAATTGTGTTCAGAATATTCCGGCGCTGGCGAAGGACTTAGCTCCTCTCGTTCGTCCGGGGGCTGCAGTATTGCTGTGTTGGATGGGGCCTTGCTGCCTCTGGGAAATTTTCTGGTATCTTGCGCAAGCCAAACCAGCCAAGGCGCTTCGGCGGCTTCATCGCGGAGGAAGCTCCGCGCTACTCTCCGGGGGCGGCTACGTGCATGTGCATTACCCTTCACTACATTCACTGGCACGTGCTTTTTCGCCGGAGTTTTCTCTTGAATCGATCAAGGGCATCGGAGTTGCTGTGCCGCCCAGTTACCTGGAGTCCGCAGCCAACAGGTTCCCGCGTCTCTTGCGAACTGCCG
This sequence comes from uncultured Acidobacteriaceae bacterium, assembly GCA_963786095.1. GTDB lineage: Bacteria > Acidobacteriota > Terriglobia > Terriglobales > Acidobacteriaceae > Sulfotelmatobacter. Next base: position 48,870 of record CAWAXV010000002.1, on the reverse strand, counting down.
AGTTGGTGGATTCGTTCCTCGGACGATGCCCTGGAATTCGTATACTCGCGGACCATGTTTTAGTTAAGTTCAAGCGAACGGAAGCCCGCAGCACAATGACGCTGCCAACTCCATGAACACTCTTACCTCCATTTCGGGCTGGTCCGCGACTTCCTCGGCAGAGCGGTCGGGGATTTCCGTCCATCGGATCAGCTCGCTCCCGGTCGTTGTCATCGCACCTCACAACCAATGCAACTGCCGATGCGTGATGTGCGACATCTGGAGAATCAAGGAATCGCGAGAACTCACTCCCGCCGATCTCGATCGACAGATGGATTCCTTTCGTGAACTAGGAGTTCGTTGGGCCGTATTCACGGGAGGCGAACCGCAGCTCAATCCGAAATTGTTCACGTTGGCGAGGATGCTTCGCGCGGAGGGAATTCGGGTCACTCTTTTAACAGCTGGTTTGCTGCTCGCGCCCCAAGCCCCGGAGATCACAGCTACGATCGACGATGTAGTCGTCTCCCTTGATGGTCCGCCAGCACTTCACAACCATATACGGCGTGTTTCGGATGCTTTCGAGCGAATTGCGGCTGGGGTGAAAGAGTTACGCCGGCTACGGCCTAAGATTGAAGTCTGCGCTCGTTGTACCGTGCAGAAAGAAAATCACCGACTGCTATGCGCCACGGTCGAGGCGGCTAAACAAGTCGAATTGAATTCGATCTCTTTTCTGGCGGCAGACCTCACATCATTGGCCTTTAATCGCCCGGAAGGATGGCCGCCCGACCGACAGCAGCGGGTTGCTCTGAATGCTCAGGAAGTCGAAGCGCTGAATACCGAGATCGAGGACCTCATCCGTCAGCACAAGAGCGAGTCGGATTCCAAATTTGTCGTGGAATCAGCCGACAAATTGCGTCGTATCGTCCACCATTTCCGTGCCCATCTGGGTTTAGCCGAGCATGTGGCTCCGCGGTGCAATGCTCCCTGGGTTTCTACAGTGGTCGAAGCGTCGGGCGATGTGCGCCCTTGCTTTTTCCATCCCGCCATTGGAAACACGCACCAAGCGACGTTACTGGAAATCCTCAACGGTTCGGCGGCGCTGAGGTTCCGCGCCGCTCTCGATGTCGCCACTAATCCGATATGCCGATCATGTGTGTGCTCGCTACACATCCCGCGTGAACAGTAGACCTCTTCCGCTATCGGAACTATTACTGCTTGAACGTAAAATCCAGATTCGCGCCTTGTCCGGCCGTCACCGTGATCTTTTGGCTCTGCGTACCGAGCTTCTCTTGCCACGCACTGATCGTATAGTTGCCGGGCGGCAGGTCTTTCACTTCGAAGTGGCCACTCTTGTCCGTCACCGCGAAATAAGGATGCTTCAAGACTGCAATGTAGCCCTTCATCCACGGGTGCACGTTGCACTTCACCGGGATGGCGACCTCTTGTCGCGCAAACGTCTGTTCAATTGGAACTCCGTGAGGCTGCGTCGTGTTCCATTCGCGGTTGTTGGCCGGGCTGGGATGGATATTGTGCGTAGTCAGATCGTCATTGACTACGTCGAGCTTCTGATTCGCCTCGAGCGCAACCACATGCGGCACATAGACGCACCCTTTTTGCACCAGGACTACCGGCTGGGCCGGAGGTTGGAAGGTCTGATTTCCCAGGCCATCTGCCACGTACACAACGACATTGGCCAAGCCCCCACTCGCGCCCGTCACCACTTCCTCCGTAACAGCGGGAGTCGGATGTGCCTTCGCACAGTTTGGATCGAATGACATGTTGATTTTTGTCGGCGCTGGCGGAGTTCCTTCGAACTTTACGGTGCCCGATAAGGATGCACCGGACTGTGCCTCGACTGTTCTCACTGCCTTTTGCGTCATTAGAAACAAAAGGACGACCAACGGAATTATGCTGACGTACCTGGTTTTCATATAAGTAACTTCCTGTTTCATTATTTTGCGATCGGTTCAATGCTGGCTTGTTTGCGGTCGCCTTTCGCTGCAGTGCGAACCGTTGCAATGTAGTGGACGATGTCCCACATCTGATCGGGTTTGAGGGCATCGGTGAAGGACGGCATCGGCGTACCATCCAGGCCCGTCGAAAGGTCGCGGAAGATTCCCTGGTCCGACTCGCCGCACTTTAGATGTGTTCCGCTTGTTAGATCAAATGGCCGGATCGGATTGCCCTTGTTATCAGTCAGGGTTGCCGCCGATGGACCGTCGCCGCGCCCTTCCTTGCCATGGCAGAAAACGCAGTTCATGCTCTGAAACAGGTCGGCGCCCCGTTTCACGCTTTCCGGAGAAGTGGGTGGCTCAGAGGGGATCTGCACAACTGCCCCGGGTTTCTCTTCCGTGAACTTGGGAGAGAAATTCTTCACATATGCCACTAGATCAACTCGCTCCTGTCGCGTCAGGGGTTTCCATGACGGCATGCCGCTGGCATGGATCCCACGGCTGATAGTGTTGTATAGATCGCTATCCAGAGGAAGGCTTCCGCTCGGAGTGGAGCGGCACTTGAATACTCCCAAGGTAAAATCTCGAGGCTTGGGATCGATATAAGGAGCGCTATCCCCGCGCCCGTCGCCATATTTGCCATGACAGAAAATGCAGTAGCGCTGATACAGCGCCTTGCCTCGATTCTCGTTTCCTGTCATTTTGCCAACGTGGCTTTCCTGGCCAATACTGGCGACGGCACCCGCGAGCAAGATAAGGATCGCGGTGCTCGTCGCCAAGATGCTCTTTCCGCGCATTGCTTCTCCTCGCGACTCAGAAGTCAAAATCGAAGCCCATTAGAAAACTGTTGGTCATGCTGTCTTTTCCAGAAAGTGGCGCAGCGCCGGCGTTCAGCAGGTGCCCATACTCCTGCACCCAGGCCAGGCCCGCGCGCGGATTCATAATCGGATACCAGCGGTAGCCCAAGGTCCAGCTGTCGAGGTTTCCTGCGTCGCTGCGAATACTCGGGTTGGCCTGGCGGGACATTCGAACCAGTTCGTATCGACCCGTCAAGATGAATCGCGGATTGTAGTTGAAGTGAGTCTCGACAAAACCGCCGTTCCAGGACGGACCGACTGCGCCGAGTGGCAAGCTCGCAGGCTGATTCGCGGGCACGGAGTTGCCGAGAAACACGTTGTCCTGCCCATGCATGAAGAACGTTTGAAAATCGAACTTGCCGACATACCATTGCCCGTAGGCTCCGGCGCGGTAGTAGCTCCGATTGCCCGTGCCAGTTCCGAGGATAGGTCTGCCTCCGCTCGTCTGAAAATAAGTTGGAGACTGTCCGAAGTAGCCATAGACCCCAATTCTCTGCATGCCGAGTCTGGGCACCTCGAAGGCTTGATTGAAATTGGCGTAGACGTCGTATGTGTTGTTGGATCTCAGCCCGGGCGTACCGTTGTTGCTGCTGAGCACCGAGACGGAATAGCGCGTGTAATCGTTTCCGGAGTGTCCCAACAACTCTACGCCGAGTTGTGTGCCCCCGATTCCCGTAAAGACGTTGTTATCGCCGAGAGGAGTGAAGAAGTAGTTGTAGTAACTGCCTCCATTCACGTTGAGGGTTAGAATCCTCTCCTGAGAAATCAGTTCATCCAGTTCAAACTTTCCCATCTTTAAGTTCAGCCACGATGATCCAGCGAGGTTGTCAAGACGAACCCACGACTGCACCAAAGCACTGTTCCCGCCAGCATTAATGAATGGCTGAACCAAGAACGAGATGTTGTTGGAAAGCGTACCGGCTGTGATGATGTCGAGACTGGATTGATCGAAGCCGGATGTTGTTATGGAGCGTTCCACCAATCCGCTGGCGGGATCCCCGGGAACCAAATCGACGGCCTTGCGATTGCTATTCTCGCGATGCCAAATCGGCGTCGTGCGAAACATGATCGGCCAGTACGATGGATCCTGGTAAACAGGAGAATCCTTTCCGTTTCCCAGTTGATAACCATTGTCCTTGAACGTCTGGCCAAAGTTGTTCAGCATGGGCCATGCTTCGTGGCAAGCGGAGCATGGCATGCCGTACTTTCGGGCGAAGGAGGGAATCGCGTGTGCAGCCTGTATGCCTACCAGGAAAATTACGAGTCCCAACAACTGCATGCCGATTCGTTTCAATGTCACCATTCCCCTGTCTCCTCCAACACTTCTTCGCTCAAGAGACTCCGCCAGAAGGGTTGGTCGCTCCCGGAGGCCAGCTTCGAGCCTTGGTACCGCCGAAATTTGTTCAGTCTCAGGGGACGAACTTGTAGCCAACCCCGTGAACGGTTCGAAGATAAACTGGACAGTCAGGATTGCTCTCAATTTTCCGGCGCAGTTTTGCGATGCAGTTGTCTACAGTGCGGTAACTGGACCGCTCCCGCCTTGGCCACACTGCGCTTATCAGTTTCTGGCGCGAGACCACAATTTCCGGTCGGGTCACAAAGAACTTCAGCACTTTGAACTCTTGCAGCGTTAGCTCAACAGGCTGATTGGCGCGGGAGAGTTCCATTTTTCTGAAATCCAGAAAGATCTCTCCGAACTTCGCTCCCTCACTAGGCCTGTTGACGATGAGATCTGCCATATTCAGCTTTGTGTGTTGAAGTGGAATCGACGCCGTGGCATAAAGTAGCGCGGCCGGCCAGGAAGGCTTGTCACAGAACTGTCACATTCTTGTTAAATCGGCTGACCAAAAATTTCCGCAGCGAGGTTGGCACCAGTCAAAACTTGCTCCGCCTCAAAAGCGAGCATTCGAGTTGCGAGTTTGGATGGCGACGGTTACTCCTTTTTCTGAACGACTCCTGGGCTCCGAACAAATCCGAGACGGCGTTATCTTCAAGTTGGGCCCGGCCGAATTGCCCGACGCAGTTACGGGAAAAAACATTGCTCTCCCAACAGGTAAATTCTCCAGCCTGAAGATCCTCGCGGTTGGCGTCAATGGGAACCAGGAATTGCAGGCCTTCACGGTCACCTACGCGGACGGCACATCCTCGTCGTTTTCGCGGAACCTCAGCGATTGGGCATCGCCGAGGAATTTTGAAGGTGAGTCAGCGGCGGTCAGCATGCCGTATCGCCTCACCGCTGACGGTCCCAAGGACTCGCGCACATTTTACGGGTACGCCTATTCTTTCGACCTCGATCCCACCAAGGTAGTGCGCAGCTTCAGTGTCCCGAGCAACAGAGACGTCGTGGTCTTTGCAGCGACTCTGGTCTCTGCAAAAGAATAGTGGAGGAAGATCGACACCGAAATCTCGCCAAGCAAGTAACTTCGCTGCGGAGGCGAACACCAGATCCAGGCCCAATTCGATCGCGTGCAAAAAGGCGCGCTGCGAAATTCTCGTGGATAGCAGATCGTGGTAATGTGACAATTGCGTTGGTGATTCCGATCGCCTCGCTACTGCTCCCAGGCTAGGTTCGCCACATGCCCCGTTCTCCAAACCAAGCTGCGCCGCCGCAGGTTGCGCCTCTGCTCGCGCTGGCCAAGGAGTCGCTCCGGGCCGGGCGACCAGCCGATGCGGTCGCACCGTTGCGTGAGGCAGCGCTGCTAGAGCCGTTCAATACCGTCATCCAGCACGATCTCGGCCTCGCCTGCCTCGAGGTCGGCTACGTACCAGATGCCGTCGCTGCATTGCAGCGGGCCGTCGCCGCTGACCCAAGTTACACCGACGCACATTTCCGGCTGGGAATCGCCCTGGAGACGCTGGGCGACATCGGCGGTGCAATCATTGCGTACGACCGCGCTACTGAACTACGCGCATCTTTGACCGAGGCTTGGTTCCGCGCCGGCGCGCTGGTCTACATGCTGGGCCATCGCGAGGAGGCGATCGGCTGTTTCCGCCGCGCGGCCTCGACCGGAGGTAAGACCAGCTTTGGCCGCCTCGGCAGGGCGCGCGCGCTGCTGACCGAGGATCGCAATCACGAAGCTGAACAGGTGCTGCGACAGACCTTGTCCCTCGATCCGGGAAACGCCATGGCGCATGATCTGCTGGGCAATCTGCTCTCTGAGTTCGGCCGTTTCGATGAGGCTCGCCAATGCTTCGAACGCGCGGTCGCGATTGCGCCGCTGCTGGCGGGAAGCTACTACGATCTGGTCCGGTGTCGCCCCGTCACGGACGATGACGAGGGTTTGCTTCAGCGGATGGAAGCAGCGTTCGCCACGCCCGGCCTGGAAGCGGCGCAACGCCTACGGCTTCACCTCGCACTTGGCAAAGCGGCAGAGGATCTCGGTGACTACGCGCTGGCCATGCAGCATTTCGACGCCGCAGACGCCGTGCGCCGGAACTCAGCGTCGTTCGACTCAGCCGCGTTCGCCATCCAGATCGACCGCCTGATGGCACGCTGCACGCCTGAATTGATCGGGCGGGCGCCCGAACTCGGCAGCGACGACGCGACGCCAGTACTGATTATCGGCATGCCGCGGTCCGGCACAACTCTCGTCGAGCAGATCGTCTCCAGCCATCCCGACGTCGCGGCTGGCGACGAGTTGCATTTTTGGAACGAGCGTGGGGCGGCATGGCACCGCTCCGGCGGAGGGGGGAACGAGACGACGTTTTTTGCTAAGGCGGCGGCAGATTATCTCGGCGTGCTGCGCGCGATCGCGCCGACGGCGGCGCGAGTCACCGACAAGATGCCGTTCAACTTCCTTTGGGCTGGTCTGATCCACGTGGCATTTCCGCGCGCAATCATCATCCATTGCCGTCGCACGCCAGTCGACACGGCGCTGTCGATACATCAAACTTATTTCCATTCCGGCCTGGCATTTCCGACCGGAGGCGCCGAACTGGTCGCGTATTTCCACAACTACCAGCGGCTCATCGACCATTGGCGGAGAGTGCTGCCGTCGGATCGCTTCATCGAGGTGGATTACGAGGAACTGACCCGCGTGCCCGAACCAGTGATCCGCCGGATCATCGCGTCGTGCGGCCTCTCGTGGAACGACGCGTGCCTGCGCCCAGAATGCAATCCTCGCGCCGTGAAGACTCCGAGCAAGTGGCAGACGAGGCAGCCGATCTATCGCACCTCCGTCGCACGCTGGCGACGCTACGAACCCTGGCTGGGACCCTTGCGCGCGCTCGTGAATGTTGAGTAGATCGATGACGAGTCGGAACTCGACGCGGGTATCGTTCGACCGTCATTGGGCTGAAGCGGCTCGCCTCAGGGGAACATTGTGCGCTCGATCGCCCTCTACTTCATTCCTCGCGCCAACCCTCCTAGCGTGTCGGGTTGTAACAGGATCACATCCGCTCCCTCTGTCTCGCCAGCGACGATGGGCCTGTTCGGAACAGTTTCGTAAGCGTAGCCAGTGAGTGTGCCGGTAACATCGTCGCGTTGCCGGTGGTGCGCAAGCGTGACGCTGATTCTGGCCCAGCCGTAGTGAATTTTGCCGTCAATCACGAACTTTAATCCCAGATATCGATTCCTGACACCCTCACCTTTGCCGGCCCACGGACCCAAGTCGGAATACCCGCTGGTGCGGATCTTTTTGAAGAGTTCCACTGCCATGAATGGGTGACGAACGGGAAATCCGTTCTTTGGTCCGATCAAGGCGCCAGCGCGCAAAGCGGAGGCAGCAGAAAAAAAATAGCCGCTGTGACTAAAACGTTGCCGAGCGACCTCGTTGTTGACGTTGCGCCATCCGGATGCGCTGAGCCCTACCTTGAAGTACGACGTGCCCATGTAATACGTCGTGCGCAGTACAAAGTCGTTGACGCCGTCGTGGTTGACATCAATGTATAGCGGAACGCGGGCGCTAGTTACTTGATGCGTCTCCGTATAGACAACTTTTGCCTCGGAGGTCCCGGCGAGCGCTAGCACACTCACTCCGGCTGCGCTTGCCGCCAGCGTGTACACGTCCAGTTGCCGGTGAAGAGAATCGGAAATACAAGCGGTCTTGCGGAACCGCGGAGCGGTGGGCATAAATCCTCTGAAGGGGCTTCATTATGTAGTCCGCGAGATCCCCCGTCAACAGCTCTCTCAGGAACTTCAGTCGAAGATGACGAAATTGTAATCTCGGCGTCATGTTAGCGTTTGGGATGCGCCACTAGACTGGCCACGCTGGAAAAAAGACCAGCAAGGAGAACAGTCCATGGCACGAAAACCCTCTCGCGACAAGTCTCGACAAAGATCTCGAAATAAATCTCGGATGAAGCAACTGCGTCCGCTAGCCGGCCTTCTGGCAGCGGGGCTGGGTCTTCCGACGGTCGCCGCCGCTCAGTCCGTGCCGTTCCCCACCTACCGCACCGGGCCGCAACCGAACGGTTCGTGGGTTGTGGGCGACGGTCAGATCATTACTCCGGCCGGCACACAAGTCGACCTCGGCATCCGGGTCCGCGCGAAGGCCATCGCGCTGAATCCCGCTGCCAACAGCCACACCGCGGCTGTTCTCATCATGGGCTCATATCAGGCCGTCGAGGTGTTCGACACCGTCACCGGCGAAGTGCTGCAGGACTACAGCCCCTTTGGAGCAGATTCGAGTGGCAGCTATAGCGGCATCACTTATTCGGCGGACGGCAACTACCTGCTATTCAGCCAGGACAGCAGCCACGTCACCGTCGCAAAGGTTTCTTCCGAGGGATTGCTGAGCGACTACTCCAAGGTCAGCGTGCCGCCAGACAACTCCTTCATTACCTGCTTTCCCAACAGCGCTTTAGGCGCCTATGCCAGGCCTTGCGGCACGTTCTATTCCACGGGTACTTCTTATCCCGGCGGGATCGCGGTCTCGCAGGATGGCAAGAGCGCATACGCTCTGCTGAACCAGAACGATACCCTCACCAAGATCGATCTAACCGCGTCGCAACTGAGACAGGGTAAGCAGATCCGCGTCGGCAACGCGCCGCACAGCATCCTTATTAATAGCGCCGGCACAACCGCCTACGTCAGCAACGAAGGTGGCCGGGCTGCTACGGAAGCGGATTTTCAGATCTACTCCGCAGGCACTGAAATCGTCGCCGACCCAGTGGTTGGTGCAGCGATCACGGGTACCGTTTCTGTGGTCGATCTGGCATCGATGAAGGTCACCGGTAACATCTCGACGGGCCTGCACCCAACCGGCATGGCGTTCTACGGCAGCGACCTGCTAGTCGCCAATACCTATAGCGACACAATCTCGGTCGTCAACACGGCAACCAACAAGGTGGTACGGACTATCAACCTGGGACTGCCGATCGGAGTGCCCGGCGCTGGCCAACCGGCCTATGGCGCCGCGCCGAACTCGATCGCGGTCGATGCCAAGAAAGGCATTGCCTACGTCGCCCTTTACAATGCCAATGCGATCGGGGTTATCAGCCTCAGCAACCAGGCGAGGAATCCTGTCCTGGGCATGATCCCGGTAGCTTATGCCCCGAGTTCCGTCGTGCTCGACACGGCCCATAACGCGCTCCTCGTTGCCAACGACAAAGGCATCGGCGCGCGTTATTCGTTCGAGTGCGACTACGGAGTCTGCGATTACAACACCCACCAGGACAATGGCACCGTCAGCATCGTTCCCATTCCCGATAGCGTGACGCTGGCGGGAATGTCAACGCAAGTATTCGAGAACAACCACTGGGATCTGACCTGGAATATCGAGTCAGCCTCCGGGGGCTCTCAGAACACCAAGCCAGTCGCAATCCCGGCGAAGATCGGCGATCCGTCGACGATCAAGCACGTGTTCCTGATCATCCGTGAAAACCGCACCTATGATCAGATACTGGGCGACGTAGCCGCCGGCGATGGCGACGCCTCGTTGGCCGTGTTCGGGGGCGAGGACACCCCGAACGCACACGAACTTGTGAAGCGCTTTCCGCTCTTCGACAACTTCTACGACCCGAGCCGCCAGTCGGCTGATGGTCACCAGTGGATCACCGAGGGCATGGCGCCCTACGCCGACGACATTCAGTCGCCTGACTGGGTACGCAGCTATCCAGGAGGGAACGCCGGCGATGCGCTTGCCTATCTGAAGAAGGGCTTCCTCTTCTCGGAAGCTGCTGCCGCCGGTCTGCCTGTGAAGATCTATGGCGAATACGTCGAGTACGATACGTTCCTGCAGCCCAACGGATCGACCGACGAGCCAAGCTGGAGCGACTTTTACACCGACTCGCAGAACTTCGAAGCCGGGCTCGAGAAGACGCTGTATTACCAGAACACGGTCCAGGCACATTCCTCTGTCCCGGCCGTGTATGACCACCTCATCCCGAACTTCCCGATCTTCGATCTGGGCATTCCCGATCAATTCCGTGTCGATCTGTGGTTGCAGGATTTCAACAATGACGTTGCAGCTGGTACAGTGCCGGCATTGAGTATCCTATGGATCATGGACGACCATACTGGCGGTCCGCCGACCCCGGACGCCGAACAGGCCGATAACGATCTGGCCGTTGGCCGTATCATCGACTACATCAGCCACAGCAAGGTGTGGCCCTCTTCGGCGATATTCATCGAGGAAGACGACGCGCAGAACGGCGTTGACCACGTCGACGGTCATCGTAGCCCCGGCTATATCGTCAGCCCGTACGTCGTGCAGAACGGGCCCACCCAGCACGTCTACTACACGCAGGTCAACATGACTCGGACGATGGAGCAAATCCTCGGTTTGCCGCCTATGAACCAGTTCGATCTCGTGGCGTCGCCGATGAGGACGGCTTTCGTCGAAGGTACTCCGCCCGCGGACAACTTCAAGCCGTGGACGCACGTACCGAACCAAGTTGCGCTGAACGAGGGCGTGACAGCGGCGAAAGTCAACCCAACCGACAACGCCAAGATCAAGCGTCTGAGAACCGCTTGGCTCCAGAAGAAGACGCAACTCTTCGCCGGCAAACTGAGCAAGCCTGACGCGGAAGACCCAGACGCCGTCAACCACCTGAACTGGTACATGTCCACCGGGTTTACGCGGCCCTATCCCGGTGAGAAAACGGTTCGCCCACCGAGCGAGTTCAACAGACCGGCACCCGCTGGCGACGACGACGACGACTAAAACATGTTTCGAACTGCAACCACCCTCTCCCCGGTGGATCGGGGAGAGGGTTTTTTAGTGTGCTCTTCAGAAATTCGATGAAGTGAGTGATAGCGAAGCGCAAAGGTATGATGCGATGAGCCAAATCATGGCTGACAGTCCACCCGTAGTGTTGGAAAAAGAAAACATCCCCGATCCGCAGTGGCTGAAACAAGAGTTGGCGGGCTACCAGCGCGACTACGAGCGCGACCGTCCGGGACTGGTGAGCGAAACGCTGGGATTGATTTGGGCCGCGCGGCGAGGGCTCAGTGAAACAGAACTCTTGCGTTTGCTCAGGCCGACCTACTTGCCGCAGCTACCGCTCACAACTTGGTCGCCGCTGCGCGCCGCTCTGCAGAAGGCAGCATGGCTGGTCGAACGCGACGGCATCCTGAACTTCGCTGATGACTCTCTGCGCGCGGCCGTTGAGTCTGCTTTTGTGCCAGACGAAGACCGTCGGGACGAGTTGCGGTTGCGACTGGCGGATGATTTTGAGCGACAGCCCATCTCCTCCCGTAGTTGCGACGAACTCCCGTGGCTGCTGTTTCAGACCGAATCCTACCAACGTCTACGCCAGTGTCTCTTGGATGTAGATCGCTTTCTCGAAATCAACCGACGCGACGCGGAAGAGCTGAAACGTTATTGGGTGGATCTCGGTGAGGAAAGTACGATGGGCAGTCTTTATCTCGCGTCGTTCGGGCCTTGGTCAAAGCTGCCGCATCGCGACGAAACCCAAATCTCTTACGCCGCGAATGAGCTGGGACTTTTTCTCAGCCATTCGAGTCTTTATGCAGACGCGGAGCCATTGATGCGAACAGCATTAAGCATCGATGAGAAAAATCTCGGCGCAAATCATCCATTGATTGCCGTCCGCCTCACGAACCTCGCGAGCCTGCTGGAAAGCATGAACCGGCTGGAAGAAGTGGAAGGGTTGTATCGGCGAGCGCTGTCTATCAGTGAGCAAAGTTTCGGACCGGATGATCCCAAGGTCGCGCTAGGCCTCACCTATCTCGCACAATTTCTGCTGAAGACGAACCAGTTGAATGGAGCGGAGAGGTTGATGCGCCGTGGGCTGGCGATCGCCGAGAAAAATCTCGGACCCGACCATCCTAATGTCGCCATCCGCCTCAACAACCTCGCTGGACTGTTGCAACGCACGAACAGGCCAGCCCAGGCCGAGCCGTTGCTTCGCCGCGTGCTCGCAATTGACGAGAAGACTTACGGACCGGTGCACGTCTCCGTCGCTCGCGATCTCAACAATCTCGCGGCCTTGCTCGAATCTACGGATCGTCTGGCTGAGGCCGAACCTCTATATCGTCGTGCACAATTAATATTTGAGATGAACCTGGGTGTAAATCATCCAGACGTCGGAACGAGCCTCAACAACCTCGCGCAGGTATTGAAGAAAATGAACCAACTGGACGAGGCCGAACCGATTTTGCTTCGAGCCGTCCAAATCTTTCTCGAATCGACGCGGTCCACGCATCAACTGGATCCGCGCTTGCAAATGGCAGTCGCCAATTACGGACGGTTGCTCGAAGCGATGGGGCGCGGCAGGGAACAGATCCATTCTGCATTGCACGAAATTGCGCCGGATTTCTACAGACCAATGAATCAAGGAAGCTCGTAAAGCGGCGATTCCGGGCCGTTTACTTACGTCCGGAAAATCGCCTCACACGTCAGACTCGTTTGGCGCAAGACCAATCCGCTATTCTGCCCTCTCAACGGACACAGGCATCCGGAGCGTAACCCGGGTGCCCCGACCCACTTGACTGGCGATCTCCGCCTTGCCGCCGTGAAGGAGCATGATGCTCTGGACGATCGCCAGACCCAGGCCAGTGCCGCCCGAGGCTTGGGAACGCGACGTATCCACTCGAAAGAAACGATCGAATACGCGCGGCAATGCTTCCAGTGGGATGCCGACCCCCGTATCGCTGACTTCGATGCGAATCGTCGCAGCTTCTGCATTGGTAGCGACCACCACCGATCCGCCGGGTGGCGTGTGCGCCACGGCGTTCGAGATCAGGTTGCCCACCGCCCGCTGCACGAGAGTACGGTCGAGTTCGGCGATCACCGGTTCGGCGCCAGCCGCAGTCGTCAGCGAGACGCCGCCTTCCGCAGCGGAAGCTTCGTAGTATTCGCATACGCCGCCCAGCAATTCGGTTACGTCCACACGCTGACGGTCCAAATGCGTCAGTGGGCTCTCTGCACGGGCCAGGAACAAGAGGTCGCCGATGAGATCAGACAGGCGCACACCTTCTTCCAGGCAGGACTCGAGTACATCGCGGTATTGGTCGATCGTTCGCGCGCGAGCCAAAGCCACCTCGGCTTCGCCGCGAATATTATTCACCGGTGTGCGAAGGTCGTGCGCGATATCGGCTGAGAACCTGGAAATCCGTTCGAAGGACTCTTCTAAGCGGTCCAGCATCAGGTTGAAGGTGCCAGCCAAGGATGCCAACTCGAATGGGTATCCTTCCGCGAGGATGCGCTCTCGCAGGTTTGTCGAACTGATGCGGCCAGCAGTCGCCGCTATTTCCTCCACCGGTCTAATTCCGTGACGCGCGACCTGGTAGCCGACCAGCGGGAAGATCGCGAAAGCGCCCAGCAGAATGGCCCAGAACCAACTCCGAAAGCGTGCGAGAAAATTCTCTTTTTCCGAAACATCAATCGCAATCTGAATTGTGTAGGTGTGAGTGGGAGGCGAGCCTACCGCAGCCGCCGCGCTTGAGACACGAAAGGTTTGCCCGTTCCTTCCCCTCATCGGAAGGGAGCGGTCAGGGCGGCTTTGAGTCTGACTAACAAATTGCGCCAGATCCAGTTGCTCCGCCATGCCGGGGGTCGTCAACAGCGGAGTATCACTTTCATCCAGGAGACGAATGTAAAAGTGTTCGTATCGTCGTGCTGCCGACTCCAGCTCAACTTCTTCCCGCAATGCGTCCCAATCGTCGGGTCGCTCTCGCAGCAGCGTATCTACGACGTGCAACTTGTCCGCGAGGAACAAATCCGTGCTCTTCTCCAATTCAGTAACCAGCACAAGATAGAGACCGGCTGTAGCGAAGAACACCAGTAGCAGGCCTGCAAGCGCGTAGCCGGCCGTCAATCGGAAGGCCAACGTCTTCCACATCCGCGAGACTGGTGCGAGGCTGAGGCTAATGGTAGGACTCCAGGACATAGCCGGCGCCCCGAATGGTACGGATCAGTTTGAGCGAGAAGGGGTCGTCCACTTTGCTACGCAGCCTCCGCACGTTCACGTCCACTACGTTCGTGTCGCTGTCGAAATTCATGTCCCAGACCGCTTCGGCGATCAAAGTCCGAGACAGAACCTCGCCCGCTCGCCTCGCCAATAGCGACAAGAGAAGAAACTCTTTGGAGGTTAGCTCCAGCCGTTGGCCGGCGCGTGTAGCACGCTGGCGTAACAGATCGATCTCCAAGTCGGCCGCGCGGATGGTTTCTTGTGGGCGTGGCGGCATCCGACGCAACAGGGATCGCACGCGCGCGAGCAATTCGGAGAACGCAAACGGCTTCACCAGATAATCGTCTGCGCCCAGTTCGAATCCTCGGACACGTTCGTGTACGGCGTCGCGAGCAGTCAGAAGGAGCACCTGCACCCGCCGGCCTGCCTGGCGCAACCGGGTGAGAACCTGCCAGCCGTCCAGGTTGGGAAGCATCACGTCCAGAATCACCAGGTCGAACCCGACCTCCTGCGCAAGGTGCAGTCCTTGCAAACCGTCTCCCGCTACGTCAACGACGAAGCCCGCTTCTCCGAATCCCTTCTTAAGGAACTTGGCGGTCTTCGGTTCATCTTCAATTACCAGAATTCTCATACTCTGATCTCCGCCGACGAGTGGTGCAGTTGGAAATATGAATCTGGTTTAGAAAGCAAATTTTAATGAGAACTGAATCTCGCGTGGAGTTCCCGTCCCCACCGGGCTAACCGGGGTCGTAGTGTTTACCGTTTGAATGATCGGCTCCGAAGCTCGGAACTCCGAAGGTTGCATTGCGGCAAGCCCATACTGGGGATGGTTGAAAATGTTGAAGAACTCAGCTACGAAACTCAAGCTGCGCCCGCTCGGTCAACGGAATGTGTTTCCCCATGCCCATGTCGATCTGCCACGCGCCCGGTCCGCGGCCACATCGCGCGGCGCATCACCGAAGTGTTTGGCGCCGGCACGGCGAATGCTGCCGGATTGATCCACTCCCCGATCGTGGAACCGCCCGGCGGAGTCAGCGAAACTCCGGGCACGAGATCCGGACGCTGATCGTTTGTGTTGCCGTCGGGCACAACGGACGACGATCGATTGATGAGAACGTTGATCGGGAAACCCGGTGCGCGCGACGAGTGTGGAAGTCAGTTCCCAGGAACCCGGCGATACTGCGCCAGATTCCCGGCTGATTCAAATACGGTTTACCCGGAGCCGAAAGGAAGCTGATACACGGCGTTGGCATTGAATACGTGGCGCACATCCCAAATACCGCTCGCCCGTTCACAAGCCGGGCAGGCGACATTTTGAGCCACCAGCGAGTCGCCATCGCCGCTGCCGTTGGAGCCGTCGTCGATTTCGTGCGACCACATGTAGTTGCGCCGAGAACAGGAAGCCACGCGAGAACGAACGCTTCACCGCGACAGGAGAGCCCTTGATAGCTGCTGATGTCTCTTGTTGCCTCGCCAACTCACCTGCCCAAAATCTGGGTACGGACGAGTTCCGGTGAGCGGATTCACGACGTTCACTTCGGAAAGCGTGAGCAAGTTGGTGCCCTCGCTTCCCACGTAAGAAATGGTTCCCACAAAATCCGCGGGCAGCGCCTGCTGTACGGACAAGCCCCACTGCGTGACGTAAGTATCCTTGCGCCGTCGGTCATCGTCACGTGGCGAAACAATTCCCGTCGTATTCGACCAGGAACGGATCGATCGGATAGCTGAGAGTCGGAATCGTCTTGTTCGACAAAGAGTAGGCATAGACCTCGTTGCTGATCGGGAAGGTTCTGATCATCCAACTGGCCATCCTCGTGGTAGATCCCGAAACCGGCGCGAATCACGGTGTGGCCGTCTTGCTCGCGGTGCCCAGGCAAATGCTATGCGCGGATCGATATCGCCGTAATTGGGCTGGCCGAAGCTGGCGCCCACTCCGCAAAAACCTTGCGGTCCGCAGGTGGCGAAATCGAAGGGATTGGCGCGTCCCTGCACTTCATGAAAAATATTGAAGAAGCTGTAGCGTAGCGCCGAGGTTTAGGGTAAGGTTCGGCCGCCACTTGAACTCATCCTGGATGTAACCGAAATACTGCGTCTTGCGCAGGCCGTTGATCGGCAGGGCGCCATTCAGAGTGGCCGTACTTACCTGGTTGGCAGCGAAGGCCTGCGTGGCGGTTAACGTGGACGTGGCGAATACGAGACGGTTCCGCTTTCCGTGTTCCCCTGGTTCATTTGAATGCGCCGAATCTCGACTCCGGCTTTCACCGTGTGCCGGCCCTTGATCCATGTCAGGTTGTCGATTGTCGGAGAAGGAGTTGCCGACGCCGATGCTGACCTTGTTGTTATTCAGAGTTGGTAAGACCGGAAACCGAGAACGCATAAGGCAATCCCGTTTGATTGATGTCGATCGTGTCTGGCGGTGCTGCGATTAAAGCCGAACTTGAACTCGTTCACCAGCGTCGGAGAGAAGATATGCAACAGTTCGATGCCGCCGTTGACAGGAGCAGAGGTGAGCTGCTGCTGGTCGGCAAGATAATTGCCAGAGCTGGCCAGCGGTTGGGTATTCACGGCTCTGTCGATATTG
This sequence comes from uncultured Acidobacteriaceae bacterium, assembly GCA_963786095.1. GTDB lineage: Bacteria > Acidobacteriota > Terriglobia > Terriglobales > Acidobacteriaceae > Sulfotelmatobacter. The sequence goes on along the minus strand of CAWAXV010000002.1, from coordinate 32,185 downwards.
AAGCGGAGGAACGCACGTTGTCTTATCCGAGAAATGCTGGTCGAGGCGGAGCATGGCGGAATTTTCGTTGACGAGCTGCCTGCCCTCACTCGTCAAATTCTCGATATCGGGATTGCTCGGTCGGAGTCTGTCCGTTCGGGATAAGCATTGAGAATTGGGACGAGGACTGGGGACTCGCGCCGTCACCTGAGCGCGGAACGAGTCGCTGGGAACGTAGCCGAGCAGCGGGAAACCCCAATGCTGCCGGTATCCCTCGTAGGCAAGAAAGAAGAAAGTCTTGTCACGCACGATCGGTCCGCCGAGCGACCCCCCGAATTGATTCAAATGAAAAGGCTGGTTGCGGGGTATTGCTGACCGGAACAGGCTGCATCGCGTCAAACACGTTGTTGCGAAAGAATTCAAAAGCATCGCCGTGAAACTGATTTGTGCCGGAAGGCGAGGTTACGGCTAACTGCGGCCCTCCCGTAGCGCCGGCCTCGGCCGTCGCCAGCATCGAGTCGACGCGGAACTCCTCAATCGTGTCGAGGGGAATCGCCAGACGCACATAAGGGGGCTGCGGTTGATTGACGATGTTGGTGGCATCGATGCCATCGTAGGTGAAGTTGTCGTCATCGCGTCCTCGACCCGCGAACCGCACCGAACGCTGGTTACTGCCCCCGGTATCGACTGCGCGCGGTGTCAAGGCCGAAAGGTTCGCCCAGTTGCGTCCGTTCAGAGGCAGCTTCTCGGTCTGCTCCCTGCGCAATTCGCGCACCCAGAACATCAGAGGTCTTATCCATCTGCTCAGAACTGGCTGACACTTCGACTCGCTCCCGACCGCCCGAAACCGGAAGAGTTGCGTCCAGCGTGCGGGTGCGACCGATGGTCAGGACTGCATTCACGAAAACAAGAGTTTTGAAGCCATCATGCGTGACTGTGATGGTGTAAACCCCAACCGGTAGCTCGGGAATGTCGTACGTTCCACTGGCAGAGGTGGTGGTGTCACGGCGGAGTCCGGTGGCATTCTGGACCGCGCTGACCTTGCGTCTGCGGCAAGACGCGACCCGAGGGGTCGGTCACCGTGCCAGTCAATCCCGCACGGTCAACCTGCGCCTGCGACGGTGACACGAGCCAAAGGATGATCCCAACCCCGCATAGAAGTATGTCCGCTCGCGGGACCCCGACGCGGAGCCTGGGAAGGAGTTTGGTGAAAACGGCCCGTCCAGACAGCAAGATGAGGGAGAGTTCATCTGCCTTCATACCCGTGAGTTCCTCGCCAGCGCGGTAGTGATGACAGATGACAATAATGTCATCTTGTTAATCGTAGGTTATGCTTTCATGAATCCTTGGTGAAAAGATCAATCTCGTCGGCAGCGTGAACTTACGTTAATTCCGAGAAATTGCTCAGCCTGGAGGCGGGATAGCGAGCGCTTTTGAACACGAGCCGAACTTGTACGTGTTGGCGGGAAAGGTCGTTTACGTTCTTTTGAAAGTCGCGATTCTCCGCTGCGATCTCAGGTCGAGTGCCTTCGAACGGCACCGAAACTTGGATTCATGCTCCGTTTCCCGGTGATCACAAGGTATTGATTTAGATCTTTTGTGGCCCGGAGGACACGCTCACCTCCGGTTCATTCACGACTGAGGATTTTGCCCGTTTGCTGTCTCGGAGTTGCTCGGTAGTGAATTCGCCTCCGCAAACACTGCAGCGCCAAGCGGGAGACGAGCCTGCCGCGACCCCCTGCACAGGTTGGCGGCTGGGACGTCTGGCTGGCACTAATTCGTTACTACATTCAGGACACTGTCGTTGAATCATGGCTCCTGTCGCTCGGATGCTCGTTGTGAACTCGGCCCGAGCTAGCGAACTTCGGGGTGGATAGAACGAGTCTCATCCGCCGTGAGTCGAGAGGGGTCGCAGTAGCCATAGCCTTTCAGACATGCCGAGTAATTACGTTTGTGTTCGGCATCGGCCAGCATCTTAGACTCGTGTGGAGTCAGTTTTGAAAAGTCACACGTTGTCTCGCCGTCTTTACACGCCGAGAGGTTGCGTTGATCTTCCGCGTAAGCCGTTTGCCGAGCTTCCAATGGGGTCAGGTCGGAGTGGTCGCACTCGCTCCAGCCGTGGCTGCAATTCTGAGCATTACGCTGATGTTCCGCGGCGCTTGTGTCCCTGATTTGCGAAGGAGATAGCTGGGCGTGATTGCATTGCCCCGAACCGTTCTCGCAATCGGATGCATTGAGCCGGCTGCGGGCTATGTCCACTTCAGCAGTCTCCGCCACCGTCAGCTTGGAACGATCGCAAGCGTCCGATCCTTCTTTACAATCGGCAAGATTGCGCTCTTGCTGCAACGCAGCCATTTTACGGGCTTCCGTCGGGGTCAGCCCGGAGCGGTCGCACGATTGCATTCCGTCGTTGCAATCGGTCACATTCCTCTGGTGGTCGGCGATGGCTAACGCAATCGTCTCCGGTTCAGAGAGGTTCGAGCGATCGCAGGAATCATACCTGTTTCGGCAGTTCGCCACGTTGCGCGCGTGGAGGGCGAGGGCCAGCTCCGTTGCTTCTGACTGAGTCAAGCTCGAGCGATCACAAGTGTCAAGACCAGCCTTGCAGGCAGCCAGGTTTTGCGAAAGATCAGAGGACTGGGCAAATGCCAAAATCGGCCACAGAGCGAGACAGGCTAACGCACCAGAACACTTCCGTGAGGTGACTTTCATAATTTGTGCCGCCTTTCGAGCGATGCCAAATTTACGCTGGTGTTGAAGCGTATCGCACCAACTCTTGACGATTTTTTAGTTTCAAGAAAATGAAGTATCCAAGCTTGTATGCAGGCTTGCACTTTTTCTTTCAATAGGTTCAGTTTCACTGCCGATATAGCCGTTACTGGAACCTCAGAGGAACCTGAAAGAGAGGGAAGAAGTGCTCATCTCCAGCAATCATGATCGCCTAATCGGGGATCGATAGCTGGTCTGAATTGCTCAGTTCTCAGGCGCCAAAGATCGAATCCCCCAATAGTTGATTGAAGAACGAGAGGAATGTGAGCAAAGTTGCACAGAATCGCACGGCATTGTCCTGTCATCGTTCAATTGTCGGAGATAAACCGTAAAGGTGAAATCGAATGGAACCGTATCGTCCTTCTCTTCGTCGTCGGCTAGCTTCCGCGAGAGAGTTTCTCGGAACATTGCTGGCGATGCTTAAACCGCAAGTCCAGGAAGTTCGATCACAAAGGGTATGCCCGTTTTGCGGGCTGATTACACCGCGAGCCAAGCGAGTTTGTCTGGAGTGCGGGAAGTCGCTCAGTGCCGTTTCTCTTGAGAGGGCGCCAGTAAAACAAAGGACAGACGGATAAGGTCGGGTGAAAAGCGCATCTGCTGTCCCATGAGGGAGACTTGCCTAGTTACGGCTCGCCCCACCTCGAGAGTTGTCGGGACGACGATGCCGTATCGGTACTTGGGCACTCAGCGCCGCCCGCTCGCCTCGGTCAGGCTTAACATTCAACATAAAATGAACGGTAGCCCACAGAAAGTGGGCGCCGTCGGACTTGGTGACGAGGGCATCCACAGACTTGAGCGCTCCGTCAGGCAAATCCAGGTCGTCGGCCAGCATGACGATAGGGATTCTGCGGCTTGACCTTCTTGATTTCATCTGCAACGCCCGCGCCATCCACTAGGCCCAGATGATATTCGAGCACAATTGCGTCCACAGGGCGCGTCATCAAAAGCTGTAAGCCCTCCGAGCCGCTGCTAGCGGTGACTAGTTCGTATCCGTTTTCTTGCAACAGAGTCAATTGAGCCGGATTCCGGTGGATACAAAGCAATGTACTGTTGGCCGCCATACTAACCAGGTATACGCGCCGGCCTTCTGCGATTCTGCGCAAAATTGCTCACCTCGCACTCAATCGCAGGCGCGCACAGGTTGAGAGCAATTGTGACCAGAAATAGCAAGTTCAAAGCCGTAGCCTTGGCTTTGTAGCGCTTCATGTCGGAGGACTCAATGAGAAAACAGTACCTTCACCTCTCCGCGTACCCTTGTGATTCGTGCGCCGGCCCAGTCATCGCTGGCTCACTGGGCGTGCGCGAGAATGAAATATCGAAAGAAACTGACATTAGATCGGTAGGGTCAATCTGCCTATCTTGCGGCCACCGGCAAAGTACAGCTACCGCGCCGGCGCGCGCTCGTCACTCGATGCCGATGGAATGGGCATCGGCGGAGCCAAGACCTCTCGTCTGACAACCGCTTCGTGGAAGCACTCAATCGCGCCGAACTGCATGGAAGCGGCCTGCGAAACGGCAAAGACTCGAACTGAGCTGTCTTGCTCAGACCGCGACCTCTTGAGCGTGAGAAGCTCAGAATCATTCGCGAACGAGACCAGATCCGCATAACATCTCGTCCGGAAAATTACCCTCTCCATCGGCGCAGCCCGCAGCAGCACAGCATCACCGGGCACGCGAAGGATCATTGGGGCAAAAAGGAATCCCAATGAGTATCACCCGCTCCATTCGTTCGTCGCTGTTCGCGCTTGCACTGCTAGCCATCTCGGCCGCAGCCTTCGCGCAATTCAGCATCTCCGTTTCATTCGCTCCACCAGAATTGCCCGTCTACGAGCAACCTCTTTGTCCCGGTGATGGATATCTGTGGACGCCTGGTTATTGGGCCTACGCCGGAGACGACGACGGTTACTACTGGGTGCCGGGCACATGGGTCATGGCTCCGGAACCTGGACTGCTCTGGACTCCGGCCTATTGGGGTTGGGGCGGCAACGGATATGTTTTTAATCAAGGCTACTGGGGTCAGCAGGTAGGCTTCTACGGCGGCGTCAGCTACGGCTATGGATATTACGGCGACGGCTATCAAGGCGGACGCTGGCAGAACGGACAGTTCTACTACAACCGTTCAGTGAACAACGTGAATGTCACCAACATTCACAACGTCTACAACACGACCGTGATCAACAACACCACGATCAACCGGGTCAGCTACAACGGTGGCAACGGTGGCATCAGCGCGCGTCCTACACAACAGCAAGAATCAGTGGCGCGTGAGAGACACATACCGCCGGTAGCCGCTCAAACGCAACACGAGCAGGAGGCCCGTACAAATCCTGAGCAGCGCGCCGCTGTAAACCATGGCACACCGGCCGTCGCTGCCACTCCGAAACCCGGGGCATTCAGCGACCGCGCCGTTGTACACGCGAAACAAACCGGAACGCCATACAACGCTCCAGTGAATCGCGCCGCGACTCAGCCCGTAGTCAATGCACCGACCGCGCATCCGGAGAACAATGCTGGTCGCTCGGATCGGCCCGCTGCCAGTGATCAGCCCGAGCCGAACCGTGCGCCGGCAGCGCGACCGAACCAGCCCGAACCGAATAACCGGCCAGAACCGAATCGGCCGCCCCGGCACAACCGGATCGACGCCCGGAGGCGAATCGTGCGCCGGTAGAACAACCGAATAATCGGCCCGAGCCCAACCGGACTGAGCCGACGCAGCGGCCGCTGACTCCGCCGCCGAGCGAACGTTCGCAGCCTGAGCATACGGCTCCTCCGTCGGAACCACGGGCGCAACAGCAACAACAGCACCCACAACCCGCGCGCAGCCCGGAAGAAAAGAAGTCTCAGGAAGAAAAGCCGAAGCAGAACGAGAAGCCGCAGTAATGGGAAGTGCTCAGCCGAAGTCTGAGAGAGTAGTCGGGGCCCTCGGTACTTTTCTCTTGCCACGAGATTCTAGTCGTGGAGAACGACATTGAGCAGCGAACTGTGGACCTGCAGAGCGCCCTCCGCGCCGCCGGCGTAGTGAATGAAGCCCAGCTTCCTGAATCGGTTCATGAAAAAGCTGACCCGCGAACGAGTGGTCCCAACCATCTCGGCCAGCGTCTCCTGGCTGATCTTGGGGACCACGGTCTCGGGAATGCCTTCCTTGCCAAAATGAGCGAGCAACAGCAAGACGCGGGCCAGGCGTTTCTCACTGGAGTTGAACAGCTGGTCGACCAGATCCTCTTCGTAGCGGATATTCCGCGCCAGCAAATAAGCCACGAACATCTCAGAAAACGCGGGCTCGCGATGAAGAGCATCCATCATCGTCTTCTTCTCTACGCGGAGAATTTCGCAATCTGTCATGGCCGCGGCGGAGCCCATTCGCAACAACTGGCCCGCCAGCGAACCTTCTCCGAAGAAGTTTCCCTGGCTGACGATGGCGATCGTTGCTTCCTTGCCGATCTTGGACACAACCGTGAGCCTCACTTTGCCTTTTTGCACGTAGAAAACGGCGTCCGCCTCGTCCCCTTGCGCAAATATCGTCTGCTTCTTGGGAATCGTAAGGATCTTCCTGCCGTCGCCGATGGTGGCGAGAAACACATCGGGGTCGAATCCGCCGTTCTTCTTGGCTGCTGTGGAGTGAGGCATCCTCCACGAGTATAGTCCGTGCGGACGGACAGGAGACAGGCATAAATCGTCCCCAACCCGAGCCTGGGACGATCTGCGCCTGCCCGCACCCCTCAGCAAGAGTGGTCACTTTTGAGCAGTTTTTGTTCGCTCGCCGGTCCAGCATGAACGTAGGACTATCGAAGGACAACGACCACTCATGCCACAAACCGTTCAAGTCGGCACAATTCTGATGAAAGAGTGGCCTGGAATGGCGAAGCTTCTCGGGCTTGAAACCGAGCCCTGCTTCGGGGAATGGAGCGTGGTCAAGGTGCTGGATCGATTCGCCCTCGATCGCAAGATCCATGCTGCGGGATGGAATTTCTTTTTCATGGCGGCGGAAGTCAAGGCGATGTTCTTCGGGGCTCTTAAAGCGGCGAAGTTGCAGAGCGCGTTGAAGCGGATTTTGGCGAAGGTGAAGTCGCAGCACTTCAATGGCCTTGAGGTCACCGCAATCGTTGCCCGTCACTTTCTCGGTGTGCCCTATGTGACCGTGTCCGCGCATTCTCGCCATATGCAGCAGAGTTGCAACCTGGACAGCGCTGAAGTACGGCGGACGGCCCAGGACGCTGCGGAATGGAGCAAAGGCTAAGTTACGCCTTAATCTACTTTTAGATCGTTACTCAAGGAGTCTTTCTTTGAACGAACGGATGGAGCTTTACCTCGTGGTAGTTCTGACTTTGATGTTCCTGATTGGGTGTCTCCTCACTGTCTTAAGTCTTCGTGAGCGATCTGAAGAGAATGGACGCTGGCTAGGCTCGAGTGCGACCAAGCCGCGCTTGCCCGCGGAAGGCAAGACCTTATGAACTCCAATGGCAATCTAGAAGGAATCCTCGAATCGGCAGTTATCATCTCTTGGGCTGACTTGATGCGCGCCGCCGAAACTGGCCTGATTCATATTGAATACGGGTTTAGTCCAACCGGCACACTGGATTATCTGAAGGTCTGGTCTTCCATCACACGAGGTCATTGGCTTCTGGCGTGTGAGTACTGGATGTCAGCGAACACGTTTCACGCCGCCGGCGTCCGCTTCGACAACGGATACGAATCTGAAGGACTGGCTCACATTTTGGAATCTGTGATGCAACACCAAGACTCCTTCGTGCTTCCCCCGAACCTCGGTCGGCAGGGATTGCTCCAGATTCCAACGCCCACCCAAGCAGAGAGTGCGTGGCTGCGGTATTGGTGAACGAAACCATCCACCATCTCGATTCACCGCTCGCACAACCTGCGGTCGCTTGAAGTCTCCACAACCAGAACCAGTTCACTTCTCCGAAGCCGCCAGCCGGCGGTCGCGATGCGGTTCTGTGCGCGGCAGGCCGGTACTGAGCTCGCACTTTTCGCCGGGCTTCGCGCCGCACGTGGGGCAACGAACCGCCAGCGCTTCCTTCTGTGTGACTTTCATGCTTACACAATGCACGGTAATCCGCCAACAAGATGGTCAATTGTGACCATCGCGCAATCTTTGAGAGGTCCATGATCTGTACAGCGGGCCACTCCGCGCTTGTGCGGAAGCGTTCTGCGAATATCTGAGATCCCCGGTCTGGTCAATTTTGACCAGTCCGCAGGACTGCTGATCGTTGAATACTGACAATTGAAAAATCAAACGGTGGACGCAGTACCAGCCAAGAACGCGACGCGAACCCAGCGATCGGTCTCAACCGTGTTGGCGATTGCTTGCTGCTCGCTCGGAGAGCGACCCCTTCGTCGCTGTTTCCCACCAGGCTTTAGGGGGACAATGTCGCTATCAAACACACTACTGCCCAAGCGATCTCTGGAAGTCGTCGGCCCGCGTCCTTTGGTTGAGAGCGAGTGCACGGTGCGTCGATTGCAGTCGAAGGCATCTCTGCCGAGTCGAATCGCGGTGATCGGGAACTATCTTCCGCGGCAGTGTGGAATCGCCACCTTCACCACCGACCTGTGCAGCGCCATTTCCGCAGAGTACGGGACTGCTCGACTGTTGGCGCTGCCGGTGAACGACACCGAAGAGGGATATGACTATCCCGCGCGGGTGCGATGGTCGCTCGCCCAGGACGACGTGAAGTCGTATCAGGAAGCCGCTGAATTCCTGAACTTCAACAACATCGACATGGTGTGCCTGCAGCACGAGTATGGAATCTTCGGCGGTCCGGCCGGAAGCCATATTCTGCATCTGCTGCGCGGCCTGAAGATGCCGGTCGTGACCACGCTGCACACGGTTCTGCGCGAGCCAAATCCCGACCAACTGATGGTCATGGAAGAGATCGCAGAGCTTTCGGACCGGCTCATTGTCATGAGCCAGCTGTCGTCCCAGTTCCTGCAGGAAATCTTCAAGGTGCCGGGCAGCAAGATCGACATGGTGCCGCACGGAGTTCCGGACCTGCCATTCCTGGATCCGAATTTCTACAAGGACCGCTTTGGCGTGGAAGGGAAAGCGGTACTGCTCACGTTCGGCCTGCTCTCGCCGAACAAGGGAATCGAAAACGTAATTCAGGCGTCTGCCGCAGATTCTGTCCAAACACAAGAATGTTGTCTACATCGTCGCGGGCGCGACCCATCCTCACATTCTCCGTCGCGAAGGAGACAAGTATCGAGCCAGTTTGCAGGCTTTGGCGAAGGAAGTGGGAGTGGAATCGCAAGTGATCTTCCACAACCGCTTCGTCAGTCCCGAAGAGATGGTTGAGTTCATTGGCGCCGCGGACATCTACATCACTCCGTATCGCCACGAGGCGCAGGTGGTTTCGGGAACGCTTGCCTATGCGCTGGGTGCGGGCAAGGCGATCATCTCGACTCCCTATTGGCACGCGATCGAGTTGCTGGACGACCGCCGGGGCGCGCTGGTGCCCTTCCAGAATCCCGACGCGATCGCGCAAAAGACGATCGAACTTCTGGACACTCCTGCGATTCGCCACGCCATGCGCAAACGCGCTTACCTGTTCGCGCGGGAGATGGTCTGGAAACGAGTGGCGCAAGGTTACATGGAAAGTTTTGCGCGAGTCCGCAGCGACCGCATGGAAAGTCCGAAAGTGCAGTTCTCGGCCCGGATGACGCACAAAGCGCTGGATCAGTTGCCGGAGTTGAAGCTGAATCACTTGAATCGGATGACCGATGACACCGGAATGCTGCAGCACGCGATCTTCACAATCCCGAACCGCAGAGAGGGATACACCACCGACGACAATGCGCGCGCTCTGATTCTTGCCGTGCTGCTGGAGCAACTCGACAAAAGATCGAGATCGGAAAGCCGACTCTGCGTTCCGCAAATCCACTGGCCTATATCTGTCATTCCTGGAGCATGCCTTTAATCCCGCGAAGGGCAGATTCAGGAACTTTCCTCCGCTACGATCGCCGGTGGAACGAGCCTGTAGGCTCGGAAGACTCTCACGGGCGTGCGTTGTGGGCGCTGGGAACGGTTCTGGGCCGATCCGAAGATCAGGGATTGCAGGGGCGCGGCCGGACGCTTGTTCGAGTTTTCTCTGCCGGCAGTTCTGGAATTCAGCAGTCCGCGTGCCTGGGCCTACACCCTGCTCGGAATTCAGGAATATCTCACTTCGTATCCCGGAGATCGCGACGCGCAGAAAGTGCGATCCGCCCTCAGCCGGCGACTGCTCGAAATGTATGAGTCGATCCGCCGGCCGGATTGGAAGTGGTTCGAGAACGTTCTGGCCTACGGCAACGCGAGATTGCCCCAGGCTCTGCTGCTGGTGGGTTCAGCTTGCTCGGATGATCGCATGATTTCCGCCGGCCTCGAATCGCTGGATTGGCTGTCGGAGACGCAGCGCTGCGAAATCAACGGCCACTTTGTGCCGATCGGTTCGCAAGGTTTCTATCGCCAGGGTGGCGAAAAGGCCCGCTTCGATCAACAGCCGCTTGAAGCCGCCGGCGCGGTTTCTGCGTGTCTGCAAGCGTACCGCGTAACCGGTGACAGCCGCTGGCGCAACGAAGCCTGGTCGGCTTTCAACTGGTTCCTCGGCGACAACGATCTGCAACTTCCTCTCTATGATTCCGTCACCGGCGGCTGCCGCGACGGCCTGCATCCCGACCGCGCCAATGAAAACCAGGGAGCAGAATCAACGCTGTCGTTCCTGATGGCACTCCTCGAAATGCGCTCGCTGCAAGAGCCAGAACAAAAGGAAATCCTTTCATGACCGTACCCGCAGGAAAGCCAGTGAGCCTTCTGAGCACTCGCTTCGAGCCACTGCTTCTTCGCCATCCCGCCAACCCGATCCTGACGAGCAAGGATTGGCCATATCCGATCAACAGCGTGTTCAATGCGGGCGCAACGCTGCTCGCGGATGGCACGACGCTGCTGCTTTGCCGCGTGGAAGATCGCCGCGGCTTGTCGCATCTTTGCGCCGCGCGCTCTCGAAACGGCGTCGATGGATGGCAAATCGATAGCGAGCCAACCTTGATGCCCGACCCGAAGAACTATCCCGAAGAAATCTGGGGCATTGAAGATCCTCGCATCACGTTCGTCCCCGAACTGCAGCAATACGTCGTCACCTACACTTCCTATTCGCGCGGCGGCCCCGGCGTGTCGCTTGGCCCTGACCAAAGACTTCCGCACCTTCGAACGATACGGCGTGATCATGCCGCCGGACGACAAAGACTCCGCGCTTCTGCCTCGGAGAATCGACGGATGCTGGGCGCTGATTCATCGTCCCATGACGACGCTTGGATCGCACATGTGGATTTCCTACTCTCCCGACCTGCGCTATTGGGGCAGGCACCGGCTCATGCTGGAAGCGCGCCGCGGCGCCTGGTGGGATGCCAACAAGATTGGGTTGTCGCCGCCACCCATCGAGACTTCCAGAGGATGGCTCGTGTTCTACCACGGAGTACGGCACACGCCTTCGGGCTGTCTGTATCGACTGGGCCTGGCCCTGTTCGATCTGGAGAATCCGGAGAAGTGCCTGCTGCGCGGAGATTCGTGGATCTTTGGGCCGGAGGCGGAGTACGAGCGCCACGGCGACGTGGACGATGTCGTGTTCCCCTGCGGATACACGATGGACGCCGATGGCGACACGCTCAACATTTATTACGGAGCTGCGGATTGCGCGATTGCCCTGGCTCGGGCCAGCGTGCGCTCTCTGCTTGAGTGGCTGGATGCCAATGGAAGTTGCGAACGCCGCCAGCGCGCGCAGGATGTATGAAACTACTCCTGTGGCGTCTTTCAGTTTATCTTTGGCTGCCGGCACCGTCACCTGAGTCGCGTGTTCACGATCAAACACCGCACCTACCGAGGTCTGCTTCGACTGTGGACGGGAATTCGATTTGCCAGATGCACACATGCGCCAGAACGGTCCGCTGACTCTCCGGCGAGCCTGCTTAGGAGGCGGATGCCGATCCATGCGCGCTGAAGCGTCTCCGCGCTGTGGAATCGCTCGTTCCTGCTGCAACTCGATTCTTCACATGTGAGCTATCTTGCTCAGACGCTGCCACTCCACACCTGTCATTCTTAATATCTTCTGAGTGTGTAGTACGGAGCCGCGGACGCTGATTCGCAGTTCTCATCCTTCAGGTCGCTGCGGTCGATGTCCTGATCAAGTCACGCGCGAGCGGCCACATCCAGCCAATCGGCAGTCTTCATCCGTGTGCGTGCCGCCAAATCTTGCGGCAGAACACGATTCGACCCTAAGAGATTCTCGAACAATCGAAATCAGGGCAACACCTCCAGGCGGATGAGGGGCGTTAGCCCGCGAAACAAAGGAAGGTCAAAGCTTATGCCTTTAATTCAACTCCTGGAAGTTCTGATCGTGGTGGGTGTCCTGCTGTGGCTGGTGAATCGCTTCATTCCCATGCAGGGATCCATCAAGTCCATCCTGAACGGCGTTGTGGTCATTGCCGTGGTTCTGTGGCTGCTGAATGTCTTCGGGCTGTTTCACTCACTGTCCCGGATCCACGTCGGCACGCTGCATGATCCCGTAAGGACAGCGTAACCATGGCGCTGCAACGGACGTCAAACAAGTTCATAACACGCAATGCGGCAGACATCTGCCGCAAGGAGACACTTTGAAAACATCAGCTTTTATTAGCAGTCGGAATTACCCTCAGCTTGAGCGCGTTTGCTCAAACCAATTCTCAACAGCCTTAACGGTCGAGCCGATGAGCTGCGACGCCCACCTTCCGCGTGACCGTGATCAGCCGCAGCGTGCAGGCGGTCAACTATCAGCATCGCAGCGGAGTCTTCGAAGCTCGATTTCGCGGGCACCGACCTGATGCCCTCCGCGAATGGCGTAGCCGAAGTAAACAGCAAGCGCGGATCCATCGCGATCGAAGCGGAATTCGGCGATCTGCAGAAGCCGACGACGTTCGGCAATGAGTATCTGACGTACGTTCTGTGGGCGATTTCGCCCGAAGGCCGCGCCGTGAACCTGGGCGAAGTTCTGCTCGGCGGCAACCATCGCAGCAAGCTGAACGTGACCACCGACCTTCAGGCATTCGCTCTGATCGTCACCGCGGAACCTTACTATGCCGTCCGCCAGCCCAGCAACGTGGTCGTGCTCGAGAACGTAGTTCGCGAAGACACCAAGGGAACCACCGAGGCGGTGAACGCTAAGTACGAACTGATGGAGCGCGGCGGGCTACATTCCCACCGGCTACAAGTTCGATCCCGTGGTTCTGAATGCCAAGTTGCCGCTTGGAATTCTTCGAAGCGCGAAATGCACTGCGCATCGCTCAATCCGAGGGAGCCGAACAGTACGCCACCGGACAGCTATCAGCACGCCGTTGAGCTGATGGACAAGGCGGACGGCGAATGCCACCGACAAGCACATCGACAAAAAGCCGCTGATCGCAGTTTCCCGCGAAGCAGTGCAGACCGCGGAAGATGCACGCGCGATCGCAGTCAAGAAAATGGATGATGTCCGCTTGGCCAACGAACGCCAGGATTCCGCCGACGCGCAGGCGCGAACGCAAGAACAGGCCGACGAAGCGATGCGGCGCAAGGAACAAGCCGAGTCCGACGCGGCAAAAGCTCAGGCCGCCAAGGCTCAAGCAGAATCAGACACCGCGAATGCGCAAGCCGCCAATGCTCAGGCCCAGTCTGACGCGGCCCAGGCACGCAATGACGCTGCGGATGCACAAGCTGCGACGCGCGAAGGCACAGTCCGATATGGCGGACAACCAGGCTTCCTCCGCAACGGCACTCTCGGCAGCCCAGGCGGATGCGGACCAATCACGCCTAGCGGCACAGCAGGCCAGCAGGCAGCGCGCAACAGGCGGAAACGGACAAGGCGGCCATGCGCACGAAGTTGTCCGAGCAGCTGAATTCCATTCTTCAGACTCGCGACAGCGCGCGCGGTCTCATCGTCAGCATGTCCGATGTTTTGTTTGACACGGGAAAGTATTCGTTGAAGCCGGGAGCACGCGAGAAGCTGGCGAAAGTCGCTGGCATTCTGCTCGCCTATCCGGGGCTCAACATTGAAGTCGGCGGCTACACAGACAACGTCGGCGGCGATGCCATGAACCAAACCCTGTCGGAGAATCGTGCCGGCTCGGTGCGCGATTACCTGGTGCAGCAAGGAGTCGCGACGAATTCGGTTTCGGCCAGGGGCTTCGGCAACACCTTGCCAGTACGTCCAACGATAACTCCGCGGGACGGCAGCAAAACCGCAGAGTGGAACTTCTCGTATCGGGTGAAGCCATCGGCAGCCCGGTCAACGCAACCACTGGAAGCTTGCAGTAAGGCAAGAATAAGTCAGCGATTCGATAATGGAGGCAACACCTTATGAAGCTCGTTGGAGCTATCAGCACCGCAGTTCTCTCTTTGTCCCTCGGAGTCGGTATTCCGGCGTACGCACAACAGGAGCAGCACGACCAGCAGAAAGAGAACAAAGACAAGCCTGCGCAGGAAAAAGAAAAGAGGGCGCAACCGGAAAAGACCGCGAAGCCAGAAGAAGAGAAGAACGCACGGCAAGCAAGAGAAGAGCGCCAGGCCGGAAGAGAAGACATGCGCAGGAGCAACGCCCACAGGAAGCCAGACCTGGAAAGCAGGAGCGAGCACGCGCGGAATGGCGGCGGCCGCATTCCTGAAGACCGTTACCGGGCCAATTTCGGACGCGAACATAGCTTTCGTGTCAGCCGAATCCGATTACCGCAATCGCCGCTTCCAATACGGTGGCTACTGGTTCGGATTCGTCTGACGCTGGCCGAGCAACTGGCTCTACACGCAAGACGTTTATGTCGTCGAAATCGACGGCGTGTACTACCTGTGCAACGCGAGCTATCCGGGCGTGAACCTGACTGCTCAACGTCACGCTGTAGCACGCATCCACCTTAGCGAAGGGTGCGGGCTGCTTTGGCCCGCAGCCCTTCCTCGCATCGAAGAAGAAAGGAACAAACATGCTTGGAACTATATTGATCGTGATCCTGATTCTGGCGCTTCTTGGAGCGCTGCCTCGCTGGTCGCACAGTCGAAGCTGGGGTTACGCCCCGACCGGCGGCGTCGGGCTGATCCTGGTCATCGTCGTCATTCTTCTGGTTCTCGGCCGGATTTGAGCGATGCGCAACAGATCCAACATCGGCAGGCGCCATCGTCAGGAAAAGTTGGCGCCTGCTTTGTGCCCGTGCATCGGTACTTTTGCTCGTCGTTCTGATGTGTAGCGGCGGTTCGTCCGGCATACTCCGTGCTCACGCACGAGGAAATCGTCGATCTGCTCTGGACCGATGAAATCCAGCCGCTGCTCCTCAAGCGATTTCCGGGACTGTCGGAAGACCAGACTCAAAGAAGCGCACGCCTACGCCTACGGAGGCGCCGTCATCCAGGATCTCGGCTACTACCCGTTCGGTAGCACGGAATTCAGCAACCTGGTGCACTACGTCCGCAGCGGAGACTTCGTTCGAGAGTTGCTGCTCGAGAGCCAGGATGTCAACGAATACGCCTTTGCGCTGGGTGCCCTCGTCGCACTATGCGTCGGATATCGCAGGCCATCCGGCCGTCAATCAGGCCGTCGCCATCGAGTATCCCAAGCTTCGGGCGAAATATGGAAAATCCGTCCGCTATGCCCAGGACAAGTCGGCGCACTTGAAAACAGAATTCGGGTTCGACACCGTGCAGGTCGCGAAGAATCGCTACGCCTCGCAGCAGTACCACGACTTCATCGGATTCCAGGTGTCGAAACCTCTGCTGGAACGAGTCTTTCCCGTCGTCTATGGAATGCAGTTGAAAGACGTGTTGACCCACGAGGATATGGCGGTGGGTTCATATCGCTTCGCGGTCAGCCGGATGATTCCAGAAATGACCCAGGTCGCGCTGCAAACCCACAAGAAAGACTTGATGCACGAGACGCCCAACTTCGCGAAACAGGAAGTTTCTCTACCGTCTCTCGCGCTCCGATTACGAGAAAGCAGTGGGGAAAGGACTACGCTAAGCCGGGCGTGGGCACTCGCATCTTGTCGACGCTCCTGCGCTACATGCCGAAGGTTGGGCCCTTCAAAGGATTGGCGTTTCAACAACCCGACTCCGCAAACCGAGGACCTGTATTTCAAGAGCATCAACATGACCGTCGATCAGTATCGGACATTTCTCGAAGAAGTGCGCAACGACAAGCTTGTGCTTGCCAACAGCGATCTCGATAGCGGCCAACCGACGAAAGCGGCGGAATATTCGCTCACCGACGATGCCTATGCAAAGTTGCTGGCGCAATTGTCCGACCGGAAGTTCGATCTGACATCGTCGGAGCTGCGCGACAACATCCTGCAGTTTTATTCCGATCCTTCGGCTGCGATCGAAACAAAAAGGGACGCGGTCCGATGGCAGAACGTGCTGACGTCGCTGGACCAGTTGAGGTCCGTGGCGCCGGTAGGGACGGTTGGGGCCATCCCGGCACAATGATTCTGCGGTCACGCCACTTCAGAAACGCTACAGGTCAAGCAATCGGATCGCGATTGGAAAAGAATGACACCACGGCGCTTCGTCGAAAGCAACTTCACCTTGCACGCCGCGGCGACACTGGCAGGATGGCGCAAGTCTCCGCTTTCGACACTACTGCACCGCATTCAGCTTCTGGTAGATCCACATCGCCACGAGCGCTATCAGAAATACCCCAGACCCGATGCTGAATACGCGCATCGGGATGGTAAGCCTGTTGACCTTGGTCAACAGTTCCGTCTGCTCCTCGTGCATGTGCGAACTTGCGTCATCTAGAAACAGCTGGTCATCCCTGTGCATTGTGAGTGTGCTCTTGTAGATTAGGAGGACGATCAGAGCAATTGCGAAGGCTCCGAAGATCACCGCCACGACAGTCAGCGTCATAAGTCACCTCGGCCCGATTCCCACCCCAGTTTGGGCGAGTCTTCCACCCGAAACCAAATGAGTAGGGCCCTATACCAGTCTGCCCTCGCTACGAACTGATTACTGATCAGTTTTGACCAATTTGGCGATGGAAGACGGATTGGCAATCACGTCTGCAGCTTGGAAGAAACTCCTGGGCGCGGGTCTCGCCTCGATTCCCAAGCCTATCTGCCCAGCCACAATCGCGGCACGCCCTACTCCAGTCGTTCGCCTAGCAGCTGAAAAATCAGGCCTTCGGGAGTTGGTCAATAGTGACCAGATTCTCAGCACGGGAGTCTTTAGCCTAAAGGCAAACCCCCACTTCCCTTCCTAACGATGAACATCAATAATGATGATCGACCTCACGAGGGTAACATGACCGAAACGAGCGAATTCCGGGACGCCGAAGAGAACGGTAATCGCGGTGTTCAAGGGGATCCCTTGCTCAAAGGCGATGCGCCCCGGGGAAGTGCAGCATCAAACCTAGAGAAGCGCATAGAGGAGCGATTCGGGGTTCTTCCCAATTTCTTCCGCCTCACACCTGAGACTCCTGAGATCACTAAGAAATTGTGGGGATTCGCAGAAGCTGCGTACCTCGACAATCCTCTACCCTCGGTCTTTAAGGAGCGGCTTTTCGTTCACCTGTCGCGCTTTTGTGCAGTCCGCTATTGCATCGGTCGTCATGTTGCTTTCCTGGTGGGACTTGGCCGTCCCGCTGGTGATCCGGCTGTGCGTACCCAAACTATTGCAGATGTGGTTAAGCTGCTTCGACGCCCTTTCCCACGCGGGGAACAACTTCAGTCTCGGCTATCACTGTGCGCAGCTTCTCCCGCACCAATTCCCGAAATGCCGGATTCGGACACACAGATGGAAGACGCCATCTTTGTATTGGCGGGGCATGTCTTCTTGAAGACTTCTGACTATTTATTGTGTCTGGACGCGCTGGCCCGGCTTCTTGGTCCGGTTCGCCTCCAATACTTGCTGTTGCTCCTGGCATTTGTCCGGGCGGCCCACTACTGGACTGAAACGCATCCTGAGATCGCCTTCGAAGATGACCTAAACAAACTACTGGCGACACATGAAGCGCTTGCGGAATGCATCCTCAATGCCCCGGAGGCGAATGACAATATCAGCCAGTCACTCTTGGATGAGCTGCCTGCGTTACGCCTCAAGGCGGATAAGGCAATTGGCTTACTCGCCGCAATCGTAGATTCATCGGATGATGCCATTGTGAGCAAAACGCTGGACGGCGTCATAACCAGTTGGAACGCAGGTGCGGAGCGTTTGTTCGGCTACTCCGCCAGTGAAGCGGTAGGCCAGCACATTTCGTTGATCATTCCTGTGGATCGTAGGGACGAAGAAACCGTCATTATCGATCGCATCAGGAAAGGCCTACGGATCGAACACTTTGACACCGTTCGCATTCATAAGGACAAGACGCTGCTCGATATTTCACTCACCATCTCGCCTATTCGGGACGCCAGCGGAAAGATTGTCGGAGCATCGAAAATTGCTCGCGACATCACCCAACGTAAACGAACTGAGCGAGAGTTGCGTGAAAGCGAAGAACGTTATCGAACCTTGGCGGATGCACTCGACACTCAGGTGCAGTTCCGTACCCGTGAGCTTGAGAGAAGAAACTCGGAACTGCGTGAGCTCTCGGGGCGTCTCATGGAGTCACAGGACGTGGAGCGGCAGCACATTGCACGGGAACTGCACGATAGTGCGGGACAAACCTTGGCTGCTTTGGGGATGAGTCTGGCGGATCTGACTGAAAAAGCAAGCGGTATTCCCGCCCTCACCAAATCTCTCAGCAGTGCTGAGGAGTTGGTGCAACATCTGAGCAAAGAAATACGCACAACGTCTTATCTTCTGCATCCACCGATGTTAGATGAGGCGGGTATCTCGTCAGCACTGAGTTGGTATGTACAAGGTCTTGCAGAACGCAGTGGCTTGAAGATTGTCCTGAAAATTCCTGACAACTTTGGAAGACTTCCATCCGAAATGGAATTCCTGATATTTCGACTTGTGCAGGAAGGCTTGACGAACATTCATCGTCACTCGGGAAGCAAAACCGCTCAGATTGAAATTGCGCGGGAAGGAGAGAGCCTCCGGGTGACTGTTCAAGACCAGGGAACGGGGATGTCCCCACAACGACTAGCTGAGATTCAGTCCCACGGCACCGGCGTGGGGATCAGAGGGATGCGTGAACGCGTTCGGCAATTTCGAGGCGATTTGGTTATCGAATCTACCGGCTCCGGTACAAGGGTTTCCGCTTCTCTCCCATTGAAGGCGCGACATACGGGTGACCAGAACAAGATTGAGCAAGAGGTAGCGTGAAGAGGAGCAGTCGAGGAATTCTGCGTGGTCAGATCGGGCGCCCGTGTCCCTCGCGACTCCGAAGCTTGGTCTCAACCAACAGCGCTAGCACAGTCGCCGTCGCGCGAACATTTCCGGCAATCGATAAAAGTGCTTCTGACACAGGCGGATGGTCTTCGGCTAGTCCCTCGATGCGATCGCCCGCCTGGTTAAGTTGGTCCACCTCGTTCAGGATTCCTTCAAAAGCCAAAGCTGCCTCCGCTCCCGGTTTCTCACTCCAAAGTCCGAAGAGTAGGCTTTGCGAGGAGCTCCCGTCTATCCTCTCGAAGATTTACATACGTGCGGTTGCAGCCAGCGGTTTTAAACACGTGAATCCCCTACTCCAAAACTGCCCAGGGTGTCTCTTGAAAGTGAGCAATACCGCACATCCCGTAGAGGGCAATCCGCGTAGGCTTAAGTTCACCTGAGGAGGGCTCCCATGGCACACATTCCAGCGGCAAGCTATCCGATCTGCCCGTTCTGCTCCGAGCACATAGAACTTGAAAAGGCCCATACCGACGACAAGGGAAAAGCTGTCCATGAGGAATGCTACGTCGCGCATATCATTGAACAGAATCGCTTCCAGATGGGTATTCTTCTCCACGTGCTCGCGATTCGATCGCCATCGCGTAGACAACAAATCTACAAGTAAATCAATGTAGCGTAAGCACGCTACACACAGTTAACGAAAACTCAAACAAGTCAAAAGAAGCGTAGAATGAGAAGAGTCTCTTCTCGCATCTTCCCGCCGTGCCCTTCGGGCGTCGGTTCCTTGCAAAAATCAGACTGCATTCCATGGATGCAAGGAGCCACTATGCCCAAGAACCGTGCCGTCTCTACTCGATCGATCCCCCCGCCATCCGCCAGAACAGACGGGCACCCAAAGAGAGTGGGCAATCTAATTCTGTCAAATCTGCCTCGACGGGAATCCACCCTACTCTTTTCCTCCCTGGAATTGGTGCGCCTGAAACTCCACCAGGTGATGCACGAAGCAGGTGAGGTCATCAAGTCGGCTTACTTCATGAACGAGGGAATGGCTTCCGTGCTGACGGTTCAGCCGGATGGCAGGAGTGTGGAGGTTGGACTCATTGGCAAAGAAGGTTTCGTCGGCCTTCCCGTAATCTTTGGTTTCAAGACAAGCGCACTGAGAGTGGTCACTCAAGCGGACGGCACGGCCTACCGCGTGGACGTACCAACGTTTCTGAAAATGCTGCCCGAGTTACCAGAATTGGAAAGACAACTTCAGCGTTTCTCGATGATCCTCGCGATGCAGTCAACCCAGATTGCAGCCTGCAATCGCCTTCATGATGTGGAGGAGCGATTGGCGAGATGGTTGATGATGAGCCATGACAGAATCGAAAGCAAGACCATGCCTCTAACTCAGGAGTTCTTGGGACAAATGCTGGGAGCTCGCAGAGCAAGCGTCAGCGTCGCGGCCAGTGTGCTGCAGAAGGCAGGGATGATCACCTACACTCGCGGAAACGTGACCCTGCTCGACAAAGTCAAGCTTGCGGAAACAGCCTGTGATTGCTACGGCATCATCCAACGGCAGAAAAAGAATTGGCAGTTGGAAATATGACAGCCAATTTAGTGCGGCACCCTATTATTGTGTCGTTCGCTATCGGGCACAGGCGCTCGTGTCAAGAGGCGCGTTGAGTGCCCGCCTCTTCCTCGCCAAGAAGCTCTTTCGCGCCGGCGAGCAGTTGCTTCAGACCGTCGGAATGAGTCTTCCTTCTAAGTGTGAGGGGGGAATACCCTGCAGACTGTACGAGTGAAAGAGCCAGCCAGCGCTGCGATTCGGCAGCCCAGGTCGCGTCGCCGGCACCGTAGCCAGCATGCTTAGGAGAACGTGTGCACCGAAGCGTCGCTGCAGGTTCAATCTCCGCCGGTTGCGCCCTACAGTACCTCGTCGGGATTAATACAGCGGGTGGGGGATAGTGCCAGCACTTTCGTCCCGATATCGTCAAATACAGCTTCCTTATCATTCCTCGCCGCTGGGCAGGAATCGACACTGATGTCGGTTGGCGATCTGCAACTCTCCAATCAAATACAAGTGACCGAGCGTGAGTTTGGTCGCTGACTTAAGAACCGCGCGTATTCGCGCAAGAGGTATTTTTCGATGAGATTCAAATTAGGGATATTTACGGTGCTCGCAGCCGCGTTCTTGGCAAGCACGATGGCAGTCGCCGCGGACGAACCGGTGGCACCCGAACGCCCCGGATCTCTCGAGATTTTCATTCAGGAGGAAATAACGATGAAAGCACTGTATAGAACTGCTGTTCGTAGTCTTCTGTGCACCGGTCTGCTGCTCGGCAGTGGAGCGTTCGCACTCGCGCAAGAACCCACAACTCAGCCAACTGCTCCCGACAACACCAAGGTGAACGAGCGTGATCGGAATCAGAATGAGCCGACCGCAGATCAGCAAAAGGACAACCGTTCGGATCGCGACATCACGCAGCAGATTCGACAATCCATCATCAAAGACAAGTCGCTCTCCACCTATGCACACAACATCAAGATCGTTACGAAAGACGGTCAGGTAACGCTCAAGGGGCCGGTGCGATCAGAAGACGAGAAGAGAGCGATCGAGGCCAAGGCCACTGAAGTCGCCGGTGAAAACAAGGTGACCAACGAGCTGAATATCAAATCGCAACAATAACTTTAAAGAGACAAAAGGAGAATCAAACATGGCAGGTAAAAATACAGCAGTATTTGGCATTTATCCGAATCGCACGAGCGCCGAGAACGCGGTCGACGCATTGAAGGTGGCCAATTTTCGGAACTCAGATATTTCCGTGCTTCTTCCCGAGGGCGCCGGCACGAAGGATTTTGCTCACGAGAAAAACACCAAGGCGCCGGAAGGTGCCACCACTGGTGCCGGAACCGGCGCGCTGCTCGGCGGCGGTTTGGGATGGTTACTCGGTATCGGTGCCCTCGCCATTCCTGGACTGGGGCCGTTCATCGCCGCCGGGCCTATTATGGCCGCCCTTGCCGGAGCAGGAGTCGGTGGCGCAGTAGGTGGGCTCACGGGTGCTCTGATCGGCATGGGAATCCCCGAGTACGAAGCCAAGCGCTACGAAGGCCGCGTTAAGGATGGCGGAATTCTTCTGTCAGTTCATTCCGACGATTCCGCTTGGACCAAGAAAGCCAAGGAAATCTTGGAGCGCACCGGCGCACAGGATGTTTCCTCCACTGGAGAAGCGGCAGCGGAAAAAGGCGATAAAGCTCGCGTTCGCGAAGTAGCCTAAACCACGGGGGCAACGAACTGAATCCTCACGACTACGGATATTGGTTCGTCGCCCCGTATTTATAACCCGATGGTGGGAGTGCCGCGTTTGCCTTGCCCACCGAACGAAATCATTCCCAGGAAGAAAAATGCAACACCAAGAATTTTGAAGAAACTGCTTCCGTACCCAACTCGGAGAAGGCAGCTTATTGTTTCTTCCAAACGAATCTCGAATGCTACGGGAGCAGTTGAGACTTCGTAAGGTAGGTATACCTGCTGTCAGTGGCGCCACAGCCAAAGGGTCAGCGGCAACTAACAGTCTCCGCTAACAACCCCAATTCGCCAACCTCCGGCTCGGACCTCGATTCCTCCGGAGTGATGACCGGCCCTGACCTTGTGACTTTGGGATAACGGCACTGACGCCCGTCCGAGCCGTTGCAGTAAATGCCAGCCCACGGTTTCTTGAATTGGTCAGCGTGCCTGACCTCTGTCGAGCAAAACTGGAGATTGATCACTGTTACATCTGACAGTTGCTAGCAGGCTTCCCCTGATGTATTAGTTCGGCGCACGCGGGAGCGCTCGGCGACCTGGCAACGACGTTCAGTCGCCGTTCGCTTCGACGACCTCTAGGAGGCCGACATGGGCGAAGATCTTGACCGTAGGCCGACAAAGCATTGGAAAGACATCGTTCGTGAAGTTGAGCTGGAAGCGAACCCCACGAGAATTCGTACTCTGGCACACGAATTGAACGAAGCCATGCTAAGAGAGCAGAGAAGGAAGGTTGCACAAAAACTCGGATTGATGCACCGCCTCTCCGTTGAAGGAAAGCTGACAATCATTGAAGCGTACTACTCGCTAGACACGGAGAGGTGGCCAAATTGCGTTGATTGAAACCCCATATTGGATATCTGTCGATATATCGCCGTTCATTTAGTTGACCGTGAAATTCGTGGAACTGCTGGCCGTGCCGCCGGGAGTTGTTACTTGAATTTTTCCGGTTACGGCGCCTGCAGGCACCGTCGCCGTAATCTGAGTTGACGAGTTGACCGTGAAGGCACTGGCTTTCACGCCGCCGAACGCCACACTGCTGGCTCCTGTGAGGCTGTTGCCCGTGATCGTCACCGCCGTCCCGACTGGGCCGCTGGGCGGGCTGAAGCTGACGATTGCAGGTGTGACGCGGAATTTCTGGCTGCTCTTCAAAGTGCCGCCCGGGGTGATGGCGGTCACGAAGCCTGTGCTCGCACCAGATGGAACGCTGGTGGTGATGTAGGTGTCAGACACCACCGTGAATGTGGCCGTCGTGCCATTGAATTTCACGCTCGTGGTTCCGCTCAGTCCTGCGCCCAGTATGCCGACTGACTTGCCAACTTTTCCTGATGTGGTTTGCAGACTGATGAAAGGTCCAAACGCTAAATCGAAGCTGAACAGGGCGCCGTGAGAAAGTGCGCCTCCAGTCGTCGCCTCGCCATAGAACTTCCCGCTGGTATGCTGCCGCAGCGTGGTGAAGGGAAGAGAACCGGTTGCCGCAGCAAAATCGAACAGCTTTGAGTAGGTGCCGCTCGGAGTGATCTTATAGACGGCTCCGGAGGCGTTTGCACCTCCCGCGGAAGTTACGCTGTAGAAATTTCCGTCGCTGGCCTGGACCAGACCTGCATACGGTGCGACGCCATCTCCCGTTGTGGTAGTGGCATCGAAGTTGTGGAGGATGGTCAAAACTTTTGTCGGCGTGAGCTTGAATGCTACTCCGCCGTTGTTCATCGTCCCTCCGTTCCTTGCCGTTCCGTAGAAGTTGCCATCGCTGCCCTGAACCAGCGGGGCGTACACGTTGGCTCCATGAGTCAAGTCAAAGTTGTAGAGCACGGTCAGCGCGCCCGTGGTCGTAATCTTGAAGGCTGTGCCATAGCCGAGCGTTCCACCGACCTTCGTCGTCCCGTAAAGATTGCCGTCGTTTCCTTGCATGAGGGGAGCGACCGGTGTTGATCCATGGGTGTTGTCGAAGGCATAGATGGTCGTGAAGACGCCCGCCGTCGTGAGTTTGTACACAGATCCATACCCGGCGCCACCACCCGAGGCAGTACCGTAGAAATTGCCATCGCTCGCCTGAATCGGAGGCGTCAACGGACTCGCTCCCTCGATGTAGGCAAGGCTGTGGAGCACGGTCACGACCCCACTGGGAGTGATCTTGAAAATGGTGCCCATCAAGGAAGTGCCACCGCCATTGGTCGTGCCGTAGAAATTGCCATCCGTGCCGAGGGTTAATCCGCTATAGGGATTCGCCATCGTGCTATCGAAGCTGCTCAGAACGGAGTACGCGCCGGTCGGCGTGATACAAAAAACACCGCCGCGGCCAGACGCTCCTCCTAACGGAGCCGTGCCGTAAAGATTGCCATCGCGGCCCTGCGCGAGGATTCCCGAATACTGTGGCGAGGCTAGCAGAGGCGTATCGAAATCATGCAGGTCAGAGTAGGTTTGCCCGTGAGCTGCGGAGACTCCAAGCACCACCATAAGTCCAAGCACTGCGATGAGGACCGCCAGCTTAACCAGTATCTGCCGCTTGTGGTGCGTTTGCTGAGCCATTGCTTCTCCATTCATGGTGGCGATTGCCGCCGCTGCCAACTTCAGGCCATATCCCTGTCCTCCTTACAAAGCGCAAAGCCGGATCGAATCAGATCATTGGGCGTACAAATAATTGGGTGCGAGAAGGGGCCGGGTCCGGGGTGGTTGGAAGTGCCGTGTTTTCAGTAATTTGATTTTTCCTGGTTCCTGGCATATCGTTGGGCCAACTTGGGGGCGTGAGTTTGAGCGAGAGTGCGTCTGACGGCATTGCCGAGATCCTCGCGACCCTTAGGGCAGGGGACCAGGAAGCGCTCAAGTCGCTTGTGCCACTGGTCTACGATGAACTGCGCCGGCTGGCTCGTTATCACCTGAGTCTCGAACGGAGCGATCACACATTACAGAGCACTGCGCTGGTCAACGAGGCTTACCTGCGCCTGGCCGGTCAGAACCTTCGCATTGAGAATCGGGCTCATTTCTTTGCGATCGCTTCGCGGTTGATGCGACAAATCCTGGTCGACCACGCGCGCCGGCATCGAGCGGGCAAGCGCGGCTCCGGTGCCTATACGTTGACCCTTGACGAGCAGATCGGGCTTCCTCAAACCCGGAGCGTGGATCTGGTGGCTCTGGATGAGGCACTGGTGGGCTTGGCGCAGTTGGACGCGCAGCAGAGCCGAATCGTGGAACTGCGATTCTTTGGAGGGCTCTCGATTGATGAAACGTCGGCAGTTCTCGGAATCTCAACGGCAACGGTAAAGCGTGACTGGGTGACGGCGAGAGCCTGGCTGCATCGGGAGATCAGCGGGCTGGCAGAATGACTGGCGCGTCTCCAATCCACAACTCAAATTGCAACTCGGCCAGCAGCCGAACGTTCTCCGCTTGCGCACCGGACGCGAGGGGCGCTACGAAGGCGATCAACAAAAGAAGGAATCTCATCGGCTTCTAGCCTACCTTAGGTTCGTGGTTTGCCGGCAAACTGACCCGATGGCAGCAGTGTGGGCCGAAATCAAGTCCGCCTACGGCGCCAAGACTGCCTTCACCTGTGTTTCGTCGTCGGTTGCTCCGTTACCCTTTCTGCCGTAAATCACAACGACACAGTCTCCGGCATTCACGGTCACAGGAACGGAAAAAATTCTCTCTACCCGTTTCTGAAGCGTTGCCTTACCAGTCGCGCGCGGCGGAATCTCGTATTCCAGAGGCACGCTCTCCAGATGCAGGGCGTCGTTCGGAAGCCACCTGTACAGCGCCGCAAGCGGTGCTGGGTCCGGGACGCCCTGGCTGTTCAGGTTCTCCCCAAATTTCCCGCACCCTCCGGCAAGCAGATAGAAGTCGTTGACGGCACCCCACGACTTGCCCGACGGAAGCGGCCCGAAGTTCTGTGTTCCATCAAATGTGCTATCGGCGATGTCTCCGTATAGCTCCAACAGATGCCCGGCTGGCATCATGATCGGAACTGCGAATCCCATGGTGTCGTCGGCCGCTGCATTCTGGCAGCCCCAACCTTGGCCAAAGCAATATTCGCCGGACAGGTCGATCACCGTGTTCGCGTCTGCACTCGACGGTTCGTAGGTCAGATTCAGATCGGCCGACATCGTAACCTCGCCTCCTACCAAAGGCCCTCCGCCGAAAACAAACCCGACGCAGCCCGTCATCGGCAAGGGATGAGGGAAAGTAAGGTTCACGGGAAAATTGGAGTTCGACTGCGAGGGGTTTTTCAGAATGTCGCTCCAAATAAAATTTGCCCCTTCCAAACTGTGGTCATCGACGGGACATTTACCCTGCCAGTAGGCCACTAACCACAGGACCTCGCTAAAATTCGGGCTGAAGTTCTTGAGCGAAATATTCCCCGTAAGCGCCATCGCCTCCGCCGGCGAATTCGCCCCGTCCAGCACGCGATACATGGAGAGGAATTGCGGAAAGCCCGGCTTCGAGACGGTCTCAGATTGCTGAATATGCAGCACGGAGGGTTGACCGGGGTTCTCCTGCCCCCACAAGTCGCACTTTCCCAATCCAGCTGGAATGAGAACGGCCGCGAGAATCACTATTCTCCAATAAACATTCATGCATCCCCCGTTTTGCATACATCGTCGAAGAAGGTTCTGATGGACCAGATGGTTTCGTAAACGCCGTCGAGCAGTCCCTGTAGGTAGATCTCGGCTTTCACTCCGTAACTAAACCCAGCCCACGAGCGAAAGTGTCGGAAGGGAAGCAGATTTGCCGTAGCCCGTCGATGTATGTTCCTCAATGAGCGCGGCCGTTGCCATCCATATAAGGATGGATGTAGACGAAGATGAAGCGCCCGAGCACCACGCGGACGGCCGGGTGCGGATCTTCCCGTAGCAGGTCGAAGAACGCCGGCATGGCGTCCCTTATTGCTTCCCGGTTCAGCGGCACATGCATCGACGTACACTATTGCGCTGTACGTTTATTATCCTATTGCGTTGCACAATTTTTATCTTATTGTGTCGAGAGCAGACTGGTCCCGCCCGCCTGGAAGGGCGACCCCGCACCCCGTTGCAGATAAGCTAATCTCGCTGTTTCTTCGTCAGGCGGATTTAGCGTCGGCGAGGGAGTCTCTTTGCCGAGGCCTCGGATCCAGGTGGTTCACGGAACGGTTCCACGGAAATGCGCTCGTAAAGCACTTCCAGCACGGTCAGGTATTCTGTACCGCCAGGCAATTGAAGGACTACGCTGTCACCCGCTGCCGACTTCATCAACGCGCGCCCCACAGGTGACACCCAACTGATGTGGTTGCGGTTGAGATCGACCTCGTCGGTGCCCACGATGCTCACCACTCGCTCCGCTCCCGCGGCATTGGCA
Source organism: uncultured Acidobacteriaceae bacterium (assembly GCA_963786095.1). Taxonomy (GTDB): domain Bacteria; phylum Acidobacteriota; class Terriglobia; order Terriglobales; family Acidobacteriaceae; genus Sulfotelmatobacter. The sequence goes on along the minus strand of CAWAXV010000002.1, from coordinate 4,583 downwards.
TAGCGCACGGTCGCTCCGAAGAAAGCCCTCGTCGCCGCCTGCCCCGCTCTTCGAGCTTCCGGGTCCACCACTTCCGCGGCTTCGATTCGCTTGGTGAGAAAGCGAATGCGTCCATCGATCTGCCGCAGCCGCCGCTTGCCGTACTGATAGTCGGCGTTTTCACTGCGATCGCCGTTGCTGGCGGCCCACGCCACCACCTCCGTCACGGCCGGACGTTCCCTGGTGAGCAGAAACCGGTGCTCATCTTTGAGGCGCTCGAGGCCGCTCGGCGTGATGTAGTTCTTGACTGGCGTCGCGGGCTCGTCCGGTTTTGGTTTTCTCGTAAACCCTTTTCGCATCTCGTAGTCTTTCCCAGGGAGTATCCAGTGGAGTGTACCCAATAAAAGCGGAGGGACGCTGCGGCCCTGACTGTTTTTTTAACGTTTTCCGGGTAACCGGGGGAGCCGGGGGTGCACTCCAACCCGTCTGCCTCACATTTCGGGAGCTGTCGTAATGTTCCGGCCGGAACACATCGTCATGACGGTGCGGTGTAGACGATTGTGTCATGACAGCTAAGCGCAAGAAAGCAAAGCGGCGGGCCGTCTATCCTCAGGTTTGTGTCCGTTCAAACCGGTGAATGACGGTTTGGTGGTTAGATTGCGCGTGGCGTCTTGGATTCTAACCATCCAAAGGATGGTTTAGTGGTTTGAAAGCCAGCTTGCGTTTTTCGTCGGGAAAGATTAGGGAACCTCCCGTCTGTTTCCGGGTTCGAGGGTGGCCCATCTTTGCATTGCACCATTCCCACGGAGGGTGCCCATCCTTACGTTTTTTGCAAGCACGGGCGGCGATGCTACCGGTGCAAATTTTGTCAGTTCTACACTACCCGTTGTGTATGCCGTGGTCGTACCCGCCCTTGGCCTGCGCGAAGGACGGGGCACCCGCGGCTGTGGTGGCTTCTGCAGTTTGAAGGCGCCGGGGCACCCGCCCGGTAACCCTGACCCATCCGTCCGATGGTCACTCGGAGCGCAGCGCTTCCATCACATCGACGCGCGCAGCGCGTGCCGCGGGCAGCACCGACGCGATGACCGCGACTGCCATCAGCACGAACGCAGAGACAAAGACAGGCAATGCGCCCGGCATCCTGACGTCCACGAAATATCTTCCCGCCAAACGCGCCAGCACAAAGCCAAATGCCGCGCCTGCAAGGACGCCCGCCGCAGCCATGACGGTGCCCTCCGCGATCACGCCCTTGAGGAGTTGCTGCGGCTCCGATCCCAGGGCCAGCCGGATGCCGAATTCCCGCGTCCGCGCGCTCACCGAAAACGCCAGCACACCCGCGACGCCCACCACTGCGATCGCCAACGCGACCGCCGCGAATACGCCAAACACCAGCGAGTTCAAACGGTCCGGCGTGAGCACTTCTGCGCGAATGTCTGCGAGACTGGCGGCGTGTTCAACGGGCTGATCGGAGGACATCTCGCGAACAATGCGCGTGACCGACGGGACCAGCGCATAGGGATTTGTAGCCGTGTGAATGAAGAGACGACCGCCAAAAAGTGTACCTTCGTTGAAAGGGCTGTAGATCGTGACCATGGGTTCAGGAACGACGTGGAGATCGTCAATGTCGGCGGTGACGCCGATGATGCGGTGCGGCGCCATCAGGCGAGCTTTTTCGAGATCGGTCCCAGTAGCGAATTGCAAGACGGGATCCGTCCAATAGACATGCCGGTTGACCGCATCCTGGTTGGGGAACATGCGCTGTGCCAGGCTCTGGCTGACGATAACGACAGGCTCTTTATTATCGTCATTGTCATCAAGCGCATTGAAATCGCGGCCGGCAATGATAGGAACGCCAAGCGCCGCAAAAAAACCGGGAGAGATGGAACGCGACTGCGCCCGGGGATCCTCTGCACCGGCTGCATGGACGTGTCCGTCACCGGAGAACTGCAGAGTGCCGAAGCTGCCATCGCGCCAGGGAACAACGTCGCCGAACGCGGTCTCACTCACGCCCGGCAGGGCGTCAATGCGGCGTATCGTTTCCTTGTAGAAATCGACGACCTGCTGAGGTGTCTTCCCATAGGACATAGCAGGAACATCGACAGCGAGGACGTGCTGAGTATCCAGTCCAGTCTGAGTCCTTTGTAGTGCGATCAGCGTAGTGATCAACGTACTTGCGCCGGCCAGCAACACGAACGACGCGGCGATTTGTGTCACCGCGAAGATCCGCTGGCGGCGGCTCGTGCTGCCGGTGATCCGCACACTTCCGCTGGACAGGCTCAGTCCACTCGGCTTGCCGGACGTGCCGGAGCCAGATGTGCCGGAGGCAGAGGGCAGGCGCGGAGACAAATGCGAGAATCACCGCGGCGACGATGGCCAGCGCCGCTCCCACCCAAAGCAAGCTCGAATCGACTCTGAAATCGAGAGCACGGATGGAGAAGCGCGAGGCGTAGCGGGCCAGGACGGCCACCATCGGCTGCGCGCTCAGTACACCGATTGCCGCGCCCGCGCCGCAGAGCAGAAGACTTTCGGCCAACAGCATGCGGCGCAACGCGCCTGTGCTTGCGCCCAGCGCCACGCGGACCGCCAGTTCGCCTTCGCGGCGAACCGTCCGTGCCAGAATCAGATTGGCGACATTGGAACACGCGATGATGAAGACCAGCGCTGACGCCGCCAGCAGCACCAGCAGCACGGTCCGGGCGCCCGACGTGATCTCGTCACGAAGCAACTTCACCCCGATCTGAAAGTCCGCTTCCTGTGCATAGGATTCGGGATGGTCCTTTTTCATCGCGGAGTAGGCGGAGCGCAACTCGGCGCGAGCCTGATCGAGAGTGACTCCGGGAGCGAGACGGCCGAAAAGCTCAGTCATACGATGGATGCGGCCAGTGACCATGGTTGCGGAAAGATGATGCGGGCTGGTGACCACGTTGGCGATGATTTCGGTATCTTGCGGATATGGGACGCAAGGTTCGAGGACGCCAATGACTGTCGCAGAGCGATCACCAAGGCTGCCGAGGCGAACGGTTTTACCGAGGACCGAGGGGTCCTTGTGAAGAGCGGTCGTCCAGAAACGATAGGTGAGAACGACGACGCCGGCGGCTTGCGGGCCGTCGTCTTGCGGCCCAATCAGGCGACCGAGCACGGGATGAAGGCCCATCACGTCGAAAAACGTGCCACCAACGACGCCGCCTCGAATCGAACGAGGCTCACCGAGGCCGATCATGGTGAAGTCCATGGCGGAGAAATCGCCAAACGCGCTCAGGGTTTTCACGCTAGCGCGCATGTCTTGTAACTCGGGCACGGAAAACGCAGCGTTTTCTTCGCCGATGCCGGGAGCGCTCTGGCGGATATAGATCAGCCTGTCCTCGTCGCGATTGACCAGAGGCTTAAGCAGCACTCCGCGCACCAGCGTGAAAATGGCAGCGTTCGCCCCGATGCCGAGCGCCAGTGTCAGGACCACGGCGATGGCCAGCCCTGGAGTCCGAATTAACGAGTAAGCTGCCACCCTCAGATCGCGAACGAATGACATGTTCTTACCCTCCCTGCTGAGATCTCCAGCATTACGCTTGCCAATAATAAGCGCCACGTTGTAAACGACTTAATATGCGATAAGTGAGTCCGTGCCGTCCGTTTCCGGACACCGCTACGGCAAATTCGGACACTAAAACACAGCGTGGCCCCTCTTTGCATTGCACCATTCCCGCGGAGGGTGCCCCTCGCCTGGGAGATGCAGGCGAAAACCAAAAGCCTCCTCAAGGCTGGGCCACCCGCCATTCCGTCAAGAGAAGAGAGTCTTTCTATACTGCGCGCCGGTTCAAGACGAACACTGCGCCACGGCGTAGTCATCGCTTCTTCCCCCCGACGAAGGGCATGGTGGCAGCCTGCTTCATCCACGACGCCACTTGGCGCTCGTCGAGATCGTCCACGGATGCCAGCTCGACGCCGCGGGTGGACTTGCCCATCCCGATCGGCGTCACAGGCGGTTCCGGCTTGATCTCCGTGCCGCGTATGAACATCAGTTTCACATGGCCGACGAAGGCGCCGGACGAGAAGCACCAGCCCCCGTCGACCCCGTAGTACGCCATGCCCCACTTCACCGCTCGCTGGAGGTCCGGCAACCTCTTGGCCGCCAGGGCATCGATGCGCTCGGCGATGCCGCGCTGCGGCTGCGGCAAGCTGGCGATGTAGGCGAACACGGGCTCGTCGCCGTTGCGGCCTTCGCGGCGCTTGCCTTGCCCGTCATGGCGACCAGCAGCTTCGCCGGGGTCTTGCCTTGGGCATTTTTCTTACCCTCGCGGCTGGCTACACGCTTCTTTGATTGATTGGTTGACCGCGTCATTTTGTCGCTCCTGCGGGTGGCCCATCTTTGCATTGCACCATTCCCGACGGAGGGTGCCCTATCCTTGCGTTTTTTGCAAGAGCCTGCCCTGAGCTTGCCGAAGGGGTGGGCGGCGCTGCTGCCGGCGCAAATTTTGTCCGTTCTACACCGCCCGTTGTGTGTGCCGTCGTGGTACCCGCCCTTCGCAAGGTGCGCGAAGGACGGGGCCCCCACGACTGTGGTGACTTCTGCAGTTTGAAGGCCGGGCCACCCGTCGCATGACAATCAT
>CAWAXV010000001.1:0-78657 GCA_963786095.1 uncultured Acidobacteriaceae bacterium | reverse complement strand
CTTCAGCCCTTTCGCAAAGTGCGCGAAAGGATGGGCCCGCGATTCGTGAAGCCGTAGCTTCCGCCTGTACGCAAATTCTTTCATCTTGCCCATGTACAATTTGTCGCGATACTATCGCGGCGCCCCTCCCCTAGCGCTCGTCACATCAAAGTCCGCTCGTCATCTCAAAGAGGAATCGCCCATGACTCGCAACTTGTTCTGTCTGCAAGCGCTGCTCGCGATAGTGGCGACAGCGGCAGTTGCCGCCTACGCTCAAACTGAAACAACTATCTACAATTTTCAAGGTGCGCCCGACGGCTCGGTTCCTTCGGCTGCGCTGATCCGCGATTCTTCAGGAAATCTCTACGGCACGACTCCCTATGGAGGCACTGCGGGTTATGGCACTGTCTTCGAGATCAATAACAAAGGCACGATGAAAATTCTCTACAACTTCGCGGGGGGCACGGATGGCGCAATTCCTCTGGCCGCTCTGATCCACGATTCCGCCGGCAATCTTTATGGCACGACCGAGTCAGGCGGCAGCGCCAACAACGGAACAATTTTCAAAATCGCATCGACGGGCACAGAAAGCATTCTCTATCGATTCAAGGGCACCAGCGATGGAGCCGTTCCCTTAACAGGCCTGGTGCGAGATAGTTCAGGCAATCTTTATGGCACGACCAGCCTCGAGGGAAACACCAGTTGCCGCAGCTTGCTCGGTGGTAATGAAGTGGGTTGCGGCACCATCTTCAAGCTGAATACTTTCGGAAAGCTGACTGTGTTGCATACTTTTGCTCCCGGCACTGATGGAGAGAGCCCTTATGGCGACATGGTGGGCGATTCTTCTGGCAATCTTTACGGAACCACCTACGGCGGCGGTGTCCACGGCTATGGATCGGTCTTCAAATTAGCCAAGAACGGCACCCTCACCCTCCTTTACAGCTTCAACTGGGGCGTGGGGACGGATGGCGCGCGACCTATTGGCAAATTGCTTCGGGACACTGCTGGGAACCTATACGGCACGACGAGGTTTGGCGGCTCCTACATCGGCAGCGAGTGCCAGGGGTTTGGCTGTGGAACCATCTTCAAGGTGGATTCCAGCGGCAACGAGACTGTCCTCTACACATTTATGGGCAACCCCGATGGCTACGATCCTCAAGCCGGACTTGTGATGGATTCATCTGGCAATCTCTACGGAACGACAACTCGAGGAGGAGCAAATAACCAAACGGGTGATCAGGGAACGGTATTCCGCCTGGAGGCAAATGGTCAGGAGACCGTCTTGCACAGTTTCGGATCCGGCAGCGACGGCTTCACGCCTCTTGCCGGCCTGATACCGGGCACAAACAGCGCTTATTACGGCACGGCCTCGCAGGGCGGGTCTGGCGGTGCGGGTGTGGTCTTCAAAATCGTGCCTTGAGGTCGGTTCAGGGCTGGCCCAGCTTTGCTTTTTGTCCTCACGCCACAAAGGTGGCGGGTGGCGCACCCTATCAATTTTCTCGCGGCGGCACGCTCGCCCATCTTCGTGAAGGCGGTTCAAAGTCAAGAACCCATGCGATCCGCAGTTAGGGTAGACCCACCCTTTCGCAAAGTGCGCGAAAGGATGGGGCAACCTCGGCGGTCTTTTCATTGAGAGTCAAAATCCCCACATCTCGCGCTAACACCGCGCGAGTTGTGGGGCACCCTCTCTCTTGTCACTTATCACTCCAAAATCAGAATCCCGACCCGGGGTTGGTCCGGAGGAGAGAACGCCTTGGTTTGCTTGCCCGCCCTCCCACCGCGCCCATCCCTAACCCCTGTCAAAACTTCAGTTGTACCCTGTCAACAATTCACTAAGCCATTTGTGACCACAATCACGGGTGGTCAGTGTTCAACTCTTCTAATATTCTTGGCGTAAAGGGGGTAATCATGAGTTGCAAGTCGTGCCAGCCCAACAGCCAGGTCGAGCTTCCAGCCGAGATCGCTATTCACTTCCCAGGGTTTGAGAGCCTGAACACGCCCCACGTCTTCGTATTCCCTGACATTGTCATCTGCGTGGACTGTGGCTCGACGAACTTCACAGTTCCAGAGGCCGACTTGCAGTCCATTCGAGAGCGTGCGTACCAGTCATCCCGCGCACGCGCGAGCTGATCGATTCGGCTCGCGCAAAGAACGCGCGAGAAATGGGGCACCCTCTCTCTTATTCACTCCAAAATCAAGCTCTGAGTGGCCTTAGCGCCGACCGTAACCCACTATCAATTCGGAGAGCACAGTCTGTTCGAAGTGCCAGTTTCGCGTGGTTCGAAGCGGCGACTAGACTTCCCCTTCTTTCAAAGGGAGAACGCCATGGGCGCTCGTTCATTACCTCCAGCGGAACACTCGCCCGAACTGAAGTCGGGGATCGACTCTGAAAAATCCAAGATTGCCGCCGTACGGCAGGCTTTGAATCAAGGCATGAAAAATAGTGACGCCGGCCGGCTGGTAGCTTTGGCGACCGACGATGTTGTGACCGTCCTCCATAACGGGCACTGCATGAGCGGAAAGAGCGAGTTCGAGACATTCTTCCGGCATGCATTTGAACGGTGGGATCTAGAAGGAACGGTTTCATCCTCGGAAGTCATGGTTCACGACAAGTGGGCGATCGAGATCGATAAAGTGCAGGGCAAGCGGGCTCCGCTCGACGGCGCGGGTGCGCCAATTCATACTCACTTTGAGGCCGTGTTCGTGTTCGCCCGGCAGTTGGACGCGTCCTGGAAGGTCGCCCGCGTCCTCGTGCTAGATTGACGTCCGCTGGGTCGCGGCAGCCCTGTCACAATTATTAGCTGACATGGCGAAACCGGCTGTGCTAAAAATGCAAAAGTCCAAAGACACGATCTATCAGAGTGGACGGTATCATTCGTGTAATCAGCGGGGCAGAAGGAGACGCGATGAGTTGCAGGTTATGCTCTTCGTTGAATGAAGCAGGGTTCGCCGCTGAAATGATGATCCACTTCAGCGGCCGCAAGCACCTCGAAAATCCCGGTGTTCTAACCTTCCCAGACATGTTGGTCTGCTTAGATTGCGGCTCAGCACGATTCAGGATTGCAGAAACGGAGCTAACCTTACTGAGGGAAGGTAACGCGCCGTTAACGGCTACGGAACAGAAGCCACTCCGCCTACTGAAAGCAAGTTAAGACTCAACTGGCAAGGTATTGAGGTTTCGCTTGCGCGAATTCTTCGGTGTGCAACCCTCTACTGACGAAGCGATCCCCGCGCAGAGCAGCTTCAACTGCAGGAAGAAGATCTGTTACGGCATTCTCCTTGAGAACGTAACCCTTCGCCCCATTACTTAGCGCTGCCGTTACGACATCCGGATCATTGTGCTGACTGACGAAAAGGATTCTTGCGGCGGGAAGCAGTCGGGATATTCGGCAGGCGACTTCGATTCCATTGATCGTGGGCAGTCCGATGTCGAGCAGAATCAAGTCTGGTTGCAATTCTTCGGCCTTCTTGACCGCCTGTAATCCGTCTGAAGCTTCGCCGACGATCTGCAATTGCCGTTTTTTCGCCAGCACCGAACGGATCAGACGGCGAAACGGTTCGTAATCCTCTACAACCAGCACACGTCGTGAAGACATGCAGCACCACCCTCTCGGTCCCACCACCAAAGAGGAATTTCTTGCCCTCCGATCATTATCACTTCCGGTACACCATTTTGGTCAACTAGGAAAAATGACAGAAGGAGGCCCTAGAAAAGGCTCATACTCTAGAGAGGCTGCGTTGTCGCGGAACGTGCTCGACTATGCTGCTCTGCCTATCCACCACAAAACCTTCCCGATAAGCCGCCACTCCGATTCCGGGGCTAACGAGATGGACTCGTATTCGCGTCGGTCGGAAATCAATGCATCGGTGTGATCGAATCGGATCAATCGTGAGACGATCAATCCCCTCTCCACGTTCCAAGCTACAACAATGTGCCCCACAAGTTTGTCATGATGAACATCGAGGGTATCGACGGCAATAATGTAGCCATCCAGGATCAAAGGCGACATCGAATTACCTTTTACACGCAGGCACATCGTAGATTTCGGATTGGGGCACCATTCAACGGGCGCGGCCAACGTTGCTTCCGGCCGCACCTGCTCTAAATCGACAACGTTGTCGCCCGCTTCCCCGGGAGCTCCGGCATGCACTGGGAGGAGTGGGACAGCAACGAAATCAGCGGTGCTTGAACTCATCTTCTTCCCACCCGCGTGAACGAAGCGTAGGTTGGGCAATCTGTCGTCCTGCAATCGCTGGCGTGCGGCGGGCAGCACTCGCATCACGTCCACTGTGCGCAGACCGGCACAACCCCAGAAATACCAGCAGAGCGGATCACCCGCCAAATTCCCGAGTCGGATGTAGACGTTGGCAGGAACTTCCTGAATCCCTCTCTCCCAGCGCGAAACCGCCATGGCCGACGCGCCCAATCGTTTGGCAAACTCAGACTGGCTAAGGTTCAAAGAGATGCGAAAGTCCGCGATCTTCTGCGACGACTCTGGGGCGGCGGTCCTGGCGCGTGTGGGGAGCGATCTCTTGGGGTTCATGGGGAACCCCTTTCGGGTAATCTTCTTTCAGGTACATCCTAATTTTAAACCACCCAGGATGTTCAAATCGGGGAGAATTCTCGGGATCAAAGCAAAAAACATTTGGGATCTACATTTAGGCTAGACCCACCCTCGGCAAAGTGCGCGGAAGGGTGGGGCACCCTCAGTTTCAAATCGATTCGATCTTTTTTAGCAGTATGGGGCGGCCACTCGCGGGCGCCGTTTCTTTTCTGATGGGCAGGAGATCAAAGTGGTTATTGGTGGGAGAGAGGAACGATATTGTGTCCCAAAAGTAAGGCCGGGGCGGGGGAGAGGAAGTGTAATCAGAATTTCTGAACGGAAGAGGGGTAGGACTGTGGAATTGTTTACTGGTTTGGTTCGTGAGGCGGAACTTGGAATTCGTGTGGAACGTTTTTGGCCGGGGCTGATGTGATGTATCAAGAAAAAGTAAGGGATGTGCGCTCTGGGAGACTCAAAGTAGTTACCGGGTGTGGAGTGGGAGTCGTGGTTTTCAGCTGTTCGGCGGCGACCTTCTCCCCGGCAGGGCCTGAATTTTGGGTTTAAGTGGGAGTTCGGGGTTCGGGAGCGGGGGGTGTTTATCAATCAGGTTCGCGGGTTTGGCATCGAGATGGCGCTGTTTACGGGACTGGGGAGAGTTTTGGGGGGCTGCCCGGCAAAAATCCCCACGTCTCGCGCAAAGGGCGCGCGAGAAGTGGGGCACCCGGGTTCGTGGTTGGAAATGGGGCACCCGGTGATGTGGTCGCGTTGATTTCGGCGTGGGGGGCGGAGTATGGTTACGGTCGCTGGCGTTGGACAAGAAAGCACGAGCCAGCGGGCTGAAGCCCGAGAGATTTTGGTGGAGGCTGACGCGACGCTGAAGCGCCGCTCTTCGACGGGGCTGAAGGCGGAAGATTTGAAGTTTCTGGCTCGCGCGAAGGGCGGAGAAAAGCCTTTAACCACTAAGGTCGCTAAGAAAATCCGCTAAGAACGCTGAGAAAATCGGGGCTGGTTGGCGGTTCTTTCGGGATCTTGTTTCTGATGGTCTACTTCTTTCGGAGGGAATCATGAATCACGCATTCTTGCGGCGGGTGCAGGTGGGGGCGCTGGGGATTGCTTCGGTGTTGGTGTTTGCGGGGGCGGACAATGGCTCGTTGCCGGCGCCGCCTGTGGCGAAGAAGGTTCCGCATAGTACCGAGGTCAATGGGCACACGATGGTGGACAACTATTTCTGGCTGCGGGACAAGCCGAATCCGGAGGTGCGGGCTTACCTGGAGGCGGAGAACGCGTACACCGACGCGGTGATGAAGCCGACGGAGGATTTTCAGAAGAAGCTGTATGACGAGATGCTGGGACGGATCAAGGAGACGGACGTGGAGGTTCCGTACAAAGAAGGAGACTACTTCTACTACGTGCGGACCGAGGCGGGGAAGCAGTACCCGATTCGCTGCCGTCGCAAGGGCAGCATGGACGCGCCGGAAGAAGTTTTGCTCGACATCAACGAGATGGCGAAGGGGCAGGCGTTCATGTCGGTGGCGGCGTATGCGGTGAGTCCGGACGGGAATCTGCTGGCGTATTCGTACGACAACACGGGGTTCCGACAGTACACGCTGGCGGTAAAGGATCTGCGGACGGGAAAGACGCTGGCGGATCATGCGGAGCGGGTGGGGTCGGTGGTGTGGGCGAACGATAACCAGACGATCTTCTATACGCAGGAAGATGCGGTGTCGAAGCGCCAGTACCGGCTCTACCGGCATGCGGCGGGATCGGCGGCAGAGGATCCGGTGGTCTATGAGGAGAAAGATGAGCGGTTCGAGGTAGACGTACAAAAGTCGCGGAGCCAGAAATACATCTTCTTAGTTTCGGGGAGCCACACGACGACGGAGGCGCGCTATATCCCGGCGGCCGATCCGACGGCGGAGTGGAAGGTGATTGAGCCGCGGAAGCAGGACGTGGAGTACTATCCCGACCACAACGGGGACTCTTTCTACATTCGGGTGAATGATACGGGGCGAAATTTCCGGCTGGTGCGGGCTCCGGTGACGGATCCGGGGAGCGCGAACTGGCGTGAAGTGGTGGCGCACAATCCGGACATCATGCTGGACGATATGGACCTGTTCCGGAACTATTGCGTGTTCTATGAGCGGACGAATGGGCTGCCGCAGATTCGCGTGATCGATTTGCGGGATGGGAAATCGAAACGGATTGAGTTTCCCGAGCCGGCGTACGCGGCGTATTCGTATGTGAACCGGGTGTACGACACGACCGAGTTCCGGTACGGGTACCAGTCTCCGATTACACCGGCGTCGGTGTTTGCCTATGACATGGACAAGGGGACTTCGACGCTGCTGAAGCAGAAGGAAGTGCCCGGCGGATACGACCCGAAGAAATATCAGGTGGAACAGATTTACTCGGTGGCGGCGGATGGAGTGAAGATCCCGGTTTCGGTGCTGCATTTGAAGGGCGCGAAGATGGACGGGAAAGGTCCGCTGTACTTGTATGGGTACGGATCGTATGGGGTATCGATCGACATGTTCTTCAATTCGAATATTTTCAGCATGGTCGATCGGGGAGTGGTGGCGGCGGTGGCGCACATTCGCGGCGGCGGAGAGATGGGAAAGGCGTGGCACGACGCGGGGCGGATGATGAACAAGAAGACGACGTTCACCGATTTTACTGCGTGCGCGGAGGATCTGGTGAAGCGCGGGTACGGCTCGAAGAACCGGTTGGTGATCGAAGGCCGAAGCGCGGGCGGGCTGCTGATGGGGGCGGTGCTGAACCTGCGTCCGGACCTGTTTCACGCGGCGCTGGTGGGCGTGCCATTTGTGGATGTGATGAACACGATGCTGGATGAGACGTTGCCGCTGACGGTGGGAGAGTTCGAGGAGTGGGGGAATCCGAAGGAGAAGTCGGCCTTCGACTACATGCTTACGTATTCACCGTATGACAACATCGAGGCGAAGGCGTATCCGGACATGCTGGTGAGGACCTCGTTCAATGACAGCCAGGTGATGTATTGGGAGCCGGCGAAGTATGTGGCGAAGATGCGGGCGACGCGGACGGATCACAATACGTTAATTATGAAAACCAACTTGCAGCCTGCGGGACACGGCGGGGCTTCAGGAAGATATGACCGGCTGCATGAGGCGTCGTTTGATTATGCGTGGATCTTGGGGGAGATGGGGATACGGAATTAAGGGGTTTAAAGAAATCTGCAGTAGATGTGTTCCGGATTGAAGTTGACTCGTTCAATCGAAGACGACCGCTTGGGCGAGAGTTGTCGAGCCGTCGGCGAACAGCAGGTTCCTCCCCTCGCTTCGCGCGGGTCGGAATGACAAGGATTTTTTGCTCGGGGCGCAATAACAAGTATTGAGGTGCTGGCTAAATCCAGCGGCGCACTTGGGAGCGATAGTGCTCGTAGTCTTCGGGGAAGACTTCTTTGAGACGGGCTTCTTCGAGGGGGATGACCGTCCAATTGACGTGGGCAATTACGAGCGGTAGCACGAGGACGGGCCAGAGCTGCCGCAACAGTCCGGCTTCGCCGAGATAACAGCAGGTGAGGCCGACATACATGGGATTTCGTGTGAAGCGATAAGGTCCCCAGGTGACCAGCGCGGAGGACGACTGACCGGGAACGGTCGTGGTGCGCGCCTTGCGAAAGATTCCCCAGCCCCATCCGGCGATGAACAGACCCACGGCGAAGAAAGCGGCTCCGGCGTACGTGCTCCACATGGCGGCGTTTGGACTGGGCGCGGCCGGACGCAGAGATTCAGGGACGTTGCGTTGTAGAAATACGCCGAGAAGATAAGTCAAAACGAAGACCCAGGGAACGGGGACGTGGATGAGGAAGCGTGCCGGATTTTTCATGCGGGATCCTCGGACGGCGAAAGCGTTGATTATAGCGACGGGTCGAAACTGAGAACTTTTCTTTCGCGCAAATTCCACTCGCAGCACAAAGAAAACCCCCACATCTCGCGCTAACACCGCGCGAGTTGTGGGGCACCCGGTTTCTTGGATGCTTGCGGCTGGACAGCGGAGGCGGCTGCCCCACATAAGACCTTCTAGCTACAGATTTATCCCAACATTTAGATCAGGCCGGCGCGGAGGCGGCGGAGGAAGTCTTCGCCTGCGGCTTTGGCTTGGGCCAGGGTCTTCGGCTGGTTGCGGTATTCGAGGGCGATTTCCTGGAGGAAGATGTCGACGGCATCTTTGGGCTTGAAGCCCTGCGAGACCAGCTTGCGAATGCGCGTGCTGAAGTTGTCGGTGTCGGGAGCGCCGAGGCGGGAGAGGTGGTCGGCGCATTTGTGATCGCGGAATTTGGCCGCTGCCAGGCGGTCATAGGCGGTCTTGGCGTCTGAATCGGTGAGCAGCGTGGGGATTGGGGAGTTCCATTCGCATTGCGAGCAGGTCCATCCTTGAAAATTGTGCTGGACGGTCCAGATGAGTTCGCGGGCGGTCTTTTGTTCGAGCGTGCGGCGCTCGGTGGCGCGGTCGTCGGGAGTGCGATCTGAACTGCGATGATCTGAACTACGATGGTCCATGAGTGCGCGGCTCCGCCCCAGGCAACTTGCATGGTCCGTGAAACTGGTAAGGACATTCTAGATGGTGCGGGGTGGATTGGGGCGTATCGAGGGCGGTTCGGGCGGGATGGGGAAAAGCAGGTTCCTCTCCCTTCGCTTCGCTCGGGGTCGGAATGACAGAATTCAATTTTGCTTCGGGTCAGTGGGCATCCTGAGATCCTTCGCAAAGAACGCTCAGGATCACCGCGGCGGGCTCAGACGCCCGCTAAGCGCGGTCATTTCGCGAAGAAGTAGTCGAAGGATTTAACGGCGGTGAATTCGTCGTCGCGGATGTCGAAGACGGTATAGAGCTTGGTGACGAAGAGGATGTCGTGAACTTTTTGGGAGAGCTTGAGGAGCTTGAGCTCACCTCCGGCGTTGCGGACGGTGGTGAAGCAACTGACAAGTTCTCCGAGGCCGGAGCTGTCGAGGTAGTCGACGTCGGCGAGGTTGAGGATAATCTTCTTTTTGTTATCGGCGATGAGGCGGCGAACGGCGTCGCGGAGAGTGTGGATCTCGTCGCCGAGGATGATGCGTCCGTGAACGTCGAGGATGGTGACGTGCGCGACTTCGCGGGATTCGATGGTCAGGGCCATAATTCGCGTCCGCGGGAATGGTAGTGGGTGAGGAAAGGCAAGTCAAATGGGTGGGAGCATCGAGTTTGCGAGAGATGGGGATGTTACGACAGTTATCGAGCGTAAGTCGCGCCGCAGCCGCTGCAAGCCGCTCCCTTTTTGCCTTGCCACACTCGTTTCGTGCCGCAGCGCTCACAGATGAGCGACTTATTTATGGTTGCCCCACAGTTCTGGCACGAGTGCTTGCGCCTGCCGCCTCTCGCAGTATTCTCGATGCGTTCGCCGCATAGCGGGCACGTCTTTTGGTCGTGTCTCATCAGTTTCCGGGTCGTTCGGTTTGGGGATTAGGAGACCCCGAGGTCGGAGTTGAGGCAGGGTTCGCAGGCGAGGTCGGACTGGTAGTCGCGGATTTCCTGGATGGGCGAGGTGATGATGGGGGTGGGATAGTGCGGGTGGCGGAATTCGAGGTGCATTCCGCGGCCGACGTATTGCAGCTTGAGCATGGAGCCTCCCCAGGTGGAGCCGGCGATGGCGACTTGCACGGGCTCGGGGCAGAACTCGGGGTGGCCGGAGAGCATCGCTTCGCTGCCGCCGAGGAGCACGGCGGTGTAGCAGTGATGCATGGTCTGAATGCGGAGAACAGTGGAAGGGGGAAGATCGCTAAGAAAAACTCCGCCTTCGACTTCGGACTGGATGATGCCGCGGTTGACTTCGTCGGCGAGGTTGGGGTGGGGGCTAAACATACAGACTACCAGCGCATAGGGTAATGGAGTTTGGGGGCGGCGACAAGGGTCCTTTGGGGACGGGTTGGTCGCGAAGGAGCATGGCCTTTAGAGGCTGGGGGAGGGGTGGAGGTTGCAGAAAATTGGGGATGCCAGCGGCCTGGGAGAACGTGGGGAAAAGCAGGTTCCTCTCCTTCGCTTCGCGAAGGGTCGGAATGACAAGGTTTTGATTCTGAACGCCATACTAACGCAATTGACGGATTGACCATTTCGGGAATTGCCCTTCATTTTCTTTGGTTTTAGGGCGGCATTCCTGTGACGCGGGCGGCGAGGCGGAGCTAGAATCCGGCGCATGGGCGTCTTTACTTATCGGGAGACGGAGATCGCGGAGATTGTCGAGACGATGAAGCGGCTGCGACTGGCGTACTGCCTGGGCGCGGCGGTGATTCTGGCGGCGGCGGGCGTGGTCGCGATGGTGCGTCCGGAGTGGATTTTTGGGGCAGGCGAACGGGCGCGCGGGTGGGTGGCGGTCACGCTGTTTGTGTTCTTTGGCGGGCCGCTGGCGGAGAATTTGTGGCGGTGGAAGAGGCGTCCGGTGAAGTTGGAGGAGGCGCTGCGGGCGGTGAGAGTGGAGGTGTCGGCCGAGGAAGTTCGGTTGTTTGAGGCAGGATCGGTACGACAACTGAGGCGGAGTGAGATCCGGCGGGCGCAGGAAGTCTCATGGGGGCTGTATTTGCGGACGGCGAACCGATACCGGTGGATTTTGATTCCGAGGAAGATTGAGGAATTTAAAACGGTGAAGGCGGAGATCGAGGGGATCGGGATCCCGGTGGTGCAGGGGGAGATTCCGCCGAACTGGGAGGAGTTCGTGGGTGTGCTCGTTTTTACGGGGACGATGATTTGCGCGATCTTTGCGCACAGCGCGTGGGTGCTGGGAGTAAATCTGCTGATTTCGTTGGCGGTGGCGGTAAGTGGGTTTGTGATTGTGGGTGCGAATCCGGAGAATGCGCCGAAGATGCGGTGGGCGCGACTGGGAATTTTTTTGCCGGTGGCGATGACGGCTTCGATGCTGTGGGCGGCGTGGTAGGGGAGATCAAAATCTTCAACACTGAAGTTCGCTAAGAAAAGACGCTAAGGGCACTAAGGAAAACTATTGGGGAGAGGTTGCTGTTTTCACGAATGCCACGACGAAGAGGATGCCGAGGAGGGTGTCGATTCCCGCGAGGGCCAGGTCTTGGGGGTGGAGGCGGTGCTGGAGGTAGAGGACGATGAAGGAAGCGCCGTAGGCGAATTTTTCCAGCATCGAAGGAATCATCATGACGCGGTGGCGGATAGGATCGCGCGCGATCAGGAGGAAGACGATCTGGAAGGCGAGCGCGGTAGTGACGAAGCCGTAGTAGAAGCCGGGGTGGGTGAGGGGTGGAGGGTCCTGGCGGCCGATCAGGTCAAACATAAAGAAGAGGGGCGTGAGGATGAGGATGCCCCAGATGAAGGCGATGTAGAAGATGATTTTGGCGAATTTCATAAGTGCTCCCGCAGGAATTGGCGCTCGCGCAATGCGAGCATGAGACTGGATCAGAACGTCTACCGGAAACCGCTAAACAGGACCACGTCCGTATCGTTGTAGCGGGCGCGGGTGATGGCGAATTTCTTGCCATCCTGCGACCAAGCGTAGGCGGCCACAACAGCCGGTTCAGAATCGAAGTGGGTCAACTGCATCGGCGCTCCGCCGGACAACGGCAGCATGTAGACGTTCTGGACAGTCGCGGTTGTGTTGTGTACGAAAGTGAGCGCGTGTCCATCCGGCGCCCAACGCAGCCTTGACCAGTCATATGTAGCAGGCATCTCGATCCGTCTTACGATTGCGCCGTCTTCCAGCTTTTGCAAGACAATGATCGACTTTGCATTCGCTCCCTGCCCATCGGTTCTTCCATAAGCGATCAACTTGCCGTCCGGGGAGACTAATGGGTCAAACCAGGTACCTTGCGCCAGTTCCACCGGAGCACCGCCGTCAGTGGAGACCTTAAAAATATGACCCACGCCATCGTTGAAGGGTCCATTGTATACAACCCATTTACCGTCAGGTGTGCAGGAACCTCTCTCATAATCTGCACCGAAGGTAAGCTGCTTCAACTCACCGGTCGAGAGATTCAATCGCCAGAGGTTGGGGTTGTTGCTCTGCGAAACCCTGGCGGCCACTATCTGGTCCGAGCCGCATGCGGCTGGGTGGAAATTCACATCGTCATTCCCCAACAAGCGAACCCGGTTGCTGCCGTCGGCGGCCGTGAGATACATGTGGAATGCAGCGTCGTTTTGCAGGAGTTTGCCGGCGGCAGTCCATGAGAGGTCGTATCCGGTCGCCTGTTCAGTCGAAATCGAAGTCAGTTTCCAGTTGATTTTGTCGTTCAGGACAGCTGGCGAATCTCCTACATAAATCGTCGCCGCTTGACGCTCTTGTGCCGTCACAAACGCCTTACCGTCAGACGTAACGCTGAGCGACTTGTAGATACTCAAATCGTTGCTGATTTTGAAACGGTCGCCGCGGGGATAAGGCTGAAACCAAATCTGCCAGCGCAGGCCAGTTGACTTTTCGCCGGCCACAAAGAACAAGCCCGAAGAATCGGGCAGCCAGGCAATTGCCGTCACCAGCATCGGAAGCGGAAATTCTTTTACGAGCTTGCCTTCCGGCGTCGCTACCAGGATGGAAGTAATTGTGCCCGTGCCTACGTCAAAGGCGCCCACCGCAATCAAGTCGCCGGCGGCTGACCAGGACGGGTTACCGATCAAATTTCCTCTCGTCCCAATACTCCTCCGAAGGATGACTTGCTCGGCGGTACCGTCGGAATTGGCGACCAAAATCTGATCTTCCCCTTTTTCGTTGATCGTGCGCCGGTACGCCATGCGCTTGCCGTCGGGTGAGAATGCGGGAGAGCTCCCCACATCGCCGACGACTTGATGCGGTTCGCCGCCGAGCGCCGGGACGCTATACAAGTTGACGGTGTTCGTATTGGCAGGATCGTCATGGGCATAGTACAGATAGTTGCCATCCGGGGTGAAAGTGGCGCCGGGGCCAAAGAATCCAGCTTGCCGCCGCACAACGGAAACCTCACTGCCGGTTGCTACCTGCTTTACGCGCAAGCTGCGTTCGCCTTCTCGCCTCCCGTACGCCACTAATCTGCCATCAGACGAGATGCTGGCAAAATCGATGACTTGTCCGTGCTCGGTCAGAGGGCGGATGCTGAGGTTGTGAATATCGATTGCCGGTTTGTTTAGGCTCAAAAGGCTGTAAGCGCCAAATGCTGCGGCGAATGCCAAGACTACGAGCCCCACTGCCGCAACGAGGAATTTGCCCCGGTGCCGCCGCGCCTCCGCGATCAGGACCGAACTGGATGTTGCGGAGGCAGAGATCGAAGCCGCTGCGCCCGTCGTTCCAGTAGCGGGTACCCCGGGCTGAACCCAAGCAGAAGGGCCAGAAGACGACGCCTCAGTGACGCCCCTGCCCGATTCCGTCTCTCGTTTCAGGCGCTTCAAGTCGGCGCGCATCTCGGAAGCGTGTTGATAACGCAAGTCCCGATCTTTCTCCAGAGCCTTGTTAACTATGTCGTCCAGCTTAGGCGGGAGGTCGGGATTCAGCCGCAAAGGAGTCACCGGAGCGCGATTCATGATCCCGTCGAAGATCACTCCTGTACTCTCACCACGGAAGGGCAACGTGCCGGTCGCCATCTCGTAGAGGACAGCTCCGAACGAGAATAGATCGCTGCGCGCGTCCAATTCCTTGACGCGAACTTGCTCTGGCGACATGTAGGAAACGGTCCCCACCGCTGTTCCCGGGCTGGTCAGGTGTTGCTCCTCGAGGGTGCCGGTCAAGGTGTTGGCCGCGGCAATCTGGCTCGAAGAACTAACCGGGTTCGTGACTTTGGCCAAACCGAAATCCAGAATCTTGGCGTGTCCGCGCTTAGTGACAAAGATGTTTGCCGGCTTAATGTCGCGGTGGACGATGCCTTCGGCGTGGGCTGCATCAAGTGCGTCGGCAATCTCAATGGCCAGCGACAGAATCTGTTCAGTTTCCAGCGGACGGCCCGCGATCCGGTGCTTCAGCGTGACGCCGTCCAGAAACTCCATGGCTATGAAGGTCTGCCCATGCTGGTCGTCAATCTCGTAAATGGTGCAGATGTTGGGATGGTTAAGGGCAGACGCGGCCTGGGCTTCGCGTTGGAACCGGGCGAGGGCTTGCGCATCTTTGGAAATTTCGTCCGGCAGGAACTTCAAAGCAACAAAACGGCGTAGCTTTACGTCTTCGGCTTTATAGACGACGCCCATGCCGCCACCACCGAGTCGTTCGTTAATGTAGTAATGCGAGATGGTCTGGCCGATCATTGCGCTGAAATCTTAGGGCCGGAACTGGAGCAAGTCAATGAAGAGGAAAGAGTTGGCTAAGCCTCCCGCAGGATAACTGACGATAAATCGCCATAGCGCTCATCTACCGTGAAGCAAACCCGTTTCCCGTTGGCTCACTTGTGAAATGGCCTTCCATGAGATGGCCGGTCGGAGTCAGGTTGATTCTTGGCTGTTTTTGTCAGGCACGTTTTTCTCCTGTATCGGCAGAGAAAGCTTATGAGAGTCGGACCACAAGCTAATGGCCTCGTCAATTTAGCGATAGCATTAGTGGTCTATGAGCGAAGTGAAAATCACGACCTTTTTGACTGCACTTCTTCTAGTCGTTAGCCCACCAAACAGCTTTGGACAGAGTAGACCGCCGGACGAGTGCTCTCAGACTGCTCAAATGGACATTTACTCGGACGCCCAAGTTTCGAAGGTGACGGGGGACTTGAGTGGCTTTGAGTTGGCACTCGACAAACCAACTGGGTCCCAGCGCAAGGCCCTGTTCTTTGTGTACGAAGGCGGCGGTAGTGAAGGAATACCTCTTTCCGCCACCGTAGACGGCAACAACTTGATCATTGAAGGCACTTGGGTCGAACACCTCACGGAATATCCATCGAAGAAGGACATCGTGCAGACACACCGAGTGAGAATCACTGGGAAACTCACACCCAAAATACTCCAAGGGACAATATCGATTGAAGGATTGGAGATAGTAGACCCTGAGAGCTTGCGGCTCAAGAGGGTACAGAAGATTTGGGTTTGTAAGACCGATTCGTCCCAATAGTTTGGCGTAACCTCCTCGCAACATCGCCTGAAAACCGTGCCTCTCGGCCTGTTGGGGTTCGCCTTGCGACCTGCATCTATTGCGTCGTTTGCGAATCTTGACATCGGACCAGTTCTTGCACAATCTCTATTTCCCTCACGGCGTGCGATCGTCCCGACTCATGGCGCGTGCGACTAGCATTGATGACCTGACGCGCATGCCGAAGAAGTCGCAGCGTCAGAGCAGTGCACTATTGAGGCGTTGAGGGTGCCATGATTGAAACTGATCCGGCACCTATGCTGAAAGTCATTGACGTCGTGGCGGTGGCACCGAAATTGTCGATCACTGTCACAGTTGCTGAGTAGGTACCGGGAGCGGCGAAAGATTTTAAGATCCCGGGAGAGCCCGAGCTGCTGCCATCGGAGAACTGCACGTTCTGGCTGTTTATAAATCCATCTGGATCAGAAGACGCAGCGGTGCACGCCAACACGGTGGTCGGCGATATGCTCGGCATTGCCGCTATGGTGATGTTGGCGACGGGTGGGATGTCGCTTGGTTCGCCGTCCACGCTTAAAGAAGCTGTAGCCGTGGGATTTCCCGAAGCATCCAGCGACTGCACAGAGAGCTGGTGCGTACCGGTGAATATTTTAATCGCGGTGTTGATCGTGTCGCTATGCGCCGCATAGGCCACGTTGCCGTCGAGGAGCACTTGCATGGCGGGAACCGATGAGCCGGTGTTTGCAGAAGCGACGATCGGAGTTGGCCAATTTACGACTGCATTGCCCCCGGGCGACGCTATGGTGATGCCACTACCGGATGGTTTTACCGAGATTTGTTGTACTGCGACCGAGGAAGCGCCCATCGAATCAGAAACAGTTGCGGTAATCAGGTACGTTCCAACCGCGCTGTATGTGTGAGATGCGGATGCTTGATTTACGACAGTGCCATCCCCGAAATCAATGACAGCCTTGGCGACGCTGCCGGTTGATGCTGAAGTCGACGCAGCGTATGTGAGAGCGGCGCTCTGTGAAACAGTGAGTGAAATGCCCGGCGGCTGGTCACCCACTCGATAGGCAATGGGCGGGGACATTTTGTTCTGAATGCTGGGCAGACCAATAGCTTTGAGGAAGATGAGATAGGTCGTCGATGACGAGAGTTGCGTTTTGCTCAAATCCAAGGCATGGGTGCCATTCGGCACATCCGACAGTGGGGAGAGATTCTGCCCGTCGGTGCTGACGAAAACTGTGTAGTGGTCAATCGTGTCTTCATTGCCATTGACGCTCCAACTGATCGTGCTTCCGGATTGTGAGGGGACCAGGAAGACGCAGTTGTCGATGCCGGTCTCGATGCCCGTGCCCTCCTCGTAGTCATTCCAGGTCGCGATCTGCAACGCGGGAAGCTGATTTCCGCTGGAATAAAATTTTCCTGTTTCGCTGAGACTCTGGAGCCAGGTCTCTCCGCAGTCCTGATCAATTACGCGATTCGTCCCCCATGCGGCGAGAGTGTCATTGAAACCTTTGAAGGCGGTACCAACCGCCAGCCGACTCGGAGCCTGTTTTGCAGCCTGGAAGAACGAGTCCTGCAAACTCAGTTCTGGATCGAAAGGGGTAGGATGTTGGATGCCCACCCATGAAAATCCTCCATCGGCGGTACTCGTTGTGAAACCGTTGGTGCCGCGAATCAACACAAGAGGATTCCCGGTGACGGAGGAAAGAACACGGGCCCAATCGACGTAGAAAGCGTCCACGTCGAAGAAGTAGACGACGGGACGGCCGCCGACAGTTATGTACGCAGGAGACGATTCATATTGCGATGCGATGTAATTCAGGTCCGAGATGAGTTGATCGGTGACGTCGCATCCATTGCTCAGCGCTGCGGAGTTGAGCGACCCCTTGTCTTCCATGATGGCAAACTGGAATTGTCCGGCACTGGATTCAGCTTCCGTTTTTAGCAACTGGGTGGCCGCTTCGCTGGACGAGGCAACGCCAAACCAATCGGCGATCGCACCAGCGATGCCACGGCTCATCATGTCCTGCACCTGCGCATGCACCTGCTGGGGGGAATCGGAAGAATAGCCAACGTTGATGTGGTTCGATTGCCCAAACCAGCCTAGCCAGGTTGCATACACCTTTGTGGTCGCCCCACTGTAAAGCAGTGATCCGATCGGAAGCTTGCTGACGTTCCCGGCCCGCGGGTTCCCATTCGTCTGCCCGGCAAAGGAATCTGCTGTGCTTGTGTTATTGCCGGTCTCGGCCTGTAGGGTAGTGCTCGTCGTTGGTGCCGAAGGAGCAGGCGAGCCTCCGCAAGCTGCCAGACAGCATGAGAGGCAGAGTAATCCTAATGCGGTAAAGAGGCGGTTGAGTACATTGGCTTTCACAGGAAGCACGACGAGGAACCTGACACTCTCTTCTCAGAAGTTCGCCAAGCGCCCGGCAAATGCATGGCAGGGCGCACCAAACACAAGGCAAATACCACCACATCACACATCGGAATCGGTTGGAAATTAGTTAGAAGCAGTAATACGGCAGCAGGAACACTGTAGATAGAGTCGAAGACCGCGCGGGTGTTGCGCAAAGTCCCATCCTTGGTCCTTCCTTTTTATTGCGTTTATTGCGCCTTTCCCGAGCCAAACGGCGGCTCATTACTTTTAATGAGCCAATTCTGCGGTGTTTTGCGTTTTCATGAGCAGCAGAGGATTCCGCTCGGACGGTTCGTCCCCTGCCCATAGGAGGATTTATGCGCGCCACCGAGTCAACGCTTCAACGATTCTGCCGTCTCAGAAACTCTTTGCTGTGCCTGTTGCTTTCATCGACGATTCTGGCTATTCCAACCTTTGCCCAGGCTCCCACAGAAACCGCAGCGATTGAAAGCAGCGTGCCCCGGCTGATTCGCTTTTCCGGGCGGGTGAAGGACGCAAACAACATCGCCATCAGCGGGCAGGTGAATCTCACTTTTTCGATTTACAAGGAGCCGAGCGGGGGAACCGCTCTCTGGTCGGAAAGCCAGAATGCGCAGGCCGATGTGCAAGGAAACTACGCGGTTCTGCTCGGCGCCGTGAGCAAAGCGGGTCTGCCTACGGTGTTGTTCACCAGCGGTGATGCCCGATGGCTGGGCGTCAGGGTGGGCGATGCTGCGGAGCAGCCTCGGACATTGCTCCTCAGTGTGCCCTACGCGATCAAGGCGGGAGATGCAGAGACGTTGGGTGGGATGCCGCTGTCGGCCTTTGTGCTGGCCGGTTCCAGCGCGGGAGCGTCAGCAACGTCGACGACTTCTGCGCCACCGGGCGCGATAGCTTCGAGTTCTACATCAAGCGTTCCCACGACCCTGCCAACAATTACGGGAAAAGGAATCAGCGGGTACATCCCCAAGTTCTCCACGACCAGTACGGTTGCCAATTCTACGATCTTCGACAACGGAAATATCGGGGTCGGTACGAACAAGCCTCAGGCGAAGCTTGATGTGGTGGGGAGTATTCGCATCAGCGGTGCGGGTGGCAATCTCGTGTTTCCGGACAATTCCGCGCAAAGTACAGCCACCGTCCAAGGACCGGCCGGGCCACAGGGTCCGGCGGGAGCGGCAGGGCCAGCGGGACCAGCGGGTCCTACTGGGCCAACTGGGTCCCAAGGACCAGCAGGCGCACAGGGACCAGCGGGGCCGGCGGGACCAACGGGAGCCACCGGAGCAACTGGCGCGCAAGGACAGCCTGGGCCAACGGGCGCACAGGGACCGGCGGGGCCTGTGGGACCGACGGGACCCATGGGGCTCGTGGGGCCGCAAGGTCCGCAGGGCGCGGCTGGACCGGCGGGACCACAAGGAATCACGAACCAGGGAGTCTGGAGCAGCGCGACCTCCTACAATCCGAACGACGGCGTGAGCTTTAACGGCTCGTACTGGGTTGCGCTGATCGCTAATAGTGCGGCGCAACCGGATCAATTCCCTGCCAGTTGGCAACTGGTCGCGCAGAAAGGCGATGCCGGAGCGGTGGGACCGGCGGGTGCCACTGGCGCAACCGGACCGCAAGGACCGACCGGCGCGACGGGTGCTCAGGGCGCGACGGGCGCACAAGGGCCAGCGGGAGCGACAGGGGCGACGGGCGCCCAAGGAGTACCCGGATCTATCGGGCCGATGGGACCAGCCGGACCGCAAGGACCAGCCGGACCGGGAAATGTGATGGTGGTTGCTACGACATCCGCAACTACGTCAATCACCTCGAGTTGCACCAACTATTCGGGCGGCTCCGTGACGGTGAATGTAACGGTGGGACAGACCGTGGAAGTGGTCGGCACTGTCTGGCTGGTCGTCAATCACACGGCGGGGATCAGAGATCACGGACGGGTGGTGGTCGGCACGAGTTCTACCGATTGCAATGGCGCGTCAAGCTATTATTGGGTTCCATTCACCGTTTCACCCACCTTGGCATCAGACAGCGTCTATGATCTGGTCGTGCCGGTACGCGGAGTGTTCGTCGCCCCGACGACTGGATCGGTGACTTACTATCTCAACGCAATCATGGATAGCACAAGCCCGAACGTTAACTTCTGGTACGCAAATCTGGCGGCGCACGTGTATTGATTTGGATGTTTGGGGAACGTGCTCGCTGCGCTGGCGGGACGGACGAGGGCGTCCGTCCCTACACAGGCTTATTCGCCGCCGACGGTCAGGCCGTCGATGCGGATGGTCGGGGCCGCGACGGAGCCGCGGAATTCGAGGTCGCTGGCGATTTCGGAAATGTTGAAGAACATGTCTTTCAGATTTCCGGCGACCGTGATTTCTTCGACCGGGATAGGTGAGTTCGCCGCCGGAGATCCAGAGGCCGGATGCGCCGCGGGAGTAGTCGCCGGTGACCAGGTTCGCGCCGTGCCCGAGGAACTCGGTGACGTAGAGTCCTTCCTTAATTCCGGCGATCAATTCTTTCGGCGTCTTCGTGCCGGGCTGCAGGAAATAATTTCCGGGGCCGATGCCCGGAGTGCCGGCGAGTCCGCGAGAGGCGTTGCGCAGTGGTTTGCAGGCCGAGTTTTTTCGCGGTGTAGGTGTTCAGCAGATACGACTTGAGCACGCCGTTTTCGATGACGACCGTGCGGCGCGTGGGGATGCCTTCGCCGTCGAAGGGGCTGGTGCCGAAGCCGCCGAGGATGGTGCCGTCGTCGATGACGGTGACGTTGTCGCCGGCGATTTTTTGTCCGAGCTTGCCGGCGAGGAAAGATGCGCCGCGATAGACGGAGTCTCCGTTGATGCCTTCGAAAATGTGTTCGAGGATCGAAGTCGCGACCATGGGATCGAAGACGATCGGGAACTTGCGCGGTCTTTACTTTGCGCGCGCCGAGGCGGCGCAGGGTGCGTTCGGCGGCGATCTTGCCGACTTGTTCAGGAGAATCGAGGCGTGCTCAGAGTGCGCGCGACCGAGAACCAGTAGTCGCGCTGCATGGCGCCGTTTTCGGTTTGCGCGATGGGAACGGCGGCGACTGAGCAATACGAGCGGCGATATTCGCCGACGAATCCGTGAGAGTTGGCGAGAACTTTGTGTCCGGTGGCGGCGTCGAACGATCCGCCTTCGGAGTTCTTGATGCGCGGGTCGAAATCGAGCGCGGCCTTTTCGGCGCGGCGGGCGTAGTCGATGCGGTCGGCGCCGGGGAGCGAGTAGACGTCTTCGTGGTAGAGATCGAGATCGCCCGGGAGTTGGCCGAGTTGCGACGGCGTCGGGAATTCCGCCGAAGGGATCTTCGGAAGTGATCTTCGCCAGCTCGAGCGCGGACTTCACCATGCGGTCGAGGCCGTCGCGGGAGAAGTCGCTGGAGTAGGTGCTGGCGGCGCGCTGTCCGTAGAAGACGCGCACGCCGATGGACTTGGAGCCGGATTCTTTCAGGGTCTCGACCTGGCCGAGGCGGACGAGCGTGGAGAATTCGTCGCCTTCGCGGACGACGCATTCGGCGGCGGTGGCGCCTCCGGCCATGGCGCGGCGGACGATGTCGTGTGGCGATTTCGCGGAGGTCAGTTTCGAGCTTTCGGGTTTCGGTTTCGAGTTCAGTTTGGGGCATAGAAAAATCTTTAACCACAGAGGGCACTGAGTCGCACGGAGGAAGTACAGAGGTCTTCGCTTCGCTCAGGATGACAAGGCCTTTGAATATCCGTGAGATCCGTGTAATCCGTGGCAATGAATTTTACTGCATGAAGCCGCCGGGATCTTTTCTGGCGGTGCCGCCGACGGTCAGGCGATCGACTTTTAATGTCGGAATGCCGACGCCTACGGGTACGGCCTGTCCGTCTTTGCCGCAGGTGCCGACGCCTTCGTCGAGTTTCAGATCGTTGCCGACCATGCGAGACGCGCGTCAGAACGTCGGGGCCGTTGCCGATCAGCGTCGCGCCTTTGATCGGGGCGGTGATCTTGCCGTCTTCGATCATGTAGGCCTCGCGAGGCGGAGAAGACGAACTTGCCGTTGGTGATGTCGACCTGGCCGCCGCCGAAGTTCACGGCGTAGACGCCGTGCTTCACCGAGCGGATGATGTCTTCGGGATTGTCCTGGCCGGCGAGCATGTAGGTGTTGGTCATGCGCGGCATGGGGATGTGCTCGTAGCTCTCGCGGCGTCCGTTGCCGGTGTCGGCCATGCCCATCAGGCGCGACGGAAAGCTTGTCGCTCAGATAGCCCTTGAGAATTCCGTTTTCGATCAGGACGGTTTCCTGCGTGGGCTGGCCTTCGTCGTCGACGTTGAGCGATCCGCGGCGCCAGGGCATGGTGCCGTTGTCGACGACGGTGCATTTTTCGCTGGCGACGCGCTTGCCGATCAGTCCGGCGAATGCGGAAGTCTTTTTGCGATTGAAGTCGGCTTCGAGGCCGTGACCGACGGCTTCGTGCAGCAGCACGCCGGGCCAGCCGGGGCCGAGCACGACTTCCATTTCGCCGGCGGGAGCTTCGCGGGCGTCGAGTTGCAGAATCGCCTGGCGCGCGGCTTCCTTGGCGAAGATATTCGGGAGTCTTTTCGCCGAAGAAGAAATCGAGGGCGACGCGGCCGCCGCCGCCGGAGCTGCCGCGGGCGGAGTTGCCTTCGGTCTTGGCGATGCAGGAAACGTTCATGCGCGCCAGCGGCTGCGAGTCTTCGGCGAAAGTGCCGTCGGAACCGACGACGAGAATGTTGCGCAATTCGTCGGCGTAGCTGGCGCGAACTTCCTTGATGCGCGGATCGTAGGCGCGGGCGGCTTTGTCGGCGCGCATGACCAGTTCGACCTTGGCGGTGATTTCGGCGTCCACCGATGGCAGCGTTACCGGATAAAGACTGCGGGCTGGCGTTTTCCTGAAATCCGACGACCGGGGTTTTGGCCGGGCCGCTGGCGATCAGGGCCGCGGTGCGAGCGGCGTGCAGGATGCGGTCGGAAGAAAGATCGTCGGTGTAGGCGTATCCGGTGCGCTCGCCGGAGACGACGCGGACGCCGCATCCGGCGGAAATTCCCTGGCGAGGCCGACTTGACCATGGACTCGTCGACCATCAGCGAGGTCGAGGAGAGATATTCGAAATAAAGGTCGGCGTAGTCGCCGCCGGCGGAAAGCGCGGCCGCGAGATAGCGCTCGAGATCGTGCTCGGTGAGGCCGTAATGCTGGAAGAAGAAGCGGGCTTTGTCGGTATGTTTATCCACGTGTATTTAGATGCCGGCGAGTTGGGTGAGGACTCGGAGGCAGCTCCCTACCGGATTGTACCAAGGTCATTATGCCCATTACGAATTGGATGGCTCCTGAACGCGGCTCGAAAAGGGACCGCTCTTCCACAAGACCAATCCGTTGGATATGCCGTTCTCATCAGGAGCCCACAGGAGTCTGATACGGGCGGGACAGGGCAAAGCTTCCACAGCCAGGCGCGATAACTATGGTCATTCGTCACAGACTACGGTCGCGGCGGATGTGAACAATTTCGGTATGACTCCTGAGCTGCTGACCCGAACGGTGCAGGATTTCTTGCAGGAGGCCGCGGGCGCCGTCGTGCTCGAAGACGGCGCGGTGATGTTTGATCTGGCGCAGGCGAAGTATTCGATTTCCGGGGAGCACAACAAGTGCCTGCTGCATCTTGTGGTCGGCGGAGCGGAACACGGTGCGGCGGGTGCTTGACGCGGAGGTGAAGAACGGGACGCTGCGGCTGGCGGTGCAGCGGTTGGGGCAGGCGCGTCCGACGAAGCTGGAGATTTGCCGGGAGCGCGACCGGCGATCGCCGACGGCGAAGCGGGCGGCGCGGGTCAGCTTATCAGCAGAAGTTGCGGCGGGCGCTGGAGCGGCACTTTCCGGGATTCGCGATTACGCGGCTGACTACGGGCGTGGATCTGGAGAAATCGTTTGGTCCGATTTATGCGCGCGGACTGTTGCGGCAGGGACAGTCGGCGTTTGCGGTGCTGGGAGTGAACGCGCAGGAGACGCAGGCATCGATCGATGCGGCGCTGACGTTTGGAATTCTGTGGCTTGATGTGTGCCGGGAAAATCCCACCCTTCGGCTCAGGCAGGCTCCCAAAAGCAGGGAGAAATGGGGCATCCGAGTCGCGGAGTTGTTTCTTCGAAGGACTGATTCTGTTTGTTCCGGCGGGTGCGTCGGCGCTGGTGCGGGAGCGGATGGCGAATCTGAATCGAGCGGCAGCGAAGTGGAAGCTGTTTGAGTTCAATGAGCGGGATGACTCGGTGGTCGAGATTGATTGCACAGATCGCGGGAACGTGGCGACGCGGCTGGTGCACGCGACGAATGAGACGGCGGCGTTCGAGAGATTCGCGGAATCGATTGCGCGGGTCACAGAGATTCTGCCGAACTGCGAAGTCGCGGTGCTATCTGGCGGCGGAGATTGCGTTCCGCTGGCGCGGGCTGGAGTTCGCGCGGGCGCGCATGGGTGCCGAGGCGGTGACGTTTCGCAGCAAGCAGGAAATTGTGTTTGGCGTGGGCGCGGAAGAGCGCGTGCTTGGAGGATCGCAACTGGACGTTCTTTCTGCAATTGCTGACCGCGCTGCGGGACACGCGGCATCCGTACGGGCCGCAGCAGCATGCGCTGTTTCGCATGCATCCGGAGCGGTGGCTGGAGTCGCTGGTGGTGACGGATGTGAGCGTGATCGATGAGCGGCTGGAGACGCGCGAGTCTGTATTCGCAGGTGCCGGCATTTTCGGCGTCGGACCGGGCCATGATTGACGTGCTGACGATCGACGCGCGAGGGGCGGCTGGCCGTGGTGGAGTTGAAGGCGGATGAGGATATTCATTTGCCGCTGCAGGGGCTGGACTACTGGTCGCGGGTGGAGTGGCACCATGCGCGCGGGGAGTTTCCGCGGTTCGGATATTTCGGCGGGCAGCGAATTGTCGGCGGAGACGCCGCTGCTGTTTCTGGTGGCGCCGGCGTTGCACGTGCATCCGGCGACCGATGTGTTGCTGCGCTACATTTCGCCGGAGATCGAGTGGGCGTTCGTCGGGATTGACGAGCGATGGAGAGAGGGAGTGCGGGGAGTGTTTCGGAAGCGACCGGATCGGGGGCTACGGGCTGGAATAGAACTCCCTATCGGCGCAGCAAGCTGAGGCGGCTTCTGGCGTTCGCGCGTGGTGCTCTTCACGAAAATTCATCAAGCTCTGCTAGTCCTTCCAGGCTCCCAGCAAGCGGCGCACGTCGACCAGTTGGCCGAGGTGGTAGGCGTTGTGATCGGCTACCAGCAGGGCTTCGCGGAGGATGGTCTGTCCATCGCCCCAGGGGATTTTCGCGAAGAGATTTGTCTTCGGATTCTCGACCAGGGCCTGCATGGCTTTCAGGTCGCGGTGGAATTGCTGGATGCTTTTGGTCCAGGCTGCGGCGGTAGGCGGGGCGGGGGTTTTGGGCCAGTATCCTTCGGGCCATTTCGGCGAGACATGTTTTTTGTTGCGGCTGAATTCGAGGATGTCCCATTGAGCGATGCGGAGGTGTTCGAGCAGCATCCAGGGAGAGTGCGGGAAGTTGGCAGGCTTCGCGCCGCGCAGTTTGGTCGGGAGATTTTTTATGACGTCGTCGAATTTGGCGTGGGCTTGGCCTCCTGCCAGAAGCTCGATGAGATGTTGGCGTAGGGAAGCGTGCGGGTCTTGGGGCATGGGTCCTCCGCGCATTGGATGCTTCAGCGAGGCGGGAAGGATCGGAGCTCACGGGGGCTAAAGCCCTTTTATTTCAGATGCTTCTCGCGGCGCTGAAGCGCCGCTCTTCCACCATTGACGGGCGGCGGCGGAAGCGGCGAGCTATCGCTCGCCCGGACAGCCGAGGGCGGCTGTCCACACATCGCTACTCTCTATGCACCTTTTTACTGGCGCGGAGTGTAGGAGACGGGTTTGGGTTGAGCCGGCCCGTCGAGGTTCTGGCCGATGGCGTCGCCGGAGAGGACTAGCTCTACGCGACGGTTTTGCTGGCGTCCTTCGGATGTGTCATTGCTGGCGATGGGTTCGGTCTTACCGAAGCCGTGGGCCTCGACGGACGTCCCAGAAATTCCCTGCTGCACGAAATAATCGCGGACGGCCTGCGCGCGGCGCTCAGAGAGATCCTGATTGTACTGGTCGCTGCCGACACTGTCAGTGTGTCCTTCGATGGCGACGTGCAGGCTGGGGTAAGCGAGCACGATGCCGGAAACTTTGGCGAGACGCTCGCGGGCTCCGGGCAGAAGCTCGAAGCTACCGCTGCGGAACAGCACGTCGGACATATTGGCGATGAGGCCGCGGGCGGAGTCGCGCGTGGCGAGAATCGAGTTGAGCTGCTGCAGGAGGCGGGCGCGGAGTTCCTGTTTTTCGTTTTCCGCCTGCTGACGAAGATTCTCGGATTGCGCTGCGGCGGCTTTGGCCTTGTCGGTTTCCGCGGCGAGAACCTGCTGCTGGGCTACGGCTTCGGCTTTGGCCTTTTCGGCTTCTTCTTTTTGACGCGCGGCTTCTTGTGCTGCGGCCTGGGCTTCGGCTTTCATGCGCTCGGCTTCGGCCTGGGCCTGCTGTGCGGCGGCGCGGGCTTGTTCGGCTTGCACACGAGCTTGCTCGGCTTGAGCGCGGGCTGCTTCGGCGTCGGCACGTCGCTTGGCTTCGGCAGCCGCATCGGCGCGGGCCTGTGCTTCGCGGGCAGCCGCGGCGGCTTGGGCTTCGTCTTCGGCCTTTTGTTTCACGGCCATCAGGCGGGCTTCTTCGGCGGTTTCGGTGGCTTCTTTGGCGGCGGCTTCGACGGCGGCCTTGTTCTGCTTCTGGCGGTACACGTCTTCGGCGTGCATCAACTGCTGTCCGGCCTTGGAAAGAATCGAGGCGGCGTATTTGTCGGCGGCGGCGATATGCGCGATGCGAACGGCGTTGCGCGCTTCGAAGAGCTCGAGCGGAGTCTTGGTATCGATGCCGAAGATAGCGTCTTGAATGTGCGAGTTGGTCGAGGAATAAGTGCTGCGCGTGACGAGTTCGTAGCGGGCATCAATGTTTTGAGTTGCGGCTCCGCTAATGGTGGAGCTCTCCATCACGACCATATTGCCGGGTTGCGACACGGCGAAGTAGGGCTCGGCGGTGACGATCATTCCGAAAGTCTGGAGATCGGTGAACGCTTTGACATTCGCATTGCCGTGGTGATCGAGCGAGACTTCGCCGAGATTGACGGGGCGCCCTTCGGGCGAGACGGCCCATAGAACGTAGGTCAGGAATTCGAGTCCGAATTTGGTGGCGTCTTCGAGGCCGGTGAACTTGGCGTCGATTTCGAAGTTGGTCTTCTTGCCTTCGACCTTGGCTTCGCCCGAGGAGCCCTGGAGCAGATCGGTGCCGCGGAAATCGATCTTGCTAGTACCACCTTGCAGGCGATAGTGCATGGCCTTGGTGGTACGCGAGACGGTAGCCGCGGATGCGCTCGTATTCGCGGGAACGGTGGTTTGCGTTTGCGCGGATGCAACGGTCGCGGCGGCGAAAAGGGCGATGGCCAGAGACAGGTTTTTCATAGTCTTCGATGTGAAGAGTTAAGAGCTATCTAATCTTCTTAATCTTCGTAGAAGTGGTGGGGAATGGAAAGGACAGGAAGGGATGGGACTTTAGTAATGGGGGCTTTGAAAGGATCGTTGTTGGGGTGGCGGTAGTTGGTGAAGAATCCCTAGCACTCATCGATCCTTGACCCCAGTTTCATGGGTTGCCCTGAATTCTGCTATACTCCGCCGACTTAAGCTGCCTTTTCCGGAGGAATGTAGTGGCGGCTCTGCCCAGTGCTGCGGTGCCTACTTCGGTCCAGGGCGATCACACACGCCGTCTCATTGCGGCGCGGTTGCTTTCCTTTCTCTTCGTCCTCTATGTGGCGAACTATATCGATCGCACGAACCTAGCCTACGCAGCGCTTGGCATGAGTCGCGATCTGGGGTTCACCGATCGGATCATTGGTCTGGGTGTCGGAATCTTCTTCGTGACTTACGTCGCGGGCCAGACTCCTGGCGCACTGCTGGTCGAACGCTGGAGCGCCCGCCGCGTGATTGGTACCAGCATGGTTTCGTGGGGAATGTTGACGATGCTGACCGCAGAAGTACGCACACCCGGCCAGCTCTACTTGGTCCGTTTCGCGCTGGGCGCAGCGGAAGCCGCCTTCTTCCCGGGCGTGATCGTATATCTGAGCCATTGGTTCATTCGCGAGGACCGCGCCAAGGCAACCAGTAACTTCATGGCGGCTATTCCTCTGTCGTTTGTGATCGGCTCTCCCCTCGCCGGCTGGATTCTCGGTCACGTCTGGTTTGGCCATGCCGGTTGGCGTTGGCTTTTCGTGTTGGAAGGAATACCGGCGATTCTGCTGGGCGCAGTTTCGTTTTTCTTCCTGACGGATTGGCCACACCAGGCAACATGGCTCGCTCCGGCGCAGCGCGATTGGATTCAACAAAGGCTGCGCGAAGAGGCCCCCGCTTCCGCGGCAAAGACTTCTGTCTGGCACGCTCTGACGTCGCGCACGATTCTGCTGCTCGCCACCGCCACCTTCATCAACTACCTGGCGATGTACAGTTTTGCTTTCTGGATTCCGACCATGCTGAAAAGTTTCTCGGGACTATCCGACGTCCGCGTCGGCGTTCTGGGCGCGATGCCTTATCTTGTGACCTTCGTCGCGATGCAGGTCAACGGCTGGCATTCGGACCGTAGCGGCGAGAGACATTGGCACTCCGCGATACCCATATTCCTCGCAGGCATCGGAGCGCTCGGCCTGATCACCCAACCCCATTCCATTTTCGTTCTGGTTGCATGTTTCACGTTGGGTGCGAACATTTATTCCTATCTCCCGACCTTCTTTGCGATCCCAAGCGAAACCTTCAGCCAGTCGGTCGCAGCGGCAGCGGTGGGGATGATCAACTCCTTCGGCAGCGTCGCAGGATTTGCCGGGCCTTATGCGTTCGGCTATCTGCACGCCCAAACCAGATCTTTTTCGTACGGGCTTGCGGGGATGGCTCTGGCTGCTCTGGCCGGAGGGATGATGATGGTTTGCGCGCCCAGAACTGGGAATGTCTCGTAGCCTTGACGGGGAGAGCTGCTTGCTGCTTGAACAAAATGCAGGGAAAACAATGGACGATCGCAGCCGGAATCGCTGCTCTCGTTGGCCCAGCTTTCGGGGTCCTGCCTTACACGGACTATCTCCCGGCCTCCATGAGTGGGGAGCTCGCGGGCGTGTGGCTGTTGGCAGCGATCGGGGCCGCCGGCATCGGCATCGGGATTCTTGCGCTGCTCAAGGGCAGCAAGGTCGCGGGTGCAATTTGCACCGTGACGAATATCCCCGTCCTCGCTTACTAGGGATTCATCGCCGTCTTTGTCTCGACGGGCGGATCAAGGTGAGCGATGCCGAATCTTCAACTGTCGTGATATCGCCGGATCACTCATTAACACCCGCGAGGGGGTTTTGAGTGTAATGGCCTTCCATGAGAAGGCCGATCGGAGTCAAGTTGATTCTTGTTTCTTTTTGTCAGGCACGTTTTTCTCTCCCGCCGAGTGGCCACTGTCGCCATGCTTCCATTCGCACTCTCGAGGAGCGATTCATTCGCTCGGTGCATATTGGGCGTTCTCGGTTCAGCCGGTGCTGCTATCTGTTTGGCGCCCTGTGGTTCTGCTCTTCGAGAGTGGAACCTGGGCCAGGCCATTAACGCAGTCACCGGAACTCGGCTTTGGGCTTTTGTCTTTTCTCTTTTCGTCTTTTCTGTTTCTGGAACGGTTTTGTTTTTATGCGGCTGCGGCTGCGGTTGTTCGGCTGCTGTTGTGCAACGGTTCGTACACTTCTCCGCTCACCCACAGATGATGCAGCAACACCGCCAGCTTTCGGGCCGTCGCAATAATGGCCCGCTTCTTGCCGCTCTTTCCGCCGCGTTCGGCCAACTTCATCCCCCAGCGCCTGAGATCGCAGTCCACACCAAACGGACCCAAAATGTGCTGGGCTCCTTGCACCAGCAGCGTGCGCAGATATGGGTCGCCTTCTTTGCTGATATGCATCTGCGGCTCACTCTGCCCCGAGTTTCTTCGTCCTGGCTGCAGCCCGAGATAGCAGCCCACGTCGCGGCTCTTGCGGAAACGATGCGGATCTTCCAGCGTCAGCAGGAACGTCAGCGCGATCAGCGTACCTACGCCTTTGATCTGTTTCAGCAGCGCCACCTGCGGATAACTGGCTTGCGCCAACGCTTCGATGCGTTGGTTGTACTCGCAGATCCGTTCGCTCAACTCTGCGATGGCCGACAGCAACGGCTCCAGCGCCCGTTGCAGTTCCGGACTCAAGCCTTCGGCTTTTTCCGGATTTATGTTGCGCACGTTGCAGCCGCGCAGTCTTTCGCCGTAGCTCTTGGCCAGCCCGCGGGCCGTGTTCACCAGCGACGTCCTGGCTCTCACCAGGCCGGCTCGCGCTCGAATCACCGTGAGATCGGCTTGCGCCTGCGCGCTGCGATGCTTCACCGGATATAACAACTCCGGATCGATCCGGGCCAACCGCGCCAGCGTTTGCGCATCCAGCCGATCGTCTTTCTTGCGGCTCTCCCCGATCAGCCGCACCTTGCGCGCATTGGCCACGATCACTTCATGCCCCAACTCGCGGAGCAAGCGACTGATCCAGGGCGAATGCGTCCCGATCTCCAACGCGATCCGGCTGCGCGGCATTGCGCCAAAGACTTCCTGCAACGTTTTCGCATTCGTACGGACTCGCTGCTCCAGTTGTATCTGGCCAGCTTCATCCAGCACGCAGTACCAACTGTTGCGATCTCCCAGATCTAGTCCGATGGTCAGTTTCTGCTGCGAAAAATTCTTGCTCTGTTTTACCGCCATGGTGCTAACCTTCTTCATTGCCGGTCTCCTTTTTATCTGTGCCTTGAGCACGTCGATAACTTGGGAGCGTACACCGCATCCCGCCCGGAGACCGGCCTTCTCATCCCATCTGATTTCGTCAGGTGACATCAACTGTTGCAGTGTTAGAACGGACCGAATAATCTCTCTTCAGCGGGAATAAACGGCTGAATGCTCTGCACAGATTCGTTGGAAGACGTCGGCTGTCCATCCCGCCCTGAACGCTACTCAGAGAATACCCGCACAGAATATCCACGTCGTATGTCTTGGCTAGCTGGTTGCCGAGTTTTTCGACCTGAATCGCCGCCTCCGCGTTACCTTGTGCCCACAGGAGATGGCACATTTCTCCGAAAATTGCAACGCGAGCTTGTTCTCCCTTCACAGCCTTTGCCGCTGTCGCAATGAGATTACCTAACACTTTCAAAAATCGAACTGGATCAGGCATGTCACGGAGCATGAATGTCGGGAGCGCGTCAGCAGCATCCAACGCGATATATCTGCCCTGCTCAATAGCAGTACCGATATCCAAGCCGTGTGCCTGCAATCTGGAAGAAGGCTGTCCCGGTGTGACTCGGTCGCGACAACGATAGCCGCATTCCCGGCTTTGAGAGCAGCCCCGATGAACGGCGTAAGGTCATCTAGACAGAATCGATCTTCAGAATAAAACCCTGCCTCGTGTCGGCGGGCGATCCATACGTTCTGCGGTGGAAACGGTAGGACGACCCCGCCGCTATCGTGATCGGCGGTTTGCTCATCCTTGGGATCGGTGAAGTCGTTACCTGCCAAACTAGCACTGACGAACCGCTTGCCCCCAAGGACGGCGTTTACAGCAGGCAATAGTTCGCCTGCGGCATCCGCCTTGACGACGTAGCCCCTCGCACCCGTACCTAACGCTTCTTCTACGATGTCAGAAGATCGCTGTTCACTCATGAAAAGGATTTTTGTCTTCGGAGCATACTGCAGGATTCGTCGAGCCGCGGCAATTCCATTAAGTGTGGGAAGTCCGATGTCCAGCAAAATCAGGTCGGGTTGCAGTTCTTGGGCTTTCTGAACCGCTTCTAATCCATCCGACGCTTCGCCGACGACCTGCAGTTCCGGTGTCTTCTGAAGCGTCCTTGTGGCGAAACTACGCCAAGGTTCGTAGTCATCGACCACGAGGACCCGGTAGGTTGATCTTTCCAAGCAGCCTCCGCCTGTCAGCAGTTCAGGCCCGGACGACTGACGAGCGTGCTGACCCCTTACCTACGAGTATTTCAGACGCGAGCGGTTCGTTCGTTGCGCGAGAGCAGCCTCCTCCGGACGTTAAAAATAGTGAACGCCTCGAAGCCCCATCCGTAAATGGCACCGTTGTGCCTGATCGCTTGGAGTGTCAGTTGGTGAAAAATCTCGATTGCACTCAAAACCCCCGGCTCCTTGGGATTGCCACAAAGCCACTCACACACTACACACCGTGAGAGGCGGCGGGATCCGTTCTTTGGCGCTTCGCGGCTGGAACTCGTGGCTTTGACCCCGTCCACGATGTCGGGTTTTCTTCACTTCCGTTGACCGGTGAATTCGGTTACTACTTTGCCGGTCTCGTCGAGGAATTGGAGGGCGGCTTTGCCGTCGGGCTGGACGGCCAACTGGATGCGGACTTTGCCGTTGGCGTCGCGGAGGTTGAGGCCGACGGATCCATCGGGCGAGCGGCCGAGGACCAGACGCGTTACGTCGTGTTTGTGCGTCGCGAAAAATTCAGACCAGGCGGCATCTTGCTTGTCGGCGGGCAGGCCGTTGATGCGGTCTTCGGCCTTGCGCTTTTCGTCGACCGGATAGTCTCCCTGATCGGAGATTGTGATTTTCGAGAACTTATCTTTGCCTTCCTGCCCGGCATCAAGCGCGAAGATTTGATTTTCTTCGTACTGGTCGAGGCTCAGGTGGCCGTGGTTTTCGATGGTGCCGTCGGGGAGTTGACCGGCTCCCCAGATAAGGCCTCCTTGCTCGCCGCCCTCCTCACTCATGAAGAGCATTCCGGCGGCGTCCTGACGATCGGGGCGCGGGTATTCTTTTTTGTGACTCCAGGCGCCGGGGAAGTCGGCGCGGTTGGAGATGGTGAGGCGTACAGTGCCGTCGGGTTCGATGATGTTGATGCGGCGGGCAGTGATGATGCCGAAGGTGGGATGACGGAGCATGAGGCAGCCAGCGACGATTGTTGCAGCGAAGATCAGGGTGAGGACGCCGGAGTAGATGGCGAGGAAGCGGGGGTTGGAAAGTATGGTCATGTGGGCTCCTGCTGCGTGCCTGGGTTCGTTGGCGTGCGAAATTATATTCTCGTCGGCTGGCGATGCGCTTCAGGAGTCGGGGAGTACATAGGTCCTTCGGGCCCAGACAGCGGGCCCTCAGGATGACAAGGGTTCTGCGGTCACGGAAGCATGGCGATGGAGCCTTTGGGGCCGACGATCAACGCTCCACCTTCTGGAAATGCGCTCGCGGCGTTGAATTTCATAGGCAGACTTTTCTTGGGGCTGATGCGCCGAGGATTGTTGGGCGGGCGGAAGTCAAAGATGAAGTCGTCGCCGACCAGGAAAAGGCGCTGCGGATCGATGGGCTTCACTCGGGGCTTCTTTTTCCTGGGGGCGGCGGGTGCCTTGTCCGCTTTCTGTTGCGCGATGGCCTCCTCGTTGATTTTGCGGTCGTAGGCTACGGCGGAGAAAAAGGCTTGAGGATGCATGTCGGAGAGGGTCCAGGTTTTGCCTCCATCGTCGGTGAAGGCGAGGTTGGGGCCGTCGTCCTTGGGATGCTTGTAGTCGCCTCCGGCGATGACGCCGTGGAGCGAGTCGCGGAAGGCGATGGAGAAAATTCCGGCGGAGTCGGGACCGTGGAGGATTGGCGTGTCGAAGACTTGCCAGGTTTGTCCGCGATCGGGGGAGTGGAAGACGCGGGCGACTTTGCCTCCAGTGGCGAACCAGAGGTTGGGGTCGGGGGCTGAAGCGCCTTCTTTTCGGTGCGCTGACGCGGCGCTGAAGCGCCGCTCTTCCACGGTCTTCCTTTGGCGCAGCGCGGCGAACAGGGCTCGTCCTTCCGCAGACTTTGAGCAGGATCGCGAGGCACGTGTTGCTCGCGGCGAAGGCGCCTTCGCCTTCTATGCTGGCGGGAGTTGTGCGGGAGGAATCGGTTTCCAGGTTTGGCCGTCGTCCGTTTGAAGGAGTTCGAATTTTAGTTTGCCGGATTCGTCGGGGATGGGATCGCCGAGCACGACGCCGTGCTTCGGATCCCAGAAGACCATGGAGTCGAAAAATCCTTTGGGATTGGTGTTGGTGAATTGCAGTTGCCAGTGCTTGTCCGCGCGTCGGAGGTGTGGTAGATGCGGGATTGGTCGCCGGGTCCGGCGGACATCAGGAAAGCTTCGGTCGGCGGAGAAGGCGACGACGGCGCGGAAGTCGAGCGTGGTGGCGTCGGGAACTTGGGCGGGCGTCCAGGTGACGCCGCCATCGGTAGTGCGGAGGTAGGTGCCGTGGGTGCCGCTGGCCCAGGCGACTTCACGCGAGACGGCACTGACTCCGCGCAGGCTTTCGGTCGTGTGGGAGAGTCTGGACTCTTGGTCCGGATTGGCGACGGCGGTTGCGGCTAAGAGGAGTAGCAGGATGCGCATTGGGGGATTGTCGCAGAGTTTCGCGGGAGAGAAAAGGTTTAACCACAGAGGATACGAAGGAACTCAAAGAGCGGGCGGGCAATGTGCCCTTGGTTAGGAACAGCAGGTTCCTCGCGCGAAAATGCCGCGCTGCGGAACGACTAAGGATAAAAACTCTTGCAACGTTTACTCGCAGATCCTTCGACTAGCCCGCTCAGGATGACGCCAGCGGGCTCCCGCTTCGCTCACGCCCGCGAGACGGCTTCACTTCGCGGTGAAGTCGGCGAAGGAGGCCGTCTTGCCGATGTAGATGCGGAGAGTGCAGCGGGCGCCGACGTGGGCGAAGGCGACTTCGAGAGCCGTCGGACGGTTGCGCGACCTGAGCCGTTTCCATGGGGGCGCGGGCGATGTCTTGCTTCTCGTCGTACGCGGCGCCGGCGGTGACGTTCTTGTTGACGACGAGCGTCCAGTGATCCTTGGCGGGAATGGGATAGACGGTGTAGGCGCCGATGGGAATCGTGGAGCTGCCGAGAGTCAGTTGCGCCTCGGTAAACAGCGTCATGGGCGTGCCGCCGGGAGCCCAGGGCTTGCCGTTGGGGATCTTCTCTTTCTTCGCGGCAATCGGGTTGTAGCGGACGTAGACCTGGCGACCGTCGTCGAGATTGCAGGTGGTCGTGGACGTCGGAGTGCCGCCCGACTGCGCGGCCAACGGTTGACTCAAGAACAGGGACTCAACAATAACGATATGAGTACAGCTCTCCAGACGATAGGGGCGGACATGGGTTGGAAAGCCTCCGGCGCAGAAGTGTAGCGCCGGAGAGGCTTTTAGGGGAAGGAATTTGCCGCGGGTGGAAAACTTGGGTTCCTCGCGCGAAGGGCGCGCTGCGGAATGACAGGTTCATCGTCAAAACCAGCTCGGAGACAGTGTCGTTCGTCATGGACCTTCGGTGACGTTTAACGGGGGGGCGGTCGGTTGCTACCGTCATTGGCAGGTACTGGTGCGTCAGGTACCGACGGCGAGGATCCGAGGAAAGTCAATGGCGAAAGCAAAGCTAAGGATTCTTTATGGCGAAGGCGATGAGGAGATTCTGAAGGCTCAGGCAGCGGCGATGGAAAAGGCCGGGCACACGGTGCAACAGGCCGAGGGACGCAAGGCCGTGGGAGGCCCTGAAAAAGAGTCGCGTTTGACCTGGTCGTACTGGGACCGACCCTGAGCCGCAATGACCGCCATCATCTGCCGTACATGGTGAAGAAGGCGAGCGCGCGAGACCAGCGTGCTGGTGATGCATGCCGATGGCAGCCGGCATCCCGTATGTGGATGCGTGCACCGATACCGGAGCCAGCCTGGAGACCGTGCTCAACCGGATCGAGGCGATGAAGATCGCCGGGATGATGCCGCAGGCGGCGGCAGCCGCGGCCGGGCGGTAAGTCAGAAACCAGTTCTCAGTTCTCAGTTCTTAGTTCTCAGTTTCGGAGGAGGCGGCCTTGCGGCCGCCTTTCTCTTGGCTGTCGCGAAGCTTTCGAGGCACGAATCTTGTTTGCAAACTGGTGGGAGCGGTGGGGCTGGTGGGCGACGAGTTCGCTTCCTGGAACAGGGTTGACTTAGAGAAGTGGAATTTTTGGGTGGGCTCCGGACCGAAGGGGAAGGAGAACCTGGTTAGTAATAGTGGAACGCGCTAGCTTGATTCTCATCCATTTTGCCAGCGACGGCGCTCGCCGAAGCTGGGCGGTGGAAGGGGACGCCCATTTTCCGCTGCAATCTCACTGCTTCGCTAAAGGTGATGGAGAGATTGGTGGATTCGGGAACGGGCCTTGGCTCTTCACTAGAGACACCTCTTCGAAGAGCATCGAGGGGACCACGCACGAGACGATCGGCACGTCGCTCGAGGCGGAGAGGCCCATGGAGAAGAGCGCTCCGACGCGCGGAATAAATTCGTCGGTGAAGACAACGGGCGTGTCGCCGACGGCCACGATATCGCGAAACGCGGCTGGGGTCATGTCGGCGATTTCGACGCCTTGCACCAGTTCCTCGTGTCCGTCGGGATAAAGTTTATAGACCTCGGCGAGAGCGGTACCGCCTTGTCCGCCTTGGCGAGTCATGCGTGCGGCCATTTTCATGAAAGACGCGGCGCCTCCACCACCGACGCGGCGGACGACGATGCCGTACTCAAGGCCGCGATCTTTTACGCGGCGCAGCAATTCCTGGTGGAGCTGGTCGCTGGTCGAGGATTTTTCGGCGGTGACAATCAGATTGGCCGGTGCCGGGCCCCATCCGCGACGGCTTCCGGTGCTGTGCGGCACAGAGCGGACGGGAACGCGAGTGGCCAGCAGAGTTTTCAGCGAACCGTGATCAATGAGCTTGGTCTCGCGCGTCTTGACGGCGTCATCGTCAATCGTGCTCGCGCCGAGAAGCTTCACACCTTTATATTCCGACTGCAGCGGATTGTCGGTCACGCTGAGGAAGTCGGGGAGAACACGACCGCCGATCTTGTCTACGAACGATCCGCCGCCCAGTTGCGCCATCATCTGGTTGAAAAACATCTCGAAGCGGGAGTCATCGCTCAGGGGGGTGCGCACCGGCCATCAATCCAGTGGCAAATTGCTGCGTAAAGATTTCGGCGGCGGCCGCATCTTCGAAAAGAACGGGACCGTTGTAGCGATCGAGGGAAGAGGCGGAGCGCAGCTTGAGAATGCGATCGGCCATGGCGCGCGTGCGGGAGAGCAGAACATCCTGGGCGGGCAGGTCGGCGATGGTGCGACCGTAGAGTTCGATGGAATCGGAGATGGGCAAGCCACCGGGCGATTGCGTCTGGGCGCCAATCTGCAACTTGAAGACCGGCTGGGCGCGAGTGAAGGACGATCCTTCGCTATTGAGGTAGCGGGTGTAGTAGTTGCGATATTCGAGGTCGACCGAGGAGCCATAGATATCGGGCGTGCTGCGGAAGACGGCGGAAAGCGTGCGGGCCAAGGCTTTCAGCTCCTGCATGTTGGCCTGAGTTTTTTCCGGCGCTTGACGCCTCGGTGTTGGGGCTCTCCTTGGTGAAGTCGGGAATGTCGTCTTTGTGCTGGCGCATCTCAAGTGCGGCGCGCTTGGCGGAGAGATCTTCGAGAGCTTTCTTGTATTGCGTATCGGTGGCGAGCCAGAAATCACGGCGAATCTGCTGGTAGTTGTCGTCGAGAGGCGCTTCGCTGATGCTGCTGAACATTCCCGCACCGCCCCGGCCGAAACTGCTGAGTGAAACGTAATTGCTGTTGTCGAGCGCATAGTCTCCGACGCGAACTTCGACGCCGATCAGGCGCATGCGCGAGGGCTGCTCTTCGGTGACGCTGCCGAGCGTGGCCGAAACCGTGGTGCGATTGATGTCGTCCATGCGGTACGCGAGGAAGTACGGCTTATCCATTTTCTGCAGTTGGATTTGAGAAATGGAGCGCGCCAGTTCGTCTTTCATGGCGCGAGTGGGGACGTCGTCCTGGGCGAGCGCTAGGATAGGGAGCGTCAAGAGGAGCGCGGAGATGATTGCCTTGGGGCGCATGATAAGCGCCAGCATGTCAGTTCTCTCCGGACCGCTGGAGGAGGAGCCAGAATGGGAGCGCGCTCCTGCGATTTTTCTTTGCGTTGCACTTCAATCTGCGAAATCAACAAGCCGGGAGCAGAGGCGGAAACCGGCACCCATCCTGACTCGGCGACCGCACACGCCGTTGAACACGGCGACCTGATCGTCGGCGGCGACGATCTTGCTGAAGGCGATGAGCGGCGTGCCGATCAGATCGACGCCTCGCACCAGCTCTTCTTTGCCATCGGGATAAACGCGGTACACGACGGTCGGACGCACGTTGAACGCGTTGGGTAAGATGCGCTGCGTGAACGTGAACCCGCCCTCGATGTCGTCGAAGAACAGTCCGTAGGGCTTGTTGGCGGCCTTGATCTGCTCAATCAGCAGCTTCTTCAGTTCGGCGCGAGAAACCTGTTCGGAGGATTCGACCTCGAGGTTCGACTGGCGGGCGACCACCTTGAAGCCTTGCTGGCGACGGCCGTGTCCGTTGGAGTGATCGAAACCTTCGATGGGCGCGCGCGACATCAGGAAATTCTTGAGCACGCCCTTGTCGACCACGGTCACGCGCCGCGCCTTCACGCCTTCGTCGTCGTAGGGATAGTAGCCGACGAGTTCGGTTGATCCGAGTGCCTTCAGTGTCGGATCCGAATAGACGGAGAGAAAATCCGGGAGGACGGTCTGATTTACTTTCTTCTTGAAAGTCTGCGCCTCGTCTTCACTCTTCTGGCGCTGGCCTTCGATGCGGTGGCCGAAGATTTCGTGGAAGAAGACTGCGCTCGAGCGTCCGGAAAGAATCGCCGGCCCGGTGTAAGGATCGGCCACCGGAGCTTTGACGAGGGCGAGTAAGGTGCTCCACCATCTGGTTGACGTCTTTCAGAATGGCGGCATCGTCGGGCAGCCCATCGGGACGGAACGACATATAAGTCTGGTGCAGCGGGAGTTCCATACCATCGTCAGCCTTGGCCGTGGCCGAAATGATGATGCGATAAAAGGGTGACGAGATCTGAATGCGGCTGCCATCGCTGTTGACGTAACGGCGGGTTTCGATTTCAGCGGATACTTCGGCGTTGTTCTCGATGATCTCTTTATGCTGGGCGAAGGGAGCGCTGTCAATCCGGTAGCTTCTGCTCCCACACTTTGCTGTCGAACGAAAACGGAGCTATCG
This sequence comes from uncultured Acidobacteriaceae bacterium, assembly GCA_963786095.1. GTDB lineage: Bacteria > Acidobacteriota > Terriglobia > Terriglobales > Acidobacteriaceae > Sulfotelmatobacter. The sequence continues at coordinate 39,555 of CAWAXV010000001.1, read as the reverse complement.
GTTCGGAGTACACTTCGGGCGCTTCGTGGGAAAAATCGCCGGAGCGATCTTCGGCCTCGACTTTCACCTGGACATTGGCCTTCACCTTCTGAAGGCGCTGCACGGCGCTGCGATATTTGCGTTCGGTCTCGCGCCAGAGGGAAACGCGGAGAGCGTCGGGATCGTTTTCGAGTGGGACTCTCTGGCGTTCCATCTGATCGCTGAAGTCGCCGTAGGGGTCCGCGTCGCGCACGGCGTGGGTGTTGTCGAGCGAGTAGTCTCCGACGCGAAGATCGAGGTCGAGGAGGCGCGTGGTGCTATCGTTACTGCCGGTCAGCGCACCGAACGAGGCAGAGACCCGGACTCCGTGATTGTCGGTGAGTTGATAGGACAAGAAATACGGCGGTTGTGGAGTCTTTTTCAGGTTCGCGACGGAGCGGGTTAACTCCTGCTGCATGGCAGACAGAACGGGATCGGGCGCTTGTTGGGCAAGCGCCAGTTGGACGAGCACTCCTGAAGGAATAATGAAGAGGAGAAGGACAACACCGCAAAGCCGGCGCAACCAAGTCACGGGAACCTCTTTATGTGTGTCGAAAATTCCGTGGAATCGTGTGGGAGCCGAAGCCGCTGGAAAGAAAACTTTAGCCGTTCGGGTGGGCAAAAGATAGTGATTTCCGAGCCGCGCTTGAGGTTGCGACACAGATCCGCACCATTATGGGCAGGTGAGTTAGACCCTCACCCCGGGCTAGGGAATCGTCTTGGGCGCTTGGCGTCCGGCAGGCTTGTAATCCTTGGGATAGACGACGAGGCAGCGGCGCATGCCTTCGCCTTCGCTCTCGGTGTGCAGGTCGGCTTCATCGCGCAGGGCGAGGTGGACGATGCGGCGCTCGCGCGACGACATCGGGCTGAACTGGTAAGGAGTTCCGGTCTTGCGAACTTTTTCGGCGGCGACGGTGGCGGCGGTGCGCAGTTCCTGGATGCGCATCGAGCGGTGATTCTGGCAGTCGAAGCGAGATCTTCTCGTGCTCGCCGGAAGGCAGGCGCAGCATTTCGAGGGCGAGCAGTTCGAGCGAGCGCAGCAGTTCTCCGCCGCGGTCGAGCAGCAGCGCGGAGTCGGGGCCGGCGAAGTCGACGAGGATTTCCGGCTTCTCCCAGTCGCGGTTCTCGGGCAGCGGCGGATCGACGATGATGCGGTACTTGAGACGGAGTCCGCCGTGGGTGACGACGGCCTGGAGGAAGTCGTTGATCTTGTTGGCGGCGGCGAGTTTGTCGGGAATGGGCATGGAATCAGCTCTCAGCTATCAGCCGTCAGCTCTCAGCCTTGGCTCGATTTTGATGTCGCGAGCTTAGGCCTAATCCGTCTCGAAATCTTAACGACACTCAGCCGTCTTGCTACCTAGCGCTCCAGCGCTGAAAGCTGAGAGCTGACAGCTGACAGCTTATTTCTCTTTCTTCCTCGCGCGCTTGTCCATCATCTCGCGCATTTCGCGGCCCAGCTTGGTGCGATTCATCACCGCCTGCTGGGCGATTCTGAAATCAGGTTGACTCACGGCGTAGTACAGGTTCAGACCGGCCGCCAGCCGGAAGAAGATGAAGCCCATCATCAGCGGCATCATCACGGTCATCATTCTCTGCTGCGCCGGATCCATGCCGGCCTGCGGAGTCATGCGCTGCACGAACAGCTGCTAGCACCATCACGATCGGCAGGATAAAGGGAAAGGGCTCGCGCGCCGAGAGATCCTGGATCCACAGCCAGTGCGCGTGGCGCAGGTCGAGCGCGATCGCCCAGCATGCGGTAGTAGGCGAACAGGAACGGCATCTGGATCAGCATCGGCAGGCAGCCGCCTGCCGGGTTGACGCCTTCCTTCTTGTAGAGCGCGCTGATCTCCTCGTTCATCGCCGCCTTGCGCGGATCGCGCAGGCTGTACTTCTTGTATTTTTCCTGGATCGACTTGATCTGCGGCGCGACGCGCTGCATCTTCAGCATCGACTTCATCTGCGTGATGCGCAGCGGCAGCAGCGCCAGGCTGATGATGAGGGTCTGCAGGACGATGGCCCATCCCCAGTTCGCGACCACATGTGGTGTAGGTCCACTTCAGCCAGACGAAAGAGCGGCTTGGCGATGATGCCCCACCAGCCGAAGTCGACGAGGCCGTTCAGATCGTTGTCGCGCCAGAGGCCCGGGAACCGGAACCTTCTGCAGAACGTCGAGCTCTTTGGGGCCGACGAAGATGCGCTCGAGGTAGGACCGTGCAGATTGCCGACGGCCGCGCCGAGGACATCAACGTTCACGACTTCTTTCGACTCTGGCTTCTGCGGGTCGCGCGAGAATCGGCATGAGTTGCGCAGCGTGACCATGGACGACGAGGCGGGATCGTCGGGGATAAAGACGGCGGCGAAATACTGATCGGTCGGGCCGGCCCAGTGGAAGGGGCCGGGGATGGTTGCCCCCGCCGCTGATCGTTTGCATTTCGAGAACAAGGAGCAGCCGCAGCGGATCGGCAGACGCTCGATGTTCTTGTTGAACTGGTAAGTCGATCAAGCCGGCGGCGTAGAAGGCGGGCGTGGTCTGATCGCCGAATCCGGAAGGCCAGGCGGGGAGAGCGGCTACCGGACTTCCCTTGTAGGTCACGCTGGTTTCGACCTTCACCACGTACGTGTCGTCGAAGCTGAACGTTTTGCGGACGTCAAGATCCTGATCGGAGTACTCGAACGTGACGTCGCCGGCGAGGTCAGCTTGCCGTCGCGCGACGCCACGTAAAGCGCCGAACTCAGTCTGCTCGCGCAGGTCTTCGTCGTAGGTCCACAGCGAGAGCGGGTATCCGTATTTCTCGGCTGCGGCCGAGTTGACCAGATCGAGCGGACCGTTCTGGTGTCGTTGTCGAATTTCTTCAGGATCCAGGATTTGACCTGGGCGCCGCGGTTGGTGAAGGTGATGCGGTAGAGATCGTTCTCGATGACGGTTTCGGTTTCGCTCGTCGGCCTGCTTGGTGACTACCGCCGACACCGGGACGGTGGGCGCGGGGAGCGTAACGGCGGGAGTGGGAGCGCGGAGCGGATTCCGCTGGCGCTCCCTGCGTCTGCTGCTGCGGTGTCGCCGGTTGCGGGAAAACTTCTTCAGCAACGGCTGAAACAGCAGCATCACGACGAACGTCACGAGAAAAACAAGCAGCAGGCGCTTCTCGTTGCCGGGTTCTTGTTGAGGATTTTTATATTCGGCCAAAGTTTAGCTTTCCTCAGATCGCGCCGTGAACATGGGCCGGCGTCGTTGGCCGTTGGTCGTTCGTCGTTGGGTGATCACTGCAATTGTGCTGGGTGCGCACCACCGGGTCGTAGCCACCGCAGGTGAAGGGATGGCAGCGCAGAAGGCGTCCGATGCCATCCGGCCTCCGCGCAGTGCACCGTACCGCTCGATCGCTTCCATCGCATATTCCGAACAGGTCGGCACGTAGCGGCACGCCGGCGGGAACATGGGCGAAATGGCCCACTTGTAGGCTCGCAGCAGTTGCAAGGCGACGAGTTTGGCGAAGTGGTTCATGCGTATCGGCTTTCAGGCTTCCGGCTTTCGGCTTCCGGAATTTCCCGCTGCGCGACCGGCTCTGGTTCCTGGCTTGCCCGCGAACTTCTGTCTCTATAACTACGAATGCACGTCGAACTTCGTTCAGCACCGCGGCGAAGTCCGTGGTCAGCAACGACTTCTTCGGGTTGATGACGACATCGGCGCTGGTTCCCAAAGGCGGACTAGAAAGCCGCACCGCTTCGCGCAAGCGGCGCTTCATACGGTTGCGCTGGACCGCGCCGCCAAGAGCGCGGCCCACGGTGAACCCGATGCGAAGGCCCTTACTCGCGCGGAGCTTCCGCCGCATCTGCCTCAGCCGCTGCCAGTAGAACACGGTGAGGGAAGCGGAAAAGTGCCGCCGGCCCTGCTTGTAGACACGCTCGAAATCGGCGTGGCGCAGCAGGCGCGCGCTGCGAGGAAAAGTTGCTCATTCGGCTCGCAACTCGACACCTCGGTTCGATTCTCCTCCAGGCACAGCTGGCGGTCACGGTGCCTCATTGATTCCAGATTGCTTGTGCAGATACGCGGGCGACGGACGGGAGTGTCCACGCCACACTGGACTACTCGCGGAAACCTGGTTTCACCGAGACCCGCTTGCGCCCCTTGGCGCGGCGGCGGGAAAGAACCTTCTTGCCGCCCTGGGTCTTCATGCGCGTGCGAAATCCGTGCTTCTTGGATCGCTTGCGCCGGTTGGGTTGGAATGTACGCTTGGGCATGAAAAGTAGCTGCTCCTGATTCGCTCGACAGTCTTAAGGCAAACGATAAGTATAAATGACAGAGTGCTTTCCCACCAAGTCGGGGCGGAACCAAGGCGGCGATGCGCTGGATTAGACTGAACTACGGATGTAATTCGCAACAACCGCCCTTGTTTTGCACCGCGTGCGCGGCAGTTACAACCGCGGCACTTGACAGCATCAGTAAGTCGAGTGATGAATAATTGTTTGCGAAAAAAAAGCACGCCGAAGATTTCCACACAACAAAAAATTTTGTGCTAGTATGCCGGACTGATCCTGCTTTCAAGCTTCATTATTGGTTTTGACAGCAGCGCACAAGCAAACAGGCGCATTCCGCAGTAAAATTAACGGTTCCAGCTACTTCGTAAAACGGCAATTTTAACAGGCGCTCTCACCCAGCCGCCGGGGCGCCACGTGGTGAAAACATTTCATATATGTCAGTTCCAAGCACAACACTCTCCCCTAATCCGTGGGCGCGCATTCTCGATGCGCTGGAAAAGAAGATCAACCGGCATTCCTACGACACCTGGCTGAAGCCGACGCGCTACAGCCACTCGAGCGGAGGGATCCTGTTCGTGCGCGTGCCGACGGTGGAGTTCCGCCACGCGGGCGACAAGTACGCCGACCTGATCCAGGAAGCGATCGACAATCTGGGCCTCGGATTCAATGACGTGAAGTTCGTGACGCCGGAGGATGATCCGGCGGCGACTCCGGTGCGGCATGACGGCGGACTTTCGGCTCCATGCGCCGCTGACGCTGCGGATCCATCGCAGTCGCGCTTCGACTGGGATGGCGCCGCGCAACTGAATCCGCGCTACACCTTTGACGCGTTCGTCATCGGCAGCGGCAACCAGTTTGCGCATGCCGCGTGCCAGGCGGTGGCGGAGCGTCCGTCGAAGGCCTATAACCCGCTCTTCCTGTACGGCGGCGTCGGCATGGGCAAGACCCACCTGATGCAGGCCATCGGGCACGAGATCAAGCGGCGCATGCCGCAGGCGGCCATCTGCTACGTATCCAGCGAGAAGTTCACCAACGACATGATCAACTCGCTGCGCTACGACAAGATGACCAGCTTCCGCGACAAGTTCCGCAACGTGGACGTGCTGCTGATCGACGACATCCAGTTCCTGGCGCAGAAAGAGCGGACGCAGGAAGAGTTCTTCCACACCTTCAACGCGCTGCACGAATCGATGAAGCAGATCGTGATCGCCAGCGACCGTTCGCCGAAAGAACTGGCGGAGATCGAAGACCGGCTGCGCAGCCGCTTTGAGTGGGGATTGATTGCCGACATCCAGCCGCCGGATCTCGAGACGAAGGTTGCGATCCTGCAGAAGAAGGCGGAGCAGGAGAAGGTCACGCTGCCGACGGATGTGGCGCTGTATGTCGCGTCGAATATCCGGTCGAACGTGCGCGAGTTGGAAGGCGCGCTGATCCGGCTGGTGGCGCACTCGTCGCTGATCGGCGCGGAGATCACGCTGCCGTACGCGCAGCAGGTGCTTGAAGAACTTCATCGACTCGCAGGCGCGCAAGGTCACGATTGAATCGATTCAGAAAATGGTGGCGGAACAGTTCGGGCTGCGGTTGGTGGAGATCAAGGCGAAGAACAATTCGCGGGCGATCGTCTATCCGCGGCAGATTGCGATGTATCTGGCCAAGCATCTGACCGAAGCGTCGCTGCCGGAAATCGGGCGGCAGTTTGGCGGCAAGCATCACACGACCGTTCTGCACTCGGTCGAGAAGATTGAAGAGGCGCGCAAGAACGACAAGGATTTGAACAGGCTGCATCAATAAACTGACCGAGCAATTAGGCGGATAAATCGCGTGGGTGCGCTCGAGTTTTCCACTCTGGAGTCGAGTCTTCCTTCGAAGTGCGCTGTGAATACGATGTGGAAGTTGTGAAAGGCTGGGGAGAAATTCGGAATGACGGGCTAAGTTATGGTAGGCAGTCCGCACGAGTTCGGGACCGATTTTTAACATGAAGGGTCAGGCGGGAAGCCGGTGAGAACAGGCGAGTTGGCTTAGTTTTCCACTTTCTGCGAAGCGCCTACTGTTACTGCTGGTTTTATAGGTTTTGCATTTGATATAAGGGAGTAATAAAAGTAGCACAGCAAGTTGCAGTATCGGGGAGACGGACGTTATGCCGGTTGAAGCCGTCGTTGCCGCGGGCACGATGGAAATTACGGTCAGCAAATTCGAACTGCTGCGCGAATTGACTGCGACCCAGGGCGTGGTCGAACGCAAGACCACGATTCCAATTCTTTCGAATTATTTATTTGAGGCTGCCGGAGACCGGCTGTCGCTGACGGCGACCGATCTCGACCTGAGCCTGCGGACTTCCTGCAATGCCAAAGTGAAGAAGGAAGGCTCGTGCACGATTCCGGCGCGCAAACTGCATGACTACGTGAAGCTGCTGCCCGATGCCGACATCACCATCAAGCTGCTGGAGAATCATTGGGTCAGCATTCGCTGCGGCCGGTCGAACACGAAGATGGTGGGGATGGCGAAGTCGAATTTCCCCAGCCTGCCGGTGTTTCCGACGGCGGGAGTGGTGACGATTCCGGCGCAGGTGTTGCGCGGGCTGATTGCGCGAACGGGTTTGCGATTTCGAACGAAGAGTCGCGCTACACGCTGAATGGCGCGCTGATGCTGCTGAAGCCGGAGTCGATCACCATGGTGGCGACCGATGGGCATCGCCTGGCGCACTGCGAGCGCGGCGGCGAAAAGTTTGAAGGCGTCTCGGGCGAGATGAAGACGCTGGTGCCGAAGAAGGCGATGGACGAACTGAAGTCGCTGCTCGATTCGACCGACGCCGAGACGATTGAGTTCGCGAAGGACGAGTCGACGCTATTCTTCCGCATTGGATCGCGGCTGCTGACTTCGCGTCAACTGACCGGACAATTCCCGAACTTCGAAGCGGTGCTGCCGAAGGACAACAGCAAGATCGTCCCGCTGAACTGCCGACGAACTGAATGCGGCGATTCTCGCGCGTGGCGCAGTTTGCCGATGAACGCTCGCGCGCGGTGCGCCTGAAGCTGGAGAAAGGCGAATTGAAGATTTCCGCTTCGTCGACCGAAGCCGGCGAGTCGGAAGATTCGATTGAAGCTCCTTACACCGGCGATCCGCTGACCATCGGCTTCAACGCGCCAGTACATCGTCGACTTCCTCAAAGCCGCTGGCACCGCGAAGTGCGGCTGGAGTTGAAGGATCCGCAGTCGGCCGGGCAGTTGCGGCCGGCTGAGGGCGATGATTACAAGTACCGGTATATCGTGATGCCGATGCGGATCTGAGATGCTTCTGGACTATTTCCCCGGTCCATTTGCAGCCCTCGGACAGTCGCTGCGCCCGTCCCAAGATCCCCCAGTTTCTTGTTGACAGACTCGTTACCGTGAGGTAAAAGGGCGCATCTTGAGTTTCGGGTCGTTTGGCACGTGAACTTGTGTCAAATGACGCAGACCTGCTCCGCTCAACTGGCTTAGAAGTTCTCCCCTGCATGGAGGTATGCCGTGTTCGAAAACCTTCGCGCGGATATTGTGTCGGCTCGTCACCAAAACATTAGTGCGGACAAGTGGGACCAGCGTGTTCGGGTCTACTTTCAACCCGGAACTCTAGCGGTTATGAGTTACCGATTCTGTCACTGGGTGAGAAGTATTCGTGTGCCAGTGTTGAGGCAGTTGGCATGGCTGCCTGTGTTGGTGGTGCGCGGATTATGCCAAGTATTAACCGGTGTGCACATCTCTTCTAAGGCTCAGATCGGCCCAGGGTTCGCTGTCCATACAATCTACGGGATTTTCATTCCTCCAATCAAAATCGGCAAGAACTGTTCCGTTCAAACCGGGGTTGTCATTGGATACGGGGTGTGCAGCATTGGAGACAATGTCCTGATCGGAGCGGGTGCCAAGCTAGTGAACCCAATCAAGATCGGGAACAACGTGCTAATCGCACCGAACAGCCTGGTTACGACCGACGTTCCGGACGACACCACCGTGGCGGGCGTTCCAGCCAGAATCAGGTTAGGTCGCTGTGTGTCGACGCTCACGGTTCTCGGGAAACAAGGGGAATGCGAACCTACATCACTGCCGGTACCGGACCTCGCGACTGTGGCTGAGGATCGCAGGGTCTCCTAAAAGACTGATCCGGAAACACATGGATGAAGCCTCCGTAAAATCGTAGGTTCGCGGGTTTATGTCTCAGGTTGCGGAGCAGGTTGGCATTCGTACATTTTCGAATGACGAATCGTTGATCGCCACCGGGATACTAAGTTCTCTTGCGGTTTTTCGAATCGTAACTTTTCTGGAAGAGGCATTCTCAGTCAGCATCGCGGACGAGGAGATCGTTACCGAGAACTTTGACAGCATCGACAAGATTAGTCAGTTGGTTATGTCAAAGATCCTGTCTAACGCGCCAAGCCGACCCGGCGCCGTGCGCAACTAGTGAAATGAGTCCTCTTGACCTGCTGCCCCCTCTGACTTACATTGACCAGCACCTCAATTTCGCAAGGGGGCAAAGTATGTTAGACGGCTTCAAGAAATTTATCCTGCGTGGAAATGTTGTGGATATGGCTGTAGGCGTGGTGATTGGCGCCGCGTTCGGGGGCGTCGTTGCCGGCTTCAGCAAGGCATTGATTACACCTCTGATCGCAGTCATCGTCGGCAAACCGGACTATTCCAGCCTGAAGTTCATGGTTCGCGGCACCGAATTCCCGGTAGGCGATTTAGTCAACGCCGCCGTTTCGTTCATTCTGATCGCGGCGACGGTTTATTTCTTTGTGGTCCTGCCCGTGAATACGCTGATTGCCCGCATGAATCGCGGCGAGAAACCACCTGATCCGACCACCAAGAAGTGTCCGGAGTGCATGAGCGAGATTCCGATCGACGCCAAGCGGTGCGCGCACTGCACACAGCCGGTGATGGGCCGGGCGGCCTGACGTTGGCAAGTGAGTGCAAACCGGCGCTCTCTTTTTTGATCGTCGTGGTCGTAGCGTTTGCGGGAAGCGGGTTTGCTCATGGCCAGTCCCCGGGCCAATCCACTGCGCCTGCGACAGCTGACCAGCACCACAAGCAGGTGCGCATTTCGGAGGCGGAGTCCAGACAGCGCCTGATGCGGATGGTTCAGCCGATCTATCCACAGACAGCGAAGCAGCGCGGAATCGAAGGGACTGTGGTGCTTGACGCAACGGTCAGCACGCGAGGCAAAATCGTTGACCTGCGGTTCGAGTCGGGGGATCGCATCTTTACCTCTTCGGCGATAACAGCCGTGAAGCAGTGGATCTACGATCCATATCCGTTAGACCATCCGGTCGAATTCAGAACGCGCGTCACCGTCACGTTCACCTTGCCCAAGAACTAAGACCGTTCTCGTTCAAGTCGAACCTAGTACCATCTTAAGTATGGGTGTTCCCTGGCTGCGATTCGTACGTTGGTTAATCGTAATGATGCTGGCAATCGTTGCTCTCCCGGAGCACTTGCCAGCGCAAGCTTCCTCACCCCCCGCGAAGCCAGTAAAGTCGGCAACCACCAACCCCGCCCTCGATCCCGGAGCCGTCGCCAGCAACGTGTACCGAAACAAAGCGCTCGCGCTCGCCTGCAAGATCCCAGCGGGCTGGGTGCTGCGGACCGATGAGATGAACGCACGGGAGGCAGATTCTGATTCCGAGGCAAGCCCGCCAGAGTCGAAATCGTTACCACAGGGCAGCGCGGAGGATACGGGAGAGGGCCGCTCGGCCTCGCCCTCGCGGGACGGCCGAGGCGGCCATCCCCACATGGCCAGTAGCGACTCTGAGCGCGGGCGGGTGCTGCTGGCGGCGTTTTCGCGACCTCCGGAGGCGAAGGCGGAGGATGTGAATGCGTCCTTGGTGATTGCGGCGGAGAGTGTGAAGGCGTACCCGGGACTGACCGACGCGGCGCAATATTTTGGCCCGCTTACTGAGGTCGCGAAGGCTCAAGGCTTCACGGTGGACGAGGAACCCTACGAGTATGAAATCGGAACCAAGAAGCTGGTGCGCGGAGATTTTCACAAGGACGTGGGGACGCGGAAGATGCTGCAGTCGTCTCTCGTAATGCTGGCGCACGGTTACGTCGTGTCGATGACGGTGATCGGCGGGACGGAAGATGAAGTGGAAGAGCTGATTGATGGGCTGAGTTTCACGGCCGCAGGGAAATAGACATGCGGCGACCCAGCGCGCCTGTGGCGCATTTCCGGTCGACGCGTCCTACGTTACGGTGACTCCCTGTTTCACTTCAATCGTGATCTGCGGCGGATGCAGCAGCGTGTTGTGAATCAAGCAATGATGCACCGCACGCTCGACCCCGGCGTGGTGTTGCTCGGTCAGATCCACCGGAGTTTCGATTTCGATGCGAAAATTCTCAATCCGCGCAGGATCTTTCACCTTGTCGGCCGTCACGCGGACACGCGTCCCTTCGGTTGCCAGCTTGTACTTGCGAAGATACTGTGCCGCGTAAAATCCGGCGCAGGATGCCAGCGAGGCGAGCAGCAACTCCGGAGGCGTCATGCCTTCGTCGTAGCCTCCGTTCTCAGCCGGTTGATCGCATGCAATCGTATGCTGTCGCGCCTTGATTTCAAACTGCACTGCCCCGAGATGTTCCACCGTAACTTCCATAAGTGCCTCCAAAAAACTCTTCTAGTGCGAAGCCTGCACCGCAAGTGCGGCGTCCAGGTGCGCTCTCACTAATTCGCGCGCCCGATGCAACCGCGACTTCATTGCAGCTTGTGAAATACGAAGTTCACGGGCGACCTCGTCGCCCGGCCGATCCTCAATGTCGCGCAACCTGTACACGGAGCGGTAAAGCTCAGGCAGTGCTGCGATCGCGTCGTTGAGAAGCTGCTTCATCTGGCGGCGGGCCACTTCCGCCTCGGGACCCAGCTCGCTCCCTGGAATCTCCCGTCCCTCTTCTTCCAGCGTCGAGAGTTGCAATAGAGGCAGCAGCGACTCCCGTTCCTTCAGTTGCCAGCAAACTCGTTTCGCAATCTGCGCCAGCCAGGCGCGGAACGCTGCGGAATCCCGTAGTTGATCGAGGTGCCGGTAGGCTTTCAACAAGGCTTCGACCAGCACATCTTCCGCGTCTTCGCGATTTCCGCAGACCCGGATCATCTGCCGGTAGACAGAGTCCTTGTGCTGCCGGGTCAGCGTCTCGAAGTCTGGCGCTTCCTGACCAGTGTTTTCGTGATCCTTGTTCTCGACAGACATCTAGACATTTTGTCACCGTCGTACCCATAAGGGATGTGCTCAGGCTCACTTTGTCGCCTTCGAAGTCTCGGGTCCAGGGCTGACTACTTTGCACTGACTTGTTCCGTTCCAGGGCATCTTTCCAAGAGCAATTGCCATTGGGCATATGTCGGTGAGGCCGGCAAAGGTCAGGCCCAGGCCAACGAATCCGGAGAGATAGAGCCAACTCGAATTGACCGTAAGCGCGAGGACCACGCCCGTCAGCACCAGAAGCCCCGCGCCGAGCCGCACTTGCCGCTCCAGCGACCATCGAGTCTTCACACTGGCGACGACCGGCAGGCCAGCTTGCAGCCAAGCGTTCGTGCCCCCCTCAAGAACAGTAAGCCGGCGTTGGCAGGGCTCCAGCAAGGCGGCCGTCATGCGGGCCCGGGTGCCGGCCTGGCAAATCAGTACAAGCGGTGCGTTGGCATGCAGGTCATCGAGCCGCGCCTCGATCTGGTCCATGGGGATGTTGACCGCCCCGGGAATGTGGCCGGAGGCGAACTCGGACGCAGAACGAACATCAACGAGCTGAGCCTGTGCGGGTGGCTGATCTCGTAATTCAGCGACAGTAATGGTAGGGGTCAAGTTTGCTCCTCACTAGGGAAGAGCGGCGGGTGCGGGAAAAGGATTCAGGGTAGAGTCAGAATTTTCGCGTGCGGGAAAAGCAGATTCCTCGCGCGATAATGCTGCGCTGCGGAATGACAAAGCTCTAATGTAGTTGGCAGGTACTCTGCGATTGTGGTCCGGGCGACCTTCTGCCGGGTCAGTCGAGCGCCTCGGGGTGCAGGCTGAGGTCCTTTTCGCCGGCGGCTTTTTTCTCGGCGTATTTCTTCATCCAGGCTTCCCAGCTTCGGCCGGCGGCCGTGTCGCGTCCGGTGAAGGCCAAAGCGGCAATGTCGGCGTAGGAGACGGCCACTTTCTCGTTCGAGTTCTTGGGGTAGAGCCGGACCAGCGAGTCTTTGAGGGTCGCCGCTGATCGGCGGTCGAACAGGTAACCCTCGATCTTCGATCCGTCTTTGCGGGTGATCGTGACGTCTCCGCGGTAGTCGAAGGCTTTTTCGAGAGCAACACGAATTTCCTCTTCGCTGGCAAGCTGCGGGATCCAGCCTTCGAGTTGCTCGTGCGCGGTGCCGGGCGCGACTTCGAGCGCGTCGGGATTGACGTTCGCGTGCGGCGGCGTCGCTTGCGGAGAGGCGTGATCGATGTGGCCGGCTTCTTTGCCTGTCATAGCTCCTTAGTAGTTTAACCCACCGTGAAATTGCAACACCGGCGTAACGTCGACATCGGATATTTCCGTCTGTACATTTGAACACGCTATGCCAATGTGGTGGCTAGAAGAAAACCCCGCGCCGACAGGATTTCGAAAGGTGTGGTTGCGGTGCACGTGGTTCATGTATCGCGGGCCGTCTGCCTGGCTTGTATGGACGAATGCAGGCCTTTGCTGCTTCGCGCTCATCCTCCTCATTCTCTCGGGGGTGGTTAGGGTTACCGGAACATTTATGGGCCCGGGGCCGACCGCGATGTGGTCGTTCCTTGTTTTTGTGGGTTTCTCCTTCCTTAACTACCCGATTCTCATCCTGAACCTGCTCGCCGCCTGCGGGATGCTAGCTTCGCGCGGAATCCCCGCAAAAGTGAAGACAGTTACCGCCGCAGTTGAATTCGTCGTGTGGCAGTCGACTTGGTTTCTCTACATGGGCAAGATTGGTGGCTTGTTCGCGAGGCCGTAGTCCTCAGCGTGGTCCTCAAGTAAGGCGTCTGAGGGACAAGGATGGAGAGCCGCGGGCCGCTGTCCATCACGATTCGTTACGCTCGTGTTTCCTGCAGCGCATCGGCAGATTCCGTCGTAGGCGCAATCTGCACCAGCGGATTGACCGGCGCCTGCGGCTCATCCAGCATGCGCAGCGCTTCCTCGTCTTTGTAGCTCGGTGAACAGCGTGGCCTTCACCGTGGCCAGGAATCCGCCGAGCGAACTGAACGTCGCGTTGACCGCCGACGGCTTCATACCCGCTGTGCACCATGCAATTCGCGCACGCCGGATTGCCCGACTCCGTGCCGTAATTGCTGCCACTCGGTCGTGGCGAGCAATTCGGCGAAAGTCTCGGCGTAGCCGTCTTGCAGCAGGTAGCAGGGCTTCTGCCATCCGAAGACGTTGTATGTCGGCATGCCCCACGGCGTGCAGGGATAGGTGCGCTTCCCCATCAGAAATTCGAGGAACAGCGGCGAAAGATTGAACTGCCAGTTCTTCTTGCGGTTCGACAGGATCGCGCGGAACATGCGGCGCGTGCGGGCGCGTCCCAGAAAATGCTTCTGGTCGGGCGCCTTGTCGTAGGAGTATCCGGGCGAGAGCATCATGCCCTTCGACGCCGAGGTCCATCATTTCGTCGAAGAAGGCGCGCACGGATTTCGGATTCGGCGCCGTCGAACAGAGTCGTGTTCGTCGTGACGCGGAAGCCGCGGCGCAGGGCTTCTTTGACAGCGTCCACAGCGATGTCGTATCCGCCTTCGCGGCACACGGCGAGGTCGTGCTCTTCGCGCTGGCCGTCGAGGTGCACGCTGAAGGTCAGGTACTTGCTCGGCTTGAAGAGATCGATCTTTTCTTTCAGCAGCAGCGCGTTGGTGCACAGATAGATGTATTTCTTGCGGGCGACCAGGCCTTCGACGATCTCGCCGATCTGCGGGATGCATCAGCGGTTCGCCGCCCGGGATCGAGACCATGGGGGCGCCGCACTCATCCACCGCGCGGAAGCATTCTTCCGGGCGACAGGTCTTTCTTCAGGATGTGGGCTGGGTACTGAATCTTGCCGCATCCGGCGCAGGCCAGGTTGCAGCGAAACAACGGCTCGAGCATGAGCACGAGCGGATATTGCTTGCGTCCGGCAAGCTTCTGCCGAAGGACATAGGTCGAAACTGTCCACATTTGTGAAACAGGTACTGGCATTCGCTGGCTGTGAACCCCTTTAATGATTATTCTATCAGGGTTTAGCGGGCTGATGGCTCACAGGAGTAACTGCTGTGGTGTGAACGAATTACGGGAAGGAGACACGATGAATCGACGACTGTTTTTGAAGTGGGCGAATCTGGCGGGATTGGCAGCCGGCTTCCCATCCGCGAGCGTGCTGGCCGCGACTCCTCAACAAAAAGCAAACGCTGCTCCAGCGTCCGCGCCTTCAGCAACCAGGAAGGCGCCTTCGCCAGAGACCATCCTCCTCAAAGACTACCGGCCGAAGTCCATCTACAAAATTCCCATCACGCAAGTTGCCAAGGCTAAGTTCCCAATCATCGACATGCACTCGCATCCCTACGCGAAGACTCCGCAGGAGATTGACGCATGGGTCAAGAACATGGACGAAGTCGGCGTCGAGAAAACCATGATCCTGACCATGACGACGGGCGCGGAGTTCGACGAGATTCTTCGAAAGTATTCGAAGTATCCCGATCGCTTTGAAATGTGGTGCGGCTTCGACTTCACGGGCTACGACAAGCCTGGTTTCGGCCCCGCCGCGGTCAAGGAACTGGAGCGCTGCCATCGGGCTGGGGCGCGAGGTGTGGGCGAGATTCACGACAAGGGCAAGGGGCTGCGGTCCGGGAAATCGAATGCGCCGGGCATGCATCCCGACGACGCGCGCATGGATGCACTGTGGCAGAAATGCGGCGAACTCGGCATGCCGATCAGCCTCCACGTCGCCGACCCGATCTGGATGTATCAGAAGATGGACGCGACCAACGACGGCCTGATGAACGCCTACGAATGGCGGCTCGACAATCAGCCCAACATCGTGGGCCTGTCGGGCATGGTCGACATTCTCGAGCGCACCGTGGCGCGGCACCGCAACACGACTTTCATCGCCTGCCACTTCGCCAACCTCGACTACGATCTCGGCGCGGCTGGGCGAGGTGCTCGAGCGCAATCCGAATCTGTACGCCGATATCTCCGCGCGGTACGCCGAGACCGCGCCCATCCCGCGCTTCGCCTCACAGTTTTATGCGAAGCATGCCGACCGCCTCGTCTACGGCACTGACATGGGGGTCGACAAGGACATGTATCGGGTGACCTTCAGAATCCTCGAATCGCTCGACGAACACTTCTATGAGGTCGAGCAGTTCGCCTATCACTGGGCTTTAAATGGTTTCGGGCTTAGCGACGAGATTCTGAAGCAGGTCTATCACGACAACGCGGCGAAGCTGCTGGCCGGAGCAAGTCTTAGTTTATCTGCGCGATCTTAGCGGGCGTTCCTTAGCGACCTTTGCGGTTAAAAGCTCTGGGCAGACTGAACGAAAGCCCTGAACCGCGAAGTACGCGAAGAACTTCCGCCAAGTTCGCCAAGAAAGATTGGGGATCACACAGAAAATCGACAAGCGAAAATCTACAGCCTACAATTCCTCTTATGGGCAGCTTGGGCCAACAAACTCCGGTTACTGAAGAACGCGACTCCAGCCGGTTGATTATCGTGATCGCCGTAGGTGTGGTGCTCGCGATCGCCCTTGCCGCCGCCTATCTGCTGCGCGAACCTCCGAAGGCTGCGAAGCCCGTTTCACCTTACATTGCCAGCGTGAAGCTCTCCGACTTCAAGATGAGCGCGGCCGAGAATTTCATCGGCGCCACCGTGAGCTATGTCGACGGCACCGTCACCAATGCAAGCGATAAGACCGTGACGCACGTCGTTGTCGAGGTCACCTTCAAAGACGACACCGGCCAGCTTGCCCAGCGCGATGAACTGCCCCTTCAGGTCGTCCGAAACAATGGTGCTTACACCGAGCCCGTGGATTTGAGTGTGGCTCCGCTGGCACCGGGTCAGGCGCAACCCTTCCGTTTGACGTTTGAAAGAATCTCGGCGCAATGGAACCGCCAGTATCCCGAGATGCGCGTCACCGATGTCACGGTGAAGTAAGCCTGGTTCTGACGCCGCCAGATTTCAGCCCACACTACCCTTATTTCCGACCCACTCCACTAGAATGTCTCCATGCCAGAAACGAAGCCATTCCGGCTGACGGAGTCCGTCAAAGCTGCGGGTTGAGCGTCCAAGCTGAGTCCGGCGGCGCTGGACACGGTGCTTGGGAAATTAGCCCGGCAACAGGACCCGAACGTACTGGTCGGCTTCGATCACGCCGACGACGCCGGAGTGTATCTGATCGCGCCTGATCAGGCACTGGTGCAGACGGTCGATTTCTTCACCCCCGTCGTTGACGATCCCTACACCTTCGGCCAGATCGCCGCGACCAATTCTCTGAGCGACGTCTACGCCATGGGCGGAAAGCCGCTCACCGCGCTCGCTCTCGTGTGTTTTCCCGAGAAGGCCGATCTCGCGATTCTCGAGCGCATTCTCGCCGGCGGATTATCGAAGATGATTGAAGCCGGATGCACCGTGATCGGCGGTCACAGCATCCGCGACGAAGAGACGAAGTTCGGATACTCCGTCACCGGAGTCGTGCATCCGAAGAAAGTTCTGGCGAACATCGGTGCCAAGCCAGGCGACTCGCTGCTCTTTACCAAGTCCCTCGGCACGGGCGTGATTTCGACCGCCATCAAAAAGGGAAAAGCCGAGCCTGCATGGATTGACGCGGCTGTGAAGTCGATGACCACGCTGAACAAGCGAGCGGCCGAGGTGATCACCGGTGGCGATTTTCGCGTGAATGCTCTGACCGACGTGACCGGCTTCGGCCTAATCGGTCATCTGCGCGAGATGCTCCTTGCGTCGGACGTGTCCGCGAGCATCTCCGCCGGCCGCGTTCCCCTGCTCGAAGGTGGGCTCGAGTGCGTGCGCGCCGGATATATCCCCGGAGGACTCAACAACAACCGCGACTTCGCCGAGTGCCTGGTGGAGTATGACGAAGGCGTGCCCGATGATCTGCGGGCACTGCTGTTTGATCCGCAGACTGCTGGAGGACTGCTGATCTCGACGGCCGACGGGGCCGCCTTGGCTCGCGCTCTGAACGATGCAGGAGTCCCCGCCGTGAAGATCGGTGAAGTCGAGGCAAGTACGAAGCCCTGCATTCGAGTTCGTGGTTAGCGCTCGCGCGCAGAAGTCGCCGCGCCGCACTTTCCCGCGGCCACAGAGTCACCGCCCGCCAACATGGATCATTTCCCAAATCCGGGCCAGGTGATGATCGTCGTGCTCCGCCACGAAGTACAAGTGATCTACCAGCCGCATCGGTTGCTTCAGCCGCGGGTGCAGCATCGTGCGGGAAAATTGCTCAGGCTGCATCGTTGCCAGCCGGGTCAGCAACGACGTTCTGGCGCGTCGGAAGTCCGCGAGGATCTGCTCCACCGGCCGCGCGTTGTGGTTGGCCTCGTGCGTTCTTTGATTCTTCAAATCCGCTGCGGTCAGCTCGGTGCCGCCTCTGACGAAGTCTTCCACGCGTGCCGCCCAGAGCGGCTCCAGGTCGAGCAAGTGTCCCGCGTGCTCCTGCGCCGACCACTTTCCTTGCTCCTTCTGTACAAGCATTTCGTGAGAACTGCCGCGCAGAGTTTCCTCCAGCCTGGCCGGAGTCCCGCGCAAACGCGTTGCCAGATTCGGATAGAACTCCACCGGAAACGTGAACTCGAACTTCCGCTCAAACCACGCCGCTACTTGGCTCATGCGCCCTCCGCCCCACGGCTTTTAAGAGATGCCGCAAATGGGCGGGAGACTCATGAATTCCTTGCAGCGCAGCCGCTGCTCGCACATCAAAGAAGAAAGTGCGTGAACTTTCATAATCATTCCTCAAGGAGCCAGCCATGAAAACACGTCAGCTGGGGAAAAGCGGTCTCACAGTCTCTGCCCAGGGCCTGGGATGCATGGGCATGTCCGAGTTTTACGCCGGATTCGATGACAACGAATCGATTGCGACAATTCACCGTGCGCTTGAACTTGGCATTGCCTTTCTCGACACCGCCGATGTATACGGTCCGCATAAAAACGAAGTACTCGTCGGCCGCGCCGTTAAGGGCAAGCGCGACAACATCGTGCTGGCCACAAAGTTTGGAATTGTGCGCGATCCTGCCAATCCGAACGTTCGCGGAGTGAGCGGCAAACCCGATTATGTCCGCCAGTCCTGCGAAAACAGTTTGAGGCGCCTGGGCGTGGAGACGATCGATCTTTATTACCAGCATCGCGTCGATCCCAAGACGCCGATCGAAGAAACGGTTGGGGCGATGGCCGAGTTGGTGAAAGCAGGAAAGGTGCGCTATCTCGGTCTTTCCGAGGCCTCGCCCGCAACGCTCCGGCGAGCCGTGAAGGTTCATCCCATCACCGCGCTGCAGACGGAATATTCTTTGTGGACGCGCGATCCTGAAAACGGAGTGCTCGCCACGTGCCGCGAACTCGGAATTGGTTTCGTTGCCTACAGCCCGCTGGGCCGCGGTTTCTTGACGGGACAATTTCAGAAGTTCGAAGATCTGCCCGCCGACGACTACCGCCGCAACACGCCGCGTTTTCAGGGAGAAAATTTCCAGAAGAATCTGGATCTCGTCCGCCGCGTGGAGGAAATCGCGAACGAGAAAAGATGCACGCCCTCGCAGCTTGCGCTGGCCTGGCTGATGGCGCAAGGCGACGATATCGTGCCAATCCCTGGAACGAAGCGCCGGAAGTATCTGGAAGAAAATGCCGCCGCCGATTCAATCACGCTGACCAAGGAAGACCTGCGCAGAATCGACGAGGTATTTCCTCCAGAAGCCGCGGCGGGCGGCCGTTATCCCGAACACATGATGGCTCTGGTGAACGGCTAGGGTCGCTCACAGGGAGCTCGTGCCACCACGAATTTCGCTTATTTCGTTTTGGCGTTGTCGCTGTCGCGAATGAAGGCGGCCACGTTATCGTGAATCGCCTTCAACGATGCCTCGTGCGCATAGACCATGTGTCCGGATTCATAGAATCGAAATTCAATATTTTTATGCAAATCCGCGGGAATCGGCAGGTGCTGCATCTCATACACTCCCTCGTAAAACGGAGTGGCCAGATCGAAATAGCCGCCATTTAAAAGCACTTTGAGTTTGGGGTTGTATTTCATCGCGACCGCCATATCGGACATCACATTCGTTGCCCCCGGCAAGGCGAAGGGAACGCCGGGCGCCTTGTGAGCGAAGCTCCACCACTGAAATAGTTCGATCTCCGGTTTGTATTCCTTGTTCTCGCCGTATTTAAGTTCTTTGCGCACGTAGTCGTTGAACGCAGAAACGTAGGCGGACGAGATGGCCGCCGATTGCGGATCGTAGTCCGCTTCTTTGCTCAGAGGATCCATCGTCGGTCCCGAAAAACGAGTGTCGAGGCGCCCCGTCGTCAAGTTGCTTGCATCCTGCAGGTTCTTCGAAAATTCCCCGCCATTGATTCGCAGGTCTGCCTTCTCAATGTAGGCAACCGGAAGCCCGGTGTAATCGTGCAGCTTGGCGGCGATGGCATGACGTTGCTCGACCGGCAACGAGGAACCGGCTCCGAGCGCAAGCGCATATTCGTTCATCGCAAAGTGCTCGACCTCAGTCAGAAACGGCGCCAGCTCCGGACGCGGCTCGGCCAGCTTGTGGTGATACCACGCCGTTGCCGCATACGTTGGGAGATTCAATTGATAGGCCAGATCGACGCCGGGGTTGAAATCAGGGACGTCGGAATCGAGCGAGAAGTTTAGAATCTGCGACAAGAGAATTACGCCGTTGAAATCAATGTCGCGCTCGGTCTCCAGAATATTGCTGAGCACTGCCGAGCGCGTGGTGCCGTAGCTCTCGCCGAACATATATTTGGGCGAATTCCAGCGGCCATATTTCGACAGGAACTGCACGATGAAATCGGAAAACGCCCAGGCATCCTGATCGACTCCGTAGAAAGCCTTCTCTTTCTCCTTTCCGCTGAGCCGGCCAAAACCCGTCCCGGGTGCGTCGACGAAGACCAGATCGCTCACGTCGAGCAGGCTGTACTCGTTATTCACTACGGAATACGGCGCCGCGGCGGTGTGAGTGTCGTCGGCAGTCACCACCCGCTTGGGCCCGAATGCTCCCATGTGCAGCCATACGGTCGACGAGCCGGGGCCGCCGTTGAAGAGAAATGTCAGCGGCCGCGATGCCCCCTTGGTGTCTGATTTGAAATATGCCACGTAGAACATGCTGCATTCCGGAGCCTTATTCTTCGGATCCGGGTCCGCATTTTGAGGAACATCGTCCCAACCCTTGGCATGTACGACGAGCGTGCCCGCGAAGGCGTCGTAATTGATCGCGGTGCCGCCGATGCTGACCGAACCCTTGGTCGCCTGTTGTTCCGGCTTGAATTCCTGGCTCCTCGGCGTCTCGGTCTTGGCAGTCTCGACCTTCACCGTGGATGTTTCTTCTTTTGCCTGCGCATGAACCAGCGTCGGCGACAGCATGACGCTTGCAATTGCCAGCACGACAATCTTCACCATGAACGTTCGCATCGGGCGCGTGTCTCCGTTGGAAAAAACAGATTGAGATTTTGCTGTTGTGAATGGCGGAAGTCAATTTATCACGTTATCCGTTCCGTGGACGCAAAACTCGACATAGGATTAAACCCTTCCCGCCCAAACCGCCTCACCCTACGCGACTCGAATTTGTTACTCTATGCTGCGTATTCCATCCGTTCAATCATTCTTCACTCAAGGAACCGCCGATGCTCAGCCCCCGTTCCGCATGGTTGCTTGCGCTCGTCGCAACGTTTGCCTTTGGCCAGAAAACACCGATCCAGATTACAGCGGACCTCACCGAGGCTCCGCGCAAGCTCTATCACGCCGAAGTCGACATTCCGGCCACGCCGGGGCCGTTGGCGCTCATTACGCCGAAGTGGATTCCCGGGCATCACAGTCCGAACGGGCCCGTCGCCGACATTACCGGAGTCGTGTTTACGGCCAACGGAAAGACGCTGCCCTGGCGGCGCGACGACGTGGACCTTTACGAATTTCATCTCACCGTGCCGGCCGGCGTCAGCTCCGTCCATGCGCATCTCGATTGCATCACCACGAATGTCACGCCCAACATCGCTGTCCTCGAGTGGGAGCGGCTCCTGCTCTATCCGGCCGGCGTTCCCGTGCGCGACATTCCCATTCAGGCTTCGGTGATCGTTCCTGCAGGATGGGGAATCGGCACCTCGCTCACGCCGATCTCCGCTTACGACCCGCAGCATCCAGCCGGAGGCAAGGTTCACTATGCCGCCACCACCGTTGAGATGCTTGAGGACTCGCCGATCATGACCGGTGCCTACTTCCACGAATATGCACTCGCTCCCGACCTCACTCCCAAGCACTACATCGACGTCATTGGCGATTCCCCCGAGGCCGCGGACGTTCGGCCCACCGTGCTTGAGCACTGGAATCGCTTGATCCCTGAGGCCTGGGCCATGTACGGCGCGCCCCATTACCGCAGCTACCATTTTCTGCTCGCGCTGCGCGGCGCAATGGGCGGCGGCGGCCTCGAACATCACGAGTCTTCCGACAACAGTTTGCCCGAGCGTTCGCTCACCACAGACGACGAGGAGATGCTAGGCAGCGGTCTTCTCCCGCACGAATTCACTCATTCATGGAATGGCAAGTATCGACGTCCCGCCGGACTCGCCACGCCCGACTACGCGACGCCGATGAAAGGAGAACTGCTTTGGGTGTACGAGGGGCTCACCGATTATTTGGGCGACATCCTGGCTCCGCGCTCGGGCGCTATTTCTCCCCAACATTATCGCGAGCAACTTGCCCTCGATGCCGCCAACATGGACAACACCACCGGCCGCGCCTGGCGCAGCATTGGAGACACTGCTATCTCCATCTCGGGGTTAGCCACTTCGGCCTTCGGCAGAGGCGGTAGCGCATGGGCCAACTGGCGCCGCGGCGCGGACTACTATCCCGAGGGCAACCTGCTCTGGCTTGATGTGGACACGACCATTCGCAAGCTCACCAACAACGGCAAGAACCTTCACGACTTCATGACGGTTTATCTGAACAAAGGAGGCGGCACTACTCCGACCGTCGTGCCTTACGACTTCAATGAAATCGTCAGCGACTTGAACCAGGTCGTGAAAAACGACTGGGCGGGATTTTTGAACGACCGCGTCAACGGCATCAACCCGCGCGTGAATGCGGAAGGCATCGAACAAGGCGGTTACAAGCTCGTCTACACCGATAAGCCGAGTGAGTACTTAAAAGCGAGCATGGCTTCGCGAGGTAGCGGCAGGGATGCGTGGTTCTCGCTCGGCATCGCTCTCGAAAGCGATGGCAGCACCATCTCCGACGTGCGCGTGGGCAGCGCGGCCGACAAGGCCAAGTTCATTCCAGGTCAAAAAATCATGGCGGTGAACGGAAGAGTATTCTCGAAAGATGCACTGCACGCCGCCATCCGCCAGGCCAAGACCGCGTCCCAACCCATCCACTTCATTCTGCAGAACGAGACGCTGGTGACCGAAGCCGACATGGACTATCACGACGGAGATCGCTATCCCACGCTGGTCCGGGTCGAGGGCACACCGGCACTGTTGGATGACATCGTAAAGCCTATGGCGCAGACAGCAGGCGCAAAGTAAACCCGGGAGGGGAACACACTTTACCGGCTTCTTAACGCCAGGCCGTGAGCGACGGACGTGAACTCATTGCCTGCTCGAATTTTGTCCGCCCCGAAGCGCGATTCGAAAATGCGTCGGACCGCCGGCACCAAGGACGAGCCGCCCGTCAGGAACACGGCGTCCACTTCCTCACGTCGCGTACCAGACGACATGAGCAGAGTATCGACACAGCTCTCAATTTTCTCCAACTCGTCCGCGATCCAGCCTTCAAAGACTTGGCGTTCCAGCGCCGTCTCAATGTCGACCACTCCGTCCGAGAATTTGAATGTAGCCGCGGCATGGCGTGACAGCTCGCATTTCACCGCCTGCACGGACCGGTGAAGCCGAAATCCGAGATCCTCTTTGATCAAATGAATCAGCGCCTTGATCTTCTCCGGTTCGAGCGCGTGACCCTGCACGCCGCGCAGCATTTCCATGGTGTCTCTGGCTTTCAGGAAAGAGAGATAATGCCAGCGCTCCAGCTTCGAATAAACCCAGCCCGGCACGGTTAAGGTCTTATTCAGGGAACGCATCTGCGATCCCGCCCCCAGCGCCGGCGCTACAAGATGACGGACAATCTTGGCATCGAATGCGTCTCCGGCAAGGCCGACCCCGGCGTTGCCCAACAGATCGGTGGCTCTCCTGCCTCTTTTACGAATCGTAGGGCCGACCCGCAGCAGAGAAAAATCGCTTGTGCCCCCGCCGAAATCCCCGATCAGGATCAGCTCGTCGCGGTCGAGCGTGGATTCGTAATAGCGCGCTGCCGCCACCGGCTCCAACTCGAATTCCACTGACTCGAAGCCCGCTTCGCGGAATGCTTCCGCCAGCCGATGCTCGGCATATTGATTGTCCTCTTCCGTTTCCGCTCCCACGAACTGCACCGGCCTGCCCACGACGGCGGCATTGATCTTCACGCCGAATCGCTCCTCACCCTGTTCCCGCAAGTCTCGAAGAATTCGCGCGATGAGCGATATGAGAGCCTGCCGCCGGCCAAACACCTCGGTGGTCACCAGCGTTCGACTGCTCAAGAACGACTTCAGCGATTGCATCAACCGCCCGCCGCCGTCAGCCGAGAGGTAATGCTCGATTCCGGTCGGACCGGTCCATGATTTGAGCCGGTTGACGCCGCCTTCTTTCACTTGCTCCAGGTACAAAAGCGAGCGATACGAATCGGTCGCCGTTCCGAGTTCCGAAAAATGCGCCAGTTCCACCTTGCCGGATCGATTCGCGAGAGCGATCGAACTATTCGTCGTGCCAAAATCGATGCCGATTGTCGCTCTCTTCATCGCTCGAAATTCATTTCGTTGGGAAAGTGTCAGAGCTTGATGCTCGCGCCCGGCCAATGAAGCGGGGGTTCCCTTCGCGATTCCGTCCAGGCTCCTCGCCTGAAAACGGCTCGCTCGGATGACAACGCAATTTAACTAGCGCCGCTAGCCGCCAAACTTGTCAGCAGCAGCGACCAGGGCACGACAGTTGGGAGGATCGAACGCGCTGTGCCCGCTGTCCGGCGTAATGATGAGGTCCGCTTCCGGCCACGCCCGATGCAGCGCCCACGCGCTTTCCATGGGACACACCACATCGTATCGCCCCTGCACGATGACTCCCGGAATGTGCCGTATGCGAGACGCGTTGCGCAGCAATTGATCGTCGCTTTCAAAAAAAGCTTTGTGATAGAAGTAGTGAGCCTCAATTCGCGCAAAGGCCAGCGCGAACTCATCTTCCTCGTAGTGGCTGGTGAAGTCCGAGTCGGGCAGCAGCTTCGATGTGCCGCCCTCCCATCCGCTCCATATCTTCGCTGCAGCGAGTTGCACGGCCTGATCTTCGCTCGTCAAGCGCCGGTAGTACGCAGTCAGCAGATCGCCGCGCTCCGCCTCAGGAATGTGCGCCAGATATGGCTCCCACGCGTCCGGATAAATCACCGACGCGCCACGCTGGTAGAACCAGTCGATCTCCTGCTTGCGCAGCAGAAATATCCCGCGCAGGACCAGTTCCGTCACGCGCTCCGGATGCGTCTCCGCATACGCCAGCGCGAGCGTCGATCCCCACGATCCCCCAAACACCTGCCAGCGCGTAATGCCGAGGTGCTCGCGGATCTTCTCCATATCCGCGACCAGGTCCCACGTCGTGTTCGCCTCCAGCGATGCGTAAGGCGTACTCTTCCCGCAGCCGCGCTGGTCGAAGTTGACGATGCGGTACTTCTCTGGATGAAAGAAGCGCCGCTGTTTCGGATCCGATCCGCCACCCGGGCCGCCGTGCAGAAACACAACCGGCTTGCCCGACGGATTCCCACTCTCCTCGAAGTAAATCTCGTGGACCGGCGATACCTGCAGCCGCCCTGTGTTGTACGGCTCAATCGCCGGATAAAGCCATGTGACAGGATCTTTCATCAGAGACAAACTTTTCGACACTTAGCCACCCGCCTGAAGTGATGTCAAATAAACAGCTTGATTGCTGTGAGAATAGTCTCTCAGGTAAGGAGAATCGATGCAAAGCGTGCAAACCAGCGCAGGCAAGCATTGTATCGGTGCTCCTTCAACGCATGAGGAAAAGGGCGCCCTTGGCGGTAGGTTTCGCTTGCGAACCGAACTCTACCGAAAGGAACGCCCTTTCCCAACTCATCCAAAACGTGGCTTAGGCTAGATCGTAGCGATCCAGGTTCATCACCTTGTTCCATGCCGCCGCGAAGTCCTTCACAAACGTCTCCTTCGCGTCGTCCGATGCGTAGACTTCCGCGATGGCGCGGAGCTGCGAGTTCGAACCGAACACGAGATCAACTCGCGTGCCGGTCCACTTCACTTTGCCCGTCGCCCGATCACGCCCCTCGAACACCCCGTCAGAACCAGCGGCCTTCCACACGGTATTCATCTTGAGCAGGTTGACGAAGAAATCATTCGTCAGCGTCTCCGGCCGGTTGGTAAAGACTCCATCTTTGGATTGTTTAACGTTCGCATTGAGCGCTCGCATGCCGCCGACGAGGACCGTCATCTCGGGAGCGGTCAGCTTCAGCAGTTGCGCCCGATCGATCAGCAGCTCTTCCGCCGGCCTCTGGTTTCCGGGCCGAAGGTAATTGCGGAAGCCGTCGGCTTTCGGCTCCATTACGCTGAACGAGTGCATATCGGTCTGCTCCTGCGAAGCATCCGTGCGTCCCGGCGAGAATGGAATCTTCACGTCGTGCCCTGCTTTTTTCGCAGCTTCCTCGACCGCCGCGTTTCCGGCGAGAACGATCAAGTCCGCCAGCGAAATCTTCTTTCCTTTATTGCCGTTGGACTGCGCGCTGTTGAACTCCTTTTGAATCGCCTCTAGCTTCTGAAGGACCTTCGCCAGTTCCGCTGGCTGGTTCACTTCCCAATCCTTCTGCGGCGCGAGGCGAATCCGGGCCCCGTTCGCTCCACCCCGCTTGTCGGATCCGCGGAACGACGCGGCCGATGCCCATGCTGTTGTAACCAACTGGGAAATCGATAGTCCGGACTTGAGCACCTTCGCCTTCAGAGCTGCAACGTCCTTTTCCTCGATCAATTTATGATCGACCGCGGGAACAGGATCTTGCCAGATCTGCGGCTCTTTCGGAACCAGTGGCCCAAGGTAACGCGACATCGGTCCCATATCGCGGTGCGTCAGCTTGTACCATGCCTTCGCGAACGCATCGGCGAACTGATCCGGATGCTCAAAAAATCGCCGCGAGATTTTTTCGTAAGCGGGGTCGTACCGCAACGAGAGGTCCGTTGTCAGCATCGATGGAGCGTGATGCTTTGACGGATCGTGTGCATCCGGTACCGTCCCGGCACCCGCACCATTCTTTGGTGTCCACTGCTGCGCGCCAGCTGGACTCTTGGTCAGCTCCCATTCGTAGTTGAAGAGATTTTCGAAGTAGTTGTTGCTCCACTTCGTCGGCGTGGTTGTCCAAATAACCTCCAGGCCGCTACTGATCGTCTGATCGCCATTACCGTTGCCGAAGCTGTTCTTCCAGCCCAGGCCCTGCTCCTCGAGCGGCGCGCCTTCGGGCTCGGCGCCGACATACTTCTTCGGATCGGCAGCGCCGTGCGTTTTGCCGAACGTGTGACCGCCGGCAATGAGCGCAACGGTTTCTTCGTCGTTCATCGCCATGCGCGCGAACGTCTCGCGGATGTCCCGCGCAGCAGCGATGGGATCCGGCTTGCCATTGGGCCCTTCCGGATTCACGTAAATCAGGCCCATCTGTACTGCGCCGAGAGGATTGTCGAGCTCACGATCGCCCTTGTAGCGCGCATCTCCCAGCCACTCCGCTTCCGAACCCCAGTAGACATCCTCTTCGGGTTCCCACACATCCGGGCGACCTCCACCGAAGCCGAACGTCTTGAAGCCCATCGACTCCAGCGCAACGTTCCCGGCGAGAACCATCAGATCGGCCCATGAGATCTTCCGTCCATACTTCTGTTTGATCGGCCACAGCAACCGGCGCGCCTTGTCGAGATTCACGTTGTCGGGCCAGCTGTTGAGTGGCGCAAAACGCTGTTGCCCCGAGCCGGCACCGCCGCGCCCGTCGCCGATGCGGTACGTGCCTGCACTGTGCCACGCCATCCGAATAAAAAGCCCACCATAGTGCCCGAAGTCGGCCGGCCACCACTCCTGCGAGTCCGTCATCAACGCACGCAGGTCCTTCACCACCGCGTTCAGATCGAGCTTCTTGAATTCTTCCGCGTAATTGAATTCCTTGTCCATCGGATCGGACAAAGATGAGTGCTGGTGCAGGATCCTCAAATTCAGTTGATTCGGCCACCAGTCTGCATTCGACGGGGCCGCCGCGGTGGTGTGAGCGCCACCCCTCACCGGGCATTTAGACTGCGCCACTTCTGACTCTGTATTCGGAGGGCCGGGCACGCCGGCGAGTACTTGTTTCTCTTCAGACATAATTCCTCTTTTCTCTCTTCGCTTATGAAGTTAGTTTTTGAGTTTTCGCACTACAGCGCCGACAGAGGCCAAATACCTCGATCAGCGGCTCAGTTAAATCAAAGCCACCCGGCGCCTGCCGGGCCAGCCGTTTGAAGTCA
Source organism: uncultured Acidobacteriaceae bacterium (assembly GCA_963786095.1). Taxonomy (GTDB): domain Bacteria; phylum Acidobacteriota; class Terriglobia; order Terriglobales; family Acidobacteriaceae; genus Sulfotelmatobacter. Next base: position 11,533 of record CAWAXV010000001.1, on the reverse strand, counting down.
ATGAGGTCGCCGGTAATGAAGTCCCCTGGAATGTCCTGCACTGTCTTGCAGCGTATGCAAACCAGGTGATGATGGGACTCAAGGTTGCCGTCCACGCGCAACGTGGAAGAGTGAGGGGTTACCTCCCGCAACAGTCCCTTCTCCACAAACAGCCGCAAATTATTGTAGATCGTGGCGAGAGAAACCGAGGGGATGCGCCGTTTGACGACTGCGTAGATTTCTTCCGGCGAGTAGTGTCCCGGGCCAGACACCACAGCTTCAAATATGATCTTCCGCTGGTGCGTGGCCGCCAGACCATGCATCCAGGCAAGCTCCCGAAACTGTTTGTGACTCAAACGCATGTCAACTGGATAAGAATAATTATCAAACAATTCCAGTTATTTGGCAATTGTAGATAGTCTCGACCTGAGCGATTTTCGCGGGTGAGCACTTGTACTGGCAAAGTCAAGAGAGCCTGCGGAGGAAACTGGCTGAACAAGTACTTTGGCCCTGTGAAGAGGTCCCTGCATTTTTCCTATAATGAGGCCCGCACAGATCTTCTCGGCGATTCTGCAGTTGAGAAGAGTGTGCATTTCCAAGCTGAAGTATATAAAGGTGGACTCAGGCTTTCCGAGCAAAGAAAAACTCTCTCGATTTGTCGTCAAAGAATACGCCATCGGAGAAAATACTGACCAGAGGAGGTCACAGGTGCCAACGGATAAAGAATCGAAAGACATTTCGCGACGAAGTTTCATGAAGCGCACCGCGATCGGCGGTGCGGGACTTCTGATTGCGACCGACATTCTGGGTTCTGACCTCGCTGCCAGCACCCCGAAAAGTGCGAACCCGACGATGATGGGCGTCCCGTTTGAGGCAAGAGAGCGGGTGCGCCTGGGAATTATCGGCGTCGGCGGACGCGGTACCGAGTTTGCTGCAGGACTTACTCGCAATTGAAAACGTAGAGGTCAAGGCGATCTGCGATCTGGTGCCGGAAAAAGTGGCGCGAGCCCAGAAGGCGGTCACCGACGCAGGCCAGGCAGAGCCCGCAGGCTTCAGCAAGGGCGAAATGAGATTTCAAGAATCTGACCCAGACTCGAACTCGACATCGTCTACATCGCGACCCCGTGGAACTGGCACGTTCCGATGGCGCTCAACGCCATGAAGAATGGCAAGCATGCTGCCGTCGAAGTGCCTGCCTGCACGACCTTGCAGGAGTGCTGGGACCTTGTCGATACTTCCGAGGCGACTCGCAAGCATTGCGTCATTCTCGAGAACTGCTGCTATGGCTCGACACGAGATGATGGTCCTCGGCATGGTGCGCGATGGAGTCTTCGGCGAAATCACCCATGGAGAGGCGGCTTATCTCCACGACCTGCGCAGCATTTTGACCGCGAATGAAGGCGAAGGCCTGTGGCGCCGCGTTCCCGCACATGAAGCGCAATGGCAATCTGTATCCGACGCACGGACTGGGCCCGGTCGCCCACTACATGGACATCCATCGCGGCGACCGCTTCGACTACATGGTTTCGGTGAGTTCGTCCGAGGCGTCGCTGAGCGCGTATGTAAAAGCGAACTTCGCGGACGGCGACCCGAAGCGCGCCGAAAAATACATCTGCGGCGACATGAACACCAGCATCATAAAGACCCAGAAAGGCCGCACGATTCTTCTGCAGCATGACGTGGTCAACCCACGACCTTACAGCCGCCTCAACTCGATCTCGGGCACCAAGGGCATCTTCGCCGACTATCCGCCGCGGATCTTCGTCGATGGCACGAAGCAGGCGATGGCTCAAGAAGGAAGATTGGCAGAACCATCGATGCGTTTCGCGACAAGTACGAGCACCCGCTCTGGAAGACAACCGGAGAAATGGCCCGCAAAATGGGCGGCCACGGCGGAATGGACTACGTCATGAATTACCGGCTGATGGATTGCCTGAAAAGGGGTCTCGTGCCCGACATCAATGTCTATGATGCCGCCGCATGGAGCGCGCCGACTCCGTTGAGTGAAGCATCGGTGGCGCAGAATGGCGCTCCGCAGAAATTTCCGGATTTCACCCGCGGCAAGTGGAACGTCCATTCGGACTCCCCGGGCTTTGCGGTTCAGACTTAAGTGCCGGCGAATTGCATGCGCCGCATGCGTTCGCATCAGCCGTCCATGATGACAGGAGCCTTGATGATCGAAAGCGCGCAGGTTGAGAGTCCCGTAGCAGAAGCGCCTGTAGCCGAACCGGAACGCAAGCGCTGAAGGCGTCAGCCGGCTGGTCTCGCTGGATGCATTCCGCGGGACTGGTGATGGTCCTGATGCTCGCCGAAGCGCATGCGTTTGCCTGAGGTGGCGCGCGCGTTTCCGCACAGTGCATTCTGGAGCGTGATCGCCTTCAACACCGAGCACGTGGAGTGGCAGGGATGCTCGCTGCATGACCTGATTCAGCCCGCCTTTTCTTTCCTGGTGGGCGCGGCGCTTCCGTTTTCGATCGCCAGCCGGAAAATGAAGGGACAAACCTTCGGACCCATGCTTGGCGCACGCGGTCCGGCGCGCGCTGATCCTGATCTTTCTCGGAATCTTTCTCCGCTCTCTAGCGCTCGCATCAGACCTACTTCACATTTGAAGACACGCTGACGCAGATCGGATTGGGTTACGTCTTCCTGTTCCTGCTGGGATTCACGCGCGTGCGAACCCAAGTGATGACGCTGGTGCTGATCCTGATTTGCTTTCTGGGCAGCGTTCGCGCTCTATCCCGCGCCCGGCCCGCACTTTGACTACGCCAGGGTCGGAGTTCCCCAGAACTGGACTCACAACTACACCGGATTTCTCTCTCACTGGAACAAGAATTCCAATCTTTCGTGGGCATTCGATGTCTGGTTCCTGAACCTGTTTCCGCGCGAGCATCCCTTTGTCTTCAATGAGGGCGGTTGGTCGACGCTGAGTTTCATTCCAACGCTCGGCGACCATGATCATGGGCTTGCTCGCCGGAGAATGGCTCAAGGGCAAAGGATCGAAGAGAAACAGAAAATTGCGCGGACTCGTAATCGCGGGAGTCGGCCTTGTGCTGCTCGGACTGATCTGTCAATGGGCCGGCATCTGCCCCATCGTCAAACGGGTCTGGACATCGTCGTACACCCTGTATAGCGGAGGATTGGTGGTGCTGATGCTGGCCGGCTTTTACGCGCTCATCGAATGGAAAGGATGGCGGCGCTGGGCGTTCCCGCTGGTGGTGGTCGGAATGAACTCGATTGCCGTTTACGTGATGAGTTGGACGATGGACCGATTTCTTCGGCAATGCCCTCGACCGTCACTTTGGAAGGGCGATATCGGCGATCGCAGGACCGACTTTTCAGCCCGTACTCCACGGTTTTGCTAGTGATGCTGATCTTTTGGCTCATCCTGTTCTGGATGTACCGCCGCAAAATTTTCTTAAGGATCTGAGCCCCCTTGCCTTGTTTCCCCCGCGAGGCACGGAATCCTTAACTCCTGGAATCCTCAAACTCTCCTTGTCATTCCGACGAAGGAGGAACCTGCTTTTTCGCTTTTGATGCTACTCTCGCCAAGCGACCAGAAGGTACTTTCAAAGCCCCGAAAACGCCATCCACTCAAAATCTTGTCAATAGGCAGAAATTACACGATCGAGCCTAAGTTCAAAGAAACACGGCGAATATAAAATCCGCGTTCTTGCCGGTTTACCCCTCTCAATTTGCTATCCTATTCGCGAAGGGTCACAAAGGCTGCGACCAGACTAGTTGCGACTGGATTGAATCTGGATGAGGTTGGATTTGAAAACTTGCGGCTTTAAGTCGCAACACCGTGGGGATTGATTCCCACACTCTGTCATCCTGAGGAGGGCGCTCTTTGCCCGACGAAGGACCTCTGCACCCCATGGGGCCACCACAGGCGCCGAGAGGAATTTCTACCACGAAGGCAATGGACCGTACGACGTCCCAGAGGGAACGCTCGAAAATAGCCCGCCAGTTCACTCGCGGGAACCCGCCCAAAACACCCACCCCGCCCGCAGCACCGTGGAAGAGCGGCCCTTTGAGGGCCGCGAAAACGCGTCCATTCATGAATCGCGGTTTTAGCCGCCGAACGCCGTGTGCGCGAGTCTTCGGCAGTCGGGTAGCCCATTCTAAAATCGCGTTCGTTGCGATTTTAGAGTGGGGACTCTGTATCGGGGCCGCGTGCCCCGGCCTTTGATCTCGCTGGCTCAGGCGGCTGTCCGGCCTTCGACCTTCGCGTGCACCATCCCACGTTCACCTGCACGGCCCCTACTTCCTCCGCAGTGATAAAGTGCAGGTGATGAGCGCCGTACGTACGATGCAGGCTGCTAGGCATGACAATCCCATTCTACAAGCTGCATCGTACCCGCCCTTCGACAAGCTCAGGGTAGGCTCTTGCAAACATCGCAAGAGCGGGCACCCGCAGTTCCGGAACGGGAAAGAAAAAACAACGTAGAAAGGCCGGGCCACTCGCCTTCCGTCCTGGTATGAACCAACCTATGGAGTCGAGTCGAACGGGTAAGAGGATATGACGGTCGGCATCGGAGTGCTCTGCAATGGCGGGGATATGGCCATCATCGCTAGCGATACCCGCACTTCATTGTTCCAAATGACGAGACAGGTAAAACCTGGGACTTCAATATCCCCAATCCCTTAATTGCGGCTGTTGCGGGTCGTCTAGGTGATTGTGCCACGGTAGTAAGCGAATTAAATCGACTCCTGCGAGATTGCGCGAAAAAGGGAGAGGTTCTTACTGAGCATATCGAGAATGCGGTGCGCGATGCCAGACTCAAAGGGTGGGCACCGAGCGTAGATTGGGCAATGCGAATGTCGTACTGCATAACACTACGGCAGTGGCAGACTGGGAAGGTACCAAGTGGAAAAATTGACCAATATATTCATGATGCTATACGTGCATTAATTGACGCGCATTCATTCAATGTCGAATTGCTCTTGGCGGGATATTCTGCCCGAGGTCAAATTATCTTCTACAAGGGAAGTCGCAAATATCCGATTGAGCCTGGGATCGCTCCCGGAGTCTTAGTGATCGGTTCTGGCGGTCAACTTGCGATGGATCATCTTAACAAGCGCGGCCAAAGCATCGAATGCAGCTTAGCCCGATCCATGCTTCATGTTTATGAAGCAATGCAGAAAGCGAAGAAAGTCGCGGATAAAAGCGTTGGAGAACCACAAGCGTTCACCATCGTTTCGCGCACCCGTATCGCTCGAATACGGGCCAAATCGCAACTTTTCCACGACTGGGCAAAGGCATACAAGAAACGCGACAGCACACTCTCGCTAGACCATTCAACGATCGCAGAGCAACAAATCATGGGGTTATTACAAGAGCACGAAGTTAATCCGTTAATTTTTCAAACGTTAAAACGGGTGCAGTAGTCAAATAGGCCGGGTGCCCCATCCTTGCGCGCTCTTTGCGCAAGGGTGGGATTCCACGGACCCAAACCTCTAGCATCATCCAGCAGAATCACTACAGGCTTCTTCCCCGGCGCTTTGGCGCCGGGACGGACGAGGCGTCCGCCCCGACACGATCACTACTGAATCAGCGTGCCGCCGTTGCCGCCGTTCGGCTCTGCTTCGGGTGCGATCACCACGGCTGCCGCTACGCGGTCGCCCGGTTCCAGGTTCAGCAGGCGGACGCCTTGGGCGTTGCGCCCCGATTCGCGGATTGTGGTCGAGTCCATGCGGATGATTTTGCCGTAGTGGCTGATCAGCATGACTTCGGAGGTCTCGTCCACCTGCGCGATGCCGACGACTTTGCCGACGCGCTCGGTGGTCTTGACGTTGATCACGCCCTTGCCGCCGCGGTTGGTGAGGCGGTATTCGTCGGCCGGGGTGCGCTTGCCGTATCCGTTCTCGGTGACCGAGAGGATCAGCTTGCCTTTGACGGCTTCGTCGATGACTTCGGGTTCCCCTTCGACTTTCTCCTTCGGAGGCGCGGGCGCGTCGCCGGCTTGGTCGTTGTCGCCATGCCGACGACGTAGTCGCTCTCTTCCAGGTCGATGCCCCACACGCCGACGGCGGCGCGGCCCATGGAGCGGACGTGGCTTTCGTCGAAGCGGACGGCCATGCCCTCGTGCGAGGCGAGGAAGATGATCTGGTTGCCGTCGGTGACGCGGGCGGCGACCAGTTCGTCGCCGTCTTCGATGCCGATGGCGTTGATGCCGTTCGAGCGCACGTGCATGAACTCGCGCAGCTCCGACTTCTTCACGATGCCATTGCGCGTTGCGAAGAAGATGTACTTGCTTTCTTCTTCGAGGTTGCGCACGGCGAGCATGGTCTTGACGGTCTCGCCCGGCTGCAGTCCGACCAGGTTGCCGATGTGCTTGCCCTTTCCGGCGGCGCTGACGTCGGGAATCTCGTAGACCTTCAGCCAGTAGACGCGGCCCTTGTTGGTGAAGATCAGAATGTAGGCGTGCGTCGAGGCGATGAAGAGATGCTCGACGAAATCCTCGTCGCGCGTCTTCATGCCGGTGCGGCCCGTGCCTCCGCGGCGCTGCATGCGGTAGGTGGAGATCGGCGTCCGCTTCATGTAGCCGGAGTGGCTGACGGTGACCGCGACCTGCTCGTCGGCAATGAGATCTTCGAGGACGATCTCCGCAGCTTCGTCTTCGATGCGCGTGCGGCGCTCGTCGCCGTAGAGCTTCTTCACCTCTTCCAGCTCTTTGATGATGACTTTGCGCAGCTTCGCTTCCGAACGCGAGAATCGATTCGTATTCGGCGATGTTGTCGCGGACTTCATTCAGCTCGTTCGAGATTTCGTCGATCGAGAGCTTGGTCAGGCGATGCAACTGCAGTTCGAGGATCGCATCGGCCTGGCGTGCAGTGAAGGGCTTGTCGGGATCGAGCCTTGGAGCGCGGCCGGTGGTGTTGATGTCGATCTTCTTGCCGCCGAAGTAGAGCACCAAATTTTCGCGGGCGTCGGCGCGGTTCGCGCTGCCGCGAATGATCGTGATGACGTTGTCGAGATGATCGAGCGCCGTCAGGTAGCCTTCGAGAATGTGCTCGCGGTCTTTCGCCTTTTGCAGCAGGTAAGCGGTGCGGCGGCGAACGACATCGACGCGGTGCTCGATGAAGTACTTGATGGTCTGGATCAGGCCCATTTCGCGGGGCTGTCCATTGACCACCGCCAGCAGGATCATCGAGAAGCTTTCCTGCATCTGCGTGTGCTTGAAGAGCTGGTTCAGGACGATCTGCGGTTCGGCTCCGCGCTTGAGTTCGATGACGATGCGCATGCCGTCGCGATCGCTTTCGTCGCGAATGTCGGAGATGTCTTCGATGTCTTTGTCGTTGACCAGTTGCGCGATGCGCTCGACCAGGCGCGCCTTGTTCACCTGGTACGGAATCTCGGTGACGATGATGGCTTCGCGGTCTTTGCTGAACGTTCTCGATGGCGGCTTTGGCGCGCATCATGAAGCGTCCGCGGCCGGTGCGGTAGGCTTCGAAAATTCCGGCGCGGCCGTGGATGATGCCGGCGGTCGGGAAATCGGGGCCCTGCACGAACTTCAGAATCTCGGCGAGCTGCGCGTTGGGATTGTTCACCAGCGTGATGGTGGCGTCGACGATCTCCGTCAGATTGTGCGGCGGAATTTTCGTCGCCATGCCGACGGCGATTCCGTCGGAGCCGTTGACCAGAAGATTCGGAATGCGCGCCGGCAGAACGTCCGGCTCAACTTCGCTGCCGTCGTAGTTGGGATGGAAGTCGACGGTCTCTTTGTCGAGATCTTCGAGCAGCGCAGTGGAAACCTGCGCCAGCTTCGCTTCGGTGTAACGATCGGCCGCCGGCGGATCTCCATCGACCGAGCCGAAATTTCCTTGCCCGAAAATCAGCGGATAGCGCATGCGACCACGTCTGCGCCAGGCGCACCAACGCGTCATACACCGCAAGGTTTCCATGCGGATGGTACTTGCCCATGACGTCGCCGACGATGCGCGCGCACTTGCGCGTAGCCTGATTCGGCTGCAACCCCATCTGCTGCATGGTGAAAAGAATGCGGCGGTGGACGGGTTTTAGGCCGTCGCGAACGTCGGGCAGCGCGCGGCCGATGATGACCGACATCGAGTAGTCGAGATACGAGCGGCGCATCTCCTCTTCAATGTTGACGGGTTGAATGTTCAAGGCGCCGGGGCCATCGCCGCCGCCGGGAGGAGGAGTCAGGGGAAGTTCGGGGTTTTGATCGTCAGCCATTCTTTTAGCTCTCAGCCGTCAGCTTTCAGCCGTCAGCTCAAACCGGGAGACCTGGTGCAGAAAAGGACTGTAACTGACTTGCATTTACAGGATGTTATGTGCCCTGGGAACTATGATTTATTATAGCACGATTTCGAGCTGAATCGGGGGTGGGCGTTGACTGGGTTGAGACATGTTGCCGGCTCGTTCCGAGTTGGGAAATCTGCGGAAATAAAGTTGGGATTATGGTTGGTGTCACTGAGATTTTGCCGGCTCGCTGCTAGGCTGCGCGGAGTATGAAGCGGATTCCGTCGCTGGATGGCATGCGGGCAATTTCGATTTCGCTGGTCGTGGTGGGGCATTGGACGGAGTTGCGTTATCACTCGGATGTGGCGGGAGCATTTGCGAATCTGGGAGTGCGAATCTTTTTTATTATCTCGGGATATCTGATTACGACGCTGTTGCTCAAGGAACATGCGAAAACTTCGACGATCGGGCTGCGAGAATTTTATGTTCGGCGGGCGTACCGGATTCTTCCGGCGGCGATGGTGTTCATGCTGCCGGTGTTTGTGATTTTCTGGCGTGAGTTGCGTTGGTATCACATGGCGGCGGCGGCGCTGTACCTGGCGAACTTTGATTTTTCGCATCCGTGGTTTCTGGGGCACTTGTGGTCGCTGAGCGTGGAGGAGCAATTTTATTTTCTGTGGCCGGGTGCGCTGAAGAAGTGGCACCGGCACAGAGTGGCGATTCTGGTGGGAGTGGTGGCGTTGCGCCGCTGTACCGCATCGCGTGCCATTTTCTGCAACTGCACGGACAGGCCGATGAGACGTTTCCGGCGGTGGCGGATGTGCTGGCGATCGGATGTCTGCTGGCGATTTTCGCGGACGCGACTGCCGAGGATCAGGCGGCGCGTGGGCGGCTGGCGATGATTGTGCCCGGTGGTGCTGGTTCCGGTGTATGTGGGGCTGCGGCATTTCCACATCACGGCGATGTTGCTGTTTGTGTTGTGGCCACTGATGCATCTATCGATTGCGGGACTGCTGCTGCATGTGGTGCAGAGGCCGTATTGGATGTTGAATGTGCGCCCGGTGGTGTGGCTGGGGAAGATCAGCTACAGCCTTTATTTGTGGCAGCAGTTGTTTGCGTACGGGCAACATGATCGGCCGTGGTATTTCGTGTTGTTTGCGGTGGGGCTGGCGAGCGCTTCTTATTATTTGGTGGAGCAGCCGATGCTGCGGGTGCGGGAGAGGAGGGCTCGGGCGCGGGAGGAGTTGTCGGTCGCGGCGTGAGTGGCGATTTGCGCGGTGTGGTTTGGCTCACGCGCGAGGCCGGATGAGTGGGAGATCCTTCGCTTCGCCTGAAGAACGACTCCGCTCAGGATGACAAGGCAATCCTTATTACGGGCGGAGGATTACTTCGTTGGGGGAATGGGGAATTTGGAATTTCACGCCGCGGGATTGGTTGGTCTTTGTGGTCTCGGGAAGGTTCAAGGACGAGAGTTCGATTTTGTTGTTCCACGATCCGTCGGTGGGGTAGTCGCGGGCGGCGTAGAGGAAGCCACCGGCGATGGTGTACACGGAAACTTCTTCGCGATGGCCGTCGCGGAATACGAGGACGACCGGGGGTTCCGGCGCGAGAGTCTGGATTGTGGCAGCGGATAATTTTTCGGGCCGACGAATTGACTCGGGAGGAATCATCTCCGCTCCAGAATTGTCTTCGCCACTTACGCGAACATAGTGATCGCCCTGCAGTTCGATCATGAGCGGTACAGCCGGTTCTGAAAAAAGCGGCTGGGCAGGAGCGGGCGGTGGAGGCGATTGCACGAGGATGACCGGAGGCTGAGAGGCCACGGGATATCCGGTGCTGGAGAGATAGTCGGCGTATAGCGGGTCACCGTAGGCGAGCGGATAAAAAAACGCGCGTGATCGGTCTGCGTGATTGAAGCCTCGGGGAGAGAAAGCAGGCGCTCCACGCGAGGGTGCGAAATGCGGAGCGCCAGAGATCATTCGCTGGGCGGTCAGATAGGGCGCATGGGCAGCGAACGATGTTACTAAGATCAAGGTCACGAGAAGGACCCGGTGCATGGTTAGTTTGCCTGCTGCGACGGCGGAAGCTGGAAGGTGACGCCGTGATCGTCGTTTTGTTTGCGGGTGGCGTCGAGATCGAGATCGGCCAAGGCGACCTTGCGCACATGTCCCGGCGTCAGGTCAAAGAGCGTGTTGCCGACGATGGCGTAGTTTCCCACCTCAAGCTGGTGGCCATCTTTGAATACGAGCAGGGTAGGTTCCGGAGCAGTCGCGGGCGCGGGAGGGTCGGCATCGGCATCGGCGGTGTCGGTGGGTTGAGGCCGGCGAATGTTCACGGGCGGAACGTAGGAATCGGCACCGGATCCGCGGCGGTCAAAGATCGTCGGGCCACCCTGGTAGTTCGCGTCGTCTTCTTCGGTCTGGTCTTCGGTGTCGCCTGCGTCAACCGAGTACGGAACAGGGACGGCGTAGACGACAGAGGGAGCGTACTGCAGGGAGTGATGATGATGATGAGACCGTCACCTGTTGTCGCTCTGTTTCCGGTGGAGAAGGTGACGCGCGAGTTGGGCGTGAATCCCCTGGGGCCAACTGAAGATACGCTGGGCGGAGTGCCATTGACGGGGCGTCCGCCGAATCCGGGAGAAGTCACGGAAGAGGGAACGCCATTGATCTGAGCATGGCTGTTTGAGACAAGACTTACGGCAGGGCAAGCAGGCCGAAAAGCGCAACCGATAAGGGCATCGAACGGCGCACAGACATATGATACTCCATTGGGAGGGCCAGGGAGCACCTCTCGAAAGTGGTAGCGCTGTAGTTTGGCCTATGCGCGAGGCCGGATAAGCAGATTCTTCGCTTCGCCTGAAGAGCGGCTCCGCTCAGAATGACGCCAACACACGAGACGCCTCACTACAGCATCGCCCAGTCGTTATAAACGCATCCAGTTCATTAGATTGCAGGCGAGGCTGGCGGGATGCGCGGAGGGCGAAGTATGGGCGTGGCTTCTGCGTGAGACTGTATGTAATTGAAAATGCGTGGGTAGCTGTAGCTCCGAGGTGTGAGAGATATAATTTCGCAGGCGGACTATGTACCCAGATATGAACATCATTTGAACATTGAAGTCTTGAGGCGAAGGTCAGATACGAACGTGCCTGATTACGAACAAATGAAGTCCGCGTTCCGATTTGCGCTGCTGGCGCTGGTGCTGGTGATCGTGGCGATGGTGTCGGCGTTGGCAGCAGCGGTTGCAGGCGGCCATGTTCATGGGGCAAGAGGTGGCGGTGCTGTCGCCGGGGTTGGGTCCGTCGGAAGCGGAGCGGGCGGTCTCGGGACTGGGCTTGCAGATTTCGATTGA